>NZ_JBNAIN010000002.1:0-961822 GCF_052048055.1 Candidatus Pelagibacter sp. HIMB1485 | reverse complement strand
ATATTAAATTATTGTAATTATTGAATAAATAACGTATATATAAATATAATAAAAAGGCATTAATACTTGGTTAAATAGAGTAATATTTGGTTTTTTTTCATTATAATCGTTAATATTAACGACTTTTTTGGATCACATTGGTATATAAAAAACACTAAATATAATTAATAGCGTTTAAAAATAATATAAATTGCTAGAAGTGTTTAATTGCAACAGTTTTTTAATAATGAAATTCTAAAGTATATTTTTTCATCAAAAATTGTAGGGCAGGTGGCTTAAAAACCTGCAAAATACAGCAAATTTGAGATATTAAAAAAGGGTTGATATCATTGACAAATAGAGCAATGCAGTAATAGAATATGCTCTTTAATCGCCCATAGAGGGTACTTATTTAGTTATATTTAGATACGTGGTACAACTAAAGGGTGAATAGTGCTATTTACATGATTATTCATGAAAATCGTCTAAAAGTCTTTATTTTCAACACTTTTTTAACCTTAAATATCAACTTTTTCAGATCTAAGTAAGCGCAGCTTAGTCTTAATTCCACCTTTTCCTGAGTATCCTCCAAGAGATCCGTCGGTCCTAATTACCCTATGACAAGGTATTTTTGGAGGATATGGGTTTTTTCCAACTGCATTTGCTACTGCTCTATGTGCTTTTGGCTTTCCAATAGCTTTTGCCACCTGTAGGTAAGTTCTGACTTCTCCCTTAGGTATTTTTTTCAAGTAATTCCAAACTTTTATCTGAAATTTAGTCCCTTTTAAGTTCATATAATTCAAATCCTGTATTTTTAGCAATTTTATCATATAATTTTTTCGCAGTCTCATTGGAAGAGTGGGTTATCCAACGAATTCCGTCCCAATTATTTTCTTTAGATAAAGATTCCAAGTATTTTATAAGGTTTAAAGCTATTTTCTGACCTCTAAAATGTTCATTCACAAATAAATCATCTAAAAATCCTATATATTGACCTTTTATTGGTCTTGGCATTGTTCTGTAGTGCGCAATTCCAACAATTTTATCTTCAATTTCATAACAAATTCCATTAACAACATGATTTTCATCGTGTATCCAACTCCATAAACTATCTAAAATCTCTTGATTCATTGGAACTTTATAAAATTTTGCATATCCGCAGTACAATTTTATCCAATTTTCTTTATCTCTTCGCTTTAATTTTCTAATCATTTGCTTTAATTTTCAATTTTAAACTATTGATATTAAATGTTTATTTATTATTTAATAATTTCTCATAAAAATCTGCAACTTTTCTTATTTCCTCAACTGTTGCATCAGTTTTAATTCTATTGGCTTTCATACTAACAACAATGATATTCTCTTTAACATAGCCTTTTTTAGGATCAATTCTATCAATCGATGGCGTTAAATCATTGTTTTTTGATCCTAATTGAGATATCTGCATTTTAATACCAAGAATAGGGCATTTTGTGCCTACTAGATCAAGTTTTTCCCTTATATCTTTTGGAGTTAATTTAAAAGGAACATCTGCTAATTTTGCTCTTTTTTTAAAGTTATATATAAGTTGAGGTATTGGATTTTGTCTATATCTCTTATAAAATCTTGTTTTTTCACAATTATTACAGACAGAAAATCTCTTTCCATTGTTAATATCTGTCCAGCCAGGAGTTTCACCTTTCCTTGGACCTTTTTTCAGTGCGTTTACCTTTCTGTATAACTTGTAATGAACATCTTTGTTACATACTTTGCAGTATCTGTACTCTAATTTCATTATTGGTCTAGCCATACGGTTAGTTAATTATAACTATTGACATTAAATTTCATTATATATATATTTCCGATAATTAATGGTTATCGGAAATTATGACTGATTTAGTAAATGTAAAAAATTTAGAAATTGAAACAATTAAAAATTTAAAAAACTCAAAAGCAACAAACACATTAAGAGCTTACAATGCTGACTTTAGAGATTTTTCGAATTTCTGTAATCAAAACGGATTTAATGAAATGCCTACCAGTCCTAAAGTGTTATCATTATATTTGACTCATCTATCTTCAACATCAAAATATAGTACTCTCAAAAGAAGAATAGCATCAATAGGAGTTCTTCATAAAATGAAAGGATACTATGTAGACACCAAACATCCGATAATTGTTGAAAATTTAATGGGTATTAAAAGAAAAAATGGTGTTAATCAAAAAGGTAAAAAACCATTATTAATCAACGATTTAAAATTACTTATTAATGTTTTAAATGAAAAACAAAAAAATATAGATAAAAAACTTAGAGATAAAGCAATATTACTTATTGGTTTCTCGGGTGGTTTTAGAAGATCAGAACTAGTACAGCTTGAATATGATGATATTGAGTTTGTAACCGAAGGGGTTAAAATTTTTATAAAAAGATCAAAAACTGACCAATCAGGTCAAGGTACCACAAAAGGTATCCCCTACTTTAAAAATGCAATTTATTGTCCAGTAAATGCTTTAAAAGCATGGTTAACTCATCAAAATTTAAAAAATGGTAAAATTTTTAAAGTTTCAGATAAGTCAGTAGCATTAATAATAAAAAAATACTCAAATTTAGCAAATTTAGATAGCAACAAATATGCTGGTCATAGTTTAAGATCTGGATTTGCAACTTCAGCAGCAGAGGCTGGTGCAGAAGAACGAAGTATAATGGCTATGACAGGTCATAAATCAACTGAAATGGTAAGAAGATATATCAAGGAAGCTAATTTGTTTAAAAATAATGCATTAAACAAAATTAATATTTAATTATTTTAAGAAAAAATAATAACTTAACTTTTAACCAAATTTTTATATGTTTTTTTAAGTTTCTTATACAATACTAGAGCGCTTTCAATAACTTCATCTGTATTAAAATATTTATAACGTGCCAATCTTCCTTCAAAAAAAATATTATTTTTCATCTCATTGTTCATTAATTTTTCATATTTTTTAAATTTACTTAAGTTTTTTTTGTTAATTATTGGATAATAAGGGTCACCATTATTTGTGGGAAATTCTTTAGATATAACTGTATAATTTGTTTTTTGTTTTGTTACATGTTTAATTTCTACTTTTCTAGTAAATTTGTGATCATTTGGGTAGTTGTATTGAACACATTCTTGAATAAGTTTTTTTTTGTGAGTTTTAAATACAAATCTTAACGATCTCCAATCGAGTTTTCCATATTTAAAGTTAAAAAACCTATCTGGTGTACCTGTATATATTGTAAAATATTTTACATTAATTTTATTTTTAATTTTAAAATAATCTGTATTAAAAATTATAGATATATTTTTATTTTTAGTCATATTTTTAAATAATTGAGTAAAACCATGTTTAGGCATAAATCTTAATTTTTCATTTACATAAAATGGGTTCCTATTAAATCTTATTGGCACTCTTCCAGCTACTGATTTATCTAATTTCTTGGGACTTATACCCCATTGCTTAATAGTATAATTTTTATAAAAATTGTCATAAATTTGTCTACCTAATTTATTTAAAATAACCTCTTCTGAATTTTTCGGATTTTTGATTTTAATAATTTTTTTTTTTAGAAAATTAATTGCTTCGTTTTTATTTTTTAATTTCACATTAAAAAAATTTTCTAAAGTATCAAGATTTATTGGAAAACTATAAAGCTTTTTATTAACAACACTTTTGACAATATAATCACCCTCAATCCATTTTGTGAATTTTGATAAGTAATCATAAGTTTTTTTATTTTTAAATCTTAGGTAATGAGGACCATATTTGTGATACAAAACACCTTTTTTATTATATGCATCATAACAATTACCTGCTATATGATCTCTATTTTCAATAATTTTACATTTTAAATTAAGTTCATTACTCAATCTTTCAGCAATAACACATCCAACGGGCCCAGCACCAATTATTAAAACATCTGTATTAATCTTCATTTAGTTCAAATTAAAAATTGATGGATATAATCTTTCTAAATAATGACCACTTTCATAGTCTTTATTTAAAACATTGTATTCTTTGATTATAGTTTTGTAAATTGCAATATCTATTGAATAAATATTTTCTTTATTAACAGCAAAAATTCCATTTAAACTTCTTATATTTTTTTCAAGTTTTTTATTTTTAAAATAATGAAAAAAATACTTTTCTAATGGATAAATTTTTGATTCTATTAATTTGTGTTTAATTTTATTAGATGTTTCATGCTCAAAAATTCTAAAATGTGGTTCAAGTATTTTTAATTTATCAAATTTAAATAAAAAATACTTATCTTCTGAAGTATAAACACCTTTAAATTTTTTTTTAAATATTGAAGAAACTTTCTTATAAACTTTAGCAAAATTACGTGTTCTATTTTTTAAATTCAAGAAAGAAGCGCTAAAGAAAAAATTAATATTTGATAATTGATTGTAATTTTTAATAATATGATAAATATAACTATGATATTCCTTTCCAATATTATTAAGTCTAACTATTTTTATGTTTAAATTATTTTTGGGTAATTTTAAATTAGGATTTCCTTTCAAATAAATAGTAATTTTTTGATTAGATGGCAAATAATTCAAATAATCAAAATCTTCATTGAAATGAGAAATTATAAATTCTATTGAATTACTAGAAATTAAATATTTAGTTTTTAATTTTAAAAAATTTAGATACCAAAGATATTTATTAAATGAAATATTTTTAAACATTACTTAATTTTTCTATTTCATCACCCCATGTTTTATTTCTCATATTTGCTTTTTCTTTGTTGGATAATTTTAAATAATTTCTAGTATATTTGTCGGATATAATACTTTTGTTTTTTTTAATATAATTGTATGTTTCACTTAATATCCAATTTTTTTCAGTAAATTTTTTACCCTCTGAGTTTACAATATAAATCTTAATATTTTTTTTCTTTAAGTAATTAGTTAAACTTTTTTTTCCACTCTCTATCATTAATGTATCTTCTTTATTATTAATTTTTTTATTTTTTAAATAATTAAACAAAACCCTTGTATTAATTAAAAAACTTGATGTTCTAAAATGTGGATTAGGAAATTTATCAAAATATTTATTAAACTTGTATTTTCTAATTAAATATCTAATGATTTTATGGTATTTATTTTTCAACTTTATAGAGTCAACTATACTCTCATTTGAAGCCATTGGTGCTATTACTGTATTTATTTTTTTGTATAAAAAAATTTTTTTAAGCCAATTATTTGTAATTGGATATGAATGGCTGTTTAAAAAAAAAATGTCTTGATTGTAATATTGCTGACATATTCTTTTATAACTACCAAAATCCCAATCATTTTTAATAGATGGATCTATAAATTCTAGATAATTTATTTTTTTTAATAACTTCCTTAATTTTACAATTTCATTAATTTTAAATAACTTAAAACAAATTATTAATTTATGTTTAGATCCAGATTTAAATTTCTTATAATTCTTTATAAAATTAATTAAACTTTGTTTTTTATCAAATACAGTAAATAAATATCATACTTATTTAATTTTCATTATTAGTTTTTGTATAATTGTTTTATTAATTATTAATATATAAAAAATATTATTTTAATATGAAAAAAAATTAAAAATTTATAAGCATTTATGAAAAAAAATAAAAAAGTTGTTGTTACCGGTGGTTTAGGGTTTATTGGAAGTAATTTAATTGACGCTTTATTAGAAAAAAATTTCTTCGTAATTAATTTAGATAGAATTTCTTATTCATCAAGTTTTTATAATGTTCAAGGTTTGAGTAACAATAAAAATTATAAATTTATTAAATGTGATTTAAATAATCAAAAAAAATTATATAAAATATTCAAGAGTGAAAAACCAGTAGCAATATTTAATTTAGCTGCAGAAACTCACGTAGATAGATCAATAGACACCCCCTTTCCTTTCATAAAAAACAATATTCTTGCTGTATTTAATCTTTTAGAAGTTTTACGTAAGTATTATATCTCAAATAAAAATTTTAGATTGATACATGTTTCTACAGATGAAGTTTATGGCGATATTGTAAAAGGAAGAACAGATGAAAATTTTCCTTACAAGCCATCATCTCCTTACGCTGCTAGCAAGGCATCTTCAGATCATTTAGTTCATTCTTATTTTCTAACTTATGATTTACCTATTATAATAACAAATTGTTCAAATAATTATGGGCCAAGACAACATCCTGAAAAATTAATTCCTAAAATGATTTATAATATTATTCATAATAAAAATTTACCTATTTATGGAGATGGTAAAAATTCTAGAGAATGGATTTATGTTAAAGATCATTGTGAAGCTTTAATTAAAATCTACTTGAAAGGAAAAATTGGAGAATTTTACAATATTGGATCTAGTCAAAATGTAAGTAATCTAAAAATATGCTCAAAACTTTTCAATGCTTTTAAAAAAATTAATTACAAAACAAAATCGAAAATTAAATTTGTAAAAGATCGTCCTGGACATGATAAAAGATACGCACTTAATAGTATAAAAATAATTAATAAACTAAATTGGAAAAATAAAATTAAAATTGATATCGGTTTATATAAAACAGTTATGTGGTATCTTAATAACAAAGAATATTTTGAAACACTAAATAAAAAAGATATTACAAAGCGTTTTGGTAAAAAATGATAAGAAAAGGAATTATTTTAGCAGGTGGAATGGGAACTAGGATGAGTCCGTTAACTAAAGCAGTAAATAAACAGCTACTTCCAATTTATGACAAGCCTTTAATATTTTATCCATTATCGATCTTAATGTTATGTAATATTAAAGATATTTTGATAATTGTAAATAAGGGTCAGTTGAGTCAATACAAAAAAATATTACCAAATGGAAAAAATTTGGGAATTAAACTAACTTACATTGAACAAGATAAACCTAGAGGATTACCAGATGCATTTTTGTTAGGGGAAAAATTTATTAACAACAAAAATGTAGCTTTAATTTTAGGAGATAATTTTTTTTATGGTCAAAACCTAACAAAAAATTTATCAACTAACACAAGATTGAAAAATGGTGCAAGAGTTCTATTGCATAGAGTTTTTAAACCAGAATTATTTGGAGTTGCAAAATTAAACAATAATAATAAAATTATAAAAATTGTTGAAAAGCCTAAAAATTTTATTTCAAATTTTGCAATAACAGGTCTTTATTTTTTCGATAAAAATGTAGTTAATTACTCAAAAAAACTTAAATATTCAAAAAGAGGTGAATTAGAAATAGTTGATCTTTTAAATATTTATAAAAAAAAAAATCTTTTGAGTGCTGATTTTATTGGCAGAGGTGGAGCGTGGCTTGATACAGGTACAATGGACGATTACTACAAAACTATATCGTTTGTATCAGCAATAGAGAACAGACAAGGTTTAAAAATAGCTTGTTTGGAGGAAATTGCATTCAATAAAAAATGGATTAAGAAAAAGCATATATATGATGCTATCAAATTTTATGGAAATTGTGATTATTCAAAATATTTAAAAAAAATAATTTAAATGAATATAAAAAAAACTTTGTTTAAAAAAGTACTTATTTTTAATTCAAAAAATTATTTTGATAAAAGAGGTTTTTTTAGAGAACTATCAATACAAAAAAAAATTGAAAAAGATTTAATTTTTACAGTTGTTTCTAAATCAAAAAAAAATGTTTTACGTGGTTTACATATGCAAAAAAACAATCAACAAGGAAAATTTGTTTCTGTAGTTAAAGGAAAAATTTTAGATGTTATAGTTGATTGCAGAAAAAACTCAAAAACATTTGGTAAACATTTTAAAATTATATTAAGTCAAAAAAATTGTAAATCAATTTATATACCACCAGGTTTTTTACATGGATTTTTAAGTTTAGATGAAGAAAATATCGTAATTTATAGCTGCACAAATTATAGAGATAAAAAATCTGAAGTAGGTGTTGTGTGGAACGATGAAGATTTAAAAATTAACTGGCCAATTAAAAATCCTACAATTTCCTTAAAAGATAAAAATAATTTGAAATTTAAAAAATTTATTAAATTAATATGAAAAAATTAATAATAGTTACAGGTGGAGATGGTAGATTTGCAAAAAAATTAAGACAAAAAAATAAAAAATTGTTTTTGAAATTTTTTAACAAAAAAGAATTAAATATTTTAGATATCAAATCAATCAATAAGGTTCTAAAAAAATTTAAACCTAAAATCGTTTTACATTGTGCAGGACTATCAAGACCAATGGAACAGCATGAAAATAACATCAATAAAAGCATTAACCTAAATATTGTTGGCACTTGTAATCTTGTCAAAGCATGCTCAAATTTTGATATTAAATTAATTTATTTTTCAACTGGATATGTTTACGATTCACAAAGAGGCAATTACAAAGAAACAGATCCTGTTAAACCTTTTAATAACTATGGTTGGTCAAAATTAGGTGGTGAGTGTGCAGTAAAAATGTATAAAAAATCATTAATTTTAAGAATAACTATGACTGAAAAACCTTTTGCATATAAAAAAGCTTACTCAAACGTATTTGCAAATTATATGTTTCATGAAGACCTAATAAATATACTTCCAAAATTAATTAATAAATTTGGAGTAATTAATGTTGGTGGTAAGGCAAGATCTGTTTATGATTTTGGTAAAATTTATAACAAAAATATATTGAAAATAAAAAATATTGATAAAAATATACCCCCTCACCAAACAATGAATTTAAATTTATTAAATAAAATTCTTAAGAATAAGAATTAATGTTTAAATATTAAGTAAATGAATAAAGATTTAACAATAATTATTCCATCCTATAGATCAAAAAATTTAATCTTAAAACATATAAAAAAAATTTCAAATAAATTTAGGATAATAATTGTTGAAAATTCTTATGATAGATCTTTAGAAAAAATTATTAAAAAAGAATATAAGAGTGTTAGTATATATTTAAAAAAAAATATTGGATTTGGAAGAGCTGTAAATTTTGCATCTAAAAAAGTATTAACAAAGTATTTTTTTGTAATGAATCCTGATGCAATAATCTATAAAAATACTATTAAAAATTTAATTGTTGCTGCCAAAAAAATAAAAAATTTTGGTGCAATTAGTCCAGCATATCTAATAAATAATAGAAATTATAAGAAAAAAAATATTTACGAATCTACAAATGTAATTTCAGCAGCAATGCTTGTTAAAAAAAAAACTTTTCTCAAAATAAAAGGATTTGATGAAAATTTTTTTTTATATTATGAGGATGATGATTTTTTTTTGAGATGTAAATTTCATAATTTAAAATTATTTATAGTTAATAAATCACTAATTAGTCATAATAAATCTAAAATATTTAAGGAAACATTAAATCTACATTCAACAACTTTTTCAAATTTAAAAGAAAGATCAAGTACTATGGCTGTAGGTGGATGGCATGGTCAATGGTCAAAATTTTATTTTATAAAAAAACATTATGGTTTTATTAAAGCTTTTGCGAATTGTTTACCAGATAATTTTATAAATTTACTCCAGTTTTTAGTATACATAATTTATAAACCATCAAGAGCAAAATATAAATATTTTAAAATTGAAGGGTTTATATGTTCATTGATAGGAACTAAATCTTTTAAAAGATCTATATTTGATAAGAATTACTTTAAAAATTTTAATTAATTTAAATTATTAATAATAAAAATTAAATAAATTTAAATACAAAAGTTGTAATTTTGATTTAAATAATTCGAAATAAAAACTAAAATTTTTTTTTGGAGTAGTTAAAGGACCATTATATTCGTTGAATATTAATTTTTTTTTCTTGTCTAATCCAGATTTTAAAAAAAATTTTTCAAAAAAATTAATTGAATATCCCCATTTTTTTAAAAAAATTTTATTACCTCTGCTTCCAAGATAGGTAAAAAACTTTTTATCTTTTTTTCTAGTTGTAATTGAACCAAAATGATAAACTGAACAACTACCTAAACCTTTGAAAATTCTAACATTTGATTTCCATAATTTCATCGCAAAATCTGTATCATCACCTCCCGTTGGAGAGAATTCTTCACTCCAACCACCTACTCTATTCCATAAATCTTTATGAATTAAACCAGGACATTTTGTAGTACCTTGAAAATTAAATGTTTGGATTTTTTTTAAATTATTTAATAATTTATCTTCATCAAAATTTTCTAAATTTGTTCCAGCATCAAATTTAACTTGTCCTTCACCAACCATAGTTCCTGAAAAATAAAAATCCTTATGTTTTATAAGTTTAATTTCTTGATCAAAAACGATGTCCCAATTCGGACAATAATAAAAATCGTCATGAGAAATTAAAATATAATCAAATTTAGCTTTTTTTGAGGATAAGTTTAATGCTTTTGGCATACCAATATTTTGTTGAGAAAATGTATACTCTATATTGCTGTTTTTAATATAATCTAAAGTGCCATCAGAACCCTCATTAATATGTACAATAATTTGATGGTTAAATTTAGAATTTTTAATCAAACTATCTATGCAAACTTTTAAATATTCTAAGTTATTATAAGAAGGTATGAGTACTGAAAACATTAATTTTGAGAAATAAAATTATTAATATAATCTTTTATATCTATCTTCGATTTATATCCTAAAATTTTTTTTGCATTATTATTTGTAATTGTGGATCCAAATCTTTCTCCAGGTCTTGATGGTATATATTTAATTTTTGAATTAAAAAATTTTGCTATTTCTTTAATAGTGTAGGTTTTTTTTGTCCCTAACATATATTCATTTTGATTACCTTTTTTCCATGCTAAGAAACATCCATTTACTATATCCTCAACATGTGTAAAATCTCTTCTTTGATTTCCTGGCTTTACAACGGTTAATGGTTGTTTTTTTTTATATTGTTCTTCAAATATACCTATTACAGCAGCCATTTTAGAGTTTTTTATTTGTCCTGGTCCATAAACATTATAAAAATACACAAGCTCATATTTTAATCCAAACCATTTATTGTAATTTTTTATAAGTTCTATATTTTTTGATTTAGTCCATGCATATGGAGACAAATTCTCATCTTTGCCGTCATTACCTAAATTACTCGATGTAGCGGAATAAATTAATTTAATATTATTATTTTTTGCAAAATCAATAACTTTAGATGAATGCTGAACATTATATTCAAAACATTTTTTATAATATTTAAAACTTTGATAAATTCTTGAAAACTCACCAAAATGAAAAATGATTTTAATTTTTTTTTTATAAGGTTTTAAAATTGTTTCTATATTTTTATTTTCACCTTTAATGTATTTTACTTGCGTTGATTTAATATGATTTTTAACACTCCCTGAATAATAATTATCAATGCTTATTATTTTTTCTTTAAGTTTTAATTTTAAAAAATGCTTAATCAATGAAGAACCTATAAAACCAGCTCCACCTGTGATTAAAATAATATTTTTATTCATTTTTACCTTGTAATATTTTTAAAATTAAAAATTTATGGATCTTAAAAAAATTTAAACATTTTAATATTAATTCAAAAGTTTATTTTGAAATAAATTAAAAAAATTTTTATCCTTTAATAATTCATTCATGTTTTTTCTCTCGTATATAGTCATATGCTCCATATGACCAGTCCAAAATTTTATGTGTTCTAATCTATTTTTTTGATAAAAAGCTAATGTTTTTACTTTTAAATTGTGCGAAGCATGACTTATTCCACCTTCACAAGTAATTAAAAAAGATGAATTTTTAACAATATTTTCTAAATCATTAAATGAAGTTTTTTTTATAAAACGTATTACCTTATTATTCATATATTTCTCAGAAATATTTGAATTTATTGATTTAAAGGAAGATACATAATTATTTAATTCTTCAAGATGTTTAGCTCCACTCGTAATAACTATATCATACTGATATTCTGATTTTTCAAAAATTTTACTTATGAATTCCTCAATTTGTTTTGAATTTGGATTTATATCTGTAAAATCTCTATAATAAAATCTTGTGTACCATTTTTCATCTAAATGAATAGATATATATTTGTTATTAAAATCATAATTTTTATGAAATAAATAATTTTTATAGAGGTCAATTTTTTTGATATCTATATTAAAATCATTTCGACTTGCAAGAAACGAAAAGTTCTTTAATTGATTTTGTATTTGATAGTTAGAAACATATATATATCTAAATATTTTACTAAAAAACTCAATACCTCTGCTGTCAGTAAAAATAGATTTTCTTCCTTTTAAAAATAGAGATATAAAAAATGATCTATTTTTTCCATCTAAAATTATAACATCTCTATATTTTTCTTTTTTTAACAAAAGAATTATTTGAATTAAAATTAGCAATTTAGGAAAAAATTTATTTTCATTCTTTAAAGGTATTATTTTATCAATGAAATTGAAATTCTTAATATAATTATAGTTATATTCAGACGAAACAATTAAAAGTTTGTTTTTAGGATTTTTATTTTTATAAGATAAAATAAAAGGACATGAAATTATAAAATCGCCGATACGGTCTGTTCTAAAAATTAATGTTTTTAATCCATCCATGATAATTTATTAGAAATTTTTTGATTTAAAATTTTTTCAATCATATATTTTGAAACGATATGATTTTCAAATAATTTAAAATATTTTTTTTTGCCATTAAAACCTACTTCAGACCTTTTTTTAAAATCATTTGCATACAATTTAATTAAATATTCTAAATCATTGTGATCTTCAAAAAATACTGCTTCTTTTTTATCTTCAAAAAAATCTTCATATGAATAACCTTTTTGTAAAAAAGTTAATAAACCATTCGCAATTAAAGAACATATTCTATCACTTGAATAATATTTTATTGGCATACCTCTATTATAATTAAGACCCATTTTAGATATTGATAGTTCATTAAAAAAATTAGCACCCCACACTGGTTGTTTTGTAATTCCAAAAAAATTACTTTTGATATTATCTAGATTAAGTTTTTCAATAAAATTGACCCTTTCATCTTTATATCCTTTTTTTAATCCACCTCTGTGTTGACCATGGCTTAATGCAAAAAAAATATCGTATTCTAAATTTTTATATTTATAATTTTCCAAAAGATCTATACTTGAGTCACATACATTGGGAATATAAATAGTTTTAGAATAATCTATAAAATCTAAAGCTTTTGGAAAAGTAGTTATAAAATTTGTATCACAGATTTGATATTTAAGAAAAAATCTTTTTTTATGATCTTCAAATTTTTCAAAATTAGGATCTAGAGTATCAACAAAATACTGAGAAAAATAAATATTTTTATAATCAGACCTTAAATTATAAAAATCCTTTTCATTTAAAACATCTACATGTCCAAACAATATTATATCTGGTTTAAAATTGTCAATTGTATTTCTTATATGATTAATAAAACTAAATTTTTTATAATTAAAAATATTTGATTGCAAATAATCTCTGTCACTAATTTGAAGAGTATTAATGTCGTTTTTAATAAAACCATTATTTAATTTTTTACCTGTTGAATAATAAAGTCTGCCTTGATGTCTATTATGAACATCAGCTATATGTAATAGTTTAGTTCCTTTTTTAGTAAAATTCATTTCTTCAAATATTTATTCTTCAATTGATTTCTTAAATTATAATTTTTTTTTAATTTGTATTCTTCACTCATTGCAATAGACCTATTAATATATTTACATTTATATATTATTTTCCATTTTCTTCCTCTTGTAAATTTTGCTCCAGTACTATTGTTATGTGATATTAATCTTTTTTTTAAATTATTAGTGTAACCCACATAGGTTAATGGTATTTTAGTATTAGTAGAAATTAGTAGATAAACATAAAAAGACATTGTTATGGCGGTCCCTAGGGGAATCGAACCCCTCTTTCGAGGATGAAAACCACGTGTCCTAACCGATAGACGAAGGGACCGGAAGCTGCTTTTTATTGTAAATTAAACCATTAATCAAGCCTATCATTAATAAATTGATTCAATTTAATAACTTTTTTTAAACCTGTTGATTTGTGAGTTACTAACGTTTCTGAGGTAAATTTTTTATCTTTTATTTTAATACCCTTTACTAAATCACCTGAGGTTATACCTGTAGCACAAAAAATTGAATCTCCTGACACTATTTCCTCTAATTGGTATTTTTTATTCAAATCACTAATACCCATTTTAATAGCTCTTAATTTATCATTTTCTGTTTCAAATAGAAATCTTCCTTGAAAATAGCAATCGTATGCATCTAAAGCTGACGCTGCAAGAACACCTTCAGGACCACCACCAATACCAAGAAATAAATCAACATTATATTTTTTATTTGTAACAAGCAAAGCGCCAGAGACATCACCATCTGTTATTAGCTTGGTATTAACTTTAAGTTCTTTTAGAATTTTAATAATCTTTTTATGCCTCGGTCTGTCTAGCAAGCAAACAGTTAAATCCTCAGGTTTTTTATTCAAGTATTCACTTAAATTAAAAATATTTTTTTTTACAGAAAAATCTAAATCAATCACTCCTTTATCTTTTACATTGGCTGAAATTTTTTCCATATATGTTTCAGGAGCATTGAATAAATTATTTTTTTCAGCAATCGAAATTACAGATAAAGCACCTGGTAAATTTTTCGCAGCAAAATTTGTACCTTCTAAAGGATCAACTGCTATATCAAATTGAGGTCCTTTATTAGTGCCAATTTTTTCACCAATATACAACATTGGTGCTTCATCTAATTCACCTTCTCCAATGACAACTTTACCTTCAAAATGAATTTTATTTAATTCATTTCTCATAGAGTCTACTGCTGCTTTATCAGCAGCTATTTTATTGTTTTTGCCAACTAAATATGAAGATGCTAAAGCAGCACGTGAACTTACATTTATAAATTTATCAACAAATTTTTTATCAATACTCATTAAATTTTTTTATCAATTAAATCTTCCTTGATAATTTTTTTTTCAAATTCTCTTAGTCTTTTATAAACACTTGCAAGTTCAATGATAGTAGGCCATGCTTTAAGAATATATTGCATTGAACCCTCTACCCTACCAAAAGCTCTTATAATTTGTTGCATGACACCAAGTGTTACTGCTCCAGCAACAATAGCTGGTGCTAAGAATACATAAGCAGATAAAACGTTAGCTTGTAAGTATGCAATTCTCCCAATGTTGAAATACAAATATCTAATGTAGCTTAAAAAATGAATACTTCTTACTCCATCAAATAATTCCTCAATTGATTTTGGTCGAATGGTTCCATCATCTTCAGCAATTACAAGTATCTTTCTATAAGCTGCCTCTTTTTTTTGAAGATCATATTCAACACCCACTAATCTCAAAACTAATCCAAGAAAAATTAAAAATATAGTTCCACCTACTGACCAAATTAAAGCACCTACTATTAATCCATAATCCCAATCACCAAAGAAAAATATTGGTATACCAACACTTAAACCGAATAAAATTGGCATAAACTCTATAAGTATCATTAAAGCTTCAATTAAACTTGTTCCAAGAGATTCCATTATTCTTGAAAATTTAATAGTATCCTCTTGAACTCTTTGTGCAGCTCCTTCAATTTTCCGAGCTCTGTCATAAACGCTATGATACCATTCAACCATAGCAGTTCTCCATCTAAACAAATAGTGTGATGTGAAAAAACTAACAACAACTGCTACACCCACATATAAAGCAGCCAAAGTTATGAAAGATAATAAGCTTGCCCAATACTCTTCAATAGTAATAGAGTTTGGTGAACCTAAGGCTTTTTGAATCATATCGTAGAATTGGCCAAACCATTCATTAATTTTTACATCAATTTTGACCTGAATCCAAAGTGATGATAAAATTATTGCTGAACCAATCCATGACCATAGGAACCAATGTTTTTGAGTAAAAAACCTAAACATTTTTTATTTTAAGAAATTATCAGCGTAAGATTTTTTTACTGTTTTTCTTTTTCTTGGCTCAATTAATTCAAAATTAATATTCATTTTTTTTGCATAAGTGATTGCCATTTCTTTTGATGAAAACTCTAATTTTAATTCCGAATAAGTATCTGATGAACTTTCCCAACCCATTAATGGGTTCTTTGTTGGGTTTTTAGTTTTAAATTCTAATATCCATTTATCATTTTTCGCTGATCCAGATTGCATAGGGTTTTTGTTAGGAATGTAAATAATTGCTTTTTTCATAATGATGGTCGGAGTGGCAGGATTCGAACCTGCGACCCTCTGGTCCCAAACCAGATGCGCTACCAGGCTGCGCTACACTCCGATCGAAGTACTAATACAGTAGTTATTGATAATTTCAATCTATAAACTTAGCAAAATTAAAAGAAATTTGATTAAAATCTGGTATATAACGAAGCATGATTATTACTTGTCCTTGTGAAAAGAAACAATTCAAAATTGATAGTTCATTAATACCACAAGAAGGACGAGAGCTACAATGTGGGTCATGTGAAAGAGTTTGGTATTACAAACCAAAAAATGAAAGTAAAGGTTCATTAACATTAAATGAAAATATATCTGTAAGCAAAATAGAACCAGTTATCGAAACAAACAACATTAATCTAGAATTTAGCAAAAAATTGCAGAATGAAAAAATAGTTGAATCTAAAATTAAAAAAGAAATATCAAAAGAAATTCCTAAGACTGTTAAAAAATTGGAAAATAAAGGATTCAAATTTCTTTCTTATTTGATTGTATTAATTATATCAATCGTAGCATTAATTATTTTGCTTGATACTTTAAAAACTCCACTAATTAATGTTTTTCCAGGATTAGAAATTATATTATTTAACCTTTTTGAAACCTTGAAAGATATAAAACTATTTATTATAGACCTAATTTAATTTTATGATTAATTATATATCTAAACCATTTAGATGGTTCTTTAAATTAGAAGCTGCAAGTGGTCTTGTATTATTATTTGCTGCAATAATTGCATTATTTATAAGCAACTCTGGTCTGGCAAATTTATATTTTGCTACTTTAAATAAGTATTTATTTATAGGTATAAACAATTTTGGATTAAAATTATCAGTATTACATTGGATCAACGATGCCTTGATGGCCATATTCTTTTTCTTTGTCACATTAGAAATAAAAAGGGAGTTTCTACAAGGTGAACTTTCAAATATTAAACAGGCTTTATTGCCAATCATTGCCGCGGTTGGAGGAATGTTAGTTCCTGCATTATTTTACGTTTTTATTAATTTAGGCGATAGCGAAACGTTAAATGGATGGGCAATTCCATCAGCAACAGATATAGCTTTTTCTCTAGGGGTTTTGTCATTACTTGGGAAAAGAGTCCCTCTATCATTAAAAGTATTTTTAACAGCTTTAGCTATAATTGATGATTTAGGAGCAATAGTTATTATTGCCCTATTCTACTCCGGAGATTTGAGCATTAAGTATTTAACTTTAATGCTTTTAGCTTTCATTGTTTTGTTGTTAATAAATAAATTTAATATCAAAAAATTCTTACCTTATTTGTTAGTTGGACTTTTCCTTTGGGATTTTACTCACAACTCAGGTATCCACGCTACGATTGCTGGTGTTTTATTGGCTATGACAATCCCTCATAGAAAAAAAGACAAAGATTTTTCTTTATTAATAAAAATAGAACATGCAATTAGTCCTTATGTTGCTTTTGGAATAATGCCTCTATTCGCGTTTGCTAATGCAGGTGTTTCTCTTGAAGGTTTATCTTTTGCTTCTTTGTTAGATAAGGTTCCACTAGGTATTGTGCTTGGTCTATTTCTAGGTAAACAACTTGGTGTATTTATATTCTCTTATATATCAATAAAATTAAAAGTAGCCCAAATGCCAAACGATACAAGTTGGTATAATTTTTATGGAGTTGGAGTTCTTACTGGTATTGGTTTTACAATGAGTTTGTTTGTAGGAAATTTAGCTTTCGTTGAAAACATGCAATATATGGATGGTGTAAAAATAGGTGTTTTGACTGGTTCATTACTATCCACTTTATTTGGTTATTTTTTAATATTACTTACTCCAAATAAACCCAAAAAATGAGAAAAGTAATATTTGTACTTTCTATAGTTATGTTTTTTTTTAAAACCTCAGCAACAGCAAACTATGAAAAAAAGTTTTATGATTTCACAATTGAAAGCATAACAGGTGAAACAATAAATCTAAAAGATTACAAAGATAAAGTTATTCTGGTAGTCAATACAGCTAGTTTTTGTGGTTTTACCAAACAATATGATGAATTACAGGAATTATGGGATTTATATAAAAATAAAGGTTTAGTTGTTCTTGGAGTCCCCTCAAACTCTTTTAATCAAGAAAAAAAAAATAATGCAGATGTAAAAGAGTTCTGTGAAGTAAATTTCAATATCAATTTTCCACTAACTACAATCACAGAAGTTAAAGGAGAAAATGCTCATGAACTTTTCAAGTGGGCAAAAGATAATCATGGTAAATCTGCTGTTCCAAAATGGAATTTTCATAAAATTTTAATTAACAAAGAAGGAAAAGTCGAAGATACATTTGCATCTTTTACTAAACCAATGTCAAAAAAGTTGATTAAATCAATTGAAAATATTTTATAATTCTAAAGTTAAACCATCATAAGCAGGTAAAACATTCTTAGGTAATAACTTTTTAAGTACCTTATAATCTAACACAGGTGATAAATTTGTTAGAATAGCTTTTTTAGGTTTAAATATTTTTATTATATTAAGTGAATTTTCTAAATTGAAATGTGATGGATGAAAATTGTACCACAAACAATCAATTATTAAATATTTCAAGTTTTTAAAATATTTAAAATCTTTTTTAAAAATTTTACTTACATCACTGATATAAGCTAATTTTTTATCAATAATAAAACAATTTGAATTTACTTTGCCATGCTCAACTTCAATAGATTGAATATTAATTTTTTTATTCTTATTTTTTGTATAAATATTTTTTGGTAATTTATTTAAATTCAAAGTTGCTGGATATTCTTTTGAGTAACTTTTGAAAATGTATGAAAATGAATTTTTAAGATATTTTGAAGTATCTTTATCTGCATAAACATTAATTTGTTTTCTGCTATTTATATAAAAAGATCTTAAATCATTAATTCCATGAGTTTGATCTCCATGCATATGTGAGAAAAGAACTTTATTAATTTTTTTAATTTTATGTCTTAAAAGTTGTTGTCTTAAATCAGGAGAGGTATCTATTAGTATATTTTCATCAGTAGTTTTCAATAAAGCTGAGCATCTTGTTCTGTAATTTTTTTTATTATTTGGGTCACAATTTCCAAAAAAACCATCTGGTCTTGGTACACCCATTGAACTACCACAGCCTAAAATAATAAATTTCATATTTGTTAATTAAAAAAAAGTTTATTAAAATTATTTGTAGTAATCTCTATCAGTTCTTTTTTTGAAATATTCTTTATTTCAGCTAATTTTTCAGCTGTAAAATCTATGAATGATGGTTCATTTTTTTTTCCTCTATTTGGCACTGGTGCTAAAAAGGGACTATCGGTTTCAATTAAAATATTTTCATTTGGGATTGATTTAAATGTCTCTTGTAAATTAACTGAATTTTTAAAAGTAATTATTCCACTAGCAGAAAAGTAAGAATTTAAAGATAATAATTTTTCTGAAAATTCTTTTGAACCAGTAAAACAATGCATTAAAATTTTAATATTCTCATCTTTATATTGATTTAGAATTTCAAATGTTTCGTCTTCAGCATTTCTTGAATGAACAATTAGAGGAACATTAGTCTTTATTGAAGCTTCTATATGTTCTTTGAAACTTGCGATTTGTTTATCTTTTTCACTATTATTATAATAAAAATCTAATCCAGTTTCACCAATACCTATAATTTTTTTGTTATTTTTTAAGTTATCAATAATTTCATTGGCAGTAATTATGTTTGTAGAACTTTCATGTGGATGAATTCCAATTGTACCATAAACCATCTCATCTCTATTAACTAGTTCCTTAACTCTAGAGAAACTTTCATGAGACGTTGATATTGTTAATAGTTTTTCAATACCCACATCTTTTGACCTTTGTAAAACATTTGTTAAATCACTCAACAAAGGTTCGTGATCTAAGTGACAATGGGAATCAATCATTATTTTTTTCTATTTTTTTAAATAATATATCAATTTTATTAATATTATTTCCTTTAGTTAAATACTCATTATCTGTAAGGGAATTTAATTTTATTTGATCTTCATTAATATTAAAAATTTTTAGTGCTTTTAAAGAAGACTCTGGAATAATTGGATATAATAAGAAACTTATTTTTCGAACAATTTCTAATGTAGTATAGACAATTGTGTTTAATCTGATTTGGTCATCTTTTTTTTTCCACGGTTCTTGATCATTAAAATATTTATTTGCCTCAAATAGTGAATTAACAATGTAGTCTATATAAAAGTTAATATTTTGATGATCAATTTTAGATCTAATATTATCTAAATTTTTTTTATACTTGTCTAAAATTAACAAATCTTCATCTAGAAATTTAATTTCAGAAGGAATTTTTCCATCACAATTTTTGATCGCAAAAGCGGTAACTCTTTGACATAAATTACCATAGTTATTTGCTAAATCACTGTTTATACAATCTTCCAATCTTTCTTGAGAAATATTACCATCATTACCAAAAGAAACTTCTTTGATTAGATAATATCTTAATGGATCTAACCCATACTCATCAATTATTTCTAATGGATCCAAAATATTCCCTTTAGATTTGGACATTTTTTCCTCTCCGGATAAAATCCAACCATGACCATAAACTCTTTTTGGTACTTCAATCTTGGCAGCTAATAAAAAAGCTGGCCAATAAACAGCATGAAATCTAAGTATATCTTTGCCAATTAAATGTATTGATGCAGGCCAAAATTTTTTGAATAATTCATCATCTTTATTTGGGTAATTTAGTGCGCTTAAATAATTTGTAAGTGCATCTAGCCAAACGTAAATTACATGATTTTTATTACTTGGAACTGGTATACCCCATGAAAAACTTTTCCTACTAACTGATAGATCTTTTAGACCACTTTTTACAAAACTAATAACTTCATTTCGTCGAGACTCTGGATAAATAAAATCAGGATTATCTTCATAATATTTTAAAAGAGGTTTTTCCCATTTTGAGAGTCTAAAAAAATACGACTCTTCTTCAATCCATTCGACAGGTGATTTTGATGATATAGCTATTTTTTTACCATCTATTTCTTCTATCTCATCTTCGCTATAAAAAGCTTCATCTGATACTGAATACCAACCAGAATAATTTGATAGATAAATATCATCATTCTTTTCAAGTTCAGACCAAAGATATTGCACTGTTTTTTTATGCCTCTCTTCGGTTGTTCTAATAAAATCAGTGTTGCATAAATTTAGAGTATCTGAAAGATCTCGAAAAGTTTTGCTTATTTGATCACAAAATTTTTGAGGAGTCTCCCCTGCTCGTTCAGCTGATCTTTGAATTTTTAAACCATGCTCATCTGTACCGGTTAAAAAATGTACTGCATAATCATCAATGATTTTAAATCTTGCAAAAAAATCAGCAGCTATACTTGAGTAGGCGTGACCCATATGAGGTTTAGCTGATGGATAATAAATAGGTGTTGTAATATAAAAATTTTTATCCATTTAAAACTTTATCTTCAAATTCCATAAATAATGTCTCTTCGTCTAAATTATAAATTTTAGTATCATTAATTTTTTTTAAAAAGTAATGATAATGGTGAAATAATTTAATATTTTTCGTAGATATATTGTTTCTAAAATAAACTTCAATAAAAGAATAGATTAATTGAATAATTGGTTTGTTTTTTTTGTAAGTCTTACTTGATATTAGACTTTGCAAAAAAGTGTCTAAATTATAATCCTTAAGATTTAAATCAAAGTTTTCTGCAAGATTTAATAATTCATATAATTTACCTGGTGTTGTAAAGTAATTTACTAAATCCTGATTTATAAAATTATAAACATCATCGTTTATTAATTTATTAACAATTTCAATAGATTGAGCATTCGTTAGAAAAATTTTGAAATTTAAACATCTAGATTTAAGAGTTGGTAAAACTCTTTTATTATTATTAATTAAGATAAAATTAATATTTTCGTTAGGTTCTTCCAAGACTTTTAGTAATGCATTAATAGAATTCAAATTTAATAATTCTATATTATCTATTAAAACAAATCTTTTTTTTTTATTAAATGAAGATTTATTTAGATTAACAATTAATTCTCTTATTTGATTTATATCAATGTTTTTTTTATCTTCAGCTACGTCTATAAGATTAAAATTTGGATTAGATTTATTTTGTATAAGTTTGAATGATTTATTTTCTATATTAATTTTATTATTTTCAACATCATAAGAATGTTCTTCATTTTCTGATAATACAAAATTTATTAGATGATAACCTAATGTTGCTTTACCAATACCCTTTTCACCAGATAAAAGAATTTTATTTGGTAATTTATTATTTAAATATAATTTAGATAAATGGTTGAAAATCTCTTGATGTTTGTACAAATTAAGTTGTGTAGAAGAATTTAGACTCATTTAATTAATTTTTTAACATGATTGATAATTAATTTTTCATTTTTCTTAATATCTAAATTTGAATCAATTATCTTGTATTTTTTCTTATTTAGTTTTGACATCTTAAGAAATCCATTTTGAACTTTGTTATAGAAACTGGTATTAAATTGATCATATCTATTTAAAGATTTTCTCATTTTTAATCTTAAGAAAAGATTTTTTTTATTTACAACATTAAGAAATGTAAAATTAACCTTAATATTTTTTAATAAATATTTATTAATTATATTTATAATTTTAATATCAACACCCATACCATAATGTTGATATGCAATTGTAGAGTCTGTAAATCTATCAATTAAGATAACTCTTTTTTTATAATATTTTTTAATAAGATTAATATTTTCACTTCTGGCAGCTAGATATAAAAGTAAATCAGTTTTTACATTAAAATTGGATTTCTTATTTAATATTAATTTTCTAATTTTTTCAGAATTTAAACTCCCTCCTGGTTCTCTGATTTTTAAATATTTAACTTTATTTTTGTCTAAATACCTTGAAACAATTTTAATATGATGACTTTTGCCACTGCCTTCTATACCTTCAAAAACAATTATTGGCTTCTTAGACATCGCCCCAAATTAAGTAGTTTAATGATTTAAGCAATCTAGAAAAGAAATTTACTTTTTTAATTTCTTTTAAAGCAAGCAAATCATACTCACCTACTAATTCTTGGTCATAAACTACTTTTAATGTTGCAACTTTTTGATCTTTATTTATTGGTGCTTCTACAGGACCATCATAATTTACAGAAACCTTTAATAATTTTTTTTTGGCTTTTTTAATAGTTTTGTAAATGTCTTCATTTGTATAAACATCAACTGTATCTTCTTTTCCCAACCATACGTCTATTTTTTGAAAAGGTTTATTCGCTTCAGTAATTTTAACTAAATCAAAATTTGTAAGTCCATAAGTTAACATTTTAGTACTTTCTTTTGATCTGGAATTTTTTGAATTAAAACCACTGCCAACAGCAATTAATCTTCTTCCATTTCTCTCTATAGACGAAGCTAATGAATATTTTTCTACAGCTAAATAACCAGTTTTGATACCATCTGCTCCAAGATTTTTATATAGCAAAGGATTTCTATTACCTTGTGTTATTGGATCTCCTCCTGTTCTATCCCAAGTAAATTCTTTTTCAGCAAACATTTTATAAAATTCTGGATGTTCTTTAATTAAGTATCTAGACATGATCATTATGTCTCTAACTGTTGAATTATTATCAGGGTGATTAATTCCTGATGAATTAGAAAAGTTTGTATTGTCCATTCCTAACTCTTTAGCTTTTGCTGTCATTAAGATTGCAAACTCTTCTTCAGTACCCGCTATACCTTCTGCTAATGCAATACAAGCATCATTACCAGATGCTATGATTATACCTTTTAGTAAATTTTCGACAGAAACCTCATCACCTACCATAATAAACATTGAGGAATAACCTGATGTAGATAATCGCCAAGCTTTTTCTGAAATGATAAATTTTTCATCCATACTTAAATCTCCTGACTTAATTAGGTCAAAGGCAATGATTGAGGTCATGATTTTCGTCATGGATGCAGGATAAATTGATAAGTCCGCTTCTTTTTCAAAAAGAATTTCACCAGAATGATAATCTTGAATTATTGCAGTTTTTGCTTTCACATCAAAATTAGCAAATGATTTAGATGCAAATAAAATGAATATTAAAATAATTAAATTTAATTTTTTAAACATCTTTAATAATTTTTAGGTTTTCAAAATTTAGTTTTTCTATTTCGTCAAATGACTCTTGAATTTTTTTTATATCATTAAATGGGCCTAATAATACCCTATATTTTGTTTGAGATAATTTTTTTATAACAGGATTTGTTATCTTTGTTTCATCCTTAATTCTTTGGATCATATTTTCAGCTGAATCTTTATAATAAAAATCTGCAATTTTAATTGAATATAGAAAATTACTTTGAGAAGTCTTAGGCAATTCCTTTTTCTCTACAGTTCCTAAATTATCTATGGTTATCCCATCCACAGGAGCCTTTTGAGCTACTTTTTTTTCTTCATCAAACGTTTTAGCTTTTTTTGCTACAAAAGTTGATTCATTAGAAATTAGAGATAATTCAACATAGGGTTCATTTTCATCAAGCAATAATTCATCAACAATTCTTTTGGTGATTACTGAATTATAAAAATTTGAAAAAATTGCTTTATTAGATATCACTTGCGCAATAACAGTTTTTGTATTTTCAGGGTTAGTAATTTTCACAAAAGAATTTTTTCTAATTTTGGTATGAAAAATAAACAAACCTCTGTTATCGAGTTTTTTTGAAATACTTTTTTTATTAAAAAGATTTTCGTCGTAAATTAATGCAAAGCCTTGGTTGGTATACTCTCTATCAAAAATATATTTAGAACTATCTTCTTCATCTGAAGATTTTAAAGTTGTTTCTGCTGTAGATGTATCTGGTTCTGTCTTAATAGTTTTTTTTTGAGTTGTTTCTAATTGTTTGCATCCAATAAAAATAATAAACAACAATAATTGCAATATTATTTTAAAGTTCATCTTTGAATTTATCCTTCAATGTGCAGACGGCTAAAGCAAATCTTAAAGATCTATTCCATTGTAAAATTATTTCATAATTATTAAATACCACATAAGCTGGATTTAATGTTTCCGCATCAGGAATTATATCTTTATCTGGTGTTATTATTGCAACTTCTAATTCATCATAATTATTTGAAATAATTGAATTGTTCTGAATGTATTGTCTAAAAAACTTTAATTGTTTCTTATCATGTAATTTTTTTGCAGAAATATTTAAATATTTTTTTGGAATATCATTGTTTAAATCAATTCTATAAAAACATGGTTCATTAGATTTCCAACCTATTTTCTTTAAATAATTACTCGCTGAAGCATACGCATCAGGGTTACTTTTTAAATTTATTGAACCATTGCCATCATAATCTGTTGCATAATTTTTCATTGTAGAAGGCATAAATTGGAAGTAACCAAAAGCACCCGCCCAAGATCCATACAATGTTTTATAATCAATTTGATTTTTCTCAATTAAATTTAAAAGTATTAAAAGTTCTTTGGTAAAAAATTCTGATCTTCTTTTGTCAAAACTTAATGTAGCTAGTGAAGAAAGAATGTCCATTTTACCAACATAAGTTCCAAAATTTGTTTCTATACCCATTAATGATAAGAGAAGTTCTTTTTCTATGTTAAATTCATTTTCAACAGAGGTAATTAAACTTAAATTATCTATATAAAGTTTTTTTCCTTTATTTACTTTTTGGTCAGAGGTTCTTTTTGATATGTAAGTTTTTGTATCTTCATAAAATTCTGGTTGATATCTATCATATTTAATTACATCGGGTAAAAACTTAGTATTAGACATAACTAGATCAAATGTTGCTTCAGAAATATTATTTTCTAGAGCAATTTTTTTGAAATTATTTTTCCATTTTTCGAATTCTTTATTGATATCTGCTAAAGTGTTTGAATGAAAAAAAAGAGATAAAATCAGTATAAGTTTAATTAGTTTCATATAAATCTCTCAAATATATTATTACAGCAATCCAGATTAAAATGAAACTTACTAGTTTATTAAATGAGAAAACTTCATCGTAATAAAAAAAACCTAGTAAAAATTGAAGAGTTGGTGTGATATAGAAAATCATCCCAGTTGGACCTAATCCACATAATTCAACTCCTCTTACATATAAAAATAAAGGTATTACCGTCATTGGACCTGCCAACAATATTATTAACATCATTGGAGGGTTGGATAACGAGAAATCATTGTAACCATTAACTGCAATGAGATAGAATGCACCAATTGCAATTGGCAATATAAATAAACTTTCTATTAAAAGTCCAATATCAGTATCAACATTAACCTTTTTTCTTACTAAATTATAAAAGCCCCAACTTAGTGCTACAAGTATACCGACCCAGGGAAGCGATTTTAAACTTACAAAAATTAAATATAAAATTGATAAAATAACTAAGGTAATTGAAAATATTCTTTTATTATTTAATTTTTCCTTAAAAAAAATATAACCAAGAAGAACACTTAATATTGGCATTATAAAATAACCAAAACTAGCATCTATAATTCTGTTAGTAGCGATCGCATAAATCCATACACCCCAATTCATAAAAATCAAAAAGCCTGATATAAAAAGATAAACAAGATTTTGTTTACTTTTAATTATCTTAAAAAAAATATCCCATTTTGAAAAAAAGAAAGTTGTTAGTATTAAAGTCAAGGTCGTCCATAAACATCTGTGGACTACTAGCTCAATATAACCAATAAAAGTAATATATTTAAAATATAAAACTCCAAAAAAACCCCACCAAAAAGATCCAAATCCAGCAAGTAAAAGGCCTTTATTAAATTCTTTGTTCATGTAGCTTTGATATTAGTCGTTAATGAGTTTTTTTCGACTATTTTATGGTTGAATTAAATAATTATAATTATAAAACCTTGCTCACGGAGAGATGGCTGAGCGGTTGAAAGCACCGGTCTTGAAAACCGGCAAAGGGGCAACTCTTTCCTGGGTTCGAATCCCAGTCTCTCCGCCATCAACTTAATATTTAAAATTTTTAAACAATAAGCTTATATTGTTTTTTTCTATTTCGAATTCAGTATCAAAACCATTATAGAAATTATACAAATTTGTGTCATCAATATTAAGAAATTTATCTAGATCAATTAAATCCTCTTTTTGCAAATCATTGATGTATTTTTTTACAAATTTACCTAAGAGCTTATCCATCTCCTTGGTACCTCGATAATTGGAACGATAAATAATTTTTTTTTTTAATTCATCTATATTGAGGCTCATTATTAGAATATAATTAATTTATCATGGATAATAAAACTAATTTTGAATATTTATTATCTGATCTAACAGCTTTAAATGGCGTAGGTGTAAAAACAACAAATTTACTTAAGAAAAAGAATATAAATAATATTTTTGATTTACTTTGGAAACTTCCAAAGGCTTATACAGATAGAAGTTTGTCAACAAAAGTAAAAGATTTAAAGATCGGTGAAAATCAAACTGTTACTGTTGTAGCAAATAAATATTTGTTTCCAAGAATTAGAAAATTACCAAATAGAGTTAAGTGTTCAGACGAAACAGGTGAGCTAGATTGTGTTTTTTTTAATAGTTATGAGGGATATATTAAAAAAGTATTACCTTTAGGAAAAGAAATAACTGTAAGTGGGAAAATTGGCTACTTTAAAAATAAATATCAAATAACCAATCCTAAATATGTATCTGAAGACTCAAGTTTAATTAAACAAGTTCATAATAAATATTCATTAACTGAGGGAATATCTGAGAAAATTTATAATAAAATCATAAAACAAATAATAGATAAATTACCGAACCTAAAAGAATGGCACTCAAGTAAAATTTTAAATAAATTCAATAATATCAATTGGAATGATGCAATTAAAGAATTACACAAGCATGAAAATATAGGAAAATACAAAGATCATTTTTATCAAAGACTTGCATATGATGAAATATTTGCAACATTTTTAGTTAATTCAGAAATAAGAAAAAAAATTAAGAAAGTTAAGAAAAAAAATAAAATTATTAATTTAAATAAACAAAAACAACTTATTAATAAATTAGATTTTGCATTAACTGATGATCAAATTAAATCAATTAATGAAATTAATGAGGATTTATCATCCTCAACTAAAATGTTTAGATTATTACAAGGAGATGTTGGAAGTGGAAAAACAATTGTTTCATTATTAGCTGCATTCAATACTATCAATTCTGGGTTTCAAGTAGCTGTTATGGCCCCTACTGAAATATTAGCAAGACAACATTATAATTTAGCAAAAAAAATTTTTCCATCAAACATATCAACAGAGTTAATTTCTGGTAAGTCTAGCTACAAAGAAAAAAAATTAATCCTCAATGAATTAATAAATAATAAGATTAATATAATTTTTGGTACTCATGCTATTTTTCAAAAAACAGTTAAATTCAAAAAATTAGGATTAATTATTATTGATGAACAACATAAGTTTGGTGTTAATCAAAGAAAAAGATTATCTGACAAAGGTGGGAATGATTGTGATGTATTATTGATGACTGCCACACCTATTCCACGAACTTTAACAATGACAATTTATGGTGATATGGATTTATCAATTATTAGAGAAAAACCTAAAAACCGTAAAATGATAAAAACTTACAGTAAATTAGAAAGTAAAATTGATGATGTAATTAAATTTATAAAAAAAGAAATTAATTCAGGAAATCAAATATTTTGGGTCTGTCCATTAATTGAAGAGTCTAAAAAATTAGATCATACTTCTGCAATTCAAAAATTCGAATATTTAAAGAAATTATTCCCAAAACAAGTCTCTATTCTTCATGGAAAAACAGATATAAATGAAAAAGATGAAATTTTAAAAAAATTTTTAAATAAAGAATTCAAAATATTAGTATCTACAACTATTATCGAGGTTGGAATAGATTTTCCAAATGCCAATGTCATTATAATTGAAAATGCAAATAAGTTTGGCCTATCTCAACTCCACCAATTAAGAGGTAGAGTTGGTCGTGGAGAGAAAGAAGCAACTTGTATTTTGATGTTTAAGTCAAATTTGAGCGAAAATGCAAAAAAAAGAATAAATATATTAAAAGAGACCAACGATGGATTTGTTATTTCTGAGGAAGACATGAAGATCAGGGGTTTTGGCGATATTTTGGGTTTTAAACAGAGTGGAGTTAAAAATTTCAAATTAGCAGACCCAATTCAGAATAGTGACTTGTTTGAATTAGCTGAAAAAGAAATAAAAAGAATTGAACTTGAAAATGAAAATTTAAGTAGGTTTAAACCATTAATTAAATTGTACGATAGAGCAGATATAATTAATGATATAGCTTAATTTTTTTCAGTTGTTGTTGTTCCGGCCGACACAATAAATTTAGAAGCCTCTTCAAAAGTCATGTTTAAAAATATAACGTCATCTTTTGGGAACATAAGCAAAAAACCACTTGTTGGATTTGGAGTTGTTGGAACAAATACGTTTATTAATTTTTGATTTGTTTTTTCAGCAATTTCTCCAGAATTTTCTTTAGTTGCAAAACCTACAGCCCAAACACCTTTTCTTGGATATTCAACAAGAACAACACTCTTACTTTTACTACCACTTTCTTTAAAAGATTGTGACATTTGTTTAATTGCAGACCAAAAAGTTCCTAGTAGTGGTATTTTTTTGAATAAACTGTCTATTAACTGAAGAAATTTTTTTCCTAAATAAGATAAAGATATGAAACCAATGATTGTTATGAAAATAATTGAAATAATTATCTCTAGGCCAGGTATATTAAATGGCAAATAATAATTTGGATTTATTTGAGACGGTAAAATTTTTGAAGACGTATTTATTAAAAATTTACTTAAATAAATAGTTAGTCCTATTGGTATTAAAACGACAACACCTGTAAAAAAATAATTCCTAATTTTTAAAGATAAAATATAAAACCATAGACCTATAATTTCTCTTTTTTTTATAGGTTTCTTTTTGGTTTCTTTCATTTATTAACTATAACTAGAATATGTAACAAAAATTATTGCAATGATAAATAATACAACTAAAATTTTATTATTAAGATTCATAATGATAAATTATTACCAATTTTAGAATGAAATGAATAGAAGAAAATTTTTAACATATGTTGGATGTGGTTGTGGAAGCTTACTTCTACCTTCGTGCACAAGTGCTCCAATTACTGACAGAAAACAATTAAAATTAATACCTGAAGCTAAATTAAATGCTCAAGCTGCTCAAATTTATGAGAAAGTTAAAGAAAAAGAGAAAATGAGTGATGACACAAAAACTTTAAATGAAATAAAAGAAATTGGAAAAAAAATGGAAGATTCAATTAGTGAATATTTCTATAGATCTAATTTAAATGATCCAACAGCTAACTTTGATTGGGAATATATATTAATTGATAATAAAAAAGTTAGAAATGCTTGGTGCATGCCTGGAGGGAAAATTGCAGTTTATACAGGTATACTTGATGTAACAAAAAATACTAATGGTCTGGCTGCAGTAATGGGACATGAAGTTGCTCATGCTGTTGCCAAACATTCTGTTGAAAGAGCAAGTAGAGGAGTTTTACTTAACACAGGTACCAGAATTATTGATATTGCAAGTGGGGGTATATTATCAGATATCAACAGAACAACTGGAATGGATACAGTTGGCCTACTATCTCAAATTGGATTAATGAATCCATTTAACAGAAAACAAGAAAGCGAAGCTGATTATCTTGGTATGATTTTTTCATCTTTATCAGGATATGATATTAGAGAGACAGTTAAAATTTGGGAAAGAATGAAAGAATTTAATAAAGGAAAAGAACCTCCACAATTTATGAGTACTCACCCTTCATCTGACACTAGAATTAAACAGTTAAATGATTGGATGAATGAGGTAATTCTTGATTATCCACCAATTGAAATAAGTTAAATTCAAAAAGTGGTGAGCCGTGATGGACTCGAACCATCGACCCATTCCTTAAAAGGGAATTGCTCTACCAACTGAGCTAACGGCCCACAAAGATTCATTTTTATGAAAATGAATATGGTTTGTATACAGATAAATTTTAATATTTCAATTCGTTCAATGTAATTTTTACAAAAAGAATTCGTTATAAATGAGGGGTTTTCATTACAAAGTTGTACACATAATAGCACAGTTAATAAAACTACAACTTATCAATGTATTTATCGTGAAATTCATCGAAGGTATTATTCATAATATTTTTTCTGATTTCAGACATTAATTCTTGATAAAAATTTATATTATGAAGTGTTAATAACATTGATGCTAATATTTCATTGGTATTAAACAAATGATTTAAATAGTTTTTTGAATATTTATTTAAATTTAAATTTTCACAATTAGGATCTAACGGCGTGTTGTCATTTTGATATTTGTTATTTTTAATATTTACCCTTCCATTCCAAGTAAAAGCAAGACCTGTTCTACCTGATCTAGTTGGAAGAACGCAATCAAACATATCTATACCTCTTTTTACAGCTCCTAAAATATCTGATGGCGTACCAACACCCATTAAATAATGAGGTTTTTCGTCTGGTAAATGTTCCTTAATACCATCAAGAGTGCTAAACATTTCATCTTGAGTTTCACCTACAGCTAATCCTCCAACTGCATAGCCATCAAATCCAATCTTTATAAGACCTTCAAGGGATTTTAATCTTAAATCTTTAAATAATCCTCCTTGAATAATTCCAAATAAAGCTTTGTGAGGATTGTTTCCAAATGCCTTTTTAGATCTTTCAGCCCAATACAAAGATAGATCCATAGATTTTTTTATTAAATTATAATCTTCAGTTTTTTTTGGACACTCATCCATTATCATTACAATATCTGAGTTTAAACCCAATTGAATCCTAATACTTTCTTCAGGACTTAAATAAAATTTTTTTCCATCGACGTGTGAATTAAATATGGCCCCTTTTTCGCGATCTATTTTATTTAACTTTGATAGAGACATTACTTGAAAACCACCTGAGTCTGTAAGTATTGGCAAATCACAATTCATGAACTCATGTAAACCACCTGCTGACTCAACTCTTTCCACTCCAGGACGGATCATTAAATGATATGTGTTAGATAGTATTATTTCTGATCCAGTTTTCTTTATATCATCGATTGTACAAGCTTTAACTGTTGCTTGTGTACCAACAGGCATAAATGCTGGTGTATTAACCTCACCTCTATGAGTTTCTATAACACCACATCTAGCAAATTTGTCTTTGTTTAAAACTTTAAAGGCAAAATTTTTTAATGCCATTTAATATTTTACAAAGATTTAAAGCTTATAATTTTATCAGGATCTGTTACAGCGCCATTATTATTTTGGTCACCTCTTTTAATTTTATCTACAAACTCCATTCCTTCAACAACTTTACCAAAAACAGTATACTGTCTGTCTAAAAAAGGAGCTGGTTGAAAGCAAATAAAAAACTGGCTATTTGCGCTATTTGGATCTTGAGCTCTAGCCATAGATAATGTGCCTCTGTCATGAGGTAAACTATTAAACTCTTGCTCTAAATCAGGCATATCAGATCCACCCATACCTGCTCTTCTTAAGTCAAATTCCTTAGACTCTGAATTTCCAAATTTAACATCACCTGTTTGAGCCATGAAACCATCTATCACTCTATGAAATACAACGTTATCATATTTTCCACTGTTAGCTAATTCTTTAATTCTTTTGACATGGTTTGGTGCCACGTCCTCAAATAATTCAATTTTTACATCACCATCTTTAAGTTTTAAAATCATTATATTCTCCTCAGCTATTAATTGATTTGCACTAATAAAAAATAAAATAAATATGTACGATAAAATTCTATTCATATTTTTCTTTTAAAGATTTTATTGTGCTTTTGGTAGTAAATTTTTTAATATTTCCATTCAATTTTACAATTTCTTTAACAAATCTAGAAGATATAATTTGATTTTCTACATCTGACATTAAAAAAATTGTTTCAATATTTTGGTTAAGCTTTCTATTCATTCCTGCAAGTTGAAATTCATATTCAAAATCAGATACGGCTCTTAAGCCACGCAATATGATATTTGATTTATATTTTTTGCACAAATCTGTAGTTAGTGAACCAAAGGAAACAACGATAATTTTTTTTTTATTTAATTTTAAATCCTTGAATAAAGCTTTATTTACAATTTCTATTCTTTCTTCAGAAGAGAATAAATAATTTTTATTACTTACATCCGAAACCCCAACTACTATTTTATCAAAAAGCTTTAGTGCTTTTTTAATAACATCTATATGACCATAAGTAATTGGATCAAAAGTTCCTGGATAAATAGCAATTTTACTCATTAAATTAAATTATCATCAATCTTAATTGCAGAAACAACTTTTTCATCACCAGATAATTTTATTATTCTTACACCTTGGGTATTTCTACTAGCAGTTCTTATTTCTTTAACCGCCACTCTAATAACTCTTCCTTTATTTGTAGATATTAGAATTTCATCACCTTCAAATACAGGAAAAGATGATGTTATATTTCCATTTCTTGGTGAATTTATAATTCCAATAATGCCCTTTCCTCCTCTATTAGTAACTCTGTAGTCAATATGAGAAGTCTTTTTACCATAACCGTTTTCACTTATTGCTAAAACAAATTTTTCTTTTGCTTTTAATTCTGATTTTTCATCTTTTGATTTTTTTCCATTTTTACTCAATTTATCATTATCAATTACTGATAATGAAACAATTTGATCTCCAGAAGCAAGTTCAATACCTTTTATTCCTTTAGAAGACCTTCCCTTAAATACTCTTAATTTTCTAGCTTCAAAACGGATACATTTTCCAAATTTAGTACTTAGAATTATGTCTTGATCATCTTTACAAATTTTAACTCCAACAATTTTATCGTTGTTGTCAAGTTTCATTGCAATTTTTCCTGAAGCATTAATGGATGAAAAATCCTCTAAACTATTCTTTCTAACTTTACCTTGTGATGTTGCAAAAATAATTTGATAATTTTTTGAGTCTGTATCTTCATCAGGCATTGGCATAATTGAACTAATGGATTGATGACTCTTTAGCGGAAGAATATTAAATAAGGATTTACCTTTTGAAGCCGATGATCCCTCAGGTATTTTCCAAGCTTTAATTTTATAAACAAGCCCCTCTGTTGAAAAAAATAAAACTGATGTATGAGTATTTACCGAAAGAGTTTGTATTACAGAGTCTTGATCTCTGGTAGTAATTCCAGATTTACCTTTTCCACCCCTTTTTTGTTGCTTCACATTATTTAATGATCCTCTTTTAATATATCCTTGTAAAGTTACTGTAATAATTACAGATTGTTTTTGGATTGTTTCCTCGATGTCGTAATTTAATACTGCATCAATAATTTTAGTTCTTCTAGGAACAGCAAATTTTTCTTTAATATTTTTTAATTCTTCGCTTATTACTCTCAAAAGCTCTTTTTTAGAGGATATAATTTTTTTATATTTTGCAATTAATTCAGCTAATTTTTTAATCTCAACTTCAATTTCGTTTATACCAAGAGCTGTTAACTTCTGTAATCTTAATTCTAAGATAGCTAAAACTTGTGGTTCAGATAAAGAATAAATATTTTTACCTTTTTTTCCTTCTACTAAAGAAATTAGCTTTTGTGATTTGTTTATTTTCCATTTAGTTTTAAGAATAGCATTTTTTGCATCCTCAGGTGTTTTGGAAGATCTAATGATTTTTATAATTTTATCTAAGTTTTCTACTGCAACAGATAGACCAATTAAGATATGAGCTCTTTCCTCTGCTTTTTGAAGATCAAATTTTGTTTTTTTGATTACTACATCTTCTCTAAAAGATAAAAAATTAGAAAGAAATTCTTTTAATGTACATGTTTTTGGTTTCCCTTCTACTATTGCTAAAGTGTTAAAACCAAAAGAGCTCTCTATTTGAGTATTTTTATAAAGTTGTCTTTTAATTGTTTCTGGCTCAACACCGTTTCTTAAATCAATAGCAACTCTTATACCTTCTCTGTTAGACTCATCCCTTATGTCTTTAATACCTTCAATTTTCTTTTCTCTAACTAATTGTGCAATTCTTTCATTTAGTACAGCTTTATTTACTTGGTATGGAATTGAAGTAATTACTAATCTATCTCTACCATTCTTTAAGCTTTCAACTGATACTTCACCTCTAATTTTAAATGAGCCTCTACCATTGTTGTAACCTTGTTTAATTATATCTTTACCGATTATTACTCCTCCAGTCGGAAAATCTGGTCCTGGAATATGTTTCATTAGCTCTTTTATTTTAATATCTTTATTGTCTATTAAAGCTAAAGTGCCATCAATTATCTCACCTAGATTATGAGGAGGAATACTAGTTGCCATTCCAACAGCTATACCTCCAGCCCCATTAACTAACAAATTTGGAAATTGCGCAGGTAATACGCTAGGTTCTTTCTCAGTTTCATCATAATTACTTTTAAAACTAATCGTATTTTTTTCGATATCATCAATCAAATATTGTGAAACTTTTGATAATCTTGTTTCGGTATACCTCATAGCAGCAGCTGGATCACCATCTATGGATCCAAAATTACCTTGTCCTTGAACTAAAGGTAAGCTCATTGAAAAATCTTGCACCATCCTAACTAAAGCATCATATACTGATTGATCACCATGAGGATGATATTTACCAATTACATCCCCGACTATTCTTGCTGATTTTCTGAATTGTTTAGACCAATCATAACCACCTTTGTACATTGCATAAAGAATTCTTCTATGAACTGGTTTTAATCCATCTCTTACATCAGGTAATGCACGACTTACAATAACACTCATAGCATAAGACAAATAAGACGAGCTCATCTCGTCATGCATAGAGATTAGATTAATATTCTTATCTTTTGGTTCTTCAGTTTTTTGCATAGAAATTAAAATGGTATTTCGTCATCCATATCATTTGACACTTGAGAAGAATCCTCAATATTGTTTTGTTGAGTTGTGTCATTCTGAATTCCACCACCTGTATTTCCTCCACCTAACATTGTAAGTGAAGAATTGTAACCTTGTATAACAATTTCTGTTGAATACTTATCCTGGCCAGATTGTTCATCTTTCCATTTACGTGTTGTCAGTTGTCCCTCTACATAAACTTGTGCGCCCTTTTTTAAATATTGTTGAACAACATTTACCAATCCTTCATTGAATACAACTATACGGTGCCATTCAGTTTTTTCTTTTCTTTCACCAGTATTTTTATCTTTCCATGTTTGACTGGTTGCAAGACTTAGTCTAGCTACACTCTTTCCGTTTACCATTTGTTTAATTTCAGGGTCTGCGCCCAAACGACCAATTAATAATACTTTATTTAAACTTCCAGCCATAATATTTTAATATTTGTTAAATTAATTAATAAGATTTATATCACAATTCTTCTGAATATTAATTTTATTGACTCAAAGCAACTAAAAATATGATGAAAAAGATAGTTATTAAGGGCGCTAAAGAACACAATTTGAAGAATGTGACTGTAGAAATTCCAAAAGATAAATTTGTAGTGATAACAGGTTTGTCTGGGTCAGGAAAATCTTCATTAGCTTTTGATACCATTTATGCAGAAGGTCAAAGAAGATATGTCGAGAGCTTATCTGCTTATGCTCGTCAATTTTTAGATAAAATGAAAAAGCCTAATGTTGATTTAATTGAAGGCTTAAGTCCAGCCATAGCAATCGAACAAAAAAACACTTCAAAAAATCCCAGATCAACTGTTGCAACTGTTACAGAAATTTATGATTATATGAGGGTTCTTTATGCAAGAGCAGGCATACCCTATTCTCCTTTTACAGGTAAGCCAATAACCTCACAAACAATTACTCAAATTGTTGATTTAATTAAAAAATTACCAAAAAAATCTACAATTTATATTTATGCTCCAGTAGTTAGGGGTCGTAAGGGTGAATATAAAAAAGATATTTTAATCTATAAGAGACGTGGATTTAGAAAAATAAAAATTGATAATGTATTATACGATATAGAAAAATCTCCTAACCTAGATAAAAAATTAAAACACGACATTTCAATTCTAGTTGATAGAATTGTACTTAATTCAAAACTTGGAAACAGATTAGCTGAAAGCGTAGAAACAGCTGTAAATTTAGCTAATGGATTAGTTTTTGTTGAATACGAAGATGAAACTCTTCCTCAAAAACTTAGAAAAATTGAAAAATTAATTTACTCCACAAAGTTTGCTTGTCCAGAAAGTGGTTTTACTATCGAAGAAATAGAACCAAGATTGTTTTCATTTAATAGTCCCTATGGTGCTTGTGAAGAATGTGAAGGTATAGGAATGAAATTAAATGTAGACCCAAATTTAGTAGTCCCAGATGATCGTAAAAGTTTAGCAGATGGAGCAATTGAACCATGGGCTAAATCGACAACTTTATATTATGCGCAAACTTTGGCTTCTCTTGCAAAACATTATGAATTTTCTCTTGATGAAAAATGGAAAAAGCTTCCAAAAAAAATAAAAGATATAATTTTATATGGTTCAGATGAGGACGAAATTAAATTTAATTATGATGATGGATATGAAAAATATTCATATAAAAAAACCTTTGAAGGAGTGATTAATAATCTTGAAAGACGTTTCTTGGAATCTGATAGTGAGTGGAAAAGAGAAGCGATAGCTGAATATCAATCTGATACTGCATGTGAAGCTTGTAATGGTGATAGACTTAAAGAAGAAGCATTATGTGTTAAGATTAATGATTTAAATATTAGTGAGGTTACTAAAAAATCAATTCATGATGCCGCTGAATGGTTTAAAAGCTTAGAAAATAATTTAGACAAAAGACAATTTAAAATTGCAGAACATGTCCTAAAAGAAATAAATGAAAGATTAAATTTCTTACTTAATGTTGGTTTAGATTACTTAACACTTTCAAGAGAGTCTGGAACTTTATCAGGAGGAGAAGCTCAAAGAATTAGATTAGCATCACAAATTGGATCTGGTTTAACAGGAGTATTATATGTTTTAGATGAACCATCAATTGGTTTGCATCAAAAAGATAATGTTAAATTAATAAATGCATTAAAAAGACTAAGAGATCTTGGGAATACAGTAATTGTTGTTGAACATGATACTGAAACTATGGAAAACGCAGATCATATTATTGATCTTGGACCTGAAGCAGGTACGAATGGTGGTCAAATAACAGCTCAAGGAACTTATGAAGAACTTAAAAAGGATAAGAAGAGCATAACTGGACAGTATCTTGCAAATAAACAAAAGATTGAAATTCCTAAAACTAGACGATTAGCCAAAAATGGAAGATTTGTAGAAATAAATGGTGCTAGTGGGAATAATTTAAATAATGTTAATCTTAAAATTCCTACAGGCACATTCACTTGTGTAACAGGTGTTTCAGGTAGTGGTAAATCTACATTAGTATTACAAACATTATTTCATGCATTAAACTTAACACTTAATAATAAAGCTAGAAAAACTCCAAAAGCATTTAAAGGTTATAAGGGTGTCGAATTAATTGATAAGATTATTGATATAGATCAATCCCCTATTGGTAGAACTCCAAGATCTAACCCAGCTACATATACTGGAGCTTTTGGTCCTATAAGAGATTGGTTTACTAGTTTACCCGAGTCTAAAACTAGAGGTTATAAACCAGGAAGATTCTCATTTAATGTTAAGGGCGGTAGATGTGAAGCCTGTGAAGGTGATGGAGTTATTACTTATGAAATGCACTTTTTGCCAGATGTTTATATTCAGTGTGATGAGTGTAAAGGAACGAGATACAACAGAGAAACTTTAGAGATTAAGTTTAAAGGAAAAAGTATAGCCGATGTTTTAGATATGTCTGTTGATGAAGGTTGTGAATATTTTGAAAACATTTCAAATATTAAATCTAAATTATTAACCCTAAAAAAAGTTGGACTTGGTTACATTAAAATTGGACAACAAGCCACTACACTATCAGGTGGTGAAGCACAAAGGATTAAACTAGCTAAAGAATTATCAAAAAGATCTACTGGTAGAACCATGTACATATTAGACGAACCAACAACTGGACTACATCAGCACGATATTAAAAAATTACTAGAAATTCTTCACACCTTCGTGAAATTAGGAAACACCGTAGTTGTAATAGAGCATAACTTAGATGTTATAAAAACAGCTGATCATATAGTTGATATGGGTCCTGAAGGCGGTGTTAAAGGTGGTAAAATTGTTGCAGAAGGTAAACCTGAAGAAGTTTGCAAAGTAAAAGAAAGCTACACAGGTCAGTTTTTAAAACCTCTTTTGTACTAAATATAAAAACTTATAAAAAATCTAAATTTAGTGTATATTAATTAAGAATCATGAGCAGTTTATTATCATCACTATCTAAAACAATTCATGCATCGCTTGCATTAGCAATTATATTGTTTTTAGGTCTTTCCTATTTAAATGATGGTATTGCGTTCGATACTCTTTTTTGGAGCTGGTTATTTAGATATATTCATGTTGTTGTTGCAATAATGTGGATAGGATTATTGTGGTATTTTAATTTTGTTCAAATTCCAAATATGGGAAAAATACCTGATGAACAAAAACCTGCTATTGGAAAAGTAATTGCTCCTGCTGCATTATTTTATTTTAGATGGGCAGCTGCGTTTACTGTTCTTTCAGGATTAATTCTAGCTCTGTTAAATGGATATTTACATGATGCTATGACTTTTAGCATTGGATCTGGTGTTCCAAAACATACAGCAATAGGAATTGGTATGTGGTTAGGTATTGTAATGGCTTTTAATGTTTGGTTTGTAATTTGGCCAAACCAAAAAAGAGCTTTAGGAATAGTTGAAGCTGATCCGGAAACTAAAGCTAAGTCCGCTAAAACTGCAATGTTATTTTCAAGAACTAATACACTTTTATCTCTACCAATGTTACTTTCAATGGTAGCTGCTCAAAACTTATATTAAACAGTTTTATTATCGTCTTCTCTTAAGACTGTTTTTTGTGATACTCTTAATCTTACTAAAACTGTATTAGCTATATAAATCGAAGAATAAGTTCCAAACACAACACCAAGTATCATTGCTAAAGAAAAACCTTTTAAAATTTCACCACCAAAAAAGAATATCGCCAATAAAGCTAACAAAGTTGTAGCTGAGGTTATTATTGTTCTAGATAAAGTTTCATTAATTGAAATGTTTGTTAATTCAAAAATTTTAATGTCTGAATATTTTCTCAAATTTTCTCTAACACGGTCAAAAATTACAACTGTGTCGTTCATAGAATAACCAACAATAGTTAGAACAGCTGCAATAATTGATAAATTAATTTCAAGACTAAATAATGAAAAAATTCCCAATGTAACAATTACATCGTGAAATAATGCCAAAATTGCACCCAAACTAAATTGCCACTCGAAACGTATCCAAATATAAATAAGCATTACAGCTAGAGATAAAGAAATTGCTATCACGCCAGCTTTAAGCAATTCAGCACTAACTTTAGGACCTACGTTCTCAACTCTTCTAAAGTCATAGTTATTTCCAAAAGAACTATCTAAATCCTTTTTAATTTCTTCAATAATGTTTTTTTTATTATCTTTATTTTCAAATTTAATTAGAAAATCAGTATCATTTCCAAATTTTTTAACAGAAACATCTCCTAAATCCATTTGATTAAATTTATCTCTCAACGAACTTACGCTAATTTTGCTATCTGATGACCTTAGTTCAATTAATGTTCCACCTTTAAAGTCTATACCGTAATTTAAACCTTTAAAAATTAGTAATAAAAGTGATGCTGTAATTAAGAATATAGATAGTATGTTAAAGTGATTATAGTATTTATTAAAAGCTATCATTAGATTAGTTTTTCCTTATTTTTATTTCTTGTCACATAAAGACTAGTGAACAATCTTGCTATAAAATATACTGAAAATAGAGTTGTAAATATTCCTACACCTAGAGTAACAGCAAATCCTTTTACTGGACCAGACCCCATAAAAAATAAAATTATAGCTGCTAATAAAGTAGTAATATTTGCATCAATAATTGCTGTTCTTGATTTTGTGTAACCTCCATCAAAAGCTAAAATATTATTACTTTCATCCTTAAGTTCTTCTTTAATTCTTTCAAAGATTAAAACATTTGCATCAACAGCCATACCAACGGTTAAAATTATCCCTGCTATACCTGGAAGAGTTAGTGTTGCCTCAAATAAAGTTAAAATACCAAGTAATAAAAATAAATTAATTATTAATGTTACGTTAGTGATTAATCCAAAAACTTTGTATTTAACAAACATAAAAATAATAACTAATAAAAAACCTATAGCTAACGCAATCATTCCTGCATTAATCGAATCTTGTCCTAGATCAGGACCTACAGTCCTTTCCTCTATAATTTCTAATGGAGCAGGTAATGCTCCAGACCTTAATAATAAAGCTAAATCTGTTGCACTTTGGAAAGTAAATCCACCACTGATCTGTCCAGACCCACTTGCTATTGTATCTCTAACAACAGGTGCACTAATTATTTTTCCATCTAAAACAATGGCCAATTGTTTTCCAATACCAGTAGATGTTGCTTTACCAAATCTTTTGGCACCTACTCTATCTAATGTAAATGACACAATAGTTTGATTGTTTTGAGTGTCCATTTTTGGCTGTGCATCTAATAGATTTTCACCACTGATGATTATTCTTTTGCTTACTGTTGCCTCTTCTAAGCCATCTTCAAATTTTAACTTTTCAACACCAAATCTGTCACTTTCATCATTGGTTACAAATCTAAATGTAAGATTTGCAGTTTTTCCCAATAGTGATTTAATTCTTTGAGGATCATCTAACCCAGGAAGTTCAACAAGTATTCTATCATTACCTCTTTTTAAAATATTTGGTTCATTAGTACCGACTTCATCTACCCTTCTTCTTACAATTTCTATTGCTTGATCTTGCGATGAAGTTTTAAGATTGATTATGCCTTGTCTTGAAAAGCTTACTTTTAAATTGATACCATTATCTTCGATATCAAGTTGGTGTGATTTAAATCTTGGGTAATAAGGATTTAGATCACTATTTTCATCTTGAAACACATCTAGTACTGCTTGTTTGTCTAAATCAGCAACATTGAAAAAAATATTTTGATTATCAATTTTAATATTATTAATTTTGATGTTTTTCTCTTTGAAATAATTTCTAATAGTGGTTGTTAAATTTTGTAATTTTTGTTCAATTACAGGCTCATTATCAATTTCAAGTAAAAGGTAAGAACCACCTTGTAAATCTAAACCAAGGTTTATTTTCTTATTAAAAAAACTATCATCGAACTTAAATAAATTTGATGACGCAATTAAAATAAATAATAAAGAAAATAAAGTTACAAATAAGATTCTTAGTTTAGAAAAATAAAGCACTTATCTTAATTGATTATTTTTTAACTTCTGGAGTATTGTTTAAGAGACTTTGAATACCTGTAGCTTTAACAATTTCTACTTTAACATTTTCAGCTATTTCAACTTCTACTTTGTCGTTATCGATTAATCTTTCTACTCTTCCTGTTATTCCACCTGAAGTGACTACTTTATCTCCTCTCTTTAAACCTTCGACCATTGCTTTATGCTCTTTAACTTTTTTTTGCTGTGGTCTGATTAAGAAAAAATAAAAAATAACAAAAATTAAAATTAGCGGTATAAATTGACCTATTCCTGAACCTTCCATAAATCTCCTTTAAATTATGGCATTCTTATACCATCTCACTAATTAAAACAACTTTAATTGTTAGAAATCAATTCCATATTGTTCATATAAGGTCTTAGAACTTTAGGAATTATAATAGAACCATCTTTTTGCTGATAGTTTTCCATAATTGCAATCAGAGTTCTTCCAACAGCTAAACCACTTCCATTCAACGTACCTGCAAAAACATTTTCCTTATTACTGTTTTTGTATCTTGCCTTCATACGCTGTGCTTGAAACGTTGAACAAGATGAACATGATGATATTTCTCTATATTTATTTTCTGATGGCAACCATACCTCAATATCATAGGTCTTCTCTGCGCTAAAACCCATATCACCTGAACATAAAATTACTTTCCGATAAGGTAACTCTAATTTATCTAGTATGTCAGTTGCACAATTTGTCATTCTCTCTAATTCTTCTAAACATTTTTCATTCTCAACAATGCTTACCATTTCAACTTTGTAAAATTGATGCTGTCTAATCATACCCCTTGTATCCTTTCCATAGCTTCCAGCTTCTTTTCTAAAACAAGGAGTTGAAGCTACAAATCTCATTGGTAAATTATTAAGATCAATCATTTTATCTTTAACAATATTGGTTAAAATGACCTCTGCTGTTGGTATCAAAAATTTTCTATCTGAACCTTCGTCAAATTTAATTTCAAACTGATCATTTTCAAATTTTGGCAACTGTCCAGTACCGTACATAGTGCTTTCTGATGCCATTAATGGTGGTGATATCTCCTGATAACCATTTTGATGAATATGTGTATCAAGCATAAAATTTGATATTGCTCTTTCTAAAAGAGCCAATTTATCTTTTACAAATACAAATCTTGAACCAGTAGTTTTTGTAGCTAAATCAAAATCAAGCATATTTAGTTTTTCACCTAATTCGTAATGTGTTTTAGGTTTAAATTCTAAATTAGGTATCTCTCCTGATTTTAATATTTCTTTATTATCATTTTCGTCTTTACCATTTGGAACATCTTCATGCGGTATATTAGGTATGCTAGACAGAATACTATCTAAATCAAACTTAATTTGTTTTTGATCTTCTACAATTTTGTCGAGTTCCTTGCTGATTTCTTTAGATTTCTTAAACAAGCTCTCATCTTTTGATTTAGAAATGTCTTTTTTTTCTTTTTCTAAACTTTCTTTTTTTTGAATTAAATTTCTATTTTGTTCATCCAATTTTTGTATTTTTTCAAAATCTACTTCTAAGTTTCTTTTTTCAAGAGATTTTTGAAATTTAGAAAAATCTTTTCGTATTTCTTTAATGTTATGCATCTTCTTTTTGTAAATTTTTATTTTCTATAAATTTTACTGAAAATATTGATAATTCATACAGAATTAATAAAGGTATTGCTAAACCTATTTGAGTTATTGGATCTGGTGGTGTTAACAATGCAGCTGCTGCAAATATAATAACAACTACATATTTTCTTCTCTCTTTTAAAAATTGACTATCAACTATTCCGATTCTAGCTAATAAACTTAAAACGACTGGTAGCTGAAAACTGATACCAAAAGCAAAAATTAATTTCATAACTAGTGATAAATATTCATTAACTTTAGCCTCTAATTGGATTGGTAAATTTGTAGAAAGACCTGTACTTTCAAATGAAAGAAAAAATTTAATCGCAAGGGGCATTATCAAATAATAAACCAGCATACCTCCTAAAAAAAATAATATTGGTGTTAATATAAGGTAAGGCAGAATTGCTACCTTTTCATGTTTGTATAAACCAGGTGCAATAAATTTCCAAATTTGCATCAAGATAAAAGGACATGTAACAAAAAAAGCTGTGAAGAATGATACTTTAAGGTATGTTAAAAAGGTCTCTTGTAAAGCTGTAAATATCAATCTTCTATCAGAGCCATCTTCTTTTACAGCTCTTGCAAATGGATCAACAAGGAAACCATAGATATGTTCTGCAAATAAGTAACAAATCACAAAAAAGATAAATAAAAAGATAAAGCTATTTATCAATCTTTTTCTTAATTCTGTAAGGTGACTTACAAATCCACCTTCCTGATCTTCATTACTCATCTTTTTTAATTTCTTTTTTTATTTCGTTATCAATTTTTTCTTCATCTATCTCTAGATTTGAAACTTCATTTTGAATATTGTTAACGTATCTTTTTGCTGATCCGATCCACGAGCCTGCTTTTTTTAACATTACTGGAAAATCCTTTGGACCAAGAACTATTATAGCAATAGCAACAACAATTAAAATTTCAAACCAACCGATAGTAGGCATTTAAATTAATTTTTGTTATCCGAGTCTTTGTTATCGTCAGATATATTTTTTGGCTCTGTATCGTCAGTCACGTCTGACGCCATTCCCTTTTTGAAGCTTTTAATACCTTTAGCTACATCACCCATTAAGCTTGAAATTTTTCCTCTTCCAAACAATAAAACAACCAATATAACTATAATAGCTATTTGCCAAATTCCTATACTCATGAAAAACTTATAACCTTTTTAAGGTTATTTTGAAAGTTACTTTTTTATTAATCTTTCTCTTCAGGGTCTAGAGTGCTGTTTAGCATTTCATCTATATTGGAATAAATATCCTCTTTTTTCTCTTCTTGCTTTTCTTTGTAAAACTTTCCAGTTCCAAAAATAGCATTATCAACACTTGAACTATCAATTAAACCAGCAGCACCCAATTCATCAATTGTTGGAAGATCAGACAATTTTTGTATGTTGAAGTGACTTAAAAAATCATCAGTAGTTATGTACTGAATTGGTCTACCTGGAACATCTTTTCGACCACCTGGTTTTACCCAATTTAATTCCATTAATATCTCTAAAGTATTTGTACCAAAAGCAACTCCCCTTATTTCCTCTATCTCAGCTCTCGTAACTGGTTGATGATAAACAATTATAGCCAATGTCTCTACTGCAGCTCTAGATAGTTTCTTTTCAACAGTTTTTTCTTGGGACATCAAACTTGATAAATTTGGTGATGTTCTAAAAGACCACTTATCTTTTATACAAATTAAATTAATTCCCCTGTTTGAATATTCTTGTTTTAATTTTTCTAAAGATTCTGGAACATTACCTTTTTTAGAAACTTTACTTTCTATAGTATCTACATCTAAAGGTTCAGCTGCAGCAAAAATAATTGCTTCTATTTCTTTATCTAAATTAGATAGTTTTGATGGAAACTTTAAAACATTATCTTTTGAAGCTTTTGCTTTTTTAATCATTTATTTCCTTTATATATATTTCATCAAACAATTTATCTTGTTTAATTGATAAATTTCCTTCTTTAACTAATTCTAATGATCCAGCAAATATCCCAGCCTTACCAGTTCTTTTGTATTTTGAACCACTTTTAAAATTACTTGGTATTAATTCATCAAGTTTTTTCCATTCAAATAGTTTGCCAAAAAATTCTCTAATTGTTTTGATGCCATCTTCTGTTGTGAACACAGGTAGTTTTGGAATATTCATTTTTTGAAAATCTTTAGTCATTATTATTGTTGAGTAAGCTTTCATTAGTTCAAATAAACTTAAGTTATATTCTGTGCTATAAATTGATCTAATATTTCCTTTCATACCTCTTGTTCTTATTTCTCTACCTAATCTTTTTCTCTTAAGCATTTGTTCGGATAATAATCTAATTAATTCTAATTTTTTTAGCTGTAATTTTAACTTTTCTGCAACTTCTTGTACTTTAAATTCCTCTTCTGGAGTACCAGGTAAAAGTAATTTTGATTTTAAATAGGCTAACCATGTAGCCATTAAAAGATATTCAGAAGCAATTTCTAAATTTAAGTTTTTTTCATTAGTAATATACTCATGAAATTGATCTGCCAACTTAGTTATAGATATTTCTTCTAGATCAACTTTTTGAGCTTTTGCTAAATCTAAAAGTACATCTAATGGTCCATTATAATTATTTATATCTACATTAAATAATTCAGAATCGTTAGTGGACATGGAAAGATATTAACTTAAAATTTTATAAAATTGAGATGTTTTTTTAAGAATAAAACTACTCACTTGAGGTGAATTTTCTGCGACTATCTTCATTTCTTTCATATTTCCATTGCAATGAAGTGCTATATTACAACCTGCGCTGAATAAATTAATAGTATTAAGTTTTAAATCATCACTTAAACTCTTCATTGATAAGTCATCTGAAATTAAAATATTCTTAAATCCTATATTTTTCCTAATAATATTAATTATTTTTTTAGAGTGAGTGGCAGTGTTATTTTTATCAATTTTTGAATAAACAACATGACCTGTCATTGCAAATAAACATTTCTTCTTTTTAAATGTCCAAAAATCGTTTTTAAGAAGATATCCATATGTTTTGTTAATAATCGGTGTTGAATAATGACTGTCGACTTTTGCTAAACCATGACCGGGTATGTGCTTCATTACAGTTCCTATTGAGTTATTTTGAAATAATTCAATACAAATACCCCCTAATTTAGAGACTATTTTTTTATTTTTTGAATAAGATCGATCACCAATTACCTTGCTAGCGCCATTAACTCTAAGATCTAAAACTGGAACAGTATTAATATTCACTCCAATTAAATTCAATAAATAAGAAGTCTTATCTACAAATAACTTATAAACGATTTCAAATTTTTTTTTATCTTTATTAAACAAATCTCCAAAATATTCAGATGTCATATTATCAAATGAAATTAAATTTCTTAATCTGTTTACTCTTCCTCCTTCCTGATCAATCATAATTGGATATTTTTTATCCTTAAAAATTTTTCTAATGCTAGAGGTTAATTTTTTAACTTGATCAAAAGATTTAATATTTCTAGTAAATAGGATAATTCCCCAGGGTTTATATTTTTTTAGAAATAAAATTTCATTTTTAGATAATTTTGTTGATTTTAAACCAACTATAAAAGATTTTCTTTTACTTATCATTTTCTAATAATTTCCAAAAATTAAATTTTTTCTTTTTCTTTTTGTTTGTTTGCTTAACATACTCAATTACATTTTGAGTATCATTCTCTAAAACTGGTAAATTTTTTGAATATAATTTTATTTTCTCATCAATATTTTGATGAGATCTGTATGATTTTTTTTTGTGTTCATCTGAAAAATAATATTTTCCTGTAAAAAAAATAAATAAAAGTATTACTAAAACAAATATTAAGTACTTTATTTCTTTAAGCATTACATTTGATTTGGTGTATCAACACCAACAATATCCATACCTGTTTTTATTACATTGGAAATAGCCTTCAAAAAGATCAATTTATCTGGTGAGACTATTTTTTGATCATTAATGAACCTTTTTTCTGGAAATTGTTTTCCTAAATTCCAATACGAGTGAAATTCTGATGCAAGATCATATAAATAAACAGGTATTCTATGTGGTTCTAATTTTGTACTAGCTGCGTCAATACATTTTGGCCATTCAGATAATTTTTTTAAAATTTTAATTTCATCATTAGAATATTCAAAATTGAAATCATTTAATTCAATTTTTGAATTTACGTCTTCATCTATATGTCTAAATACAGATGAAATTCTAGCGTAACAATATTGAACATAATATAGTGGATTGTCCTTAGATTTTTCTTTGACTGCATCGAAATCAAAATCTAATTCAACATCACTACTTCTGTTAAGCATAATAAATCTTGTTGCATCTTTTCCAACTTCTTCAATCAAGTCATCAACCGTAATGTAATCCCCTTTTCTTTTAGACATTTTAAAAGGCTTGTTATCTTTTATTAATTTTACTAACTGACTAATTTTACAAATTAATGTATCTTTTTTTCCTGACAGTGCTTCAACAGATGAAGTAATCCGTTTTATGTAACCTGCGTGATCTGCTCCAAGAATATTGATTAAGTAATCGAAATTTCTATCAACTTTATTTTTATGATAAGCAACGTCACTTGCAAAATAAGTCCATGTACCATCTGATTTTTGAAGTGCACGATCTTTATCGTCTCCAAAGTCTGTTGATTTAAATAATAATTGCTCCCTTTCAACCCAATCTTTGTTATCTTCACCAGCGGGGGCTTTAATTTTTCCTTTATAAATAAAGTTATTTTTTTCTAAAAAATCTATTACACTTTCAACTTCATTGTTTAATACAATACTTTTTTCACTAACAAAATTATCATGTTTAATACCCAAGCTTTTAAGATTGTTTTTGATAAGCAGAAGTGCCTGCTCTATTGATAAGGTAGTTAATTTATCACTAATTTCGTCAAAATTATCAAAGTTAAGATTTGAATTATTTGAAATTATATTTTTTGCAAAATCAATTAGATAATCCCCAGGATACAAATCAGGATTATCTTCAGGAAATGTTTCTTTAAAATGAACTTCTCTAATTCTAAAATATACGGATTTAGTAAAATTTATAATTTGGTTACCATAATCATTCACATAATATTCTTTTGTAACTTTGTGTTTATTAAAAATTAAAACATTAGAGATAACATCGCCTAGAATAGCACCTCTACAATGTCCTACATGTAAGGGTCCTGTAGGGTTTGCTGAAACAAACTCCACTAAATAATTATTTTTCTTTTCTTTCTCATTAATTCCAAAATTATCTGCATTATCTGTAATATCTTTAATAAAATTTGACCAAAAAGATGGTTTAAATTTAATATTAATAAATCCTGGTTTGGCTACAGATATTGTTTCAATTTCGCTGTCATTATTTTTAATTTCAAGAGCAAGTTTTTCTGCAAGCTGTAATGGTGAGGTTTTATTGATTTTTGATAAAACCATTGCAACATTTGTTGAAATATCACAATCAAATTTTGGTGGGGGTATTTCTGCATTAATACCATTAAAACTTTCTGGAATTTCTAGATGATTATTTTTATTCAAATCAACAATAACTGATTTAATTTTGTCTAAATATAATTCAAAAATATTCATTTATTATCGTTATAAAGGTTAATAGCATATCTATCAGTCATACCAGATATAAAATCTGAAATAGCTCTATATTTGTCTTTAGTCAATTGATCTTTGGACAAAAATTTTCTTGGATTTGATTTAATTATTTTAAATAATTTCTTAATTATTAATTTACCTTTATGATTTTTTTTCAATACTGATTTATTGTCATACATTTTGTGTCTTAAGAAAGATTTAATTTCTTTTTCTGCATTCTTAATTTGGTTTGAAAAGCAAACAATTAACTCATTAGATTTAGCTACATCTCTTGAAGATTTTATCTTAAGCTTTTGAATATTTTTCTGAGTATTGCTCAATAAATCTCTAACCATGAGGTCAATTGAGTCTCTTATAATTTGATAAATTACAATTTTATAATTTTTATTAGTAATTTTATTTTTATATTTTTTATGAATATTTTTAAAAAAATCTATTTCAACCAATTCCTCCATTTTAAAAAGGTTGGCTTTTATTCCGTCTTGAATATCGTGATTGTTATATGCAATATCATCTGAAATTGCTGAAATTTGAGCTTCAAGAGAGGGAAATGAATTATATTTAATTTTACCTTTAAAAGCTTTTAACCCTATTAACTTATTAACTAAACCAATATCCTCAACAGGTCCGTTATGTTTAAGAAGACCTTCTAACGTTTCTATGGTCAAGTTTAATCCATTGAACTTAAAATACTTATTTTCTAAAAACATAACTATTCTTAAAGTTTGAAGGTTGTGATCAAAACCACCATAATTATCCATGCATTCATGTAAGGCATCTTCTCCAGCATGACCGAACGGCGTGTGACCTAAATCATGTGCTAAACTTAAAGTTTCAGCTAAATCTTCATTTAATTTTAAATATTTGGCTATTGATCTTGCAATCTGAGCAACCTCTATTGAGTGAGTAATCCTTGTTCTAAAATGATCTCCTTCAGTATTAACAAATACTTGGGTTTTATGTTTTAATCTTCTAAATGATGCGCTATGAATAATACGATCTCTATCTCTTTGAAAAGGAGATCGATATTTTGAGTGTGCTTCCTTAATTAGTCTGCCTTTACTTTTGTATACCCCTAACAAAGCGTCTTTTTTCATCCTTTAATTAAAATAATTAAGTATTATATTAGTAATATCAGTGTTGAGACATGATTAAAGAAATTAAATTTACAGATAATGCGTTAAAACAAATAGAAAGTTTGTTGGCAAAAAAAGACAAAGGTTCATTTTTTAGAATCGCTATTAAGGGTGGTGGTTGTTCAGGATTTCAATACGAATTCACTTTTGATAAATCAAAACAAGATGATGATTTAAATTTTCAAAATATTTTAATTGATAAAACTTCTGCAGATTTACTTAAAGGCTCTGAAGTTGATTATGTTTCTGAATTAATAGGTGAACAATTTAAAATATCTAATCCGCAAACAAAATCCTCTTGTGGTTGCGGTGTTTCTTTCTCACTTTAATGCTGATTTCTTCTTGGAATGTAAATTCTGTAAGAGCAAGAATTGAAAATATCAAAAGTTATTTATTAAAATATAAACCAGATATTTTAATGATGCAGGAAATCAAAACCGAGGATATCAATTTTCCGTATGATGACTTTTCTTCAATGGATTATGAAAGCCACGTATTTGGTCAAAAAAGTTATAATGGTGTAGCAATTATTTCTAAAAATAAATTAAAAAATATTAAAACTGATTTAATTAAAGATAAATTAAAACAATCAAGAATAATTTCTGCTGAATTTGAATATAAGAAAAAAACTATTCAATTAATTAATATATACACTCCAAATGGAAATCCTGTTGATACTGAAAAATATGACTACAAAAAAAATTGGCTTGATCAATTAATCAAACAACTAAAAACTTTATCTAAAAAAAATCCAAATTTAATTTTAGCTGGTGATTTTAATATAATTCCATCAGCAGAAGATGTTTATAATGTAAAAAGTTTTGAGGATGACGCTTTATACAGGTTGGAAATCAGAAAAAAATTTAGAGAGATGATAAATCTAGGTTTTAACGATGTTTATAGATATTTTAATGAAGAAAAAGAAGGATATACGTTTTGGGATTATATGAGAGGTGCCTGGCAAAAAAATAATGGCATGAGAATTGATCATTTTTTAGTTTCAAATTCATTAATTGATCAAATTAAAGATATAAACATCAACAAAGATCCTCGTGGGAGAGAAAAACCTTCTGACCACACTCCTATTGAAATTACTTTAACTTAAAGATTTAATTTTATTAACTAACTCTTCGTTTATATTTCTTGGACCAGTGTCCAATCTATTTTTATGACGTCTTTCACCAGGTAATCTTACTTCGCCCATTGATTTCATCTTCTCAAAAAATTCTTCTGCATGTTTTTGCCAGTTAGTTCCTGAAGTTTTATTTGGACTTATTGCTAATATAAATTCACCACCACTTGGAGGACCACCATCATTATTATCTTTAGCAGCTGTTTCATAACTAAAATTATCACCAACTAAAGCACCCGCTAATAATTCAACCATCATTGCAATTGCAGAACCTTTATAACCACCGAACGGTAATAATACTCCACCATCAGCAATTTCACCTGGATCAGTTGTTTCTTTTCCATCTTTAGTCAAACCAGTTCCAAGTGGAACTTTGTGCCCTTCTCTTTTAGCAACCTGAACTTCACCCATTGCCATCGATGCAGTTGCCATATCATAAACAACCGGAGTTTTGCCAGGTCTTGGCCAAGCAAATGAAATTGGGTTCGTTCCAAATAATGGTTTTATCGCTCCTGCAGGTGCAACAGCAGGCTTGTAAGACGTACATGCAAAAGCAACTAAATCATCTTCAGCTAACTTTTCTGTTTCAGGCCACATAGCAGCCATATGATGTGAATTATTTATTGCTAATACTGCAACACCATTTTCTTTTGCAGCTTTAGCTAGTTCTGGTAATCCTTTATTTAATACAACAGGTGCTAAACAATTATTTCCTTCAACTTTAATTACTGATGGAGATATTTTTTTAACTTCAGGTTTACCTTTTCCATTAATTTTTCCGCTTTTAAGACCAGTAACGTATGCTGGCAATCTAAATAAACCATGAGATACTGAGCCATCTCTTTCTGCATTTCTTATTAAATCTGATAAAATTGATGCTGTTTCATCATCGCATCCATTAGCCAAAAGAGTTTTTTTGGCAAGTTCAAATATTTCATCTAAGGTTAAAGATACTGTGCTCATTACTTCAATTTACACTTTTTACATAAACCAAAAAATTCTAAGTTATATTTGTTGTATCTCATTCCTGAGTCATCCTCAAAATTTGATAAATATTTTGAAAGTTTTGAATTATTTATCTCCGAAACTTTTTCACAGCTTTCACAAATAGAAAAAGCTGTTGCTTTAGAAATTTGGCAACTAGAATTTTGACATGCAATAAAAGCATTTCTGCTTTCGATCTTATGGATTTTTCCAATTTCAACTAATTTATCTAAAGCTCTATAAACTTGTAATGGTGCTTTAATCCCTTTTTTTTGAACATTAAAAAGAATTGAATAAGCCTTCATAGGTTCACCAGATTTATCAATGAGATCAAAAATTATTTTTTGGTTTTTAGAAAGATTGTGTTCTTTTTGCATCTATAAATTCTTATCAATTAGTCATTAGTTTTTCAATTGAATGGATTGCTTTATTTTAAACAAAGATAAAATGAATAAAAACAATGAAGCAGCAATAATTGAGGGTCCTGAAGCTGTGTTAAACTCAAGTGAAGAAAACAATCCTAGTATTACAGATAATAAACCACCTATAATTGAGAAAAATATCATTTTCTGAGGACTGTCTGAGATATTTCTAGCCATAGCAGCTGGAATGATTAGCATTCCGGTTATTAATAATAGTCCTACCATTTTTATTGAAATTGCGATGATTGCTGCCATTAAAATTGTGAATACAGCTTTGGCTCGCTCTGGATTTAACCCTTCTGCCTCAGCTAATTCATAATTAACAGTCGATGCAAATAAAGGTTTCCATATCAATTTTAAAATCAGCAATATGATAGCACCACCTATCCAAATTATTAGTATGTCATTTGTAGTTACAGCTAATATGTCACCAAACAACAGACCCATTATATCAAATCTAATGAATGTTAAAAATCCTATCACAACCAAGCCTACTGCTAGAGAAGAATGTGCTAACAAACCTAGCAAAGCATCACCAGGTAGATTAGTTTTTTTTTGAAGTTGAATAAGAATTAAAGCAACTACAGATGAAATTACAAAAACAGATAAGGCTATATTTAACTCTAAAGAATAAGCCATAGTCACTCCTAATAAAGCTGAGTGAGAGAGTGTATCACCAAAATAAGATAATCTTCTCCAAATTACAAAACAACCTAAGGGGCCAGTAACTAAAGCCACACCTATTCCAGCAACTAAAGCTCTAATAAAAAAATCGTCAAACATATTAATTTTTCTTTATTTGTCCTTCCTCTGAATGAACATGGTCATGTTTATGTTCATATACAGAAAGAATTTGAGATGCTTTTTCACCAAATAAAGTTTTATATTCGTTGTTTTTTGCTACATCCATTGGTGTACCAGAGCAACAAACGTGGCCGTTTAAACAAACAACATGATCAGTAGCTGTCATTACAGTATGTAAATCATGTGAAATTAATAAAATTCCACAATTAAGAGTGTCTGAAATTTTTTTAATCAATTCATAAAGAGCAATTTCACCTGTGTAATCTACACCTTGAACAGGTTCATCAAGAACTAATAATTCTGGTTTTTTTGAAATAGCCCTTGCTATCAAAACTCTTTGAAACTCACCCCCAGATAAATTTCCTAAATTTTTATTTTTTAAGTGAACGACACCAGTTAAATTTAAAGCTTCATCTATCGCTTCCTCATCAATATTTTCTGTTAACAGCATAAAATCATAAACACGAAGAGGTAATGTCCAATCTATAGATATTTTTTGAGGAACATATCCAATCTTGTTAGTATATTTCTCAACATTCCCTTCTATATTTTTATAAATTCCTAAAGCAATTTTTGCAGTTGTACTTTTTCCTGACCCGTTAGGACCAATTAAAGTTACAATTTTTCCTTTTTCAACTTTTAACGAAACACCTTCTACCAACCACTTTCCATTTTGTCGAAAGCCTGCATTATTTAGTTGAACCAAAGTTTTATTCTCAGAGTTCATTTATTCCTTGACTTGTAAATGTTATATTATTACATAATGTTATAATATAACAACTTTTAAATAATTACTTATGATAAATCTAAAAAAATTACCAATAATCTTTTCATTAATATCCTTTTTAACTATATTTTCATCAGCAAATGCTGAAATTAAAGTGGTTGCTTCTATTAAACCAATACATTCATTAGCAAGTTATTTAATGGATGGTGTAGGTAAACCAGATCTAATAGTGGATGGTTATAGCTCGCCTCATGGATTTGCAATGAAGCCCTCTCATGCAAAAATGCTTCAAAATGCTGATCTTGTGTTTTGGGTAGGAGAAGATTTAGAAAATTTTTTAGAAAAACCGTTAAGTTCTATCGCAAAAAAAGCTGAAAAAATTGAACTAATAGAAATCAAAGGATTACAAGTATTAAAATTTAGAGAAAGAAATATTTTTGACGAACATGATCATGACGACCATGGACATGATGATGATCACGGTAAAAAAGAAGATGATCACGACCACGATCACGATGATCATGGTAAAAAAGAAGACGATCACGACCACGATCACGACGATCACGGTAAAAAAGAAGATGATCACGACCACGATCACGATGATCAAGACGATCATGATGACCACGGACATGATGATCATGATGGACATGCTCATGGTGAATTTGATCCACACATTTGGTTGGACCCAATTAATGCAAAAGCTATGTTAAATGAAATGGCAGAACATTTAATTGAAAATGATCCAAAAAATGAAGCTAAATACAAAAGTAATTTAGCTAAGGCTTTACAAGAAATTGATAAACTTACAATTGATGTAATGACTGATTTAAGTAACAGCGTATCTTCAATTGTATTTCATGATGCTTATCAATATTTCGAGGAAAGATTTAACGTTAAAATATTAGGTGCATTTACTGTTAATACTGATGTAATGCCTGGTGCAGAACAACTTGCTGAAATAAGAGAAATTATTGAGCATGATAAAGTAGCTTGTGTGTTCTCAGAGCCTCAATTTAATCCTGATATTATCAATGCAGTTGCAAAAGATATGAAGATTAAAACTGGTGTTCTGGATCCTCTAGGTGCAACATTAGATCCAGGTAAAGATCTATATTTCAATTTAATTAGAAATATGTCTGTATCTTTCAAAGGTTGTTAATTAAAAATTAGGTTTAATCCGGGATTTTTTTTAAATTCTCGGATTAACATATAACATTCACTGATATTTTTATAATACAATAAGCATTGTAATTTTTTCTAAGAGGATTTATTTTCTTTATAATTTGATTTTATGAACGATTTAAATTTATTTAAAAAAAATGGCTTTCTTGTTAAAGAAAATTTAATTTCTCAAACAAAGATAAACAAAATAAATAAAATTGTTAATGAAGTAATTTCAAAAGAGAAAAAGAAAAAAAATGGTAATGGTGTAAATGGAACTCAATCCTATAATAATCACCATTTTGTTTACAATTCAGACTCATCAAAGAATAAAGAAATATTAAGACTAAATAACCCTCAGAATAGGCATAAAGTTTTCTATGAATTATCTAGAGATAAAAAGATTATATCCATAGCTAAAAAATTGTTAGGTGGAACAGTTAGATTTCATCTTGGTAAATTAAACTTTAAACTTCCAAATAAGAAAAAAGGAAGTGAAATTGGATGGCACCAAGATTGGGCTTTTTACCCTCATACCAACGATGATTTAATCACAGTTGGTATATATTTAGATGATTGCTATGAGAAAAATGGGCCTCTTAAAATAATAAAAAATTCACACAAAAAGAAATTATACAGCCACCACAGTAAAGAAAATTATTTTGTTGGAAAAATAGATACTAAGAAAAATAAAATAGGAACTAAAGATAGTGTTTCTATAACAGGAACTGCTGGAACAGTTGTTTTTTTTCATTGTAGATCAGTTCATGGATCAGGACACAACCAAATGAATAACTCAAGACCCTTAATTTTATTTGGTTATAGAGCTTGTGATGCTTGGCCATTAATCAATGATGGAAACCCTCATCCTGAAGTCAATTTAGAAAATTATGATAAAAATATTATTGTAGGAAATAAATCAATAAAACCAAGATTGACTAAAGTTCCAACAATAATCCCACTACCAAAAAAGAAACATTATGTTTCTATCTATGAACTTCAAAAAAATTAAATAATTTTTAAATAAGAGAATAACCAGATGATCTAACAGTTCTAATCAGTTCTTTTTTGTTTTTAATATTTATAGATTTTCTTAATCTTCTGATATGAACATCAATTGTTCTGCTCTCAACATTTACATTGTTTGGCCAAACGTTTTCTAAAATCTGATCTCTAGAATAAACTCTCTTTGGATTTACTAGAAAAAATTCTAGTAGTCTAAATTCAGTTGGTCCAAGTTGGATTTCTTGGTCATCCCTATATACTCTTTTTTCAATTCTATCTAAATTTAAATCATCGAATGTTAAGTTGTTTGATACAGTATTTGGGTTTGATCTTCTCAATACAGCTTTAATTCTAGATTTAAGTTCATTAAAACTGAAAGGTTTTGTTAGATAATCATCTACTCCACTATCTAAACCTTTTATTTTGTCTTCTTCCTCACCTTTTGCAGTTAGCATAATTATAGGTAAATTTTTAAAACTATTATCTTTTCTTATACTTTTACAAATTTCTATCCCTGAAAGGTCAGGCAACATCCAATCTAATAATAGTAGATCAGGCTGAAATTTTTTTAATTCTTTTAAACCATCGTTACCATTTATTGATGATGATACTATAAAACCGTTTTTTTCTAGATTATGTTGAATTAATTGAATTATTGAAGGTTCGTCTTCAATAATAAATATCCTACCATTCATTTTTATTGTTGAATAACTTTTCCTTTAGGTCTGCTACCTTTTAAGTATTCACCCTTAATTAAAAAACAAATTGTTTCAGCAATATTAGTTATATGATCTCCCGCTCTTTCAAGATTTTTTGTTGCAAAAATTAAATGGGTAGAAAAATCTAAATTCTTTTTATCTTTTGAAAGAAAATCAATAACACTTTCCATAGCTATATAGGTCAAATCATCAACTTGTTCATCTTTTTCCCATACCTCTTTAGCTTTATCATAATTTTTATTTACGTAACTATCTAGAACATCATTTAATTGTTTAATTACTAAATCTCCTAATCTCTTTAAATTTCCTAATAGTTCCTCAGGTAAATCTAATGGTAATGGTTTGACTTTTTTTGCATTACTTTTTGATAGATCACCTATTCTTTCTAAATCTTGAGATATTTTTAAAGAACTGATTGTTTCTCTTAAATCAATAGCCATAGGTGCTCTTTTGACTAGTAAAGTCATGATCTGAGTATCTATTTTGGATCTAAATTTATTTATTTCTTCATCACTTTTAATAATTTTATCAATAGAGTCTTTATCAACTTTGATTACGGCATCCATAGAATCTACCATTTGAGACTCTGTTAAACTCCCCATTTTAATCACTGAATCAATTAAAAATCTTAATTCTTCTTCGTAAGATTTTACTGTGTGCTCATTACTCATAAATTATCCAAATCTACCTGTAATATAGTCTTGTGTCATTTTATTGTCAGGATTTTTAAAAATTTTCTCTGTTTTTCCTACTTCAATTAGTTTACCTAAGTGGAAAAAGCCTGTTTTTTGTGAAACTCTAACTGCTTGAGCCATTGAGTGTGTTACAATCACAATTGTATATGTTTTTTTAAGTTCATCGATTAATTCTTCAATTTTTGCTGTTGCTATAGGATCTAATGCTGAACAAGGTTCGTCCATCAATATAACTTCAGGATTTACAGAAATTGCTCTTGCAATACAGAGTCGTTGTTGTTGACCTCCAGAAAGCCCTGTACCTGGTTCGTCAAGCCTATCTTTTACTTCTTCCCATAGAGCAGCTTTTCTTAAGCTACTCTCAACGATTTCATCTAATTCACTTTTAGTTTCACCTTTTCCATGAATTTTTGGACCATATGAAATGTTATCATAAATACTTTTTGGAAATGGATTGGGTTTTTGAAAAACCATTCCCACTCTCTCCCTTAAAGATACAACATCTAAATTTTTGTCATTAATTTCAATACCATCAATTTCAATATTTCCAGTAACTTTACAGATATCAATTACATCGTTCATTCTATTCAGACATCGAATAAAAGTAGATTTTCCACAACCAGATGGACCAATTAGAGCTGTAACCTCTTTTTCATTTAAATCTAAATTAACATCAAATAGTGCCTGTTTTTCTCCATAGAAAACATTCAAATTTTTTGATTTTATTTTTACACTATTCATTAGTTCCATCTTTTCTCAAATTTTTGTCTTAAATATACTGCTAAAAAATTCATTACAATTAAAAAACTTAATAACATCATAATAGTTGCGGATGTTTTCTCAACAAATCCTCTCTCTGCTGACTCTGACCATAAGTAAACTTGGACAGGTAATGAAGAAGATGGGTCAATTGGTGTTGATGGAATATCCACAACAAAAGCAACCATTCCAATTAAAATTAATGGTGCTGTTTCTCCCAAAGCTTGTGCCAATCCAATAATAGTTCCAGACAAAGTTCCAGGTAAAGCTAAAGGAACAACATGATGAAATACAGATTGAAATTTAGAAGCACCAACTGCTAAGGCTCCTTCTCTTATTGATGGTGGCACTGCCTTCAATGAAGCTCTACAAGGTATAATAATTCTTGGTAATGTCATCAGCGCTAAAGTTATACCTGCAACTAATGGAGTTGATCTGGGTAATTGAATGGTGGCTAGTAAAATTTGTAGAGCTAGTAAACCATAAACTATTGAAGGTACAGCTGCTAAATTGTTTATATTGATTTCAATAAAATCAGTAATTTTATTTTTTGGAGCAAATTCTTCTAGATAAATTGAAGCTAGTACAGCAACTGGAAATGCTAACAATAAGCAAATTAATATACTATAGAATGAACCTACAAGAGCTCCTCCTATACCAGCAATTTCAGGATCTCTAGAGTCTCCGTTTGTAAAAAAATAATTATTAAAATTTTTTGTTATAGTTTTGTTTTCTACAAGTTTGTCATAAATTTTAAGTTGGAAATCAGAAATTCTTCTTCTATCTTCAGGTAAATCTCTCGGATAATTACCTTTATGCAATTGATCAATATCATCAGAAGCTGTGATCTCTAATGTGATTGTTTTATCAATCAAATTATTTTTATTTGAAAATGCTTTTTTAATCTCAATTTCAGCATCTGTTGTAAATAAATCTATGAGAGCATTTTCCTCATCCATATTTTGCGCTGGATATACTTTTAATAGACTTTCAATTGTAATATCAAAAAAATCAGACTCTAATATTTCCTCTTGAGAAGCACCTGGTTCAACTTCAATAAGATCTTTATCAAAGAAAACCTCAACTTTAATTGCAGTTTTCATAAAAGCAGAACTTCCTTTGGAAAATATGTTTTGAACCAAGATTATTACAAATAATAAAGCAAAAAATATTGATGCTAGACCATAAAATCTAAATCGTTTTTCAGCGTTATGTCTTTTTTTTAACCTTTGTTCTTTAGTCATATTTTTCTCGATATTTTTTAACCGCTCGTTGAGCAATGTAATTCAATATTAAAGTTGCAATAAATAAAGTTAAACCAAGTGCAAAAGCAGATTGAGTTTTTGGACTATCGAATTCTTGATCACCAACTAAAATCATTACAATTTGAGTTGTAATAGTAGTTGTTGACTCAAGTGGATTGATAGTAAGATTTGCCGCAAGTCCAGCAGCCATTACAACTATCATAGTTTCACCAATAGCTCTTGAAACAGCTAACAAAATAGAACCAATTATACCTGGTAATGCAGCTGGTATAACCACCTTCTTAATTGTCTCTGATTTCGTAGCTCCAATAGCATAAGATCCATCTCTTAGAGATTGTGGAACAGAATTAATTACATCATCAGATAATGATGAAATGTAAGGAATGATCATAATTCCCATTATTAATCCAGCCGCTAAAGCACTTTCTGATGAAACTGATAGACCTAAATTTTCACCAATCTGTCTAAAAAACGGACCAACAGTTAATGCTGCAAAGAAACCATAAACAACAGTCGGTATTCCTGCTAAAATTTCTATGATTGGTTTTGATACTCTTCTAATTTTTAATGAAGCATATTCAGCCATATATATACCTGAAAAAAGACCAATAGGTACAGCCACCAACATGGCTATGAATGCAATAAAAGTTGTGCCAGCAATTAATGGTATAAATCCAAACGCATCTTTTAGTTCCTCTAATTCTTCAGGTGTAATTGCTGATGCATCTCTTACAAATGCTCTTTGTGGACTCCAATTAGTACCAAATAAATAATCAAAAATATTTATAACAGAAAAGAATTTTATACTTTCAAATAGTAATGAGAAAATAATTCCAAGTGTAGTTAAAATAGCAATAAGGGAGGATACAAACAACAAACCTTTTAAAATTATTTCAACATCATCTCTTGCTTTGTTGTTATTTTTAATTTTTTTTAATGAATAAATTACTGATAAAATAACTATGGTAAAAATTAATACTATTTTAGAGTTTGTAAAAAGATTAATAAACTTAGCATAAGCAATAGCACTTTCTTTTAAAATAGTATCTATATCACCAAAGTATGTTCCAAGATGTATTGCTTTAATTTTTTCATAAATTAAATTTGCTTCATTTTTATCATTGAAAATCGCTCCTTGATTAGAAGCAGTTTCGATAATTATTGATTTAATTATTACTGGTTCAAAAAGAGACCATACTAATAAAAAAACTAAAGCTGGTATAGAACACCATAAAACTAAATAATAACCATAAAACTTTGGTAAAGCGTTTAATTTTATTTTTTTTTCAATTGAAATACTTTTAGTTTTTGAACGACCATAAAAAAATAACGAAAAAGAAAATATTGTAATTAAAAATATAAGAACAAAATTCATTGAAGATTTCTATATCTTCCCTTTGTTACAGTTTTGTTACAAATTAAATCACTGATTGAATTAAAAAAAGGCCAGTAAAAATCTGGCCTTTTTTCAGGATAACTTTTATCTATTTAATATTAATTATATTTAAATCTAAAGCCGCTGATCTTGTTGTTTTGTACTCTTCAGAAGCTAGAGGAACTAGCCCAATTTTTGCTAAATAACCTCTGTTACTCATAGCTTTTTTGGAAGTAAACTCTTTTAAAAATTCCTGAATACCAGGGATAACTCCAATATGAGCTTTTTTAACATAAAAGAATAATGGTCTAGCAATTGGGTAGGAGTAATCTTGAATACCTTCTAAAGATGGTTGTACACCTTCAATAGAAGCTGCTTTTACCTTATCTTTGTTTGCTACAAGGTAACTGTAACCAAAGAAACCATAAGCATCAGGGTTTGACGTTAGTTTTTGTACAATAAGAGTATCATTTTCGCCAGCTTCAACTGCATAACCGTCTTCTCTAATTTTTGCACATTCTTTTTTAGCCTTATCTCCAAATAAAGATTTAGCTGATTTTGAACAACCTTTAACCATTACAAGAGAATTCCATGCATCTCTAGTTCCTGAGGTAGGAGGAGCAACTAATATTTCAATTTTTTTGTTAGGAAGACTTGCATCAATATCACTCCATTTTTTATAAGGATTTTCTACAAGTTTACCATCAACATCAACTTTAGCTGCTAATGCTCTCCATAATTGTTCTTTTGAAAAATTAGCATCTGGCGCACTTACTGCATGAGCAAAGGAAATACCATCATTACCTACTACAATTTCAATAATTTCAGATACACCATTTTTTTCACATAAAGCTTTTTCTTTTGGTTTAATTGCTCTTGATGCATTTGTGACATCTGGGTGATTAACGCCTACACCAGCGCAGAACAGCTTCATTCCACCACCAGTACCTGTACTCTCAATAACTGGAGTTTTAAACTTCCCACTTTTACCGAATTTTTCTGCAACCACTGTTGCGTAAGGATATACAGTAGATGATCCTACAATTTTGATTTGATCTCTTGAGTAACTAGTTGTTGTAAAACTTAATACTAAAAGAAATCCAAATATTACACTTATAATTTTTTTCATAATTCTCCTTTTTAGATTCATATGCGAACTAAATAGATTTGATTCTTAAATATTTTATTAAAGGAAGGTTAAACTTTTATTACAACCACTAACTTTTTAGTTGTATTATAGTGAGTTGAATTTGATATCTATTGTTGTTCCTTGATTTTCTACACTATTAATATCCATTTCAGCCCTATGTTGAGAAACTAAATGTTTCACAATAGCTAAACCAAGCCCAGTTCCTCCTACACTACGGCTTTTGCTAGGATCTACTGTAAAAAACCTTTCGGTGATTCTATGCAAAGATTCTTTTGGTATACCTATTCCCTGGTCTGCTATTGAAACAATATTAAGTTCACCATCTTTTTTTGTTGAAATTGTAATTTCTTTATTTTTGTCACTATATTTAATTGAGTTATCAATAAGGTTTGTAAAAATTTCAATTAATTTATCTCTGTCACCAATTATTTTAAAATTTTCAATTTTATTAAATTTAATTTGAATATTATTTTTACTAATTATTTTTTCGTATGTTTTAATTACATAATCTAACAATTCTATTAAATCTATCTCATGAGTTGGCCTTATGTGCTCTTGCAATTCTATTTTTGATAATGACAATAAATCTCTAATCAAATTTTCCATTCTTTCTGATTGAGATATCATCATCGGTAATAAATCTGTCATTTCAGAATTTTTTTTTAATTCTGAATTGTCATCAAAGGTCTCAAGGCCCATTTTAATTGACTGTAATGGTGTTCTAAGTTCATGAGAAACATTAGCAACAAAATCAGATTTCAATTGTTGAAATTTGTGAAACTCAGTTAAATCTCTCATTAGCAGCACGCATGATTGTTCATCAAAAAAAATGTTATTGTGATCTAAATAAGCAGTTATATTTAATCTTTGAGTTGCTTGATTTCTGATTTCAATTTCTAAATCTGTAACATTTGTACCCTGAAAAGCTTTATCAATAGAGTTTAAAAGATCTGGATTACGTAAAAAACCACTTATATTTTCGTTTAATTTTATTTGAAAAAGTTTATTTGAGGAATTATTGCTAAAAATTATTTTTTTACTTTTATCTAAAATTAATACAGCCTCAGGAATATAATTTAGCAAATCATATAAATTCTTTCTATAATCTTTGCTTTCAATAATTTTTACTTTTTCTTTATCAGAATTATCTTCAGTGTTAATTCCAAATACTCTTTCTTTTTTTAATAATAAAAATGTTAATATAACAATAATTAAAACTAAAATTATTAATAAAAGATCCATAAAATTATAGTATTACGTAAATACTATTAGTAAATAATCAAAATTTGATTTTTTATAAAAAATCATTAAAACATTTTCCTGTCATGAAAAACAATCGAAATAAACACGGATTTACTAAAAGAGAGTGGAACAACATGAGTCCAATTAGAAAATTGGAGAGAAAACTTGATAGAGTAAATCATATTATGGAACTAATAAGAACTATTGTTCCGATAATGCTGTTGCTTTTGAATACAATAATAATTCTTAAGTTATTCAATTATATTTAAAATAATTTAATCCCAATCACCCCAATAACTATAAGCACAATAGAGATTATTTTTTTAAGATTGATGGTTTCTTTTAAGAAGAAATATCCAATAAATATTGAGAAAAATATGCTCGTTTCTCGTAGAGCTGCAACTAGAGGAATTGGAGCTTTTGTAAAACCCCAAACAACAATCACATAAATAATAAAAGATATAGATCCCCCTACCCAAAATATCATTTTTGCATCTTTAAAAACCTTAGAAAAAATATTCTCATGTTTATTTAGTTTTAAAATAATAGGAAAAACTAAAGCACTAAATAAAAAGGAAAAGCTAATATAGGATATTGCTGAAGTGCTTACTCTTGCTCCATACCCATCTATTAAAGAATAAAGACCTATAAATGATCCAGTAAGTAATGAGTATTTAATGATCTCAATTTGATTTTGATTTTTAGAACCAAATAATCCAAGAAACATTATTCCTGCACAGATTAATAATATTGAAACTAGTGTTGCTATTTTAAATACAACCCCAAGAAATATAATGGAAATTAATGTGGCCAATAAAGGTCCAAAGCCTCTAAATATTGGATAAACATTTGTATAGTCCCCTACCTTGTAAGAATTAAGCATATACCATTGATAACCTTGATGAGCTACTACGCTGGCTATTATATATGGAAGTGCCTCTTTTCCGGGCAAAGGAAAATAAAAAATACAAATTAAAGCTAAAGGTATGTGACCTAAAACAATAGCTAGAACCGCTATAGCCTTATCTGGATGATGCTTAACCATTGCATTCCAAATGGCATGCATAATAGTTGCCAATAAAATTACAAAAAAAACTGTGGTGTCCATTAAATGTTTATTTTACTCTACCGTAAACATCTTGAAATCTTACAATGTCAGTTTCTTTTAGTATTGAGCCAACTTGAGCTTCAACAATCTTAACTGGTTTTTTTCCAGGATTTTGAACTCTATGAATGGCCTCTAATGGAATAAATATGTGTTCTCCAGGTTTTTTAGTAATTACATCTTTATCAAGTGTTATTTTTGCATTTCCTTGAGTAACCAACCAATGTTCAGCACGGTGATGATGTTTTTGTAAACTTAGTATTCCTTTTGGATTTACATAAAGTTCTTTAATTAAAAATTCTTTGCCTTCGAATAGGTTTGTGTATCTACCCCATGGTCTGTAATAAACATTTTTCTTCTTTATGTATTTGTTTTTATTCTTGTCATACATTTTTAAAATTTCTTTCCAACTACCAAGATCTGACCAAGGTATATCTAATTTAATTGCATTAATTTGCTTTGTTTTTTCAAGTATTGCGTAATCAAACGATTTAGCGGTTGCTTTTATAAATGAGGCTTTATTTAAATGATATGTATTTGAATTATATTTTGCCTTATTAACAGCTGTTACACAATTTCTGTATATGGTTGGGTTATATTTTTTAAAGTTATTGATGATTGAATCTTTACGAAGATAAAACATTCCTGAGTTCCAATATCCATTTTTTTTTATAATTTCTTTTGCTTTTGCTTCTTTAGGTTTTTCAATAAATCTAGTTACTTTATTTATGTTTCCTTTAATTTTTTTGGTTAAGAAATAACCATAATCACTTGTTGGAGATTTTGGTTTAATACCAAATACAAAAATATTATTTTCATTAAGATTGGACTTATTTTTATTGATAGCCTTATTAAATATATTCATCTTCTCAATCAAATGATCGGCTGTAAAAAACATTAGTGGCTGATTATCAGGAATATCTTTTATTAAAGCTGTGCTTAAGATAGCTGGAGCCGTATTTCTTTTAGCTGGTTCAACAACAATTTTATATTTACTGATTTTATTTTTTCTTAGATGTTGTTTAACTTTACTTAGATATTTTTTGTTTGTGCTTATAATGGGTGCATCATAAATGGATGCTTTTGTTCTCTCTAAAGTTTTTCCAAGTAAAGTCCAATTACCAAAATCAATAAACTGTTTAGCTTGATGATTTTTAGAATTAGGCCAAAGACGGGTACCAGCACCACCGCATAAAATAACTGGTCTTATTTTCATTAAATCTCTGAGTAGTCTTTAACTTCCATTTTCTTACCTGGATGAGTTGGTGCTCCTAAATATGCTGGTCCAACTGTTTGAGCATATTTCCACAATGTTCCAGATCCAAAGTCAGATTTTTTAGCTTTCCATTTTCTTCTTCTTGAAGCTAATTCTTTTTTAGAAAGTCTTACATTGATAGTTCCTTTTTTGGCGTCGATATCAATTATATCTCCGTTCTTTAATAGACCTATAGGACCCCCTAGAGCGGCCTCAGGGCCTACGTGACCTACACAAAAGCCTCTTGTAGCACCAGAGAACCTTCCATCAGTTATAAGGGCTACTTTCTCCCCTTTTCCCTGACCGTAAATTGCACCAGTTGTAGATAACATTTCTCTCATACCAGGACCTCCAACTGGTCCTTCGTATCTAATAATAATTACATCACCATCATTATACTTTCTGCTTTGAACAGCTTTCATAGCGCTCTCTTCATTATCAAAGCATCTTGCTTTTCCAGTAAATTGTAATTTTTTAAGTCCTGCAACTTTAACAATTGCTCCTTCTGGAGCTAAGTTTCCTTTTAATCCAACAACACCTCCTGTTGGTGATAATGGATCTTTGTAAGATCTCATTACTTTTTGTTTAGTATTAAATTTAACATTTTTTAAATTTTCTTTCATAGTTTTACCTGTAACAGTCATACAGTCTCCATGAATATATCCACCTTCGTATAAAGTTTTTAATAACATCGGCACACCACCTGCTAACCACATATCCTTTGCTACATATTTCCCACCAGGTTTTAAATCAGCTAGATAAGGTGTTCTTTTAAATATTTTAGCAACATCCATTAAATCAAATTTAATACCTGCTTCATTAGCAATAGCTGGTAAATGAAGACCTGCATTAGTTGATCCACCTGTTGCAGCAACAATTGTTGCAGCATTTTCTAAAGCTTTTCTTGTAACAATATCTCTTGGTTTAATTTTTTTCTGTAAAAGGTTCATAACAATTTTACCACTTTCTTTTGCATATTTATCTCTTTCCTCGTAAGGAGCAGGTGTTCCTGCTGAATATGGTAATGCTAGACCAATTGCTTCAGATACACATGCCATTGTGTTAGCAGTAAACTGACCACCACAAGCACCTGCACTTGGACAAGCAACTAATTCTAATTTTCTAAGTTCTGCTGCAGACATTTGACCTGATGAATGTTTTCCAACAGCTTCAAATACATCTACTACAGTTACATCTTTTCCTTTGTAAGTTCCTGGAAGAATGGATCCTCCATAAATAAATACACTTGGAACATTAAGTCTTACCATTGACATCATTAAACCTGGTAAAGATTTATCACAGCCAGCAATACCCACTAATGCATCGTAACAATGGCCTCTAACAGTAAGTTCAGCAGAGTCTGCGATAACTTCTCTTGAAATTAAAGAAGATTTCATTCCTTCATGACCCATTGCAATTCCATCAGTAACAGTGATTGTACAAAATTCTCTTGGTGTTCCACCATTTGCTCTGACACCTTTTTTTACAGATTGTGCTTGTCTCATTAAAGCAATGTTACAAGGTGCTGCTTCATTCCAAGTTGAAACTACTCCAACAAAGGGTTTTGCTACATCTTTTTCTGTTTCACCCATTGCATAATAAAAAGATCTATGTGGTGCTCTATCTGGTCCTAATGATGTATGTCTACTTGGAAGTTTCTTTTTATTAAATTTTGCCATTATATACCCTTTATTGTTACTAATATTTTTTCAATATCATTCTTTAAATTATTATAATTAGTTTTTTCTTGTTCAACAATCTCTTTTGGAGCACGGTCTACAAAACTTTTATTCTCTAATCTTTGAGATATTTTATTCATTTCTTGTTCTAATCTACTTTGTTTATTTGTTAAGTTTTCTTTAATTAATTTTAAATCTACATCTTTATCAAAATAAATTTTAAATAAGTCACCTGAGACAACCATTGTTGCAGCAGGTTTTTCTAAATCACTATCAAGTATGTTGTTTATTCTTCCAAGTTTTTTTAAGATAACTTCATTTTTCTTGATAAATTCTTTTTGATTGTCATTAATACCTTTAATTGAAACATCAATAAATGATCCCGGGCTAACATTTAGCTCATTTTTAAAGGATCTAAGCTCAGAAATAATATTAATCATATTTTCAACCTGCTCAGTGCTGTTATCTTTATTAACTTCTCCTGTTACCCAATTTTTATGCATTAAAAAATCGCTACCATTCTTATCAAATTGGTCTTTGAGCCATATTTCCTCTGTTACGAAAGGAATAAATGGATGAAGTAAGATTAATATATGTTTGAATACATAGGATGATACTTTTTTAACCTCTGCTTTTGCATCATTATCATCTGAAAAAAGAATAGTTTTAGATAACTCCAGATACCAATCACAATATGAGTGCCAAGCAAACTGATAAGCGTTTTTTGCAGCTTCATCAAATCTATAATCATCAAGATTTTTTTGAATTTTATTCTTTGCCTCTATTAACTCTGAGTAAATCCACTTATTAATATTTACTTTTAAGTTAGGTAGATCATCAATATCTTTAAAATCACATTCATTTGTTATTAAAAAATTATTTGCATTCCACAATTTATTTAAAAAATTTCTATAACCTTTAACTCTATCTTCTGATAATTTAACATCTGTTCCAGGTGAAGCCATTGAAAGTAAAGTAAATCTCAAAGCATCAGCACTATATTTTTCAATTAAATCTAATGGATCAATTACGTTTCCTTTTGATTTAGACATTTTCTGTCCTTTTTCATCTCTTACAAGTGCATGAACATATATATCTTTAAACGGTTCTTTATCTAAAAATTCTGTTCCAAACATAATCATTCTTGCAACCCAGAAAAAGATAATATCAAAACCAGTTACCAATACTGAAGTTGGATAAAATTTCTTTAAATATTCATCATCTTCAGGCCATCCAAGTGTAGCAAAAGGCCATAAACCAGATGAAAACCAAGTATCTAAAACATCAGGATCTCTAGTTAATTCTACTACTTTTTTATAAAATTCTTTTGCTTGAGACTTTGCTTCCTCTTCATTGATAGCTACAAAAATTTTATTGTCGGGTCCGTACCATGCTGGTATTTGGTGTCCCCACCATAACTGCCTAGAAATACACCAAGGCTCAATATTATTCATCCATTGAAAATACGTCTTTGACCAATTTTCAGGAAAAAAATTTGTTTTATTAGAATTAACAACTCCTTTTGCTTTAACAGATAATTTACCAGCATCAGCAAACCATTGCTCTGTTAGAAAAGGTTCAATTATAGAATTAGATCTATCTCCATATGGAACTTTATTTTTTATATTTTCTTCTTTTACAAAAAATTCTTTTTCTTTAAGTTCTTTTAAAATTCTTTTTCTAGCTTCAAATCTATCAAGACCTTTATAATGTTCAGGTGCGTTTTCATTTATTTTACCTTCTTCAGTAAAAATATTTATGATTTCAAGTTTGTTTCTTTGACCTACATCATAATCATTGAAGTCATGTGCAGGAGTTATTTTCAATGCTCCTGTGCCTTGTTCAGGATCAGCATAATCATCTTCTATAATTTTTATTTTTCTACCAACAATTGGAATAGTTACTGTTTTACCAACGAATGATTTAAAACGATCGTCTTTAGGATTTACAGCTATAGCAGTGTCACCTAGCATTGTTTCAGGTCTTGTGGTTGCTATAGTTATAAATTCACTGGTTCCATCTATAGGATATTTAATGTAGTAAATTTTTGAATTTACTTCTCTTTGATCTACCTCTAAATCTGAAATAGCTGTCTTAAGAACAGTATCCCAGTTTACTAATTTCTTATCTTTGTAAATTAAACCTTTATTGTAAAGTTCTACAAAAACTTTGATAACTGATTTGGATAAATTATCATCCATTGTGAATGCATTTCTTGACCAATCACAAGAACAACCAAGCTTTTTTAATTGGTTAATTATTATGTCGCCGTATTGTTCTTTCCATTCCCAAACTTTTTCAATAAATTTATCCCTACCAATAACATTCTTATCTATCTTTTCAGAAGTGAGTTTTTTCTCTACCAATGCTTGTGTAGCAATACCAGCATGATCAGTTCCTGGTTGCCATAAAGTTTCATAATTATTCATCCGGTGATAACGTACCAATAAATCCTGAATAGAATTATTTAAAGCATGGCCCATATGAAGGCTACCAGTTACATTAGGTGGAGGAATTACTATTGAAAATTTTTTAGAATTTTCTTTTGGTTTAAATAATTCATTTTTTTCCCAATATGAATAAATCTTATTTTCAACTTCAGAATGGATATATTTATCGTTACTCATTGATTTTAAAGTTTATAATTTAATAATCTTATTTAACAATAATCAATTTGGATCGTTATTTAATAGACTAATATAAAAAATTTAATATAAAAAGGCCTGAAGCTATTCGTCTAAAACAAGAAGGCAACGTGGCGGAATGGTTACGCAGAGGATTGCAAATCCTTGTATCCCGGTTCGATTCCGGGCGTTGCCTCCAAAAAAAATCTTGTTTTAGTTTTAAAAAAAAGTAAGTTGTGATTTTTATATTCCTCGGTAGCTCAGTTGGTAGAGCAGTTGACTGTTAATCAATTGGTCGCAGGTTCGAGTCCTGCCCGAGGAGCCAAAAAAAAATTAATCTAAAATATTAAGAATAAACAATTAACCAAAGGGGTCCCATTTTGGTTATGATTAAACTACTTTAGAAATATTAGATCCTGAAATTTGTAGTGTTTTGTTAAACTTTAATTTTTGATCAGCATTAAGTTCTGAATAAACTTTTGCTAAAAAATTATAATTAACATTCATATGTCCTTCTTGAGATTTTTCTAAGTTAACTAAATATTCTGAAAAATCTTCGAAGAAATAATTGATCGGCACTTTTAAATAATTTGAAAGTTGAAGTAACCTAATTGAACTTACTCCATTAGTTCCTTTTTCATATTTTTGAATTTGTTGAAATGTTACGTTAATTGCTTTTGCTACTTTTGTTTGTGTTAAACCTAAAGCCAATCTTCTTAACTTAAGTTTGTTCCCCAAGTGTTTGTTGAAATTATCTTCCATTAAGACCCCTCTTAATTAAATTTTAAAAGTCTATTGAACAAATTTATTTTAATTACTGCAATAGAAAAATTTATTTATTTTAATAAAAAAACCTTAAAAACTAAAAACCTGTCAAGCAATTGTTAAGATTAGAATGTATATAAATTTTACAAGATTTGGCTTAAGAAAAGCTTGGTACGATCACTCTTTGGATTAGCAAAAAACTCTTTTGTATCGGCTTTTTCCACTATCATACCTTCGTCCATAAAGATCATTTTGTCTGCAACTTCTTTTGCAAAACCCATCTCGTGAGTAACAACAATCATTGTCATACCTTGATTAGCCAAATCAACCATTACATCTAGAACTTCCTTAATCATTTCAGGATCAAGGGCTGATGTTGGTTCATCAAACAACATAATCTTTGGTTCCATACATAGTGCTCTAGCAATTGCCACCCTTTGCTGTTGACCACCAGATAATTGACCTGGAAATTTTTGAGCTTGATCAAGAATTTGAACTCTTTCCAAATGTTTTAATGCTAATTCTTCAGCTTCTTTTTTAGGCATTTTTTTTACCCAAATAGGAGCAAGTGTGCAGTTATCTACAATAGATAAATGCGGGAATAAATTAAATTGCTGGAATACCATTCCAACTTCAGCTCTAATTTGCTCAATATTTTTTGTATCTTCTGTTAAAGTATTACCATCAACAATGATATCTCCTTGTTGATGTTCTTCTAATCTGTTTATGCATCTAATTAATGTGGATTTACCTGATCCAGACGGTCCGCAAACTACAATTTTTTCTTTTGGTTTAACCTCTAAATTTATGTCTTTTAATACTTGGAAATCTCCAAACCATTTATTTACATTTTTAATTTGAATAATACTATCAGACATAATTATCGCTCTGTTTTATATTTTTGTTCTAGATTATAGCTATACTTACTCATTGCATAACAAATAATCCAGAAAATTATTGCTGCAAATACGTAGCCTTCCATTGCAAATCCTAACCATTCTGGATTAGTTTTTGCTAAATTTAACATTCCAACTATCTCTAATAATCCAACGACAAATATTAAAGGTGTATCTTTTACTAAAGCTAAGAAGGTATTAGCAATACCTGGGATTACTAATTTAAGTGCTTGAGGTAAAATTACAAATATATGCATCTTCCAATATCCCATACCTAGTGATTTTGCTGCCTCGTATTGGCCTCTTGGTAGAGCTTGCAAGCCTCCTCTAATTACTTCTGCAACATATGCAGCTTCAAATAAAGAAATTGCAATAATTGCTCTTACCAATTTATCTATGAAAAAATCTTCCGGTAAAAACATTGGAAACATTACAGCAGACATAAATAGAACTGTAATAAGTGGTACCCCTCTCCAGAACTCAATAAATCCTACAGATATATATCTAATCAAAGGTAACTCAGATCTTCTACCAAGGGCGAAAGCCATCCCTATAGGAAAACAAAAAATTAAACAGAAGAACGAGATTATGAATGTTAGAGACAACCCTCCCCATGCTCCAGTTTCAACCCAGTTTAATCCATCAAGCTTACCAAGTTCAATTAACTCCTCATAAAAAACAAAGTATTTAAGAACAATATAAAGAGTTAATGGAACAATTAAAAAATAGTAAAACTTAAATCTACTTGGAATAAAAAATCCAATAATAATTGAAATAACTGCAGCAATTATACCGTAAGAGAAATCAAAAAATACTGGTCCGCCTGATATAAAAAAGAATATAAACAAGAACGCAATGAAAGGATAAATAACTACATAGTATAAAGTTAAATACTTTTTAAATTTCTCTGTAGCAAAATATCCAACTGACCCAAGTAAAGCCAAAGAAATAAAAGATAAATTTATTCTCCATTGTTCAGCATTTGGATACATTCCATACATAAATCTGTTAAACCAAACTTTGATATATGTCCAACATGCACCAGTACCAGAACAAACATCTTTACTATCTCCTGCAAAACTAGCATCAACAAAAAACCAACTTAGAATTGGTGGTGTTGCTTTAATGATTACAAAAATAATTAATAATGAAAGAACAGCATTAAAACCATTAGTATTGATATTTTTATTTAGACTATCTAAAAATTTATACCCACTATGCTCTATTCTAATAAAGTGAAGACCTATAAATCCGATTACTAAAGGGATCACAAAACTTAACAAAGTTGGTAGGAAACCTGTAATGTTAACATTAAAAAATGAATTCAAAAATACATCTAAAACACTAACAAAAAATAATAAAGAACCTAAATATAAAAAGGTATTCAAATTTTCTTTATCTGGTTTTAAAAAATTAATTTTTGACATTTATTTTTCCTTAATAGCAATTTTTTTATTATACCAATTCATCAATATAGAAATTGATATACTCAAACTTAAGTAAGTAAGCATTGTAATAGAAACGATCTCAATTGCCTTTCCTGTTTGCATTAACGCAGTACCTGCAAATACTAAAACTAAATCTGGATATGCAATTGCAGCAGCTAATGATGAATTTTTAGTTAAATTTAAATATTGGTTAGTAGTTGGTGGTATAATAATTCTTAAAGCTTGAGGCATTACAACTAATTTTAAAACTTGATTTGGATTTAAACCGATAGATGCGGCGGCTTCTTTTTGTCCTTTTCCAACACCTTGAATTCCAGCTCTTACACACTCTGCAATAAAAGTTGCAGTATATAATGCTAAAGATAAAGTTAATGCAATTAATTCAGGTGGTAAATTTAATCCACCTTCGTATCTGTAAGAAGTTGCAGCTAATTGTTTTAATTTAGGTATCTCAAAAGAAAGGTTTACACCTCCTATTAAAAAACTAAATAAAGGTAATATAAAAATTAATCCTAAAGATATCCATAAAACTGGTAATTGTTTACCTTGAGTTTCTTGAACTTTTCTCGCATGAACTCTGATAACAACTATTGCAATTATTGCTGCAACTACTGAATAAAAGAAAACATTAAAATTTTCCCAAACAAAAGCTGGAACATACAGACCTTTAATAGTTAAAAAGAAAACACCAAACATTGCATCAGCATCTTGAGGTAATGGTAAAGCTCTTAAAGCTGCAAAATACCAAAAAAATATTTGTAAAAGTAATGGAATATTTCTAAAAAATTCTACGTAAAAAGCTGCAAATTTATTAATTAAATAATTTGGCGAAAGTCTTGCTACACCAACAATTATTCCAAGTATAGTTGCAATGAAAATTCCAATTACAGAAACTAAAATAGTGTTTAACAAACCAACGAGATATGCTCTAAAATAAGAATGTGATCCGTCGTATTCTATTAAAGAAAATTGAACATCAAATGAAGATTCTTGAGATAAAAAACCATATCCAAAATCAATACCTCTGTTTTCCATATTGACTTGGGCGTTATAACTAAAGAAACCAAAAACTAGAACTACTGCTAAAACTGTAATTAATTGAGGAACTATTTTTTGTAATTTGAAGTTCATTTAAGAGCTTATAAAAAAAAGGGCTAGAAAAATCTAGCCCTTTTTAATTAGTTAAATATGCAATTATCTTGCAGGTGGTACGTAAAGAATTCCACCTTTAGTCCATAATTCATTTGGACCTCTGTCTGGTAAAATTCCAGTGTCAGCTATATTTCTTTTGTAGCTTTCACCGTAGTTACCAACTTGCTTGATAATTCTTAAGCTCCACTCATTATCTAGACCAAAAGCAGCACCTAATTCACCTTCAGCACCAACTAATCTTTTTACAGCTGGATTGTCTGAAGTTTTCATAGAATCTGCATTAGCTGAAGTAATTCCATACTCCTCAGCTTCGATCATAGCATTTAAAGACCATCTGACGATATCTTCCCATACTGAGTCACCTTGTCTAACAACTGGTCCTAAAGGCTCTTTAGAAACAGTTTCAGGTAATACAATGTGATCATCTGGGTTAGTCATTTTAGTTCTTTGTGCAGCAAGACCTGATTTATCAGTAGTGTAAGTATCACATCTACCAGCATCATAAGCAGCTACAACTTCGTCAGCTTTTTCAAAAGCAACTGGCTCATAAGAAATTCCTTTAGAGTTAAAGAAGTCTCTCATGTTTAACTCAGTTGTTGTACCAATGTTTGTACAAGCTGAGATACCATTTTTGAATTGGCTTGTTGAAGTAATACCAGAACTTTTTCTAACCATGAAACCTTGACCATCGTAGAAGTTTACTCCAACGAAAGTTAGTCCGATATCAGCATCTCTAGAAAGAGTCCAAGTTGTGTTTCTTGATAAGATATCAATCTCACCAGAAGTTAAAGCTGTAAATCTTTCTTTAGCACTTAATGGTGTAAACTTAACTTTGTTTGCATCACCTAGTACTGCAGCAGCTACCGCTCTACATACATCAACGTCAATACCAGTCCAATTTCCTGCTGCATCAGCATTAGAAAATCCTGGAAGACCTTGAGATACTCCACATCTTACAAAACCCTTCTTCTGAGTGTTTTTAAGTGTTTTAGATTTTTTAGCAGCCATAGTTTCTGTTGTAAAAGTAAACAACACTGCAACCATTGCTACTAAAGAAGTTAATTGTTTTAAGTATTTAAACATTATTCTTCCTTTTAGTTATTATTATTTGTTAACAAATAATTCAAAACTAAGTTTTGAATTCGCAGGATTAAAACATTTTAGAAAAACTACTTCAAGAAGAAATTATGGTCAAAAGACCAAGAAATGGCGCGCCCTGAAGGATTCGAACCTACGACCCTCGGTTTAGAAAACCGATGCTCTATCCAGCTGAGCTAAGGGCGCAATATTTGAAATACATATATATTACAAATTTAATATTTAAACAGAAATTTTTTAGCTATCAATAATAAAGATAATAATTCAATACGGCCGATAATCATAAAGAAAATAAGAATATATTTAGTAATAAAATGTAAATTTTGAAAATCAAAATCACCCATTCCATAAGCTGAAGAATTAACAGTATTCATTAATGTTAATACTGCCAGTTTAAATGAATATTCAAAATTGATTTCACTCAAAGATAAAAAAATTGTTAATGAAAAAAGTGAGATTATAAAAATAACAATTGTAAGAAAATATTTGTTTATATCATGAGTTGCAAAGTTAATTTTAGAAAATACTAGCTTATTCATAAATACATTTTTTGGTCTGCTAAATGAAAGTATTTGATTTAAAGAATATTTTGTTAAAGAGTAAATTTTTAAAAATCTTAATCCTGAACTTGTAGAAATAAATGAACCTCCAATTATAACCAAAAGTAAATACAAAAATTGAAGATTAGTTTGTTCAACATTCAATGAAATTCCTATATTTGAAATACTACTTACTAAAGATAAAAAACTATAAGAAAAAGTATTATCGTAACTAAAAAATATAAAAAATATCCCAACTGTTATTACAAAGTATAAAAATAGATGAATATCCTCATGAAAAAAATTAATATTTTTTCTTAAAAAGATTAAATTGTATATAAAGAAAATACTGAAAAAAGAAACTAGCATTAATAATGAAAAAATTATTATCTGTGAATTTTGAGTTAGTATTGTTGAGAGATCATTTACTGGTAAAAAACCACCTGATGAAATAATAGTCATTGATAAATTTAATGAATTAAAAGATCTAATTCCAAATAAATTAAGAATTATAAAAATAGATAATGTTAAGCTTGAATATAAAATAAATATTTTAATTGTTTGTTTTAAAATTTCGGTTGTATTAAATGATAAAAAATTTGTAAGAGATTTTTTTAAGTTTTCATCATAAATATCAATCAAAAAAATTATAGAAAATAAAAAGTATAATCCACCTATCCATTGAATAGATGATCTCCATATTATTAAACCCTGATCAATATGCTTTATATTTTCAAATATTGTAAAACCGGTTGATGTAAAGCCAGACACTGCTTCAAATAAAGCGTTTAAAAAAGTTAAATTATAAATACTAAAATAAAATGGAATGGATAACACTAATGGCATAAAAAAATACCCCAAAAGTACTGTTAGTATTTTTTCAAATATTGTAGGTTTTTTATCCAAGGTATCAATTTTATAAAAGATGAAACTAATTAAACCAGAGATTACGAAACTAAAGTAATATGTATTTAAGTTTAAGTATAAATTAAAATAATAAGAGTAGATAATATTTAAAAAAGAAAAAACTGAAATTAATAAAAAGAAAAAACTTAAATATTTTACCCGAAGTATTGGCATTTAATTAAATTGAGCTAATTCTAAAAATATTTTCAACAACTGAGATTGAATCTTTTTTGGCTAAAAAAACAACTTTATCATCTTTTTGAAATACAAAGTCTGATCTAGGTATAATTACTTTTTCGTCTCTAAGAATAGCACCAATTCGAATTTCCTCAGGAAGATTAGAATTTTTTAATTCTTTGTTAATTAATTCAGATGTCTCAATTATCTCGGCCTCTATTACCTCGTATTCACCGTTCATAATTGTATAAGCTGTTTCAATTGTTCCTTTATGAATATGTTTTAAAATACTCGACACAGTATTCATTCTGGGATCAATCAAATCATCAATTTTAAGTGAATTTTGTAATAATGAATAATTTGGCTTATTAATTAAGGCCATTGTTCTTTTGTCATCGATTTCTTTTTCATCTTTTGCAAATTTTTCGACTAAAACACTTACCATTAAATTATCTTCATCATCGTTTGTAAGAGCTAAAACAGTCTCTGCTTCTTCTAAATTTGCCTCAGCTAAAACTTCCTCATCTAACGCATCTCCATTGATAACTATTGTATTGTTCAGTTCGCTTGCAAGAAATTCAGCTCTGTCTTTGTTTTTCTCAATAATTTTTACTCTCGCAGCATCTAAATTTTCCTCAATATTTTTAGCTAAATTAAAACCAATATTTCCTCCACCAACTATAAGAATTTTTTTAGAAACTTTTTCGGTGTGTCCAAATGCTTCCAATGTTTCAGACATTTGAGTTGAATTTATAATCACATAAATCTTATCATTAGTTTTTATTTCATCAGTTTTTTTGGGAATAAAAAACCTATCTTCTCTTATTACGCCAATTACATTTGCTTTAAGATTAGGGTATTTTTTTGTGAGATCACTTAATTTAATATTAATCAAACTACAATTTTCATTAATTAATATTTCAAGTAACCTAATTTTATTTTCTGCAAAAGGAACACTATCTAAGGCACCAGGAGCTTCGAGCTTTCTTTGGATTGATTTAGCAATTTCAATTTCTGGTGAAATAATAACATCTATTGGTAAGTTTTCTTTGTTATAAACCGTTGTAAACTTTGGATTTAAATAATCCTGAGATCTTATTCTCGCAATCTTTTTTGGTATTTTAAAAATAGAAAATGCAATTTGGCATATAACCATATTAATTTCGTCATTTCGAGTTACTGCTATAATCATATCAGCCTCTTGCGCATTAGCCTTTTCAAGAATTGATGGATAACTTCCTTTTCCAACAATAGCTTTAACATCAAGTGCGTCATCAATTTTTTGAATATCTTCGCTTGATGGATCTATTACAGTAATAGAATGACCTTGATCACTAAGCTGTTTAGCAATAGTGAAGCCTACTCTACCTGCGCCACAAATGATTATGTTCATTTAATTAAATTCTTTAATTCCTAAACCTTTTAATTTTCGGTGTAAGGCACTTCTTTCCATTCCAACGAAATTTGCTGTTTTTGAAATATTTCCATTAAATTTTTTCAGTTGAATAGTTAAATACTCCTTTTCAAATTTTTCTCTAGCCTCTTTTAATGGCACAGATAGACTGTTTTCAGTCAATTGTTCATTGAAATTAATATTTTTCAAGGATTCTTTTATTATATTTGAAATTTTTTCCTTTGTGTCGGGTTGTAAAATTGCAATTCGTTCAATTAAATTTCTCAATTCTCTAACATTACCGTGCCAATCATGATTTAGGATATAAGTATTGTCTTCATCTATTTCTAATTCATTAATATTGTAATTTTCAGATATTTTTTTTGAAAAATATTTAATCAAAAGTGGAATATCTGAAATACGTTGGCTCAATGGTTCAACGTTTATTTCAAAAACATTAAGCCTATGAAATAAATCTTCTCTAAAATTTCCTATTTCAATTTCTTTCTTCAAATCCTTACTCGAGGAGCATATTAATCTAACATTTACACTTATATCATTTGAACCATTAACTCTTTTAAATTTTTGATCTGTTAGAACTCTCAAAATTTTTGACTGTATATCTAAAGGTATCTCTGAAACTTGATCTATCAATAAGGTTCCTTTGTTAGCTTTTTCTAACGCTCCATAAGATATAGAGCCGTTGTCTTTTTCTTCTCCAAACAATTCCAACTCATATTTATTTGAGTCTAGCAAAGCACCATTTAAAACTACAAAAGGATTTTTATTTCTTTTTGACAATTTATGAATTTTTCTTGCTATTAATTCTTTTCCAGACCCTGATGGACCATTAATAAATACTCTACTTTCTGTTATTGAAATTTTTTTAATTTGGTCGTTTATATTTAAAATATTTTTACTATTTCCAATTAATTCATATGATGAAAACAACTTTGTTTCATATTCTTTATTTTGCTTTTTAAGATTGTAATTCTCAACTGCCCTTCTAACAAAATTAAGTAATCTCTCTTGATCAAAAGGTTTTTCAATAAATTCAAAAGCACCTTCATGAAGGGATTTTACAGCCATTTCTATATTTGCATGTCCTGATATTATTATAACAGGTACATCTTTATCTTTTGATTTAATATGTGACAACAACTCTATCCCATCATTATCACCCTTATCTAATTTAACATCAAGTATTGCAACATCTGGAAGTTTTTTATCTATCTCTGATAATGCTTGATTGTAATTAGCAGCAAGTCTTGTTTTGTAACCAGCATCCAAAATTAACTCATTAATAATATTCCTTATATCGGCATTATCATCTACAATTAAAATTTCAGAACTCATTCTATTTAATAAAATCTATTTTAATTTTTGCACCTTCATCTAAAGGTATAAATTCAATTTTTCCATTGTGATCATTTATAATTTTACTTACTATTGAAAGACCCAATCCAGTTCCATTTTTTTTAGTAGTAAAGTATGGATTTAAAATATCTTTAATATTTGCTGCAAATATCCCGAAACCAATACCATTATCTATTAAGTTGATTATTATGTGGTTATTTTCCTCATTAACTTCAATGGTGATTTTTTTCTCTAATTTACTGTCATTTTCTGCTCTTTGTTGAATACTTTCGATAGAATTTTTAATTAAATTAAAGAAAACCCTTGCAAGCTGTTCTTTATCACTATTTAAAAAAATTTCTTTTTGATTGTTGTTAATGGAAATATTAATCGAATTATCCAGTTCATTTAATAATTTTATATTCTCCTGAATAATTTGAATTAAATTATTTTCTTTTAAAATGGGTTTTGGCATACGTGCAAAATCTGAAAATTCATTAACTAAATTTCCTATTTGTTTAATTTGGTTATTTATTATCTTTAAATTCTCATCAAAATTTTGTTTTTCGTTTTCATTAACTTGATTAGAATATTTTGTTTTCATTCTATCTATTGTTAACTGAATTGGGGTTAAAGGATTTTTAATTTCATGCGCCAGTTTTCTGGCTAAATTACTCCATGCTTCATGTCTTTCATTAATGATTAATTTTTCTTGTTGATTTCTAAGTCTATCAATCATTAAATTGAAATTTTTATTTAAAATTTCTAAATCTTTATCAGTTTTTACTTCAGGAACCTTTGTATCAAATTTTCCCTCACCAATAGATACTGATGCATTAATTAAATTGTTTATGGATCTAAAAAACCTAGAAGAAAATCTTATAGCTATCGATATAGAGACAAACAATAGAACGCTAACAACTATTACATAAATAATTGCAAAAGATATTTTAATACCTGTGCTCTTTTCCTCAACAGTATAATAAAAATTTATAGCTTCTTGAGATTCAGTTAAGTATTTTGAAATATCTTTATCTAAATATTTAATTACATACAAAAATCTATTATCATAATTTTGCAACCTCATTATGGCTGCAGACATATTTTCTGGAGCGTTTATAATTTTTAAAGGTCTATCATCGTCAAGAACGAGTGCCAAAGCTCTATCTACAGGAGGCGCATATGGCTGGTCATCTTTTAGCGATGTAAATAATAATTTTTTATCAATATTTATGATGTGAATTTCATCAACACCTCTAATTAATTTCTGGGTATCTAAAAATCTCTTATATTCATTTGGATTATCATTTAAAAAATTTTTACTTTTATTGGTATCAAAGGCTATTAAAACAATATCTGATTGAATTTTATTTCTAATTTCCTCTACATAATTTTTAGCTAACTCATAAGAATTATTAACTACAGTTGTAACTTTCTTGTCGAAATATTTTTCTAAGGCAAAAGAAAAAAGGAATAATGAAAAAATAGAAATTAAAACTGAAGGTATTAAAGTAAATAGAGCAAATACAGTGATATACTTTTTGTTAGATTTTAAACCGTCTTTATCAATATCTGTTTTAATTGCTCTTCTAATTTCAAAAAAAATAAATACAAAAAAGGTAGTTAGAAGAAGGATATTTAATATTAAAAGATATTGTAAATTTTTATCAGTTAGTTTTATAAATCCTTTATCAATAAAAGTTAAAAATGTTAAAAAACCTATCGATAATGTGATAATAAATAATATTATCAAATAAATGTTTTTCTTAATAAAATCTGACATTTGGGTATAAAATTTCTATAAATATGAGTAACTATTTTATAATACTTGCATCAGGACAAAGCAAAAGGTTTAATTCGAAAAAACCTAAACAATACAACATTTACAAGGGTAAGCCTTTATTCAAACACTCTCTTGATAAAGCTTTAAAATCAAAACTTTTCAAAAAAATAGTGATTGTAGTTAACAATAAAAAGGAAATTAAAGAAAAATTTCCTAAAAATGTTTCAATTATTATTGGTGGGAAAGAAAGGTCTGATTCTTCATTGATTGCTTTAAAGTTTATTAAAAAATACAAACCCACCAATGTACTAATACATGATGCTGCAAGACCAAATTTTACAATAAATCTGTTAAATAAATTAATAACTTCACTAAAAAAATATAAAGCAGTAATACCTGCAATTAAATCTAAAGACTCAATCAAGTATAAAATTAAAAATCAAATATTCAATTTAAGCAGAGATAATTCTATTTTAACACAAACCCCTCAGGCTTTTAAGTTTAAAGATTTATATAAATTATCAACAAAACAAAAAAAGGTAGTTTCAGACGAAGCAACAATATTTATTGAAAACAATCTTAAAGTAAAATTTGTTCAAGGTGAAAATTTAAATACTAAAATTACTTTCAAAGAAGATATAAAAGAAAAAAAAACCTACTTTGGTTTAGGATTTGATATTCATAGATTAATCAAAGGTAAAAAACTTTATTTGGGAGGTATTAAAATACCTTATCACTCAGGATTAAAAGGACACTCTGATGGTGATGTAATTATTCATTCAATAATTGATTCGATATTAGGAGCTATGAGAAAAAAAGATATTGGAACTTTTTTTCCAGATAACAGTAACAAATTTAAAAATATTAGATCTCCAAAAATGCTAAAACCAATAATAGAATTGTTAAATTCAAATAATTACCATATCAATAATTTAGATATAAATTTGATCTGTGAAAAACCAAAAATATCAAAATACAGAGATAAAATAATAAATTCGCTTTCTAATCTTTTAGATTTAAATAAAAATTTAATTAATTTAAAAGGTAAGACTACAGAAAAACTTGGATTAATAGGAAAAGAAAAAGCAATTGCCTGTGAAGTAATTTGTTCGATATCAAAATGAAAAAAATTAATGTTTTAATCTCAACTTTCTTTGGTTACGGATACTTAACAAAAATGCCTGGTACTGTTGCTTCAATTGTTACAACGGTCTTTATTTATATAGCTTATGAAATTCTTGATTATACAAGTTTAAAATTCTCGATAGTCTTTTTTATTATTTTGTTTTTTTACTCTTTTTATGCAGTCAAAGACACAGAGAGTGAATTTGAAAATAAAGATCCTAGACAAATTGTAATTGATGAAGTTTTGGGTCAATCAATGCCTTTGATACTTTTGCTATATTTAAATCAAACCAATCAAATCAATATTGCTATTGAATTTTATTATATTATTTCTTTACTATCATTTAGATTTTTTGATATTTTTAAACCATTTCCTGTAAGCTATTTCGATAAAAATCATAAAAATTATTTTGGCATAATTATGGATGATATAATGGCTGGACTATATTCAATGATCATAATTTATTTAGTTAGTTTGGTATTTTAATGAGTTTAAAAAAACTACATAAAAAATTAATAGATAAAAAATTAACAATTTCTGTAGCTGAATCTTGTACAGGAGGTTTGTTGGCTAGCAATCTTACAAAATTAGCTAATTCATCCAAATATTTTCATATGGGTTTAATTACTTACTCTAATGATGCAAAAATCAAAATCTTAAAAGTAAATAGTAATATCATTAAAAAATATGGTGCCGTAAGCAAAGAATGCTGTGAAGCAATGGTAAAAAATTTATCTAAAATTTCGAAAAGCACAATTAATGTATCAATTACTGGTATAGCTGGGCCAGGAGGAGGATCAAAATTAAAACCAGTTGGTCTTGTCTATATTGGGATTAAAACAGGAAAATATTTATTAATTTTAGAAAATAAATTTAAATCTAGGAACAGATCAAATATTCAAAAAAATACAGTAAGAGAAGTATTAAATAAAATTACAAAAATTATTTCTTAGAGATTTTCAGCTCTTTTTTGAAAAGCATCAGCTATTTTGTTTAAACCAAATTGAAATGATTTTTCCATTATTAAATTCAAAAACTTATTTTTAATTTCAAAATCAACATCAAATTGAACTTCTGTTAAATTATCTTTTTCTACAAATTTCCAATTATTTTCAAGATGTTTTAAGGGACCATCAATATTGGTTACATGAATAGAGTCATTTTTTTTATCATATCTGACATCGCTTTTATAAGTATCTATAAAGGGTCTTTTGCCAATGGTCAGATCAGCAATTATTTTTTTTACATCTCCCTCGTCATTAGTTTCATAAACTTTTGAGTCTATGCAAAATGGAATGAATTCAGGATACCTTTCTATATCTAAAACAAAATCAATTAATGTTTGTTTATCACGTGCGATGTGACGTGTAACTGATGCTTTAGGCATTAATTACTTTTTATTCTATTTTGTTGTAACTTAGCAAAATCCTCATCAGCATGATAAGAAGATCTTGTTAAAGGTGATGAGGAAACTAATAAAAATCCTTTAGCTTTTGCTATAGTTCCTAAATCATCAAATTCTTTTGGCGTATAATATCTATCTAATGGAAAATGTTTTGTTGATGGCTGCAAGTATTGGCCGATAGTTATAAAATCTACATCAGCCGCTCTTAAATCATCCATAACTTGTAATATTTCATCTCTTGTTTCTCCTAACCCAACCATAATTCCAGATTTAGTAAAAATATTTTTATCAATTTTTTTAGCATTTTTTAAAAGTTCTAAGGATGCAAAATATCTGGATCCTGGTCTTACTTTTAAATAAAGACTGGGAACAGTCTCAATATTGTGATTAAAAACATCTGGTTTAGCATCAATAACTTTTTTATATGCTTCCCCTTTTCTTAAAAAATCTGGTGTTAAAACTTCTATAGTTGTATTTGGGTTTGATTTTCTTGTTTGGTTGATCACATCATAAAAATGTTCAGATCCTCCATCATTTAGATCATCTCTATCAACTGAGGTTATTACGACATGTTTTAAATTTAACTTTTTTACAGCCTCTGCAATTTTAACTGGTTCCAATGGATCTAAATTTCCTGGAACGCCAGTTTTAACATCACAGAACGCACATGCTCTTGTGCAAGTATCACCCATTATCATAAAAGTTGCATGTCTCTTGCTCCAGCACTCTGTAATATTTGGACAGTTTGCTTCCTGGCAAACAGTTACAAGATTGTTATTGTTAACTATTGTTTTTGTTAAAAAAAATTCTTTACTATTTGTAAGCTTTGATCTGATCCAATCTGGTTTTTTTTTAATTGGATTAATCGGCTTATTTTCTTTTTCAGGATGTCTACTTTTCATCTTTTTTAATTAAATAAATTGTTTCATTTTTTTTACCAAATAAAAATCTTTCTCTAATTAAGATTTCTACATAATCTAAATCTAGATTTTTACTCAACAAAGAATTTTTATGATCAATATCTTCTATTTTATTAATTAATAATGCTTCTTCATTTTTCAAGTTGGACAAAAGTTCTTTTTTTTCAAAATATGAAAAAAGACCCCTTTCTCCAGAAACTAGATTAAAAATGAAATAAAATATTAAAAAAATTGAAGTTAATAAAAAAAAATTTTTTTTTATTAATCTTAACATTAATTGATCTTATTCATTCTTGCCTTATTTCCAAGTTCTTCTTCAATTCGGATTAATTGATTATATTTAGCAACTCTTTCTGAACGTGCTAAAGATCCAGTTTTGATTTGGTTAGAATTTGTTCCAACTGCTAAATCAGCAATAAATGTATCTTCACTATCTCCAGATCTATGAGAAATTATTGTTTTATAGCCAATAGTTTGAGCAAATTTAATTACATCTAGAGTTTCTGAAACAGTACCAATTTGATTAAGCTTAATTAATATAGAATTTGATGAAATATTTAAAAAACCTTTTTTAAGTCTTTCAAGATTTGTGACATAAAGATCGTCTCCTACAATCTGGACTTTTTTCACAGAACGCATTAATTTATTCCAAGCTAACCAATCATTTTCAGCAAAAGGATCTTCTATCGATTTAATTTTATATTTCTTAATAATTTTTTGGTATTCTTTGATTGATTTTTCAACAGAAACAAAACTTTTTGAATGAATTGAATATTTGTTTTTTTTTAATAGTTCATTTGCTGCTACATCCAAACAAATTGAAACATCTTTACCATTAACAAATCTAGATTTCTTAATTGCTGAAACAATCAAATCAAGAGCCTGGTTATTACTACTAATCATAGGTGCAAAACCACCTTCATCACCAACTGATGTAGAATAACCTTTGTTTTTAATTAAAATACTTAGGTTTTTAATAACAACAAAACAAATCCTCATTGCCTCTGAGAAACTTTTTGCTCTATCAGGTCTTATCATAAATTCTTGAATTCTAAGACCATTGTTGGCATGAGCTCCACCATTAATAATATTCATTAATGGATAAGGTAATTGAAAATTATTTTTTAAAAAAAAAGTTTTGTAGAGAGGTAGTTTTTTTACTTTTGCAGAAAGTTTTTTTACTGCCATTGATACAGCAAGCATAGCATTTGCACCTAAATTGGTTTTTTGTCTAGTACCGTCTAAATTAATCAACAAGGCATCAATTCTCTCTTGATTATGAACGTTTTGTCCTTTTAATTTTTTTGAGATTTTTGAATTTACTAATTCAACAGCTTTTAAAACACTTTTACCTAAATATTTTTTATTATTTTTATCTCTTTTTTCAAAAGCTTCGTATGTGCCAGTTGATGCACCTGATGGGCATATTGCAGACGCACTGGAATTATTTGTGTAAACCTCAGCTTCTACTGTTGGATTTCCTCGACTATCAAAAACTTGTCGTGCTTTAACTTTTATTATTTTACTCACTTAATAAGTTTATCAATTTCGGTTAACTGTTTTAGTAAATTTTCTAGTTTATCTAGAGGAACCATATTTGGTCCATCAGATGGTGCATTATCAGGATCTTGATGAGTTTCTATAAACACACCAGCAACCCCTACAGCAACAGCTGCTCTTGCAAGATACTCAACAAATTCTCTTTGACCACCAGAAGACTCTCCTTGTCCTCCAGGTTGCTGAACTGAATGCGTTGCATCAAAAATAACTGGATAACCATTCTTGGCCATAATAGGTAAAGATCTCATGTCAGAAACCAAAGTGTTGTATCCAAAACTTGCACCTCTTTCAGTAACAAGAATATTTGAGTTTCCTGAGTCTGATATTTTTTTTGTAACATTTACCATGTCCCAAGGTGCTAAAAATTGACCCTTTTTAACATTTATAATTTTATTTGTTTTTGCAGCAGCAATTAAAAGATCAGTTTGTCTACAAAGAAAAGCTGGAATTTGCAAAACATCAACATGATTAGCAACTATTGAACATTGCTCTGAATTATGAATATCTGTTAAAATTGGAATATTTAATTCTTTTTTAATTTTGTTAAACACAGGTAATGAAGCTTCCAAACCAGCACCCCTCTTACCTTTTAAACTTGTTCGGTTAGCTTTATCAAAAGAAGTTTTATAAATAAAACCTAAACCATATTTGGAAGTTATTTCTTTTATTTTTCCAGCCATGTCCATTGCATGCTGTTCTGTTTCAAGCTGACATGGACCAGCAATAATACAAATTTTTTTATCATTTGAAATTTCTATGTTCCCACAATTGACTGTAATACTACTCATTTATGATTTTTTGCTGCTTTGATAAATGAAGAGAATAAAGGATGAGGAGATAAAGGTCTAGATTTAAATTCAGGATGGAACTGAACTCCAATAAACCAAGGATGATTTTTAAGTTCAATTATCTCAGGAAGTTTATTATCTGGCGATAAACCAGAAAATATTAGTCCATTTTTCTCAAATTTTTCCTTAAATGAAATATCCACTTCATATCTATGTCTGTGTCTTTCTTTGATTAATCTTGATTTATAAATATCTCTAATTTTAGACTTATCTTTTAAAATTGCATCATAAGAACCAAGTCTCATTGTTCCACCTAAATTTTTATCTGTACCTTTAACTTTTTTTCCACTTTTTTCCCACTCATTCATTAAACCAATTATATGAACACCACCTTTATCAAACTCAGAAGAAGTTGCTTTTTTAATTTTTAATTTATTTCTAGCAAATTCTATTATTGCCATTTGCATACCGTAACAAATACCTAAAAATGGTATTTTATTAATTCTTGAATATTTAATTGCTTCGATTTTTCCCTCAGTTCCTCTTTTTCCAAATCCTCCTGGTATTAGAATACCTGAAACATTTTTAAGTTTGCTTTTAATTTCAGAAACTTTTAATTTTTCTGAATCAATTCTAACTAAATTTACCTTCAAGTTGTTTGTAATTCCTCCATGCGTTAAGGCTTCATCTAATGATTTATATGCATCTTTTAATTCAACATACTTACCTATTATCGCAATATTAACTTGTTTTTTTGTATTAAGTGTAATTTTGGTAATTTTCTTCCAAGGATTTAGGTTATTTGATTTTTTAGATTTTATTTTAAAGTAATCTAAAACTTGAACATCTAACTTTTCTTTAGCAAAACTAATTGGTGCTTCATAAATTGTTTTTACATCAACCGTTTCAATTACATTTTTAATATCAACATTACAAAATAGAGATATTTTTTTTCTATGCTCTAAAGGTATTGGTCTTTCTGATCTACAAATAATTATATCAGGTTGAATACCAATACTTCTCAATTCTTTTACGGAGTGTTGTGTTGGTTTAGTTTTTATTTCATCTGATGCTTTTAAATATGGAACTAAAGTTAAATGAATAAATAAAGCATTTTTTTTCCCGATATCATTTGAAAATTGTCTTATAGCCTCAACAAATGGTAAACTTTCAATATCTCCTACAATTCCACCTATTTCGCAAATTACAAAATCTTCTTTTGACGTATCGTATTTAATAAATTCTTTAATTCTATCGGTTATATGTGGAATAACTTGTACTGTCTTTCCAAGATATTCTCCTTTTCTTTCTTTTCTCAGAACATCGCTATAAATTTTTCCTGTAGTAATATTATCTGTTTTCTTTGCAGTAACTCCTGAAAATCTTTCATAGTGACCTAAATCTAAATCTGTTTCAGCGCCATCATCTGTTACAAAAACTTCTCCATGCTGGAATGGACTCATTGTTCCAGGATCTACATTTAAGTAAGGATCTAATTTTCTAAGCCTAACTTTATACCCACGTGACTGTAATAGATAAGCTAATGATGCTGATGATAGACCTTTTCCAAGGGATGAAACCACGCCGCCAGTGACAAATATATATCGCGCCATGGAATTATCTTATAGCTAATAAAAAAAGAAATAGAAAGTATTAATTAATTATTTTCAGGAATTGATGGAGTATCTTCAGTTTTTTCTTCAACCGTGTCTAAAACTGATCCTGTAGGTGTTAATTCTGCTCTAGAAATTATTGTAAGCGCTAAGCTACAAATGATAAATAAAGTTGCAACTATCGCAGTTGCTTTGGTAATAAAACTACCAGCAGATCTTGATAGCATGAAATTTTCTTGAGAAACACCAATACCTAAAGCGCCACCCTCTGATTTTTGAAGTAGCACAAGCACAACTAAAATAAATGCAAGTATGATGTTAATTACAAGTAATAATGTTTCCATGGTGGTCTAATTAATGGTTTTTTTAATTATATCAATAAATTTCTTTGGATTTTGTGATGCTCCACCTATTAAAAAACCATCTATGTCAGGAATTATTTTTAATTGATCAATATTTTTGATGTTAACAGAGCCTCCATATAAAACTTTTGGAGATTTTTTTCCAAATTTACTTTTTATAAATTTAATTGATTTAGACAGTTCCTCTGATGAAGGAATTAAACCAGTTCCAATTGACCATACTGGTTCGTATGCAATAATTATATCATTAATTTTTTTGATAGATTTTAATCCTTTCTTTAATTGACTATTTAAAACTTGATTAGTCTTTTTATCTCTTTTTTGTCTTAGAGTTTCACCAATACAAAAAATAATTTTTAAACCAGATTTAATTGAATTTTTTATTTTAAGATTAATTAGATTGTCATTTTCTCCAGCCATTCTGTTTTCGGAATGACCCAAGATCACATATTTTGCTCCAACACTTTTAAGCATTCTTGCATTAACCTGACCTGTAAAAGCTCCATAATCTAAATTTTGATGAGAATTTTGTGCACCAACTTCAATATTTGTTTTACTAAGTCTTTTTGAAATTGGACGTATTAGAGTATTTGGAGGACAATAAATTAGTTTGAACTTATTTTTTTTATGACTTTTTGAGAATTTAATAACTTTATCTAATGAATTTATAGTTTTTAAATCTCCAAACATTTTCCAATTAGCTATAAAATACATATATTTATTTGTCATAATTGACTTTTTAATCTATAGATTTGTTTTTTACAGATCAATAAATTTATAACGTTATGGTTGAAAAATTAAAAAATTTAGGTTGGAAACAATTTGGTGGATTGGTTCTAATAGTAATCATCATAATAGCTTTTGGCTTTGGTGGATTTGGCGGTGGCTTTAGCACTAACAATCAAAATAACATTGCTAAAATAAATAAAACTAACGTTACCACTCAAGATTTCATGGACTATGTTAATCAAAGTGGAATTTCACAAGAAGCAATAAGAAATAATTTAGACAACAATATTATAGAAGAATTACTATCAGGACTTATTTCAACAACTTTAATTGATCTAGAGATTGAAGATTTTAAACTTTCTATAAACGAAAAGACAATTTTAAAATATTTAAAAGACAATAAAAATTTTAAAGACGAGAATGGTGCTTTTGAAAGAATTAAATACGAAAAATTTTTACTTTCAAATAATATGTCTGCTCCTTTGTTTGAGTTGAAATTAAAAAATCAAGGTTTACAGAAACATTTATTTGATTTTATCGGTGCAGGTACTGTTACCCCTGAATTTCTAATAGAAAGTAAATTTGAAGAAAACAATAAATCATTAATTATTGAATACTTTGATATGGAAAATTTATATAAGATTAAAGATAATTATACATCAGATGAAATCAAAGCATTTATTGAAGAAAATAAAGATCAATTAAAAAGACAATATATTGACTTTAAATATGTGGTTTTAAATCCAAAAAATCTAATTGGAATTGATGAATTTAATCAAGATTTTTTTAACGAAATTGATGCAATAGAAAATAAAATTTCTCAAAATGAAAGTTTTAGTTCAATAATCGAAAACATAAATGTGGATGTGAATAATATTAATGAATTTGCTCCAGATGAAAACACTAGCACAAACGAAAAGTTAATTTACTCTAAGAAATCAAGCAAATTAGATATATTTGAAAGTGGCGATAATTATATTCTTTATAATATAGAGAATGAATATGATCGTTCACCAGATCTAAATGATGAGATAGTAAAAAGTGAAATTGTCGAGCTGATTTATCAAAAAGGTAAATTTGATTACAATAGAAAAATAATTGAAGAAATACAGAATGATGGATTTAATGAAAGTAAATTTATAGAGTTAAGTTCAGGTAAAATCCAAACTGGATCAATTAATTCGATTAACGATGATGGGCTATTTGAAGTAAATTCAATTAAAATGCTCTACTCATTACCTCAAAATTCTTTTGCTTTAGTAAACAACACTAATAATCAAATATTTTTAGTCAAAATAAAAGATATAAATAAAAATACGATAAATAAACAAGGTGAGGAATATAAAGGATTTGTAAATTCACAAAATACAAACAACAGAAAAAGTATTTTACAATCTTACGATACCCTGTTGAATAATAAATATCAGGTTCAATTGAATCAAAAAACTATTGATAGAATTAAAAACTATTTCAAATGATAATTAATCGAAGCTTCAAAGATTTTAAGTTTCGACATAGAAGCAAAAAAAATCAGATTATATACACTTCTAAAAAAGTAAATTCTGATGATGAAGTAATAAATTTAATTGATAATTTTTTAGAGGAAAAAAATAGTTTTATATTTGAGTCTGTTGAAAAAGGAAAAATTAAAGGTAGATACACAATTTTTGGTAAAGATCCTGATAAGATATGGGAGTTCAACAACCAAAAGTCATATTTAATCACTGAAAATAAAAAAATCATTCTTAAAGATAAACCAGAAGAGCTAATAGAAAAAATTATTGAAAATTTTAAATTTGATACACCTAAGAATTTACCTAAAATTTGTTCGCTAATTTCAGGTTATTTTTCATACGACTCTATTAGGTACATAGAAAAAATTCCTAACTCATGTAAAAATGACCTTAATTTACCTGATGTAAGATTGATGAGACCAAGAACCTTGGTTATTCATGATAATTTAAAAAAAGAAATATTTTATATAAGTAATGTTTTTAATGATGAAAAAATTAAAAATTATCAAAAAAAGTATGACTCTATAAAGACTGATCTATTTAAACTATTAATTCAATCATCGATCAAAAATATTGATACAAAAAGGGTATTAAAAGAAAAAAAAATTAAAGTTAAATCAAATACATCTAAAAATAAATTTCTGGCAATGGTTAATAAAGCTAAGAAATACATTAAACTTGGTGATATTTTTCAAGTTGTTTTAAGTCAAAGATTTGAAGCAAAATTAACAAAAAAACCCCTAGAAATTTATAAAAAACTTAGAGTAACTAACCCCTCTCCTTTTATGTTTTACTTCAACTTTAATGACTTTCAAATTATTGGGGCAAGTCCAGAAATTTTAGTAAGACTAAGAGATAACAAAATTACAGTTAGACCAATAGCAGGTACTAGACCAAGAGGAAAAAATAAAAAAGAAGATCTTTTTTATGAAAAAGACCTTCTTAAAGATAAAAAAGAACTTTCTGAACATTTAATGCTTTTAGATCTAGGAAGAAATGATGCTGGTAAAGTATCAAAAATAAATACTGTAAAGGTAACTGAGAGTTTCATAATTGAGAGGTATTCTCATGTAATGCATATAGTTTCCAATGTAGTTGGAGAGTATAATAAAAAGTTTTCAAAATTTAAATCACTGTTGGCAGGATTTCCTGCTGGTACAGTATCTGGTGCTCCTAAAATAAGAGCAATGGAAATTATTGATGAATTAGAAACGTCAAAAAGGAAAGTTTACGCTGGTGGAATTGGATACTTTTCTGCTAATGGTGAATTTGATACTTGTATTGCATTAAGAACAGCTGTAGCAAAAAATAAAAAATTCTATGTACAAGCTGGAGCAGGTATCGTGGCTGATAGTAAGCCTACAAACGAATATGATGAAACAGTGAACAAGGCGAAAGCTTTGATAAATGCTTTAAGATAATGAAAATATTATTAATAGATAATTATGATAGTTTTACATTTAATCTTTATCATTACATTTCTTCATTAGATGTAAAAGTTGATGTCATAAGAAATGATAAAATTAACTCTAAAGAAATATTAAGAAAAAAATATGATAAAATTGTTATTTCACCTGGACCTGGAAATCCAAATCAATCTGGAAATTGCATAAGCATTTTAAAATCATTGCATAAAAAATTGCCCTTTTTAGGTGTTTGTCTTGGACATCAAATTATAGGTCAAGTCTTTGGATCTAAAATTATTCAAGCAAAAAAATTAATGCACGGAAAAACTAGCAAAATTAAATCACAAAAAATTGGGATTTTAAAAAATCTACCTCGTACCTTTGAGGCTACAAGATATCATAGCTTAATTATTGATAAAAAAACACTTTCGAAAGATTTAGAGATTACAGCTGAAACTGATGATGGGGTAATTATGGCTATCCAACATAAGCAATTTAATATTCATGGTGTGCAATTCCATCCAGAAAGTATTAAAACTAAGATAGGAATTAAAATTTTAAAAAGTTTTATAAATTATTAATTTTATGGAAAAGATTTTAGAAAAACTTAAAAATAAAGAAAATTTAACCTTTGAAGAAAGTAAGTCAGCATTTGAAATTTTAATGACTGGTAAAGCTGATGAGGATCAAATCTATAATTTTTTAGCACTTCTGTCTGAAAAAGGAGAAGTTGCAGATGAAATTGCTGGAGGTGTTTATGTGCTTAGAGAAAAATCTAAAAGAGTAAACGTTCAAGATTGCATAGATACATGTGGTACAGGTGGTGATGGCATGAACACTGTTAATATATCAACTGCATCAGCCTTACTTTTAGCTAGTATGGGTATAAAAGTTGCAAAACATGGCAATAAAGCAGTATCTTCAAAATGTGGCTCTGGAGACGTTTTGGAAGCTCTTAATATTAAAATTGATTTAGAACCGAAAGAAATAGAAAAAGAAATAAACAATAACAATTTTGGTTTTATGTTCGCTCCAAATTATCATAGTGCCATGAGATTTGTAGGTCCTGTAAGAAAGAAAATTGGTAAAAGAACTATTTTCAACATGATTGGTCCTTTAAGCAATCCGGCTCTAGTAGAAAGGCAGGTTGTTGGAGTATTTGATAAAAAATTGTTAAGAATTTTTGCAGAGGGATTAAAAAATTTAAATATAAAATTTGCATGGATAATAAATAGCGAAGATGGATTGGATGAAATATCTCCTTATGCAAAAACAAATATAATACAATTGAAGAATGGAGAAATATCTGAAATCTTGGTTGATCCTAATTCAATTGGTGTGAATGCAGAAAAATTTGAGAACTTAATTGGTAAAGATGCAAAATTTAATGCAGATAAAATGATTGAAATATTTAAAGGTAAAGATAATGATTTTTCAAAAGCAGTTTGTTTAAATGCTGCAGCTGGTTTAATCGTTGCAGAAAAGTTTGTTGATTTTGAAGAGGCCTATAATCACGCAAGACAATTTATTCTTTCTGGTAAAACTTTTTCACATTTGGAACAAATACAAAATGTCTGAAAACGTTTTAGAAAATATAATTAAAAAAAAAATCGAAAAAATTGATAATCTAAAAAAATCAATAGATCTTAAAAAATTAGACGAATTAATAGAAAAAAATAAATCATACATAAATTTTAAAGATAAAATTGAAAACAATTTAAAAAACAATAAAACTTCAATTATTGCTGAAATAAAAAAAGCAAGTCCTTCTGCAGGTGTTATAATTGAAGACTACAATCCAGTAGAAATTGCTAATATTTATTTAAAAAATAATGCTACTTGTTTATCAGTTTTAACTGAAGAAGATTATTTTTTAGGAAATTTAATTCATATAAGCAAAATTAAAGATAAGGTTAATTTACCAATATTATGTAAAGATTTTTTTATTGATACTTTTCAAGTGCCACTTGCCAAAAGTTATGGTGCAGATGCAATTCTGATTATTTTAGCTGGTGTCTCAGATGATCTTGCAAACAATTTATATCAAGAGGCATTGAAATTAGATATGTCAGTAATAGTAGAAGTGCATACTGTTGAAGAGGCTCAAAAAGCATTAAATTTTAAAGATGCGCTAATTGGTATTAACAACAGAAACTTAAAAACACTTAAAACTGATATAAATACAACCTATGATATTTATAATGTTGTAAAAAACCACAAAGGACCTCTAATTTCTGAGAGTGGTATTAAATCTAAAGAAGAATTATTGGAATTAAACAATAAGACTTCAATTAATACTTTTTTAATTGGTGAATCACTTTTGAAAAAATTGGATGAAAATTCAATTTTTTCAGTTTTGTAGTCAATTTAATCCCTATTTTACTCGCTTTTTTTAGTATTGTTAAAACAAAAGAACTTTTATAGAACATCTTTTGTACGATATTTGTTCTTATGCTAACAAAAAAACAAAAAAACTTACTTTTATTTATCAACAAGAAGTTGAGAAGTTCTGGTGTATCTCCTTCTTACGAAGAGATGAAACAATCTCTAAACTTAAAATCAAAGTCAGGTATTCATAGATTGATTAGCGCTTTGGAAGAAAGGGGATTTATTAAAAGATTAGCTCATAAAGCGAGAGCTTTAGAGGTAGTAAAATTACCTGAAACAGCTTCAGCAAATGATATTTACAATAGTTTTTCGCCAAGTGTTATCAAAGGTGGTTTAGACGAAGAAATTAACAATTCTGATGAAATGGAAGTTCCAGTATTAGGAAAAATTGCAGCAGGAACTCCTGTTGAAGCAATACAAAATGAAGTTTCAAGAATACCATTGCCAAATAATTTAGAAAAAAATGGAGATTATTTTGGATTGAAAGTTCAAGGTGACTCAATGATTGAAGCTGGAATCCACGAAGGAGACACAGTTATTATTAAAAGAACAGATACAGCAGATAATGGAAAAATTGTAGTCGCATTAATTGACGAACACGAAGCAATGTTAAAAAGAATTCGTAAAAAAGGTAAAGTTGTTGCATTGGAAAGTGCAAATAGAAACTATGAAACCAAAATATTTGGCCCTGATAGAGTAAAAGTTCAGGGTGTTTTAGTATCTTTATATAGAAACTTCTAAAAAAATAGTCTAAACATCTCTGATGTCAAAAGTAGCAACTCGTTTTGCTCCCTCTCCTACTGGGGCTCTTCATATTGGTGGTATTAGAACTGCCTTGTTTAATTGGTTATATTCAAAAAATCAGAAAGGCACTTTTCATTTAAGAATTGAAGATACTGACAAAGAAAGATCGAAAGAAGAACACAAAATACAAATAATTAAATCCTTAAATTGGTTAGGGATAAAACATGATGGTGAAGAATATATTCAGTCAAGTAAAATTGATGATCATGTAAAAATTGCAAATGAATTATTAAAAAATGGATATGCCTATAAATGTTACTGTTCACCTGAAGAGATAGAAGAGCAAAAAAAAAGAGCTAGACAAAAGAAAATACCTTATATTTACAACAGAAAATGGAGGGATGCAGAAGAAAAAGATGCTCCTAAAGAAATTAAACCTGTAATTAGATTTAAAAGTAAAATTGAAGGAAGTTCAACTCTCAAAGATTTGGTACAAGGTGATGTTGAAATAGAAAACAGCACAATAGAAGATTTTGTAATATTAAGAAATGATGGAACTCCAACTTATAATTTGTCAGCAACTGTAGATGATCACGAAATGGGAATGACCCATATAATTAGGGGTGATGACCATAAAATAAATACTTTTAAACAGATTCAAATTTATGAAGCAATGAAATGGGATGTGCCACTGTTTGCCCATATACCTTTAATTCATACAATAGAAGGTAAAAAATTATCCAAGAGAGATAATGCCTCAACATTAGATGACTACTCAAAAATTGGAATTATGCCTGACGCTTTGAGAAATTATTTGCTAAGACTAGGATGGTCATATCAAGATAAAGAAATATTTACTTTAGAGGAAAGTATAAAATTTTTTAACTTAGAAGGTATAGGAAAATCACCATCAAAATTGGATATGAGCCGTATTTTGTCAATGAATGAGCACTATATTAAAAATATTGATGAAAGTGATCTGTATGATCATCTTTTGAGATATTGTGAAGAATATAAAGATAAAATTGATATAGAAAAAGCAACAAAAATAAAATCATCTTTAGTATTTTTAAAAAACAAAGCAAAAACACTGGAAGAAATATTTAATAATGCAGAATATATCATTAATGATGAAGTTAATTTTAATGAAAATGATTTAAAACTAATTGACGATAAATCCAAAAAAATAATTAATGAATTTCAAAATGAAATTAAAAACTTGGAAAGTTTAACTAGAGATAATTTAGAACCAATAGTCAACAACTTGATAAAAAAACATGAAACAAATTTCAAAGGTGTAGGTCAACCATTACGAGTAGCCCTAACTGGATCCAAGTTTGGACCAGGCCTATATGATATTGTTATATCTTTAGGTAAAGCAGATGTTGAAAAAAGATTAAGAAAGATACTTAATTAAAACAGAACTTGCCTCACCAGCAGATGAAGTTTTAGACCTGATGCCCTCTAAAGTTATGGAGCACTCACTTACCTGTTTTTTCATCAACTTGGGGTTTTTAAGAAAATAAAGAACTGACCTATATATTTCATCTGCATTACATTCTTTTTGAAGTAATTCAGGAATTACCTCGCGATTATTAATTATATTTATAATATTTGCAAATTTTACATTAACTAACATTTTAAAAATCATAAAATTAATAAAACTAAGTTTATAAATAATAATTGATGGAATATTAGAATTACAAATTTGTAACGAAACAGTACCAGATTTTGAAACAGCAAAAATAGATTTAGACAAAATTTCAAATTTAATATTTTCTTCAGACACAATATCTATATTGTCAAAGTTATATTTTTTTACATGTTCTAAAATTAAACTTTTATTTTCTTCTGTTGCATGAATATAAAAAAAATATTCATTATGCTTTTTGTTCATTAATTTAATAAAATCCAATAATATAGGTAGCAAAACATTAGTTTCAGAATTTCTGCTACCAGGAAATATAGATATTATTTTTTTATTTTTGGGTAAAATATTGTCAATAATAGTTTTGTTGCTTTGATTTCTTTCTATCAGGGGATGACCAACAAAAGTGTTATTAATATTTTCTTCATCAAAGTATTTTTTTTCAAATTCAAACAACAAAAGTATGTGATCAATAAATTTTTTAATTTTTTTAACTCTATTCTTTCGCCATACCCATACTTGAGGTGCTACATAATGAATTGTTTTAATATTGTTATTTATTTTTTTAACCTTTTCTGCTACTCGTAAAGTAAAATCAGGGCTATCTACACTTAGCAATATATCAGGGTTAAATTTTACTATTTCTTCTACAGTTTTATTTATTTTTGATCTAATTTTGAAAATATTAAGTAATACACTTGTAAATCCTAAGTATGTAATTTCTTTCAAATCATAAATAGATTTAATTCCTAGTTTCTTTAAGTGAGTACCACCAACAGATAAATATTCAATTTCAGAATTTTCTAGTTTTAATCTTGAAATTAAAGTTGATGCAAGTTTGTCTCCAGATGGTTCACCTGTTAATACAAAGATTTTTTTCATAAAACTTTTATAAAAATTTTATTTTTATTTGCAAAATTTAATACTTCTTTCTTATCGAGAAAAATATTCTTTTTAGATTTTAAAACGAGACCCTTTAATCCATATTTTTTAATGTCTCTCAAAGTTTGCAAACCAACAGTTGGTAAATCCATTCTTAAATCTTGTTTATTTTTAGGTAATTTTATTAATATACCTTTTGAATCTTTCTTCAATTTTGAGAGCATTTTTTTTGTTCCTTGCCTTCCCTCTTGTGCAATTATTTTTTCATCTTTGACAACTAAAGCCTGTATATGATCTAAACTATTAATTTTATTAAAATAATTTTTAGCTTTTTCAATTGAGTTATTATCATTTTTAGTAGGCTTAGTTTTTGTATAGTTTCCTTTTCTAAGGGATAGTTCTGAGTTAAAGTAAATAGAACTAATTACTTTTATACCCTCATTTGCAAGAATATTAATTATTGATTTGATAATTACTGCATCGCCAATTTTGGAAGCTCTAATTACACTTGGCATATAATATATACCTTTAAAATCTAATCTAAGGGATGAAAAATTAGGTTTTGCTATTTTACCGGCAAATAAAACTTTTTTGCATTTTTTTTCTTTAATTAAATTTATTATTTTTCCAAATTTTCCAATGCTGATTCTGTAAGAGTTTTTATCTTTATGAAATTTATTATTTTTTGAAAAATCGATAATAAAATATTTTTTTTTTAATTTTTTAATTTTCTTTAAAACTATTTCAGGAAAATCCGTATCACCTAAAAACAAACCAATCATTTTATTTTGAAAAGGGAGTACAAATTGGTCTTTTTTTATCTTTTTCTATAAAATTAACTACTTCTGAAACCAATTCATTTTTAATCAAATCATTTGTTAAATTACTTAAATTCTCTGTTAAATTCTCATTCTTAAATATTATTTTATAAGCTTCACTAAGGGATAATATTTCTTTATTTGGAATATTTTTTCTTCTCAACCCAATTAGATTTAATCCTTGCAATATACTTCTGTTTCCATGTGCTATACCATATGGTATCACATCTCTTACTACACCACACATACCACCTATCATTGCAAATTTACCAACTCTAGTAAATTGCTGTACAGCTGAATTACCACCTATTATGGCATAATCATCTACATGGGCATGACCTCCTAATGGAACATTATTTGCTAAAATAACGTTATTACCAACTATGCAATCATGAGCAATGTGAGAAGAAACCATAAAGAGACAATTATTGCCAACCTTAGTTTTACCACCACCACCCTCAGTGCCTGGATTAATGGTTACGTACTCTCTAATTTTATTATTATCACCTATCTCTAATGATGTTTTTTCACCTTTAAATTTTAAATCTTGTGGATCATTTCCAATTGAAGCAAATGGATAAATTTTATTGTTACTACCTATAATAGTATTACCTGATATATTTACATGAGATTGGACGACGGTACCCTCTCCAATTTCTACATTAGGACCAATTACAGAATAAGGTCCAATTATTACATTTTCAGAGATTTTAGCATTTGAATCAACAATTGCAGTTTTATGTATCATTTATTATCTCTTAAAAATTCTCTAATGTTTTTTGCTGGATAACCCATTACTTTTGTATTATCTGGAATATTTTTTATTACACCTGAGCCACCTCCAATTTCAACATTGTTGCCAACTTTAATATGTCCTGAAATTCCTGCTTGACCACCTATTCTTACATTTGAACCAATAATTGAACTGCCTGCAATTCCAACTTGACCAGCTATGATAGAGTTTTCTCCTATTTTAACATTATGAGCTATGTGTATTTGATTATCTAAATATGTATTTTTTCCAATAATAGTATTCGACATCGAACCCCTATCTATGGTGGAACCACATCCTATTTCACAATTTTCCTCAATAATTACTATACCAATATGTGGATATCTTAAATTTTTATTTTTATTTGGAAAAAAACCAAAACCATGTTTTCCAACTACACAATTATCTAAAACTTTAACGTCATTACTTATTAGTGAATTTCTTATTATTGTATTTGACCCTATAGAGCAATTATCTCCAATAGAAACATTTTTTTCAATTATTGTATTATGACCTATCTTACAATTTGCACCTATTGATACATTTTTTCCTATTAAAACATTTTTACCGAAAATTACTTTATCCTTAAATTTAGTTTTATCAATATGATATACGCTATCATCAAAATCATCATTTATAGAATCAGGATAAAACATTGATGTTATCTTTGATACTGATACTAATACATTCTCAACAACTAAAGGAATGCAAGATGGTGGAAGTTCATTTTTTAAAAAATCAGTTGTAATACATAGGGAAGCTTTTGTTTTACTAGCAATTTCTTTATATTTTTTTGAATGAAAAAAAGTAATATCAGAGTTATTAGAACTATTTAAATCTTTTATATCATTTACCTTAGTGTCATCCTTAATGTCAGAAATATTAATATTTAGAATTTTTTTGATTTCAGAAATTACAAAAGGACCATTATTTTTAAAAAAAGGATTAAGCATGTCTGTTTTTAACAGAGCTTATATTTTTAAGTTATCAATAATTATTGCTATTTATTTCTTATCTACAATTGTAGCTGACCAGATTGCATCAGCCATTTTTTTTCCATCAACAAAAGCATCACCTTTATATTTCCAAACTCGTCCATGAGATCTTATTGCCTCAATTTTTAAAATTAATTCACAATTTGGTATAACAGGATTTCTAAATCTTGCTTTCTCAACACCCATTAAAAAAACCAATTTATTTTCATATGTAGATTTATCTAAACCATGAGCAGTTAATGCAGCTGCAGCTTGACCGAAGGACTCTACAATAAGAACTCCTGGCATCACTGGATTGTTGGGAAAATGACCTTGTACAAAAAAACTATCTTTTTTAACTCTAATCAAGGCAGTTGCTGAGATTAATTTTTTAATATCATACAATTCATCAATTAATAGCATTGGTTCTCTATGAGGTAGCAAATTTGCAATATCATTTTTAAGTAATTTAATCATTTTTTAATCTTTTGTTTAAAAAAATTATTAATTTATCTGTTATGTCATAATTAGCATCGGCTATAAATATATTTTTTTTATCTAAAATAAGTTTAATTGAATTTGTTTCCATATATTGCTCAATAATTGGTGTAATATTTTTAAAATAAATTCTCAATTCTTGATTTTTTAAATTATTATAATTATCGAATATTTTATTTTTCTTATCACGATAAGCAATTATTTGAGTTTTTAAATCTTCCTTTTTTTTGATGTAATCTTCATTAGAAATAATATTTTTAATTCTATTTATTTCTTCCTCTTCTTGCTTCAATTTTTTTGAAAAAACTTCTATTTTTTTTATATTTTCTATATTAATTTTTTCAAGTTTACTTATAATTTTTTTGCCACCATTTGATTCATTTATCAGTTTATCTACATCTAAAAAGTAAATTGTATCTTGAGCATAAGAATATGATAAGTTAAGAACAATTAAAGCAAAAAAAAAAAATTTCATTTAAAATTAAAAACTTGTTCCTAAATTAAATCTAAATGTTTCTGTTTTATCAGTATCAGCTTTAGACAAAGTTGTTGCAAATGTAAAATTTAAAGGTCCTACAGGTGTTAACCAGTCTATACCTATTCCAGTTGAGCTTCTTATTTCACTACCTTCATCATCTCCTTCAAAATAATCAACACCCCAAACATTACCTATATCTAGAAAAAGTAAAAAATCTAAATTTTCTGAACTTTCTAGTAATTGTGGAACAGTTGAGGCAAAATTTATAGATGCTGCATAATTACCTCCAATAAAATCCTCACCATCTTTAGGACCAATTTTTCCTCTTTCAAAGCCTCTTAGTTTGTTGGATGGTAAAATAATTCTTTCTGATAATTTAATATCATCACCTTTAAGTGAATTAGAAGATCTTAAAAAAATAGATGCAGTTGAAATATTATTTTCGTATAATTCAGTGAAATATTTATATATGTAAGTATTTTGTAAAGTAGCAGTCTCACTAATTACTGGCATATCAATAAAATATTGACTTCTAAATCCTTCCGTAGCTTGAAATTTTTGATTTCTAGTATCATAGTCGAAGCTTAGATTTAAAAAACTATCCCAGTAATTACCTTCTTGTTCTTTTTGCTTAGCAGAAGCATTGCTATCTGTATCAATTTTCTCATAAAAATTTGAATTCGCTACTCCCAATCTAAATTTATTTAAATATTCAAAATTAGAACCTAATGAAAAACCTGTTTTATTTGTTTTATAACCAAAGGCTTTTAATCTATCTATTTCAATTGCTTCAACACTAAAATCTACAGATTTGTCCGAATTTTTATAATTTGGATTTGTTACAGTTAAAATCCCCTTTAAACTTTCATCGCTTATACTTATGTTGCTTGATAGCGCAACACCAGAACCTAAATAATTATTTTCCTTAACACCAAAAGAAAATGAACTTCCTGAAGTACCAATACCTGCTCCTGCTGAAATTTCACCTGTAGGTTTTTCCTCTACTTTTATATTAATTTGTTTTTTATCTAATAATTTGTCTTCAACTACTTCTGAAGTAACGTTTCTAAAAAAATTCAAACTTTTCAAATTATTAATTGATTTATTAAGAAGTATCTCATTGTAAGGATCTCCTTCATCTAGTTGGAGCTGATTTCTAATAACTTCTTCTTTAGTTACATTATTTCCAAAAATATTAATTCTTTCAACATAGATTGGGTCAAGTTTCTCAATTATAAATTTTAAATCGATTTTCTGACCAATTATATTTTCTTCAACTTTTGCAGAAATAGATTGGAACTGCTGTTCCAAAGTGATTTTATCTATTTCTTCTAATATCTTTTCAACTTGATTTATTGAATAAGGTTCACCTTTAAGTTTTTTAAAAAGCTCTTGAATTTGAAAAAAATTGCTAATTTCAAAGTCAATTGGAATATCGATGCTTAAATTATTAAAGAAGAATTTTTCCTTAGCTTGAATATTATAAATAAGCTCAAAGTCTTTTTTATTTATTAATTTTGCAAAAGTTGAATCAATATTAACATCATAATAACCCTTATTTAAATAAAAATTTTTCAATAATCTTTTATCAAGAGATATAATTTTTTCATTTACAAATTTTTTATTTGTAACAAACTTCCAAAATTTACTCTCTTCACTTACAATTATTGAATGTAGTTTTTTGTCTTTAAACTTTTTATCACCAACAAATGATATTTTTTTAATTTTAGCTTTTTCACCTAATTTAATTTTGTAAGTAATATTTAATTTATTATCTTTTAAATCATCAACAAAGATATCAATTGAAGGAAAATAATAACCAAGTTCTTTTAAAATTTTTTTAATTTTTTGCTTATCATTATTTAAAATCAATTCATTGTAAGATGATCTGGATTTCAAAGTTACAGAATCTGATATAATCTTTTTTATTTTATTAGATTTAATCCCATCAAAGATAATTTTATTAATAATAGGGTTTTCATCCACTTTAATTGTTAAAACATTATTATCTATAGAAATTGAAATATTTTTAAAAAAATTTGTATCATATAAATCTTTAAGCATTCTGTTCATATTTTCTTGATCAATGCTTTCATTAATTAAAACATTAGAAAAAGATATAATTGTTTGATCAGATATTCGATCATTGCCAACCACTCTAATTTCTTTAATTATTTCTGAATTTGCCAGGTTAAATGAAAACAGGATTATAAATAAATTATAAAATATTAATTTAAAATGATTTTTAAACATTTAACTGAAAATAGAATTTATTTTTAATTGTACAATATTGTGAACATTATAAATATCTGAAATTTTTTTAGGGTACATTTTTTTAAATTTTTTCATTTCTTTTGAATTAATTAAATCAAACAAAATATTTGATATCTCTATATATTTAATCTTTTTATTTAAATATAGATCAACTAATTTATCATTAGCTGAAACCAAAACAGTTTCGAACAGTGAATTGTGCTCAGGTAATATCTCTAAAATTTTTGTTAGTGGAAATTTTTTTTGATTTACTTTTTTTAAAGTAAGATTATTTAATTTTTTTAAATTTAAATTGAAAGAATTGTTTTTAAACAAATATATATTTTTTTTATTGCGATCCAAAGTATTGGCAATTGGTATATCCATAGTAGTATCGTGTGCAATTATTGAAATCATTTTATTTTTAAAATAAATAATAGCATGTATATATGAGTCTGGGTGAATTAAAATATCTATCTGATCGTAATTTACATTAAATAATTTTTTTGCTTCAATTACCTCGAAAACTTTATTCATTAAATTTGAAGAGTCTACGCTTATTTTTTTACCCATACTCCAGTTAGGATGCTTAACAATATAATTTAATTTCATTTTGTTAAAATTTTTTTTTGGAATATTCAAAAGTGGACCTCCTGACGCTGTCAAATATATTTTTTTAACATTTTGTGAATCGATATTATTGTTTAGAGCATGCCATATTGAATAATGCTCTGAGTCAACTGGAATAAATTTTGTATTATATTTTGCCAATTTATCCTTTATTAAATTCCACGCGCAAATAATAGATTCTTTATTAGCAATTGCGATTGTTTTTGTATATTTGATAATTTTAATTGTAGGTCTTAATCCATCAATACCAACAATTGAACTCATTACATAGTCAATTTTTTTTGGAAAAATTTTTTCTATTTTTTCAAAATTATTATAAATATTAATTGATTTATTTTTTTTTGATTTAGCAATATTATAATATTTTTTATCCGTAATAATCAAATTTTTAACTTTAAAAATATTAGCTTGTCTAAATAAAAGTTTATAATTTTTTTGCGCAGAAAGTAATTTAACTTCATAATCAGATTTGTTTTTATATAAAATTTTTAATAATGACTGGCCTATAGATCCAGTTGATCCCAGTATAGCAACTTTTTTTTTCATCAAATTTTATCAAACAAGTTAAAAAAAGAAATTAGATAAGCAATTGGAAAAGCAAATATCATACCATCAATTCTATCTAAAAGACCTCCATGACCTGGAATTAGGTTTCCAGTATCTTTTTTTTTTGATTTTCTTTTAAAAAAAGAAACTACTATATCTCCAATTTGACTCACAGTAGAAATTAAAATTATATATAAAGTTATTAACAATGTATGATCTTGATCAACTTGATTTAAAAAGATTAATAAAGGTACTAAGCTTAAAGCTAAAAAATAGCTCCCTATTAAACCTGCAATTGTTTTATTTGGACTGTATGATGTTAACTTAGGACCTTTAATTGTTTTGCCAAAAATATAACCTCCAATATCAGTTAAAACACAGATTAATAAAATAAATAAAAAATTTTCATACGAACCATCTTCATTAATTCGTATTTTATAAATTGAATAAAATGATAAGTTTAAAAAAATAAATCCAAAAAAGTTATATGTTTTATGTTTTGAAATCATATGCCACTCGTATAACGCTATACAAAAGCTAGTTATTAATAATAAAATAAATAAAAACGAACCATGGATTATAAAAAAAATTACTATAGGTGTTAGAATAATAGAACTTAGTATTCTTTTTTTAAGCTCAGTTTCCATTATATTTCTCCAAAATTTCTTTTGATTTTTTGAAAATTTTTTATGATTTTAATAAAATCTTTTTCATTAAAATCTGGCCATAATTTATTTGAGAAAAAAATTTCAGTATATGAGATTTGCCATAGTAAAAAATTGCTCAATCTGTTTGTTTTTCCAGTTCTTATTAGTATATCAGGATCAGGAATATTTGATGTGTATAAATTTTTAGAAATATTTTTTTCATTTATTTCTAATTTCCTGCTATTTAATTTTTTAGTTGCATTTACTATTTCTTTTCTTGAGCCATAATTTAATGCTAAATTGATTTGTAATTTTGAATTTTTTTTAGTCAATTTTTCACTATTGATTAATAGGTTATTTAATTTTTTTGAAAACATTTTCTCACCTAAAATCTTAAGTTTAATATTATTTTTATGAAATTTTTTTATTTTAAGTTCTAAGAAATTTTCTAGAAGCTTGAATAAATAATTAATTTCTGATTTGGGCCTTTTCCAATTTTCTGTTGAAAAAGCATATAATGTAAGAAATTTAATTTTATATTTAATACTAACTTTAATGATTGACTCTACTGTTTTAAGGCCTGCTTTATGACCTTTATTTCTTGAATTATAATTTTTTAGACCCCATCTACCATTGCCATCCATGATAATGGCCACATGATTAATAGAGTTCATATTGTCATTATTTCTTTTTCTTTTGACTCTACTTTTTTATCAACTGATTTTATATGATCGTCTGTAATATTTTGAATAATTTTTTCTTTTGATTTTTCCTCATCTTCACTAATATCTTTTAATTTTAGCAATTTTTTTAATTCTTCGTTTGCTTCCCTTCTGATGTTTCTTATTGAAACTTTGCATTTTTCACCAATAGATTTAATTATTTTTTTTAATTCATTTCTTCTTTCCTCATTTAATTCTGGCACAGGTAGTCTAATTAACTGACCATCTATTTGTGGATTAAGACCTAAATCAGATTTTTTTATTGCTGCATCTAAAAGAGGTACATTGTTTGCATCCCACACTTGAATATTTATCATTCTGGGTTCGGGAGTTGTTATACTGCCAATTTGATTGATTGGCATTTGTTGACCATATACATCAACTTTAACAAGATCTAGCATTGCTGCATTGGCTCTACCTGTTCTTAGAGAAGCTAGTTCTTTAGAAAATACATCTATGGCTTTATCCATCTTTACGCCATAAGATTTCTCATCAAACATTTACTCTCCAATTTTTATTCTAAAGAATTCCTTAATTTTTAAATCAGCTATTGAAAGTTCTTTTACAATATCTTGAACTTTTTTCTTAGGTTCCATAACCCATGCTTGAGTTAAAAGTGCGTTTTCTTCTTTAAATTTATTCATTTTACCTAAACTTATTTTTTTAGCTATTTCCTCAGGTTTACCTGAATTCTTTAATTCCTCAGCAACAAGTTCTTGTTCTTTATTAATTATTGTTTGGTCAATTAAATTTGACTCAAGTGCTAAAGGATTTGAAGCTGCAATATGCATAGATAGTTGTTTGCCAAACGACTTAACTGTATCTGATTTATCATTTGTATCAAGAGATACTAATACGGCTAATTTTGCTACATTATCTTTTACAACTGTATGCAAATAATGGTTATTAATACCACTGGTGTTTTCAATAGTTTTTGATTTCCCAATTGTAATTTTTTCACCAATTTTTGCAATTAAAGCAACTAAATTATCATCTACACTTTGTCCATTTTTCATCACAGCTTTTTTTAATTCATCTTGATTAGAGCTGTGTTGGTTATTTAATTCACTTAATTCTTTAACAAAGCTTATAAAGTCATCATTTTTAGCAACAAAATCAGTTTCACAGTTTACTTCAATTACAGAAGTTTTACTTTCATCACCAGATACTACAACAACTCCTTCTTTAGCATCCCTAGACATTTTTTTTGAAGCCTTTGATATTCCTTTTACTCTTAAAATTTCAATTGCTTTATCTAAATCACCACCAGATTCTTTAATCGCTAAATTACAATCTTTAAATCCAGCGCCTGTAGCTTCTCTTAATTTTTTTACTTTTTCTATATCACTCATTTTAATTTAACTTTCCTTTATCTTCGTTAGAGAATTTTTTTTCTAATTTTTCTCTATCAATTTCTTGAATAGTTTTGTTTTTGCTATCTTTATTACTTTCCTTTGAATTTTCTTGCTTAGGTTCAGAGGATTGTATTGAACTTTTTGCATTATTAATTGTTTCTTTAATTAAATTACAATAAAGATCTATTGCTCTTCTTGCATCATCATTTCCTGGAATTGGATAATCAATATTATCAGGATTTGAGTTGCTATCGAGAATAGCAATTATAGGAATACCCAATTTAGATGACTCAGCGATAGCTAAAGACTCATAATTAGTATCAATTACAAAAACTAATTCTGGAACTTTTTTCATTTCTGCAATTCCACCCAATGATCTTTGTAGTTTATCTTTTTTTACACTCATCTTAAGAAGTTCTTTTTTAGTGAATCCTCTATTTTCGGCAGCTAAATCGACTTCTAATTTTTTTAATTTCTTAATTGAATTAGATATTGTTCCCCAATTAGTTAGCATTCCACCTAACCATCTATAGTTAACAAAATACTGATCTGTTTCCTTAGCAACTTCTGCTACAGCTTCTGATGCTTGTTTTTTAGTTGATACAAATAAAATTTTTCCGTTATTTGATATTGTATTGTAGACCTTTTCCAAAGCGACTTTGGTCAACTCAAGTGTTTGCGTTAAATCTATAATGTGAATTGAGTCTCTTTTTCCAAAAATGTATTTTTTCATTTTTGGATTCCATCTTAAAGTTTTGTGTCCAAGATGAACACCTGCTTCTAATAGCTGTTGAATTGTAACGTTAGGTATTTTCATGTTTATTCCCGGTTAAGCCACCACAGTAATTTCCAATTAAGGACCGGAGGTATAAAACCAACAACTGTGTGCGTGTTAATTTAATTTAATGGTTATTTACAAATATTTGTTAAAATTGACAAGTTTTATTTAGCTAATTTCGGCTTGAATTTGCTGTTTTCTTAAAAGATTTAAAGATTTTCGATCAAGATTCATTGGTTTTTTTAATTGAAAATTTAAAATTTGATCTTTTGTTAAGAGGTTAAATTTTACTTGAGTTTTACCATCTTGAATTAAAAATTTTGATATCTCTTGGATTTGTTCAATAGATTTAACATTAAATGCTATTTCGTTAATTGGACTATTAAATAAATCTTTTAAAGAAGCTATTTTTTGAACATTAATTCTTTTAAAACGGTTTTCATCGTTAGAAACATTCTTAACCAAGGTTAAAATCAACGAATTACCTTCTTTTAAAATTTCTCTATTTAGCTCCAACAAATCTGAAAAAATAAATATTTCAAATACACTATTTAAATCTGTTAACTTTAAAACAGCATATGCATTTCCTTTAGCAGTTTTTCTCTCTTGAACTTTAAGCAATGTTGCAGCTACATTAACATTTTCTAAATTATCATCTGATATGAATTTTGCATAATCATTAATTTTATAGTCTTCAAAAATTTCTGTAAATTGATTTAACGGGTGATCAGATATAAAAAATCCAACCGATTCAAATTCTTTTGATAATCTCTCTTCAAATTTCCAATCTTCTATTTTGGTTAAAATGTCTTTTTCTGTTTCAGAGTTATCAGAAAACAAATCTATTTGATTGGCTAATTTATTTTCAAAAATATTTTTATTTTTTAAAATTAAATTAGGTATTGAGTTAAAGATTGCTTGTCTATTTGAGTTTAAATTATCAAATGCTCCAGCTTTTACTAATCCCTCTAATTGTAATTTATTTATATCTTTAGGATTAACTCTATTTATAAAGTCATTAATAGAATCAAATTTTCCATTTAATTGTCTCTCTTTAACAATATTTGAAATTGCTTCATAACCTACAGCTTTAATTCCACCTAATGCATAATAAAATTTTCCATCAATAGTTCTAAAGTCTGCAAAGCATTCATTTATGTCAGGTCTAATTGTTTCAACATTAAGTCTTTTTAATTCTTCATAAAATTCACTTAATTTATTTTGATTAGAAATATCCATCGTCATTGATGCGGCAATGAATTCTTTAGGATAATAAGTTTTTAAATATGCTGTTTGATAGGAAATTATTGCATAAGCAGCAGCATGACTTTTGTTAAAACCATATTCTGCAAAAGGTTCAATTTTTAAAAATATTCCAGCTGCAACATCTTTAGCAATTCCATTTTTAACTGCACCGGCTATAAAACCTTGTTTTTGTTTCTCTAGTTCTGCTCTCTTCTTTTTACCCATTGCTCTTCTTAAAAGATCAGCTTGTCCTGCAGTAAATCCTGATAGTTTTTGAGCAATCTGCATTACTTGCTCTTGATAAATAATTACACCATATGTGGGTTTTAAAATATCTTCCAATAATGGGTGTAAGTAATCAGGTTTTTGCTTTCCATGTTTACAGTCGTTATAGGTTGGTATGTTGCTCATTGGGCCTGGTCTATATAATGCTACTAGTGCAATAATATCTTCAATATGATTTGGCTTCATGTGAAGCAAAGCTTCTCTCATTCCTGCACTTTCAATTTGAAACAAACCTACCGTTTTACCTGATGACAAAAGATCAAAAACTTTTTGATCATCATAATTTATTTCCTCTATGTTGAATTTTTTATCTTTTTTTCTAACTAATTTTTGAGTGTTATTTATTACTGTTAATGTCTTTAATCCTAAAAAATCAAATTTAATTAAACCAGCATTTTCAGCTGAATACATATCAAATTGTGTTGAAGGTAAAAGTAAATCTGCAGAAGTATCTTTATATAAAGGAACTACTTCTGTTAATTTTTTATCTGCAATCACAACTCCTGCTGCATGAGTGGCAACATTTCTATTAAGACCTTCTAGTTTCAAAGATAACTCTGTTAATTTTTTTACTCTGGTATCATCATTAATTAGTTTTTGTAATCTTGGCTCTCCTGCTATACATTGGGTTAAATTTTGAGGTCGAGAAGGATCAAAAGGTATCATTTTTGATATACTGTCAATAAACCCATAAGGTAATCCCATAACTCTACCAACGTCTCTGATCACCATCCTTGCTTTAAGTTTACCAAAAGTAATTATGTGAGCTACACTATCTTTATATTTTTTTTTTAAGTATTCAAAAACAAGGTCTCTTTTATCCTCACAAAAATCTATATCAAAATCAGGCATAGAAATTCGATCTGGATTTAAAAATCTCTCGAATATTAAATTAAATTTAATTGGGTCAACATCAGTAATTGATATACACCAAGCAACCAATGACCCAGCACCTGAACCTCTACCAGGACCAACTGGTATATCATTTTCTTTAGCCCATTTTATATAATCAGATACAATTAAAAAATAACTCGAATATTTCATTTTAATAATTATTGAAAGTTCATGATCTAGTCTTTCTTTATAAAGAAGAAAATTTTTATCATTTTCAAGTTCGCTATCTTTAACATTAAAAACTTTTAAAAATTTATCTCGCAGTCCTTCTAAAGAATATTTAGTTAAAAGATCATCTGCATTACCATCTTTATCAGTACTAATATTTGGCAATATAGGATTAGAGAATAATGGTCTAAAATTACATCTTAAAGGAAAGTTATAATTGTTTTCTAATGCCTCTGGTATATCAGCAAATAACTCTGTCATTTCAGAGTTAGTTTTTAAATAATGTTGATCGCTTAATTTTAATCTATTTTTTTCATTAATATAGGTTTTGTTACCAATACAAATCAAAGCATCATGTGCTTCATGCATATCTTTTGATAAATAAAAAACTTCATTAGTAGCAATTATTGGTATTTCTATTTCTACAGACTTTTTTAGATTAAATTTTTCAAACCCATTTTCATTAGTGTCGTTGTGTCGTTGAATTTCTAAATAAAACCTGTCTCCAAAAACTTCTTTAATTTTAGAATAAATTTCGTTTATTTCTGTAAATTTTCCTTTATCAAATAATTTTCCAAAAAGACCTAAAACTGTACCTGAAAAAACTGAAACACCATCAGAATTTTTTAATAATTCATCAAAATTTACATGAGGGTCACTTAATTCATCATTTTCTAAATATGAATTCGAGGACAATTCAATAATGTTTTTATAACCTGTTTCATTCAAGGCAAATAAAGGTAACAATCCAGTTGTATCATTTAGTTTAAAATTAATTTGAGTGCCAATAATTGGCTGTGTTCCTGATTTGGAAATTTTTTCTGCAAATTCTAAAGCTCCACATAAATTAGAAGTGTCACTTATTCCTAAAGATTTAATTTTGTTTAATTTGCAATATTCTTGTAAATCATCAATCTTGGCCGCACCTTCACATATAGAATATTGTGTATGGACTTTTAGATGATTAAAGTTTTGATTTAATGACTCAGACATTGGATGATTTTATAATACCATCTCTCATCTCCAATAAGCAATCTGCCTTATTAGCAAAAAATCTATTGTGAGTTGCAAATATTATTAATCTGTCTGATTTTTTTTGATTATATAAAAGTTTAAAAACTTCTTTTGCTGTATTCATATCCAAACTACCTGTTGGCTCATCTGCCAAGATTATTTCAGGATCATTTACGATAGCTCTTGCTATAGCTACTCTCTGAGCTTCACCGCCTGACAGTTGAGAAGGAAAGTGATTTGATCTGTTTGAAAGACCAATTTTTTTTAATAATTTGTTAGCCTTTGTACTTGCTAATTCTTTGTCATTATTGTTAGCAAGTGATGCTAAATAAATATTTTCTAAAGCAGTAAAATCAGAAAGAAGATTGTTTTGTTGATAAACAATACCAATTTTTTTTGATCTAAAAATATCATTTTCTTCTGTATCATTAAAATTAATTTGATTTTGATTAAACATAATTTGACCTGACGAAGGTCTGTCTATTAAAGAAATTAAATTTAACAAAGTTGATTTTCCTGAACCAGATGGGCCCATGAGAGAATAGATTTTACCTTTTTCAAAATTTTGCGACAAACCTTTTAAGACTTTAATCTTTTTTTCAGACTCAAAACTTTTAGATATACTTTTTAATTCTAAATACTTACTCATATTTTAAAGATTTGATTGGATCTAACTTAGCTGCTTTAAAAGCTGGAAAAATTGATACTAAAATAGTTATAATTATTGAGCAAACTGAAATTAGAATGATTGATGTCGGATTGATTTCAGAAGGCATTTTGCTTAAAAAATATATTTCTTCAGGAAATAAACTTATATTGAAAACTGAACTTAAAAACTGTCTAAAATTTTCAATATAAATAGAAAAAGTTACACCTAAAAAAATACCAAAAATTGTTGCGGAAGTACCTATTATTACTCCAACTAAAAAAAATATTTTAATTATTGATTTATTTAATACTCCAATTGATTTTAAGATGGCAATATCCCGTGTTTTGTTTTTTACTAAAATAGTTAATCCTGAAATAATATTAAATGCAGCAACAATTATTATTAATGACAAAATAATAAACATAACATTCCTTTCAACTTTTAGAGCTGAAAATAATGAACTATTCATATCTGCCCAACTAAAGACAAACTCATCATCAAAAACTTGTTTCACTATTAATTTTTGAGACTCGATATTATTTGGATTTTTCAGATAAATTTCTAAATTTCTTTCGTTATAATCATATCCAAAAAACTCTTCTAAAACATTAAGTTCAATAAATGCAATATTGTTATCAAATTCTGCTAAACCACTATTAAAAATTGAATTAACAATAAAAGTTTTTTGTTTAGGCATACTGCCAACTATTGTTTGAATACCGGATGGTGACATTAGAGTCAATTCATCTCCTATTTCAAGATTTAGAGAAAAACTTAGTTCGCTTCCAATTGATATAAGATTTTCATCAAATAGACTTAAGTCGCCTTTAAATTTTTCATTTGTCAATACCTCTAAATTTAAAAGATCATTATATTTATAACCTCGTAACACTATTCCTTTAGTATTATTATTTTTAAGAATAATAGCCTCCCCTGAATTACTAAAAATAATATTCTTAGAGATTAACTTTAATTTATTATTTATTTTATCTTCATCGATTGAATTTGAATAAGGTTTAACAGTTACGTGTGAATTAAATCCAACAATTTTGTTGATTAATTCAGTTCTAAAACCATTCATTACCGACATAACAATAATTAGAACAGCAACACCAAGACTTATTCCAATAAAAGAAAATATTGAAATGACATTTAAAAAGCCATCTTTTTTTCTAGCTTTTAAAAATCTATAAGTAATTTCTTTTTCTAAAGTAGAAATCAAATTGAATTTTTTTGTTTATTAATAATTTCTATAATTTTGTTTAAAGGTAAGTTTTGAGTTTCACCACCTGTTTCTTTGAACTCTAGTAAATCACCTTCACTCTTCTTACCAATGATAATTTGGTAAGGAGCCCCAATCAAATTCATTTTTTTAATTTTGGATGAAAAATTTTCATCTGTGTCATCAATAATTGCGTCAATATTATTTTTTAATAACTCGCTGTTAATATTATTTGCCTTATCTAGTGCTGAATTATCGTTTTTATTTATCATCGGTATCAAAGCAATATCATATGGAGCAACAGACAATGGCCATTTCATGATTTCATTTTTTTCATCATATTTTGCTTCTATTATGGCCCCTACTAACCTTGATACACCAATTCCATAAGAACCCATTTTAACAAAATCTTTTTTTCCACCTGGTAAATCTACTGATGCATTCATAGGTTTTGAATATTTGTCCCCAAAATAAAATATATGGCCTACTTCAATACCTTTTGTGATTAATTGATTTTCTTTAGAAACTATTTTTTCAAATTCATCTTTATTAAACTTTTCATCTGTGACAGCATAAAATTGCTCATATTTTTTTCTCATTTTCTCTAATGAGGATTTTTCTAATTGAGTATCATCACTGTTTAAATCAAAAATTCTTTTGTCAGTAAAAATTTTACTCTCACCTGTGTCTGCTAGGATAATAAATTCATGCGATAAATTTCCTCCAATTGGACCTGTGTCAGCAGCCATAGGTATTGCTGTTAGATCTAATCTTTTAAAAGTTTTTAAATATGAAAGAAAAAATTTATTGTAAGAAAAAAATGCTTCCTCATCTGATACATCAAATGAATAAGCATCTTTCATATAAAACTCTCTTCCCCTCATTATTCCAAATCTAGGTCTTATTTCGTCTCTAAATTTCCATTGTACATGGTACATAAGTTGAGGTAATGATTTATAAGATTTAATTGATGATCTAAAAATTTCTGTTACTTGTTCTTCATTTGTAGGTCCATAAAGCATTTCTCTATTTTGACGATCAGTTATTCTAAGCATCTCCTCACCATAATCATCATATCGACCACTTTCTTTCCATATCTCACTGGATTGAATTGTTGGCATTAATATTTCTTGAGCTCCAATTTTATTTTGCTCTTCTCTAACAATTTGTTCTATTTTTTTCATCACCTTGAAGCCTAAAGGTAACCATGAGTATATTCCTGCTGAAGCTTGCTTAATCATACCAACTCTCAACATTAATTGATGAGATTTAATTTTCGCTTCAGAAGGATTATTTTTTAATATTGGAATAAATGAATTTGATAAAAGCATCTTAACTAATCATATTTCTTAAATTTAAATATTCAAATTTTATTAGTAAATAAATAATGATAAAAATTACAGTAGTTATGCCAGTGCAATATAAGAATTTTTTCAACATTTTTGGATTTTCAGGTGATCCTGGATCTTCACCATCGATTTTTACTGTTTTTGCTCTATTTACATCAATAGGAAGTATAGCAAAGAAAACTATCCACCATATAATTACATAGATAATTGCTAAACCAGTTACGCTCATTAAATTCTCACTAAGTTAATATTAGTGAAAGGTTTTTTTCCTGTTTTTTCCTTAGAAAATTTTCTACAGGCAATTTTCAATGCATCAATTAAATTATGCTCTTGTTGTTTGCTTCCAATTTTAAATGTTCTAGAAGTTTTTTCTATTTCTTCTTCTAATCCATAAACAAATTCTTCTCTATCATCTACTGGTAAACCACGAAAAGAAAGCACAGGATTATTATGAATATTTCCTTTAGGTGTTATCATTAAAGTTACTTCAAGATATCCATTTGCACTCAAATTTTTTCTATCTTTTATTGACTGTGAATCTGGATCAACACTTACATTGCCATCTAAATACAATCTACCACTTGGAGCTTTGTCATAAACTTCGGGCTGATTACCAGGATATAACTTAACTATATCACCGTTTTCTACTTGTACAGGATATGGAACTTGCATTTCTTTAGCAAAGTTTATGTGTTCTATCATATGTCTGTGTTCACCGTGTACAGGTATCACACATTTAGGATTAACCCATTGATACATTTCTTTTAAATCTTCTCTATTTGGATGACCAGAAACATGAACAAATTCAGTTTCTTCAGATATCACTTCTATACCATCTTTAACAAGTTGGTTGTGCAATTTATAAAGTTTTTTTTCATTTCCAGGTATAATTTTTGATGAAAATATTACAGCATCACCTTTTTCAATAAAAACATCAGGGTGTACATAACTAGAAATTCTCATCATGGCACCCATTGGTTCTCCTTGGCTACCTGTGCAAAGATAAACTATTTTTTCTCTTGAGAAATTTTTAGCTTCACGAGGGTCAATTGGTTCAATTGTATTTTTTAAATATCCACATTGACGTGCAGCTTTGTAAATACGATGCATCGATCTTCCAACTAGTGAAATTTGTCTTCCTGTTTGCTCAGCACAATAAAATGCTGTCTCCATTCTTGCTACATTAGATGCAAATGAAGTAATTATAATTCTCTTTTTCAATCTCGACATTACATTTAACATATTTTTTCTGACATCAAGTTCAGATCCAGACTTGCCGGCACTAAAAACATTAGTAGAGTCACAGATCATTGCTAATACTCCTTCATCACCAATTTCTTTTAATCTCTTCTCATTTATATTTTCACCAATAAGTGGATTGGGATCTACTTTCCAATCTCCTGTATGCAAAATAACACCAGCTGGAGTTTTTATTCTTAAACCATTAGGTTCTAAAATTGAATGAGTTAAAGTTATATATTCAATTTCAAATGGATCTAATGAAACAGTTCCATTCAATTCTACAATTTGTAAATCATTAGTAATATCTATTTGTTTTTCTCGAAACTTCTCTCTAATCAAAACTGCTGTAAATGGAGTAGCAAATATTTTACATCTTAATTTTGGCCATAAATGTGCGATTGCTCCAATGTGATCCTCATGTGCATGAGTTAAAACTATACCCAACAAGTTATCTTTTCTCTCAACAATAAATCCAGGATCAGGATAAATTAAATCAACACCTGGTATAGTATCATCGGCAAAAGTTACACCAATGTCTACCATTATCCATTTATGATCACTTGGTTGACCGTAACCAAACAAATTCATGTTCATACCAATCTCACCAGATCCACCTAGTGGACAAAATAACAATTCATCTTTCATATTATTTTATTTGCTCAGAAATCTTTATTAGACCTTTAATTGTAATATCTTGCTTATGTTTAACTTTCGATTTTATTGAACTTGTAAATAAATCAGAAAATCCACCTGTCAATACAACTTTAAAGGATTTTCTTGTCTCTTTCTTAATTAAATTAATCATATTGTCAATTAAACCAGCATACCCCCAAAAAAAACCTGATCTAACAGCAGAAAGTGTGTTGCTGCCTATTACTTTTTTCACACGTTTAAGCTCAATTTTTGGGATTAAAGTAGCTCTGTCTGACAAAGTATTAAGAGACAACTTAATACCAGGAGCTATTATGCCTCCCATATACATATTTTTTATTAAAACATCAAATGTTGTAGCTGTACCAAAATCTAAAATTATATAATTATTTTTGTTATCCAATAAGCTTATGGCATTTGTAATTCTATCAGAACCTACCTGCTTGTAATCAACTTTAATTTTAATCATTGATTTTAAATTCAAATTTTTTACTTCATGGCATTTAACTTTAGTGGTTTTAGAAAAGTAGTTTTTTATAATTTTAAAAGTGTTTGGGACAACACTACAAAACAATATTTTTTCAATTTTATTTATTTGAATTTTATTTTTTTTAAATAAAATTTTTAATTGCTTATTACTTATTTTTTTTGAAATAAAAGTAATTCTTTTTAAAATTTTATTTCTTTTGGAAACTAAAAAAATTTTAGTGTCAGTATTTCCTATGTCACCTAAAATATACATATTAATTAATTTATTTTATACATTTTTGATATTCTATTTTCAAAAACTAGTTTCAAATTTTTTTCTAATTCAGATTTATTAATTTTTTTTCCTGTTATTCTATATAAATTTGTAGCTGGATAATTTTTAATATTTGGATTTTTTATTACATTAATCCCTATTCCCGTAATTAAAAATTTTTTATCTGATTTCGTTATAATTTCTTGTAAAATACCACTAACCTTTTTTTTATTAATTAATAAATCATTTGGTTTTTTAAAGTTAATTTTATTTTTTATATATTTAGAAAGTGTTTGTTTAACTAATTTACAATTTAACTTTGTAACTCTTTCTATTGAGAATTTATTTTCATTAAATGGATGAAAAAAAGAGGCAAATAAATTACCTTTATATGAAATCCATTTTCTTCCATACTGACCTCGACCACTAAATTGTTTTTCAGCAACAACCATACCAAATTTAAAGTTAGTTTTTTTTATTATTCTTGCAGCAGTATCGTTGGTACTTTTTATTATTTTAAAGTTAAATTTCTTAAATTTCATTAAATAATATTAATTCTTGATACTACCTCAATTAATTGGCTTGGAAATATGAAGTATAAAAGAATTAATATTGTAGAAAAAGTTAATGAAAATTTTAACCATAAACTATGATCCGTATCATATTTATCTTTTTCTTTATCAAAGTACATAATCTTGATTATTCTTAGGTAATAGAAAGCTGCAACAACAGTAGATAACAATCCAACAATAGCTAAAAAATACATTGATTGTTCTAAAACTGCTTTGAAAACGTAAAATTTAGCAAAAAATCCTGCTAATGGTGGTATCCCTGCCAATGAAAATAATATTACAAGTAAAGAAAGTGATAATAATGGATGATTTTTCGATAAACCAGATAAGTCATCAATATGTTCGTAATATTGATTATTTCTTCTAAGCATTAACAAACAAGAAAAAAGGGCCAAATTCATTACAACATAAATTGAAATATAAATTATTGAACTTTGAATTCCTTCATTTGAAGCAGTGGCAAGACCAGCCAATGTGTAGCCTATGTGTCCAATAGAGCTATAAGCAACTAGTCTTTTAATATTTGTTTGTCCAATTGCTGCAATTGCACCAAATAGCATTGAGGCAATAGATAAAAATACAATTATCATTTGCCATTGATCGATTAGATTTAAAAATGGAACATATAAAAATCTAATAAATACAGTTAACGCAGCAATTTTTGGTACCATTGTAAAAAATAATGTTACTGTGGTTGGAGATCCTTCGTATACGTCTGGTGCCCACATATGGAATGGCACTGCTGAAATTTTGAATGCTAAACCTACTAAAATAAAAACTATCCCAAAAGTGAGTACATACTCATTTGAATTAAGTTGTGTGGAAATCACATCAAAGTTTGTAGATCCTGAAAAACCATAAATTAGTGAACATCCATAAAGTAATAATCCTGATGATAATGCACTTAATACAAAATATTTTAAACCTGCTTCAGATGATTTTAGTTGATCTCTGTTATAAGTTGCTAAAACATATAAGGCTAATGATTGTAACTCTAGACCCATATAAAACACAATTAGATCATTAGAACTAATCATAACCATCATTCCTAGTACAGAACTCAAAATTAAAACTGGATATTCAATATTAAAAATTTTAAATATTTTTAAATAACTAGATGAAATAACTAATACTAGAAAACCACCTAATAATGTAATGATCTTCATAAATGAAGACATCTTATCTATTACAACACTGCCATTAAACAAAGTTTCTCTATTCACAGAGAAAGTTTCGTTAATAGCAATTATAGCGGCGATCAAAAATACAAATAAAGACAAGTTAAAAGTAATTCCTGAACTATTTTTTTTAAATACTCCCAATACAAGTAAAAACATTATTGATAATGAGATAAAAATTTCAGGTAAAATTAAATTTAAATTTTCCATGTTATTTACTCGCTAAATTAATATTATGCATATTTATTAAATCTGAAACGGAAACCTCAATTGTATTAATCAAAGGGTCAGGATAAAAACCAAAAAATAAAGTTGGAATAGCTAAACAAGTTAAAATTAAATATTCTGATTTATTTAAATCCAACATTTTCTTTAAATCCTCATTAACTAATTTTCCAAAAACAACTCTTTTATACAACCAAAGCATATAAGCAGCTCCTAAAATTACTCCTAGGCTTGCTAATACAGCTACTAAAAAATTATCTTTAAATGCACCCATTAAAATTAAAAATTCACCAATAAAACCACTTGTTCCAGGTAACCCTAAGGCAGCTAATGTAAATAACATAAATAAAATCGAATACTTTGGTATTATGGCAACTATACCACCATAAGAACTTATCATCCTTGAATGCATACGGTCATAAACAACACCAACACATAAAAATAGAGCTGCAGAAACTAATCCATGACTAATCATCTGAATTATACTTCCTTCTATACCTTGCTGTTGAAGAGTAAATATACCTAAAGTTACAAAACCCATATGTGCAACAGATGAATATGCAATTAGCTTTTTCATGTCTTCCTGCATTAAAGCGATAAAAGAAGTAAAAATTATTGCTATAGCACTTAAAGTATAAATAAGAGGTGTGAATACTTCAGAAGCCACAGGAAATAACCCTAGTGAAAATCTAATAAAACCATATCCTGCCATTTTTAACAAGATAGCAGCTAACAAAACTGAACCGGCTGTAGGAGCTTCAACATGAGCATCTGGCAACCAAGTGTGAACAGGCCACATAGGTGTTTTTACTGCAAAAGAACTAAAGAAAGCTAACCACAATAAATTTTGGTATTTAGCATCAATTCCAATTTCATAAAGTTTAACTACATCTGTTGTGCCTGATATCCAATATATTGAAATGATCGCAACCAGCATTAAGACCGATCCAAGTAAAGTATATAGGAAAAATTTAAATGCAGAATAAACACGTTTTGGCCCACCCCAAATACCAATAATTAAAAACATTGGAATTAATCCAGCCTCAAAAAATAAATAAAAAACAACTAAATCAAGTGCACAAAACACACCAATCATGAAACTTTCCATGATTAAAATTGCAATTAAAAAATCTCTTAATCTATTTTTTACTGAATTGTTAACTGAAATAATACAAAGTGGAGTTATGAATGTTGTTAAGATTATAAATAATATAGAAATTCCATCGACACCAACTTTATAATTAATAAATCCTTCAATCCATGTTCTGTCTTCAACAAATTGAAAATCAGATATGCTTTGGTCAAAAGATATCCATAAATAAATAGAAATTAAAAAATTAACTATACTTGTAAATAAAGCTACATATTTAGCTGTTGAATTATTTCCATCTTTATCTTTTGTAAAAAATAGAAAAAGAGATCCTATAGTTGGTAACAAGATTAAAGATGATAAAATTGGAAAGCTCATTATTTAACTATCAAAAAGGTTAATAAAGCAGAAAAACCTAACAACATTACAAAAGCATATTGATATATAAAACCACTTTGAAATTTATTTGCTTTAATTGAACATTTTTTTATAAAAGAAGAAATTCCATCAGGACCAAATCCATCTATTATAGTTCCATCACAAACTTTCCATAAAAAAGTCCCTAGTTTTTTCGATGATTTAATAAAAATAAACTCATACAACTCATCAAAGTACCATTTATTGACAAGAAAATTGTATAAAGGTTTATTCATTGAAGCTATTTCATTTGGCAACTCTTTGTTCTTAACAAATAAGTAATAAGCAATAGGTATTGATAGGATAACTAAACTAGGTGTTAAAAGTAAAAACCATGTTGGTGGATGATCTGTGCTTAGAGGTTCTAAAAATTTGATTGATTCTGACCAAAAGTAATTTTCACCACCATGTCCAATGAACAAATCTTTAAATAACATGCCTGCAAAAATTGCACCAATAGAAAGCACAAATAACGGAACAAGCATTACCAAAGGTGACTCGTGTGTTTCCTCAATTTTAATCTCTTTATTATTATATTCGCCATGAAATGTTTTGAATATTAGTCTCCACGAATAAACTGACGTTAAAAATGCAGTAACTATTCCAATACCAGCTGCATAATAACCTGTTGTATTTCCTTTCAAGTATGCAAATTCAATAATTGCATCTTTTGAATAGAAGCCTGATAAGAAAGGAAAACCTGTTAAAGCAAGAGTTCCTATAATCATTAAAGCATAAGTGTAAGGTAATTTTCTCCATACACCTCCCATGTTATTAATATTTTGCTCATCTTTAAAAGCATGAATTACTGATCCTGATCCTAAAAATAATAAAGCTTTAAAAAATGCATGCGTAAATAAATGAAACATAGCAACATTGTAAGCTCCTACACCAGCTGCGAAAAACATGTAACCTAACTGACTACAAGTTGAATAAGCAATTATTTTTTTAATATCTGTTTGAACCAAAGCTACCGTTGCAGCAAAAAAAGCTGTTGTCATTCCAACTACAGTAATCAAGTTTAAAATTACTGGAGAAAATTCATATATAGGTGAACATCTAACAACTAAAAATACGCCTGCAGTAACCATTGTTGCAGCATGAATTAAAGCAGAAACTGGCGTTGGTCCCTCCATCGCATCAGGTAACCATGTATGAAGTAAGATTTGAGCTGATTTACCCATAGCTCCGATAAATAACAATAAGCAAACCAAATCTATCGCTTTAACCTCAAAACCTAAGAAGGATAAATCTTTATCTACAACTGTTGGAATTTGTTGGAAAACTTCGTCATAATTTACAGTTCCAAATAAATAAAAAACTAAAAAAATACCTAATGCAAAACCAAAGTCACCTACTCTATTAACAACAAATGCTTTGATTGCAGCTGCATTAGCACTCTCTTTTTTAAACCAAAAACCAATTAAAAAATATGAGCAAAGTCCAACTCCCTCCCAACCAAAAAATAGTTGAATAAAATTATCTGATGTTACAAGCATTAACATTGCAAATGTAAATAATGATAGGTAAGCCATAAATCTTGGTTTATGTGGATCGTGAGACATGTAACCAATTGAATAAATATGAACTAATGCTGATACAGAAGTAACTACAACCAACATTACAGCTGATAGAGGATCAATTAACATTGACCAATTAACATCAAGTGAACCTGAATTAATCCAGGTTGCTATAACAATATTTTCTTCATATTGATTAATGATTACCTGATATAAAACAATTATTGATAAAATCGCAGATATAGAGACTAATGCACTAGTTACTATTTCAGAATTTCTATCACCAATGTAACGCCCAAAAAAACCTGAAATAATTGATGCTATTAGTGGAAGAAATAAAATTGAAAGTTCCATTATTATCCTTTCAACTCATCAATTTCTTCAACTCTGATAGTTCCAGAGTTTCTATAGTAAACAACGATTATAGCTAAACCAATTGCAGCTTCTGCAGCTGCTACAGTTAAAATAAATAAGGTAAATACTTGACCAGCTAAATCTCCGAGAAAAATTGAAAAAGCAACTAAATTGATGTTTACAGCTAATAAAATCAACTCAATACTCATCAATATAACAATAATATTTTTTCTATTAAGAAAAATTCCAATAATTCCAATTGAAAATATAACAGCACCTAAAGTTAAATAGTGTCCTAAACCTATCTCAGTCATCTATTTTAACTCCTTTGTTAGAAGCAACTTCTAAAACACTTACTCCTTCTGCTCTTTCACGAGAAATTTGTTTTATATAACTTTGTCTTTTGACGTTTGATCTTTGTCTAAAAGTCAGAACGATTGCTCCAACCATTGCAACTAACAAAATCATACCACTTATTTGAAAAATATGTATGTAATCAGTATACAATACTTGACCTAATGAGTGTGTGTTACTTAAGTCTGAAACTTTTAATAAATTGTTAACATCAAAAATCTCTGGTTTGTATTTCCATCCGCCAATTACAATAATTAGTTCAAAGAAAATGATTGTACTAATAATTAATCCAACAGGAATATGTTTTGAGCTAGCTGCAGAAGCAAACCATTGATTTTTTTGTTGAGCAACATTTAGCATCATTACAACAAAAAGAAATAAAACTGCTACGGCTCCAACGTAGACAATTAACATTATCATGCCCAAGAACTCAGCACCAATCATTATAAATAGACAAGAAATACTGATAAAATCTAATATTAAAAAAAATACTGAGTGGACAGTATTTTTAGATACTGTAACCATTATTGCAGAAACAACTGCAATTATAGAAAAAGTGTAGAAGAAAATAGCGTGAGCAATCATTTATCTATGTGAACTATCCGCTTTAATATTAGCGTCTAGAATATTCTCCCATCTGTCGCCGTTATCTAATAATTTCTCTTTTGTGTAATATAATTCTTCTCTTGTCTCAGTCGAAAATTCAAAATTTGGACCTTGGACTATAGCATCAACTGGACAAGCTTCTTCACATAAGCCACAATAAATGCATTTCATCATATCGATGTCATACCGAGTAGTTTTTCTACTGCCGTCCTCTCTTTGAGCAGATTCAATTGTAATTGCTTGAGCAGGACATACAGCTTCACAAAGTTTGCATGCAATACATCTTTCTTCACCATTTGGATATCTTCTTAAAGCATGCTCACCTCTAAATCTTGGGCTAATTTTTCCTTTTTCAAAAGGATAATTGATTGTTTTTTTTGGTTTAAACAATTCTTTTATTGCAATGAATAATCCTCCTACAAAATCTACCATGAAAATAGTTTTAAAAAATCTAGATAAATTCATAATTAGTTTGTTGGTAAAAGGTTGAAGTAAAATAAATAACTTGCAGTTAAAACAACCCAAGTTAAAGACAAAGGAAGAAATACTTTCCAACCTAATCTCATTAATTGGTCATATCTATATCTTGGCACAATTGCTTTTACTAAAGCAAATAAGAAAAATAAAAGTAAAATTTTTAAAATTAACCAAATTGCACCTGGTACTAAAGTAAATGGATAAATATCTATTGGAGATAACCAACCACCTAAGAATAATATAGTTCCCATAGCACACATCAATAAAATGTTGGCATACTCACCTAACCAAAACATTGCATACATCATTCCTGAATATTCTGTCTGGTATCCAGCAACTAATTCTGCTTCGGCTTCAGGTAAATCAAAAGGTGGTCTATTAGTTTCAGCTAAAGCAGAGATAAAAAATATTACAAACATTGGAAATAATGGAATTACAAACCATAGATTTTGTTGAGCAATTACGATGTCATTCAAATTTAATGAACCAACACACAACAATACATTGATAATAATAACCCCAATTGAAACTTCATACGATACCATTTGAGCTGCAGATCTAATTGCACCTAAGAAAGGATATTTAGAGTTTGAAGCCCATCCTCCCATAATTATTCCATAAACACCTAGCGATGAAACAGCAAATAGATAAAGTATACCAACATTAATATCCGCTAAAACCTGCGTTGCGCTAAATGGTATAACGGCCCACGCAATCAAAGCTAATGTCATAGTAACGATAGGTGCTAATATAAAGATTACTTTGTTTGAGCTTGATGGGATGATTATTTCTTTAAAAATATATTTCAACGCATCAGCTAATGATTGAAGTAATCCAAATGGTCCAACTACATTTGGTCCTTGTCTTTTTTGAACAAAAGCCCAAACTCTTCTATCTAGCCAAACAATCATAGCTACAGAAACCAAAACTGGAACCAACAAAAATAGAATTTTGTATACCTCTTGAAAAACTATATTCAAATATTCCATCTTAACCTTCTGTGCCTGTTGATTTTAAATTCGTTTTTGCATTATTGCACTCAATCATTGTTTTTGATGATTTAGCAACAACGTTTGAAAAATAATAATCTTTAATTTCAATTTTTAAATTTTCATTATTAAAATCAGAATTCGAGTTGTTATTATTTTGTTCAGTTTGTTTTTCACTTTGCAATTTTAAATAATTTAACATGCTGCTATCTAGCTCTTCTTTATCATTAAACAATTTTCTATTATTCATGAATTCAGCTAGTTCATTTATTATCTGCCAATCTTCTTTTGCATCTCCAGGGGGATAAGAAGCCTTAAATGCTTTTTGAATTTTTCCCTCTAAATTTGTATAATAACCGTCTTGTTCTGTGTATGCTGAGCCTGGTAAAATTATATCTGCACACTCTGCGCCTTTGTCACCATGGCTCCCTTGATAAATAACAAATTCATTTTTTTTAACAAAGTTTAAGTTATCCTGACCTATTAAAAACACTATTTCAAATTTATTTGATTTTAAATCTTCTATTAAATTAATTTTATTATTTAAAACTCCTAAATCAAAATTTCCTACAGTTGCTGCATCACATGATAAAACATTCATAGGATTCCAATCTTCTGAGAACTTGTTTTTTTTATTCAAAAAATCTTTTAAATTATCAAACAAATATTGTGCATGTTCTAATCTTAGTAAGGACTCACCAATTATTATCATTGGTTTTTTTGCACTTTCTATTTCTTTTGAAAGTTTATGTGTGTCATCCATAATTTCTTTAATTGTTTTAGTTTGCCCATCTAAACTTTCATAAGGATAAGTTAGATCTCCACAATCATTTAATGATACAATTCTTGTACTATTATTTAGATAAGATTTTCTAATTCTTGCATTTAAGATTGTGGCTTCGTATCTAGGATTGGCGCCCAGCAATAAAATTAAATCAGCGTCTTCAATTCCGTTAATTGAGGAATTAAACAAATAATTTTCTCTTTTTGAAATATTAATATATCTATTATCTGATCTTGACTCATAATTTTCAGTTTCAACTGTTCGGTCAAAAAATTCTTTAAATATGTAAGCAGTTTCCATGTTTGTTAAATCTCCAACAAAACCAGATACTTTTTCTTTAGATGTATTTTCTAACTTAGATTTTATTATTTTATAAACTTCTTGCCACGAAGCTTTCTCAAATTTACCGTTGTATCTAATATATGGAGAATCTAATCTTTGATGAAGTAAGCCATCACATGCGTATCTAGTTTTATCTGAAATCCATTCTTCGTTAATATCTTCATTTATTATTGGAAGAACTCTTTTTACTTCCCAATCGTACGTATCAACTCTAATATTTGAACCTATTGCATCCATAACATCAATAGTTTCAGTCTTTTTTAATTCCCAAGGTCTCGCTTCAAAAACATAAGGTTTTGAAGTCAAAGCTCCAACAGGACATAAATCAACTACATTGGCAGATAATTCTGATTGCATTGATTGCTCAAGATATGTTGTAATTTGCATATCCTCACCCCTACCTATAGCACCAAGTTCTGGGACTCCTGCAACTTCAGTAGCAAATCTTACACATCTTGTACAATGTATGCATCTTGTCATTTGAGTTTTGATTAATGGTCCCATATTTTTTTCAGGAACTGCTCTTTTGTTTTCTTTAAACCTTGATTTATCTACCCCATAAAACATTGATTGATCTTGAAGATCACACTCACCACCTTGGTCACAAACAGGACAATCTAAAGGATGATTTGCTAGTAAAAATTCCATTACACCTTTTCTAGCCTTTTCAACTAAGCTTGTATTTGTTTTAATGTTCATTCCCTCAGCTGCAGGCATTGCGCATGATGCAATGGGTTTTGGTGATTTTTCCATTTCAACCAAACACATTCTACAGTTTCCAGCTATAGATAATTTTTCATGATAACAAAATCTAGGTATCTCAACTCCTGCTTTTTCACAGGCTTGAAGTACTGTTAGTCCTTCCTCAACTTCTACATCAATGTCATTTACTTTTAATTTAAGCATTTTTTTTATCTAATAAATGTTGATCAACCAAATAAGGTATATTATTTTTTTTCTGAACAATTGGTTCCAAATTGTTTCTTTCTTGAATTTCTTTTTTAAAATGTCTTAACAAACCTTGAACTGGCCATGAAGAACCTTCTCCAAATGCACAAATTGTATGACCAGCGATTTGGGTTGTTACATCTCCTAACATGTCTACTTCATCTTTAGTTGCATCGCCTTTTGCCATACGTTCAAGCATTCGCCACATCCATCCAGAACCTTCTCTGCAAGGTGTACATTGTCCACAACTTTCGTGTTTGTAAAATCTAGCAATTCTCGCCATACATTTAATAATGTCTTGATCTTTATTAATAACCACTATTCCCGCCGTTCCTAATCCACTTTTTTCTTCGACACACGCATCAAAATCCATCTTTAATGTTTCACATCTATCTTTTGGAATTAAAGGCATAGAGGATCCACCTGGTATTACAGCTTGTAAATTATCCCATCCGCCAATCACTCCACCAGCGTGAACTTCTATTAATTCTTTTAAAGGAATGCTCATCTCCTCTTCCACATTACAAGGATTATTAACATTTCCAGAAATACAGAAAATTTTAGTACCTGTATTTTTTTCTCTTCCTAAAGAAGCAAACCATTTTGCTCCTCTTCGTAAAATAGTTGGTACCACAGCAATCGTTTCAACATTATTAATTATAGTTGGACATCCATATAAACCAATCAAAGCTGGGAAAGGTGGTTTTAATCTTGGTTGACCTTTTTTACCTTCTAAACTTTCAAGTAATGCTGTTTCTTCACCACAAATATACGCTCCTGCTCCATAGTGAATATAAATATCTAAATCCCAGCCAGTTCCAGCTGCATTTTTTCCTAATAGTTTTTTCTCATAAGCTTCATCAATTGCAGCTTGAAGTTTTTGCCCATCAACAAAATATTCTCCCCTAATATATATGTAGCAAACGTGTGCTTGAACTGCGTATGATGCTATTAGACAACCCTCTATTAATTTATGAGGTTCAAATCTTAAAATATCTCTATCTTTACAAGTACCTGGTTCAGACTCATCACCATTAATAACTAAATAGTGTGGTCTTGATCCAACTTCTTTTGGTGCAAATGACCACTTTAAACCTGTAGGAAACCCTGCGCCACCTCGACCTCTAAGCTGAGACTCTTTAATTTCATTAATAATCCAATCTCTTCCTTTTTCAGTAATTTCTTTAGTGTTTACCCAATCACCTCTTAATTGTGACGCTGCTACATCAGAGCCTTTATCATTGTATAAATTTTGAAAAATTCTATCTTGATCTTTAAGCATTTTTTAAATCTGTTAGTGTTTTTCTATTGTTCTCTGGCTCATTATTAATTCTTCCTCTGTATGAACCTGGTTTTGGAGTTTCTCCATTTAAAATTTTATCTAAAATCTCAGATGTTTTTTCTTTATCAAGATCTTCGTAATAATCATCATTTATTTGCATCATAGGAGCGGTCACACATGCACCAAGACACTCAACCTCCATCCATGAACAACTCTTATCGCTTGATAATTCACATTCATTTTCAGAAATTTTTTCCTTACAAGCTTCAACTAATTTATTTGCTCCTCTTATCATACATGGTGTTGTAGTGCATACTTGAACAAAATATTTACCAACTGGTGATAGATTGTACATAGTATAGAAAGTAGCCACCTCATAAACTTTTATATAAGGCATGTCTAAAAACTTAGCGATATACTTCATTGCAGCTAATGGTATCCAATTATTATTTTGTCTTTGAGCAATATAAAGCAAGGCCATCACAGCACTTTGTTGTTTTCCATTTGGATATTTTGCAACAATATTATTTGCCGCTTCTAAAGAGGATTCATTAAATTCAAAACTCTCTGGTTGATCTTTTGCTGGTTTTCTTAAACTCATCTATCCACCTCACCAAAAACAATATCTAATGAACCTAGAACAGCTGGTACATCTGCTAACATGTGTCCTTTAATTAAATAATCCATTGATTGCAAATGTGAAAATCCTGGTGCTCTAATCTTGCATTTATAAGGTTTGCTCGAACCATCAGAAATTAAATATACTCCAAATTCTCCCTTTGGTGCTTCAACAGCTGTATAAATTTCGTCTTTAGGTACTCTATAACCCTCAGTAAATAATTTAAAATGATGAATTAATGCTTCCATTGACTGTTTAATATCTTTTTTTGATGGTGGACTAATTTTACCATCTAATGATTTAATTGGACCTTTTTCCATTTTAGATAAACACTGTTTGATAATAGAAACACTCTCTTTCATTTCTTCAATTCTACATAAATATCTATCGTAGCAATCACCATTTTTTCCAACTGGTATTTTAAAATCTAAATCCTCATAACAATCATAAGGTTGAGATTTTCTTAAATCCCAAGGCACTCCTGATCCTCTAATCATAACACCTGAAAAAGAATAATCTAAAGCATCCTCTTTACTTACAATTCCAATATCAACATTTCTTTGTTTAAAAATTCTATTGTCTGTTAAGAGACTTTCTAAATCATTAATCACTTTTGGAAATGTATCGCAAAAGTTTGATATATCTTCCTCTAAACCTTTTGGTAAATCTTGATGAACACCGCCTGCTCTAAAGTAGTTAGCGTGTAATCTTGATCCAGAAGCTCTTTCATAAAAAGTCATTAACGTTTCTCGCTCTTCAAATCCCCAAAGTGATGGAGTTAAAGCACCAACATCAAGTGCTTGAGTTGTTACGTTAAGAATATGACTTAATATCCTTCCTATTTCACAAAAAATAACTCTTATATACTGAGCTCTAATCGGTACATCTATTTTAAGAATTTTTTCTACAGCAAGAGCAAAGGCATGTTCTTGATTCATTGGAGCTACATAATCCAAACGGTCAAAATAAGGAACAGCTTGCATATATGTCTTGTTTTCAATTAATTTTTCTGTACCCCTATGGAGTAAACCTATATGTGGGTCTGCTTTTTCAACAACCTCACCGTCTAATTCTAATATTAATCTTAATACGCCGTGAGCTGCTGGATGTTGAGGACCAAAGTTTAGATTTAAATTTTTAATTTTTTTTGTCATTATTTTCAATTTCTTCTTTAATATATTTTGTTCCTTCCCAAGGACTCTCGTAATCAAAATTTCTGTAATTTTGCTCTAGTTTAACTGGTTCGCTGATAACTTTTTTTTGATCTTCGCTATACCTAACTTCAGAATGACCAGTTAAAGGAAAATCTTTTCTTAAAGGATGTCCTTCAAACCCATAATCTGTAAGTATTCTTCTTAAGTCGGGATGATCTTTGAAATTTACACCATACATATCAAAAACTTCTCTTTCCATCCAATTTGCTGCAGGAAAAACGCTTGTTAAAGAAGGTATAACTTCATTTTCAGAAATAGAGTATTTTAGAACTAGTCTTTGATTAAACTCATGACTTAAAAATAAGTAAACTAATTGAAATCTTTGATTATTTTCAGGATAATCTACAACTGTAATATCTATTAACTGTCGAAATTTTGTATCTAAATTAGTTTTTAAAAATAAAATTACATCTAAAAAATCATCTTTATCTGTCTCTAGATAAATTTGATTATGTTTTATTTCTGAATTGTTAATTTTCGTGGTTAACTCAGAATTAATTTTTTTTTCTAGATCCTCTAAACTATTCATGACTATCTTATAAAAGATCCCTTTTTTCTAATTTTTTTTTGTAATTGCAAAATTCCATATAATAATGCCTCAGCTGAAGGAGGACATCCTGGAACGTATACATCAACTGGAACTATACGATCACACCCTCTAACAACTGAATAAGAATAATGATAATAACCTCCACCATTAGCACAGCTACCCATAGAAATTACATATCTCGGTTCTGGCATTTGATCATAAACTTTTCTTAAAGCTGGTGCCATTTTATTTGTCAATGTTCCGGCAACAATCATTACATCTGATTGTCTTGGTGATCCACGTGGAGCAGCTCCAAATCTTTCCAGGTCATATCTAGGCATTGCTGTTTGCATCATTTCAACTGCACAGCATGCAAGACCAAAAGTCATCCAATGTAAAGAGCCAGATCTAGACCAATTAATTAAGTTATCCAACGATGTGGTTATAAAACCATTTTTACTAAAATCTTTAGCAAGTTGTTTAAACTCTTCAGGAACTTGTTCTATTTTATCGTTCATTAAATTAATTTTATTCCCAATCTAGAGCGCCTTTTTTCCACTCATAAATAAAACCAACTGTTAGTATGAATAGAAAAATCATCATTGATGAAAAACCTAATAGACCAATGTTTCCTAATGATATTGCCCATGGAAATAGAAAAGCAATTTCAAGATCAAATATGATAAATAGAATTGCAACTAAGTAAAATCTTACATCGAACTCCATTCTAGAGTCTTGAAATGGTTCGAAACCACATTCATATGCAGATAACTTTTCTGGATCAGGTTTTTTTGGAGAAAGTAAAAAATTTAATACTACAAAAGCAACACTTAAACCAAGAGCAATAACTAAAAATAGAATAATCGGTAGGTAATCTTTTAAAAATTCAGATAACATGAAAATCTATATATCAGTTTTTATCTGATGTTGAAGGGAAGATAAGTCACATTTTATTAATATTAACAGACAGTTTATTGGGAAAAAGTGGCGGGAGTGAAGGGACTCGAACCCTCGACCTATCGCGTGACAGGCGATCGCTCTAACCAACTGAGCTACACCCCCACTTAATTTGTTTGGTGGGCAGTAAAGGACTCGAACCTTTGACCCCCTCGGTGTAAACGAGATGCTCTACCAACTGAGCTAACCGCCCCAAAACAGTGCTACTTATTACATCAACACTTAAATAAAGTAAATTAATTATTATTGAATACTAGCTTGAGATTTATCGTCTTTTTTAGCTAAATCTACCTCAACCCATTCCGTAGGTTTAAGTTCTTTAGTTAAAGCAATTTTAATTACCTGGTCAGCATATTCAACTGGTGTAATTTTAATATCATCTATAATTTTCTTAGGCATATCCACCAAATCTTTTTCATTTTCTTTTGGAATCAAAACTTCTTTAATTCCAGCTCTATGGGCAGCTAATAATTTTTCTTTAAGACCACCTATTGGTAATACTTGACCTGTTAATGTTACCTCACCAGTCATTGCAACATCTCTTCTCACAGGTATGTTTGTAATCGAAGAAACAATTGAAGTAACCATTCCTATTCCAGCAGATGGACCATCTTTTGGTGTTGCTCCTTCTGGTACATGAATGTGAAAATCTTTTTTCTCAAATAAAGGTGGAATAATTCCATACTCTAGACACTTTGATCTAACAAAAGATTTTGCAGCTTTTACAGATTCTTGCATCACATCACCTAACTTACCAGTAATTTGCATTCTTCCTTTTCCAGGCATAGTTACTGTTTCAATTTTTAAAATTTCACCACCATATTCAGTCCAAGCAAGTCCAGTTACAATACCCACTCTATTTTCTGATTCTAATTCCCCAAATTTAAATTTAGCTACACCAAGAAAATCAGATAAATTTTTATTATTAATTTGGACTTCTTTTTCTTCACCAGCTACAATTTTCTTAACAACTTTTCTAGCAAGTTTAGAAATTTCTCTTTCTAAATTTCTAACTCCTGACTCTTTTGTGTATCCTCTAATTACTTCTTTTATGATGTCATCTTCCAATTTCATTTCTTTTTCTTTAACACCATTATCTTTAATTTGTTTAGGAAGTAGATATTTATTAGCTATACTAATTTTTTCATCCTCAGTGTAACCAGCTAATCTTATTACTTCCATTCTGTCCAATAATGGAGGCAATATATTTAAAGTATTTGCCGTTGTTACAAACATTACATCAGATAAATCATAATCAACTTCTAAATAGTGATCGTTAAAAGTTGTATTTTGTTCCGGGTCTAGCGCTTCTAATAATGCTGAGGATGGATCACCTCTATAATCATTTCCAATTTTATCTATCTCATCTAGTAAAATTAGAGGATTTTTTGTTCCAGCTTTTTTCATCATTTGAATTATTTTACCTGGTAATGATCCGATATAAGTTCTTCTGTGCCCTCTTATTTCTGCTTCGTCTCTCATCCCACCTACAGACATTCTAACAAATTCTCTGTTAGTTGCTTTAGCAATAGATTTACCTAAAGATGTTTTACCAACACCAGGGGGGCCAACTAAACATAATATTGGGCCTTTAATTTTTTCCATTCTTTTTTGAACAGCTAAAAATTCTATTATTCTTTCTTTAACTTTCTCTAGTCCAAAATGATCTTTATCAAGAATATTTAATGCCTTCGTTAAATCGATATCAACTTCACTTTTCTTGTGCCAAGGTAGTTCCGTCATCCAATCAAGGTAGTTTCTAACCACTGTAGCTTCGGCTGACATTGGGCTCATGTTCTTCAATTTTTTAAGCTCTTGTAGGCATTTCTTTTCAACTTCTTTTGGCATTTTTGCTTTTGTTATAGCTTTATTTAAACTAGTAGTTTCGTCTTTACCGTCTTCAATCTCACCAAGTTCTTTTTGAATAGCTTTAAGTTGTTCATTTAAGTAATATTCCCTCTGGGTTTTCTCCATTTGAGTTTTAACTCTTCCTCGAATTCTTTTCTCTACTCCGATAATACTTGTTTCATTTTCCATAATTTTAATTATGGCATTTAATCTCTTCTTAACATCAACGGTTTCAAAAATTTGTTGTTTTTCTGAAATTGTAGCTGTGATGTGTGAGGCAATATTATCAGCTATTTGCGAAGGATCTTTTAACTGCTTAATGGTGTTTATTGTTTCGTTCGAAATTTTCTTATTTATTGAAGTTAACTTTTCTAATCTTCTTAAAGCAGTAGCTGCTAAAGGAAATAAATCCTCATCTTTTGGTAAGATATCATTGAAATATGTATAGTCACACGTAATAAATTTCTCATTATCTTTAAAGTCTAAAATTTTAACTCTTTTAATTCCTTCTACTAAAACTTTTACAGTTCCATCTGGTAACTTTAATAATTGTAGGATACTTCCCTCACAACCATACATAAATACGTCTGTTTTCTTGGGATCATCAATCTCTGAGTTTTTTTGTGTTACAAGAATGATCTTCTTATCTTTTTTCATCACCTCATTAAGTGCAGAAATAGATTTATCTCTTCCTACAAATAGAGGTATTACCATGCTTGGGAAGACTACAATGTCTCTTAAAGGTAATAACGGTAATGATATTTTAACGTCCATAGGATTAATATGGATATTATATATTATATTGCAATAGGTTTTTGTTACTTATTAAGGATATTAAGCCGCTGATGTTTTGCCAGACTTAGATTTATTTTCGCCTTTAGAATGAACTAAAATTGGTTGTGATTGACCTTTTGCGGCACCTGCATCAACAATTACTTCTTCAATGTTATCTTGGCTTGGGAGATCATACATAGTTTTTAATAATATATTTTCTAATATTGATCTCAATCCTCTTGCTCCTGTTTTTTTGCTAATTGCTTTTTGAGCTATTTCTTTAAGAGCATTTTCTTTAAATGTTAATTTCGCTCCATCTAACTTAAATAATTCTTGATACTGTTTAGTTAAAGAGTTTTTAGGTTCTTGTAAAATTTTTATCAATGATTTTTCGTCTAAATCTTCAAGGGTTGCTATCATTGGTAATCTTCCGATAAACTCTGGTATTAACCCAAATTTCAATAAATCCTCGGGCTCTAGTCCCTTCATCCATTCTCCTGTTTTTTTATCCTGAGTATTTTTCACGTCCGCTCCAAAACCAATTGAAGTACCTTTGTCTCTTTGAGAAATAATCTTGTCTAATCCAGCAAATGCACCTCCACAAATAAAAAGAATATTGGTTGTGTCTACTTGTAAAAATTCTTGTTGAGGATGTTTTCTGCCTCCTTGAGGTGGAACACTTGCAACAGTTCCTTCCATTATTTTTAATAAAGCTTGTTGAACTCCTTCACCAGATACATCTCTTGTAATGGATGGGTTCTCAGATTTTCTACTAATTTTATCAACTTCGTCGATATACACTATTCCTCGTTGTGCTTTTTCAACATTATAATCTGAAGCTTGAAGTAATTTTAAGATAATATTTTCAACATCTTCACCAACATATCCAGCCTCGGTCAATGTTGTTGCATCTGCCATTGTAAATGGAACATCTAAAATTCTAGCAAGAGTTTGTGCCAATAAAGTTTTACCACAACCAGTAGGACCAACTAACAAAATATTTGATTTAGATAACTCTACATTCTTACTAGTTTTATTTTCATAATTAAGTCTTTTGTAATGATTGTGTACAGCCACCGACAAAACTTTCTTAGCATGAGCTTGACCAATTACATAATCATCTAGCACTGTACAAATTTCTTTTGGTGAAGGAAGACCGTCTTGGTGTTTAACAAAAGTGTCTTTGCTTTCCTCTTTTATTATATCCATACAAAGCTCAACACATTCATCACAAATAAATACAGTTGGACCTGCAATTAATTTTCTAACCTCGTGTTGGCTCTTTCCGCAAAAAGAACAGTAAAGAATATTTTTATTATTTGTACTCATAATTTTTTAAACGAATCAATTTCATTACTTTATTATAGATGACTCATACTAATCAAGTTTGGATTAGTAAGTTATCAATATATTGTGTATTATGATCTTTTTTCTACTACTTCGTCAATAAGACCAAATGATTTTGCGACATCAGCGGTCATGAAATTATCTCTCTCTAAAGCAGATTTTATTTCATCAACAGTTTTGCCTGTATGTTTTGAATAAATTTCATTTAACCTTTTCTTTAATGACAAAACTTCATTAGCATGAATTTCTATATCTGTAGCTTGTCCTTGAAAACCTGCTGAAGGTTGGTGAACCATTATTCTTGAGTTGGGTAAAGAAAACCTCTTACCTTTAGTTCCTGCAGCCAACAAAAATGATCCCATTGATGCGGCTTGTCCAATACATAAAGTTGAAATATCGGGTTTTACATATTGCATGGTGTCGTAAATTCCAAGACCAGCTGTAACCAGTCCACCAGGACTATTGATGTATAAATAAATTTCTTTTTTAGGATCTTCAGCCTCTAAAAATAATAACTGGGCTGTTACTAAGGATGCAATATTGTCATTTATCTGACCTGTTAAAAAAATAATTCTTTCCTTTAGAAGTCTTGAATAGATATCATAAGCTCTCTCACCTTTGCTCGATTGTTCTACAACCATCGGCACTAGATTGCTCATATGTTCTGATAATTTTGTTGTCATAAGTTGATTCTTTCTACTTATACAACTTGTGATTACTTTTTGCTAACTTTTTTTGTTTTTTTAGTAGCTGGTTTTGCTTTTGATGTTTTTGTAGAAGGCTTTTTTTTCTCTGAAGCTTTTGCTGCAGGTTTCTTTTTTGTTTCTTTCTTAGCTTCGTTATCATGTGAATGATCATGGTCATGATCGTGATCGTGTTTATGAGCTTCTTTTAAGATTTTTTCCGCCTCATCTTTTGAAATTTCTTTTTTATTTGGTTTACCTTTTTCTTTTATAAGATTTAAAATTTTCTCTTCGTAGACTGTCCCTCTTAGACTTGCCAAAGCAGATGGATTTTTTTGATAAAAATCCATAACCATTTTCTCTTGTCCTGGCATCATTCTCAATTGTTTTTGTACTTCAGCTTGAATTTCTTGTTCACTAACTTTGATTTGATTTTTTTCACCAAATTCATTTAAGATTAATCCAGTCTTAATTCTTGTTTTTGCTTTTTCTTCAAAAGATTTTTTATTCTTTTTAGCCTCCTCTTCAGACATACCTTGTGAAAGAATCTTAACCTCTTCCTCTACTAAGTTTTCAGGAACTTCTTCAACTTTAATTTTTTCAATTTCTTTTAGAATTTGATTTTTTGAAAGTTGATCTAAAGAATTTTTATATTCATCATTTATTTGTTTTGAAATTAAAGCTTTAAGATCTTTCAAATCTTTAGCTCCTAAATTTTTTGCAAAATCATCATCTATTTTCACCTCTTGTGGTTGTTTGACTGATAAAATTTTACAATTAAATTTAGCTTTTTTATTAACTAATTCTTTTTCAGGGTAATTCTCTGGAAGTGTTGCTTCAACAACTTTCTCATCATCTTTTTTAACACCAATTAGTTGCTTATCGAAACCTTTCAAAAATAAATCTTTACCTAATGTAAGCTGAGTATTTTTTCCTTCACTTCCTTTAAATTCTTTTCCATCAATTGTTGCTTTGTAATCTAGTGCTACGAGATCACCCTCTTTTGCTTTTGTATCAGGTGCACCTTCTTTAAAATTTGGTTGGTTCTTAGCAATTTCTTTTATTCTTTTATCTGTCTCACTATCATCAATTTTAACAGTGTATTCATCAAATTTAATGTTTTCTAAAGATTTAATCTCTACTTTAGGTAATTCAGTAACTGATAAAACATATTCTAATTCTTTATCTTCACCATATGTTTTTAGATCTAACTTTGGCTGACCCGCTGGTTTAATTTTGTTTTCTTCCAACGCTTTTGTGGATGTATCTTTTAAAACTTTGTCTAATACTTCACCAAATACAGCTTTACCAAATTGTCTTTTTAAAATTTCTTTTGGTACTTTTCCTGGTCTAAAACCTTTTAAATTTACTGTTCCTTTAATCTCTTCATATTTTTCATCCATATAAGAGTTCATAGTCTCTTTATCGATAAAAATTTTTAGATCTTTATTTAAACCTTTTTTATTTTCTACAGTAACTTTCATAATTATTTAATGGTAGGGCGAAAAGGACTCGAACCTTCACCGATTGCTCGACTGGTTCCTAAGACCAGCGCGTCTACCAATTCCGCCATCGCCCCAGTTAAATTAGGTGCTTTATATATTATTGAACTCATTTGTCCAATCCGAATAATAGTGTAAAAGGATATAAAAATATAAATAATATGATTATTTCGCCTTGTATTAGTATTTGCAAAACAGATCCCTCAACAGGTTATTGTTATGGATGTGGAAGAAATAATGATGAAAAAAAACTGTGGAAACTAGAAGAAACTACAGATGAATGGAAACAAAATAATTTAGAAAGTATCAGAAAAAGATTAACTGGTTGGCAATTAGATAGTTTTAACGAGTCTTACGAGCATAAAATAAATAACGGAATATCTCTATTCAAAAAAAATCTTAAAAATGAGTAAATCAACAATTGTAGTTATAATTTATATTATAGGACTAATCTTTGGTGCTTTAGTTCTGGATATGTGGAGTGCTGAGACTAGCCCTAAAGCATTACTGGGTATTGGGTGGACAGCACTTTTTTTAATTGGATTATTTTTTGCTGAAAAAAATGAAAAAAAATAAATTATTTTTTTTTTCTCTCATTTTATTTTCTTTCTCATTTATAAATCATTCATTTTCAGAAATTATAATTTTAAGTAAATGTGATCATAAAGAAGATAAATATTTAAAAAATGAATACATATTTAATCTTAATGAATTAATTATGACTAGAAATTATGTTTATGCAGAAAAAACTTATCAAAAATATAGAATTACTGATTTAAGTGTAAAAAAATCAAACTCCTATGTAAGAAATATTTATGAAGAGGATGGTAAAATTTTTACTTTAAAACATGGTTATCCTCAATTTTATACTCAAATATTAATTGAAAAAAACAAGCCTGAGATATTTATTAAAAGTGTTATGAATGATATCGAAGGGATTTCAAAAATTTCTACATGTAAAAAAATAGAAAAATTTGCAAATCAAAGTTAGGTTTTCTTCTTTTTATTTTCCTTAAGTTTATCTAAATTTTTTTTTTTAAAATCAAATCTGCTATTTGAAATATTTGATCTATGTTTAGCAAATGCCTGTTTTTGTGCTTGTCGCATAGCTCTTTTTGAGGACATAATTACTAATTTAATATTCTATTTCCAAAGTATCAATTACTTTTAAATTTTTATCTGAAATAACAATCTCACCTGATGATGGTGCGTAGTTTAAAAGCTCAGATATTACCACGTAATGTGTTACAAAAATTATATTTTGTTTTTGATCCCACGTATTTAAGAATTTATTAAAATCAATAACTTGTTGTTTTCTATTTTTAGCAAATTTTGCACTAAAAAATGAATTCAAAAAATTTTTTGTTTCATAATTTTTAAAGGCTATTTTTGCAGTTTCTTTACATCTGCACCATTCACTAGAGTAAATTTTGTTTATTAAAATATCATTTTGTTTAAAAAAATTTCCAATTTTTTTTGATTGTACTCTTCCCTCATCATTTAAATTTCTTTGGGTTTCACAATTATTGACATCAAAATTTGAAGGATCCCCTCCTCCCGGTGCATAAGCGTGACGAATAAATATTAATTTACCACCTTTTTGAAGCTCACCAATCATAGTTTCATTTGAATCTGCTTTAATTGGAGAACTTAAAAATATAAATATAATTAAAAAAAATTTTAAAATTTTCATAGATGAATAATAAATTAAAACAACTTAATAAGAAAATTATTAAATGTAGAAAATGTCCTAGATTAATTAATTTTATTAAAAAAATATCTACTGAAAAAAGAAAACAAAACATAAACGAAACTTATTGGGGAAAACCAGTTCCTGGATTTGGTAAGGCAAATTCAAAATTATTAATTTTAGGATTAGCACCAGCGGCTCATGGAGGAACCAGAACTGGAAGACCTTTCACTGGAGACAAATCAAGCGATTTCTTATTTTCTTGTCTAAAAAAAGCAAATATTTCTAATCTACCTTATTCAGAAAATTTAAATGATGGATTGGAATTAAAATCAACTTTTATAACCAATATATTGAAATGTGTTCCTCCTGGTGACAAACCAACAAATGAAGAATTATCAAATTGCTCAAATCATTTTCAAAATGAGATAGAAACTTTAAGCAAAATAAAAACAATTGTTGCTTTAGGTAAAGTTGCTTTTGATAATTGTGTTAAATATTACAAAAGTAAAAATAAATTAAATGGAAAGTATACTTTTAAGCACGGGAAATATTATGATTTATCAAATAAAATCAGATTGTACGCTTGTTATCATCCAAGTCCTAGAAATGTAAATACAAAATTAATATCTGAAAAAATGATAGTTAATTTTTTCAAAAAAATAAAAAGAGTAACAGCTATTTAGATTTTAAAATATAAGGCTCAAAGCTATTTAAAACTATCTCAGGAATTTTTGTAGGTTTTCCTATTGTATTTACAAATACTAAATGTATTTTTGCATCCACAATTAATAAATCATCTCTGTAAATTGACTGATCCATTACAAAAGAGGTTTTTGACAAAGAGGAAATAAAAGATTTTATTGTTAAATTATCTTCTAAGTATGCTGATTTTTTATATTCAATATTGCATGACTTAACGATTATTAAAGAATTAAACTCATCTTTAATTTTCAAATTACTTAAACCAATAGCTAATAATGCTTCTGTTCTAGCTCTTTCAAAGTATTTTAAATAATTTGCGTAATAAACTACTCCTCCAGAGTCGGTATCTTCATAGTAAATTTTAACATTATGACTAAAAGTTTTATGCATTGTTCATTAATATCAAATAATGAGAAATTTTTATACAAACTAAGATATAATAACTACAATGAAAGTTTATATAATTTGGTTGATTGGAGTAATATTATGGAACTTTGGTGTTCCTAATGCCACTCCAATAGAGGACGTAATTGTAGCAATCATACTGTCATTCCTGAGTATGGGTCTAAAAAAATATACTAAACTTTAATTAATTTGCTGAAAAATAAATATTCTGGAAATAGGCTATAGATTTCATTTTAGAATTATCTGTATCAGCCATAACCGCCAAGCCATCTAATTCATCTAAATCTAAATCATGGAATTTCTTAAAATCTTCTTTTACATTTGATTTAACTGTTATCCATTCATTTAAATTAGTTTTGGTTGTGGCCATTACATTGTCTATAGATTTTTTTGTGTATGGACTTGGTGAACTAACACCAACATCTCTATTGCTTGAAAACACATAGTTAACTGCTCTGTTTGACAATGGTGTTGCACCTGTTTTTTTAACAGCAAAAACTCTCGCTGCAAAGTCATGGCCTTTCTTTGTATCTTCTTTAATTCCAGATAAATCTTTCTCAATTTTCCACGTAATATTTATAAAAGGTGTCTTGTTAAGATCAATTTTAACTTCTTTTCCAAGACCAGATGCTGCATTATCAGCAACCGCCTTTAGGAAATTTCCATTTTCATTCTTACCAACAGTATAGCTTGTCTCGTTCTTTGCTCCCCTTACTTTTCTGACAGTTAATTCTGAAAGTTCTGCTTCTGTAAACTCAAAAACTACAACTTCATTTGCAACAACTGAGCTAATTGAAATTAATAAAATTGAGATGAGTTTAAAAAATATTTTCATAATTTAAGTTCTTAATACATTATTTAGACAAGATTTAAACATGCAAAAATCAGAATTAGTTTTTAAATAAATAATATGAAAACAATTTCAATTTTCTTACTTTTAATTTATTGGTCAATAATGATATCTGCACCAATTATGTCTAATGACCTCAAAATGGGTAGTTCTAGAGCTATAAAATTAAATTCTAATTCTAAGGTATCAGTATAATTTTAGGTGCAACACAGGTGCCATCATGAATTTGTTTAAAGGCATCACCACCATTTTTTAAATCCCTAAATTCAATCCAATCTAGAGAACCTATCTCTTTGTTAGCTAATATTGCTAGAGTTTGCTCAAAATCCTTATTGGTATAACAATAAGTCCCTATTACGGTCACCTCTTGAAGTGTCATTTTTCTAAAATTAAATGATCCAGCTGGCTGAGTTAAGCCTATGTGTATAATTGAACCGCCCGGCTTAACTACTTCAATAGCCTGTTGTCTTGAAATTTCCAACCCTACCGTATCAAATACAATATCAAACTTATTACTTTCTATTTCGTTATGGTCTGGTGCAACATATTTTGCATCTAAATATTTTGAGCACTCATTCAATCTCAATTTATTAGGATCAGAGAGAATTATATTTTTACTATTTTTAATTTTAGATAAAATTAAACCACATAATAATCCTATTGCACCACCACCTTGGATCAAAATTTTACAATCAGATAAAGGTTTTTTTAAAGATTGTTCACCAATTAATACTGCATGCAAAGAAACTGCAGTTGGTTCTGCTACTGGTGCTTCATTTTTATCTAATCCATCTGGAATTTCATAAATATTTTTATCAGGTGTAGAAACAAACTCCGCAAATACTCCTTGTCTTTCAATTGGCTTGTTCATTCCTAATATTATTCTATTTGGGCAGAGATGTTCTCTTGCACTTGTGCAATATTCACATTTACCACAAGTTATAAGAGGATTTAAAACAACGTCTTTACCTTTAAATTTACCATTTTGGACCTCACCACTAACTTCATGGCCTAATATTAACGGAGGAATTCTTCTCTCATCATGTCCATGATATGCGTGCATATCAGAACCACATATTCCTGAAGCATGGATTTTTAAAATACTTTCACCTGAAACTTCAATTGGATTAGGCTCATCTCTGTAAACTAATTCTTGTGTTCCAGTATATACTAAAGCTTTCATATTATTTTTTTGCCAACAAGTAATACGTTATCCACGCAACAAATGCACCAATTAACCACGCATAAGACTGTAAAAACATTAAATTTGTGTTCCAAATTGTTGATGCTGAAAAAATAAAACCTAAAAAAGCTGAGTAAACACCTTTGATATGCCAACCTCTAGAATAATAATAACTACTTTCTTTTTCTACTGAATACAAATCTTTGTTACTCAAACTTTGGTTGTTGATCAAATAATAGTCAGCAACCATCACTCCGAACAATGGTCCAAAAAACGCACCAAATGTATCTATAAAAGATAAAATGCCTATTTGACTTAAAATTGTAAGCCAAAAAATAGCGACCAACAAACCTAAAAAAGAAATTATGTAACTTGCGCTCCTCAAAGATAATTTACTTGGAATAAAATTAATCAGCGAATATTGAGAAGGAATATAGTTAGCTACTAAGTTGGTAGATGCTGAAGCAATTACGATAAAAAAAAGTACTAATGTGGTTATTTGAATATTGTCATATTTGCCAATTATATCAGTAGGATTTGTGAAAATTCTGTCTATATCTGAAAATTTTTGATTTAGGAGTGCATCTGATCCAGAAACAATAAAAATAGATAAAAAAGAGAAAATAATTAAATTAATAAGTAAACTCAAATTTCCTTTATCTAGCTCTTTGGTATTTTTAACATTCCTAGAAATATCTCCAAAACTAATTATTAATATTGAAAAATAAGCAAAGACAGTTCCTGCCACAGTTAAAAGTGGTGCTAAATTATTAAGATCTAAAAAGTTTTTGGTATTTAAAATATTTATAAATGCTTTTGATGTTAATTTGACATCACTTAATAAAACAAGAAGAAAAAAAATAATAATTCCTACATAAACACTAATTGCTGAAAAGTTAATAATTTTTTTATTATATTGAACACCAATACTAAACAATAATGTTTGAAAAATAATAACAATTATAATTGACGACCAATCAATTATATTTAGACCATAAAAGTAAAAAATAAATATATCTTGAACTAACAATGACTCATCAATTGTAAAAAGCAATATTCTAATAAGATATGTTAAAATTTTTGATAAAAAATAAGTCTGAATTCCAAATAAAAAAATTCCAACCAAGCTTCTAATTAATCCGAAAAATTTAGCTCCATTAAATCCCAAAGAAGATCTCAACAAGACCACAAAAGGTAATCCAAATTTTTGCGAAGGTTTTCCAATAAAATTAGCAAATAAATAAACAAAAAATGAACCTAACAAAGTTCCAAGTAAAACCACAAAGGAATTTAGGTCATACATTATATAAAGAGAGGCAATCAGAGAAAAGCCAATTACACTTTGTACATTTACTCCCCAGTAGCAAAAAAGGTCTTTCCAATTCCAAGTTTTATAATTTGGATTTACTGAAACTAGATCCCAATTTGAGAGTGAGTATTTAACTTTTGGTTGATTCACTAAAAATTATCTTAAACTAATAATTTCTACTGTCCATATAAGAGAGTTGGTAGCCAAAGTGCAATTTTTGGAAATATTATGATTAGAACTAAACCAATTATTTGAAGAACCATAAATTGCATCATTCCATAATAAATATCTTTTAAATCCCATTCGGGGACCACCCCTTTTAAGAAATACGCAGACAATGCCACTGGAGGAGAGAGCCATGCGGTCTGGAGATTAACGGCAACTAATATTGCAAACCAAGTAAGATTAAAGCCAAGAGCTTCTATCAATGGTAAAATAATTGGTACAATAATCATCACGATTGGTACCCACTCTAAAGGCCAACCTAATAAAAATATTGCAACCATTACAATCGCTAATATTAAATATTTGTTCATGTCTAGACCTAACAAGAATTCAGTTAATAAAGTTGGTGTGCCTAGTCTTGCAAAAACAGCACCAAAAAAGTTTGATGCAGCAACTAAAACCATAATTAAAGCTGTTATCTCTAAAGTTTTAACAAGTGCTTCTTGAAGTTTTGAAAAAGTTAATTTTTTGTATGCTAAAGAAAGTAGTAAAGCTCCCATTGCACCACAACCAGCTGCTTCTGTTGGAGTTGCAAAACCAAAAAGTATGCTTCCTAATGCTGCAAAAACTAACGCTGCAGGTGGAACTAAACCTAAGAAAAATTCAATCCAAACTTCTTTCATGCTAGCAGCTCTCATCTCTTCAGGAATTACAGGTCCCAATTTAGGATTGATCATACATCTTATTGTTGTGTATCCAGCGTATAAACTTGCTAGAAGAATTCCTGGAATTATAGCAGCTGCAAATAAATCAATAACTGGAATTTCCATAATTGGGCCCATAACAACTAGCATGATACTTGGAGGTATTAAAATTCCTAAAGTACCACCAGCTGTTATCGTTCCTGCAGCAAGTCTGACATCATAGCCAGATCTATTCATTGATTTTGCTGCCATGATACCGAGTATAGTTACTGAAGCGCCAACAATCCCTGTTGCAGCAGCAAAAATAACTGAAACAAAAAGAACAGCGTAATATAACGCTCCTCTAACTCTTGCTAGCATCATTTGAAATGATGAAAATAATCTTTCCATCAAACCTGCCTGCTCCATCATAATACCCATAAAGACAAAGAGCGGGACGGCGGCGAGGGTTTGTTCGGTCATGACCATCGAAAACTGGAGTGTCATTAAATAAAAGACCAATTTTCCAAATCCTAAATATCCGAATACAAAACCTAAAAATATGAGTGTAAATGAAATAGGAAATCCTACGAAAATTGCAAAAAGCATTACTCCTACCAGAATAAAACCTAAATATGCTGGATCTATAAATTCAGCTAACATTATTCATCTTCTCCTGGCCATTTTCCTCTTGTTGCAGCCCAATAACTTTTTAATAATTCTGAAATACCCTGGATTAATAAAAATACGATACCAATCAATAAACAACTCTTAATTGGCCACATATAAGGCATCCATGTAGTATCCATTCCTCTTTCGCCTCTTTGAATAGACTCACCTACATAACCAATTGTCATATAAAGAAAGACTATTAGTCCTGGAAAATAAAATAAAATATATAACCAAAAATCAATCGTCCCTTGGTTTTTTGTTTTGAAATTTCTGTATAAAAAATCTGCTCTTATATGAACACCTTTTGAAAGTGCATAACCTGCACCTAACATGAATAGTGCGCCATACAAAAATCTACTTATGTCATAAGCCCAAATTGTAGGTGCATGAAAAAGTTTTCTCGCCAAAACTTCGTAAGTCATAGCAAAGATAAGTGGCATCAGTATCCAACAAACAACATTACCTATCCATTTGCTAAATTTATCAATATTTACAATAGAACTTGCCATCCATGATGGCATGTCATTTGGCATCTTCCCTGAACCACCTCGCCTTTCGGCTATCATTTCATCTGATATATCTAGTTTAGTTGGTTCTTCAGCCATAAAAAATTTTGTTAGAAAAATTAGAGCGGACAATTAAGTCCGCTCTAATTGAATTATAGATTAATTATTGGATTACTTTAATGTTGCTGCGTGAGCCATTCCTAGCTTCGCATTAGACATTTGAGCACCACTCCAGAAAGGAACTGCTATATCAGCAAATTCTTTCATAGAGTCCCATACTTCTGCAAAGAATGCATTGTTTGCAGCGTTTGTTTCCAAACTTTTCTTAGCTGCAGCCATGTATTCTGTGAAGTAATCAGAAGGTGTGTCCTCTAATTTAACTCCATGAACTTCAGTAAGCTCTCTTAAAGCTTTACCATTTTCATAGATTCTGTAACTTAAAGATTTAGCTAATGATGCATTAGCTGCAACTTCAAGAGACTTCTTCTCATGATCGCTCATAGCGTTGTATGTTTTTCCAGTAATATAAAAGTCAGCATTTACGACTACTTGGTGTAAACCTTGTAGGTAGTAGTGCTTTAATACTTTTTGGAAACCAAACGTTAAGTCTGGTTTTGGACAACACCATTCAGCAGCATCAATTGTTCCTGCTTCTAAAGCTGGTAGAATATCTCCACCACCCATAGCTACAGATGCGATACCGATGTCTTTATATGTTTGTCCTGGAATTCCTGGAGGAGTTCTGAACTTATATTTTCTAAAGTCAGCCATATCTTTAATTGGTTTTGGAAACCAACCTAAAGCTTCTGGTCCAACTGGTTGAATCATAAATCCTTTGATGTCTCTTCCCATTTCTTTCCATAGTCTGTCGTATAACTCTTTTCCACCGCCATACTGAAACCATGATAAGAATGCAATGTTGTCAATACCAACACCACCACCAGCTACTGGAGAACCGAATAGCATAGCTGCAGGATGGTCACCTGACCAATAGTGAGTCCATGCGAAACCACAATCGATTAGGCCTTTGTCAACTGCATCTAAAGTTTCTTTTACACCAACAACAGCTCCAGCTGGCATAATTTCAAACTTAAGAGATCCACCAGTTAACGCTGTTACTGTGTCAGTAAAATCCTTTAACATCTTAACTTCATCAGCTTTTGTGTTAAGAACTGTCTGACATTTTAGTGTTTTTGCAGCATTAGCATTTGAAATAAATCCAAACACCATTGCAACTGCAAATAACATTGAAATGATTTTTTTCATTTGTTTCCCTCTCTTTATTTTTAAAGTCGAAACTTTGTCAAAGAATGAAAACTAAAACAAGTGTTAATATTGGTATATTTTAAAATTTTTAACAGATTTGTTAGAAATATAATTTTTTTAATTTATAAGAGTTCTAATTTATGAATAATTTTGATTTCATTATACTAGGAGCTGGATCTGCAGGCTGTGTTTTAGCAAATAGGCTATCAGAAAACTCTTCACACAAAGTTCTTTTGATTGAGGCTGGAGGTAAAGATAATTATCCATGGATCCATATTCCAGTTGGTTATTTTAAAACGATGCACAATCCTAATACTGACTGGTGCTACAGGACAGAACCAGATGAAAGCATGAATAATATTTCAATACGTTATCCCCGTGGAAAAACTTTAGGAGGAAGCTCTTCTATCAATGGACTTTTATATATACGAGGACAACACAGAGATTATGATATTTGGAGACAGCTTGGAAATACTGGCTGGGGTTGGGATGATGTTCTTCCCTATTTTATAAAAGCAGAGAATCAAGAAAGAGGCAAAAGTGAATATCATGGAGTTGGTGGACCTCTCTCTGTCTCAGATCAAAGAATACATCTTCCTCTTTTAGATGAGTTTCAAAACGCTGCTGAGGAATTTGGTGTACCAAAAACGAAAGATTTTAATACAGGTGATAATCATGGTTGTGGTTATTTTCAGGTAACAGAAAAAGATGGATTTAGATGTAGTACTGCTGTTGGTTATCTAAATCCTGTTAAGCATAGAAAAAATTTAACAATTATTACTCACGCTCATGTTAAAAAAATAAACTTTGAAAATAAAAAGGCAAAATCAGTTGAGTATTGGCAAGATAATGAATTGAAAACAGCTGGAGCAAATAGAGAAGTTATAGTTTCTTCAGGTGCAATTGGTTCTCCTCAAATATTGCAAGTATCGGGAATTGGAAATCCAGAAAAACTAAAAAAATTGGGAATTGATATGGTTCATAATTTAAATGGTGTTGGTGAAAATTTACACGATCACCTAATGTTAAGACCTATTTATAAAATTAATGGTTTAAAATCTCTTAACAAAAAAATTAATAGTTTGTTTGGAAATTTACTTATCGGATTAGAATATGTTTTTAAAAGAAGTGGTCCAATGACTATGGGAGCAAGTCAGCTTTGTATGTTTGCAAAAAGTGATCCTTCTTTAGAATTACCAGATTTACAATGGCACGTTCAACCAATGAGTATGGATACATTGGGAGCTACAAAAAATCACGATTTTCACGCATTCACTCCAACTGTTTCTAATATAAGACCCACAAGTAGAGGTCACGTAAGTATTATTGATAAAGATTCACGCGTTTACGCAAAAATAAAACAAAATTACCTGTCAACTGATCACGATAGAATGATTGCTGCCAAAGGATTAAAATTGACAAGAAAAATTATAATGGAATCTGAAACTTTTAAGAAATATACACCAGAGGAATATAGACCAGGTATTCATATTAATGATGACGAGGAATTAGTAAAAGAAGCATCAAATTTTGCACAAACAATTTTTCATCCTGTTGGTACATGCAAAATGGGTCAAGATGAGATGTCAGTAGTTGATGAAAAATTAAAAGTAAGAGGAATAGAAAATCTTCGAGTTATTGATGCATCGATAATGCCTAACATTACTTCTGGAAATACTAACGCACCTACGATTATGATTGCAGAAAAAGGTGCTGACATGATACTACAACAATAATGTTTGCAGAATTTTTTACTCCCGAACAAATTGCTATTTTAACACAAATTATTTTTATTGATTTAGTTCTAGCTGGTGACAATGCCATTATAATTGGAATGGTAGCTTCAAAATTTCCTGTTGAGCAAAGGAAGAAAGTTATATTTTGGGGAATTGGTGGTGCAGTAATATTACGTATAATATTAACGTTACTAACAGCTTATTTGTTACAAATTACTGGACTGAGACTTATTGGTGGAATTTTACTTCTTTATATTGTCTACAAACTTTATGTTGATGTAATCAAAGGATCAGATTCAGAGGAAGATATAAAAGTAGATAACTCAAGCTTTTTAAAAGCAATTTGGACGGTTTTACTTGCTGATTTCACAATGAGTTTAGATAATGTTTTGGGTGTTGCTGGTGCTGCAGGTGATCATTATGGATTACTTGTATTTGGACTGGTTCTATCGATTGTTTTAATGGCAACTGCTGCAACATTAATTTCTGGATGGATAAAAAAATACAAATGGATTGCATGGGTTGGGTTATTAGCAATATTAATAGTAGCTGTTGAGTTGATTTATACAGATATTAAAATAATATTCTTTTAATGTATCTTCAAAAAATTAATCTTAAAAATAAGTACGCATTAGTTACTGGTGCTGGTAAAGGACTTGGAAGAGCTTGTTCTATTGCACTCGCAGAAGCTGGTGCAACTGTAATAGCATTAAGCAGAACTCCATCTGATTTAAATAAATTAGAAAAAGATATTAAAAAAATTAAAGGTAAAGTAATCAAAGTTCCTTGTGATGTAATGAATTATGAAGATCTAAAAGCAAAATTAGAAAAAATCAAAATTATTGATGTGTTAGTAAACAATGCTGGAACTAATATTCCTGAACCTTTTGAAAAAATTAAACAAAAAAGCATGAATTACTTGGTAGATTTAAATCTAAAAGCTGCATTTAATGTTGCTCAACTAGTAGTTAAAAAAATGCTTAAAAATAAAAAGAGACCCGGCTCTATTATCAATATGTCTTCTCAATTAGGTCATGTTGGTATGGGTGGGAGAAATGTTTACAATATGACTAAATTTGGGATTGAAGGTTTAACAAAAGGTATGGGAGTAGAGTTAGCTAAAAGAAATATAAGAGTTAACACAGTAGCTCCTACGTTTGTTGAAACTCCAATGGTTAAAAATTTCTTTAAAAATAAAAAATTTAAAAAACTAGCACTTGGAAATATTCCAATGGGAAAAGCAGCAACTGAAAGTGATGTAGCGACAACAGTTTGTTTCTTAGCCTCACCTGCTTCCTCAATGATAACTGGAACATCAATTATAATAGATGGTGGATGGACAGCTCAGTAATAAATAGATTTTTTTTAATATTTTTCTTATTTTTTTCAACTGCAAACGCGATAGAATTTCAAGGTAAATTCTTACAAGGTCATTTTATCTTAGGAAAAACAAATCCTGGTGCTAAGATAATTGTTGGAAAAAAAGAAGTAAGAGTATCAAAGGATGGTTTTTTCGTTTTTGGTATTGATAGAGATCAAAAATATGATCTTACTTTTACAAAAATCTTTGACGGTAAGAAATCTACAATAACCAAAAAAGTTTTAAAAAGAAAATACAACATTCAAAGAATAGATGGCTTAGAAGAAAGCAAAGTAACCCCACCCGAGTCAGTCTATAAAAGAATTAAAAAAGAAAATAATGCAATTGGTGAAGCAAGAGCAATTAATTCTGAATTACAGTTTTTTAAGCAAAAATTTATAATGCCTGTTGAAGGAATAATTAGTGGTGTTTATGGGAGTCAAAGAATTTTAAACGGTAAACCTAGATGGCCACATTACGGAATTGATATAGCTGCGAAACAAGGAACAATGATTAAATCATCAGGCTCAGGTAAAGTTACAATGGCTGAAGATGATTTATATTATACCGGTGGTACAGTCATTATGGATCACGGTCATGGTATATCAACTATATATTCACATTTAGAAAATGTTTTAGTTTCTGTAGGAGACTTAATTAATCAAGGAGATATTATTGGAACCGTCGGATCGACAGGTAGATCAACTGGACCTCATCTTGATTTTAGAATTAATTGGTTTCAAACTAGGTTGGACCCAATGTCTGTTTTGGAAAATTAATAAAAAAACATCCAAATACCAACAAGAATTAATATAAATCCACCAATTTTATTTAAAACTTTTAAATATTTTGATGCTATGAATTCTCTAAACTTGCCAAATACAAATGCATATGAGCTATCAAATATTGTAGCTACAATTATAAAGATTATTCCAAAATAAATTATCTGATAGCTAACGGGTTCATTTATATTAATAAATTGAGGAATAAATGCACCAAGGAACAAAAATATTTTTGGATTAGTTAAAATCACTATTAATCCTTGGAGAAAATATTTTTTTTCAAATTTAGTTACTTGAGTTTTGTTTAAATCAATATCTGACTTAATTGTAATTACTCCAAGTGAAATTAAATAAATTGAACCTAGAATTCTTACAAAGTTAATGATCACTTCTAGAAAAGGAGAAACTATCTCAAATCCAAGTGCTAATAAAAATAACAAAATTAAAACGCCAACTTGGGTACCAAAAACGTTTAATAATCCTGCTTTTACACCAGATCTTAAAGAATTAGCAATTATAAGACTTACAGTGGGGCCAGGCACTATCACTATTAAAAAACTTGCTATAACAAAATATAGTAATACAAAATCCATGACAGTCTGAATTAATCAATAACAACTTGAGATAAAATTAAAACAAAAAAAATGAAATTTAAATCAAGAGAAACCCTAGGAATTATTTTTGCAATAATTGCTTACTTTTCATTTTCAATCCTTGATGCAATTCAGAAAACTGCTGTTATTTATTACTCTATATTTCAATTATTATTTATCAAATATACTTTTGTGCTTTTGTTGGGCTTGATAGAAGCAAAAAGAGCTAACAATAATAATTTTTATAGATCTAATAATTTAAAACTTCAAATTATAAGAAGTCTATTATCTATTTTAGAATCTGGTTTTTTTGTTTTATCTTTTAAACACCTGTCTTTAGCGAACGCTCATAGCATAGGTGCACTAGCACCTATAATTATAGTTGCCTTATCTGTATTTATTTTAAATGAGAGAGTATCAATCAAAACTTGGATAGCAATCTTTATAGGTTTTATTGGAGTTTTGATAATTATTAGACCTGCATCTGATGTATTTAGTGTAAATTCTTTTATTCCGTTACTAGCAGCTTTTTTTCTGGGTCTTTATCAAATCGCAACAAAAAAAATAACTGAATTTGATGCTCCTGAAGTATCCTTGTTCTACTCTTCTTTAGTTGGGATTGTTATAACCTCAATAATGGCATTTAATTTTTGGCAACCTGTAAATCTTAATTCTTTATATTTCTTTGTGCCAATTGGTTTATTTTTTTCATTAGGTATATACTTCCAAATATTAGCACTTAAAAATGCAAGAGCTAGCATAATACAACCATTTCATTATACTTTAATTTTTTGGGCAATAATTTTTGGATTTTTCTTCTATGATGACGTTCCAGATTTATTTACTATTATAGGTGCAATAATAATTACAACTTCAGGAATATTTGTTATTAATCAAACATCAAAAAAATAAATTAAAAATTCTTATGACAAAAACACTTAAAGATAAAATTTCAGATAAATTAGTTAATGCTTTTCTTAATAATAAAATTATCTCTCCTATACCTAGTAGATTTACAAAAAGGCTTGCTGAGGCGGACAAATTTAGAAAATTATGTGAAAGCAAAATAAAAGACCCAACAATAGGTTTTAAAGCTGGAGGAACTGGCATTCCGTTAATGAAAAAATTAAAAGAAAAAGAGCCATTTATTGCATCTGTTTTCAAAAAAAACTTAATAAAAAGTGGAAAGATAGTAAAAATAAATAAATTTGCTTTAGGTATTGAACTTGAAGTTTGTTATTTAATCAAAAAAACTTTTTTCACTTCAAAAGGTAAGCTCACAAATAGTAACGTAACTAAATATATTTCACACATGGCACCCTGTATCGAAGTGGTTGGATATAGGCAAAAAAGAAAAGGTATTACTTCTTTTGGAGATTTAAGTAGTGACTTTGGGGGTAATATTAAATTTTTGATTGGCCAAAAGAAAAAATTTAAAAAAATTAACATAGGTAATTTAAAAACAAATATTTCAAATAAAAAAGCTAAGCAAAGTGTAGATGGAAACACAAATGCTGTTTATGTAAATCCAATAAATTCATTAAGATTTGTTTTAAATAAAGTTAAAAAAGATAAAATTAATTTAGACAAAGATTTTTATGTTTTTACAGGATCCACAGTTGGGGTTGTGCCTATTATAAAAAAAGGAACATATACAGCAAAAATTGATAAACTTGGATCTGTAAGAGCAGTTATTTCATAATATTATAATCACAAGGATAATTTTATTCATAGTATACGTGTGTAAAAATTAGCTAATCATGAATAATATTATTCTTTTTATAATAACTCTTTTTTGTTGGTCACCCACCTGGTATCTAATTAAATTTCAATTAGGCTATGTTGATCCACTGGTATCTGTATTTTATAGATTTTTAATAGCTTCATTTATAATTTTTATTTTTTTAATAATTAAAAAAGAAAAATTACAATTTTCAATAAATCAGCATTTTTGGTTTTTGTTTTTTGGAATTTGCTTGTATTCGGTGAATTATGTTTTCTTCTATTTGTCTAACACTTATTTAATTAGTGCTTTTCCAGCAATTGTATTTTCAACTGTGGTAATAATGAATATAATTGGTGAAACTTTCTATTTTAAAAAGAAGCCTTCTATAAAAACTTTAATTGGAGCATCAATTGGTATGTTGGGTATTTTGATAATTTTTAATGATGAAATTTTCAATTTTAGTTTTAGCGAAGGAACCCATATAGGATTGTTTCTAGCTTTGATTGGAACATTTAGTGCATCAACAGGTAATATGGTTCACCAAAGAAACTTAAATAATAATTTTCCTCCAATACAAACAATAGCATATGCTATGTTTTATGGTTCAATTGTTACACTGATAATTACAAAATTCAGAGGAGCTGAATTATTATTTGAAACTAGTTTTAGCTACATCTCTTCACTGCTTTATCTTTCAATTTTTGGTTCAATATTTGCTTTTGTATCTTATTTAAAGTTACTTGAAAAAGTTGGACCTGGAAGAGCTGGTTATGTTGGTGTTGTAATGCCCGTTTTAGCATTAATTATTTCAACAATATTTGAAAATTTAGAATGGCAATATGATCTAATAATGGGTCTTCCAATTTTAATCATTGGTGCTGTTCTTGTGATAAATCAAAAAATTAGAATTAATTAAATTTCTGATTTAGCTCTCAAACGTTCATAAACTAATCTAGTTTTTATTCCTAAATTTAAAAATGGTTGCGGTGGTAACCAAGTAGGTTTATTCCTCGCTTCTATTGTTTTTATTTCACTAGTGCTTTCATTAATCGCTTTAAGAGCAATTTGTTCACCAAATAAAGTTCCTACACCAATACCTGAACCGTTATAACAACCAGCAGCAAAAATATTACTATCAATTTTTTCAAATATTTGAGAACTGTTCCTTGTTCTTGATACTATTCCAGACCAAGATGATTTAATTATATCATTAGGTAATTGTGGAAATCTTTTTTGTATTCCAAGTTTTTGATTGAAAGATCTTTTTTTAAGAGTGGAATTAGACATACCAAATGGATTGTGAACTTCTGCTGTATTTCTTATCAAAATTCTTCTATCTCTTGTCATTCTAATTGTTGCGCCCATTGGCCTTACAGGTAGTACACCCCATTCTTTTGGTTCACCAATAGATTTAAATTCTTCATCAGATAATCTTCTTGTCATGCTCGCTGTTAATGTAATAGGAAAATTATAATTTGATTTTATCCTTAGTGATTTCAAGAAACCATTCGTAGCAAAAATAATATTTTTTGTTTTAATTTTTCCATTTTTGAAACTACAAAAAATGAAATCTTTATTTTTAGTCCAATTTAATAAACAAGAATTTTCATACAAAATAACATTGGTAGGTAGAGCATCAACCATTGCTCTAACTAATTTTCCTGGATGTAGTAGAATACCACCCTTTGTGTAAAGTCCAATATTATAAAAACTAGTACCTAATCTTTCAGACAATTCTTTGTTTCCTAATAAACTGTGTTCAAAGCCTAACTTAGATAATGTATTTGAAAAATTTTCTAAAATTTTTTTATCTTCAATTTTTGATGAAGCAAAATATTTACCACATTCATTCCAATCACAATCTACTTGATGTTCTTTAATAAATTTTTTTACTACATCTATTCCTAATGAATAAATATCAGCTTTCTTTTTGTAGTTTTGTAGTTCTTTATTTGATGTAAAACCATCGTTCAAAGTTGTATCAACCAAATAACCAGAATTTCTTCCACTAGCACCCTCACCTGCTAGTTGGGCATCTGCTAGTATAATTTTTAAATTTGAATTTATTTGAGCTAATTTTCTTGCAGCAGACAGACCTGTGTAACCAGCTCCTATTATTAACCAATCACACTCATCGTTTGATAGAAGAGACTTGATGTTTGTTCTTGGATTAAGGTCATTAATCCAGCTACAGCTATTATCGTTAGTCACTTCCATGAAGTGACTTTACGATAATTGATAAATTTTTAAAAGATTTTAAGAGTTTAATGAAGGTTGTTTCTTCATATCTGCTTTGTTGATACCAGCAACTCTTACCGGTTTCTTCATCGCATCTCTTCTAAATGGTTCTCCAAGTTCTTGGTTTAGAATTACTTCTATAAATGTTGTAATTCCTTTCTTTTGATCTTCACAAGATTGCTTGATTGCATTTGTTGTTTCTTCCATAGTTCTAACGGTTACACCTTTTAAACCACATGCATCAGCAACTTTAGCGTAACTTAATTCAGGGTCTAACTCAGTTCCAACAAAATTATTATCAAACCAAAGAGTAGTATTTCTTTTTTCTGCACCCCATTGATAATTTCTAAAAATTACCATTGTAATTGCAGGCCATTCTTCTCTTGCACATGAGCTCATTTCGTTCATGCTAATTCCAAAAGCGCCATCTCCCGCAAAACCAATTACTGGAGTATCAGGGCAACCAATTTTTGCACCTAGTATAGATGGAAATCCATAACCACAAGGTCCAAATAAACCTGGGGCTAAATATTTTCTTGGTTTTTCAAAAGTTGGGTAAGCATTACCAATGGCGCAGTTATTACCAATATCACTTGAAATAATTACATCATCAGGCATACCAGATTGAATTGCTCTCCAAGCTTGTCTTGGTGACATTCTGTCTGCATCTCTTTCTCTAGCCTCTTTATTCCAAACTGTTCCCTCATCATCATCTTCATGATCTAAACTTGAAAGTTTTTGCAACCATGCAGATTTTGTTTGGTGAATTAAATCTTTTCTAGCTTGTCTATCAGTATCTCCAGCGTTTGAAGATAGTTTTGCTAAAATTTGCTCCGCAACTAATTTTGCATCACCACTAATTCCAACTGTTACTTTTTTAGTTAAACCAATTCTATCAGGATTAATATCTACCTGAATGATGTTTGCATTTTTTGGCCAATAATCAATTCCATATCCTGGTAAAGTTGAAAATGGATTTAATCTTGTACCTAGTGCTAAAACAACATCAGCTTTTGAAATTAATTCCATTGCAGCTTTAGAACCATTATAACCTAAAGGTCCTACTGCTAGTGGGTGACTTCCTGGAAAACTATCGTTATGTTGATAACCAGAACATACTGGTGCATCTAATTTTTCAGCAAGATTTTTAGTAGCATCAATAGCTCCACCAATAACAACACCAGCACCTGAAAGTATTACTGGAAATTTTGCATTAGATAATAAATCAGCAGCTTTAGAAACAGCGTCGTTACCTCCACCTTGTCTTTCTAATCTTACAATTGGTGGTAAATCAATATCAATAACCTGGCACCAATAATCTCTTGGAACGTTTATTTGTGCTGGAGCTGAACCTCTTATAGCTTTTTCAATTACTCTATTAAGAACTTCTGCCATTCTTGATGGATCTCTAACTTCTTCTTGATAACAAACCATATCTTTAAAAAGGTTCATTTGTTCTACTTCTTGAAATCCACCTTGGCCCATAGTTTTGTTTGCAGCTTGTGGTGTTACCAACAATAGAGGTGTGTGGTTCCAGTATGCAGTTTTAATTGGAGTTACTAATCCTGTTATTCCTGGTCCATTTTGTGCAATGACCATAGACATTTTACCTGTAGCTCTTGTGTAACCATCAGCAATTAAACCACCATTTGTTTCATGGGCTACATCCCAAAAAGTAATTCCTGCATCAGGAAAAATATCTGATATTGGCATAAAAGCAGAGCCAATAATTCCAAAAGCGTGCTCGATACCATGCATTTGTAAAACTTTTACAAAAGCTTCTTCTGTTGTCATTTTTGTCATAAGACTAGAACCCCTCTAAAGTATAATTATTAAGAATTTATAAAATTCGTTTGTCAATTTTCGCGATTAATATATAAGATTTTCTAAATTTCAAACAAACAATTCGACACAACATTATGGCTACAGACATCATTATACACGACGAAAAAGACAACGTAGGAGTAGTTGTTATTGAAAAAATCACTCCAAAACAAGACTGCTCTTGCTGGATTATGGAAAATGACAAGACAGTTAACATTCAATCTGAAGATGAAATCCCTTTAGGACACAAAATTGCAATGAGTGATTTAAATGAAGGTGACACTATTATTAAATATGGTCATGATATTGGTAAAGTAGTCAAATCAATCAAAAAAGGTGAACACGTACATGTTCACAACGTTAAAACAAAGAAGTGGTAGTAATATGGAAATCCCAAAAAGTTTTTTAGGTTATAAAAGAGAAAATGGCAGAGCTGGAACAAGAAATCATGTAATCATTTTGCCTGTTGATGATATTTCAAATGCTTGTGCAGAAGCTGTCGCAAACAATATTAAAGGCACAATTGCGTTACCTCACTCATATGGAAGATTACAGTTTGGTGCTGATTTAGAGTTACATTTTAGAACAATGATAGGTACAGCAAAAAACCCTAATGTTGCTGCTGCTATAATTATTGGTATTGAGCCTAAATGGACTAAAAGAATTGTTGATGAAGTAGCAAAAACTGGAAAACCTGTTGAAGGTTTTAGTATTGAGGGTGCTGGTGACATTGAAACAATCATGAAGGCTTCAAAAAAAGCTCAAGAATTTTCAATGTGGGCTTCTGAAAAACAAAGAGAGGAATGTCCAATAAGTGATCTTTGGATTTCTGTAAAATGTGGAGAGTCTGATACTACTTCAGGTCTTGCATCTAATCCAACAGTTGGAAATTTAATGGACAAATTAGAGCCATTAGGAGTTCATTTATGTTTTGGTGAAACTTCAGAACTTACAGGTGCTGAAACTGTTTGTGAAAAAAGAGGAAAAACTCCAGAAGCACAAGAGAAGTTTAAAAAAACTTGGAATGAATACAATGATTTCATTTTAAAAGAAGCAACAGATGATTTATCAGAAAGTCAACCTACTGCGGGAAATATAGCCGGAGGACTTACTACAATTGAAGAAAAAGCATTTGGAAATTTCCAAAAAATAGGATCAAGACAATTCGTAGATGTTTTGACACCTGCTGAAGAACCACAAAAAGGTCCAGGATTATATTTTATGGATACTTCTTCAGCTGCAGCAGAATGTGTTACATTACAAGCTGCTGGTGGTTTCAATATTCACTTATTCCCAACAGGACAAGGAAATATTATTGGAAACCCAATTGAGCCAGTTGTTAAATTAACAGCTAATCCATTAACGGCAGTCAGCATGAAAGAACATATTGACTGTGATGTTTCTAAAATACTTTCTAGAGAAATGAATTTGGATCAAGCTGGTGATGAACTAATTAAAGCAACTATTAGAACAGCTAATGGAAGGTTAACTTGTGCTGAAGCATTAGGTCATAGAGAATTCGTAATGACTAAGCTTTACAGAAGTGCTTAATTAAAAATCCTATTTTATGGCTAAAAATAAGTACCTGGTACTTTTACCTGGTATTATACTTGCGTTTGTTCTTTACACCCTATCGCAAGGTTTTAATAATATTATAGGCACAGAGTTACTAGGATATGAAAAAAGTCCTATATCCACTGCAATGATAGCAATCCTTTTAGGAATGTTCTTCGGAAATGTTTTTAAAATAAGAGAAAGTTTCATAAAAGGTTTGGATTTTACTCAAAAAAATATATTAAAACTTGGAATAATTTGCTTAGGTATTCAATTAAAACCTTTTGAGTTTCTAGAATTTGGTGCAATTGCTATTCCTTTAATAGTAATTTGTATCGTAAGTGTATTGGTCGTCATTAAACTTTTGATCAACAAATTAAAAATTCCAAGAAATATGGCTTATCTAATTTCTATAGGAAGCACAGTATGTGGAACAACAGCTATCATGGCAACTGCTCCTGTTATTGGTGCCAAAAAAAATGAAATATCTTATGCAATTGCGAACATCACTTTATTTGGAATTCTCTCAATGTTGATCTATCCATACTTTGCAAATTTTTATTTTAATGGTGAGCCACTTCTAATCGGATTGTTTTTAGGAACTTCTATACATGAAACAGCACAAGTAGCAGCTGCTGGATTGATCTATGATCAGCAATTTAATAGTCCAGAGACTTTAAATGTAGCAACAGTTACTAAACTAATCAGAAATACTTTTTTAATTATTATGATACCCTTGTTTGCGTATCTTTATAACAGAGGCCAAACTAAAGAAAAAAAATACTCAATAATTGATATTTTTCCCTATTTTGTACTTGGATTTGTTGCAATGATTATTGTTCGAAATGTTGGTGATCAAATTTTTATTACAAACAATAGTGAAATTTGGCTTGGCACTATAGATAGCATTAAATCTTTATCAAAAATATTCCTAACAATGGCAATGGCAGCAATTGGTATGTCTACTAATTTAAGAGATATAAAAAATATGGGATACAAACCTTTTGTAGTTGGATTTGTGGGAATGGCTACTGTTGGAATTGTTTGTTTAGGGACTATTGAATTATATCTTTACTTATTTAATTAAGATTTCATCAACATTTGTTTTTTAAAATTTGAAAAAAATCTTCTTATAAAAGCTGCTGCTACACCTAAAAATATTGCAAACATAATTGAAAATAATCCATAAAAGAATGGCATCTCATTAGAAAAATCTAAAATAAATTGTGAGAAAAAATTTAAATCAGGAATTACAGAAGTGGTTGCTGAATTTGTGTCATGATCTGCAAAAAATGAATCATAAGCAATAGCAATACCAACTGCTAAAATCAAAATAGCCATCAATGCTCTTAATCCAGAGCTATCAATTTTTTCTCCAAGTTTTTGTCCAATTTGAACACCAATTATTGATCCAATAACAAGTAGAAATACTAAAAGTAAATCAATCGAGCCATAATTAAATGAATGCAGGAAAGTAACAATTACACTTACGAAAATAGTAACAAAAAGCGATGTCCCGGGAACAAGTTTAGTTGGCATCTTAATTATATAAATCATTGCTGGCACTAATATAAATGCTCCACCTATTCCCATTATTGCAGCAATAAAACCAACTACTAAACCAATAACTATTGGGGTAAAAATACTTTCATATAATTTTGATTTTGGAAATCTCATTCTTAAAGGAAGACCATGGATCCAATAATGAACATGTAATTTTTTTTTAACTAAAATGTTTCTCTTAGCTTTATCTATTTCACCTAAACTCTCTACTAACATTAAAGACCCAATGATTGCTAAAATATACATGTAAGCTAAAGAGATTACGGTATCTATCTTCCCGATACCTTTAAAATAAGAAAAGGTAAAAATTCCTAATGAGGTACCTATAGCGCCACCAATGACAATCATTAAACCCATTTTGTAATCTAGAGTATTTTTTAAGTAATGTGTTGTTGAACCAGAAACTGATGTAGCTAAGATATTATTTGCTTCATTTGCAACTGCGTATGCAGGAGGAATACCTAAAAAAATTAAAAAAGGTGTCATTAAAAAACCACCACCTACTCCAAACAATCCAGAGAGGACACCTACGATTGCGCTTAATATAAGTATTTCTATTGGATTAACAAAAACTTGCGCGATGGGTAAAAATACATCCATTTAAATAAATAAATTGTCTAAAAACAACTTAGTTAAAAGTAATAAAAGTTCCAACTATAATAACTCCCCAATAAGCAGCTAGACTTAAAAATATACCTGTTTTTACTAAAGAAATTTTTAAGCTTGTTAGTTTATTGAAAATTTTTACGTTAGAAAATTGCATTAAGTGCGTCAATACACCCAGAGAACAAATTGTCAAATATTATTTTAATATTAGATAAATTTTTTTCTAATAGATCGTAGCGCCAAAAACTTTAACCATTTCATCCTCAACACCTAAAACTAACCTTCCCAAAAATTCTCCTGGAATTTCTTTATTGGTCTGTTTTATCAGAACGGTTATATGTTCTCCTCTTCTAAGGCACCCAAAGGGCTCGAAAGTTTCATGAAGATTTGTGATTAGCTTATTGTTAGCCCATTGTTTTCCAAGCTCTACTTCATTGGCTCCAAAGAGCATCTGAGTTGAAAAATCTCTAGTAAATCCACCATAATCTTTAAGGTTTGATGATTTTACCAAGTTAAACCAAATAGGTTTAGCCAGCTCATATATTTCATCATCTTTTTTTGATAAAATATCCATAACTTATCTAATTCTAATTAAAGTATCTTAAGAAGCTTTTTTCTTCTCGTTCTCATCCACGATGTGGTAGACCGGAACCTTCTCCATACTAAATTTACCAGTTTTTGGATCTCTTCTAGAAACTGTCAGACAATGCCAATTATCATCATCAAGTTTCATATGATCTCCTCTATAATAGTATCCTGGCCATCTAGTTTCTTCTCTAAATAAAGTATGTTCAGTTACACACTGAGAAGTTAAAGCTCTATGTTTCAACTCCCAAGCTCTCATCAATTGGTGATAATCCTCAGCACCAACATGCTCAAGATCTTCTTGAAGCCATTCAAGTAATTCAAGGCCTCTTTTCAACATATTGCCATTAGTCATATAATTAGATGTAATTCCACCTACATATTCATCCATAATCTTCTGTAGTCTTTGTAGACCTTGGATTGGTGATATATAGCTAGGAGAGACAGTTCCACCAGTGATTTCGTTTTGTGCAACAGTGAAGTTTTCAAGTGGTTTGTAGACCATTGCTTTGAAATCCTCACATTGTTTGTCTGAAACCTTAACTCCTTCAGCTTTTTTATCTTCAATATACTTAACAGCAGCTTTAGCAGCTAATCTACCTTCTGTGAAAGATCCAGATGAAAACTTATGAGCACTTCCACCCACAGTGTCTCCAGCACCAAATAAACCATCAATTGTAAGCATTCTGTTATAACCCCAGAAATATTCTGGTGGAGATAAATCTTCAGGACCGCTTACCCAAGCTCCTGAACAAGTAGCGTGTGAACCCATTACATAAGGTTCTGAAGTTGTTAATTCAGGATTTGTGTATTTAGGATCAATATTTTGAGACGCCCATACTACAGCTTGACCAACAGTCATTCCTAAGAAATTCTCCCAACCAACTGTTTCTAAATGTGGATCTTGGAAAGCTTCAGTTGTAACCATATGAATTGGTCCACCACCAGCAGCAACTTCTTGAATGAAAGCATGATTTCTTAAACAAGTAGGTGTTGGGTGATGATCAATATATTCGCCAACTAACTCTTTAGTTTGATCATACCATTTCTTCTCATAATTTTCCCCATTAGCATTCTGAGTATATGTTTTTAAGTGTAAGAAATAAGCTCCAACAGGCCCATAACCATCTTTAAATCTACATAACACAATTCTATTTTCCATTTGTGTCATTTTAGCTCCAGCAGCAATAGGAAGAGCATAAGCTGATCCGTTACTCCAAGGAGCGTACCAGGTTCTACCCATTCCTTCTCCAACAGCTCTTGGTTTGAAGATATGAGAAGCACCACCAGCTGCAACTATTACAGCTTTTGCTCTAAAAACATGAAAATCACCTGTTCTCATGTTAAAGCCAACAGCTCCACCAATTCTATTATCTTGAGACTCATCCATAAGTAAATGAGTGATCATTATTCTATTATAAATTTTGTCAGCAGATTTTTTTGCCGCCTCAGCAACAATAGGTTTGTAACTTTCACCATGGATCATGATCTGCCATTTACCTTCTCTTAAATATCTTCCAGTTTGTTCATTTTTCATCATTGGAAGACCCCATTCATCAAACATGTGAACAGTAGAGTCTACGTGTCTAGCCATGTCGTAACCTAAATCTTCTCTAACCATTCCCATTAAGTCATTTCTTGCATATCTAACATGGTCTTCAGGTTGATTTTCTCCCCATTGCATTCCCATGTAACAATTGATTGCATAAAGACCTTGAGCAACAGCTCCACTTCTATCTATGTTTGCTTTTTCTACGCAAACAATTTTCATATCTCTTCCCCAGTGTCTAGCTTCGAACGTAGCGCCTGTTCCAGCCATACCACCACCAACAACTAATATATCGCAATCCTCGTAATGTGTTTTATGTCTAGCCATTAGTAGTAAACTCCTTTTTTAAACGACTCTTTTGGAACTGATGGTAATTCACCATCAATATTTAAACCTTCTGGCTCAGTATAAAGTCTTTGTGAATTAATCTCACCTTGGTTTGGCTTGTCACCTTCAGCAAGTTTTGGAATAAATTTACCCCATGGTTTTGTAGTAATTGGAGAAACAAAGTTTTTCTCTGTTCCATTTCTAAATTTGATCTTCCATGAGATTGTTCCTTTTTCTTCTTCTCTTCTAACTCTAACGCTATGACCCATAGGAGCAAAATCAGCATAACCTCTTACATCAATTGCATGATTTGGGCATGCTTTTACACATGAATAACATTCCCAACAAAAGTTAGGTTCAATATTTTTTGCACGTCTGATATTTTCATCTATGTGCATAATATCTGATGGACAAATATCCACACAGTGACCACAGCCATCACATCTTGTCATGTATACGAAAGTTGACATAATTATTTATTCTCCTTTTTTAATTTCATCATATTAATAGTGTTTAGGTTGTTCTCTTTTAATACCTAAACCAAACTGTTCAGGCGCGTCAGCAGGAGGAGGTAAGTTGTCTCGTGAACCATCTGCTTCTGCTAAATTTTTTTGGATTGCTGCACCAGGTTTATAAAACATGTGTGCAAATTTAGACCAATAAACTCCTCCAAATAAAACTAAATTTGAAAGGACAAATAAAGTCAAAAATAAATAAGATAATCCTGCTTGACCATTAGATTGTGTGTAAGACCACAATAAACCAAAAGTCGAACAAGCTAATAAAGCTAAAACAAATAAATCAGCTTTAATAATTCTGTACCAAGGATGCGCTTCCGCAGATACATCTACTCTTAAAAAAAACCAAAACCAATAACCACCAACACATGTAAGTATTGCTCCGACATGCCAAACCATTGACCAAGTAGATGAAGTAGGTTTATCGGCTCCTGTGTAGCAAAATACTAAAACTGCTGATGCAACCCAAAATAATATTGTTCCATACATTCCAAGAACATGTGCAAGTCTTCTTTTTCCAAATCCAAGTTCTGCAGTTGTGCCGATATCATAAACTGTTGTCTTTGCGATAATTGAAGCTCTTTCTCCTGAACTCAATTCCTTAACAGCGTTAGCTTTAGCTTTTTTGGCATTATTAAAAAAATAAGTAACGTTTTTGTGAACAATCATTTGTATAATTGTTCCTGCTGCAATCAAAATTACCATAGCAATTATGAAGCTTTGCATTGCAAAAGGTGAGACTGTTTCAGCTAAAATTGAAAAAGGATTTGTAGATAACATAATTTTTAATTATTTATAAAGTTAGTTTGAGATTTTCTAGTCTAGTTAAATAAAGAGTTCAACTAAAACTATTGGTCAATTTTGTCATTAATAACAACTTACGGTTTACGTTTGTAATGTTGTTTATTAGGAATTACTGATCTTACCCCGCCTTGGGGGTTATCAACATCACCTTCTCTTCTTGGTATCAAGTGTATATGGCAATGCATTATAGATTGACCTGCAATTTTTCCAGCATTTGTCCCAATATTAAATCCTTTAACATTAGTATCTTTACTTAGAATTTCATTTTTAACTATTTGGATAAGATCATTGCAAGCAATCAATTCATCATTTGTCATGTCAAAATAATCTTTAATATGACGCTTAGGAATTATTAAACAGTGGTGATCAGAAACAGGATAAGAGTCGTAACTTGCATAAGCAAGATCATTTTCATGAGCAATTCCACTTTTTTTTGAATCGCAGAATAAACAAGGGTTGTTAGGATCTCTCATATTTAAATTAGAGTATAATATATTTTTCTAAGTTTATTAAAGGAAACATTATTTCGACTTTTCCATTTTAATTCATCTATTTTTGATACTGATGTAACTCCCTTTCCTGATCCAACAAGAATTATTTCTTCATAATCTTTAATTTCTTTAATTGATATATCTTTAAAATTAATTTTAACTTTTTTACTTATAAACTTAAGTGTGTTTCCAAAATAACAATTTTTTTTTGGAGAAAATATTTTTCCATTTTTAACAAAAACTAAATTTGAAGTACCAGTTTCTAATATTTTATTGTTTGCAACTAAAGCAATATCAAATTTAGATGAGTCAACCTTACTAAGTTTTGCTAAAATTTTTTTGTAATAAAGATTTTTATAATTTGGCTCAACTCTTTTATATCTAAATAATAAAAGACTAAAATTTTTTTTAAGTTTTGGTCTTTTTCTTATGGATATAGATATAAGTTTTTTATTGAGTGCAATTCTAAATAAATTATCAGGACCTTTGTAGAGTTTATTTTTCTTAATTAGATCTAAAATAATACTTTTTAAATTTTTTTTTCTTATGCCATATTTTTTTGTAGATTTTATTAAGTTTTCAATATGAGGTTTTAGCAGTATTAACTTTGAAGAATTTCCAACCATCCGCATTGTTGTAAATACACCTCTAGACCCCCAAAGGTCTTTAAAAGGAACTTCTTTAAGATTGCTAAGCTGATAAGATTTTTTTAATAATAGTGTTACCATTTTCTGTTAAAAAAGATTCTGGATGAAATTGAAATCCGTATATTTTGTTTTGATTATCCTCAAGGCCCATTGGTATTTTTGTTTTACTACATCTCATAGTTATTTTAATAGAATTTGATTTAAATGGCTCCATTAATTTTAATGAATGATATCTTCCCACTTTGAACTGTTGATTGTTTTTAAAAATTTTACTTTGATTATTTGTTTTTATTTTAGATTGAAAACCATGGTAAATTTTTTTTTGTTGTATTATTTTGCCTCCCTCATTATGTAAAATCATTTGATATCCAAGACAAATACCAATAATTTTTTTCTTTCCTTTGTATTTTTTATAGATTTTTGATGTAGTGGGATAATCCTTTGGTGATCCAGGTCCTGGAGATAAAACAATCACATCACTTTTATCTAACAATCTTTCATTTACTTCATAATAGTTTGAGCAATTTACTTTATCAAACTTTGCAAATTGATGAACAACATTCCAAGTGAAAGAGTCTTGATGATCAATTATGTAAATCATTTAAATAACTCCAATAAAGATTTTGCTTTAATATAATTTTCGTTAAATTCTTTTTTTGGAGAGCTATCTAGCACTACTCCAGATGCAGCTGAAATCTCTGATTGATTTTTATAATTTAATATAGATCTGATTATAATATTAAACTTCATGTCTTGATTAAATTTAATAAATCCAAAACTCCCAGTAAAAATATTTCTACTTTCTTTTTCTTGATTATTTAAAAGTTCTAAAGTTCTAATTTTAGGACAACCAATTACAGATCCACCTGGCATCATTGCTTTAATAATATCAATCAATTTCGTATTTTTATTTAATATTCCACCAATTGAAGTCACATAATGAAAAAGATGCTTATATTCCTCGACATATTTTTTTTTAAGTATTTTTACACTTCCAGGTTTGCAAATTTTTGATAAATCACTTCTTTCCATATCAACTATCATGTTGTGTTCTTTGGTTTCTTTCTCATTATTTTTAAAATACCTAAGAGCTATACTTTTATTTGATAATAATTTTTTCTTAAAGGTACCAGCTATTGGTTTGGTAATTATTTTATTTTTTTTCTTATCTATTAATGTTTCAGGAGAACAGCTTACTATAGAATAATCCTTATCTTTAATCATAAATGACTCTGGTGAAGAATTGACTCGCATTAATTTCCAAAAAAAATTAACAGGATTGATTAAAGATTTATTCTTATATTTTGTGCAAATTTTAATTTGATAGGTCTCTCCTTGTCTTATTTTTTTTGAAAATAATTCAAATATTTTTCTATATTTTGCGTAAGAAATATTAATCTTGAAAGGACTTAGTATTTGAGTTTTATTAAATTGATAATTGAACGTATGTTTTTTGATATTAGATATAACTTTAATATCCTTTCTAATTTTAATTATTGTCTCAGGTTTATAAAAAATTCCTTTATAAAAGTTTATTCTTTTTTTATTTTTTAAATTAATACCAATTAAATTACATAAAATTTCATAACCAAAAAAACCAAGATATAAATCTGTTTCTTTTTTAAACTTTTTATTCTCGATGGAATTAAGAAATTTATGTATATTTTTTTTTGTTAAAATGATCTTTTTAGAAAAATCTGTATAAATATTGTATCCACCATCTACTTTATAAATTATTAAAGGCTTATCTGATTGATACAGATCCTCTAAGTAAGGGTTGAATTTAAGCTTATGCTGGCTGTGTTCTTTCAATTGCTTTCTCTACTATAGGTAAGTGTATCAGACCTGCAAATAATGATAATGCGATAGATCCGTACCATGCATAGTCAAAATTTCCATTTAATTCATAAAATACACCACCTAGATATGCTCCTAGGAAAGAACCAATTTGATGGCTTACGAAAACTATTCCGTATAAAAGTCCCACATATTTTGTGCCAAATATATGGGCCACAATTCCATTTGTTGGGGGAACTGTAGATAACCATAAAAAACCAAAAGTAACTCCAAAGACGACAGAGTTAAATATACTTGGTGGTAAAAAAATAAAATAAATAATTGAAACTCCTCTTAATAAGTAAATTGCACTTAATATTTTTTTCTTACTATACCTTGTTGCTAAATAACCACTAGTAATTGTGCCTGCCATATTGAATACACCTATTAAAGCTAGCACCATTGCAGGTGTCCAGTCAGGCAAACCTTTATCTGCCATATAGGTTGGAATGTGTGTTGCTACTAAAGCAATATGCCAACCACAAACAAAAAAACCTAAAGTAAGATAGATAAAACTTTTATTTGCAAATGCTTCTCTTAGAGCTTCTCTTGCAGTTTGATTGTTATCTTTATTAACACCAATTGGTATTTTTGGAGTGCTAACAAATAAAGATACTACCAAGCCAATTCCTAAAAGAAGACAAAAGTATAAAAGAGTATTTTCCCAACCTGTTTCAACTAAAGAATATCTTACGAGCAAAGGAGAAACAAAATATCCAAAAGAACCTGCGCATGTAACAATACCTGTTGCAATAGTTCTATTAGATGCTGGAAAATGCTTAGCTACAACTGATACAGGAATACCTATTGCAGTAGAACCTAATCCAATTCCTATCATTACTCCAATAGTTAAAGTAAAGTAACTTCCGGTATTAAATCCAGAATAAAAAAATAAAACTCCAACTAAATAAAAAACAAAACCAATAAATATTGCAACTGCTCCTCCGTACTTATCAGTAATTACACCAAATAATGGACTAAATACTCCCCAGAGTAATAACTGTAACCCCATAGCAAATCCAAAATGAGAAATAGAAATATCTAAGTCAGTATTGAAATCAAAATAAAACAAACCAAAAGTCTGTCTTATACCTAAAGAAATTATTACTACTATCGATGCAGCTATTAGAGTAATTAAAGCTTTTTTACTTATAGTAAAATTTTCTGAGCTCATTTAAGACTTTTGAGAGCTTGTTTTATATCAGCTATAAGATCTGCAGGATCCTCTAAACCAATATGCAGTCTAACTATGTATTCGTTTTTTGCTAATTTAAGATAGCTTCTATTTCCTTGTTCTCTAACATTTTGATGTAAAGCTAAACTTTCAAACCCTCCCCAACTGTAACCGTGTCCAAATAATTTTAAATTATTTACAAATTTAACAACTGCCTTTTCACTTTTGGCTTTAATTCTTAAACCCATTAAACCTGAGGCACCTGAATAATATTTCTTCCACATTCTAAAATTGTAAGAATCTTTTTTGTATGGATACAATAATTTTATATTTTTGAATTTAGATAAAAATTCTGCTACTTTTTTTGCATTTTCTCTGTGCCTATCCAATCTAACATCTAAAGTTCTTAATCCCCTTGTAATCAAATAAGCATCATCAGGTCCTAACCTTAAACCTGTAATTCTTTCTGCTGCTTTAACTTTAGGAAAAACTTTTTTATTTACTGCTAAACTTCCACCCATTACATCAGAGTGTCCAGAATAATATTTTGTTGCTGAAACAATTGCCATATCAAAACCAAGTTTAATAGGTTTTAAGAAGTAAGGAGTTCCCCAAGTATTATCAATTGCTGTTAAAATTTTATGTTTTTTTGCAATTGAAATAATTTTACCTAAATCTTGAAAATCAAATGTATTGCTTCCTGGGTTTTCTACAAAAATTAATTTAGTTTTTTTTGTAATAGCTTTTTCTAATGTCTTAAGATCATGAGGATTATAAAAAGTTGTTTTGATTTTGAATTCTTTTAAAAAATCTTCTGTTAGTAACCTTGTTGGACTGTAAACTGGGTCAGCTGCAATAATTTCATCACCAGGTCTTGTAACGCTAAAGATTGCAAGGAATACTGCTCCAAATCCGGTAGGTGTTAAAAAAGTAAAATAACTTTCTTCAAGCTTAGATAAAATTTGCTGCAAAATATGAGTCGTTGAAGTTCCTTGTCTGCCATAATCAAAATGTCCACCAGTAGGGTTTCTTTTTGCCTTGTCTTGTGTTTTCCTAATATCTTGCATCGATTTGAAAATAATCGTTGATGCACGCACAATTGGTGGATTAACAGACTGATTATGAAAGTCTTTTGCTGTATGTTTTAAAAATGTTTTAAAAGAATTGCTCATAATAAAATTTGATATGTTTAAAAGACAATGCTATATCCCGTAAAAAACGTCAATAAATTAATAAATAGGACTAAATGAGTTATCCGAAAAAACACAGGGGTCGAAGAAAACAAGGCTCCAAAAAGAGAAGAGCAAAAAGAAAAAATAAGAAGAAATAATTCTTTTATTCTTTAATCCAACCACCGCCAAGAACTCTATGACCATATTGGTCTTTGCTATAGAATACGCATGCCTGTCCTGGAGATATTCCATCCTCAGGATTTAATAGATGAACATTTGCAGTATTATTATCTTTTAAATCTACCTTTGCCTCAAGAAGACTACCTGTTGATCTAACCTTTACAAATATATTTTGATCAAGATCTTTTTTATCAGTTAATAAATTTAAATCTTTTAAAGATATTTCTTTTTTTCCAAGGTTTTCTTTAGGTCCTACTATAATTTCATTTTTATCTGAATTTATTTTTAAAACATATAAAGCTTCTTTATCTGAAACCTTAATTCCCTTTCTTTGTCCAATTGTAAAATTAATAATACCATCATGAACACCGATTACTTTTCCATTTAAATTTTTAATATTTCCTTTTTGAAAAGAGTCTGGTCTAAATTTTCTAATTACTGATGCATAATCTCCATTAGGCACAAAACAAATATCCTGACTATCTGGTTTATCAGCTACATTTAAATCTAACTCTTTAGCAATTTCTCTTGTTTTATCTTTTAACATTCCACCTAATGGAAATCTTAAATAATCTAATTGCTCTCTTGTTGTATTGAATAGAAAATAACTTTGATCTCTATTTTCATCAATTGCTCTATACATATTATTGGTGTTGTTTGATGTAATATTTTTTACATAATGTCCTGTAACTAGTGCATCTGCTTTAAGATCTTTTGATACTTCAAATAAATCTTTAAACTTTACTGTTTGATTACATTGAACACATGGAATTGGAGTTTCGCCTTTTAAATAACTATCAACAAAATTATCTATTACCCCTTGCTTGAATTTATCTTGAAAGTATAAAATTTTATGTTCAATACCTAATTTATGAGCAACACGTTTTGCATCCATAATATCTTGACCTGAACAACACTGTTTAGATTGAGCTACTTCTTTTCCATCATCATAAAGTTTAAGAGTTATTCCTATAACTTTGTAACCCTCATTTTTCATAATTCCTGCTGCAGTTGACGAGTCTACCCCACCAGACATTGCAACAACAACTGTTGTATCTTCAGGTTTTTTGTTAATTCCGATAGAGTTTAATTCTTTATTCATTAGGTGGTATTTATACTTATTTACAATATAAGTTAAATTAAATGATTTTAGATTATGAACCAGGTGACAAAGTCACTAATCCTGAGAATAAAGACTGGGGCATTGGACAAGTACAATCAATTATAAAAGATAAGGTTACTGTTAATTTTGAAAATGCAGGTAAAAAAGTAATAAATGCAAAAAATATAGAATTAAAAAAAATAGGTAAATAAAAGATGGACTTACAAAAAATTATTGAAGATTTAGTTGATACTTTTTTATCAGCGGGAGAATTGTCCATTCAACTCAGAGAAAAAGGATTAAGCAAAGAAATTAAATCTGACAATACTCCAGTTAGTAATGGTGATATTGAAGTAAATAATTTTATATCTTCTCAAATATCCAAAATAACACCTGACATTCCAATTATTTCAGAGGAAACTTCTGAAAACAAAGATAATTCTAAATTAAAAGATTTTTGGTTGGTGGATCCTATAGATGGAACGTATGATTACATTAACGATTTAGAAGAATTTACTATTAATGCAGGTTTAATTATTAACAATAAACCTGTTGCAGGTTTAATAAATGCTCCTGCTAAAAAAAGAATGTTTTATTCATATGGGAAAGGCAAATCTTTTGAATTCACTGATAACAAAACAATAAACCTTTCTGAGTTAAAGTCTAAAAAAACAGACCCACTTAATTTCATTTCTTACAGCAATAAAATTAAACCTGAGATACAAAAGATCTATGATGAATTGGGTGTAAAAGAACACACTAGAATGAAAAGTTCTTTAAAATTTTGTGTTGTTGCTGCATGTGAATTTGATGGTTATGTTGCCGAGCCTCGAGCTTACGAGTGGGATATTGCGGCAGGACATGCAATTTTAGAAAATGCAGGAGGTTCTGTTAGAGACTTTGATGGTAATGAAATTTTATATGGTAAGAAAGATTTAAAAAATCGAAGTTTAATTTTGAAAAGTAAAAATATAATTTAATGGATGAGCAATTAAGAATTATTTTAATTATAATAGTATCCGTCTCAATTTTTGGATTACTAGTTTTTGTTTTTGTTAAAAATTATATTAGAAACAAAATAAATCATCTTGTTGATGAAGAGAAAAAAAGAAAATTAAAGTAATTTAATAATCTTTTCATATTCATTTTTATCAATATCCATCACTTTTTTGGATGTTTCGAAATCAAATCCATTTCTTGCAAGTAAAGAAATATCTTTTTTATAAAACAAAGTTCTATTATCCTCTGCTCTTGCTGGTCCTATTCTCTTTTTCTTGCATAATTTTATTGCTGAAAAGAAATCCTGATCAGAATTATCTTCTTTTATTTTCTCAACTGTATCCTTAATAAAGCTATCATCAATTCCTTTGCCCATTAAATAATTTCTAATTTTATTTATAGAGTTTCCTCTTTGGATCATGCTCTTAGCTTTACTTTCTGAATAAAATTGATCATTGATAAATTTATTTTTTTCTAGATCAGATAGAACAATATCAATTAATTTGTTTACATCTTTTTTTCTAGAGTCTGTTGCAGAGAGTTTCGTGTATTTTTTTAATAAATATGTTTTAAGTTGTTGTTTTGAAGGTGCATATTTTTCAACATAGGCAAACGCAAAATTCCTCATTTCATCAACTGTAACTTGAAGTGTTTTTCTCTTATTTCTTATAGGAATCATCGTTAGATTTTATATAATATAAATATGATCGAACAAATTTATAACTATTTCACAATTGATGTACTTTATATGTGGATCAATTTAGGAGTTATACCTTTTTGGTTCATCTTAATTGTATTTCCCCAGTCTCACTTGAGCAGATATGTAGTAACTACTATATTTCCATTTCTATTATTAAGTGGGGTTTATATTTACATTTTATACAGATCTTTCATTGTTGGTTATGATTTCGATGCCAATTTTAGCTTGTATCTTGGCTTAGTCGAGTTATCTCGACTGTTTGAAGATAATCTATACCTTACTCTTTTCTGGACTCATTTTGTGGCTATAAATTTATTTGTTGGTGGATGGATGGTTAAAGACTCACAAAAATTCTACGTAAATAAAGTATTAATGTCAGTTCCTCTAATAATTACATATTTAATTGGACCTATTGGTTTGTTTATTTATTGGATAATTAGAATATTTTATGCCAAAAAATTAAATCTATATGAGTAATCATATAGATTTTTACTTCGATATTATTAGTCCTTACGCTTACATCGCATATAAAAAAATTTTAAAAATTAATAATGTTAATTTTAAATTGAAGCCAATATTATTAGGTGGTCTTCATAACTTAGCAGGTATTACTGCCCCTGCGTTTAACAAATATAAAATGAAAAATATGCAAAATGATTGTGAGCTTGTTTCAAAAAAAAATAACATAAGTTTCAAATGGAATTCTAGATTTCCAATAAACTCTTTGCATATAATGAGAGGTTATCTTTGTGTTAAAGATAATAAAAAAGAGGAATACTTAAATAGTTTTTTTGAAGCTTATTGGAAAGATGATCAAGATTTATCCAAAGAAGAAAATATTAAAACGCTATTAAAAAAATTAAAAATTAATGAGAATGATTTTTTTAATTCTATTAAAAACCAAAACATTAAAGATAAATTAAAAGAATTAACTCAAGAAGCTTTTGAAAAAGAGGTATTTGGAGCTCCTACTTTTATAGTAAATAATAAAATTTTTTGGGGACAAGACCGTCTAGAATATGCTTTAGATGAAGTTAAAAATATTTAAACTATTTTAAAACTACTGTTACTTATAGATCCAAAACCACCTTCAATGTGAGAGATGTTTTTAAAGCCTTTTTCAATTAAGGACTTTACAGACATTTCAGATCTAATTCCTCCAGCGCAAAACAAAACTACTTCTTTATCTTTATCAATTTGACCATTTTTAAAAACATCACTATTAGGATCAAGAAGTGTCTCTAAATTTCCCATAGGTATATGGTTAGCTCCTTCAACTTTTCCTGTAAGTTCTAATTCATTTAATTCTCTAATATCAATTAGATTACATTTATTTTCTTGAACCATTTGATACGCTTGATCTGCACTTATAGTTGAAATTTTCATAAACTTTATTTTACTGGAGTTTGTGATGATTTAAAAATCATATTAATATATTCTTATACCATATTATGAAAAAAATTTTTATAAAAATTTGCAAATTATTGGGTTATGAAATTATAGATCAAAACTCTTTTTCATCTCCAACACTAAATAAAGTTTTAAATGAAGAGCTATCTACTTTAAATCAAAAATCAATAATTTTACCATTAGGTGAAGTTAAAATAACAAGAAAAGTAAAATCAATTTTAATAATTTTTAGGATGAACACTGATGTAGAAATATGGGATCAAAATAGAAAAAGATTATTTGAATTTCCAAAAATTGAATATTGTAAAAGATCTTTAAATTCACTCATTAAATCAATTAAATTTTTAAATAACAAATATAAATCATTAAAAGTTAAAACAATTATTATTGATGACAACTCATCAAAAGATAAAATTCAACAAATAAAAGATATTTTTAATGGAGAAAATATAGACATAATAAACTTAGACTACTCAAAATATGAAAATAAAATCTTGAAACAGAAAAATAAAGAAACATTTGCAAACCTAGCAAGTTTACTTCAAAGCTTTGAAATTGGTAAAGAAAAAGGAGAAGATTTAATATTTTTTGTAGAAGATGATTACCTACATTTTGAGACAATGCTTGATGAAATGATTTCTTCTTATGAACGAATTGCATCTCAAATTAATAAAGATATTTTTATGTGTCCATCTGACTATCCATACCTATATATGAACAACGAAAAAACTAATATTTTAATTGGTAACAAACGTCATTGGAGAACTATAGATAAGACACTTTGCACTTTTATGACGTCTACAAGTTTATTGAAAAAATATTGGAATAATTTTAATCAAAATTGTCTAGATAGGCATGATCCTTTTGAAAAATATATTAATGAGATTTATAATAAAGAAATTTGTATTTCTCCTCTAAAAAGTTTATCACTACATTTAACTAACATTAATTCAAGTTATGGGTTGTCACCATTTATAGATTATAAAAAACTTTGGGAGGAAAATAAAACACATGATTAAAGAAAATAGTAAAGCACCAATTTTTAAACTACCATCAACTAACAACAAAGATTATTCTCTTAAAGATTCAATTGGTAAATATGTTGTTCTATACTTCTACCCAAAAGATGACACACCTGGATGTACAATTGAAACTAATGATTTCAATAAATTGTTAGCAAAATTTAAAAAGCTAGACTGTGAAGTATACGGGATTTCAAAAGATAGCTTAAAAAGCCATGATAAATTTAGAGATAAATATAAAATCAAATTTGATCTACTTGCAGATGAAGAGATTAAAGTATTAAAAAAATACAAAGTCTGGGGTAAGAAAAAATTTATGGGACGTGAATTTATGGGAATAAATAGAACAACTTTTTTAATTGATAAAAAAGGTAAAATTCAAAAAATATGGGAAAACGTTAAAGTAAAAGATCACGCCAAAGAAGTCCTAGAAACATTAAAAGATATTTCAAAATAAAAAAAGGCCCCTTATTACTAAGGAGCCTTAAATTGTTATATATTGAGAGATATTTTAGTCTCTTATTGCGTAGGCTTTAACACCAACTTCTGCAACATCAGTTCCAAGTTTTTCAGCCTGAGAACTAATTCTAAGACCAATTGTTTGTTTTAGAACTTTAAATGTGATGTAAGAAAGTATGAAACTAAATGCACATACTGCTATTACACCTGTTAACTGAGTTCCAAAATTTGTATCCGGGTTACTTAAAGGCACAACCAAAGTTCCAAAGATACCAGCAAATAAATGAACAGGAATTGCACCTACAACATCATCAATTTTTTTGCTTTCTAAAAACTTTGTACCAAAGTACATGATGATTGAACCAACAGCTCCAATAGCAATTGCTAGTACTGGACTTGGAGTTAAAGGTTCTGCTGTAATTGCAACTAAACCTGCTAATGCTCCGTTAAGCATCATTACGATATCTGTTTTACCACCTAATAATCTTGTAACGACTGCAGCAGTAACAGTACCAGCAGCTCCTGCTAAGTGAGTGTTAACTGCAATTTTACTAATCGCATTAACATCATCAAAAGTTCCCATAGCAAGTTGACTAAAACCATTAAATCCAAACCAACCAAACCATAATAAGAAAGTTCCTAATGTAACAAGTGGTATTGAAGATGCTGCAAAAGGAACTAGTGATTTTGTTTCACCTTTTTTATTAAATCTTCCTTCTCTTGCACCTAATAATATTACACCTGCTAAGGCAGCTGCTCCACCACAAGCATGAACTAAAGTTGAACCAGCAAAATCAGAGAAACCTGAAGTTGCCAACCAACCTCCGCCCCACTGCCAACCCATTGAAATAGGATAAATGATACCAGCCATGATTGCTGCAAAAATAAAAAATGGCCAAATTTTAATTCTTTCTGCTACAGCACCAGACACAATTGATGCAGTTGCACATACAAACATTGTTTGGAAAAACCAATCAGAATAATCTGAGTAACCTGTTGAAAGTTCTGAAGCATCACTCCACATTGAGAATGATCCAATAAATCCACCTTCAGGAATTCCGTAAGCTAAATTGTAACCACAGAAAAAAAATATTAATGAACAAATCGCAAATTTACCAATATTCTTTGCTGCAATTGTTGAAACACTTTTAGTTGTCACCAATCCGCTTTCAAGCATGCAGAAACCTGCTGCCATAAATGCAACTAAAACACCACCAAGATAAAATCCTAATGAATTGAAAATATACTGTCCTTCAGCTGACATTGTTGTTTCTGCTGAAGCTAAATTAGTAAAGCTTAAAAATATTAATAAGCTTAATGATATTTTTTTTAAATGATTAATCATTATCTCTCCTTTTTTTAATCATGTCGTTTTAATAAACATTAAAATTTTAAGTACTGCTGATAGGTCAAAAGAGTTATGAGAAATAAGCATATGTGTAAAAAAAAGGCCCCATTTCTGGGGCCTTTGGTTATTAACTAACTAGAGAGAGATATAAGTTAATTCTTTGTTTAGAGGCTCTTCAATGAGATAACGACATGGAGATCGAAGAGCCTCTATATTGCATGCAATTAGTCACGTATTGCGTAAGCAATTACACCTGTTTCAGTAACGTCTGTACCTTTAGTTTCAGCTTCTTTACTTAATCTGATTCCAAACGTACCTTTCATTATTGACCATACGATGTAAGACACAGCAAACACAAAAATGTTAATTGAAAGTACACCAATTAATTGTGCACTGAACGATGCATCAGTGTTTGTTAATGGCACTGCAAGTGTTCCCCAAATTCCAGCAAATAAGTGAGCTGGGATTGCACCGACAACATCATCAAGTTTAAAGCTAAATAATAATTTAGTTCCAAACACTACGATTAATCCACCTACAGCTCCAATTAAAATTGCTGCAAATGGAGATGGTGCTAATGGTTCTGCAGTGATTGCTACTAGACCACCAATTGCTCCGTTTAACATTTGGATTACATCTGTTTTACCGTACATTAATCTTGTAATGATACCAGCGGCCATTACTCCACCACAAGCTGCAAGATTTGTATTGATAAAGATTGATGAGATCGCAACTGCATCATCAAAAGTACCTAATGCTAGTTGTGAACCACCGTTAAATCCAAACCAACCTAACCATAGGATGAATACACCTATTGTCACTAATGGAATTGAAGATGCAGCAAAAGGTTGTAACGCTTTTGGTTGACCTTTACTGTCAAATCTTCCACTTCTAGCACCTAACAACATGATACCTGCTAAAGCAGCTGCACCACCTGTTGAGTGTACTAATGTTGAACCAGCGAAATCAGAGAAGCCTAGTTCTGCTAACCAGCCTCCACCCCACTGCCAACCCATTACGATTGGATAAATAACTCCAGCTAATAAAGCTGCAAATAAGAAGAACGGCCATAACTTGATTCTTTCAGCCATAGCACCTGAACAAATTGAAACTGTTGTTGCACAGAATACCATTTGGAAGAACCAGTCTGAACCATCTGAATAACCAGTGTCAATTGCACTTGCATCTGACCATGGAACAAACGATCCAATGTATCCGCCTTCTGGAATACCATAAGCTAAGTTGTAACCAACTAGCCAAAACATAATTCCAGCAATTGCATACAAACCAATATTCTTTGCACAAATTACTGAAACACTTCTTGAAGTTACCATTCCAGATTCTAACATTGCAAAACCTGCTGCCATGAACATGACAAGGAAACCACAAATTAAAAATAGCAGAGTGTTAAATATAAACCCCACTTCAGCAGAAACAGTTGTCTCTGCCATACCTGCACTACTCATGTTTAGTAAAAATACCAAACTTAGTAATGGTGCAGATATTCTCTTTATTATTTTAGTCATAAGACCTCCACTTGTTAAAGTGGTGGTTTATAAATTTAAAAAATTTAAAAACTAACGCTGATTAGGAAAATTGGGTATGCAGTTTTTGCATATAGTAACAGCCCTAAACGTGTTTTTACAATCGTTTAGGGCTGTTAAAAAAATATTATCTATTAAATACTTCTTTTAAAGCTTTTGCAGGTAAGAATTTTACTTTCTGAGAAGCAGCGATTTGAATCTGCTCACCAGTTCTTGGGTTTCTTCCAACTCTAGCTTTTCTTTTAGCTACTTTGTACGTACCAAATCCAGCGATTTTTACTGAATCATCACCTTTTAGTGCATCTAAAATAGTGTTGGTAATTGTATCAAAAGTTCGCTCAGCGTCTGCTTTGCTCAAGTTTAATGAGCCAGAAAGCTTTGCTACTAGTTGTTTTTTGTTCATTTTAGCTCCGGTTTTGTTGGTTAATATTGATACTTATCATAAACGTTGATAAATCAAGCTTTTTTTTAGTGTCTTTATTAATTAGACACACAATATCTTGTTAAAAATTAAATAAACATTGATTTTATTGATCTTTTTAACAATTTAGAAATTTAAATTATCTAAATAAACCTAGGTCTTTAAGGTCATTAAATGTGGTGAAAAACATCAATGATAGCAACAAAAACAATCCGATTCGAAAAAAACCTTCTTGTGTTTTTTGGGACAAAGGCCTCCCTAAAACTTTTTCAAATGCATAAAACATTAAGTGTCCACCATCTAACATTGGTATCGGAAACAGGTTAATTAAGCCTAAACTTATTGAAATATAAGCCATCATACTAATAAAAGCTAACACGCCGAAGGTTGCAACTTGACCTGATATTTTTGCAATCCTTATAGGGCCACCAAGTTGGGAGGTATCTGCTTTCCCCATGATCATCCCACCAATGTATTTTAATGAAGAAACGCTTACAAAATAGACTTCATTTGCTGCATGATACAATGCTTGTGCTGGACCTAATTTAACATGATTAATTTTATCATTGTAAGCACTAAGTTTTATACCAACCATTCTTTTATTTATTTTATTTCCTAAGCCATCTTCACCTTCAACAATATTAGGTTTTACTTTTAAGATTAATTCTTCGTAAGAACGCTTAACTTTAAAATCTATAAAGTCTGATGTGGACATTGTGATATATTTTGAGACTTCCATGATGCTTTTAACTTCATTGCCATCAATTTCTAAAATAATATCTTGGTTTTTTAAGCCTCCAACCATTGCAGGGCTATCTTTTTGAACTTCACTGATTACAGCAGGAGTAAAATCTTTTCCAACAAAAGTATAAATACAAAAGAAGATTGCTAAAGCTAATAAAAAGTTTGCTAAAGGACCTCCAAATACAATTAAAACTCTTTGATACAAAGGTTTTAAAATAAATAATTTATCACGCTCTTCTTCATTATATTTTTCTAAAATTTCTTCATGATCAGCTTGTGAATAAACATTACGATCTCCAAAAAACTTAACATATCCACCTAAAGGAATAGCACACACTTTCCATCTAGTTCCATGTTTATCATTCCAACCAAATAATTCTTTTCCAAATCCAATAGAAAAATCAGTAACTCCTACACCATATTTTCTCGCAAAATAATAGTGTCCATATTCATGGATGAACACAACCACTAAAATAAGAATTAAAAATGGAACTATATAACTAAGCATAATTTGATATTTTAGATGAATATGTAGTCATTAACAACCTAACATTAATAAGTAATACTGACGCTTTTTTTCATGAGTATTCAAAATTATATTATTTTTTATTTTTAAAATTATAATACAAAGAAAACAAAATAAGACCTACTAGGACAACTCCTACAAATATCCTTAGATATTGATTAAAAAATATATCTATAAACTCAATCATTAAATATTAAACTTATCCTTAATTCTATAAAACCACACTGCTAATTTAAAATAAAATACTCTTAATTGTGGGAAAATAAATTTCTTAGGTAAACCTTTATAAATTAACGAGATATCTAAGTCTTTACTATTTGATGAAAAAACTAGCTTAGATAATTGTTTTCCAGTCCAAGGTGCAGCACTAACTCCTACACCGCTATAACCAAATCCATAATAAATTTCTTCATTATCTATTTTACCTATTGAAGGGGTAAGCTTTTGAGATAATGCAATTAAACCTCTCCAATTATAATCAATTGTAACATTGCTCCATTTGGGAAAAATATTTTTTAAAAATTTTTCCATATCATTAGCTCTATTTTGATTAGATTGATCGCTTCCTTCAAAGTCTCCTCTAGTACCAAACAAAATTCGATTATCAGGTAACTTTCTATAATAATATAAAAGATTTTTAGAATTAGCTATTGGAGCATAGGTATAAAAGTTATGTAAACTAAGCTCTTCATTTGAAAGTGCTCTTGTTACAATAATATTTGAAATAACAGGTAATACTCTTCCATCCATTTCAGGAATTAAACCTTCTTGATAAAATCCATTGGTTGCAACTACAATTTTTTTTGTCTTTATTGATCCTTCATTAGTTCTTAAAAGATAAGAACCATTTTCTTTTTCAATTTTTTCAACTTTTGTGTGTTCATAGATTTTTAATTTTTTAGACAAAGCATGTTTTGCAAGTCCGTTTACAAATTTTAATGGATTGATTGCAAATCCAGGTTTATATGAAAATGCACCAAATTGCTCAGTTCCACCATGACCTACTTCATCAAATTCCTCTTTTGAATATACTTTAGTCTCTATTCCAAATTCAGACTTATAAACTTCAGCTTGTTCTTTGATTTGATCAAATTTGTTTCTGTGATGAGCTACTACAAAGTTATTTTCACCAGTTACATCACAATCAATATTATAATTATCAATTAATTCTTTAGTGTAATTAGCTCCCTCAACAGAATTTTTAAAAAATTTTCTAGTCTCCTCCACTCCATAAACAGATTGCATTTTTTTATAAGACATCTTGCTTGGAGGAAGACAGCAAAACCCCGCATTACGAGAAGAAGCACCCCAACCTACTTTCCCAGCTTCAACTAAAACTACATCTAAATTATAATTTTCAATTAAATTTATTGCACAAAGTAAACCAGTATAACCAGCGCCTATGACTACTATTTCTGAACTAATATCTTTTTGAAGTTTATCTAAATTTAAATTCTCACTTGAGGTTGCTTCCCAGTAACTAGGAACAGGTTTATTGAACTGATAAATATTTGAATGATAAATATTACTCATTGGTTAATGCTAGGTTAACATAACCCTTAATTATCTAAATAATAATTTACTTAAATTTATCTTCCCAGAATACAACTCTATCGTCTGTTTTTTCTATTAAGTCTTTACAGAATATTCCGTATTTATCTAAAACTTTTGAAAAATTTTTATAATCTTGACCCATCTCATTTTTCATACTTTCAAAGGATGTTTTAACTCTATTTCTCATTGTGTCTGTATTCATACCTAATTGCTGACCAATCATAAACACAGATTCTAATGATAAATCTGCTGATTTATTAAGTCCTGCTATAGTTTCATCATTAGCACTACCACTTTTTTTAAAACCTTCTTCAGATAACAAGTAATAACTATAACAAGTCGTAAAATCTCCTTGTAGATTATTGAAAACAAAGGTTTGTTGATCATCAGCATTAGCACTTGAGCTTAAGATGCTAAGAATTATTACAGATATAAGTTTTTTCATTTTTTATTTTTTAAATTTTAATTGAAAGCATCCATATACCAACCAAAAATAAAGACAATGAGAAGATTTTGTTTAAAATTTTTGAATATTTTTCATTTCTAAATTTTGCACCAAGTAAGTCACCAAATAATGTCCAGAGAGTAAATGACACGCAGTTATTAAGCGTAAAAATTGTACTGATTAAAATTATTCTTATTAAACTTTGAGAACCGTCTAAAAAGATTGTGAACATTAAAGAAATTATAACATAAGCTTTTGGGTTAAATACTAAAAGTATAACTCCATCAACAAAAGTACATTTTAAATTTTGATTGCTATTTTCATATGTGCTTGCCTTGAAGAATTTATAGGCAAGATAGATTACATATAATGATCCAATTATCTGAATGTATTGATACTGATCATTAATAAATGAAAAAAATATATTAAAACCAAAACCTATAAGAAAAGTAACTATAATCGTTGCAAAATGATAACCAAAATTTGCTGATAAAGTTTTAGCAAAACCAAATCTAGCTCCATTAGCTGCAAAGAACATGTTCCCAGGTCCTGGGCTAAAAGCTAGAGGAAATAAAAAAATTATTAAAGCTACTATTTCAATTAAAGTCATATTTTAAATTGTCAGCCAATCAAAATTTGATGCATGATACGTCCTGGCATAAGTGTGAAAAAGCCTGTAAGGATAAGAGCAAAAAAATATGTCGCAATCATTACTTGCTTATGACGTTTAATATTTCCTACACGTGCATAATAAACACCAACACCCAATATGAAAATTGTCCACAAACTCAATAAATGTATAGGACTATAATCTCCCCACATTTTTGTTTCGTGTATGAAAAAAGAAGTTATCGCTACAATCAACATTAAACCTACCCATATACGACCTAACAATTTATGAATTGCCCCACCTTTTTTCATAGAAAGTTGAATACCACCTAAAATTATAGCAATAATTGCCATTATAGCGTGAAGTGGGATGGGGTGAGTTTCACTGAATAACAAAGTCACTTCTTTAATTTCCTAATCTCTTTGAAACACCTTGTTCTTGTTGTTTGTTAAACTCATCATCGTTTAAGTTATACAACTCCTCTATTCTTAGGTTTTTAGTTGTGATTGTTGGAACATTATTATTTTTCATTCCTAAATGTCTTGCAAAGACAGCTTGTTTTTTACTTGTTTGATGAGGTTGAAAATCTTTAATGTCTTCAATGGTTACTTTATCTCCTTTAACAAGATAACCACTTTCAACTGCTTCATTAAAAACTTTAATTCCTTTTTTAGTTCGCATCACTGCAGCATTAAAGCCCTCATCTTCTCCTTTAGGTGAACCTCCTCTCCAAGTATCAAGTGCAGCAATATCAGAACTTTCTCCTATTGCATCGGGACAAATTTTGCATCTAAAGGGAACTTTCCAATTGCTTTCATCGCCCCAAAAAGAATTATAATCTTTATCAAACTCTCTTTGATCTTTTGTTTTGATATACATTCTTCCAGGGTTACCAAATCCTCTATATCTAAATTCCTCTAACTCTTCTTCTTTAACATTAAAGCTATCAATAAATTCTTGTGATTTTGTAAGTTCTTGAAAGCCTCCACAAACAAGGGTGAATATATATTTACAATACCGATCAACCCTTTCATCTGATTTAGCTAGTAATCTAATAGCTCCAGCATCACAAGGTTTACCAACAAAAGCAAAGGTTTGTTTTTTGTCTAAGGCTTTATGAAATTCACTTAAAGGTGAGGATGGACCGTATCTTGATCTACTTTCACAGTTAATTAAGTCCTCTTTATTATAACTGTATTTTACAATGTTTCGCATAGGGTTATCTTTGTCCCCTGCGGTATGCATTATAAAATCAACTTTCTTTTGTTCTAATAAATATAAAGATAATCCATTTAACAAACCTCCTGTTGAACTTTGAAATCTGATCTTTGGATCAGTAGACCATGAATAATATAAATCAAAATAATTTCCCCAAACTAAATCTTTATTAGATCCTTCATTTTCTTTATGATCTTCAGGCCCCTCAGCAATAACTCCAGGACAAACTTTTTTAATTTCTTCTAAAGTTTCATTAGTGATTGGTGTTAATTCTTTAGGTTCTAAATTACCTTTGTCGCTCATTTCCATCTCAATTGAGTTACCTGCAATACTTTTACAAAGTCCGCAGCCAATACAAAGGCCGTTCTTTACAATATCGTCTAAAGAATTAATTTTTGTCATTACTCTTTATATGATGGATCTTTTGCATCACATCTTCTAAGTAATGCTGGCCACTCGTTTAACCCTGGTGAAAATAAATCATATTGTTTTTGAGATAATTTCCACATTTCTTCCGTTGCTCTTTCAAGAGGAAGTCCTGATCCTGTTGCTTGTACTGCAACTTCACACATTCTAATTGCATAATACATGTTCATAAAAGCCTCCCCTGCTGTTGCGCCAACAGTTAAAAGACCGTGGTTCTTCATAATCAAAACCTTATTATCTCCCATGTTTTCTGCAATTCTAACTCTCTCATCTTTATTAATCGATAGCCCTTCCCACTCATGGTAACCAACTTTTCCATAAAGCATTGAACTATCTTGAACTAAATGAGGGATACCATCTTTCAATGCAGTTGCAGCTAAAGCTGAAGGAGGATGTGCATGAAAGACAAACTTTGCATTTGGATGATTTAAATGAATAGCACTATGAATAATAAAACCTGCAGTATTTGCTTTTTCAGGTCCTTCTAAAACTTTACCATGCTCATCTACTTTAATTAAGTTTGATGCTTTTACTTCTTCATACAACAAACCCATCTCATGCATAAAAAATGTATGATCTGTTCCAGGTGCTCTTGCAGTGATATGGTTCCAAACCGTATCATCCCAACCCATCATGTTTGTTAATCTAAACATGGCAGCAAGATCTACTCTTACTTTCCAATCTGCTTCGCTTATATTGTTTTTCATCGTCCCTCCTTTGAAAAAGTTAATTTATTATTTTGTTCTAAAAGTTTAATCACTTTTAAATGATTAGAATTTGGTCCATATTTTTTAATCGCTTTGTTATAAATTTTTGAAGTTAAGTTCATTATTGGAAGTTTTAATTTTTGTAATTTAATAATTTCATTAGCAAGATTTAAATCTTTCATCGACAAACCTAAAAAGAAAGATGGATCATAATCTCCATTAATCATGTTAGGTCCGTATCTTGTTGATGTATAACCACCACTTGCACTTTTATCGATAATCTCTAACATTGTTTTTGGTTTAATCCCTGACTTTACTCCAAGCATCAGCGACTCTGAGAGTGATAAATAGTTTAAATAACAAAGGCTAACTTGTGCAATTTTTGCAGCATAACCAGCACCTGGTTTATTTAGATAATAGATGTTTTTACCTAATATATTAAAGACAAACTTAAGCTTATTAACTGTCTTTTTATTACCACCAATAAAAATTGATAAATCTCCTGATTGAGCCTTTAAATTTCCACCTGATATCGTTGCATCAACAAATTGATTTATTTTTTTACTTAACTTTTGTTTTAAAAGATTAAAGCAAGTTAAAGAATTAGTAGAACAATCAATCCAAATTTTATTGTTACCTAATTGATCTATGATTTTACCTTTACCAATTGATAATACTTTAATTTGTTTTGGTCCAGGAACACAGGTAATAATTACATCAGAAAACTTTATTAATTCATCTAATGAGCTTGTTGCTTTTGCTTTTTTAGATTTAAATTGTTTTAACGATTTAGCACTTACATCATAACCCAATAAATCTATTTTCTTTGATTTATGTAAGTTTAATGCCATTGGCATTCCCATATTTCCTAAACCAATAAAACCTATTTTCATATCAATCCATTAACCCGTCTACTTCAACATTATTTCTCTCATAATGAATTGGAAGTGCTTTACCGTAAACTTGTTTAGAGTGTTCAGGTTTATTTACTCTGTAACTATCTTTTACATATGTTGGTAATGCAATGTAACGAGAAGTATTTCCTTCTATTTTTGTTACTCTATGCATAGAAAATCTACCTTTAAATATTTGAAGATCCCCTGGTTGAAGGTCTAATGATTTAACTTTATCTCTTGAGCCACGAAGAACTTTTGTTACTTCATCAAAGTTTTCATTTTCAGTGCTTCTTAAATCAGGTGAATATTCAAACAATCCACCCTTTTCTGCTTTTTGAACTAAGATACTTAAAGTAAATTCATTTCCATCAAAGTGCCAAGGAAAGTAATGATCTTTATGCATGATACTGTATGGATTTTTACCTAAAGGATCTGACCATCGATAAAGAGGAAAAACTCCTAAACTATCTGAAATAAATTTTAACATTTCCTCAGACTCGTATATTTTATTTAAATCAGATTGTTCTTCTAAATCATCTGAATTGATGTAGCCGCTTTCTCTAAATGAAAATACTCTCTTTGGATGATCTTTAGATAAATTTTCATCATCTTTTGAAAAATAAGGGTTGTGATGATCTTTGGTCCAATGAGTTTTAGGAAGATTTCTTTCAACTTCTTCCTTCATTCTTCTCAAAGACTCGCTAAGTACAAAGTTTGGAAGTACACAACATCCATCTTTATCAAGTAGCTCTCTATTTTTAGTAATTAAATCTTGATACTCTTTTGATCCTGTCTGATCAATTGGGTAATCTTTTAAGTTAACAATGTTTTTTATTTCCATAATTCTCCTTTAATTAAAATTAATTTTTTAAAAAAAGAAGTGATTACAATTTCGTGGGTGTTGAAGAATTTATATGATTTTTACAGTCTACTTTTTGAAGTAATAAATTAAATAGATTAGATGATAACTTTGAACTCAAACCAACTCTAGCCAGTCTATGACAGTGAGTAAAAAGATTAAGATTCATAAGCAAACGGTATTATATTTTTTACCCCAGGTAAACAAATTTCACTTAGAAAATAATTAGTATTTAACTATTTAAGGGTTCCTTGAAGAACGTATTTTAAGATACGAACTGCCTGTTTTTGATCTGAAGCAACAGCAGCTGCAGCAGCATCTACCTCTTTTAAAGCATGTTGATGCTCTTCATTATGAATAATAATTATTGATTTATTTAATGCAGCCGCATAGCCCGCATCAAAAGCTGCATTCCATTGTTTGTATTTTTCACCAAATTTAACAATGATTACATCACAATCTTTGATCGATTTTTTAGTTCTAATTGAATTAATATTAGCCCCTTTTCTATCTTTCCAAAAATTTTTCTCTTCAGGTCCTAAGATTTCAACCCCACAATCATCTGAAGATGCATGATCTGTTACAGGAGATGAAAATTGAATGTCTAAATTTTGTTTTTTACATTCATCAATAATTTCATCACGCCAATTTGTGTGAATTTCTCCTGCTAAATATACTTTCAACATCAATACCTCTTATTAGATCAATTAAAATTAATTAAAAATTTTTCAATAACTTTAACCGCTATTTGCATATCCTTTTCGATAGTAAATTCTTTTGGATTATGACTTAAACCTTTTTGACTTCTTACAAAAAGCATTGAAATAGGACATAAATCAGACATTGCTGATGCATCGTGGGTTGCTCCTGACATCAATACAAATGGATCTAATTTTAAATTCTGAAATGATTTTTTAAGTGTACTCATAATTTTCTTATCACAACTAACAGCACTTTGATCGTAAGTTTTGTTTAAATTAAATTTAAGACCTCTTTTCTTACAAATTAGCCCAATTTTTTTAGAAATCTCTTTTTCTACTTTTTTTCTTTTTTTATCATCGACACTTCTACATTCTACGAAAGATAAAGATTTTGCAGGAATAGCATTTACACTATTTGGTCTATTCTCAATTGATGCCATCGTTGCTAAAAAGTTTTTATTTTTTTTAGCCAAATTTTCTACAGCATTAATAACTTCTGCAGTTGCAGCTAATGAATCTTTTCTAAGATGCATTGGAGTAGTTCCTGCATGAGAAGCATAACCTTCGATTTCAAGTTTAAATCTAGATATTCCAGAAATACCATTCACTATTCCAACTGCTAAGTTTTTACTTTCTAGAACTGGTCCTTGTTCAATATGGACCTCAAAAAAACCTAGCAGGTCTTTTTTGTTTCTTTTTAATGAATTAATTTTTGATGGATTGCATCCAAAACTTTTTAAAGCTTGTTCAATAGAAATATTATTTTTATCTTTAAGTTTTAAATCTTTTTTATTAAACGTTCCTGCTAATGATCTTGGTCCCATTAATGCTGTTGGAAACCTAACACCTTCTTCATCTGCAAAAGCTAAAATTTCAACATTATAAGGTAAAATAATTTTTTTTTTCTTTAATTCTTTTAAAGCTAAAATTGGAAGTATCACTCCCATGATACCATCATATCTTCCAGAGTTGTAACCGCTATCTTGGTGTGAACCAATCAATAATGTTTTGGCATTTTTTTTAGGACTGACGTATTTACCAATTAAAGTTCCAGCTGCATCTAAACTAATTTTTAATCCAGCATCACTCATCCATTGTTTTAAAAGATTGTTTGCAGATTTATGTTCTTTTGTAAAAGGTAACCTCGTAACCCCTTCTGCAGGTTTTGAACATTTTGCAATTTTTTCTATGTAATTTTGTATAATCATTATTTAGTTGGAAGTTTTTTTAACCACTCTTTATATTTGGTTTTATTAGTCATTTTTAGAATTTTTTCTAGTTTTACCAATGGATTTGTATCATGATCCACTCTTATATTTAGTGGTGGATTGTTTTTTTTAAAGACTAGTAATGCAGCAGACATCAATCCTCTTTTGTCGCTGCCAAACTTTTTGCCTATTTTAAGAGCTTCTACCAATGTCTTTGCTAATGGTTCATTTTTAAACTTAAAATTATCCACAATTTTATTGATCACTTTGTCATTGGACAGCATGTTTCCACTTACAACCAAATTTGGCATAACAATATGATTAAAATATTTTGTATTTTTATTTCCTGTAAATGAAAAACCTTTGCCTGATAAGTTTAAACAAGAGACTTGCCGGTAATGTTTTTGCTTATCATTTTTGATAACTTTATTTGTTGCTGTTGTTGGTGAATATTTATTTAAATTATTTAAAATATTTTCACCCCATAAAGTACTTGGGTAAAAACCTTGTGATGCTGTAACACCTTTTTTTATATCTCCTCTTAAAACCCATCCTCCTACACAAAGATTTCCTGTAGCAGCGGCTCCACCTATTTCGCCCGTTTTTGGATTTCTAGCTAAAATTGAAAATGTCATAAAATGGGTACCCTACTACAAAATTGTTCTAATTTACTATTTTTTTTGCTTAGGAAAAACTGAAATGAACAGATGATCAGGTTGAAATCAAAATTTTCAATTGTTAGGCTTTATTTATAATAAATATAACGATGGAGATAAAATGTTAAAAAAGTTAAGAACGTTTTTTATTAGTCTTCTGTCATTAGTTTTCATAACTGGTTTTACAGTTGCATCTAACGCTAAAGTATTGGTGGTAGGTCAAATAGCTGAGCCAAAATCTTTAGATCCAAGTACAGTTACGGCTGTAAATGACTTTAGAATAGTAATGAATATCTATGATGGACTTGTAAGATATACAGACGGAAAATTAGAAGTCGAACCAGCTTTAGCAAAAAGTTGGGACATTAGTAGCGACGGAACAGTTTATACATTCAATTTAAGATCAGGAATTAAGTTTCATGATGGATCAGACTTTAATGCTGATGCAGTGAAGTTTAACTTTGATAGAATGTTAAACAAAGATCATCCTTATCACAATACAGGACCTTTTCCGCTATCTTTCTTTTTTTCAGCAATCAAATCAGTTGATGTAGTAAATGCTAATACAGTTAAGTTTACATTGAATGAGCCTTACGCTCCTTTTTTATCTAACTTAGCATATCCAACAGGTTTAATTGTTTCACCAGCAGGGGTTAAAAAACACGGAAAAGATTTTGGAAGAAATCCTTCTGGTACTGGTGCATTCAAATTTAATGAATGGAAATCAAATGAGAGAGTTGTTGTAGACAAAAACTCTGGTTATTGGGATGGAAAAGCTGGAACAGATGCAGTTGTTTTTAGACCTATAACTGATGCTAATACTAGAGTTGCTGAAATGCTTTCAGGTGGAATTGACATGATGGTTGAAGTTCCTCCTGCATCATTAAGTAAATTTGGTGGAAGTAAATTTAGCGTAGTTGAACAAGCTGGACCTCACGTTTGGTTCTTAATCTTAAATGCAAAAGAAGGTCCTTTTGCTAATAAGAAAGTAAGACAAGCTGCTAACTATGCAATTAACAAACAAGCAATTGTAAATGATGTGCTAGAAGGAACAGCTGCTATAGCTGCTGGACCAACACCTCCTGCATTTGCTTGGGCGTATAACAATAGTTTACAACCATACCCATATGACCCTGCTAAAGCTAAAGCTTTAATTAAAGAAGCAGGTGTTGAAGGTGCAAAACTTACTTTCTATGTTACTGAAGGTGGTTCTGGAATGTTAGATCCTGTTGCAATGGGAACTGCAATTCAAGCAGATCTTAAAGCTGTAGGTTTTGATGTTGAAATCAAAACTTTTGAATGGAACTCGTTCCTAGGTGAAGTAAACCCAGGTTTAGAAGGAAAAGCAGACATGGCAGAAATGGCATGGATGACAAACGATCCTGATACACTTCCTTTCTTAGCGCTAAGAACAGAATCTTGGCCTGACAAAGGAGGATTTAACTCTGGATATTACTCAAACCCTAAAGTTGATGATCTATTAAATAAAGCAAGATCATCTACTGACCAAGCAGAAAGAGCAAAACTGTATCAAGAGATGCAAGAAATTGTTCAAGAAGATGCTCCATGGGTATTTGTTGCTAACTGGAAACAAAATGCAGTTACTAGCAACAAAGTGAGTAACTTTTCACTTCAACCTTCATTCTTACTTTTATTAAAAGACGTTAAGAAAAACTAAAAAAAGTTAAGAATTATAATAGTTGCCCTAGGCTTAAAAAAGCCTAGGGTATTATCATGAATTATCTCCTTCAAAGATTACTATCAGCAATTCCTGTACTTCTAGGTATTACAATTATAGTTTTCTTTATTATTTCACTAATTCCAGGAGATCCGGCAACAGCAATACTTGGTTCTTATGCAACACCTGAGAATGTAAAATTACTAAATGAACAGCTAGGCTTAGATAAGGGATTAGTTCAAAGATATTTCATTTGGCTTGGTAATTTAGTTCAAGGTGATCTTGGAAGATCGTTTGCTTTAAATCGTCCAGTATTGGATGAAATTTTAGAAAGATTTAATGCTACTTTAATTTTATCAGGGACTGCATTTATTTTATGTTCTTTTGTTGGAGTTTTAATTGGAACAATTTCAGCATTTAAACAATACACTATTACAGATAAAATTATCACTTTTACTGTTTTAACTGGAATTTCATTACCATCATTTTTTTTAGGAATGATGATGATTTTATTATTTGCAGTAAATCTTCAATGGCTCCCAGTATCAGGTATGTATGCAATTTATGGTGGGGGTGATTTTTTAGATCTAATTCATCATTTAATTATGCCTGCAATAGCACTGGCATTAGTTGCAACTGGAGTAGTTGCAAGAATAACAAGAAACTCTGTTTTAGAAATACTTAGACAAGACTACATTAGAACAGCAAGAGCTAAAGGAGTTAGAGAAGGAAATGTACTTTTCAAACATGTTTTAAGAATTGCAATCGTCACTATTCTTCCAATTTTAGGTTTACAAGCTGGATTTGTTTTATCTGGATCTGTTTTTATTGAAATTGTTTTTCAATGGCCAGGTGTTGGACGAATGTTGGTCGATGCAATTTTAAAAAGAGATATTTTACTTGTTCAAGGTGGTGTCATGTTTGTTGCTGCTTGTTATGTATTATTCAATATCGCAGTTGATTTGTTGCAAAGATATTTAGATCCAAGGATTAAATGATTAATTTTTTAAAATTAATTTCAAGAAACAAACTTGCTTTATTTGGTGGAATTTTATTAGTTATTATTTTTGTAGTTTCATTTTTAAGCCCTTTGTTGCCATTAAAAGATCCTGATGTCATTAAAACCAGTGACAGATTTCTTTTACCCTTTTCAGAAGGATATTTGCTGGGTACAGACCATTTAGGTAGAGATTTGTTATCAAGATTATTATGGGGAACTAGATTAAGTTTATTGGTTGGAATATCAGCAGCTTTAATTTCAGCAACCATTGGATCAATACTTGGAACTATAGCTGGGTTTTATGGAAATAAAACTGACAACGTTATTATGCGTATCATAGATGTCTTAATGGCATTTCCTTATATTTTGTTAGCACTTGCAATAGTTGCAGTTTTAGGCCCTGGTCTATTTAATGCTATGATTGCAGTTGCTTTAGTTAACATTCCTTTTTTTGCAAGAAACATCAGAGGTGTCACTGTCACGATTGCTAACAAAGAATTTATTGATGCTGCAAGATTATCTGGAATGAGTAATTTTAAAATTATTATTTATGAAATTTTTCCAAATATTCTTCCGGTAATAGTTGTTACAATTTCAACGACCGTTGGCTGGATGATATTAGAGACAGCTGGTCTATCATTTTTAGGTTTAGGTTCGCAACCTCCACAAGCTGATTTAGGTTCAATGCTTGGTGAAGGAAGAAGTTCATTAATTGTAAATCCTCACACATCTTATGTACCTGGAGCTATGATTTTCTTAATTGTTATTGGCGTTAATTTATTTGGTGATGGTATTAGAGATGCATTAGATCCAAGATTAAGCAAAGGAGAATTAGTTAAACCTCAGCCTGTTACCCAAATTAAATTAAATAGAAATGTTGAAAATAACAGTAATTCTTTTTTATCAGTAAAGAATTTAACTACAGCTTTTGAGTTTGATAACAAATTACACCTAGCATCTAAGGATGTTTCGTTTGATATAAAAAAAGGCGAATGTTTAGGGTTAATTGGTGAAAGTGGTTCGGGAAAATCAGTAACAGCTTTATCAATTACTTGTCTTGTTGCCTCTCCTCCAGGTGTGATTGTTGATGGATCTGTAAAATTTCAGGGTGATGATATTTTAAAAATGAACTATGAACAAATTAGAGAGTTAAGAGGAAATAAAATTTCATATATTTTCCAAGACCCTCTTTCTACCCTACACCCACTAATTAAAATTGGGAAACAGCTTGAAGAAGCATTTATTGAACACAATCATCAAAAAAGTAACGAAGCTACATTAAAAGGTAAAGAGTTATTAAAGTTAGTTCAAATTCCTAACATTGAAAACGTATGGAATTCATATCCTCATGAACTTTCTGGTGGAATGAGACAAAGAGTTTCTATTGCTATGGCATTAACTAATGATCCAGAATTAATTATTGCAGACGAACCAACAACTGCTTTAGATGTAACAGTTCAAGCTCAAATATTATCATTGCTAGATACTTTAAGAAAAGAGAAAGGATTATCTGTTTTATTTATTTCACATGACTTTGGTGTTGTTTCACAAATTTGTGATCGTGTAATTGTAATGTATGGAGGTCAAATTGTTGAGGAAGGTAAAACAGAAAATATAATGAGTAAACCAAGACATCCATACACTAGTCAATTGATGGAATGTGTTCCTCATATTGGATTTGGCAAAAGAAAACTTCCAACGATATTAGGTAGTCCCCCATCAATTACACATAAAAAAGAAATTGGATGTTCATTTGCTAGTCGGTGCTTAATTAAAAAAGACAACTGCCAAATTGAAGATATCAAAATAGTTCAGAAAGGAGATAGTGAGGTAAGGTGTTTATATCCTCATGAATAATACGATGGACATTTTATCTGCAAACAATCTTTCAAAGTTTTATTCAAAAAATAAAGGTTTATTTAACAAGCAATCAATAAATCTAAGAGCCGTAAACAATATTAATATTAATTTGAAATCAAAAGAGTCACTTGGAATAGTTGGCGAGTCTGGTTGTGGTAAATCAACATTAGCAAAAATGTTAGCAGGATTAATTTCACCTTCTTCTGGAGAAATAAAGATACAAGACAAAGATATAAATAATTATGAAAAGTATGAACTACCAAATCATATTCAATATATGTTCCAAGACCCAATCAGTAGTCTCAATCCAAGAAAAACAATCTATCAATCTTTAGCAGCACCTTTAAAATATCTTAGAAAGCTCAATGAAACAGAAATTGAAAAAGAGATTAAAAGCATAATTAAAGAAGTTAATTTAAAAGAAGAATTTTTAAATCGTTTCCCACACGAATTTTCAGGAGGCCAAGCTCAAAGAATTGGTATTGCAAGAGTATTACTCTCTAAAGCAAAAATTATAATTCTAGATGAACCAGTTTCTGCTCTAGATGTTTCTGTTCAATCACAAATATTAAATTTGTTAAACGACTTACAGAAAAAATTTGAATTGTCTTATATTGTAATTAGTCATGATCTTGCTGTGATAGAAGCTATATGTGACAGAGTAATGGTTATGTATTTTGGTGATATAGTTGAAAAATCTGATGCTAAAGAATTATTTCAAAAACCTTATCATCCATACACAAATTTACTTTTAAATAGTGTACCTAAAACTAATCAAAAAATTGAAATTCAAAGTTTGGTTGAAACAGAGCTGCCTGATCCAATTAATCCACCAAAAGGATGTTCGTTTTATTCTAGATGTGAAAATAAAACTGAAAAATGCAAAGATATTAATCCTTCAGAAACTGATAAAGAAAATAGAAAATATAAATGTTTTTTTCCAAACATTTAATACTTGTTTAAGCTAGATCTAATAACCTAACTCTCTATCTATTTGATTAATTAATTCTTTATTTTCTATGAATAATTTTAGATTTTTAAAGAAAATTTTAAGAACCATCTCAACATAATTCCCCTCACTATCGGACGAAATATGAGGAGTGATAATTAAATTTGGGGTATCCCAAAGGTTTGATGTTTTTGGAATAGGTTCTTGTGAAAATACATCTAAAATTGCTCCAGCAATTTCATTATTTTGAAGTTTAATTCTTAAAACTTCGTAATCTAAAACAGATTGCCTTCCAATATTAACAATCCCACACGTAGATTTTAATTTATCTAATCTAGATTTATTAATTAATCCTTTGGTCTCTTCTGTTTCTGGAACTGCAAGATATAAAAAATCAGCATCAGGTAACACTTCATCAATTTTATCAAACGTAATAACTTTAGAGCATCCCTCAACATTTTTTCCTTTTCTATTTACACCAATAACTTCAGCTCCAAGCTTACTGATATGTTTAATCATTGAACCACCTAAAGAACCAGTTCCAACAACAACTACTTTCCTTCCCTCGATTGGTTTTCCAAGTAAAGATACAAATTCTTTATTTTTTTGGTTGGTTACAATTCTAGTCATGTGATTTTGGAGCATTAAAATACTCATCAAACCAAATTCCCCTGCTTTTTTAGCATGAACACCGCTACTGTTTGTTAAAACTAAATCTTCTTTCATCCAATCAAAAGGAGATAAATGATTAACACCAGCTGAAATCACATGGATCCATTTAAGGTTAGGAGCAATTTTTTTTAAATCTTGTGTTGGAAATTGCCAGCCAAGTAAAATATCAGCTGATTGCATTGATGAGATAAAATTATCATCATCCCAATCAATTACATATTCAACTTTGTCCCTTAACTCAGGATATTGATCAAAACCCTTTTCAATTTCTTCCTTAGTGATTGTATTATTTTTCTCACCTTCAGCATCACAGGGCAAAAATCCCTCTTTCCAATGATTATTTCTGATGTGAATTTTAATTTTTTTCATATTTTAAATTAATATTATCTTTAATTTCGTTTAATAAAAAATAGATTATTGTATAAATAAATTATGCCTTCATTTGATGTAATCAGTAAAATTAATTATCAAGAATTTGATAATGCTTTAGCAAATTGCTTAAGAGAAATAAGTAATCGATATGATTTTAAAGGACTTCACATCACTATAGAGCGAAAAGATAAATCAGTTACTACCAATGCTCCTGATGAATTAAAATTAAAGCAAGTCAATGAATTGTTACAAACACATTTAGTAAGAAGAAAAGTAGATCCAAGAGTTTTAGAAGTTAAAAGTTCAGAAGGCGCTTCAGGTGGTGCGATAAGACAAGTAAGTGAACTTAAAGAAGGTATCAGTCAAGAAAATGCTAAAAAAGTAATTGCTGACATTAAAAAACTTAAACTTAAAATTCAGGTTAAAATTCAAGGTGATGAATTAAGAGTTGATGGTAAAAAAAGAGATGATCTTCAAGAAGCTATAGCAGCAATTAAAGCTATTGATATTGGACTTCCGATAGACTTTGTAAACTTTAGAGATTAATTCTCTCAAACTATTTATTGTATTTGGTACAAAAAGATATAAGCAGACACTCAATTACTTAAAATTTATATCAATCCCAACATAATGAACTTCTCTGATTTAAATATTGAAAATAAATTAAAAAGATCAATTGAATTGGCTGAATTTAGAACTCCGACCCCTATTCAAAGTCAATCCATACCAATTAGCTTAGAGGGAAAAGATGTTTTAGGAACTGCTCAAACCGGTACCGGCAAAACATTAGCATTTACAATTCCAATGCTGAATAAGCTTTTAAAAAATAAGCGAGCAATGGCATTAATAATTTGTCCAACAAGAGAACTTGCAACACAGGTAATGGAAACTGTTCTAAAATTAAATATTAGAGAGATAGGAATTGGTAATGCTCTTTTAATTGGTGGTGAGAGTATGCAAAAACAACTTAGACAATTAAAAAAAGGAGCAAGAATTATAGTTGGAACCCCTGGAAGAATTAACGATCACATAGAACGAAAAAGTTTGAACTTATCTAGAGTTAATTACTTAGTCCTAGATGAAACAGATCGAATGTTAGATATGGGATTTACACCTCAAATAGAAATAATTTTAAAATTTATTCCAAAAGATCATCAAACATTATTGTTTTCTGCAACTTTACCTGAAAACATTTTAAAAATTTCTCAAAAGTATCTTAATAATCCTGAAAGAGTATCTGTTGGATCTTTATCAACTCCAATTGAAAAAATTAAACAAGAAACTTTTCAAATCACAGCTGACAAAAAATACCATGAATTGATTAATCAATTAGTTGAAAGAAGTGGATCCATTTTAGTTTTTGTTAAAACTAAACATGGTGCTGATAAAATTGTAAAAAGATTAAAATATGATGGCCATAAAGCTGATGCTATTCATGGAAATCTTAGACAAAGTAAAAGAGATAGAGTTATTAGAGGATTTAGAAATGGTAATAGTAGGATTTTAATTGCAACAGATGTTGCGGCTAGAGGATTAGATATTCCAGTTATAAAACATGTAATTAATTATGATCTTCCACAAGTTCCAGAAGATTATATTCACCGAATAGGTAGAACTGGCCGTGCTGGAAAAGATGGATCAGCTTTAACTTTTTTAACAAACAATGATAGAAGTATGTGGAGATCTATACAAAAATTAATAGATCCTGATTTTAAAGTTAAAGAAGAAGCAAGACCAAATAATCAAAAGAGTAAGAAATTTAATAAAAAAAATAAATTTAAAAAGAAATTTAAGAATAAATTTTCTAACAATAAATTAAGTAAAAAGAAGAAATTCAAAAAATTTGAAAACAAAAATAATAAAAGAAAATTTAAAAATAGAAAAAGACCTAAAAACTTTAAATTTAAAAAAAATAAAAGAAAATAGATTTATATTTTTTGTATTAAAGAAGCGCTGTTATTTGTAGGCTTATTTACATCTTTTGAAACTTCATGAAATATAAGATCTGGTGATTTACGTTCATTTAGAAACGCTGATCCTTGTAATTCTAAATTAAGATATCTATTAACATCCGCTTGATTAAGAATAACTGGTTGTCGGTGATGAATTTCCTTAATATTTTCTTTTGCTTCTTCTGTAATTAAACAAAACTGATCATCTTCAAATATTCCTGCAAAATAAATAGTATTGGTATCTTCACGAGTAAAGTAATGAGGTGTTTTTTCCTTCTCTTCCCTCTTCCATTCATAAAATCCATCTGCAACGGCAACACATCGATTATTTTTTATCAATTTTTTAAATGAAACCTTTTCATCTATGGTCTCAAGTCTTGCATTAATCAGAGCTTTAAAATCTTTATCTTTCGCCCAACTTGGGACCAAACCCCATTTCAAAGCTTCTAAGGTATTTCCATTTTTATATTTTTTTATAACTGGAAGTTTTTGATAAGGATGAGCATTATAGTTTTCATTATCCTCAACCTGAATTGCAGATTTAACTAGAGAACTAGTTTTAGTAACTGGATTTTTAACAACGTATCTTCCACACATTTTAAATTGTTTGTTCTTTCATCAAATCTTCGATTTGTTTTATCATGATTTCTGGAGATCGCATGGACGGATAAATCTCTTGTGCTTGTTTATAACTTCTAATTGCTTTTTCAAAATTTTTTAATTGGATGTTCACTAAACCTTGTCCTGCTAAAGCACCAAAATGTCTTGGCTCTAATTCCAAGACTTTATCAATATCATCTTGTGATTTTTGATATTCGCCTAACATATAAAGAACAGTTGCTCTCTTATTCCAAGCTTCAGCCCAATTTTCATCAAGTTTTATTACTTCAGTAAATATTTCTCTTGCTCTTTTTGGCTGTTGGTTTCTAACAAACATTGAACCTTCTTCTAAACGAGCAGTCAATTTTTCATCAGTTGGATGAGTGCTCCATAAAGACCAAATTTCTTGCTCAACAATAGCTGCAACTTTTGCTTTATTAACTTTTAACTCATTAAACAATTGATTAAGCCTAACATCTCTATCATTTGCAAAAGAACTCGTTAAAGAAAATAAAAAAATTAAACAAATTAAAAGTGTTCTCTTCATAATAAGATATTAACAAATAAGAGAATTAGAGTCTTTGTTCTTATGTATTTTGATTAATATTTTTACAACTATAAAAAGAAATATCCTTTTCTTTCTCTTCTAGTTTAATATTTTTTGTAATTTCGTGAACAAGCTCACCTGTTTTAATAGTTAAAACTGCAGATTCTGAATAATTCTTTTCATCATCAAAAGCTTGAATTAAAACGACATCTTTATTAGAAATTTTTACTTCTAGTTCAATTTTATCAATAAAATTAGATAAATTTTTAATGTTTAATACATTTGGTGATTTAGACTCTATTACTAATTTATTAATATCATCTCTCTTAATTTGATCTTTTGTAAATGTCTCAAAGTTATGATCTGAATTTTTTAAAATTACTTTTTCAAATGCACATGTAAGATTTAAATTTGCATCTACAGTAATGTTTGTATTTTGTGCGTTAACATAACCGATGCAAAGGAAACTCAACACTATAATAAATCTTTTCATTCAAAAGCTTTATAGCTTTTTCTGATTGATTACTACGTCTACTAGTATCGCAATCAACAAATTAAGCATTGTAATTCCGCATATAATTATAAAACTGAAAAAATAAATCCAAGCCCACCAGTAAACATCTTGCAATGGTAGCATTACTTGTTCCCAACTTGATAATGTTAAAACCTGGAACAATGTGATCATAGCGATACCAACGTCACTCCATCTCTCAGGTATATCTGCACTAAATAAAATTGAGCCTATAGTTGCGTATATATAAAGAATTATGAACAATAATAATCCAACGTAAAATACCCTTTTGACGGAAGTAAGCAGTGCTTCAATGATTTTTTTTAATTCTGGAACAACTGAAATAATTCTCAATACTCTAAATACTCTTAGCAATCTTAAAAGTAAGAAACTAGAATTATTAGGAATTGGAATTAATGAAATTAAAACAATTAATGTATCAAATACATTCCATCCACTTTTAAAAAAGTGTAATTTTTTTGGTTCTCCAACAAATCTAATTATAATTTCAATTACAAAAAATATAGTAATTGAATAATCTAAATAATTAATTGCTTGTCTGGTAAGATCACTTAATTCATAAGTGTTAACTCCAATTGTAATTGCATTTAAAATAATAATTGAAATAACAACAAACTGGAAAATTCTACTTTCTTTAAGATTATATAAAAATTTATTCATTTAATTTAAAATATTAATAATACTTTTTTTAATAGTTTCACTTACTTTAATTGTTCCTTCTTTATTTGGATGAATTCCATCTTGCTGATTTAAACTTGGATCAAGTGCCACTCCTTCAAGTAAAAATGGGATCAAGGGTAAGTTATATTTTTTTGATAGTTTTGGATAGATTGCATCAAACTTTTTTTTGTATTCAGCGCCATGTGTGGTTGGGGCAACCATACCTGCAATAATAATTTTGATTTTTTTATTATTAGCTATCTTTATAATTTCTTCTAAATTTTTCTCAGTTTCTTCTGGTTTTATACCTCTAAGCATATCATTAGCACCCAAGCCTAAAATCATTAAATCGATACCAGGTTCAGATAAACTCCATTCAGCAATGTTCAGTCCTCCTGAAGATGTACTTCCTGAAACACTCCCGTTAATTATCTTTATATTTAAACCATCTTTTTTAAAATTATCTTCTAATACCACTGGTAAGTGATGTTCTTTAGGTAAACCGTATCCAGCCATTAAACTATCACCAAATAAGACAACCTTTTCTATTGCACTTGCATTAATGTGCACTAGAAAGATTATCAAAATTTTAATAAATAAACTTTTGTTCATGAGTGCACTTCTTAAATTAAAAAAAATAAATCTCAAATACCAAACTGGTAAGGAAAGCATCAGTGTTTTAAAGAATATTGATCTAACCATTAAGAAAAAGGAGACAGTTTCTGTCGTTGGTGAAAGTGGATCTGGTAAAACCAGTTTAATCATGTTGGTTGGAGGACTAGAAAAACCAACCTCAGGTAAAATTATTTTTCAAGATCAAGAAATTACAGGTTTAAATGAAGATGAAGTTTCAGAAATTAGAAAGAAAAATATTGGAATTATATTTCAATCTTTCTACTTAATTCCAAATTATACAGCAGTTGAAAACGTTGCTTTAACATTAGAATTAAATAATTTTAAAAATCCTGAGAGTGAGGCAAAAAATTTATTAGATAGATTTGGTTTAAAGCACCGATTTAATAATTTACCTAGTCAGTTATCTGGTGGTGAACAGCAAAGAGTTGCGATTGCAAGAGCTATAGCAATGAAGCCTGAATTAATCTTAGCTGATGAACCTACAGGAAACTTGGACACTGAAAACTCATTAATGATTTCGGATATTCTATTTAAATATGTAAAAGAGGAAGGGTCTTCCTTAATCATGGTAACGCATGATCCAAAACTTGCAAACAAAGCAAAAAGAAAAATCAAAATAAAAGATGGAAAAATTAAATAATCGATCTGAATTTAGTTTGATTTTTAAATATGCTTTAAAGGATTTAAGCAGAAACTATCACAAAATCTCAAGTATTATTGTTACTCTATTTATAAGTCTCTTTATATTAAGTGCTATTTTTACAATTGAAGATAGTCTTAAAAAAGAACTAAACGATAATGCAAAAGCCTTATTAGGTGGTGATTTAGAAATTGATTACAATCGTAACCAAGGAAATCTCGATCTAGTTAATCAGGTAAAAGAATTTACAACTGTTTCTCAAATGATTGAGTTCAGTACGATGCTTTCAACAACTGGAAGAGAAAAAAACAAATCTTTATTCACTAGAATTAAAACAGTTGATGAAAAATACCCACTATATGGTGAAGTAGTATTTGAACCCGAAGGTGCTTATGAGCGAATGCAAAAGGAACCAAATACTATTTTAATTAATGAAAGTCTTTCAAAGACACTAAATATAAAACTTAATGAACAAGTTAAAGTTCAAGACCAAAATTTTACAGTTATTGGAATTATAAAATCAGTACCAGATGTAAGTGGATTTGTTGCTTTTGGTGATTGGGCACTCGCAGGAAAGCAAACATTAGAAATATTAAAACTAAACGGGATTGGAAGCTTTTTAAACTATGAATATAAAGTTAAATTTAATGAAGGAGATAACTCTGAAGAATTAGAAAAACGAATTGAAAATATTTTTAAAGATGATCAAAAAGTAAAACTTCGTTATCCTGAAAATTCAGCAAGTGGAATAAAGAGAATAATTAATAATTTTTCACAATTTTTATCTCTTGTTTCAATAAGTGCGATGTTGATTGCTGGTATTGGAATTGCAAACACCCTTCTCTCTTTTATTAACCAAAACAATATGTCAATTGCAGTTAGAAAAGCAGTTGGATTTTACTCAGGAAATATAAAGACACTTTATTATCTTCAATTATTAATATTGTTGTTTGTAATTACAGTTGTCTCCTACGGCTCTAGTTTTTTAATAGTCCCTATCGCTGATAAATACTTATCAGATGGACTTGGATTAAATGTTTATCCAGTATTTTCTATAGTTAATTTTATTAAAATATTTTTAGTAGGTTTATTGGTACTTGTAATATTTTCTATCCCAACGATAAGTTCAATTGACCAAGTAAAAGCTTCTAATTTATTTAGAAATGTTTTTCAAAACTTACAATTTTATTATTCAAAAAAATCTATTGTTTTAAGTTTTATATTACTGTCTATTTTAGTTTTATTATTTACTATAGGTTCAGAGCAACCAACTTACAGTCTTGGGTACTTTGCTGCATTTTTTGTGTGTTTGATTGTATTTTTCTTTCTTTCAAGAATAATTATTTTTTTTCTTAAAAAATTTAAATCAAGCTCCAATATCTCATTAAAGGTATCAATTAAAAATATCACTCAAACTAAAAGTATCACACCAATTACTATTATGTCTTTAGGGTTGGGAGTTACTTTACTTTTAACATTGGCATTAGTTGGAACAAATTTTCAAAGAGAAATTGCTAAATCAATTCCTGATATTGCACCTGATTATTTCTTTGTAGGTATTCAAAAAGGAGAACGTGAAAAATTTGAACAAGGAATATTAAAAATGGATCCAAATGCAGACATTGAAGTTGTTCCTATGGTTTCATCTGGTATTGCAAAAATTAATGGTATCAATCCAAATACTTATATTAAGCCTGATAATGATAGTTATTGGGTAATTGGAAGTGAAAGAAGATCTTCATGGGTGGAAGATGTTCCTGAAGATAATCCATTAGTTGCTGGAGAATGGTGGGATTTAAATAAACCTAACCAACTTCAAATATCTTTGGATGCTAAAGTTGCAAGAGATTTTAATATTCAATTAGGAGATATTTTTACTTTGAATATTTATGGAAGAGAAATAGATGGTGAAGTCATTAATTTTAGAGAAGTTGATTATCGAGATTTAAGTATAAACTTTGCAATGCTATTTAATCCTCAATTCGCTCAAAATATTCCTCATGAATATTTAGCAACAGCAAAATTTAATTCTGATAAATTTGATGAAACTGAAATGCTAGAAGTTATGCCTAGCTTATCCATGATTAAAATTGCAGATTATCTGACAAAAGTAACAGCTGTGCTAAATAAAGTGTTTATTGCAGTTACTTTGATATCAGCTGTAACAATTGTAATTGGTTTAATTGTTATTTCGAGTGCAATTATGGTTCAAGGTAAAGTTAAAGAGTATCAAAACTTAGTGTTTAAAATTTTAGGCTTTTCGAAAAAAGAAATAATCCTCTCATCATTAATAGAATTCATCATTATCTTTAAATCAGTCATACTGATTGCAATATTTTTTGCAGTAATTGGTTCAAAATTTATTATGGAAAATATCTTTGAACTTGTGTGGATGTTTGATTTTAATGTTTTAATTTACTTAGGTTTTTCAATTGGATTTGTGACATTGATATTGATTATGTTAACAAACTTGAAATACTTAAATCCAAAAGTTTACCCTTTGATTAGAAATCAATAATTAAAATTTTGTAATTTTACTATCTAAAGCAATTACATTTAATTCCACTTTTAGTTTTGGAAATCTTTTTTTAATTTCCTTTTTAAGTATATTAAATGAGTCTTGGTGTATTTTTTTTTCATTTGCAGGTGTAAATTCTTTTTTTCCGTTAGCAATTTTAGCAGCACCACAATCTTTATGATTAATAACAATAAGCTTTTCTATTTTGTGAAGCTGAATTGAAGTTCCAAGATTATCATAGAAAGTATTATGCCATTTTTTAAATTTATTATGTGTCACCCCTACCGCAGCACCAGCAATTGTAAAAGCACTGTATTTCCCGGTTAATTTTTTTTTCTTTAAATGATTATGAACTAAATGTTGAAATCTTGGATCCATACAAGATAACACCATTGCTTTAAATTTTGACTTCATGAATTAAACTCCACTTTATACATTGCCTCATTCCTTCTATTCATTGGAAGAGTAAAAGGACTATCATATGTAGCTCTAATAGGTGGACTTATAATTGAAATATTATTTTTGTTTAACTCTTTTTCTAGGATTTCTTTGTGTTTTATGAAATTTCCATCTGAAGCTCTGCCAGAATATCTAAGCACAGCATAATATCCTCCTTCAATATTTACTATTCTTACATCATTTCTACTGGGATTGGGTACATTATCTGAATTAAACTTTGAAGGTAAATAAAACTGCATAGTCATATTCCCATTTTTTTCTACTTGAGTAACTGGAGTAGTCATTGCTATCTTTTCTTGAGCATCATTTCTTCCAGAAATATAATTAAATAATTTTCTAAAATTACTATCTATACCAGCTCTTGAGGTTTCAACTGCTAAACGATCAGAGTATTTTCTGATCTCATAAATTTCATTTTTATCAACCACTTCATATTTTGCTTCTTCATTTGCCATAACTTTAGAATAGTTTAAAATTAAAAAAGTACATAATAAAAATATAAATATTTTTTTCATTTCAATATTATTTCAAATTTTAGCATTTACTTAAAATCAAATCAAATAATCATATAAAAGTTTTGAACTACTTATAAAAATTAAAATATATAAAATATTATAAAATAATTTTTCATTTATAATTTTAATTAATCGATAACCAATTAGTATACCTAAAAAAGCAATTGGGAATAAAAATACAGATTGTTTAAAGGTGACTAAATTTGTCATTGAAAGGTTAATATATAAAGGAAGCTTTATTAAATTAACAAAGGTAAAAAATATAATTCTTGTTCCTACATAAATTTCTTTCTGCATCCTTAAAGGAAGCATATAAACACTTACAGGTGTTCCTCCTGCATGGACACAGAAACTTGTAAAGCCAGCTATGACAGAACAAATACTTCCTTTGATAGAATTTTTTTGAGATTTGGCTTCTTTATCTTTTTTAAAAAAAAAATAATGACCTGCAAAAATAAATCCCATTAAACCAATCATAAATTTTAATAACTCTTCAGAAAAATATGTGAAAGTGAAAGATGCAATTATTATTCCAACAGCAGCAAATGGAACCATTAACTTTAAAGTACCTAAGTCATATTCTTTTCTATATTTATAAACAGCGATAAAATCTGAAAATATTAAAATTGGTAAAATTATTCCTAATGCTTGATTCAAAGGCATTACAATGGTCATTAATGGAATAGATATTAAAGTCATCGATCCACCCAAACCAGATTTTGCAATACCATACAAAATTATTGCTGGCACAACTGTGAAAAAAAATAATAAGTTTATTTCCATTTGTTTAATGAATTTAATAGTTTTGATCCTAAAGGGCTAATTGGTTCTTGAAGAATTATTTCTTTTCCTGTTTTTTGTTTAACTAACTGTAATAATTTTGTTGCTATTCCCTTTTTTCTAAAAATTGGATTAACGAAAATGTACTCCACTTCTCCCTTTTCATTAAATCTAACAAACCCTAGCGTTGTATTTTCATTTTTATAAGTAAAAACACCATCCGCTTCATCTAATTTATAAGTAGATAAATCAATGCTGTTCATAAATCCTAGTAATTAAGGAGTAAAAGGATAATTGCTATTGCAGCAACTATAGAACTAACAACGATATAATTAAGCTTAATATTGAACTTTTTCTCAACAAAATCAGTTATTTTTTCCCAAAATAATACGATCAGAAAAATTATTATGGCAGGTAAAATATATTTAATCATAGTTTAAGATTTATCGTCACTGACATAAACAGAAACCCCACGACTATTTAAGTCAACATCAAATTTTTTATGTAGTGGTGGAAATGCTCTTTGTGAACAATCTAATCTGTCACAGGTTCTACATGAAACACCAATAGGAATTTCCGTTGATTTATCATTAATATTCATATTTTCAGTATAAATAAAATCTTTTGCATATTTTGCTTCACAACCTAAACCAATCGATAATACATTTTTAGATTGTCCAAATCTTCCAATTCCTTTTTCTACAGTTTTTGCAATACAAACATATTTTTCACCATTATTCATTTTACTAACTGCTGTATGTAAAACTCCTGGAGTAGTGAATGCAGTATAAACATTCCATCTTGGACAAGCTCCACCATATCTTGGAATATCAATTCCAGATAAAGAAAATCTTTTTGAGATATTTCCAGCCATATCAACTCTTAAAAAATGAAATGGGATACCTGGTAGTTTTGGATCTTGCAAACATGTAACTCTATGGGCTACTTGTTCAAATGAAGTTGCGAATGTATTTTGTAATAGTTCTAAATCATATTTTAATTTTTTACATTCAGAATGAAATAATTTGTATGGCATCAAAATTGCAGCACCACAATAATTTAACAAAGCAACTTTAGTAAGTTTTTTTGATTCTTCTGATGGAAAACTAAATTTAGTTAAATAATATTCGACATCTTTAATAGCACCCATTTGTGCAACTTGAGATGCTGCATGTAATTTTTTGGTTTCTATAGAACTATAATCACTAAGCAATAACTCTTTTTTATTTTTGTTATAAATTTTTGAAAATGGTTTGTTCTCATCAGGAATAACATCTTTTACGGTTATTGAATATTCTGACTGTAAATAATCGCACAAAGATAAATATCTTGTTCGATTATTTTTTTGAATTTTATTAAAAACTTTATTTGCAAATTCTTCTAACTTCGGAAAATAATTTTTATTCTCTTGAAAAAAATCAACAACAACCTCTCCAGGAAAAGAATTTTTTCTATTATCTACAATTTTACCTGAAATTTTTTCAATCTTACTTATTAATTCATGATCTTTTTTTTTAAGAATATCTCCTAATCTAACGATAGCTTTTCCAATCTTTGGATTGGTACTTACTAGATCTTTTACTTCCGGACCTAAAATATCTAAGTCTTCAAATAAAGTGTCATCTAAAATTTCTGAAATTGTATTTTGAAGATTGATATCTGTCTTTGATGTAAGATCTGATAATTGGATATTTAGTTTTTCACAAACATTTAAGAGTAAATCGCCATCAATTTTTCTTTTACCGCTTTCAATTAAGTTTAAATAACTAGGAGAAATACTTAAATCTTCAGCTAATTTGTTAGCTTGCAGTCCAAGTTGTCTTCTAAAAGCTCTTATTTTTGGCCCTATTTTAAGATCTATTTGACTCATTTTACTATTTGTAAATTTTGTAAATTTATTTTTACAATATTTTTTCCCTATTTACAAAGCTTTTTAACGTTTTTTATAGATTTTGTAAATTTTGTAAAATATATGACTCATATGGATAAAAACTTAAAAAACACAGAAAATGAAGCTCAAATCATCAAAAAAGAGGATTTAGATCACCATCATAATAAAGGAATTTACATGAGAGATGATCACTGTGATTGGGGTTCAAGTGGGATGAGTGAACTAATCGACGCTTTAAACGATAGTAACTAATTCTACTTTTTCAATTTTCTTCAACAAAGGATTATAAATAATGAGTGCAGAGAAAATCTCTTATGAGTTAAAAAGATATGCTGGTATCAAACGAGACTACACTGATGAAGAAGTGGAGAGATTAAGAGGTTCAATTAAAATTGAGTACTCACTTTGCAAAAATCAATCTGAAAAACTTTGGAAATTATTAAATACTGAAGCTTATGTTAATACCCTTGGTTCTTTGTCAGGCAACCAAGCTGTTCAGCATGCAAAAGCTGGGTTAAAAGCAATATATCTAAGTGGTTGGCAAGTTGCAGCAGATGCTAATACTGCTGGAGAAATGTATCCAGATCAATCTTTATATCCTTATGATAGTGCACCTAAGTTAGTTGAGTCTATGAACAACTCTTTAATTAGAGCAGATCAAATTCAACATATGGAAATGCAAGATGGAGACATGAAAAGAGAGGAAAAAGTAGATTATATGCTTCCAATTATTGCTGATGGTGAAGCAGGTTTTGGTGGACCATTAAATGTATTTGAATTAACTAAAAAATTTATAAGAGCAGGCGCTGCAGGTGTTCATTTTGAAGACCAATTAGCTAGCGAAAAGAAATGTGGTCATATGGGTGGAAAAGTTCTTGTTCCAACTGGTACAATGGTCAAAAACTTAAAAGCTGCAAGATTAGCTGCTGATATTGCAGAAGTTCCATTAATTATATTGGCTAGAACAGATGCCAATGCTGCAAAACTTATTACAAATGATTTTGATGAAAATGATAAACCATTTTTAACTGGTGAAAGATCTCCAGAAGGATTTCATTATGTTAAAGATGGAATTGAACAAGCTATCTCTAGAGGTTTAGCTTATGCACCGTATGCTGATTTAATTTGGTGTGAAACAGCTACTCCTAATTTAGCTGAAGCTAAAAGATTTGCAGATGCAATTCATGAGAAATTTCCTGGAAAACTATTGGCTTACAATTGTTCTCCATCATTCAATTGGAAAAAGCATTTAAGTGACGATGAGATTGCTTCATTCCAACAAGAGATTGCTAAAATGGGTTACAAATTCCAGTTCATTACTCTTGCTGGTTTTCATACTCAAAACATTGCAATCTTTGAGCTTGCTGAAAAATACAGAAAAGAAGGTATGGCTGCATATTCTAGAATTCAACAACAAGAATTTGCTAGAGAAAAAGATGGCTATACTAGTGTTAAGCACCAAAGAGAAGTTGGTACATCTTATTTTGATGCAGTCTCAAATACTATTAGTAGTGGCCAAAGCTCAACAACAGCAATGGCTGGATCTACTGAATCTGAACAGTTTTAAAAAAAATACTTTCCCTCTCCATTTTTTTTAGTAGCCCTTAATTGTTAGGGCTATTTTTTTTATTTGTAATTAATACTCAGACTGTTAAGGCTCTCAAATGTCTAATAAAAACTTTGGTTTTGGAACACAGATTAGAAAATCTCCTTATTTTGATGCTACTGTAAAATGGGGAGCGACAGGTTTTTCTGTATATAATCACATGTATATTCCAAGGGATTTTGGAAGTCCTGAGCAAAATTTTTGGAACCTAATTGAAAAATCAATTTTATGTGATGTTGCAGTTGAAAGACAGGTCGAGATCACAGGTCCTGATGCATATAAATTTACTCAACTTTTAACTCCTAGAGATCTTTCAAAGTTATCAGTTGGACAATGTAAATACGTTTTAATTGTAAATAATGATGGTGGTATCTTAAATGATCCAGTTTTATTAAGATTGGCTGAAAATCATTTTTGGTTATCTTTAGCTGATAGTGATGTTTTATTATGGGCACAAGGTGTTGCGGTTAACTCAGGTTTAGATGTTAAAATATCTGAACCAGATGTATCCCCTCTGCAGTTACAAGGTCCTACCTCACAAGAAATCATGGTCAAACTATTTGGAGAAGAGATCAGAGATCTTAAATATTATTGGCTTAGAGAATATGAACTTGATGGGATTCCATTGATTGTTTCAAGAACTGGTTGGTCAAGTGAACTTGGATATGAAATATATTTAAGAGATGGTTCAAGAGGTAATGAGCTTTATGAAAAAATAATGGAAGCTGGTAAAGAACATGGTCTTCAGCCTGGTCATACATCTTCTATAAGACGAATTGAAGGCGGTATGCTTTCTTATCACGCAGATGCAGATATCCATACAAATCCATTTGAACTAGGATTTGATCGATTAGTTAATTTAGATACTGATATAAATTTTATAGGTAAAGAAGCACTTAAAAAAATCAAGCAAGAAGGAATTAAAAGAAAACAAGTTGGTCTTATAATAGATTGTGATCCTTTGTCAGGACCAAACACAACTTTTTGGCCGATTGAAAAAGATAGCAAGAAAATTGGTAAGGTAACTTCAGCTGTATATTCACCTAGATTAAAAAAAAATATTGCACTTGCAATGATTGAAGTTAATCATTCAGAATTAGGTAATAAATTACATATAGAAACTCACGAAGGAAAATATTCAGCTACAATAGTAGAAAAACCTTTTTACGATCCAAAAAAGAAAATAGCTAGTAGCTAAGATTTAATATTGTATCCTTTTTTCAATAGAACTGTAACCACAGTTACACATGACATCAAAAATACTACCATTGAAATAACGCTCACCCAAATATTGAAATCTGAAACACCATAAAAAGCAAATCTTAAACCATTAATTAAATAAACAACTGGGTTAAAATAAGTAACTGTTTGCCAAAACTCAGGCAACATATCTAAAGAATATAAACTACCACCTAAAAATACCATTGGTGTGATAACTAATGTTGGAATTATAGACATTTGCTCAAAATTAGAGCTCATTAAACCAATTAAAAAACCAAATAAAGCAAATGTAAATGCTACTAATACTAATAAAAATATCATTAGTAATGGATACATTACTTGAACCTCAACAAAGAACGTTGATGTTAAAAATATAACCAATCCAACTATAAGAGTTTTAGTAGCGCCAGCGCCTACAAAAGCTAAAACAATTTCAAAAGTTGAAATTGGTGCAGCTAAAATTTCATAAATAGTTCCATTAAATTTTGGAAAAAATATCCCAAATGATGTGTTACTGATTGATTGAGTTAACAACGTTAACATCAAAAGACCAGGAACAATAAAAGATCCATAACTAATTCCATCAATCTTTTCTACATATCCACCAATTACAGATCCAAAAACAATAAAGTACAATGATGTAGATAAAACGGGAGAAAACAATGATTGCATCAATGTTCTCTTGAATCGATCCATTTCATGCAAGTACATTGCTCTAAATGCGTAATAATTAAACTTCATTGTTCTCCTTTACTAATGTAACAAATATTTTCTCTAAAGTAGTTTGTTCAGTTTTTAAATCTTGTAATTTTAAATTTGCATCTTTTAAATCTTGTAACAAGTTAGTTATTCCAGTGCTTTTAGCTCTAACATTATATGTATAATTGATCGATTTCTTATCTTCTCCAATTTCTAGATTATACTTATCTAAACTGCTTGGGATTTCAGTAATTTCTTCTTGAAGATCTACTGTAAGCTTTTTATGTCCCATTTTTTTTAATAATTCTTTTGTTTCATCAACAACAATAATTTCGCCTTGATTGATTACCCCTACTCTATCTGCGATAGCTTCTGCTTCTTCAATATAATGTGTGGTAAGAATAATTGTTACACCTGTTTTTCTTAAAGTTTCAACTACCTTCCACATGTCTTGACGTAATTCAACATCAACACCGGCAGTTGGCTCATCTAAAAATAATATGGTTGGTTCATGAGACAACGCTTTTGCAATCAATACACGTCTCTTCATTCCTCCAGATAACTGTCTTAATCTTAAATCTTTTTTATCCCATAAGCTTAAGTCTTTTAAAATTTTTTCAATGTGTTTTGGATCTGGTTTTTTTCCATACAAACCTCTTGAGTATGAAACATTGTTAAAAACTGTTTCAAATTGTTCTAAGGTCAATTCTTGTGGAACTAATCCAATTCTAGATCTTGTTTCTCTGTAATCATCAATGATATCAAAATCATCTACAGTAACTTTTCCTGAAGATGGTCTAACGATTCCACAAATAATACTTATAAGAGTAGTTTTACCTGCACCATTCGGTCCAAGCATTGCAAAAATTTCACCTTTTTTGATGTTTAGGTTTATTTTCTTTAAGGCTTCAAAGCCATTATCGTAGACTTTTGATAGATTATTTATGCTTATTTGATCTGACATGAACTAGGCATATATAGAGACAATTTATTGTATTACAATAATTTAAAATTTGTTTACAACCTATGATTAATGAGAAAAATTTTTGTATTTATCTGTTTTATATTAGCATTCAATAATAACGGGATGGCTAAAGAAACAACTTACTCTAAAGAGTTGTTTGATAAGGCTTTAGCGGATGGAAAAGTTGTAGTGGTTAGTTCTTGGGTTAAATATTGCACATCTTGTGCCAGCCAAATGAAAGTTCTTGATAAAGCAAAAAATGATTTTGATAATATTGAATACTTTAAATTTGATGTAACTAATAAGGAAATTGCTAAATTTTTTAATGTTCAATATCAAACAACACTTTTAATTTTTAAAGACAATAAAGAAGTTTACAGAAGTATTGGTGAGACAACCAAAGAACTTATTTATGATGCTTTAAATTCAGTGATCTAAATTAATTACTTTTCAATTTCAAAATTACTGCTGGCAAAAAAGTTGCAACAACAAATGATAAGAATAATAAAGATTGTGCAACAAAAGGTGAAAATAGATCTTTAGACATAAATCCCCCAACTAATAAACTCTTAGAAAAATCTGGATAAGGAAACATTAAAAATCCACCAATTAAACCTATGATAATTGAAACATAAGCAGTTTTTTCATTTACCTTGTTGTAAAAACTGTAAAAGACTGTGAATACAAACGCGCAACAAAATAGATCTGCAAGTAAAAATAAATATAAAATATCAAATCCTTTTGATGCAACACCAAATGCAATTAATGATAAAAATATAATAAAGTATTTAGAAATTTTTAAATAATCTGTTTTTTTATCTAAATTAAAAGTTGCTTTACCATCAACAACAAACAAACTTGATATCGCATTAACCAATGTATCAACTGTTGAAATTGTTAAAGCTAATCCAAGAACAATAATAATTAAGGATAACATTTCAGTTTGCTCTTTTAACAATAAAGTGAAAAATCCTAAATCAGCTCTTGCTGAAGGGTCAATAGAAAATGAAACCATTCCAATAAAGCCCATTAAAAAAACTATTGGAACAATAACAAAAAAAGAAATGATCAATGCTGATTTTAAAGTGTTGTAATCTTTAGCAGCATAAACCCTTTGCCAATTTCCTTGGTGAAATAGATTAGTAGCTGCAACTGCAATAAAAAAAGTTAATCCAGCTGTATAACTTGGAATATAAGATGAGCTTAATAGTTGTGGATTTTTTTCTTTAATCAATGCAAATGAAAAATTATCTCCTGTTGATGAACTGATAATTAAAATTAGAATTAATAAAAGGAAACCAATTACTATCATTTGAATATTATCAGTAAAAATAGAAGCTCTTAGACCCCCATAAAGCGTGTACGTTAAAGTTGCTAAAAGTACTATTAATGCAGTGATCCAAAGATCTGTACCTGACAAATAATTTATCAAAACCGCAACAGCTGTCACCTCTGCACAAAGAAAAATAAACATGTAAAAAATTGTCATTAACAAAATCAGTTTAAACAAAATTTTTCCAAATTTTTTTCTCATAAACTCAATTAGAGATGAGCCTTTTGGAAACTCTGATCTAATTTTTCTTCCAAAATAAATTAAGAAAATCATTGGAAAAGCTGTACCTAGTGCATAACCAATAACAGCCCCTATTCCTCCCCATGTGGCAGCAGCAACTGGGCCAAATAAAATCCATGCTCCTAAAGCAGATGCAACAAGACTAGTTGTTAATGAAAATAATTCTATATTTCTATTAGCTGTTAAATAATTACTTATTCCTTGGAATTTTTTAGAATGATAAATTCCTAATGCAGCGAATACTAAACTAATAATAATTACTAATGTTAATGACGATGATTGACTTAAAAAGTATGCGTTATCCATTTTATCCCTTTCTGAATTACCGGACAGGTTCGTAGGGTTTAATCTCAGTCTGTTAAGACACCCCTTTATTTAAATATATATTTAATTTTAAGTTTTTAAACTAAAATATTAAGTTATATTAATAGTTATGAACTACAGAGCATCACCAAAAAGATATTCCAACATGAAATATAGAAGATGTGGAAAGAGTGGTGTTGATCTACCTTTAATAAGCCTTGGTCTTTGGCATAATTTTGGTGGTAAACAACTTACATCTGAAGCAAAGAAAATGTTGTTTTATTCTTTTGATTCAGGGATTACTCATTTTGATTTAGCAAATAATTACGGTCCACCAGCAGGAAGTGCTGAGGCTAATTTTGGAAAAATTTTAAGTAAAGAATTTAAAAGATATAGAGATGAATTAATTATCTCATCTAAAGCTGGTTATGATATGTGGGAAGGACCTTACGGTGAATGGGGTTCAAAAAAATATATCATTGCAAGCTGTGATCAAAGTTTAAAGAGAATGGGATTAGATTATGTAGATATATTTTATTCACATAGATTTGATCCAAATACACCGTTAGAAGAAACAGCAGATGCCTTAGAGCTTATTTATAGATCTGGTAAAGCTCTTTATATTGGTATTTCTTCGTATTCTTCAAAGAAAACCATTGAAATGTTCAATATTTTAAAGAAAAGAAACATTAAAATATTTATTCACCAGCCTTCTTACTCTTTAATAAATAGATGGTTTGAAAAAGACTTGGATAAAAATTTAATTAAATTAGGAATTGGAACTATTGCTTTTTCTCCATTAGCACAAGGAATGTTGTCAGATAAATATTTAAAAGGAATTCCAAAAGCATCAAGAGCAAGTGATCCAAAATCTGCATTAGATAAAAACTTTATAAACAAAAGAAACATAAAGATAATTTCAGATTTAAATCAAATTGCTAAAAAAAGAGGTCAAACGTTATCGCAAATGGCTTTGGCTTGGGTGTTAAATAACAAAGCAGTAACTACAGCTTTAATTGGAGCAAGTAGTGTAAAACAAATTAAAGAAAATATTGAAAGTCTAAATAATTTAAATTTTTCTAAATCTGAACTTAAAGAAATAAATAAAAAAGCTAAAGATGGAAATATTAATAAGTGGGCAAGATCTAGTTCTTATTAAAAAAAGTGTTTTTCAATCAAATAATGAAGAGTAAAAATAATTAAAGAAGCACAAATAATTAGAAATACTCTTTCTTGATTACTCATTATTGTTGACCTTTGTGATTCATGATTTCGATCATACACTGAGTAGCGTACTCTCTCCACTCTGTAGAATTCTTATTTTTTAGGCTATTTAAATGATCTCGGTTACTTTGAATATCGTCTTTATGTTTGAGATAATCAGCCCCATTTAGATTTGCTTCCATAGAAGAAAGGTTGGTTTCCATTGCTTTTATCCATTCTTTTCCAAGCTCAACACACTTTTGATCATCTTTTTCATCACAGATTTGTTTAAAAAAATTAAAAATAACATCATCAGTATTAACTGAAGTGTTCATATCTTATTGCTCAATGCAGGTGCCGATTGAGTCTGGACCGCATGTCTTACCATTAGTCCAAGTAGCACCAATCAGATTTGCATTTTCAAAATTTGCATTAGTAATGTTTGCAGATGTAAAGTTTGCTTCCATCAAATTTGCATTTTGAAAATTAGCTTCTATTAAAGTTGCTCCCATAAAATCAACTCTAGTTAAGTTTGCATTAGTAAAATTTGTTTTTTCAAAATTACCACCAATACTAATTGTTTCATAAAGATTAGCTCTAACAAATGTAGACTCTGGAAAAGTTCCAAAAGATAAATTTGAATTCATCATAATGCTTTTATCTAAATTTACTTGTACAAAACTTGCAAAAGATAAATTTGAGTTTGGTAGATAACTACCTTGTAGATCTTGTGCATCTGAAAATCTGCATTTAGAATAATCTACACCATCTGTTAATGGATCATCACATGCAGCATTTGAATTTGAAACAAAAAAGAAACTAAAGAAGATTAAAAGAAGTATTTTTTTCATAATCAAAACTAACAAATAAAATATGTCAAAACAATGAAGGTTTATGCCTTTAAAAATAATTTAACATTATAAATTATTGTATTTTTGAAGTATAAAAATCAACCTATGAAAGAATATAACATTGCATCAATAGCAGGAGATGGAATAGGAAAAGAAGTAGTTCCTGAAGGCTTAAAAGTATTAAAAGACGCTGCTGAAAAACATCAATTCAAAATAAATTTTACAGAATATGATTTTGCTTCATGTGATTATTATGAAAAACATGGAAAAATGCTTCCAGATGATTGGAAGGAAAAATTAGGAAAACATGATGCCATATTCTTTGGCGCAGTGGGTATGCCAGATCAAGTTCCAGATCATATATCTTTATGGGGATCCTTACTTCAGTTCAGAAGAGAATTTGATCAATATATCAATCTTAGACCAGTAAAATTATTTCCTGGAATTAATCCTCCGTTAGCAAATAAAAAACCTGGTGATATCGATATGCTAATTGTTAGAGAAAATACTGAAGGTGAATACTCTTCTGTTGGTGGAAGAATGTTTAAAAATACTGATAGAGAAATAGCTATTCAGGAAACTATCATGTCAGCGCATGGAATAGATAGAGTTCAAAAATTTGCTTTTGAATTAGCAAAACAAAGAAAAAGAAAAAAATTAACAAATGCAACAAAATCAAATGGTATTTCAATTACAATGCCGTTTTGGGATGAACGTTTTAATACAATGAAAGAAAATTATCCTGATATTGAAACAGATCAATATCATATTGATATTTTGGTTGCTAGATTTGTACTAAATCCTGAATGGTTTGATGTTGTTGTTGCATCTAACCTGTTTGGAGATATTCTTTCTGATTTAGGACCAGCTTGCACTGGAACTATTGGAATTGCTCCATCTGGAAACATTAATCCTGAAAATAAATTTCCATCTTTATTTGAACCAGTTCATGGTTCAGCACCTGATATTGCAGGAAAAGGTATTGCTAATCCTGTAGGACAAATTTGGTCTGGTGCAATGATGTTAGATTATTTAGGAGAAAAAGAAGCCTCTAATTCAATTGTTGATGCTATTGAAAAATCTTTAAGTGAAAAAGAAAACAGAACTAAAGACTTGGGTGGAGATGCTGATACCTTAAAATGTTCTAATTCAATATTAGCTAATCTTTAAATCTTAACCTTCTTACCAGTTTTTGCGCTTTTGGTTATTGCAGCAAAAATCTTTAGAGAGATTAAACCATCGTTACCATTAACTTTTGGCTTAACTTTTTTAGATACTACATCAGCAAAATGATCAATTTGGTTAACTAAAGTACTATCGTCTTTTTTGTTTTTATCTTCGTTAACAAATATCTTATTCCACCAACTTCGCTCATTTTTATAGAACCAATATTTTAAATTAGGAAATTGCAATGATCCCTTAGTACCACCAATCATATATGCAGATTGATTAGTTATAGGATAAGCAGGATTTTCTCCTGCAGTTAATTCATAACTCCATGGAGCAACAATTGTATCTGATAAATTTAAAGTACAAAGTGCACCTGAATTAAAAATTAAGCTAATTGTTGCTGTATCTTCGACTGCAAATTTTCTAGTTTTATTAGTTGTAAATGCTTGAACGTATTTAATAGATCCAAGTAAGTAGCAAATCATATCGATATCATGGACTAAATTAATTCCTAAAGGCCCTCCACCTTTACTAATTCTCCATTTTTCTTTGTAATAAGCTTTGTGTTTATAAAGCCAACACAATACATTTGCTGAAACGATGTTTCCCAATTTACCTTGATCGATTAACTCTTTTACCTTTGATACAATAGAGTTGTGTCTTCGGTGATAACCAATTAATAACGGTGTTTTATTTTTATTAGCGCTACTAATTATTTTTTTAGCTGAATTAATGTTATCTGAAATAGGTTTTTCTAATAATACCGGAATTTTTTTCTTTAAAAAACTAACTGTATGTTTTTCATGAAGTTGATTTGGAGTAGCTACAATTACTGCGTCCAAATTTTGTGAGTTTAAAAGTTCTTCTACATTTGAATACAATGGGATTTTATATTTTTTTGATAAATTTTTTGCATTGTTACTAATATCAACTATTGAATGAAGATTGGCTTTTTTAGATTTTGAAATTGCCTTTATGTGTTGCAATCCCATTAAACCAGTTCCAACAATCGATATGTTTATTTTTTTATTCATTTTATGAAATATTTATTTTTGTAAAGTACTTATAAAGTTTTTTAGGTTTAATTAAAGTACTTGGAAAATTTTTATTATTAGGTGCGTCTGGATAGTGCTGAGTTTCTAAGCAAACTCCTTGATAAGGAGAAAGTTTATTTTTATATCTCAAACCTTGGCTAGTATAGAGCTGTACTCCAGGAAGATTTGAATAAAAGTCTAATTGAATATTGGTTTTTTTATTTTTTAAAGAAGCTAAATATTTTTTAGAATTTTTTTTGACACAAAATGTTAAATCAAATCCTAATGCATTTATTTTATTAGATGATTTTTTTGTATTTTTGTATTTTATATAATCTATTTTTTCTCCAATATTTTTAAACTTATTGAAATCATTTATAGTGTTTTTAACTTTTTTAAATTTACCAGTTGGGATTAATTTATTGTTTACTTCAAGATATTTTTCTGAGTTAATTTTTAAATCATGATTAAAAATTGCCTCTTTTTTATTTTTATTTAAATTCCAATAACTATGATTTGTTAAACTGACGTGAGTAAATTGATTTGATTTATATTGGTATTTGATAATTAAACTTTTATTTATAATTTCAAAAATACACTCTGAATTTAATTCCCCTGGGAAACCTTGATCTAAATTTTTAGATAATAATTGATAAATAATTTTAGTTTTTGAATGATGTTTAATTTTCCATTCCAATCTATCAAATCCTATTTTGCCTCCATGAAGTGTATTTCTTCCCTCATTACCATCAAGTTTAAAAGTTTTATTTTTAATCTTAAATTTCGAATTTGATATTCTTCCTGCGTACCTGCCACAAGTAGCACCTACATAAAAATTTTTACTACTATAATTTTTTATAGAACCTAAATTTAAGATTAGATTAATTTTCTTTTGCTTGTCATAAACCTCGTACAAGCTAGCACCGATATTAATTGATTTAACTCTTAAATATTTATTTTCTATCGTAGAACTTTGTACTTTCACAAAGCGTTTTACAACCAGCCTTTATCAACTATATAAGATTGATTTGTACATCCACCTGATTGCTCTGATGAAAAAAACAATACTGCTTGAGCAAGCTCATGAGGTAACAATCTTGCTTTCAAACATTGGTTTTTCATCAATTCTTTTTCAGACTCTTCATTTAACCAAAGATCAATTTGTCTTTGAGTTAATACCCATCCTGGAACTACTGAATTAACCCTAATGTTAAATTCACCTAAATCTCTTGCAAAAGATCTTGTTAAACCTACAACACCAGATTTAGCTGCAGTATATGCAGCCATACCACCTTGGCCAACCATCCATGAAGATGATCCCATGTTAACAATTACACCACCTTTATTTTCAATCATTGATTTTTTAACTGATTGAACTGTGAAAAAATAATGTCTTAAGTTTACATTCATTCTTTCGTTCCAATATTCCTCTGTAACATCATCAATCTTATGTCTTGTATCATTAGCGGCATTATTGATTAAAATATCAATTGGGCCTTTTTGATCTATGATGTCTGCAATTGTTTTTTGAAGTTGTTTTATATTTAATAAATCACATTCAATAAAAGTTGGTATTGAATATTTTTTATTTTTTATATCTTCAATTAATTTTTCAGACTCTGATACGTTAATGTCTATAAAGTAAACTTCTGAACCTTGTTCACAAAAATGTTCAACTATGGAAGCCCCAATTCCAGATCCTCCGCCTGTAATAAATACTCTTTTATTTTCTAAATCGTAATATTTTACTTTCATACTTTTAATCCTCTTCCAGTTATAAATGCTCTTTAATTTTCTAAATATTGATATTTAAAAATTTTATTAATTTAATAATTTAAATTCTGTTTATTTTAGTACTTATAAAGAATTTAAAATAAAAATATAGATTTTATTTAGCTTTATAACCTAAACCGATATTATTTATTTTTTTACTTGCATCCATAATTTTTGGATATTCATAATTTAATCCTAAAAGCTGTCGCACTTTTGGATTTGAATTATTTTTGAAGTCTTCTGATAAATAAGTAACTAAATCTTCAACTGGTTTTATATACTTTGGAAGAAACTCTATCAGTAATGCGGCTCTTTGGTGATCTGATTTATTTGGTGATGCTCCATGCCAGCAGTTACCATTGAAAAAAACTAAATCACCAGGATTAGCAATCATTTGTTGTTTATTTGAAAAATCATCATTTTCATTTGGATAGTGTAGTTTCTTTTGTGATCCTGGTATGTATGCGGTTGCTCCTGATTGTTCTGAGCAAATATCTAGAGGTATAGTGGCCTGACAGTTTTGTGCAAATGAACTATTAAGACCCATCGGAAAAGTCTCACTATTATAAAAATCCCAATATGGATAATCGATATGTAGTTCTTGACCTATAGATCCTGGTAACAACCTGCTTGCACAGTAAGATCCACAAAAAAACTCTGAACCTAAAAGTTTAGACATTAAGCTAAAAATAATGTCGTTTGTTATTAATTTACTAAAAACCTCTCCTTTACCAAACAAATTCCATATCCTTTGCTGTAGTTTAATTTTATCAGACGCCTCAGCCTCAGCGTTAAAGTGGGTTTCTTTTTGCTCTTGTGTATCTGCAAAATGATTAACAATCTCTCTTGCTTCTTTAATTTCGTTTAAATTATATATGTTTTCAACAACAATAACTCCAGATTCATGCATTAATTCATTGATTGCTTCGTTAATATTAAAATTATCTCTTGAGAATTTCCGCATAGATAAATTTTAAGTGAAAAAAAATTAAAAAAAAATAAAAAATTATAACTCTAATTCTTTAGCTAGATCACCAATTTTAGCACCACCTGCCATCAATCTTTTCACATCTTCATTACCTAGCTCTGAAGACAATCCAGAACCAATTACTTCTCCTAAACTTAAAAAAGTAAATCGATCAGCTATAAGACGAGCATGAATTTCATTGTGAGTTATAAGTATAATTGCAATATTTCCTAAATTTTGAACTTTTTTTATTGTTTTTAAAACTTCCATTTGCTGCTTTTGTCCTAATGCTGAAGTAGGTTCATCTAAAATTAATATCTTTGCACCAAAGTAAATTGCTCTTGCAATTGCCAATGTTTGTCTTTGTCCACCTGACATTGTTCCAACTGGCTGATTAGGGTTTGCAATATTAATTCCAATTTTAGACATTTCCTCTATTGTTATTCTGTCCATCTCATCCATTTGCATTAAACCAAATCCGGCGGGACCTTTTATTAATTCACGTCCAAGAAAAAAATTTCTCGTTACTGATGTTAAAGCATTAAGTGCTAAATCTTGATAAACAGTTCCAATACCTGCATCAGACGCTTGACGTGGTGAAGTAAAGTTTACATTTTCTCCATCTACTTTTATTTCTCCACTTGTCATAGGATGAACACCAGATAACACTTTGATCAAAGTTGATTTTCCAGCACCATTATCACCTAACAATGCATGAACTTCCCCTGGATAAACATCTAATGAAACACCGTTTAAAGCTGTAAATGTTCCAAATTTTTTTACTAAATTTTTTATTTCAATTAATGGTTTTTTATCCATTAGATATTTCCCATAATTCGTTTTCTTATATTCTCATTGGTAAAGGCAGCAGTAACAAGAACTGCTCCAAGGAACACTCTGTAGAACGATCCATCAATTCCAGGAATATAAAAGAAAGCTTCTTTTGCAATTCCAAAGATAATTGTGCCTAGGATTATTCCACCTATTGTTCCGAAACCTCCAGTTAAAACAACACCACCAATAACCGCTGCAGCAATTGCTTCTAACTCTTTTAAATTACCTTTAGCTGTATCTGCTGTGTTAACTTCAAATACCTGACAAGCCGCAAACATAGTTGCGCAGAATGCAGTAAACATAAATAATGAAATCTTAACTTTATTCGTTGGAACACCATTAGCTTTTGCAGCATTAAGATTTCCACCAGTTGAATAAATCCAGTTACCTGCTTGAGTTTTACTTAAAATTAAATAACAAATGAACGCAATTAGTCCCCAGATCATTAAACAAGAATACATTCCTTTAGCAAAAATGTTTCCGAAGTTATTTACGTTCCAATCTACAGTATAATATAACCAGTTAAATACTGGTTCCATAATATCGCCACCAAAGAAATTAGCTACAGGTCTTGCAGTAACTATGGTGTCGATGTAAGCTTTTGCTATATCGATATCAGTTACCGCTTTTGCTGCAACTTCAGGAACATTAACACCAGCTTCAATTTTCTTTGTCAAAATTTCAACCATTGAGTCATTGCCAGATTTTTTTGCCCCAGCTAATGATTTTTCTAAAGTTGCAATCATCTTTTCGGCATTCATAGCAGTTTTGTAAGCTGCAACTTTTTCGTTAATATATGTTAATCGTTCAGTTAATTTTGCTACCGTGCTAGCTGGCACAGTGCTAAGAATTTCTAATAATTGGTCATTTGGTAAAGATTTAGCCGCGTCTCTTTCCATTTCTCCATGACCTGGTACATTTATAATATTTTTTATATCTGGTAAATCTGTAACAGTTGTTGATCCAGCAGTTTGATCAGGAGCTTTGTTAAATGCTCTGTATGATACCTCAGTTAAACCTCTTAAGAAGAAAAGTCCACCTAATGTAACGATGAAAGAAGATATTCCACTCTTAACAATTATCCATCCTTGTATCCAACCAAAAGATAATGTCATACATAATGTAATTAATATTGCTAATAATGGAGATACATCTTGAATTTTAAATAATGTAAATCCTTCAAAATGAAAACCACCTTCAAAAGATATGTAAGGAATAACAACAGCAAAACCCCATTTAAGTATCATTGCCATACAACCACCAGCAAAACCAATCATTGAACCAACAGAAAGGTCAAATTCACCTGCAATGATTAACATTCCAGCAGCAAGTGCAACGATCCCTAATTGTGCAATTACCCTAAAATTATTTCTAATTCCTAAAGCGTTAAATCCTTCACCAGAGAAAGGGTTAAGAGAAAATTGTCCTTCTGGAATAGAAAAGTATCCCAACATACAAAAAAGTAAAACCATAACTCCAAAAGGTCCAACTTCTGGTCGAGACATAAATGCAGAGTACCATTTTTTTTCACCTTGTCGGTCTGACTCTTGTCTTGGTTTTTTTGTTGTTGATGTGTTCATTTATTAAAGACTTATTAATTTTGTTAAAAAAAAAGGGCCGATTGAATAATCGACCCTTTAAATTATTACAGACTATCTATCAATACCTGCTAAAGCAGCAACTGAAGAAGCGTTAGACTTGTCAACGAAGCCAGGTCCTGATGGGATGTTAGCTCCTGGTAAAAGTCCAGCACTGTTGTTGTACAAGTGTAATACGATAATTGGCATATAACCTTGTAATCTTTGTTGTTGATCGATAGTGAAAGCAACTCTTCCAGATCCGATTAAATCCATAACTGCAGGACTTAAGTCGAAGCAAGAGTGGTGTACTGTCATACCTAGATCAGCTAAAGCTTTATCAACAGCTTCACACACGTGTGGTCCTACTGAAAGGATCGCATCGATATCACTGTTAGCTTGTAAAGCAGCAGTTGCTCTAGTTTGAATAGTTGCAGGGTCAGATGTAGTATCAGTCATTTGCATAGGAACAGCAGAACCGTAACCTTCACATCTGTCTACAAGAGCTGTGTTGTATGCTTCTTGAATCATACAAAGTGCTTTAGAAGCACCTTCAGCTTTTGCTCTTTCACCAGCTTTTTGTCCAGCAAGTAATTCGGGCTGACCAACGTGCATTAAAGCACCTAGGCTAGCAGAAGACTCTAAACCAGAGTTCATTGTAATTACTGGAACACCAGCAGCAACAGCAGCTTTAATAGCTGGGCCTAATGCATCTGGATCTGGTAAAGAAATTACCATACCATCTGGTTGAGTAGCTGCAGCAGCTTGAATTGAGCTTGCCATATCAGCCATATCAGCAGAAGGGTTGTAGATATATTCGAAGTCAGCACCGATTGCTCTAGCTGCATCTTCACCACCTTTTTGAACTACAGGCCAAAAAGGATCTTTTCCTTCACCATGAGTAATCATGACATATCTTTCAGCGAACGCAGAAGTTGCAAATAATGCAAGAGCTGCAATCGAAAGTATAAGTTTTTTCATTATTTCTCCCTTTTTTTTATGTTTTTAAATTAATTTAAAAAAGGAAATATACCTAGTTTCAGCAAAGTTCATAACAAAAAATATAAATACAACTTTAAATTGATTTTTTTTTTTTAATTTTTTTTCGCTACTTTGCTTGTCTTTAAAATTTAGAATTTCTCTAATTTAAATTTAAAACTAGTATGTCGCACTTCTTCCTAATCTTGCAGCACCACGGACGCCACTAGCATCACCATACCTTGGTTTTAAAAAAACACCTTCGTATTCTCTGCCAATTACAAATTTTCGTACCAGTGAATCTATTTCATGTAAGAAATCAATTTCATTTGAAACTCCTCCTCCAAATATAAAAGCATCAGGATCCAAAATATTTATTATACTTGAAAGTGACATTGCTAAATTTACTTTAAAATCATCTATAAATTTTTCTGCATCTAAATCATGTTGTCTATTTAATTCAAAAATTTCATTTGTTTTTAAATTTTTTCCATAAAGTTTTTTAAATCTTTTAGCTAAGCCTAAGCCGGATAAAAAGCTCTCAATCTCTGCTTCTCTTGGATTACTAGAGTCGAAATTTTCCTTTTTTGCAGCAAAATAAGGAATTTGGTTATGACCCCACTCTCCTGCAACTCCATTAGGACCACTTACAATTTTTTTATCAATTACCAAACCTCCTCCAACTCCAGATCCTAAAATAATTCCATAAACAATTTTATAATGTTTCCCTGCTCCATCTATTGCCTCTGACAAAGCAAAACAATTTGCATCATTTTCACAAAAAACTTCTTTACCTAGTGCTTTACGCAAATCATTTTGAAAAGGTTTTTTTTCTAACCAGCTTATGTTGGGAACGTTTTTAACTAACCCTGTTTGTGGAGAGTGAACTCCTGGATGACAAACACCGATTGGAAGCTCTTGTTTAAACTCTTCTTCTAATTTTTTATGAATATCTCTTATTGCAGTAATAATTTGAGTATAATTTTTTGGACAAGCTATTCTAGATCTGTGTTTTTCTTGTCCATCTTTTTCAAGTACAACACTCTCTATCTTTGTTGCACCAACGTCTATACCTACTTGCATAATTATTAGTAAGTTGCTCTACCGCCGCTTAGATCAAACACTGCGGCTGTTGAGAAAGAGTTTTCTTCGCTTGATAACCAAGCAACCAAAGAAGCTAATTCCTCCACCTTAGCAAATTTATTTCTTGGTATTTTTGAAAGCATATAATTTATATGCTCCTCAGTCATTTGATCAAAAATTCTAGTTTTTGCAGCAGCTGGGGTAACACAGTTTACTGCGATATTTTTTTGAGCAAGTTCTTTACCTAAAGATTTAGTTAAACCTATAACTCCTGCTTTTGAAGTGCTGTAAGCACTTGCATTTGGATTTCCTTCTTTACCTGCAATAGAGGCAATATTTACAATCCTTCCATAATCATTCTTAACCATAAATGGAACAACTGCTTTGCAACAATAAAAGACTGCATTTAAATTTAGGTTAATAACTTTGTTCCACTCTTCTATAGGGTATTCTGCAACAGTAGTGTTCATGCCTGCTACACCGGCATTGTTTATAAAGATATCAATCTTACCATGTGATTTTTCAACTTCAGATAATTTTGAATTAATTGTTTCATAGTTGCTCACATCTACTATTTGATAAGTTAAATTTTCAGAATTTACTTTTTCTAATGCTTTTTTAGCTTCTCCCTCGTCGATATCCCAAATTATTACTTTAGCACCCGACTCGATAAATCTTTCAGTAATAGCTAAACCAAAACCTTGAGCTCCACCAGTTATAATTGCCACTCTGTTATTTAAATCAAATTTAATCATAGTTTATTTTTTAATTTTTCTAGATCTTATTAATGGAAAAGCTAAAGCAATTAAAGATAAAATAAAGAATGTTAAAGCTATTGGTCTTGTGAAAAACATTAACCAATTTCCATCAAATATAACTAGAGATTGTCTTAGGGTTCCTTCAACTAACTCACCCAAAATTAAACCAATGATAACAGGAACAACTGAGAAACCATATCTTCTCATAAAGAAACCTAGAACACCAAAAAATAACATAATCCAAACGTCAATTATAGATTGATTTAATGAATAGGTTCCACAAACTGAAACTGCAAAAATCATTGGCCATAATATTTTATTAGGCACTAAAGTTATTCTTGCAAAAATTTTTGCTCCAAAAAAACCAAATATAAAGAACAAAACATTGGCAATTAACATTGCTCCAAATATTCCATATAAAAAATCAGGTTGCTCTCTAAATAAATCAGGTCCAGGTCTAACGCCATGTATAATTAATCCAGTTAAAATTACAGCTGTTGTTGCACTACCTGGGATTCCAAGTGCAAGTGTTGGAACCATTGCTCCACCTGTTGCTGCATTGTTTGCAGCTTCAGCTCCAGCTATACCTTCAATAGATCCTTTTCCAAATTCCTCTGGTTTTTTTGAAAATCTTTTTGCTTCTGAATATCCAATCAAAGAGGCAACTGTTCCACCTTCTGCAGGCAACACTCCAATAAATGAACCAATACCACTAGATCTTAAAATGGTTTTCCAAGTTTTTTTATAATCATCTTTACTTGGAAGTTTAATTGCTTTTAAAGCTATTCTGTTGAATACCTGATTAATTAAAGTTGATTGGGTTAACATCTCACTCATTGCAAATAAACCAACCACTACTGGTATAAAACCAATCCCTTCAGTTAACTCGTTAATTCCAAAAGTAAAACGATCAATTGATGTCATAAAATCTTTACCAACCGTTGAAATTAAAATTCCAAATGCACCTGCAATCAGGTTTTTAATTGGACTACCTTCTCCAATTGATGCAAGCATCGTTAAACCAAAAATGGCTAAAGCAAAATATTCTGGCTGACCAAATTCATATGCAAGTTGAGCCAATATAGGTGCAAAAAAGACAAGTATTACAACACTAAAAATACCACCAACTGTACTTGATACAGTAGCCATTCCTAAAGCTCTTCCAGCTTCTCCTTTTTGTGCCAAAGGATAACCGTCTAAACAAGTCGCTGCAGCAGCTGGGGTTCCAGGTGTATTAATTAGTACTGCTGTTATTGCACCACCGTAAGTACCTGCACAATAGATTGAAGTTAATAATACAATTGCTGACAATGGATCAAGTGTCATTGTAAAAGGTAAAATTAATGCACCACCAGTTGTTGGACCTAAACCAGGTAACACTCCTAAAATTAATCCAAACAATGTTCCAAAAAATAAAACTAATAATAGCTTTGAGCTAAATAAAGGAGCCATCATTAATAATAAATTATCCATCTAGCTGTAATAAATGTTAGTTATAATTCCAGGTGGAAATCTTAAACCTAAAATTGTTTCAAAAAAAATAAAGACAATCACAGGAAAAATTATTCCAACAAGTAATAAATAAAATATTCTTTTCTCTCCCCAACAATACGATACAAAAATAGATAAAACTGAAATTGCCAAGAAGAAATCTAAAGTCTTAGAAATGATTAAAAAAATCACAAAACTTGAAAGTGTTAAAAAGAATGACTTTGGTAATTTTGTTTGAACCTTCCAAGGATTTTTTGTTGCTAAATAATAAATCAATAAAGTCATTACTATTATTAAAACCAAAAGTGCTTTTGGAAAAGTTGCAGGCTGTATTCCTCTATTCAATATAGGAGGAACAATATCAAAAGTAAAAGTAGTGATTAATAATGCTACAGAAATAAAAATAATTACAAAAGAGACTTTAAATTCATCTCTAAAAAAAAAGGGCAAACTTTTGTTTGCCCTTTTTTGTTTTTGTACATTCTTCATTTGCAAATGTACTTTTAATTAGATTAGTTAATGTAACCTAAAGCTTTTAGCTGAGCAGTCATTTCAGCAAGCATTTCTTCCATTTGCTTACCCCACTCGTCAGCACCAACTACACTAGTGTCATCAAGACCAATTTCAGTTAAGAAATTTTTGTAATAGTTGTGGCTCATAGCTTTCATCATTCCAGCTTCTAATTGTTTAACTCTTTCTGCTGGAGCACCTTTTTTAGTTACGAAACCTCTAACAGTAGATAAAGAAACAGGAATTCCTAATTCTTTAGCTGTTGGAGAGTCACCAATTTTAGCCATTCTATTATTTGCTAAAACAACTGATACACAAAGTTTACCTTCGTTGATTTCAGTTAATGCTTCACCTAAGTTTAAAACACCTACATCGATATCACCTTTGATAAGGTTAGTTTTAATTGGCGCTACACCTTTGTAAGCAACAATAGTTGGATCTGTTAATCCACCCTTTTTAGTAAATGCAATTGCACTAACATCATCAATACCACCAGTGTGTGTTGTTCCATATTTTAGTGATTTTGATTTTTGCGCGCTAATGAATTTTTTAGCATCTTTAATTTCATTGTTACAGTTAACAACAAATAATTGAGGATCGTCTGTACCTCTTGCTAAAGGCTGCATATCACTTAATTTTACTTTAGTTTTTCCTAAAGCCATTGATACTGCGTGACCAGTAGTCCAAGTTAAAGTGTGGTTACCATCTGCAGGTAAAGACATCATGTAATCCATAGATGCTGCTCCACCACCACCTTTTTTGTTAACTAACTGCATATCTTGTTTAAGAACTCTTCTTGCTCTTAATAACATCATTCTAGTAGTAACGTCAGTTCCACCACCAAAACCAGCGTGAGTAATTGCTTGTATTGGATGTCCATCAGCTTTTGCTGAAGTGATCATTAATGGAAGAGCTACAACAAAAAATTCAGTTACTAAAAAAGCAGCTGCTAAAAATAGTTTAAAGCTTTTTTTCATTATTTCCCTCTTTAGTTTATTTAGTTTTTATATATATAACTTATATATAAATATATAATCATACTCAGATATAAGACGTAAAGTAAAAAATGACACAAACAAAAGCTAACATAGCTCTACTACTTGGAGATCCTGCGGGAATAGGACCTGAGCTTATTTCAAAATTATTAAGTGAAGAAATAACTAACAAAGCAAATATTGTTGTTATTGGTGAGAAACAAATACTTGAGAGTGGAAATAATGTAACTGGCAACTCTCACCATCTTGAAGTCGTAGAAAGTTTTGATCAAATTGATTTTAATAAATCGAATAGATTTTTATTAGATATTTCAAAAGGAAAAAACCACAAATATAAAATAGCTGAACCTTCAAAAGAATCAGGTGAAAGTGTTTTAGAGGCTTTAGATTTAGCACTAAATCTTGCTAAAGAAAAAAAAATTGATGCAATTAATTTTGCTCCAATGAATAAAACAAGTTTAAAACTTGGAGGAAATACCCATTCAGATGAATTACAATTAATGGCTGAAAAATTAGATGTAAAAAGTTTCTGTTGTGAGTTTAATGTTATAGATAATTTTTGGACTGCAAGAGTAACTTCTCACATTCCTATTAAAGAAGTGGCTCAGCACATCACAAAAGAAAATATCTTAAAGCCTATTAAATTAATTAATGAAGTTATGGAATTGAATGGTGTAAAAAATCCTAGAATAGCAGTTCAAGCACTTAACCCACATGCAGAATTCGGCACTGAAGAAAAAGACGAAATTATTCCAGCAATAGAGGAAGCAAAAAAACTTGGATTTAATACAGATGGCCCGTTACCATGTGATACATCTTTTGTGGTTGCATATAAAAATAAAAATCATGATTGTATGGTTGGAATGTATCATGATGCACTTCAGTCTGGACTTAAAGCATTTGGTTTTGATAGAGGAGTTACAGTTCAAGGCGGATTAACAGTTCCTGTAACAACTACTGCACATGGATCTGCATTTGCAATTGCTGGTAAAAATGAAGCTAACTTAGCTCCAATTTTAAATTCATTTAAGATTGCTTTATCAATGGCTGAAAATAAAAAGAAGTTAAGCTAAGCCTTATATTAAACCAGCATCTACCGTAAAATTTTGTTTAGTGCATCCAGATGAAACATCTGATGCTAGATATAAAACCATTCTTGAGACATCCTCAGGTAATACTTGTTTTTTAAGACACTGTTTATCTAAAATTTCTTTTTTAAACTTTGGATTTAACCATAATTTTGACTGTCTTTTAGTTGCGACCGACCCAGGTGCAATAGAATTTATTCTAATATTATGTTGTCCTAAATCTCTAGCTAAAGATTTTGTTAAACCATAAATTGCAGCTTTTGCAGTACTGTATGCTGGAAACATTACGGCTCCCCTAATCCAACTAACAGAACCTAAGTTTATTATTGATCCACCTTTATTTTTAATCATACTTTTTTTTACTGCCTGAATGGCAAACAAATAGTGCTTCAAATTTATTGCCATTCTGTCATCCCAGTATTTTTCAGTAACTTCTTCAAGTGTGTGTCGTTGATCATTGGATGCATTATTTACCAAAATATCAATTGGACCTTTTTTTTTAATAATACCTTGAATTAAAGTTTTGTATTTTTTTATATTTTTAATATTACAAAATTGAAAAGTAGGTATTTTTTGTTTTTTCTTTTTAATTTTAGAAATTAATTTTTGAGCTTCTTTTTTACCTATATCAAAAAAATAAACCTCAACACCTTGTTCGCAAAGATGTTCAACTATTGATGCACCAATACCAGATGCTCCACCTGAAACTAAAGCACGTTTATCCTTTAAATCAAAATATTGAACTTTCATTAGAATAAAAATTTATGATTAGTTTAATATTTTTTTTATTTCTTCTAAAGTAAAAGGTTTTGGTTTCTTGCAAGTTGTCTTTATTTCTTGTGGAATACCTGTTTGAGATGCTCTCATAGTTGAATCTATTATATCTAAAACGTGTAAAGAAAGCTCTCCATTACATCTATGTTCTAAATTGTTTTCAATTGCATAAGCCATCTCAGATAGACCAGCTCCTCTATAATTTGCATTTGTTGGAGATTCATTTGCTCTTGAGCTTTGACTTTTAATATTAATTTTTCCTAAAGGCATCATGTCGGTTTTATGTTCGCCCCAATTACCGCCAGCAGTTACTGAAACAAAAGCAGATCCACCAAACATATTTGGATCAGGAACAATAATTGATCCTTTGTTACCATATAGCTCTATGTGGTTTCTTTGATGAGCAACCACATCAAAAGATAAAGTAATCTGTATGATGCAATCATTTTCAAATTGTATAGTTGCAAGATAAGTTGTTGGAGTTTCTACTTTAAATTTTTGACCTTTTTTTGGACCTATTCCAATTTCTCTTTCTTCAAAGACTTTTGTGCATCTTCCTTGTACTTGTTTTGCCGGACCAATTAAATTTACTAATGCTGTAAGATAGTATGGACCCATGTCTATTACAGGACCTCCCTCATATTCAGCAAACCAAGGTTCTGGGTTTGGATGATAAGATTGCACTCCAGGGAAAGCAAAAATTGCATTACCTAATTTAATGTCACCAATTACACCGTTATCAATCAGTTCACGAGTTTTCTGAATACCCCCACCCAAAAAAGTATCTGGTGCATTTCCAATATAAAGATTTTTCTCTTTAGCAAGTTCAACTAATTTTTTTCCATCTTCAAAGTTAACAGCCATAGGTTTTTCAGCATAAGAATGCTTACCATTTTCTAAAGCCATTTTTGAAACTTCAAAATGTGCGCCAGGAATTGTAAGGTTTAATATTATTTCAATCTCTTTATCTTTAAGAAGTTCTTCAACAGTTACTGCTTCAATATTGTAATGAATTGCACACTTCTTCGCTGTTTCCATATTAATATCAGCGCATTTAACAATTCTGATATTATTGAAATACTCCTGAGCTCTAAAATAAGTCTCTGAAATATGACCACATCCTATAAGGCCGACTTTAAATACTTTGTTCATAAAGGATTAAATACCTTGTCTTTGCTTGCTTCTTCCTTCTTTATAAAGTTTTAAAGCTTCTTCATTTTCTTTAGTAGTTGGAATTTCTAAAGTTGGACTATCCCAAAAAGATGATCCTTCTACCCATTTATAAGCATGAGTTTTAATTGAAATAACATAAGTTACATCAGACGCTTTAGCTCTTTTAAATGCAGCTTCAAGATCTGAAATTGAAGTAACGTGTTCAGATTTCGCACCCATACTCTCTGCATGTTTTGCAAAATCTACATCTACTAAACCTGGGGTATTAGAACTCTTTAATAGGTTATTATACTCTTTTCCACCTTTGAATAATTGAAGTCGGTTTATAACTGCAAAGCCACCATTATCGCAAACAACTATAATTAATTTATTTTTTGTAATTACTGACGAATAAATATCAGTGTTATTTAATAAATAAGAACCATCACCAACAAACGAGATGACTTCTTTATCTGGATTAGCCATCTTAATTCCTAATGCTCCAGATATTTCATAACTCATACAACTAAAACCCCACTCGGTTTCATGAGTATTAAGTTCTCTTGGTCTCCATACTTGAATTACTTCACCTACCAAACCTCCTGCAGCTGTAACTGCAATATCTGTTGGATCAGAATTTCTATAAATGGCACCAATTACCTGAACATAACTTGGAACTTCCTGATTAGTTGGAGCACTCTCTTTATCTATATGTTCATTCCATGACTTAAGTTCTGTTTGAGATTTCTTATTCCAATCTTCTCCTGCCTTCCAATCACCTAAAGCTTGGGAAAGTTCAGTTAATGAAACTTTTGCATCTCCAACAACAGCTTGAGCTAAATGTTTATTAGCATCATATCTTGATACATTAATTGAAACTAATTTGAAATTTTCGTTTTCAAAGTTTGCCCATGATCCTGTTGTAAAATCAGCAAGCTTTGTACCTATTGCAATAGCAAGATCGGTTTGTTTTGCTAATGAGTTTGTATTTTTTCCACCAAGTCCTCCGATTTGACCCGCAAAATGAGAATGATCTCTCTTCATTGTTGAATAACCCATTACAGTTTGTGTAACTGGAATATTGTGTTTAATCGCAAACTGACTTAACTCTTCCATTGCATCGGAGTAAAAAACTCCACCTCCAGATATTATGATTGGATTTTTTGAAGATTTAATTTTTTCAGCTGCCTCTTTAATTTGAAATTCATCTGGTCTTGGTCTTCTAATTGTATGAACTTTCTCTTGAAAAAATTCTTCTGGATAATCAAAAGTTTGGCCTTGGATATCTTGGCTTAAAGCAATACAAGCAGGGCCACAGTCAGCAGGATCTAACATTGTTTGAACCGCTATTGGAAATGATTGAATTATTTGTTCAGGTCTAGTGATACGATCAAAATACCTTGTAACTGGTTTGAAAGCATCGTTTGCAGTTACGCTTGGATTGTTAAAATGTTCAACTTGTTGCAATACTGGATCTGGCATTCTATTTGCATAAGTATCACCTGGTAAAAATAAAATTGGCAATCTGTTACTCATCGCTACTGCTGCTGCAGTAACCATGTTTGTTGCTCCTGGACCAACAGACGATGTAGCAACAAAAATTTGTTGTCTTCTCTTAGCTCTAGCATAACCTATTCCCGTTAAAGCCATATTCTGTTCGTGATGGCCTCTATAAGTTGGTAATTCTTTTTGATTTTCTTCAAGTGCTTGACCTAAACACGCTACATTCCCGTGCCCAAAAATTCCAAAGACACCAGGAAAGAGTGGTTCTTTTTTGCCATTAATTAATATTTTTTGAGCTATTAAATATTTAACGATTGCATGTGCACAAGTAAGAGTGATTTTTTTCATAATTGGGTTTATTTTTTTTATGTATAATGTTTATATATATTTATATTTATAAATTAAAAAACCCAACTTAGTAAACCTTAAAAAAATAAAAAATTATGTATAGCAAATTTGGACAATTCATTGATGGAAAATGGCAAGAAGCAGAAAAAAAAGAGACGTATGATGTAATCAATCCTGCAACTGAAGAAGTGATTGGAAAAGCATCAAAAGCATCGTCAGCAGATGTACAAAAAGCATTAAAGTCAGCTGAGAAAGGTCTTAAAGTTTGGAGTAACACTACTCCCTGGCAAAGATCATATGTAATTAGAAAAATTGCAGATCTAATGAGAGAGAAAAAAGATGTTCTTGCTAAATGGTTAACACTTGAAGTTGGTAAACCTCTTGCTGAAGGAGTTGGGGAAGTTGGTGGAGGAGCTGATATATTTGAGTGGAATGCTGAAGAAACAAAAAGAATTTACGGTCAAACAGTTCAAAGTAGATTTCCTGATACAAGAGTTCATGTTTATTATCAGCCAGTAGGAGTTGTGGCTGCTTTAATACCATGGAACTTTCCAATTATTTTGGCTGCAAGAAAGATTTCAACAGCACTAGCTGCAGGTTGCTCTGTAATTTGTAAACCAGATGTAATTACACCTGGTGCAGTTATGGAATTAGTTAATATCTGTAAAGAAGCAGGTGTACCTGATGGTGTGGTTAATTTGTTATCTGGTGATCCTGCAGAAATTTCAAATGAATTATTAGAGTCTGATATTATTAAAAAAGTATCAATCACTGGTTCAACAAGAGTTGGTAAATTAATATTAAAGAAAGCTGCAGACAAAGTTCAAAGAGTAACGATGGAACTTAGTGGTCACTCACCTTTTATTGTTTGTGATGATGTTGATATGAATAAAGTTGCAGATATTGCGATTACTGCAAAATTCAGAAATAATGGACAAGTTTGTATCTCTCCAAACAGATTTTATATCCAGGAAAATAAAAAAGATGAATTCCTCGGTGCTTTTATGGATAGAGCAAAGAAATTAAAAATTGGAAATGGTATGGATGAAGGAACTATCTTAGGTCCTTTAACTACTGCAAAAAGATTAGAGGAAATTGAAAAACTAGTTGAGACAACAAAAAATGAGGGAGCCGATGTTTTGATGGGAGGAAAAAGACCTTCGGGTTTTAACAAAGGTTATTTTTATGAGCCAACTGTTTTTGATAATGTAAAAGACGATTTTACGATTATGAGAGAAGAGCCATTTGGTCCTCTCGTACCCGTTCTTACATTTAAAACATTTGATGAAGTTATTGAAAGAGCAAACAATAACGACCTTGGTTTATGTAGTTATTTGTATACAAATAACATGGATCAAGCCAACAGAGGTTCTGAAATGTTAGAGTCTGGTTGCGTTGCTGTTAATACTGGTGCAGTTGCTGTAGCAGAAGCTCCTTTTGGTGGTATCAAACAAACTGGTTATGGACGTGAAGGTGGATCAATGGCGATCAAAGATTATCTAAACATTAAATACACGCACATGGCATTAAAGGTATAATAATGAGAAAAAATAAAATTAAACAAATGATGAAAGACGGTAAACCCGTCATTAATGGTTGGTGCGCAATTCCAAGTACTGCATCTGCTGAAGCAATGGCACATCAAGGTTGGGATTCCTTAACTATAGATATGCAGCATGGATTGGTTGATTACAGCAATGCCCTTCCAATGCTTCAAACAATTTCGACAACAGACGTCACTCCACTTGCTAGAGTTAATTGGAATGAGCCAGGACAAATAATGAAAATTTTAGATGCTGGTTGTTATGGAATTGTTTGTCCAATGGTAAGCAATAGAAAAGAAGCTGAAAATTTTGTTCAAGCATGTATGTATCCACCTGATGGTTATAGAAGTTTCGGTCCTGTTAGAGGATTAATTTATGGTGGTGCAGATTATCCAGATCACGCTAATGAAGAAATTCTTAAATTAGCAATGATAGAAACTAAAGAATCTTTAGAAAATTTAGATGATATAATGTCTACACCAGGTGTTGATGGTATTTATATTGGACCAGCAGACTTAAGTTTAGCAATCGGTGAAAAACCTGGATTTGATCGAGCTGAAACAACAAAGGCTTACTCTGAAATTTTGAGAATTCTAGAACATGCAAAGAAAAATAATATTTTTGCAGGAATTCATAATGGTACAACAGAATACGCAACGAAGATGATTGAAAAAGGTTTCGATTTTGTAACAATAGCATCTGATTTAAGAGCTTTAAGTGCTGGTGCAAAAGCAACTGTAGATAAAATGAAAGGTTCTTTGTCTAAAAAAGATGACGACGCTACTTATTAATCAAGTTGATTTAAAAATTCTTCAAACTGATTTTTATCTAAATTAGAAGATTGTTTTTTACCTGGAAACTTTCCAGCTATAGAGTCTTTTTTAAATGCTTTAAGAGCTTTAACTCTTTCAACTTTAATTTCATTTCTAAGTTTTAATAAGTTTCCATAAGCTTTAGAATGTCTTGGAGGATTTTCGGTATCACCACAAATATCTTCCATAAATAAATACATCACATCTGCATTTCTTCCAGATCCTAAAGAAACAGTAACAATATCTGTTCGTTTAGAAATTTCTCCCATCACATTTTCAGGTATCACTTCACACTCAGCAGAAAAAGCTCCTGCATCTTCTAATCTTTTAAATTTTTGAAATAACTCATAAGCTTCGTTTGCTGTTTTACCAACTGCTCGAAGTCCACCTATCCAAGTTGATTTTCTTGGAACTAATCCTAAGTGACCCATAACAGGCACATCTTCCTTTGCTAGCATTTCTACTATATCCATACTTCTTGGCGTCATCACTGCATCAGCACCATTTTCTAAAGCTTTGAACGCTCCACGCATAATATCATCTGCTGTAACAAATTCGTTCAAAACTAAAGCTGCGGTTAAAAAAAGATTTTTGGACCCTTCCCTAACTGGAATAACATTTTTAGCGTTAGCAATAATCATGTCAAAGCCAGCTTTTTCTGCTGCAGCAGCCTCATCAACAGTATTCGCGGTAACTTGAGTAAATTTTCTTTTTCCTTTTGCCGCTTTTAAATCACCTACTGTAGTTGATCTTTTGGCTGGTTTTGCAGCCCATGTATATACATTCTTCATTAAATACCTTTATAAAGAACGTCTCTTCGATCAATAAATTCCTCAAAAGTCTTAATGGTAACAACTGATGGTAAAATAAAAATTGATCTTTTGTCCTTTTCGTTTCTAATAATTCTAAAATAACCTTTTTTGATTGCTGTATCGATATAAACGTTAGAAGTTAAATAAGATTTCTCTATAACTCTCAATAGTTCATTTTTTGTAATAGATTTATTTTTATAATAAGCAAGCATTACCATGTGAAGCATAATCCAATGTTGAGGTGTTAGAGAAAACCAATTTAATAAATCATTTGCTAACCTTCCTTCAAAATCTCCAAGTGAAATTTCAGCTAAGGTAATTCTTTTTTGAGTTGATTTTGAAATTTTTTTCTGTTCTTCAAAATTTTTTGGATACTTAAACTGTCTTTTCATTTAAATAAACTTAAACTTATTAAGTTTTCTATTCAATACTATTTTTGCTTAGTAGTTCTTTATAAATATTATTCACTCTATGCACTTCTGAAGCTGTATTAAAATATCCTTCATATTCTATTTCATCTGGTGTTACATCAAAATGGTAATGACCAGCATCTTTATCGTCTTCATAAGAATGAAAATGTGTATGTTCACCAGACTCCCTTAAATTCAATTCTCCTCCTGTAGGATCTCCAGTCCAAAGTACTGTATAACACTGCAATTTTGGACCAACAGGTTCGTAAAATTGAAGAAAATCTTTTACACACTTCATTTGTTTTGGATCATAGTATTCATGTTTGATATCTTTATAATCTGGTTGAACATGCGATCTTACTTTTCCTTCTAAAATTCTAAACACACCCCCGATAGCAATGTGTTTATTTTCATTGAGGTTTAAATTATTAGATAAAGAAGACCTCATTGCTTGCGGAAGTGAACCTTGATTACCTGATCTTCCTTTGATTTTTATTTTAATTACTTTTCCTTGTTTACCATCTGTATAATAAATATTTCCAAGTCCACCGTGTTTTCGTGCGCTATATTTTTCAACAATACATTTTTTATCAGGACTTACTCTTGCAATTATAGATCTAGATTCGTCAGTAATTAAATTTTCATTAATTACTAATTCTCCGCAGTGACCATCTAAACACGACATTGCACCAGATCCAGCACCTAATGCATAAGATTTTTCTGATCCAATCATTTTAGAAATTTCTTGGTAATCAAATTCAGCACCGATAAAATTAGGATCATGCATGTATGGTTCACCACCAACATCAATGATTTTTTGGTTACCGCTTATTCCTTCAGATGGACAATCCCATTCACGAAGATTGGGACAATCTACAACTTCTACTTCAATATTTTTATAATTTTCTGAAAGTCCTTTTTTTAATGCATTCGCTATATCTTCAAGTGAATGATTTGTGAAAGTTCCTTTTTCTATTTTTAATTGCATGATGTTAATAAGCTATAATTTATTTTGCATATTGTCTATAGATAATATATATAATTTCTATACATAAATAATTTTAAAAAGGTAACGATGATAAATAAAGATTTAAAAGTAGCCGTATTAGGCGCAGGTGCAATGGGATGTCTGTTTGGAGGATTGCTAGCTGAAAAAGGTTTAAATGTAACTTTAATTGATGTTTGGAAAGAGCATGTTGATGCAATTAATAAAGATGGTTTGAAAATGGATGGTCACGGTGGTGATCGTATAATTAAAGTTAATGCTACTTCAGATCCATCATCGTTAGATAAGATGGATGCAGTGATTGTTATGTGTAAAGCAACTGCATTAGAACCAGCGTTAAATAGTATTAAAAATATTATTGGTGAAAAAACAGTTTTCATGTCTTTTCAAAATGGAATTGGTCATGAAGCAATAATTCAAAGTATCGTTGGAAATGAAAAAGTAATCGGTGGAACAACAACACAAGCTTCTAATATTTTAGGACCAGGTCATATAATGAACCATGGCGCATTGCCTTCATGGATTGGTGAATATGAAGGAGGAATAACGGAAAGAATTACAGAAATAGCTGATACTTTTACTGCACATAATTTAGAAATGATTGCAGCTGAAGATGTTAAAAAAAGAAAATGGATGAAGCTTTTTGCTCTAACAGCGATTGGTCCTCTTTCAGCTATATTTGACCTACATCACACCGATCTTTACGTAAATAATAAGGCTAATGATGTTTCAAGAGGGCTTGGTAAAGAAATCATTTTAGAGACAAGAGAAGTAGCACTTGCTGATGGAGTTAATGTTTCTGAAGATGAGTGTCTATTTATGTTCAATAAAATTGTAGATTCTATGCAAACTAACAAATCTTCAATGGCTTTTGATGTTCAATACAAAAGAAAAACAGAAATAGATTTTATAAGTGGTGCTGTTTCTAAAATTGGAAAAAAACATGGAGTAAAAACACCTTTAAATGACCTGATGTATAAAATGATCAAGGTTAAAGAAGGTATGTATAGTTAATGCTTAAAATTAATCGATTAAAAAAAATTAAAAGTAATTTTCCTGTACTAGTTGGAGATAAAGTCGTTGAGAAAAATACTTGCAATTTATTAATCGATGAAATTAGTAAATCTAAAGCTTTTGATGACATGATAATGGGTGGTCGAAGCAGAATTAATAAAGGCTCAAAAAATTTTAATAACTATATTAAATCTTCAAATAATTCTGCAAAACTCTTCAAACTTTTTAATAGCAAGGCATTTTATAAAAAAATTGAAACTCTTTTTTCTAAAAATTTTAAAGATGGATCTTGGACAAACACTCACAAACCAAAAATATTTAATCGAAAAAAATTTACTATTAAAAAGAAATTAAATTCAAGTGAATTAAAAAAATTATTAGGAAACAATTACACTAACCCAAAAGTTAATTTAGATATTGATTTTTCGGTTTCTAAAGGAGGATACAGACTGCGTCCTCATAGAGATGATATTACGAGATTGTATAATTTCTTAATTTATCTAACAGATATTCCAAAGAAAAATGGAGGATCACTTACAATTTATAGAAAAAAATCAAAGAAAAATTTAAGAAAAAGTTTCAGGCGATTTCCAAAAATGAGTGAATTAGAAATAGTAAAAGCATTTACTCCAAAGAAAGGAACTGTGGTATTTTTTCAATCTACACCAAATTCTTATCATGGAGTTAAACGTTTTATAGAAAAAAACTGTCCAAAAAGATTTTTTATTTATGGAAGTTACGCACTCAATAAGCCAGTTATTTGGAATTATAAAGGAACAGCTTACTATCCACACATCATCAGTACGAAGAAAAAAATGTTAACTTCTTTTCATGATGCAAATTATTTAACAACTGCTCCTAAGAATTGATATTGTTAAAAATTTCTACTAGGTTCTATTAATGCCAAATAATCTACAAAAGAAATTATTTGAACAAGGATATTTAAAAGTAAAAAATGTTCTTAACTATCAAAGAGATTTAAAGCCAATCCTTAATGACATGGAATTTGTAATGGATTGTTTGATCCAAAAATTTGCAAAAAAAAAAGATGTAAAAAAAGTTCTTAATTTAGATTTTAAAAAAAAATATTCTTATATATCAAAATTAAAAATTGATGATTTAGATCAATATTTTAATACTAGATTGCCAAGAGATCACGTTAAGAAAGATAGTGATTACTTTGCTACTCAATCTTTATGGAATTTAATTACTAATAAAAATATTTTAGATGTTGTTGAAAAAATTTTGGGAAAAGAAATCATGTCTAATCCAGTACAAAATACTAGAATTAAACAACCTGAAAAAAAATTACCAAAAGGTTCAATTTTAGACGGTTTAAGTGGAAGAACGCCTTGGCATCAGGATGCTGCGGTTCTCAGTCCTAAAGGGCAAAAATTGACTGACATGGTTACTGTATGGATACCTTTTACAAAAACTACAAAAAAAAATGGGTGCATGATTACTGTTAAGAAAATTAATAAAATGGGATTATTAAATCATATTGCTGGTTATAGAGGCCAAGTAGAAATTAAAGACAGTAAATTACTGGATAAAATGGAACATATTCATTTAGAGGCAGATGTTGGGGATGTAATTCTTTTACACAAACATTCAATTCATTGCTCCTTACCTAATAGATCAAATGATTTTAGAATAAGTGCAGACCTTAGATATAACGTAGCTGGCCAACCTTCTGGAAGAGATCCGCTACCAAATTTCTATGTAAGAAGTAAAAACAAAAAAAATCTCAAAATTCAGAATTTTAAACAATGGTTAGCTCTTTGGGAAAAAGCAAAAGAAAAGTGTATCCCACGTAAATACGCTTTTAAATATCCTCTTCCTACTTTTAAAACAAATAAAAGAGATCTTTCAAAATTGTTATAAAAAAATTAATTATGAAAATTTTAATAACTGAATTTATTAATCAAAACAGTTTAGACGAGTTAAATAATACTTTTGAAATCAAATTTGATGAAAATCTTTGGGAAAAAAAAGAAGAACTTAAAGAAATTATTAAAGATTGTGATGGTTTAATTGTTAGAAATAAAACTCAAGTAAATAAAGATATTTTATCTAACGCTAATAATTTAAAATTTATAGGAAGATTGGGTGTTGGTTTAGACAACATTGATACTGAATTTTGTAAAACCAAAAATATCCATGTCCAACCTGCAACTGGTATGAATGCAGATTCTGTAGCTGAATATGTGATTTCATCTTCTATGTCTTTAATAAAAAAAATTCCTATGTTTCATCATGGAACGATCAAAGGTGATTGGCCTAGAACAACTATTAAATCTGCTGAAATAAATGGAAAGTGTATTGGAATAGTAGGTTTTGGTACTATCGGCAGAAAAGTTGCTGACTATAGTTTGAAAAATGGACTAAATGTTTTGGCTTATGATCCTTATACTAAAAAATTAGAAGATAATGAAAAAAATTATAAATTATCTACATTAGAAGATGTATTTAAAAATGCAGATATTATTTCTTTACATTTACCATTAACAGAAGAGACTAAAAATTTAATCAACAAGACTTCATTTTCTAAAATGCAAAAACAGCCAATTATAATCAATACTTCTAGAGGTAGTGTTGTAAATGAGAATGATCTTATAAATGCTTATGATCAAAATCTAATTTCAGGATTTGCATTAGATGTGTTTGAAAATGAACCTATTAAAAAAGATTTATACGAAAGAATTACATCTGAAATGAATTGTATTTTAACTCCTCATATTTCAGGTGTTACTACAGAGTCAAATATTAGAGTTAGCAATTTTATAGTTAAAAAGGCAATTGATTTTTTTAAGTAATTATCTCGTTTAACTTAACTACTCTTCCAAGTTTAATTGATGTCTCAGCAGCTTCTCCAACAGCAACTGCAATTAATCCATCATTCAAAGATACTTCTGGCTTTAATTTATTTTTTACTGCATTTATAAATGCTAAATGTTCATAATAAGTTGAACCATGATGATGTCCTGCTTCAAGTATTTTAGGATCCACACTAATACTTTCTTGTTTAGTTTTTCCATCTCTCATACCAATTCTTACATCAGAAGTAGTTTTCCCAGACTCGTTTGAAGGAACTGAAGTTTCAATTTTACCGATATTTCCTGTTGCGGTTAACTCTTCTTGCATTTCAGAATTTTCAGCAAACATACAAAGCTCAAGCATACTTCTTGAGCCGTTCTCAAAATTAACAATTACGTAAGCATTATCAATAATATCTGGTTTTTTCCCATCATATTCCTCATCTAAATGATTTACATCTTGTCCCCCACTCGCATAAACACTTACGGGCTCACTCTTAACAATAAAACGCATCAAATCAAAAAAATGACAGCACTTTTCAACTAAAGTTCCTCCAGTATTTTTTTCAAATCTGTTCCAATCATTTACTTTTTTTAAAAAAGGAAACCTGTGTTCTCTTATTGTTAATGTTTTTAGATCACCAATTGTTTTGTTGTGAATTTCTTTAATAAATTTTGAAACAGGAGGCATGTACCTGTATTCCATTGCAGTCCAAAACACTGATGGGTAATCTTTAGTAAGTTTTTCTATTTCTAAACAATCTTTTGTCTTAGTACACAAAGGTTTTTCAACCAATATGTGTTTCTTAGTTTGAATTACATCTTTTAAAATTTGAATATGAGTAAAATTAGGAGATGAGATTATATATACATCGACTAAATTTTTTTTAATCAAATCTTGATGATTTTTAAAGCAAACAACTTCCTTTTTGAGGAGTTCTTGGCACTGTTTCAAAGACTCTTCGTGAGGATCTGAAAGAGCAACTACTTCAGCTTCGTCTATCAAAGATAAATTTAAAATATGTTCTCGAGCCATCGTGCCAGCTCCAATTATTCCATATTTAATTTTTTCCATATTTATTATCTATCAGTTTAATTAAATAAATTTAATCAATTGTTAATCCACTTGGTACTTTTTCTGGTTTACCGAGTGGTCTTTGATTTCCACTTTTTCCAGTTAGAGATTGTAAAAAAGAGACTAATTGATCAATTTCTTTTTCACTTAAATCTATTGGCTTGATATCTATACTTGAAATAATTCTATCCTGTTCTCTTTTGTCAGAAAAAGTCACAAAATCTATTTGTTCTAACCATGGAGCCTTTGGTAAATTTGCATATTGAGGTTTCCAATTTTTATTCATAGTTACTGGATTTAAATGATGTTTAATTATGCCCTTAAGTGTTGGATAAGCACCATTATGACCATAAGGTGCCGTTAAAGAAACATTTCTTAGCGCAGGTGTTTTAAATTTATACATGTCATCCACATCATCTGTTTCAACCATTCTTCCAACATCACGTGCATAAGGATCGAAAGGTCTGGTTCTGCCCGGTCCAAATTGTGGAATACCTATTGAATGAAATTTTTGATCAGACAATAAAGACCCTGAATGACATGAACTACAATTAGCTTTGCCATAGAATAAATTCATACCTGCAATCTGATTTGAATTTAAAGCTGATTTATTTCCGTTTAAATATTCATCAAATGGAGAGTCAAAAGATGTCCATTCATGAATTTCAAAAGCTGCAATTGAGTTTACTATATGTGTAATATTTATGTCTAAAGCATTATCCACATCATCAAAAGCATGTTTAAACATCTCAACATATTCAGGAACTCCTCTTATTCTATGAGCAATTACTGGCCAGACTCTATCAATTCTCATGCTGTCTTTACCAACTTTTGAAACCAATCCTATAATTTCATTTTCACCTGGATTGCCAGCCATTTCGAATTGTCTTGTCATTGGAAATAAAGCTTGTACCGCCACTATATTATCAAGACCTTTTGGAAGCAGTTCTTGTGCTGGAGTATTAAAACCATTTCCAAATATATCAGATTTAGTCACTCTACCATCGTGAAGTAGTGTTGTAATATCTTTAAATCCTAAATTCCATAATGCCAAAGCGTTTCTTGGAATACGTTTTTTGATTTTATCATCCCCTGATCCAGCTGTTCTTTCTAATCCAATACCGTGTCCACCTTCACCAATTCCTAATGAAAGTCCATCAGACCCTCCTAGATCATGGCTATGACAAGTTGCACAAGCAATATTACGATTGGCAGATAAAATTTTATCATGAAATAAAAGTCTTCCTATTTTAACCTTTTCCATATCAACTTTATGAAAATCATTACTTGTTAAAGGTTTTGGTAATTCAATTGAATATGTTTTGTTTGCTGAAATTAAAAATGGAATTATAAATATTAATATTTTTATATGTTGAGATACTTTTTTATAATTTTTTTTATTCCATCTATAGTTTTTGCAGAAATTGAAAATGCTAGAGATTTGATGGAAGCTGGAAAATTTCAAGAAGCTATGGAAGAACTGATGCCAGCTGCCAGATCTGGGAACGCTGATGCTGAAGAGCTTATTGGAATAATGTATGCAATGGGTCTTGGAGTTGAGCAAGACGATGTTAGAGCTTTTGAATGGTATCTTAGATCTTCGATGAAAGGTCATCCTGGTGCTCAATCGGGTGTTGGGTGGTATTATGAAATCGGTAGAGGACTTCCTGCCCCTGATCTTGTTAGAGCTTACATGTGGTATGGTTTGTCTGCTATTGGAGGCGATCCTGATGCTGCGATTTCTCAAGAAGAAGTTGTTAAAAAAATGACTCCTGAACAAATTGAAAAAGCGCATATACTTATTAAAGATTACAAAGCTTGGATTTATCCGTTTAGGTAATGAGGCGAATAATTAAATCCGCCCCATCATTAAATTAAGATTATAAGTCTTTGTCGTATGCACTTGATGCTTTTTTCTCAGCATCAGCAACTGCGCTTGTTAAAGCGTCAAAGATTTGTCCGCCACCTTTAACATTTGACTTAAACCAATCATAAACTGGACTAGCAGCTTTTTTGAAGCTAGCTTTTTGTGCTGGAGTTGGAACATATAAATCTCCACCGCCTGCTACAAAGTCTTCATATGCTTTGATTGATTTTCTTTTTGGAGATGCAAATGTAGCTTGTTGCAATGCATAAAATCCATCCGTAATAACTTTCTTAAGTTCTTTTGGCATAGATTGATATTTTGCATTGTTCATCCACCAAAGTGCTCCCATGTATGCGTGACCGTCTAAAGTAACATATTTTAGACCTGCATCTGGAAACTTCATGTTCATAATGTCAGTTATTCCATTTTTAGAACCTTCAACTACACCTGTTTGAAAAGATGTAAATAATTCTGGCCATGGAATAGGAGTTGGTGATGCACCTAAAGCTCTTACAAGCTCTTGAGGTAAGTCAGCTACAACAGTTCTGATTTTTAGACCTTTCATGTCTGATGGTTCTGCAACTCTTCTTTTAGTGTTAGCAAAATTTCTCCATCCACCAGTGTTTCCGATAGTCATTAATCTTATTGTATCGCCTGAATCTTTAAGAGCCATTTGTCTCATAGTTCTCACAAAATCACCTTGCATAACATCTTCAGCAATTCTGTCGTCTGCCATTAGATATGGTAAATCTAAAACTTGAACATATGGGAATACACCAGCTGCTCCTCCAGAAGTAGAAATGTAAACGTCGATGCTTCCATCAGAAACACCTTGTAAACATTCTGCTCCTTTAGAACATAACTGTGTACCTACGAAAAGTTCTACAGATATTTTTCCATTTGATGCTGCTTCTACATAGTTTTTAAATACTACTGCACCATCATAGTCTTCATCTTGATCATTGGAGTTCATTGTCATTCTTAAATTGTAATCAGCAGCTGAAACAGAAGCTGTAAAACTAATTAAGAATAATAATGAAAAGAATGATTTAATTATTTTATTCATTATTTTTTCCCTCTCTTTAAATATATATTTAAGTATAGAAACTATACCTAAATTGAACCACTGTGTCTATTATCTAAAAATTAAAATTATTTTGCAAAACCCGTAAGTAAAGGAATGGTCATTGAGATTGACGGGAAGTAAGTAATTATAAATATTACAATTGCTTCTACTGCTAAAAATGGCAATATTGCTTTTGATATAGTTTCAACTCTTTCACCAGAAACTGAGGATGCAACAAATAAAACTAAACCCATTGGTGGTGTTGCTAAACCAACAGTTAAGTTAACTGACATAATAATTGCAAAATGAACTGGATGTACACCTAATTCTACAAACACTGGTCCAAGTATTGGTCCTAAAATAATTATTGCAGGACCAGCATCTAAAAACATTCCAACAATAAATAGTAAAATATTAATCAGAAATAATAAAATATAAGGATTGTCAGTTAATCCTAAAACAAATTCAGCAAGATATTCTGGTGCATGAGATAAGCTAACAACTGTTTTAAAAGCCATTGCAGCACCAACCAAAAGTAATACTACAGATGAAACCATTGCAGCTTTTGTCATAACCTTTGGTACGTCTTTCCACTCTAAAGATTTTAAAACAAATAAACCAATAAACATTGCGTAAGCAGCTGCAACTGCAGATGCTTCGGTTGGAGTAAAAATCCCTCCAAGTATACCTCCTAGAATTATAACAGGAGTCATCAATGGGAAAAAAGCTTTCAAAGAAGCTTTTCCTCTTTGTCTCCATGTTGTCTTTTTTGTTACGGCAGGAAAATTATATCTTTTAGCCATAAACTTGATTGTAACCATCAAACTAACACCAACTAAAATTCCAGGAATAATACCTGCTAGGAATAAAGCAGCTACGCTCTCTCCCATAACGTATGCATAAATAATCATTATTCCTGAAGGTGGAATGATTGGACCAATTACTGAACTCGCTGCGGTAATTGCTGCTGAAAATTTTTTTGTATACCCTTGCTTCTCCATTGCAGGAATTAACATTGAACCAATTGCAGAAGTATCTGCAACTGCAGATCCAGATAGGCCAGCAAAAAGCATTGAAGTTAAGACGTTAACATGTGCCAAACCACCTTTTAAATGCCCCATCATCGCCTGGCTAAATTCAACTAATCTTTGAGTAATTCCTCCCCTATTCATTAGCTCACCAGCTAACATAAAAAAAGGAATTGCCATTAAAGGAAAGCTATCAATACCATTGTAAATATTTCTATAAAGCATAGCTCCATCTCTAGATTGATCATTCAGCCAAAGTAAAATTCCAGGAGCAGCCAACAATCCAAAAAATACTGGTAATCCAATTAACAAAAATAATAAAAATAAAGGGAGAAACCAAATCAACATTATTGTGTCTCCAATTTTTGTTTATCTAAATCTTCAGGTAATTCTAATTTTGTAAAATTACTTAAAAAATTTCTTAAAATTAACTCTATGTTTACTGAAATCAAAAAAACAATTCCAACAGGTAACGACATATACATCCAGGCTAATTTTATTGGCTCTGCTTTGCCGCCAATTAAATTAAATGGAATTTTGATTGAAGCTGAATTAAATATCCATCCAGCATTAATGTGTTTCAAACCTAATTCAAGTCCAATGATCAAAACAAATAAAGATATGATCAATAAAAATAAGGTTAAAAAAGTTGATATGATTTTAGGTAAAAATCTTTCCAGCATATCAATTGAGACAAAACCACCCCACCTATAAGCTGAGGGAGCTATTAACCCTGTCATCCATAGCATTAAAAATCTCGCAACTTCATCAGGCCAAGGTAATGCGTTGTTGAGAACATACCTAAAAAAAACTTGGATCATAATTACGACAACCATTAAAAAAATTGCGATCCATGCAAATTGTCTTCCAATTCTTAGAAAAAAAGTATTTATCTTTTCAAGAAAGTTAAAAATGTAAAGTAGAGTTTTTATAGTTAAATTCACAACTAAATTTATTTTAATAAGAAAATAATTACAACTTTTTAAAAAACTATTTTACATTGTTAGATATTTTTCGTATTAGAAAAGCCTTCAACAGAAAAGCTTAAATAAAAATTATGAGTAATAAAAAGAAAATTCTAGTTATCCAAAAAGTTCATGATAAAGGCATGGAATTAATTAATAACCATCCAGATTTTGATGTAGAGGTAACTGACGATGTTTCAGTAGAAAACTTAAAGGCTAAAATAAAAGATTGTGATGGTGCTTCAATTAGAATAGCAAAACTACCAGGTGAGGTAATTAACGAAGCAAAAAATCTTAAAATAATATCTAGACATGGAGTAGGCTACGATAATATTGATTTAAAAACAGCTAAAGAGAGAGATGTAAAAATTGCTATTACAGCTAATGCTAATGCAGTTACAGTTGCAGAGCATGTTATGTTTGTCTTGCTAAATATTGCAAAAAGAAGAGAGCTTTATCATACGACGGTTAAAGAAGGTAATTTTAAGGATAGAAATAAATTACCCAAAACTATTGAAGTATGGAAAAAAAATTTCCTAATTATGGGATTTGGTAGAATAGGTAAAGCACTTATTAAAAGATGTTTAGGATTTGAAATGAATGTATTCGTCTATGATCCATTTGTAGATAAAGATACAATAGAGAAGCTTGGTGGAAAAAAAGTTGATAATCTTGAAGAGGCAGTAAAAACAATGGATGTAATATCTTTACATATGCCTTTAACTGAAAAAACAGAAAATCTTATTAATTATGATTTACTTAAAACGATGAAGAAAAACTGTATCATCATTAATGCCGCTAGAGGTGGAATTATTCATGAGGAAGATCTTGATAAGGCTTTAAATGAAGATTTAATATTTGGAGCAGGAATTGATGTGTTCAAACAAGAGCCACCAGAAAATGATAATCCTCTTTTAAAAAATGAAAAAGTTTACTTAAGTCCACATACAGCAGCATTTACTGATGAATGTATGACAAGAATGGGAGTAGAAACAATTCAAAATATAATTGATTATTTCGATGATACATTGGAAAAATCAAAAATTGTAAGACTATAGTAAAAGATTTAATCTAAAAATTTAGATTTATTATTTATTGAAAATTAACTTTTATAAATCTCAATACCACTAAGATTTAAAGTTTCGGTTAAATACTTGTAACCTATTTTTGCATATTCAAATGGATTTGCTTTTGCAGGATCTTGTTCTGCCTCTACTACTAACCATCCAGAATAATTTTTTTCTTTCAATACATCAAATAAAGGCTTGTAATCAATACATCCATCACCTGGAACTGTAAATGCACCTTCTAAAAATGCTCCTCTAAAACTTAAGTCTTCTTTTAAAGATTTTTCTAAAACATTTTTTCTAATGTCCTTACAATGCATATGAATTAATCTTTCGCTAAAGTCGTTTAATATTTTTAACGAGTCTCCCTGAGCAAATAACATATGACCAGTATCTAATGTTAGTTTTACACTATCATGAGTGTTTTCAAGTAATCTTACTGTATCTTCTTCTGTCTCTATTACGGTTCCCATATGATGATGATAAGCAAGTGGCATACCTTCATCTTCAAGATATTTTCCCATTTCTGAAATTTTTTCATAATATTTTTTAGACTCTTCCAGATCCATTTGAGGTCTTGTAGATAATTTTCGATTTGGATCTCCTTGAATTGAGCCAGAAACTTCAGCAAAAACCATACATGGTGAATTACAATCTTTAAAAAGCTTTAACTGATCTTGAATTAGATTTTTTTCTTCATCGACACTATTTGTTCTTAAATTAGCTCCATACCAACCTGAGCAAAGATTTAATTTAAATTCAGTAAGTTTTGGAATTAATTCTTCTGATTTTTTTGGAAATTTACCACCAGACTCAATTCCAATAAATCCTGCCTGACTAGCTTCAGACAAGCATTGTTCTAAAGAAGTATCACCACCTAATTCTGGCATATCATCATTGCTCCATGCAATTGGTGCTATTCCTAATTTTACTGACATACAAAATTTATTTAAAAGTTAGATGGTTTTTTAAATGATGATTTTATGTGCATCAAGAAAATTTTATTTTTAATTCTTCATTAAAAAATAGTTTCTTGATTTTGTTTTTTAATTCTGTTCTATATCCTTATGATTAACTTTTCTTTAATGGGAGCAGGTCGGATTGGAAAAATGCATGCTAAATTTATAGCTGCACATCCAAATGCAAAATTAAAATACATATATGACGTCAACTCTCAATTTGCTGAAGAAGTAGCAAAATCAACAGGTTGTTCAATTGCATCCTCGCCAGAAGAAGCAATTAATTCAGATGATATAGATGCAGTTCTTATAGCATCTGCTACTCCAACCCATACTCTATTTATTACAATGGCAGCAAAAGCAGGAAAGGCAATTTTTTGTGAAAAGCCAATTGATTTAGATATAAATAAAGTAAATGAATGTATGGAAAATATTAAAGGAACAAATGTTCCTATTCAAATAGGCTTTAATAGAAGATTTGATGCTAGTCACTCAAAAGCACAACAAGCAAGAGTAAAAAAAGAAATTGGTGAATTAGAAATGGTTGTGATTACAAGTAGAGACCCCGAGCCTCCAGGTATTGAATATTTAAAAGCTGCAGGAGGATTTTTTAGAGACACTACTATTCATGATTTTGACTTAACTAGATTTATTTTAGGTGATGATCCTGTGGTTCAAGTATCTGCTTTTGGAGATGCTTTGTTTGATAAAAATTCACAACAAGTAAAGGATTTTGATACTGCAATGTTTATATTAAAATCAAAAAAAGGTGTTTTAATTCATATTAATAACTCCAGAAGAGCGGTTTATGGATATGACCAAAGGGTTGAGGTCTTTGGTAGTAAGGGAATGGTTATTTCAAATAATCAAACTCCTACTTCTTTAGAAAGGTACACAAATAAATCTACAAATGAAAAAGAACCAATACATTTCTTTTTTATTGAAAGATATGAGCAAGCTTATAGAGATCAATTTAATGAGTTCGTGAAATGTGTTGAAAATAAAACTAAACCTTTGGTAGGTTTTGAAGACGGTAGAAACGCATTGATAATAGCTAATGCAGCATATGAATCGTTTGAAAGTGGTAAGGTAATAGATATAAAATTCTAATGTCTAATAAATATATATCCGAACAATCTAATCAATTTAAAAATAGAATAATAATTGTAACTGGAAGTACTCAAGGAAGTGGAGCTGAGACTGCAAAATTACTAGCAAGTAGAGGTGCTAAAGGAATAACTATCTGTGGAAGAAATAAAGAGAAAGGAAACAAGGTAAAATCAGAAATAGAAAGTATGGGCGCAGAATGTCTATACGTTCAAGCTGATTTAGAGAAACTTGCAGATTGTAAAAAAATAATTTCTGAGACTGATAAAAAATTCAATACTGTAGATAGTTTTATTAATGTTGCTGCTTTTACTGAGAGAGGAACAATTTTAAGTACAACAGAAGAAAATTATGACAAAAATTTTAATGTAAATGTGAAGGCTCCTCTTTTTATGATGCAAGACGTTATAAAAATAATGATTAGGGATAAAAAAAAAGGAACTATTGCTCATATTTTATCAATGGCTGGGTATAGTGGAATGCCTTTCTTAACTGCTTACAGTTCTTCTAAAGCGGCACTAGCAGTAATGATTAAAAATGTTGCAAATTCAGTTTCTGGTCATCAAATAAGAGTAAATGGTGTAAATTTAGGATGGACAGATACACCCGCAGAAACAGTAATTCAGAAAAAATTTCATAACGCAGATGATGATTGGCTTAAAAAAGCTGAGGCAAAAGTTCCTTTCAAAAGATTAAACAAACCTTTGGATGTTGCTAAGATCTTAGCTTTCTTGTGCTCAGATGAATCGGGGATTATGACTGGAAGCATTATTGATTTTGATCAAACGGTTGCGGGATGGCATTCTTATTCTGCATATGACACTAAAATTTTGGATGATAGTCTTTTGGGTGAATGAGCCTAATTTAAATTAACTTATGAAAAAAAATATAATTAAAGATACTGGTGTAGAAGTTACTGAATTGAGTTTTGGAACATCTTCTTTGGGTAGTATGCCAGATACTTACGGTTATGAAGTACCTGAACAAAGAGCTCAGGAAACACTAAAAAGATTTTTTCAAGGTCCTGTAAATATGCTTGATACTTCAAGAAATTACGCAATGGGAGAAAGTGAAAAAAGAATTGGTATTGCAATAAAAGAAAATGGTGGGTGGCCAGAAAAATTTGTCTTATCAACTAAGATCGATAGAAATATGGATACATTGGTTCTTGATAAAAAAAGGACAAGGGAGTCTGTTGAAGAAAGTTTAAAGGCTTTAAACGTTGATTCTGTAGACGTTTTATTTCTTCATGACCCAGAATACGTAAAAGATATAAATGACGTAACTAAAAAAGATGGAGCATTGGATGAACTGTTTAAAATTAAAGAAGAAGGTTTGGCAAAAGCAGTTGGTTTAGCTATGGGAAGAATAGATATTATGTTCCCAATCTTAAGAAAGTGGGACTTTGATGTCATAATAAATCACAACAGATACACTTTGTTAAATAGAGAAGCGGATGAAATGTACAGTTATGCTTATAGTAAAAATATATCTATTTTCAACGCTGCCCCTTACGCGGGCGGTGTTTTGGCAAAAGGTCCAAGTAATTTTAAAAAAATAACTTACCAGGATGCTACTGAAGAAAAACTTGCACCAGCTAGAGAAATAGAAAAAGTTTGTAAGAAATATAATGTTGAAATGGGTGCTGCAGCTTTACAATTTTCTATGAAAGATAAAAGAATAACATCTACTATTTGTGGTGTTACTAGCGTTCAGAGTATTGAGAAAAATATTTCATGGGCTGAAACAGATATTCCAGAAGAATTTTGGAATGAAGTTTTAAAATTACCTTACTCAACGAAAGATCCAGAGTCTGAGAGGACATATACTCCAGGTTAAATTTTAAAAAAATTTAAGACAAATAGATTTTATAATTAATTTGAATTAATTTCATAAAGGGTTGGAAACATTTTACCACTTAAATCATCACCATTTTTATATCCATTAGCTTCCATAATTAATCTTTCTTCTCTAGCCCAATCACCTCTATAAATTATTTTTGAATTTTCTTTCGCCATTCTAAGTGTAAATCTATTTACATCTGATTTTGGAGTAGTTTCGTGTAAAGCTCCATGCAAAGTCCTAATATCAAAATATACACAATCTCCTACTTCTAAATCCCATTCTAAAAATTCATAATTTTCTTTATTAGAAATTATATCTGGGGTTAATTCATACTTAACACCATTAACAACTCCTTCTGCTCCATCAACTTTATGACCGTCTTTAAAACGAGTTCTTAGGAATAATTTATCCCACAAATGAGAGCCTTTTATCCAAGCTATAGAATCTTCTTTTCTTACTGGTTCAAGAGGTATCCACAAAACACACATTGAACCTTCAAAATCAAAATAAGAAATATCATGATGAAATGGTGGTTTAGATGTAGAGCCAGCTTCTCTAAAAAACCAATTATCCATTACTAAATTAATCTGCTTAGCATCTAGTAATTCAGAGGCAATTTTAGCTGTAGGTGAATTAAAAACAAAATTCTCAAATTCTTTATGTAAGTTCCATGTCCAAAAATCCTCTAAATAACAAGGTAAATTTGGATCTGTGGTATGATTAGTAAACCTGGGGCTTGGATTATTTTTTGCTTTATTTATTCCAGATCTTAAAAGCTCAATCCATTTGATATCAAATTTATTTCTTAAAAATACCGCTCCATCTCTTTTAAATAGTTTGATCTCATTATCATTTAAAATTTGACTCATAGATTATTTAAGAAATAATACTCAATATATCATATGAATATTCTCAAAGATAGTTTTGGGCGGAGGTTTCAATACATAAGATTGTCAATATCTGATGTGTGTAATTTTAAATGTGGCTACTGTTTACCTGATGGTTATAAGATAGATAAAAGTGATAACAGAACTTTTATCACTAAAGAAGAAATTGGAAGACTTGCAAAAGCTTTATCAGAATTAGGTGTATCTAAAATAAGATTAACTGGAGGAGAGCCTACAGTTAGAAAAGATTTTTTGGATATAATTAAAATAATTAAAAAAAATTCAGGTATTAAAAAAACTGTAATTACTACTAATGGATATCACTTAGATAGAATTGCAGATGATTTAAATAAGAGTGGTCTTGATGGTATAAATATAAGTATTGATAGTCTTGATCCAAAGACTTTTAGAAAAATTACTGGACATGATAGATTAAATGAAATTTTAGAAGGAATTAAAAAATTACAAAAACTAAATTTTAAAAATATTAAAGTTAATGCAGTCCTTCTTAGAGGTGTTAATGATAAAGAAGAAGATTTTAAAAGTTGGGCTAATTTTATAAAAAATAATCAAATTGATTTTAGATATATAGAATTAATGCAAACTGGAGATAATTTAGATTATTTTAATCAGTATCATGTGTCTGCAAATAAATTTACAGATTATTTAAATAATAATAATTGGGTGATTCAAACATTTGGTAAAGATGCTGGTCCTTCAAAGAATTATATAAATCCTGAATACAAAGGAAAATTTGGTGTTATTGCACCCTACTCAAAAGATTTTTGTAAGAGTTGTAATAGACTAAGAATAACTGCCAAGGGTGATTTAAGATTGTGTTTATTTGGAAATACTGGAATAAATATTAGACACTTGATGCAAAGAGATGACCAAACTGAAGAACTGAAAGATTTAATTTTGAAACAATTAAATTATAAAAAAGAATCTCACTATTTAGAAATAGGAGAAACAGGATTAACAAAAAATCTATCAACAACAGGTGGATAAGATGAAAAATTTAAAGATTGTAACTAACAACGATTTAAAAAACTGGGCAAAAGAAATTTTTAAAAAAAATTCATTTAAAATGATTGATGTTTCTGAAAAAAAAGAAACTTTCCGTAGAGCTTTGGCATCAGGAAAAATTTATGTTGGCAAAGAGGTATTTGAACTTATTAAAAGTAAAAAGATGCCTAAAGGTGATCCAATTACTTTAGCAGAAGTTTCGGCAGTATTAGGTGTTAAAAAAACAAGTGAATTAATACCTTTGTGTCATCCTCTTCCAATAGATCATACGGCTACTAAAATCATAATGAATGAAGAAGATAGTTCACTAGAAGTATACTGTGTGGTTTCCACCTATGCCAAAACAGGTGTAGAGATGGAAGCAATAATGGGTGTAAATACAGCTCTGATTACAATTTACGATTTAAGCAAAATTGTAAATCCTCATCTAAAAATAGATAATGTAAAATTATTAATTAAAGAAGGTGGAAAAACTGGATTATGGAAAAATCCAGATGGAATTCCGAATTTTTTAAAAGATTTTTTCTAAACTTTATGAAAGTTAAAATTGAGTTGTTTGGAGCTGCTAGAGATTTTAATGACCAAAATTTATTAGAACTAGATCTGGGTCAAAAAACAACAATCAAGGATATAAGGAATAAAATAATTCAATATGTAGATCAGAAATTCAATGGAAATGAAAATTATATAAAAATCATTAACTCTTCAGCTTTTTGTTCAGAAAAAAATAATATTGTTAGCGACAATTATAAAATCACAAACAATGAAAAAATTGGTATTATTCCTCCAATTGGAGGAGGCTAATGCTTCATACTGACATTATAGATAGTAAAGTTAAAAAATTATCATTAATTGATGCTGAAAAATTTATAGCATCCAATGATTTTGGAGCATCACTAATTTTTAGTGGCACAGTTCGTAATCAAAATAATAATAAAAGTGTTTTAGGTATTACATATGATAGCCATGATGCTTTGGTAATAAAAAGTTTTGAAGAAATTTATAGTGAGGCAGAAGAAAAACTAAACATAAAGAATAAGAGTGTTTTTATTGAACATGCCAAAGGTTACTTAAACTTAGGCGAAATTAGTATTATTATAGCAGTTGCGTGCAAGCATAGAGATGAGGCTTATGTACTATCAAGATATATAATTGAAGAAATTAAAAAAAGGTCTCCTATATGGAAAAAAGAACATTACACAAATAATCAAAGTGATTGGTTAAAAGGAAATCCTATTATTCATGAAAAAAATTAAGTATTCAGAAATAACACCAGAGAAAATTTATAAAAATAGAAGATCTTTTGTTAAATCTCTTGGGTATGGAGCAAGTTCTTTAGCTTTAGCCACAATTCCTTTTGCAAGTCAATCTCAAGCTGATGATAGGAATGAACTTACAAGTTTTAAAGATATAACAACTTATAATAATTATTATGAGTTCGGTACTTCAAAGAGTGATCCTTATGTTAATTCACAAAATTTTAAAACATCACCATGGACAATAAGTATAGAGGGTGAAGTTGAAAAACCTATCAAAATTTCTATGGAAGAAATAACCGAAACATTTACCTCTGAAGAAAGAATATACAGATTAAGATGTGTAGAAGGATGGTCAATGGTAATTCCATGGATGGGTTTTTCGTTAAGTAAATTATTGTCAAAAGTAAACCCAACTAGCAAAGCAAAGTATATTGAATTTGAAAGTGTTTATGATCCTGAACAAATGAAAGGTCAAAGATATCCGGTTTTGAATTGGCCTTACAAAGAAGGATTAAGAATAGATGAAGCAATGCACCCTTTAACTACAGTTGTGACTGGTTTGTATGGTAAAAAACTTCCAAATCAAAATGGAGCGCCTCTGAGAATATTTATCCCTTGGAAGTATGGTTTCAAAAGTGCAAAAGCAATTGTTAAGATTAAATTTGTAGAAAAAATGCCGACTTCTTCATGGATGTGGGCATCTCCACGAGAATATGGATTTTACTCTAATGTTAATCCTAATGTAGATCATCCTAGATGGTCTCAAGCAACAGAAAGAATAATTGGTAAAGATATTTGGGTGCCAAGAGTAAAAACACTTATGTTCAATGGTTATGGAGATGAAGTCGCAAATTTATACACAGGGATGGATCTAAAAAAATATTTTTAATGAGAAAATATTTTAAACCAGGTGTATTTATTTTAAGCACAATTCCGTTTTTATTAATTTTTTATAAAATATACTTCAATAAACTGGGGCCAGAACCTGTAAAAGAAATTACTCATTTTACTGGAGAGTGGACTTTAATATTTATCTGTCTAACATTAAGTATGACACCACTTAAAAGGCTAACTAATTTAAATATTTGGATAAGTTTTAGAAGAATGTTGGGATTGTTTGTATTTTTTTACGCATCTCTTCACCTGCTTACTTACATAGGTATAGATTATAGATTTAATTTACAGCCAATACTTGATGATGTTCTGAAAAAAAAATATATCTTTATTGGATTTGCGGCATGGGTATTACTGCTTCCATTGGCAATTACATCTTCTCAAATGATGATGAAGTTATTAAAAAATAATTGGAAAAAATTACACAGATTAATTTATGTAATAGCGATATTTGGAGCTCTTCATTATATATGGTTATCTAAAACAATTTTTTTTAGACCACTAGTATATTTGGCAATAATACTTGTTTTACTTGCTTTAAGAATTAAAATTAAAAATAGGAACGTAAATTATGGATGACAATCTAAAAAAAGAAATTCAATCAGCTACACTTGAAAGATTAATAAAACATCTAGATGAGAGAAAAGACGTTCAAAATATTGATTTAATGAATTTAGCAGGATTTTGCAGAAATTGTTTGTCTAGATGGTACAGAGAAGAAGCTGAAAAAAAAGGAGTAGAAATATCAGATCCTGATGCAAGGCAACGTATTTATGGAATGCCCTACTCTGAATGGAAAGAAAAATACCAAAAATAACTTTCTATTCAATTCAAGTTAATGTTTGCTTATTTAAGTCTATTTATTATTTCGTTTTTAGCGGCAACTATACTTCCTTTTTCATCAGAGGCTATATTGGCAACTTATCTATTATCAGAAACTTATAATAAATTTTTGTTAATATTTTTTGCAAGTTTTGGAAATATTTTAGGATCTATCTTCAATTGGTTTCTAGGAATTTATTTACTTAAATTTCAAAATAAAAAATGGTTTCCATTTAGTAGAACACAAATTGATAGGTCGTCTAAGTGGTTTAAAAAGTATGGTAAATGGTCTTTGTTATTTGCCTGGGTACCAATTATTGGTGATCCACTTACTTTTGTCGCTGGAACGATGAGAATTAAATTTTTAATTTTTTTATTGCTTGTAAGTTTTGGAAAAATAATGAGATATTTTTTTATTTCTCTTTTAGTCTAGGAAACAATTCAACAAAATTACAAGGTTTATGATTAATATCTAATTGATGTTTAAGGATACCGTCCCAAGCATCTGTTACTCCTCCTGAGGATCCTGGTAAGGCAAATATGTATTTACCATTTGATAGAACTGCACAAGCTCTAGATTGAATTGAAGACGTACCAACTGTTTTTAAACTAATAGTCCTAAAAACTTCGCCAAATCCTGGAATATGTTTATCTGCTATTTCATCAACAGCTTCGGGTGTAATATCTCTTCCAGTTAAACCTGTGCCACCAGTTGTAATGATAACATCAATATCTTTATGATTAGTCCAGTCTTTTAGAATTTTAACTATATCTTCTTTATTATCTTTACAAATTTTTCTATCAATTAATTGATGATTTGCCTCTTTAATTTTTTCAACCAAGATCGCACCAGATTTATCGTTATCAATTGTTCTTGTATCTGTTACAGTTAGTAAAGCTATATTTACAATCATAAATAAATTTTTTTAATGATTATACTTACAATATTTTTTTTTATAACTGCAGTATTATATTCAAGCATAGGATTTGGTGGTGGCTCTACTTATCTTGCATTACTTTTAATTTGGGATGTCCCTTACTATATTTTTCCAATTTTAGCTTTGATTTGTAATATTATTGTAGTTTCTGGAAATTCTATAAATTTTTTAAAATCAAAGAATATTAATTTTAATTTACTTTATCCTTATTTAATTGGTTCTATACCTCTTGCTTTTATTGGAGCATCTATCTCAATTGACAAAAATTTATTTGAGATTTTACTTTTCTTTATTTTAATATTAGCTGGAATTTTTTTACTTATTGAAAGCAAATCTTTTAACAAACAAGAAATTGTTATTAAAAAAATACCCCTAGTTTTATCAATACTAATAGGATCAATAATTGGTTTTATATCTGGTTTGGTTGGAATTGGTGGTGGGATATTTTTAAGTCCTATTTTATTTTTGATGAAAGCAGGATTTCCAAAGCATATAACAAGTACTGCTTCTTTGTTTATTTTAGTAAATTCAGTATTTGGTATAGGTGGACAGTTAACAAAGGATATAGTTTTCAACGAATTTTTGAATTACTGGCCACTATTTATTGCTGTATTAATTGGTGGTCAAATAGGAAGTTTTTTAAATATAAAATTCTTATCTAACAAAATATTAGCTCTGTTAACTGCATGCTTAGTAATTTTTGTCGCTATAAGAATGGGCATAACACTTATAGCTTAAGTTGAATTAATTATTATTTGATATATTTAATCTTTCATGAAAAATTTTAAACCATTTGGGCCTTCAATAGGAAAATCTAAAATTTCTAAAAAATTTTTAGAGAAACTTAACAAAGAAGTTGATACAAAAATCTTCTCAAAATCAAATGATTATAGTTCAAAATTAGCAAGTCAAATTAGAAAAGAAGTTCAAATTTCTAAAAGTTTTATAAAAAAAAATTTGGAAAAAGAATTAATAAAAAATATTAAAATTTTTCTAACTAAAGAACATATTAAAAAAATTAAAGAAATTAAAATTTTAAACCTATGGGTCGTTAGCCAATATAAAAATGAGTATAATCCTATACATTATCATGAGGGTGATTTGTCAGGAGTTGGTTATTTAAAAATACCTAAACATATGACTAAAAATAAAAATGTTAAAAATAAAAAAATAAAAACCAATGGTACGATTGATTTTATTAATGGGCAAAAAGCTTTTCTTTCAAAAAGTATTTTTAATTTGATACCAAAAAAAGGCGATCTTTTAATATTTCCCAATTACTTAATGCATACAGCCTACCCATTTAATATTGAGGAAGAAAGAAGATCATTTTCTTTCAATGCTAAAATAATTTTTAATAAATAATTTACAAATTTTAATAATATTATATAAATCTAATTGCCGATTTGATCCTATTGCGGGCATAAACTGCTAAAATGGAAATTCCCAATAGATCTAATTAGCAAGGTATTTGAACTATATTGTGCACCTGCATTTCGCTTAAGCACTAAAAAAGTGAGGATAAAATGAATAAGGATTTTTTTAAAACAACAAAAATTTTAGATGGTGGAATGGGTCAAGAATTATTGGCCAGAGGTATGGAGCCTAAAGGAACTTTGTGGAGTGCAAATGCTTTAATTGAGGAAAAATACCACAACTTAATACTTAATATTCATAATGATTTTATTAAATCGGGAGCTGATGTAATTGTAACTACAACTTTTACAACGAGAAGAAAAAGATTGAGAGAAAATGGAATAGAAGATCAATTTAAATTCTTAAATCAGAAAGCCTGTGAAATTGCACAAAAAGCTAAATTAAATAATCCACATATTAAGATTGCAGGAGGACTCCCGCCTCAAGATTTGACATATGAAGAAGACAAGAGAAGTGAAAAAGAAATTACAAAAGATCATTTGGAATTAGCAGAAATACTAAACCCTTCAGTAGATTTTTTCTATTTTGATGTATGGAGCAGTATCAAAGAAATTAGATGTGGAATAGAAGCTATTAAAAAATTTAATAAACCATACTTGGTTGGGGTTCATATTTCTGAGGGAAACTCTTTACCAAGTGGAGAAAAAATTTCTGAAATTAATTCAATAATTACCGAAAATTGCCTAGGAGTAATTCTAGCATGTGTTTCACCTGAAAATTATGAGAATAATTTAGATGAAATTCAAAAACTTAAAGTTCCATTTGGTTTCAAATTAAACGGATTTGTCACAACTAAACCAAAAGGTGGTTATACTTCTCAATATAAAGAGAATGATGGATCTAACCCCAATAGTTTTTTAGGTCAAAGAAAAGATTTAGATCCTGAAAAAATATCAATTTTTGCAAAAAAATTTAGAGAAAATGGAGCAACTATTCTTGGAGGATGTTGTGAAACTCGGCCTTCACATATAGAGGCAATTAAAAACACTATTTAAATTTTGTACCTTTTCTTACAAAATAGATACCTGTAGCAACTGCTATCAATGAAATTATAACTTTCGTTGTTATTAATTCTTTTAAAAAGATATAACTTAAAATGGTACCAAATATTGGAATTAAATAAGATACTTGAGATTGAAAAATTAAACCATTGTTAATTAAAATTCTAAATCTCAATAACCAAGCAATTCCAGTAGATACCAAACCAAGATAAACAACTGAAATAGTAGAATCTAATCTTGGAACAGTTTTCCAAGGTTGTTCAATTAAACATACTAAAGGTAATAATATAATAGTAGCCCAAATCAAAATTGAACTGGTTACATTTTCATTTTTTTTCTTACTTATTTTTAATGTTAAAAGACCTCCAATTACATAACAAGTAGCACCTAACAAAATTAATAATGCTGAAGTAAAGTTATTTTCATTAATTAATAAATTATCTGAAAATAAATAAACTATTCCTGAAAAACCAATTAGAACTCCAGTTGTTCTAATTAAATTAAATTTTTCATTTTTGGTGTAAAAATGTCCTAGTACTACTGAGCTAAGTGAAGTTGATGACATTAAAATTGCTGCTAAGTTACTTTGAACAGATTTTACTCCATATGCTATTAAAAAAAATGGAGCTACTAAATTTATAAATCCAATCATTGCAAACCAATGCCAATCTTTTGAAAATGCCTCGATTTTAATTTGTTTATAAAAGCAAAGTAGCAAAACTGGAATTGAACCAAAAAAAACTCTTAGAAATGCAATCGTAACAGGTCCAAACGAATAGGTTGCTATTTTAATATTAAAAAAAGCAGATGCCCAAATCAATGCTAGCAACGTTAATAAACTATAATCAATTAGTTTTGGTTCTCTCATTCAATAATATCTTCTGGTGTTCCGTTTGTTATTTCAATTAACTTATTATAATTTATTTTGAAAACAGCATTTGGATGTCCAGCTGCTCCAAATATATCGGGGAATCTCTCAAGACTTTTATCAATAAAGATTTTACATCGCTTCAAGTGCCCTACTGGAGACACTCCACCAATTGTATATCCAGTATTTTCTTTAACAGCTTCAGGAGATGCCATAGACACGTCTTTTTCATTGAGAATTTTTTTTAATTTATTTAATGAGCAACGTTTGTCTCCAGATACTAAACTTAATATATAATTGTCACCTGCCCTAAAAAGTAAACTTTTAACAATGGCACCAACGTTGCAACCCAAAGCTGTAGCAGCATCATTGGCTGTTCTTGCTGTTTTTTCTAATAAGATAACATTTAAATTTTGATCGAATGATTTAAGAGCTTTTTCTGCCCTTTTTACCGGTTCTTTATTTAGTATTGATTCCATTGAATTTATTAAATTCCTTAATTTGATTGAGTAGATACACTACTTATGTAAAAAATGCATAGGTGTTATTTATTAAATAAGCATTATTTTTTAACTTTTTTTTGCTAATTAGGCTCCATCAAAATTACATAGGAGACAAAATGAGTGCAGAAAACGTTTTAAAATATATTAAAGAAAAAGAAGCAGAATTTGTAGATTTAAGATTTACTGATCCAAGAGGAAAACTTCAACATTTAACTATGGATGCATCAATAGTGGATGCCGACATGCTTAATGAGGGAGTATTTTTTGATGGTTCATCTATTGCTGGATGGAAAGCAATTAACGAATCTGACATGATTTTAAAACCTGATACTGCAAGAATGTTCATGGATCCTTTCACGTCTCATAATACTGTAGTTTTGTTCTGTGATATTTTAGATGCAATCAAAAAAGATCCTTACGAAAGAGATCCAAGAGGAGTTGCAAAAAAAGCAGAGGAATATTTAAAAGCTTCAGGTATTGGTGATAAAGCGTTTTTTGGACCTGAGCCAGAATTTTTTGTTTTCGATGATGTAAGAATTAAAAATGATATGAATGAAAGTGGATTTAAAATAGATAGTAAAGAAGGTCCATATAATTCAGGTAAAGAATATGAAAATGGAAATATGGGTCATAGACCTCAAATCAAAGGAGGTTATTTCCCTGTGCCACCTGTTGATAGTGAGCAAGATATGCGTGGTGAATATTTAAAAAATTTAAAAGAAGTTGGCATCAAAGTTGAAAAACATCACCATGAAGTTGCTCCAAGTCAACACGAACTTGGTATGTATTTTGGAACTTTAGTTGACCAAGCAGATAATGTTCAACTTTATAAGTATGTAGTTCAAATGGTAACACATTCATTTGGGAAAACTGCAACTTTCATGCCAAAACCAGTTGCAGGTGATAATGGTTCAGGTATGCATATTCACCAATCTATTTGGAAAGGTGATACTCCTGTATTTTCAGGTGAAGCATATGCAGGACTTTCAGAAACTGCATTACACTATATTGGTGGAATTTTAAAACATGCTAAAGCGATTAATGCTTTTGCTAACTCTACAACAAATAGTTACAAAAGATTAATACCTGGTTTTGAAGCTCCAGTATTATTAGCTTACTCTGCAAGAAACAGATCGGCATCATGTAGAATTCCAATTACTCTAAGTAAAAAAGGTGCGAGATGTGAAATTAGATTTCCAGATGCAGCAGGTAATCCTTACCTAACATTTGCAGCAATGCTAATGGCTGGTATTGATGGAATTAAAAACAAAATACATCCGGGTGAGTCTTTTGATAAAGATTTATATGAATTACCACCAGAAGAAGTAAAAGCCATACCAACTGTTTGTGGATCTTTAAGAGAAGCAATGGAAAGTTTAGATAAAGATAGAGAGTTTTTAACTCAAGGTGGTGTATTTACTGACGACCAAATCGATGCTTATATAGCTCTTAAGTTTGAGGAAATTCATAAATTTGAACACGCACCTCATCCTGTAGAGTTTGAGATGTATTACAGTAGTTAATATTTAATTACTGTTTGGTTGTTGCAATTGTATCTTTGTTAATACCTTTTTTAACAACGTAATCTTGAGTACCGTTTGCACCGGTCTCAACTTCTTTACGTAAATCTTTAAAGAATGTTCTTTCTTTAATTGTATCTTTTAGGTTTTTAACAAGATTTTTAAATTCAAATTTGTTCATACCTAATATATATACTAGGTATGCATATTACGCAATACTGATATGCGTTAAATGGGAATATTCAACTTTTGCTAGATTTTAAAGGATTCTCCGCAACCACATCTCTCTGTTTCGTTGGGATTATTGAAAACAAAAGAAGAAGATAGCTCTTCTTTTTTGTAATCCATTTCTGTTCCAAGCAAATACATAATAGCTGCAGAATCAACAAATACTTTTACACCTTTTTCCTCAATGACTTCATCATTTGGATTTACTTCTTTGGTATACTCCATGACGTAAGACATACCAGCACAACCTCCTGATTTAACTGAAACTCTTACACCTAAAGAATCTTTTTCTGCATTAGACATAATTTCTTTAATTCTTTCCGCAGCATTATCACTTAATTTAATAATTGGATTCATTATAAATTTAACTCCAGTTTTGCAGCTTCTGACATCATGTCTTTATTCCAAGGTGGGTCCCAAACTAATTCAAGATCAACGTCCTCAATACCCTCAACTTGCATTGCACCATCTTTAACTTCTTTAGGCAAACTTTCAGCAACTGGACAATTAGGAGTGGTCAAAGTCATTTTAATTTTTGCAAATTTATCATCCTCAACTTTAATATCATAAATCAAACCTAGTTCATAAATATTAACTGGTAACTCAGGATCATAAATTTTTCTAATTTCCTCAATAATTTGATCTTTTTTCGACATAATTAATTTTCTGTTTTAACCTCATCAGTTTTATTATCAAAAGCTGAGACTAGTGTATGCCAAGATAGTGTTGCACACTTTACTCTCATTGGATATTGTTTTACTCCAGATAAACACATTAGTTTTGTTTTTTCATCTTCTTTAAGATTTTCTGATTTAAGCTCAGGATTTTCTTTAATCATCCCTAAAAAATCTTCAACAATTTCTTTTGCTTCATTTTCATTTTTGCCTTTAATTAAATCAGTCATTATTGATGCAGAAGCCATAGAAATTGCACAACCACTACCTTCAAATGAAATATCTTCTACAATTCTTTGACCATTTAATTTTAAATAGACATGAACGTTATCGCCACACAGTGGATTGTTGCCTTTGGCATCTTTATTAAAATCTTCTGTCTTACGAAGATTTCTTGGATTTTTTCCATGCTCTAAAATTATTTCTTGATATAATTCTTTTAAATTCATTTTAAATTAAATATTTTCTTACAGTTATTTATTGCATCATTAAGTTTATCTAAATCTTCTTTGGTATTATATATTCCAACGGAAGCTCGTGCGCTCGCTGGTATATTAAGTTTGTCATGTAAAATTTGACAGCAATGATGACCAGCTCTTATTGCAACTCCGTCTTCATCTAAAATTGTTGCGATGTCATGAGGATGCACACCTTCTAAAGTGAAAGACAAAACTCCACCTTTATTTTTTGGATTTCCAATTAATTTTACTGAATTATTTTTTTTTAATAATTCCTGGCCATACTCAACTAATTCTGCTTCATGTTTCATAACATTTTCAATACCTACGCTCTCCAGAAATTTAATTGATTGATCAAAAGCAATAACTTGCGCTGTAGCCATAGTTCCAGCTTCATATTTATTAGGTAAATCACCATAGGTAATTCTATCTTTTTTAACCTCTCTAATCATTCCTCCACCGCCTTGGTAAGGAGGAAGTTCATCCAACCACTTTTTCTTACCATAAAGAACCCCTAATCCTGTAGGGCCATACATTTTATGACAAGAAATTGCATAAAAATCACAATCTAAATCTTGCATATCTAGCTTTAAATGAGGAGCTCCTTGGCAACCATCTACGACAACTATTATTCCTTTTGAATGTGCTAAATCAGTAATTTCTTTTACAGGTAATATTGCTCCAGTCACATTTGATAAATGAGTAATTGAAATAACTTTTGTATTAGGAGTAATTTTCTTTTCAATTTCTTCTAGTGTAATTTCTCCCTCTTCATTTATTTCTGCAAAATTAATTTTTATATTTTTAGATTTTCTTAAAAAATGCCAAGGTACATAATTTGAATGATGTTCTAATTCGGTAATTAATATTTCATCACCTTCGTTTAAATGATTTTGACCCAATGTATTAGCAACAAGGTTTAATGCTTCGGTAGCACCTTTGGTAAATACTATTTCATTTTTATCTTTAGCATTAATATATTTTTGAACTGATGTTCTAGTATTTTCATATAAATTTGTTGCAGCAACCGCAAGATAGTGAACACTTCTACCAACATTAGAAAATTGTTTGGTATAAAATTCATTAATTCTATCTACCACTACTTTTGGTTTTTGTGATGAATTTGCACTATCCAAATAAACCAAATCATTATTTTGGATTTTCTCATCAAATATTGGAAATTCTTTTTTAACTTGATCTATGTTCATACATTTATACCTGATAATTTTTTAACTAATTTTTTTACATCTTCATTAGAAATTTTTTCAATTACCTCGTTAAGAAAACCATTTGTTAATAATTTTTTTGATTCTGAATAACTGAGACCTCTAGACATTAAATAAAAAATTGAATTTTCATCAATATTTCCTGATGTAGATCCATGTGAACATTTAACATCGTCTGCATATATTTCTAATTCTGGTTTAGCATTAAATTCAACACTTTCATTTAACAATAAAGCTCTACTTAATTGGTATCCATCTGTTTTTTGTGCTTCAGGACTTACAAAAATTTTACCTTGATAAATACCTTTTGATTTATCATTCAATACACTTTTAATTAATTGATAACTTTTACAATTTTCTTTTTTATGATTAATTACAGTTTTTATTTCATGATGTTTTTCATTTTCTAAATTGATAATTCCATTTAATGCAATAGAACCATATTCGTCATCTAGATTGCAATTGATATCTTGTTTTATAAATTTTGAACCTTCTGATAAAATAAAATATTCTAAATGACTATTTTTAGATAAATTAATATCTTTGTTGAAATACTTTATATTTTCTGAAGTATTTGAGTCTAGACTGTAATTTTTTAAAATTGAATTATCTCCAATCTTAATTTTTTGTCTAAAATTAATGAAATTTTTTTCAGAATTTTCATTTAAAAAATTAACTACACACAATGAACTGTCATCTTCTAAATTAATATCTACTCTAGAATTAATTGCAGAAGATTTTAAACCATCACTTAAATAATTAAATAAAATCAAAGGTTTTTTAACATTGTAACCTTTTTTAATAGTAATTTTCGAAACACTAGTAAGAAATGCTGAATTCAAATTTAAAAGAGTATTTTGATAAACAGTATCATCTAAGTCTAAATTCTGATCGACTAAGATTTTATCTTTAGCTTCGTGTTTAAAATCAAAATCATATAATTTTCCATCAACAAAAGTTATTTTATTATGTTCAAATTCTAGTGGAAAATCTTTTTCTTCAAAAATTTTATTTTGATCAACAATAAAGTTTAAATTGTCAAAATTTTTTGAAATAATTTGATTTATATCTGAAAATTTCCAATCCTCATTTCTTTTATTTGGTAAGCCTTTTTCAAAATAATTATTAAAATTTTCTTGTTTAATTTTTTTCTGACTATCAGAAAAATTATTTAAACTAATAATTTTATCAAAATTTAATTTAAGTTCATTTTGCATTAATTAAAATCCTCATAACCTACTTTTTCCAATTCTTTTGCTAATTCAAAATCACCTGATTTAATAATTTGTCCATTTTTAAGAACATGAACAAAATCAGGTTTGATATAATCCAACAATCTTTGATAATGAGTTATTATTAAAAAGGAATTGTTTTTATTTCTTAGTGAATTAACTCCTTCTGAAACTATTCTTAAAGCATCTATATCTAATCCTGAATCTGTTTCGTCTAGAATTGATAATTTTGGATTTAGGATAGACATTTGTAAAATTTCATTTTTTTTCTTTTCTCCACCCGAAAATCCAACATTTAATTGACGGTTTAAAATTTTTTCATCAAATTTTAGTTCTGCAGATTTTTCTTTTATTAATTTTAAAAATTCAATTGCATCTAACTCTTTTTCGCCTCTAGCTTTTTTAATTGCATTTATTGATGTTTTTAAAAAAGTGTTTGTATTAACACCTGGTATTTCCATTGGATATTGGAACGCTAAAAAGATTCCCTTATGAGCTCTTTCTTCTGTTTCTAATTCTAATAAGTTTTCTCCATCAAATGTAACTTTACCATTTATTTCGTAACCTTTTTTGCCTGACAAAATATTTGATAATGTGCTTTTTCCAGATCCATTTGGACCCATAATTGCATGAACTTCTCCTGGTTTAATATCTAAATTTAAACCTTTTAATATTTCTTTTTCATCAATCTTTGCTTTAAGATTTTCTATTGACAACATCTATCCAACACTCCCCTCTAAACTAATACCCACAAGTTTTTGTGCTTCTACTGCAAATTCCATTGGCAACTGCTGCAGAACTTCTTTACAAAAACCGTTTACAATTAAACTAACTGCCTCTTCTTGATTTAATCCTCTTTGATTACAGTAATATAGCTGTTCATCACTAATTTTTGATGTTGTTGCTTCATGTTCTATATTTGATTTAAGATTTTTATTCTTGATATAAGGAATTGTGTGAGCTCCACATCTGTTGCCCATTAATAAAGAGTCACATTGAGTAAAGTTTCTAGAATTATCAGCTTTTGAAGATATATCTACTAATCCTCTGTACATCATATCTGATTTACCTGCTGAAATTCCTTTTGAAATTATTTTACTTTTTGTGTTTTTTCCTAAGTGTATCATTTTAGTTCCAGTGTCAGCTTTTTGATGATTGTTTGTAATTGCTATAGAATAAAACTCACCGACAGAATTATCACCTTTCAAAATACAACTTGGATATTTCCAAGTAATTGCTGAACCAGTTTCTACCTGGGTCCAAGAAATTTTAGAATTTTTACCTTTGCATAATCCTCTTTTAGTAACAAAATTATATATTCCACCTTTTCCATCCTTATCTCCTGGATACCAATTTTGAACTGTTGAATATTTTATTTCTGCATCGTCAAGAGCAATTAATTCAACATTAGCTGCATGCAATTGATTTTCATCTCTCATTGGAGCTGTACATCCTTCTAGATAGCTTACATAACTTCCTTTATCAGCTATGATTAATGTTCTTTCAAATTGTCCTGTTTCTGATGCATTGATTCTAAAGTAAGTAGACAATTCCATAGGACATTTAACATTTTCTGGAATGTATACAAATGAGCCATCAGTAAAGACTGCAGAATTAAGAGTTGCAAAAAAATGATCAGTTGTAGGAATAACTGATCCAAGATATTTTTTAACTAATTCAGGATGTTTTTGAATAGCTTCAGACATCGAGCAAAATATAATTCCTTGCTTAGTAAGTTCTTCTTTAAAAGTAGTTGCAACAGAAACAGAGTCGAAAACTGCATCTACAGCAATACCATTTAATCTTGCTTGCTCTTGAAGGGGAATTCCTAATTTTTTATATGTCTCTAATAATTTAGGATCAAGATCATCTAAACTTTTTGGTTTATCTTTCATGCTTTTAGGAGCTGAGTAGTAGTAGAGATCCTGATAATCTATTTTAGGATATTTTGGTTTCTGCCAATCAGGCTCTTTTAGTTGTTTAAATCTTTCAAAAGCTTTTAATCTAAAATCTAACATCCATTGAGGCTCTTTTTTAATATTGGAGATAAATTTTATTACATCCTCATTCAAACCCTTAGGGGCTTTTGTATTTTCTATATCTGTTGAAAAACCATATTTGTAATCTTTCAAACTATCTATTTCTTTCTGCCTACTATCCATACTAAACTCTGTTCTCTTTATTATTTTTTAATAAGTCGTTTAAGCTTTTATTTTCAAAGAAAGTATTAATATGAACCTCGAGTTCATCCCATAGATTGTGTGTAATACATTTCGTAGCTTTACCGTTACAACCTTTTTTAGATTCTTTTTTACACTGAACAGTCTTAACTTTCTCATCTACTGCATTGAAAATATTTGTAAGTTTTATTTCACTAGGGTCTTTTGATAAAATGTAACCTCCTTGATTACCTCTAATACTTTTCACAATTTGATTTTTTTTAAGTTTTGAAAATATTTGCTCTAAAAAATCTAATGAAATTCCTTGTCTTAAAGAAATGTCTCTTAATGATACAGGGTTTATATTATCAAACCTTGCTAGATCAACTAATGCCATTACGGCATATCTTCCTTTTGATGTTAGTTTCATTTTTACCCTTAAAATGTGGGTTTTTATACATACCCGACTAAAATGGTCAAGTTTATAAAGTAAAAAAAGACTACCATTTTGTCGCTCAGTTGTGATAAACGTACATTTTTTTTGAGAACAATAATCAATTGCATATATGGATAATAAAATTTTAGAAATTTTCATACCTGGACCTGCTGGTAGATTAGAAGCTAAATATTATAAAAGTAAAAAAAATACTTCTCCTATTGCATTAGTCCTACAGCCTCATCCACAGTATGGGGGAACCATGAACAATAAAGTAGTTGTAGATACATTTCATACATTCATGGAAAATGATTTTTCAGTTTGCAGAGTAAACTTCAGAGGAGTTGGAAAAAGTGATGGAGAATTTGATAATGGTCAAGGTGAACTGGCAGATGCTGCAGCAGCATTAGATTGGTTAGAAAGAGAAAATTTTGATAATTCGCAATGTTGGGTTTCAGGATTTTCTTTTGGTTCTTTGATTGCAATGCAGCTGCTTATGAGAAGACCAGAAATAAATAGATTTATAGCCATATCTCCACAACCTAATGTCTATGATTTTTCTTTTTTATCTCCATGTCCAACATCTGGGATGGTTGTTTATGGAAAAAAAGATGAGTTGGTGCCAGTAGAATATATTACTGAATTGGATAAAAGATTAAGCGCTCAAAAAGGTATCAAAGTTGAATTTCAAACTATAACAGAAGCAAATCATTTCTTTTCTAAAACTGATGACGCTTTAACAAAAACTTTGGATAAATATATAAAAAAAGAAACAGCTTTATATTAATAATTATTTACTAGTTTGCCTCCAATGACTGGGGCATTACATCTTGTCGTACTTGGAAAAGAAATTGGTAAATTTAATTTAGATCTGATTGCTAAATAAGCAAACGCTTGGGACTCGATATAATCTCCATTCAGTTGAAAATTATCTATCACATCAAAATTATTCTTATTTAAATTTGAATTTCTAATAATTGATTCAATCAAAAATTTGTTCTTTCGACCTCCACCACAAAATAAATATTTGTTAGAATTATTTTTATTTAAAAATTTGATTCCTTCTGCAATCAAATATGCTGTAAATTCTGTAATTGTTGAACACCCGTCTTCTAAAGATAAACCTCTTGCAAAAGATATATCAAATTCTTTTACATCAAGTGATTTTGAATAAGTCTCAATTTTGAAATTATCTATTGCTTGATTTAGAATTAATTGATCAATTTTTCCAGATTTTGCAATCTTACCATCTTCATCAAAGGTTAAATTTGAATTATTCCTGATCCATTCATCTATTAAACAATTACCCGGGCCAATATCATAAGCAATTAAATCATTTTCTATATTATTGGAAATATCATTTATTATTGTAGCATTGGATATTCCTCCAATGTTAACAATGCAAATAGGTTGAGCTGAATTATCTTTTTCTTTATTTAAAAATTTATTAACTAACAATCTGTGGTAAATTGGTGTTAGAGGTGCTCCTTGGCCATTGTTATCAATATCTGCTTGTCTAAAATCGTAAATTACTTGTTTTTTTAATAATTGAGATAACAAATTGCCATCACCTAGTTGTTTAGTAATTTTAATTTTAGGGTTATGAAAAATCGTTTGACCATGGAAACCTATAAGATCAATTTCTATTCCATTTTTAAATGCTATTTTGCTGATCTTTTCAGCATGAAAAATAGTTAAAGCTCTCTCCAAATCACTCAATTCCTTAGAATATTTTGTCAAATCTTCACTACTTTTAATTTTGTCTCTTAAAGTTGATAATTGCCTATAGAGATCAATATCGTACTCAAAGTATTGATCAAAAATTAGTTCTACCTCATCATATCCGTCAGATTTAATTATTGAAACATCGACTCCATCCATAGATGTGCCACTCATTAAGCCCATAGCTGAAAATAATTTTTTTTTCATTGATATTATTTTTAAAAAAAATTTGTATATAGTAACTATAGTCTTATGAATAAATTTTTAAAAGAATTTAAAGATAGAGGATATTTCTATCAATGTACTAGTGAAGCTGACTTATCTAATTTATTAGATAAAGAAAAAATTAAAGCTTATATAGGATTTGATTGTACCGCTGAAAGTTTGCATGTTGGTAGTTTGTTGCAAATCATGTGTTTGAGATTGTTACAAAAAAATGGTCACCGGCCAATAGTATTATTGGGAGGTGGAACAACAAGAATAGGTGATCCCTCAGGAAAAGATAAAACAAGAAAAATTTTAGATGAAAATGAAATTGAAAAAAATATTAAAAATATTCAAAATATCTTAAAAAAATTTCTAGACAGTGACGATCCAAAAACTTCACCTATTTATGTCAATAATTATACCTGGCTTAAAGATTTAAATTATATTTCTTTTCTAAGAGATATAGGAAAACATTTTACCATTAATAGAATGCTTACATTTGATAGTGTAAAGCTAAGATTAGAAAGAGAACAATCACTTAGCTATATGGAATTTAATTACATGATACTCCAAGCCTATGATTTTTTAGAATTAAATAAAAAAGAAAATTGTGTTCTACAAATAGGTGGTTCTGATCAATGGGGAAACATTGTAAATGGTGTTGAACTTATTAAGAGATATTCTAATAACCAAACATATGGATTAACAACACCATTAATTACTCTAGCCACAGGTGCAAAAATGGGAAAGACTGAAAATGGTGCTATTTGGTTAGACGAAAAATATTTATCAGCTTATGACTACTGGCAATTTTGGAGAAATGTTGATGATCGGGATGTAATTAAATTTTTAAAAATGTTTACTGATATTGATATAAGCGAAATCAATGCTTTAGAGGAAAAAAATATTAATGAGTTAAAAATATTGTTAGCAAACAAAGCCACAGCTATGTTGCATGGAGAAGATGCTGCTCAAAATTCTGCACAAGCCGCAAAAGAAGCATTTTCTGGAAATTCTTTGGGCTCTAACTTACCAAGTGTTAAAATTGAAACAAAACAATTAGAAAATAATGTCAATATAATTGATTTAATAATTTTATCTAAAGCAGAAAATTCAAAAAGTGAGATAAGAAGATTAATTAAAGGTAAAGCTATTAAGATTAATGATGCTGTAGTTTCAGATGAAAAATTTATTATTAATCAGCAGCTATTTTCAGAAAATTATATAAAGCTTTCTATAGGTAAAAAAAGGCATATTAAAATTGAATTAAGTTAGTTTCTTTTAATTTTTTCAAGAGTTCTAGTTATAAACCTTGGAGTTAATGTTTTTATTGGGTTTACTGATGTTTCAAGATCTTTTGGTGGTCCTTTTATTTTAAAACTTACTCCAAAAACACCCTCTCCTGTTTTATCACCAACTAAAATTTTACCTAATAATGGAATTTTACTTATTGTTTTATTTATAGTTGTTGCTGGTACCAAAGTCCCTCTTAGACTTATCAATTTTTCTTCTTCTACATAACCACTCATTAATATTGAAATAGCTGGGCCAATTGCATAGAGCTCATCTATTGTCATTAGATTTTTATGGTTATTGAATTTCATCTCAAACTCATCAAATCTTATTCCTTCTCCAGTTAAAATATCAGCAATTCCTTGTAGGGAAGCTAGTGTTAAAATTTTTGTTAATGCTGGTACTTCTTTTAACTTAAAGTCATAAATTTTAAGATTTGATACTGATTTTTCATTTTTTTTTGTTGATATGAAATCCAAGTTGCCTTCATCAAATCCTTTTATAAATTTATATCGTTTCACCAATGGTTTTGCTCTAGATGAATAAAGTTTAGTTATTTTTTCGCCATTGTCAGTTGTTTCAATAGAAAAAATTATATTTTTATTATTTTCAAAATTTGCAGATAAATTTGCATCAACAACTTTGTTATCTTTAATCAAAATTGACCCTTGTAAATTTTTAACAAAATTAATTTCATCTATATAAATTTCATTCAGATTTAAGTTCAATTTAAAATTATTCTTAAAAATTTTATTTTCTTTTTCTTTTTTACTCTCAAGTAAATTTGTTACAATTGAATTAGCGTTTAAGAACAATCCATTTAATTTATAATGATTTTCATTTTGTCTTTGAATAATAAACTGATTTTCTTTATTTTCAGTATCAATATAATCAAAATCAATTTTATCAAACCTGTCTATTAAATAATCTTTATCCAATATTAAATTATTAATCTTAATTTTATTTGCATTATCTGTGATGTTTATATTTTCAAAATTTAAATTTTTTGAATTTCTTAATATTCCAGCGACTGCTAAATTTGTTTTTTCATTTATATTTTTTTTATAATTTAAATTTTTAATTTCAAAATCTGTTTGATTTAAAACTAATTTTAAATCAAAATTGGTTTTTTCTTTATCATTAAGAACAAAATAATTTATTTCATCATAGTTTTTATCAATTTTTATATTTCCGTTACCTGAAAGAGTTAATGAACCATTTTTATATTTAATATTGAGTTTATGATTTTGAAGGTTGAGAAATTTTTTAGTTGATGGGAAAAATTGTTTTAAGAATTCTTGATTTTTTAAATCAACACTTTTTAAATTAATATCAGATATGAATTCAAAATCCTTATCATTTTTGTTGTAAAAATATTCAATATAATCAAAATCTTTATTAAGTTTTACTTTACCTTCACCTTTGACGGTAAAATCTTTGTTTTTATACTTTAACTGTATTTTATGATTTTCAATATTTATTTGATTCTTAATAAGTGGAAAATATTCTTGGATAATTTTTTGATTTTTTAATGTTCCTTTTTTAATATTTAAATTAGTTTTAAATTCAATATCATTTTGATCTCTTTTAAAAGTATATTCAATTTTATTTGTTTTGTTGTCTAACTTAAATTCGCCTATACCATTAGCTGAAAGAGCTTTATTTTCATAAATTAATTTTAATTTATGATTATCTAATAAGATTTCACTATTTTGATTTGAAAAATAATTTGGAATTAGATTATTATTATAAATAACTTTTTTTAAACTTATATCAGAGTCTATTCTTAAATTATTTAATTTAAACTTATTTGTTATTTCAAAATTGAAAATATTCTCAGAACTAAACTTGGTATTTTTTAAATTAAAGTTATTTAAATTTGAATTTAATAGATTAATTAAATAGTTTGATAAAACTGCCTCAGAATTTTGAATTTTACCCTCTATGTAGTGATTATTATTCTTTTTGTTAACTTTTAATAATTTAGAGGAAAAATTAATTTGATCTGATGCAAATTTAATATCTTCAAATAAATATTTGTCTTTTTCAATATTAAATAAAAAATTAATATTATTAAAATCTAATCCATTAAATAATTCAAATTTTCCATCTTTCAATAATCCTTTGATTTTGTAATCATTTTTAATTTTTCCATTTTGATCTAAGTTTAGATTTAAATCAAAAATTACATATCCTTTTTTAATGAAAGTTTCCAAAATTAATAATTCTGGTTTATTGCTTGTGGCTCTTATAAATTTTACAAAATCTTTTAATAATATTGACTTTGTTGCTACCTCAAAATTAGAGGAAACTAATTTATTTTTAAGAATAGAATCAAGTGATACTTGAGTTTTTATGTATTCAAGCTCGAGTGGTCTATTTGCATAATAGATGTTTGCACCAATAGTTTTTGCATTTATTTTAAGTTTAAGAGGATCAAGAATTAATTTTACTTTTTTTAAAGATACGTCCAAATTACTATTACTTTGAACGACTGTGTCTTTTATCTGCTGATTAAATTTGTCTGTTTCTATTCCAACAATGCTTAAATAAAATATAAGTGATATTAAAAATCCTAGAAATAATAAAAAGTATTTAAAAATATTTATTTTCATTTAATTTTGTAAAGAGATTGTTCTAAAAAATCATCTAATTCTCCATCAAGAATTTTATCTGGACTTGTGCTTTCAAAATTTGTTCTGTTGTCTTTTACCAATCTATAAGGTTGCAAAACATATGATCTTATTTGATGCCCCCAACCAATTTCTGACTTATTGTTTTCTGTACTTTGGTTCTCCTCTTCTCTTTTTTTAATTTCAAAATCATACAATCTTGCTTTTAACATATTCATACAAGTTTCTTTATTTTTATGTTGCGATCTTTCATTTTGACATTGGACTACTATTTTCGATGGAATGTGAGTAATTCTTACAGCGCTATCAGTCGTGTTTACATGCTGTCCGCCAGCTCCACTTGATCTATAAGTGTCTATTCTCAAATCTTTCTCTAAAATCTCAACATTTATATTTTCATCCACTACTGGGTAAACCCAGACACTTGCAAAACTTGTGTGCCTTCTTGCTCCTGAATCAAATGGAGAAATTCTAACCAAACGATGAATACCTGACTCTTTTTTCAACCAACCAAATACATAATCACCTTCAATTTTTATTGTTGCCGATTTAATACCAGCTTCATCTCCTTTGTGCTCACTAATTAAATTTGATGTAAAACTTTTTTTATCCGACCACTTCAAATACATCCTTCTCAACATATCTGCCCAATCTTGACTTTCTGTGCCTCCAGCGCCTGCATGTATTTCTATATAGCAATCTAATGAGTCTGCTTCGTCTGATAAAAAACATTTGATTTCGTTTTTTTTTACTTCTTTTTTTAAATCTTTAATATTTTGTAATGTTTCTTCCTGAACTGCCAGATTATTTTCCTCTAAAGCAAGCTCATTCAAATCATCAAAATCATTTAATTTTTGGATAGACTGATTTAAAGAATTTACTAAATCTTCGTAGAGTTTTTTCTCTTTTATAACTTTTTTTGAATTATCTTTATCTTGCCAAAAATTGGCATCCAACATTTGAGAATTTAATTTTTCAAGTTTTGAGTAAATTTTATTGTTTTCAAAGATACTCCTTAATTCTTTGATTAATTTTATTAATTTCTTCTTTGTAATTTTGGTAATTGTTATCCATTAGTAAAACTTTAATATGTTGTTTATATCCATTCTATCAGAATTTGAATAAAGAACTTTACCATCTACAACATTTTTCTTTTTAAAAACCTCAATTATTGTATTTTTAGATGTAAATTTAGCTTTTTGGCCTGTTGAGGGATCAACAACCATCATAATTGTATCTTTTGCAGCTTTAAATGGTCTAGCCTCAGACTTTTTAACAGAATTTTTTATAAAATTTTTAAATATAGGTAGAGCCGTTTTTGATCCTGTTTCAAATTTACCAAGTGGTGTTGGACTATCCATTCCTACATAAACACCTACTAAAAAGTTTGATGTAAAACCAATGAACCAAGTATCAGTATTATTATTCGTGGTTCCAGTTTTTCCTGCTATATTTAATTTTAAATCTCTTAATTTTTTTGCAGTTCCTCTTTGAACCACCCCTTCAAGAATTGACGTCATTTGATATGCTGTCTCTTCAGAAAAAATTTGTATAAATTTATTTTTTAACTCAGGATAATCATCACTAAGATAGGATATTGCATCACAATTTATACAGGATCTCTTATCATTATTATAAATAGTGTTTCCCTCACTATCTTGTATCCTATCAATCAAAACAGGTTCAACAAGTTTTCCTCCATTAACAAAAACAGAATAAGCAGATGTAAGCTGTAACAGAGTAGTTTCAGCAGAACCCAAGGAAATTGATAATAGTTCCTCTGGATTTTCGTAGATTGAAAGTTTTTTAGAATAGTCGATAATTTTATCTAACCCTAAATCTTGAGCTATTCTAACTGTCATTAGATTTCTTGATTTCTCTAATCCAGTTCTAATGGTGGATGGACCATAAAATTTTTTTCCATAATTTTCTGGTTTCCACAACTTTAAATCATCCCCTTGATCTAAAACTAAGGGTGCATCCAAAACTAATGATGTAGGTGTATAATTATTTTCTAAAGCAAGAGCATAAACAAATGGTTTAAATGCAGAACCTGGTTGTCTTTTAGCTTGTGTAGCTCTATTAAACTCACTTTTTTTAAAACTAAAACCACCATTAAGGGACAAAACTCTTCCTGTATAAGGATCCATTACAACAATTCCTCCATTTATTTTTGGTAATTGTTGTAAACTGTATTTTTTATCTTTTATTTTCTTCACATAAATTATGTCACCAATTTTTAACAACTGGTTAAACTCTTTTTTTGTCCAAGAAATATCTTTATATTCAATAACACCATCATCTTTATCAATCGTTTCTACAATTGCTGAAAATTTATTTAATTTTTTTACAATTGCTAATTTCCAATTAATTGATTTTTCAAGTTTGTATTTATCTAAATCTTTATACCAGTCCGAATTGTAAGGTTTGTTAATTAGTGCTCCCCTCCAACCTTTTCTTTGATCATAGGAAATTAATCCAGATCTTAGAGAATTAGTTGCTAATTTTTGTAAATCTAAATCTATTGGAGTATTGATATTTAGACCTTGTTTATAAACTTTATCGTAAGTCAAACTTTCTATGACATTTTTTCTGACGTCTTCAATATAATATTGTGCATCTTCTAAGTATATTTTTTGTTTTTTCTTTAATTTAATTTCTTGATTACTTAATTTTTCTAACCACTCAGATGTAATATAATTATTTTCATATAAATTTTTTAAAACTAAATTTCTTCTAAATTTTGCTAAATCTTTATCTTTATAAGGATTGTATTTACTAGGCGCTTTAGGTAAAGCAGCTAACAATGCAGCTTCTGAATAATTAAGTTCTCTTATAGATTTATCAAAATATTCTAAGCTTGCAGCAGCTACACCATAGGCTCCACTACCAAGATAAATTTGATTTAAATAAAGTTCTAATATCCTTTCTTTAGATAATGCTCTTTCAATCCTAAATGCTAAAATTGCCTCTTTTATCTTTCTATTTAGACTTACTTCATTTGTTAATAAAAAATTCTTTGCTACTTGTTGAGTAATAGTTGAAGCACCTTCCAATCTTTTAGAGGCCATTATATTTGAAATATTGTTGATGACTGCTCTAAGAACACCTTTTGCATCTACACCGGGATGAGAGAAAAAATTTTTATCTTCTGCAGATAAAAATGAGTTAATTACATTTTTTGGTATAGCATTGTAAGGAACAAAAACTCTTTTTTCTTTTGAAAAATCTGCAACCAATTCTCCATTTCTTGAATAAACTTTACTTGAAACTGGTGGCTTATAACTCTTAAGAAATTTATAATCTGGAATATCGTTGGAGTATTTCCATAAAATACTAAATATTAAAATACCCAATAATATTAAAATAGTTGAAGAAAATAACAGAATATTTTTGAATAATTTACTCATTTTATTTCCATTATATCTTGGAATTTGTTAAAGATAAGGCATCAGAGATAAACAAAATTTATTACAAAGAAAATTAATGAACTTAACAATCAACAAATTATGGAAAAAAATTTATATATCGATGCATCGCATCCAAATGAAACTAGAGTTGTACTTAAATCAGGCGAAAATATTGAAGACTACGAGTACGAAGGTTTAAAAAACAATTTAATAAAAAATAATATATATTTAGGTAAGGTAAGCAGGATTGAACCTTCGCTCCAGGCAGCCTTTGTTGACTTTGGAAGAGAAAGACATGGATTTTTATCATTTAATGATATTCAGTCAGATTACTATCAAATACCAAAAGCGGACCTAGAAAAAATAAAAGAAGAGGAAGAAAAAGCAAGAGAGGAACTTTCAAAACAAGTTGAAGCAAAAGAAGAAGAAAATATTGCTGAGGGTAAACTTGAAATAGATGATCCAATAGAGGAAAAAGTTGAAGATGTAGAATCTGGTAAAGAAGAAGTAGAGACAAAAGAAAATTTAGATACAGAGGAAAAAACTGAAAAAAAACCTGAAAAAAGATTCAAATTTAAAAGATACAAAATTCAAGAGGTCATTAAACCTAATCAGGTAATTCTTGTCCAAGTCATCAAAGATGAGAGGGGTCAAAAAGGTGCTGCACTAAGTACATTTATTTCAATCGCAGGAAAATACATAGTGTTAATGCCAAACACACCTAAAGGTGGTGGAATTTCTAGAAAAATATTTAATCCTGCTGATAGAAAAAAAATTAGAACTATTTTAAATGAAATTGAAATTCCTAAAGAGATGGGTTTAATTGTAAGAACAGCAGGAAGCAACAAAACAAAAAATGAAATCAATAGTGACTTAACAACTCTTATTAATACTTGGGGACAGATAAAAGATAATGCAATTAATTCTATAGCTCCGTCCTTAATCCATCAAGAAAGTGAAATAATTAAAAGAACTTTAAGAGATATGTATGATGATAGTACTAACCAAATTATTGTTGAAGGAAACGAAGGTTATAAAAAAGCCCAATCTTTTATGAAAACAATGATGCCATCAAGTGTAAAAAAAGTTAAAAAATACAGAGGAAGAACACCACTATTTATTGAGGAAAATATTGAACAAAAATTAAATCAAATTTTTGATTCAGAAATTAAACTCAAATCTGGAGGATATTTAGTTATTAATCCTACGGAAGCACTTGTATCGATAGATATTAACTCTGGTAGCTCAATTAAAGGTAAAAATGTTGAGAGCACAGCCTTAGACACAAACATTGAAGCAGCGGAAGAAATTGCGAGACAAATAAAAATAAGAGATTTATCAGGATTAATAATTATAGACTTCATTGATATGCTTAGTTTTGGCAACCGACGCTTAGTAGAGAGAAAGCTTAAGGAAAAATGTCGATCTGATAGAGCAAGAATTCAAATTGGAAGAATAAGTAATTTTGGCCTTTTAGAAATGTCTAGACAAAGATTGAGGGAAAGTGCTGTTAAATGGAAGGTAACTTTAACAGACGAGTCTTTTGCTCAAAAATTATTAAAAATTGTTGAATTAAAGGCTGTAACTAATAAAGCAAAATTTGTTGAAGTAAAAGTCTGTGAAAAAATTTCAGATTTTCTAAAAGAAAATTTTGTTAATGATTTAACTTACTTTGAAAAAAAGAATAAAATGAAAATTGATATAATCAGTGACAATACTCTGATAATTCCAGAATATATTATCAACATTCAGAACAAATCCAAAAAAACTATTGAACTTGTTGAGCATTATGAAAAATTAAAAAACTTAGAAACTCAAAATAAAGAAGATAAGATTTCTCAAAAAAAAGAAGTTAAGAAAATTAAAAAAAATTATAAAAAAAAAAAATTTTTTAAAAAGGCTAAATAATACCCTTAAGAGGAGAAGAAGGATTTCCCATCAAAGTTTTATCTATTCTTCCTGAGTTGTATGATTGTCTTCCAGCAATAACAGCATTTTTAAATGCTAGAGCCATATCAAATGGTTTTTTTGCTTTCGCGATTGCCGTATTTACCAAAACTCCATCGCAACCTAGCTCCATTGCAATTGTAGCATCTGAAGCTTGTCCAAGACCTGCATCAATTATCAATGGAAGTTTTGTTTGTTTCCTGATTATTTGAATATTAATTTTATTTTGTATTCCTAAACCTGATCCAATTGGTGCTGCTAGTGGCATTATCGCAGCAGCTCCAACATTTTCTAATCTTTTTGCCATTAATGGATCATCGTTACAATAAACCATAACTTTAAACCCCTCTTTGGTAAGAACTTCGGTAGATTTCAAAGTTTCAATCATATCTGGAAATAAATTTTCCTTATCTCCTAAAACTTCTAATTTAACTAATTTCCACCCACCTATTTCTCTTGCTAACCTCAAAGTTCTAAGGGCTTCTTTAGAATTAAAACAACCTGCTGTATTAGGTAAATAGGTAATCTTTTTTGGATCTATATAATCCATCAACAAGGGTTTGTTTTTATCAGAAATATTTACTCTTCTAACTGCAACAGTTACGATCTCTGCTCCTGACAATTTGATAGCTTTTGCACATTCAGACATCGTTTTATACTTTCCAGTACCAACAATTAATCTAGATTTAAATTTTTTTTTAGCAATGATGAGATTATCTTTTTTCATGTTATCCTCCTCCTATAAAATGAACAATCTCAATTTTGTCGTTTTGTTTTAATTTAATTTTGTTAACATTTTTTTTATCTATTATTTCTTCATTAAGTTCAATTGCTACTTTTTTCATAGGAATTTTAAGGTGTTTTATTAAATCTGAAAGTTTATACGTTTCAGAAATTGATCTGTTTTTACCATTTACTTTGATTTTTATTTTTTTCATCGTATATAAAAGCTGAATGAATAATAAAATAATTATTATTAACGGTCCAAATCTTAATCTATTAGGTGAAAGAGAACAATCACAATATGGATCAGGTAACTATGAACAACTCAAAGAAAATTGTTTAAAAAAATCAAAAGAAATTGGGTTAGACTGTGAGTTTATTCAATCAAATTTGGAGGGAGATTTAGTAAATATAATTCAAGATGCAAGAAAAAATTATGACGGAATGATCATTAATGCTGCTGCATTTACACATACTTCAGTTGCAATAAGAGATGCTCTTGAATTGTTCAAGAAACCAATAATTGAAATGCATATATCAAACATATATAAAAGAGAAGAATTTAGACATAAATCACTTATTAGTGGAGTTGCAACAGGTGGGATTTTTGGATTAGGCACTGAGGGATATATTTTGGCCATAATTTCATTACAAGAGCTTTTACAAAAATGAAAATAGATAAAAACATAATCAAAGAACTTAGTAATTATTTAGATGAGTTTAATTTAACTGAAATAGAAATTACTGAAAAAGATACTAAAATTAAAGTTTCAAAAAATAACGTATCAATTAGCAACCAAACAATTCCAGCATCTGTAAACAATACAAATTTAACTGCTTCTTCCCAATCTATTGAAAGTGTTAAATCTGGTACAGAAATTACTTCTCCAATAATTGGAACCGCTTATCATGCGCCAGAACCCGGGGCAAAAAAATTTGTTGAAGTTGGTAAAAAAATTAAAAAAGGTGACACAATAATGATTGTTGAAGCAATGAAGACTATGAATCACGTCCCTTCCACTCATGATGGTGTTGTAAAAGAGATTTGTGTTGATGATGGTCAGCCAGTTGAGTTTGGTCAAACAATTCTTATTTTAGAATAATTAATGTTCAAAAAAATTTTAATTGCAAATCGTGGAGAAATTGCAGTTAGAATTATAAGAGCATGTAAAGAATGGGGTATTGCAACCGTAGCAGTCCATTCAGATGTTGATAGAGAAAGCATGCATGTAAGAATGGCAGATGAAAGTGTCTGCATAGGTTCTCATCAACCAGCAAACAGTTATTTGAATATTCCCGCATTAATGTCTGCGATAGAACTGACTAATGCAGATGCTGTTCATCCAGGATATGGTTTTTTATCTGAAAATGCTAACTTTGCTAAAATTTTAGAGGAAAATAAAATTAAATTTATTGGTGCATCTTCTAAACACATCGAAATGATGGGAGATAAAATTCAAGCTAAAAGAATAGCTAAAGAAAATGGTTTACCTGTTATTGAAGGATCTGAAGGTGGTGTTAGGGATATTAATGAAGCAAAAGACCTTTGTAAAAAAATTGGTTTTCCTGTTCTGATTAAAGCCTCAGGTGGAGGTGGTGGAAAAGGTATGAAAATAGTACATAAAGAGGAAGAATTTGAAACTTTATTTTCCACAGCCAAATCAGAAGCACAAAAATACTTTGGTAACGACGAAGTGTATATTGAGAAATTCTTTCAAAATCCTAGACACATAGAAGTTCAAATACTCGCAGGAAAAAATAGAGTTGTGCATTTGCATGAAAGGGATTGCTCTGTTCAAAGAAGACATCAAAAACTTATTGAAGAAACTCCTAGTCCTGTTTTGAATGATGAAATTAGAAAAGATCTTTTTGAAAAAACTGTAAAAATGGTCTCTAAAATTGGGTACATGGGGGCTGGTACAGTCGAGTTTATCTATGAAGATGGAAAGTTTTACTTTCTTGAAATGAATACAAGAGTTCAAGTAGAACACCCTGTTACAGAAATGGTGACAGGAGTAGATATTATCAAAGAACAAATTTGGATAGCATTTTCTGAGGAAACAGCATTAAAACAAAGCGATATTAACCCAAGAGGTCATGCTATTGAATGCAGAATAAACGCTGAAGATGCCAGTAAAAATTTTCAACCTTCTCCAGGAGTTATAAGCATGTGCCACCAGCCATCAGGATTTAGAACAAGAGTAGACGGAGCTATATTTCAAGGTTACAAAGTTACTCCTTATTATGACAGTATGGTTTGTAAGTTAATTTGTCATGGACGAAATAGAACAGAAGCTATTCAAAGAATGAATAGATCTTTGGATGAATTTGTTATTGAAGGTATTACAACTACTATTCCACTTCACAAAAAATTGTTAAATCATAAAAAATTTATCAATTCAGATTTTAATGTGAGCTGGCTAGATAAAGATACTATAGTTTAATAACATTTTATTAGCCACACATCATAAATTGGATGATCAAATGGAGTTATTGAAGGGCTTGAAGAAAACATCCATCCATTAAATACAAAAACTTCATCATTGTTTTGATTTGATAAATCTCTGACTTGTATATAAGCAGTAATTTCTGGACTATCATCAAATTCAGAATTTTTACATTTTAAACTCTGAATTGATAAGTCTTTAAATTTTAGTAATTGACCATTTTTAAGTTTTAATGAAGTATTTTTAGAACTAATTTTATCTAAAATTTTAATTTCAGTAAAAGAACCTTCGAGTTGACTATTGGAATGTGAAATAGATGTAAATAGAAAAAAGAAGATTAGTAAGTAAAGAAAAAAACTATTCTTTCCAACTAGTATATTTTTTTTTAACACCATCTTTATTTTTATTTGGATAATACGCTTCTTCGGTACCAGTTAAATTGGATTGATGAGGTTTTTGCCATTCATATTTTTCTAGCTCATGTTTTTTTTCTATTTTATTAGGTGTAAAATGCATCCATGAGTACCACTCAACTGGAATTTTTGATGCATCAATAACATCAGAATATATTACCCATCTTTTTCCTTTTTTATCTTCATAATATTTGTTTCCAAACTGATCTGTACCAGCAAGTTTTCCAAAAAAAATTGTTTTTAATCTTGTCCCAAAAGTATCTTGATTCCACCAAGTGAAAATTTTTTTTAAAAGTGTCAACATGTTATTTTATTTTTTATTTCAATTAAAAATTGTAAAAATTAAATTAGACTAAAATTTGAATAAGTATATAAATTAAAAGAATCTATTTTCAAACTAATTTTAAACTGAGGTGAAATGGCAAAATATCTTGTAGAAACTTATTACACTTGTACCTTTAAGGTGAATCATTACTTAGACGACATAAATGAAACAGAGCTTAAAAATCTAGAAAAAAGAGACGATGGTAAATTCGAAGTTTTAGATGTCAAATTAGACAATAGAAAAACTAAAAGTTTAGATCCAAATAACAAAAAAGTAGTTGAAAATAAAAAAATTGAAATAGTTTCAAAAAGTGCAAGTGAAAATTCTATAAGTAAAGAAACCGTCGTTCAAAACTTAAACAAGTCCTCAGAAAAAGGTGGTAAAAGATTTAGTATGCCTGACAGACGAAAAGGCTATATTCAAAAAGCTACAATTGGAGATCATAAAGTTTATCTTCATACAGGTGAATATGAAGATGGAAAAATTGGAGAAATATTTATCGACACAAGTAAAGAAGGAGAACTAGTTAAGGCATTAATGAATAACTTTGCAATAGCAGTATCTTTAGGCCTTCAATACGGAGTACCATTAGATGAATTTATAAGTGCATTCGTGGGAACAAAATTTGAACCATCAGGTAAAGTACATGGAAATGATAGAATATTGAGCGCTACCTCTATTTTAGATTATATTTTTAGAGAGTTAGCTATATCTTACCAAAATAGAGAAGATCTTGCACATACTCCTGCAATTGGTGGAAACGATACGAATGATCAAGAAAATGAAGATCAAAATCAATTATTAAAAATTGTTAAGGATATTACTAGCAAAGGATTTGTAAGAAATAACTATAAAAAAAATCTAGTTGATTTATCTGATGTTAAAATAAGTCTTAAAGGTAAAAAATAATTTTATTTTTTATTTTTTAAAGACAAGTTCAATTCTTTTAACTGTTCAGGATTAACTTCAGATGGAGCATTCATCATCAAATCCTGTGCATTTTGGTTCATTGGAAACATTGTTACTTCTCTAATATTTTTTTCATTAGCTAACAGCATAACAATTCTATCGATTCCAGGAGCAATACCCCCGTGAGGTGGAGCGCCATAACTTAATGCATTTATCATACCACTAAATTTTTCATCTACTTGCTGCTTATCATAACCAGCAATTGAGAATAACTTATACATAAGTTCAGGTTTATGATTTCTTATAGCGCCAGAGGATAATTCAATACCATTACAAACAATATCGTATTGATAAGCCAATAGTTCTAGAGGATTTTCAAGTTCTTTTTCTGTCAAATCACCTTGCGGCATAGAAAATGGATTATGACTAAATTCAATTTTATTGGTTACTTCATCTCTTTCAAACATTGGATAATCAACTATCCAGCAAAACGCGAAAATATCTTCATTAATTAAATCTAAATCTTCTGCAATTTTATTTCTTGCCTGAGAAGTTATTTTTTCTAATTCATTTTGTTTGCCACAAGCTAGAAAAATACTGTCCCCTACTTCTGCATTAGTTAATTTCATTATTTCTAGCAATGCTTCTTTGGTGAAAAATTTTCCTATAGGTCCTTTACCAGATAACTCAGTATCTTTTTCAAATGTAAAATAAGCCAGACCTGATGCTCCTTGTTCTTTGGCCCATTTATCAATATTATCAAAAAAGCTTCTTGGTTTGTCTTTTGTGTTTTTTGTTATTATGCATCTTACTCTTGAACCAGATTTTACTAACTTTTTAAATATTTCAAAAGATACATCTTCTCTTGTAAATATTTCAGTAATATCATTTATTATAAGTGGATTTCTTAAATCAGGTTTATCACTTCCATACTTTAACATTGCTTCTTTATAAGAAATTCTTGGAAACTTATCGTTTAATAATTTTTTATTCGAAAATGTTTTAAAAGTATTAACCATTAATTTTTCAACAACATTAAAAACATCTTCTTGTTCTACAAAAGACATTTCCAAATCTAGTTGATAAAATTCACCTGGGCTTCTGTCTGCTCTTGCATCCTCATCTCTAAAGCAAGGGGCTATTTGAAAATACCTATCAAAACCAGATACCATAATTAGTTGTTTAAATTGTTGTGGCGCTTGAGGTAACGCATAAAACTTCCCTGGATTTAATCTACTTGGAACTAAAAAATCTCTAGCACCTTCAGGACTAGAGGATGTTAGTATTGGTGTTTGGAATTCCAAAAAACCTAATTTATTCATTTCATTTCTAATGTGTGAAATAACTTTTGATCTTAAGATTATATTTTCATGTATTTTTTTTCTTCTTAAATCCAAAAATCTATATTTTAATCTTATTTCTTCAGCATATTCTTGATCACTGAAAACTGGCATTGGCAATTCTTTGCAAGAACCTAGTTCTTCGTAAGTATCAATTGTTACTTCAATTTCACCTGTACCTATTTCTTTGTTAATTGTATCTTGAGATCGAGCTACAACCTTACCTTCTATTTTAACTACAGTTTCTAATTGAGTTTTTTCTAAGTTTGTAAAACTTTTGTTATCTTTATTAATAATACATTGTGTTACACCATAATTATCTCTTAAATCTATGAATAATAAATTGCCATGATCTCGTTTTTTATTGATCCAGCCTGAAAGAAATACTTTTTTATCAACGTCTTCTTTTCTTAATTCGTTACAAGTATGTGTTCTATATTTGCTCAATTAATCTCCTAAAGCTTCTTTAATAATTTTAAAATCGATTGGTTTTTTCTTTTTTAAACTAATTTCGTCGATCTTATATATGAATTCAGATATTTTGCTATAGGATCTATCTATTCTTTTTATAATGAAATCTATTAATTTCTTATTTATTGATATCTGACGATCAGAAAGATTTTTTAATATTAAAGCGTATAATAAATCATCCTCTGGTTTATCAATCTTTGATAAAATAAAATTTTTAGCTCGAGAATTTAAATCATTTAATTCAAAAGTGTAATCAACTATGGGTTTGGTTGAAGTAACAATTAAGTATTTGTTGTCTTGCTCAATATTGTTCAAAAAAGTAAATAATAATTTTTCGTCAATATTTTTATTTAAATCTTCAATAACTATATTTTCATAGATTTTAATTTTTTTTAAATATTCATTGTTAATATCAGCTGCGTTTATTTTAATACCTTTAAATTTATGTAAAAAAATATTAATTAAATGAGATTTTCCAGAAAATTTTTCGCCAATTAAATTAATAAAATTTTTTTCCCATTTAGGCCAACTATTCAATAATAAAAATGAAAATTCATTAGATTTTGATACATAAAAATCCTGATCCTGAAAGTTTTGTTCATAATCAAATTTTAAGATTTCTTGATTTAAAGATTTCATTCTAATACCCAAATTTTATTTTTGATTTCAAAAAAATAATCATAATCTTTCATCACATTTAAGAACTGATCTCGGGTACCATTAAATATTACTTTATAAATGTTTTCTTTATTATCAAATTTAAATATATTGAATTTATTAACCAATTCTATACTTGAAAGTGTTTCTTCAAACTGATCAATTTTAATTATATTGCTATTATCAACTGATATAGTCAGATCCAATTTAATTGATGTATTTATTATGTTTTTTAATTTCCAATAATCTTCAAAAACTGTTTTTTGTTTATCTATGAATTTTTTTAAATCATCTAAATTTTCTAAATTTATATTTTTGAATTTAAAATTTTTTAAATTTTGGTTCTTGTTAAATACTATTTGATTAAGTACTCGGATTTCTTGATTATTTTTAAAAACAATCATAATAATAAAATCTTCAAAATTATATTTTTTTGAAATTTCACCAAAATCAAAATCTTCTAAATTGTTAATATTTTTTTTAATTAAATTATAATCATCGATATCCTCGTTTGGTAAAATATAATTTAGTTGATGGTATTTTTCTTTTTTAAAATTCCAATTTTTAAATAATTGACTTTCTGAAAAAAGAAATATTTCATTTTTTTCTTCATCTACTTCTATTGGAAAAAAAATTAAATCTTTTTTAATAATAGATGAAGGAAATACATTTTTTTTTTGTAATAATTCAAAAAAACTTTTTTTATTAAATTCTACATTTAAAGTAAGATTATATATTTCATCAATAAAACTTTCTTCAACGATCGAAAATGTTTCAACTAAACTTTTAACTTCTTTGGTTGAAGAATTTTGAAGTTTTTTTTGATCTTTACTTTGAGCAATCGTGAAGATAAGTTCCTCATATGCTTCAACAAAACCTCGATTTATTATCTTATTTTTGTCAAATGAGGCATTAAATGGAGATGAAATTTCAATTTCTTTTATAGAAAATGTTTTTGCAACACTAATTTCTGTGGAAAAAAAAATATTTAATAAAGCAAGAAATAGAAAAAGATTATATAAACTTCTCTGTTTAATTAATTTTGAAAAACACCTCATATAATATTGTAATGAATAATAAAAATTTTACCTATAAAAAAAGTGGTGTTAACATTAAAGCTGCTGATAAGTTTGTAAATTTCATTTCATCAGTATCATCAAAAAAAAGGGGCAAAAAAAAGTTTTCTAATATTGGGGGCTTTGGTTCTATTTCAAATATCCCAAGCAACATAAAGCAACCTCAAATAGTTGCTTGCACAGATGGCGTTGGTACTAAAATTGAAATAGCTAATTCTTTAAATAAATTTGATACAATTGGTATTGATCTTGTAGCAATGAGTGTGAATGATTTAATTGTTCAAGGTGCAAAACCGTTGCTTTTTTTAGATTACATTTCAATAAATAAGATTGATTTAATTAAACTTAAATCGATCATTAAAGGAATAGTTAAGGGCTGTAAACTATCAGATTGTGAACTTGTAGGTGGAGAAACAGCAGAGATGCCTGGCACTTATTCAAAAGGTAAATTTGATATAGCTGGTTTTGCTGTTGGTATTGTTGGTAAAAATAAAATCTTAAATAAAAATAAAATCAAAAAAAATAATTTAATATTAGCAATTCCATCTAGCGGATTACATTCAAATGGTTTCTCACTTGTAAGGTATTTAATAAATAAAAAAAAAATTAATATAAATAAAAATAAATTTTTAAAATCAGAACTTTTGAAACCAACAAAAATATATGTGAAAGAAATAATCAACATAATTTCAAAAAATCTTATTAATGGTTGTGCAAATATTACAGGGGGAGGACTTGCGGATAATATCAAAAGAGTTATTCCTGATAACATGGTAGCAGATATTGATTTAAACAAAATTAAAACTTTAAAAATATTTAATTGGCTTAAAAAAAATGGAATATCAGAAAATGAAATGTTAAAAACATTTAACTGCGGTGTTGGTTTTTGTTTAATTATCAACAAAAAAAACTTAAAAAAAGTTCAAAGTTATTTTCCTAAAGATTACAAACCATATGTAATTGGAAAAATTATTAATGGTAAAAATAAAGTGAAATTAAATGGTTCTATCAATTGGAACAAATAAAATAAAAACTGCAATATTTATCTCTGGAACAGGTAGTAATTTAAAATCACTAATTAAGTTTTCTAAATTAAAGAAATCACCTATTTCTATAAATCTAATAATTACTAATAATAAGTTAGCCAAAGGTTTAAAATATGGAACTATTTTTAAAATTCAAAAAAAAATAATTAGTTTCAAAAATAAAGATATTGCTGAAAAAAAAATACTTAAAGAACTTAAAAAAAATAAAATTGAATTAATTTGTCTTGCAGGATTTATGAAAATTCTTTCAAAAAATTTTATTAAAAAATTTAAAGGAAAAATTTTAAATATTCATCCTTCCCTATTACCAAAATACAAAGGTTTAAATACTCATCAAAGAGCTATAGAAAATAAAGATAAATACGCAGGATGCACTGTACATTTAGTTAATTCAAAATTAGATTCTGGAAAAATAATTCTTCAAACAAAGGTAAATATTTTAAAAAAAGACACTCCAGATACTCTTGCTAAAAGAATTTTAGCTCAAGAGCATAAATTATATCCAAAAGCTATTTTGAAAATCTTTAGTCTTTAAAAAAGAAATCAATTTCAATTTTAGCATTTTCAACACTGTCAGACCCATGAACAGAGTTTTTATCAATTGAAATCCCATATTTCTTTCTAATTGTGCCCTCTTCAGCATCTTTAGGATTTGTTGCACCCATCAATTCTCTATTTCCTAAAACAGCGTTTTCTTTTTCAAGCACCATTACTACTATAGGACCTGAAGATAGGTATTCACATAAATCGTTGTAAAATGGCTTTGTTTCATGAACTTTATAAAAATTTTCTGCCTCAGATTTTTCAATTTTAATTTTTTTTTCTTTTAAAATTAAAAAACCATTATTTTTAAACATTTCTTTAATTTCATTCTCAAGATTTCTTTCAACTGCATCAGGTTTTATAATTGATAAAGTTTGTTCGATATTACTCATATTTATCCTCTATTAGTTTATTTAATAATCTTACTCCATAACCTGTAGCTCCACCTGAGTTTAATGCACCTCCATATTTAGAGAAAGCCATACCTGCTATATCTAAGTGAGCCCATGGTGTTTTATTTAAAATAAATCTTTGTAAAAATTGGGCTGCAGTTGTTGAACCTGCTCCACCCACATAATTAATATTTTGCATATCTGCATTTTTTGAATCAATTAATTTATCAAAGTTTTTATTTAGAGGCATTCTCCAAACTTTTTCTTCAACTTTCTCTCCTGCTTCAATTAATTCATTTGATAATTTATCATTATTTGAAAATAAACCTGCATATTCTGATCCAAGTGAAACAATAATTGCACCTGTAAGGGTAGCTAAATCAATTATAAATTTAGGTTTAAATTTCTTCTCAGTATAAGTAAGCGCATCAGCAAGAACAAGTCTACCTTCTGCATCTGTGTTCAAAATTTCGACTGTTTTCCCACTATAAGATTTTACTATATCTCCTGGTCTTTGAGCATTTCCACCTGGCATATTTTCTACTAAGCCAACAACACCTACAGCATTTACTTTTGCTTTTCTTAAAGCTAAACTTTTCATTAAACCAACAACAACAGCTGAACCAGCCATATCATAAGTCATGTCTTCCATAAACTTTGCAGGCTTCAAAGATATCCCACCAGTGTCAAAACAAACTCCCTTACCTACAAAAGCCAGGGGCTTAGAATTATTTTTTAATCCTTTCCACTCCATTGTCACTAAGTAAGAACCTCTAATACTTCCTTGACCAACACCAAGCAGAGTATTCATGCCTAATTTTTTTAATTTTTTTTCATCATAAACAGTAACTTTTAATCCATATTTTTTTAATAAACCTAACCTTTTTGCATATTCATCTGGATGCAAGATATTACCAGGTTCTGAAACTAAATCTCTGGTATAGAAAGTTCCCTCTTCTATAGCTTTAAATTTATTTTGATCTTTAGATAATGGAATATTTTTTCCAAAAACATTTATTAAGATATTTATTTTATTTTTTTTTGTTTTGTATTTTTCAAATATGTAAGATTTAAGTTTTAGCCCATGTAAAAAATAACCTAAAAAGTTTTTTAATTTTATTGGAACTGCATCTGAAATAATGTGAAATTCTTTATTTTTAATATCCTTTATATAATTAAAAAAATCAGCTCCTAAATTTTCAATTTTAGAATTTTTGATATTTTTTTTTATAGATATCAAAAAAATTTTTTTCTTTGAGCTAAGGTCAAAACTTATTATTTTTTTTTTTAAATTTTGAGATTTTAATATATTATTAATAAATTCATTTTCTGATTTGGTAAAATGTATTTTTAACCCTGATAAGCTATGTTTTTCATCAACAAAAAATATCAAATTTCCTACTTTGGATTTTAATGAATTATTTTTATAATTGATTACAACATTCATAAATTTTAAATACACTCTAAAAGCGATGGATGCTATATAAGAATAAAAATAGCATATTTCAATGAAAAAAATTTTATTTAGAAAACTTCTTTTAGACTGTATAATTTTCTTTTTAATTTCCCTTTTTGCTACAAGTACAATAATTTGGATATTTCAAGCAGTAAATTTTTTAGATATTATAGTTGAAGATGGGAGAGATTACTTTGTATATTTAAAATATTCTTTACTTACGTTCCCTAAAGTAGTCAGTAAAATTGTACCTTTTGCAATTTTTTTTAGTTTTTATTACGTGATTAATAGATACGAGACTAATAATGAACTCATGATCTTCTGGAATTTTGGAGTTGAAAAGATGCAATTAGTAAAATTTCTAATTTCTTTTTCATTTATTCTAACTGCGTTTCAGTTATTAATTACTATTTATTTAGTTCCAGAAACTCAAAATCTTTCAAGATCATTGATTAGAGAGTCGAATGTCGATTTTATTGAAAGTTTTGTAAAACCCAAAAAATTTAATGATAATATTAATAAATTAACCATATATGCTGAGGAAAAATTAAAAAATGGAGATTTAAAAAATATTTATATAAAAAAAAATGAGAATAAAAACAATTTTCAAATAACTATTGCAAAAACGGGTGAATTTGAAATTACTCAAAACTCAAAAAAATTAATTTTATTTGACGGACAAACAATTAATAAAAAAAATAATAAAATTACAAATTTTTATTTTTCTAAATCAGACTTCAATTTATCCTCAGTAAGTACAGACACCATTAAGGTTGACAAACTTCAAGAAACAAGAACAAAAAAACATTTAGAGTGTATAAAAAAATATTTCAAAAAAGATTTATCCTTTAATAATAACCAAAAAAACTTTATTAATCATAATTGTAGTAAAGATACTCTAGATAATTTATTCCAAGAGTTATATAAAAGACTAATTGTCCCTTTTTTTATACCTGTATTAATTCTTCTTTCCTCGTATTTGGTAATTTTTGCAAAAGAAAATAAATTGTATCATAAATCAAGAATTTTTATATTTTCTATGGGACTCCTATTAATAATATTATCAGAAACTATGCTTAGATTTATTAAAGGTGATTTGTTAAGCAATATAAAATTTACATTAGTTCCTGTAATATTATTTATAATTTTATACATGATATTTAAAATTTTTATAAAAATAAATATTGGATTAAAAAATTAATGAAAGTTTATATTAAATTTATTATCATAAATTTTTTAAAGTCTTTATTATTTGTATCTACAATTATTTTTTGTCTTATTTTTATATTAAATCTTTTAACAGAATTTGAATTTTTTAGAGAAATTGAGGTTAAATATTACTTTCCAATTTATTTATCTTTATTAAATTCTCCAGGCTTAATATTTGAGATGTTTCCGTTTATTTTTTTAATTTCGTCACAATTATGTTTAATTAATTTATTAAAAAATGATCAAATTCAAACATTAAAATATTCAGGTTTAAAAAATACAAAAGTTTTATTTATACTTTTACTAACAACTTTTTTGACTGGAATAATAATAGTAATTTTATTTTATAATTTATCATCGAACCTAAAAAATATTTATTTAAATCTGAAAAATAATTATACAGCAGATGATAAATATCTTGCTGTAATAACTAATAATGGATTGTGGATTAAAGATAATATAAATGGAAAAATTAACATTATTAATGCAAATAAAATTGATAATAAATTCTTAAATGACGTTTCTATAACTGTGTTAGACCGAAAATTTAATGTTAAAAAACATATAGAAACAAAAAAGATAGATATTTCTAAAAACGAATGGATAATCTTTGAAGGATCTACCTACGAAGAAAATGAAAAAAAGGAGTTTGATTCAAATATTTTCTTATCTAATTTTGATTATGAAAGAATTCAAAGTCTTTTCTCAAATCTGTCTTCCTTAACAATATTAGAATTATATCAATTAAAAAAAAATTATGATCATTTAAATTTATCAACTACAGAAATAAGACTTCAAATTCAAAAAATTTTATCTTATCCGGTATACTTAACTTTGATGACTTTATTATCATTTATTATTATGTTTTATTCCCAAAAAAATAAAAGTAATACTTTAAAAATTTCTTTTGGGATATTTTTGTCAGTAATGATTTACTATATGAATAATTTTTTTCATGTTTTAGGTAAAACTGAAAAAATTAATATCACTTTATCTGTTTGGATACCTATGATCACAATTCTAATTATAAGTTCAATATATACAACTAAGATCAATGAAAAATAGATTTTTATTTTTATTTTTATTTTTATTTTTATCAAATATTTCATTTGCTAATGAAAGTTTTAATTTTGATGTTACGGAAGTAGAAATAAAAGAGGAAGGCAATATATTTATTGGGAAAAATGGAGGAACAGCTAAATCTATAGATGGAACATTAATAAAAGCTAAAAATTTCTACTATAATAAAAATAAAAATATTTTGATTGCAACAGATGAAGTGAGAATTGATGATCCCAAAAATAATATTATAATTTATTCGAACAAAATAACCTATAAAAAAAATGAGGAATTAATTTTTTCAGAGGGAGACTCCAAAGCTATAGACAGTGATGTTCAAATAGATGCTGCTAACTTTGAATATAATAAAATTGAAAATATAATATATGCAAAAGGAAACGTAAAAATTAATAATAAAAAAGAAAATTATTTAATTTATTCGAACAAAATAACCTATAAAAAAAATGAGGAATTAATTTTTTCAGAGGGAGACTCCAAAGCTATAGACAGTGATGTTCAAATAGATGCTGCTAACTTTGAATATAATAAAATTGAAAATATAATATATGCAAAAGGAAACGTAAAAATTAATAATAAAAAAGAAAATTATTTAATTTATTCAGACAATGCTACCTACAAAAAAAAATTAGGAAAAATATTCACAAAAAATAATTCAAAGGCAATTTCTGAAGGAGTGTTTATTGATGCGCAAATTTTTAACTATGATCAAAATCTAAAAATTTTAAATGCTAAAGGCAATGTAAAAATAGATGATAAAATTGAGAATATAGTAATTAACACTGATTCTATAACCTATTACAAATTAGATAATAGAATATTAACAAAAGGAAAAACAAAAACAATTATTGAAAATAAATATGAATTTATATCTAAAGATGTAATTTTGGACAGAACGTTACAACAATTATCTTCTAATAATAAATCTACACTTAAAGATGATAATTCAAATTTTTATTTGTTGTCTAATTTTTTATATTTTTATGAAGAAAAATTATTAAAAGGTGAAAAGGTTGAAGTAAACACAAATTATGAAAAAGAAAAATCTGACAAATATTACTTTGATAGTGCTTTTATAAATTTATTAGATAACTCATTTATCTCAAAAGATACAAAAATATCAGTTCATAAAAATATATTCGACGGTGAAAGGATTCAAAATAAAAAAAATCAAACTTTAATGGGTAAAAATGACCCTCGTATATACGGACCATCCTCCTCAGGAAATAATGAATTTACAACAATAAACAAAGGAGTTTTCACTAGTTGCAAAAAAAATGATAGTTGCCCTCCATGGAGTATGAGAGCAAATAAAATTATTCATGATAAAAAGAAAAAAAATATTATTTATGAAAATGCGGTATTAAATCTTTATGATATGCCTGTTTTTTATTTTCCAAAATTTTTTCATCCAGACCCATCTGTTGAAAGAAGATCAGGTTTATTGCAACCAATATTAAATGATTCTGATATTTTAGGATCATCTCTAAACATTCCTTATTTTCATGTAATATCAGATAATAAAGACTTAACATTTAAACCAACAATATTTGACAATAGAATTTATATGCTTCAGAATGAATATCGTCAGGAAAATAAGAATTCGTCGTTAATTGCAGATTTTAGTTATATTAAAGGCTACCAATCAAAAAAAAAGGGCGAAAAATATAGTAATAGAAACAGTATATCTCATGTATTCACAAAATTTGACTTAGACTTAGGTTGGAATAATTTTGCAACGAGTAAAATTAATTTTTTTTTAGAAAAAGTTAACAATGATAATTACCTCAGTATATTTGATAATGCTCTTCAGGTAGACAAGAAATTTAATTCGATGGTAAAAAGCAAAACTAGTTCTAGGTCAGGGCTTAAATTATCTTTAGATACAGATGATTATAATTTTACAACTGGTATGAATATTTATGAAAACCTTCAATTGCAAAAAAATGATCGATATCAATATAATTTTCCCTATTATAGTTTTTCTAAAAGTCTTTTTTCAAATGAAAAAGGTACAATAAGTTTTAGTACCAGTGGTAGCAATTCTTTAAGCAAAACAAATAATTTGAGAACAACAATTAAAAATAATATTAATTATAAAAATAACAAAATTATAAATGAGAAGGGATTTGTTCATAATTTTGGTATTTATTTTAGAAATTTAAATGGAACTGGTAAAAATGACGCAAAATACAAATCTAGCATAGAAAGTGATGTATTAAATATAAGCGAAATAAATACTTCATTACCACTAATCAAATCAAACAAAAATTTTACTAATTACATAACTCCAAAGGTTTCATTTAGAATAAATCCTACTGATATGAAAGATAGTTCTTCATCATCAAGGACAATTAACGTTGATAACATTTTTAGTATTAACAGATTGGGATTAAATGATTATGAGTCAGGAAAATCATTAACTCTTGGTTTAGATTATAAAAAAGAGAAAAATGACGAAATAAACAAGTTCTTTGAAGTTAAACTTGCTACAGTTTTAAGAGATGTTGAAAATAACAAACTTCCAACAACTAGCACAATTAATAGGACTACCTCAAATTTATTTGGATCAATAAGCAATAACTTTTCAGAAAATGTATCAATAAGTTATAATTTTGCCTTGGATAATGATTTTAACACATTAGAAAACAACTCTATTGGATTAGATTTTTCAATAAATAACTTTGTTACAAAGTTTGATTTTAAAGAATCAAATGGTGAGATGGGAGATTCAAATGTAATAAAAAATTCGACTTCATTTGATTTTAATGATGGAAATAGTTTAATTTTTGAAACAAGAAGAAATCGTAAAATAAGCTTAACAGAATATTACGACTTAGTTTATGAATACAGAAATGATTGCTTGACTGCAGGATTTAAATATAGAAAGACTTATTATAGAGACAGAGATTTAAGACCAAAAGAAGATTTATTCTTAACTTTAACATTATTCCCATTATCTACATTCGATCAAAAAGTAGAAGAAAGTGCATGGAGAGGTGACAATGCTATTCAAAATATATTTAAATAAAATACTTATTTACTTATTTATTATATTAATAATTAATACAAAATCATTATCGTTAGAAAATAAAATAGTTTTAAAAATTGATAACGAAATAATTACAAGTATAGATGTAAATAACGAAAGAAATTATTTAATTGCCTTAAGTCCTAATATTAAAGAAATGGATAAGAGCAAATTAGAGTTAATAGCCAAGAATTCGATTATAAGAGAAAAAATAAAAGAAAAAGAGTTATTGAATTATTTAGATGAAATTAATTTAAATGAGGATTATCTTAATCAACTTGTAAAAGAAAGATACTCAAGGCTTAACTTAAATAGCAAGGATCAATTCATAAGTTATATAAAAAACTTTGATGTCAATATCAAAACTATTGAAAAAAAAATTTCTATAGAAGCTTTATGGAACCAAATGATTTATCAAAAATTTTTAAAAAACGTAAAAATTGATAAAAATAAATTGAGAAAGAAAATTGAAGAAAATAAAATCAATATAGAAAAAAATCTGCTGCTTTCAGAAATATTATTTAAAATTTCAAAAAAAGATGATCTAGAAAAAAAATATTCTGAAATTATAAGAAATATTAATGAAGAGGGTTTTGAAATTGCTGCATTAACATTTAGTATCTCAGACAGTTCTGATTTTGGTGGAAAACTTGGATGGATAAATCAAGGCTCATTAAATAAAATAATTAGAAATCAATTATCTAATATGAAAGTTGGAGATATTACAAATCCAATATTAACACCTAATGGGTATCTAATATTAAAAGTTGATGACATAAAAAAAATTGAAAAAAAAATTGATATAAACTCAGAATTAGAAAAATTAATTATATCTAGTAGAAATAGCCAATTAAATGAACAATCAATAATATATTTTAATAAAGTGAAAAAAAACACAAAAATAGATGAGTTATAAACCAATTTTAATTATAGCTGGAGAACCTAATAGTGTTTTTCTTGAAATTTTTTTTAAAATCCAAAAAGTAAAATTTAAAAATCCTATAATTTTAATTGCATCGTATGAATTATTATTATTACAAATGAAAAAATTAAAATTTAAAAAAAAAATTAAAATACTTGATGTTAAAAAACTTACAAAATATTCATTTAAAAATAATGTAATTAACTTAATTAATGTTAGATACACTCAAAAAAAACCTTTTGAAAAAATATCAAAAAAATCTAGTAAATATATCAGTCAATCTTTTCTAATTGCTACAAAACTTATTAAACAAGGTTTCTCTGATAAACTAATTAATGGCCCAATATCAAAAGAAACTTTCTTAAATAAGAAGAAGTTGGGTATCACTGAATACATATCAGATAAATTTCGTATTAAAAATAATGCAATGTTAATTTATAATAAAAAACTTTCGGTTTGCCCTATTACAACGCATGTTCCATTAAAATATGTATCAAAAAGAATAAATAAAAAACTTATAATAAATAAAATTAAACTTATTAATAATTTTTATAAAAAAGAATTAAAATTTAAACCTAAAATAGCTGTGTTGGGACTAAATCCTCATTGTGAAACTGTAAGTAATTTTGATGAAGATAAAAAAATTATCTCACCTGCAATAAAATTTTTTAAAGGCAAAAATTATAGTGTTTCTGGGCCTTATTCAGCTGATACAATTTTTTTAAAACAAAATAGATCAAAATACGATGTAATTATTGGTATGTATCATGATCAAGTTTTGTCTCCATTAAAAACCCTTTTTGAGTATGATGCTATAAATATTACTTTAGGATTACCATTTTTAAGAATATCTCCTGACCATGGACCAAATGAAAATATGTTAGGAAAAAATAAATCAAACCCTCTTAGTTTATTAAGAGCAATTACATTTTTAAGTAAAAATTGATAAGAGCAAAAAAAAGTTTAGGTCAGAATTTCTTAATAGATGATAAAGTTTTAAACAAGATAGTTAATTGTGTTGAAATAAATAACAAAACAATATTGGAAATAGGACCTGGCACAGGAAATTTAACAAAATATATTTTAAATAAAAAACCGAAAAAATTTACAGTAGTTGAGAAGGACAACAATCTTGCAAACAATTTAAAAGAAAAATTTAATAAAAATTTAAACATAATTAATGATGATGTTTTAAATTTAAATGAAAGTTTATTATTTAATGAAAGAGTAATAGTATTTGGAAATTTACCTTATAATATTTCAACAGAAATTCTGAGTAAATGGATAATTAATTTGAAAGATGATTTTTGGTTTGAAAATTTAGTTTTAATGTTCCAAAAAGAAGTGGCAGATAGGATAATAGCTAATTACAACGATTCTAATTATGGAAGATTATCTATTCTTGCGCATTGGAAATTAATTATTAAAAAAATATGTGATATTAAACCTATCTCTTTTTACCCAAAGCCAAAAATAGATAGTAGTTTACTTTTATTTTCTCCAAAAAAAAATTTTTATAAAATAAAAAATCCAAAAAACTTAGAAAAAATTACTCGAATTTTTTTTAATAATAGAAGAAAAAAGATTAAGAAGCCATTTAATCAAATATTTAATGGTGATTTTAAAATATTAAATAAACTTAAAATAGATTTAGATTTAAGACCTCAAAATTTAAATTTTGAAACTTACTACAAACTTACTGAAGAATATGAAAACCTAAGAAGTTAGTTTTTCAATATGGTTTCTCACAAAATTTAAATCATAATCTTTAGAGTCTTCATTCAACTCTGCCTCAATGAGTTTATCAATTTTGTTAAAACATTTTTCTATTTCATCATTTATGATCACATAGTCATAATTTATCCAATGTAAAACATCCCTTTCAAATTGTTTCATTCTTTCTTCAGCAATCAACTTATCTCTCATATCTCTATTTGATAATCTTTGAAACAAAACCTCTTTGCTAGGTGGAAGGATAAAAAATGTAATTAATTTATAGTCTAATTTCTTATTTTTTATTTGATCGGCGCCTTGCCAATCTATATCAAACAAAACATTCTTACCTTTGTTTAAATTATCAATAACGGGTGTTCTAGTTGTACCATAATAATTATTAAATACTTTCGCATATTCTAAAAATTCTTCATTTTTGATTAATCTTTGAAATTCACCATCATTAACAAAATAATAATCTTTATGATTTATTTCACCTGGACGAGGATTTCTAGTTGTATGAGAGACAGAAACTGAGTAATTTTTTCTTTTTGATAATAAATTTACTAATGTGGTCTTTCCTGCTCCAGAAGGAGAGGAAAGTATAATCATGACCCCATCATTTTTTGAGGGCATTAAAATTTCTAGTTAGCTTTTCCTTCGATAAACTTAACTGCATCTCCTACAGTTAAAATTTTCTCAGCTTCACTATCTGAAATTTCAGATCCAAATTCTTCTTCAAAAGCCATCACCAATTCAACAGTATCTAAACTATCAGCTCCTAAATCATCTATAAAACTTGATTCTTCGGTTACTTTAGCTTCATCGATACCTAAGTGATCAGCTACAATTTTTTTTACTTTGCTTGAAACGTCTTCTGACATATTGATCCTTTTTGTTATATTTCGTTAATAGTTTAAAAAGCTATTTTGTCAAGCCATATACATGCCACCATTAACATGCAAGGTTTCACCATTTATATAGCTAGATTGATCTGAGCATAGAAAACCTACTGCATTTGCAATATCATCTGGGTCTCCAAGGCGGGCAGATGGTATTTTTGATATAATTGTTTCTTTAAACTTTTCATCAATCTTATCTGTCATTGCAGTTTTAATAAATCCTGGTGAAATACAATTAACATTGATATTTTTCTTGGCGTACTCTATCGCCAAACTTTTTGACATTGCTACTATTCCTGCTTTTGATGCGGTATAATTAGCCTGACCTAAATTTCCTGTATGTCCAACAACAGAAGTAATATTAACTATTTTTCCAGATTTGTTTTTTAACATTTTTTTTATGGCAAATTTACTCATCAAAAATGTTGAAGTTAAATTAATATCAATTACCTTTCTCCACTCATCTAAACTCATTCTAATTGCTAAGTTGTCCTGAGTGATGCCTGCATTATTAACAATGCAATCTAGACTACCACCTAATTCTTTTGTTGCGTTTTCAATAAATTCTTCAATTTTTTCGCTTTGAGATATATCAAACTTCAAAATATTTATTTTTTCGAATTCTTTTTTTAATTCTTCAAGTTTTTCAATTCTTGTTCCTGAAGCTAAAATATTAGCACCACTTTCGTATAATTTTTTTACAATTGAATTTCCTATTCCTCCAGATGCACCTGTCACTATTACATTTTTATCTTTTAAATCATTCATATTTTTAAATTTTCAATATCCTCTTGACTGTTTATTGTGTTGATTTTAACTTCTCTACTAATTCTCTTTATCAAACCTGACAAAACTTTCCCAGGTCCAATTTCTATAAAATGATCAACATCATTATTTATCATATTTATAACACTTTCTCTCCACCTTACTCTATTTTCAATTTGTTTTATTAATAGTGATTTTAAATCGTCAGCACTTGAAATAGCTTCGGCTGTTACATTTGATATCAACTTATTGCATCCATCAGAAAATGAAATTTTGTTTAATTTTTCTGTCATAATCTCTGTTGCTTTACTCATAAGGCTACAATGAAAAGGAGCACTGACTGGAAGTTTTACATTTTTAATTGAATTCTCTTTTAATATTTCAGTTAACTTCCCTAAATCATTGTTTTTTCCACTCAACACTACTTGTCCTTCCGAATTATCATTTGCTATTTGTGCTTCGAATTTGGACTCGTTATCTTTTAGTATTTTTTCTATTACTTCAACAGTTGATCCAAGTACTGCAACCATGCCACCTTCGCCCCTAGGCACAGAATTTTGCATAGCATCACCTCTGATTCTTAAAATTTTTAATGTTTCTGCAAAGTTTAAATATCCAGCACAAGATAAAGCAGAATATTCACCTAAAGAATGTCCAGCAAAATACTTTGCTTTATTTAAATCAATATTAAATTCTTTTTTTACGACGTTAAATATAGAATAGCTTATTAAAAAAATTGCTGGTTGAGTGTTTGCTGTTAAATCAAGCTCTTCTTTAGGTCCTTCTAGTATAAGCTTTGAAATTGAATAATTTAATGTGTCGTCTGCCTCTTTAAATAGGCTTTTCACAAGCTCAAATTTGTCATAAAATTGTTTTCCCATTCCAACTATTTGAGATCCTTGACCTGGAAATATTACTGAAAACATATAAAAATATTACTAATTTTGTGTTTTTATCTATTGTAATTGAACTTTTATAATAGTATATCCTCACTTTTTATTAAAGAACATAAATGAACTTATACGAACATACTATAATAGCCAGACAAGATACATCTCCAAGCGAGCTAAAGCAGTTAACTGAAAAATATTCTAAAATTGTTGAAAAAAACGAGGGAGAGGTTGTTAAGACTGAGAACTGGGGTCTTCTAAACCTTTCTTATCTGATTAAAAAAAATAAAAAAGGCAGCTACATTCACTTTAAAATTAAAGGTAAAGGAAAAGTAGTTGAAGAGTTGGAAAAAAACGAGGCTATTGATAAAAAGTTATTAAGATATCTCACTGTTAGAGTAAAAGAATTTGATTTAGATACCAATTACTTTGGAAAAAAAGAAGATAGTGAAAACAAAGAAAGTACTAAAAACTAATGCCAAAAAGACAAAGTGGAAATAAAAAAGGAAAGCAAAGCAACTTTGCGAAATTAAGTATTTTTCAACCCAATAAATATAAATTTAAAAAAACTTGCCCGCTTTCAATAAAAGGGGCTCCTAAAGTTGATTATAAAAATATCAAACTTTTAAAAAGATATGTTTCTGAAAATGGAAAAATTTTACCTTCTAGAATTACAAATGTTTCTCAAAAGAAACAAAGAGAATTATCTTTATCAATTAAAAGAGCAAGAAACCTAGCTTTAATATAATGAAAGTTATTTTATTAGAAAACGTTAAAAGAATTGGATCTGTTGGAGAAGTAATAGACGTAAAAAGAGGTTTTGCTAGAAATTTTTTGATTGCAAATAAAAAAGCTCTTTATGCATCAAAAGAAAATATTAAAGAAGTTGAAAAAATAAAAGCTGATTTATCTAAAAAAGACAATGAGAGAAAAGAAGAAGCGTCTAAAATTGCAGAACAAATCAATAACAAAGAATACTCAGTTCAAAAATTAAGCACTGAGAACAATGAGCTTTATGGTTCAGTAAAACCAACTGAAATCTCAAAACTTATTCAAGAGGAAAATAAAATTGAAATTAAACCTTCTATGATACAACCAGTTGAAGAAATTAAGTCTTTAGGAAAATTCAAAGTTAAAATTTCTTTACACTCAGAAGTTGATGCTGAAATAGTAGTTAATGTAAGTTCGGCTGATACAATTCAATAATTATACATTCTTTTCAACAGCTAAAAATTAAAATTTAAATAATAAAATTTTTCTGTAGATTTTTATTTATGGAAAATAATTTAAGTATCGTAAAAGATAAATTCAAAGAATTACCAAACAACATCGAAGCTGAACAAGCCGTAATCGGTTCAATACTAGTTAGTAATGATATTTTTGATGAAGTTAATACGATTGTCTCCTCTATTAACTTTTATGATCCTATGCATCAAAAGATATTTGAAGCTATAGAAAGTCTTATTTACAAAGGTATGCTTGCTAATCCCATAACTTTGAAAAATTATTTTGAAGATGAAAAAGATGACATTAATGTTCCAGAGTATTTAGTAAAAGTAACTAAATTTTCTACATCTGTTAGACAAGCGGTAGAATATTCAAAAATAATCTATGATATGTTTGTCAGACGTGAATTAATAAAAATTTCAGAAGAAACTATTGATAGCGCTAAATTAAATGATCTTGATAATAGCGGTCAAACTATAATTGAAAATTCTGAAAGACAATTGTTTGATTTAGCTGAAAAAGGTTCTTTTAACTCTTCTCTAATTAAATTTGATGATGCCATGAAACAAACTATCGAAATGGCTTCAGCTGCATATAAAAATGAAGAAGGAATTGTAGGAGTTCCAACAGGTCTCAGAGATTTAGATGATAAACTAGGAGGTTTACACCAATCTGATTTGATCATCATTGCAGGTCGTCCTTCAATGGGTAAAACCTCACTTGCAACAAATATTGCATTCAATGCTGCTCAAAAATTACAAGATAGTGGTAAAAAATCTTCTATAGCTTTTTTCTCTTTAGAAATGTCATCTGAACAACTTTCAACTCGTATTATCTCAGAACAAGCAAGAATTAGCTCAAACGATATTAGAAGAGGAAGAATTTCTGATGATCAGTTTGATAAATTTTTAGAAACTTCAAAAAATATTGCTGAACTCCCACTTTATATTGATGAAACACCAGCTATTAGCATTGCAGCACTAAGTAATAGAGCAAGAAGAATTAAAAGACTATTTGGATTAGATATGATTGTTGTCGATTACATTCAGTTAATGAGAGGAACAACATATAATAAGGATGGGAGAGTACAGGAAATCTCTCAAATTACGCAAGGGCTAAAAGCAATAGCAAAAGAGCTCGCTGTTCCAGTTGTTGCTTTATCACAGTTATCAAGACAGGTAGAACAAAGAGATGATCATAAACCTCAACTTGCAGACTTAAGAGAATCAGGTTCGATCGAGCAAGATGCGGATGTTGTAATGTTTGTTTACAGAGAAGGATATTATCTATCTAGAAAAGAACCAAGAGAAGCAACGGTAGAACATGCTGAATGGCAAGCTAAGATGAATGAAGTAGCGCACTTAGCGCAAATTATAATCGGAAAACAACGACACGGTCCAATTGGTAATGTAACACTTGAGTTTGAGGAAAGATTTACCAAATTTAAAGATACTCAAACTAATTAATTTCCAATATAAAAGAGCTAATGTTAGCTCAAATGTATCAAAACTTAGTTTTAAAGAACCCAAAGGCAATATTTATATTGCTCCTTATTTCTATTCTTAGTTTTGGATACTATTCTAAAGATTTTAGGCTAGATGCTTCGTCAGAAACTTTATTAATTGATGGAGATCCAGATCTAGCTTACTTGCAAGAAATCACTGAAAGATATGGGTCTAAGGAATTTTTAGTTCTCACTTACACTCCTAATGAAGGTATGGTTACAGATTCATCAATAAATAATTTATTGAGTATAAAATACAAAATTCAAAGTTTAGATTGGGTTCATAGTGTTATTACACTTTTAGACATACCGCTTTTAAACAATTCAGACGCACCACTTCAGGAAAGATTAGAAAGCTTTAAAACTTTAAAAGATGAAGAAGTGGATAGAGAAAGAGGATTTAGTGAAATTTTAAACAGTCCTGTTTTTAGAAATTTTGTAATTAGTGAAGACGGTAAGACAAGTGGAATTATTGTTAATATAAAACAAAATAAAAAATTAGAAGATATTGAAAATAAATCTAGAGATGAAATTGAAAATTATAAAGATCAGATAAAAAAACAAAATCATCAAAACATTTTAGAAATAAGACAAGTAATTCAAAGTTATGGAGATGTAGGAAAAATTTACTTGGGCGGAATTCCAATGATTGCGGATGACATGATGACTTTTATCAAAAGTGATATCATTGTATTTGGTATTGGAGTTTTATTATTTATTATAGCAACACTTTGGTTTGTATTTAGAAATCTAATTTGGATTATTGTTCCTATTAGCAGTTGTTTTTTCTCTGTAATTATTATGATGGGTCTACTTGGATTACTTGGATGGAAAGTAACTGTTATTTCATCAAACTTTATTGCCTTGATGCTAATTCTTACAATGGCGATGAATATTCATATGAGCACAAGGTTTCTTCAGCTGAAAAAAAATTTTCCAACAAAAAATAATTTTGAAATCATTTCCTTAACAACGAGTAAAATGTTTTGGCCTATATTGTATACAGTTTTAACAACAATTTTGGCTTTCTTATCTTTAATCTTTAGTGAAATTAAACCAATTATAGATTTTGGTTGGATGATGACTTTTGGTTTGATTACATCTTTTATAATAACTTTTACTTTGCTCCCTACTCTTTTAAGTTTTACTTTAACTGGAAATGTATCTCTAAAAAAAGAACAAGATTCTAAAATTACATCGATACTTGGTTTAATTTCTTTAAATAATAAATTTACAATTTTTTCTGCAACTGGAATTATAATTGTCTTAAGTGTCGTTGGAATTAGCAAACTTGAGGTTGAGAATAGTTTTATAAATTATTTCGATAAAAACACCGAAATTTACAAAGGAATGAAACTGATTGATGAAGAACTTGGTGGAACCACTCCTTTAGAAGTTATTTTAAAATTTCCTAAAAAAGAGGAAAAGAAATCAGAAGAAGATGATGAATTTGAAGATTGGGGAGACGAAGAAGATACAAATGATGAAAAATATTGGTTTACCAAAGATAAAATAGATAGAATTGCATCTGTTCACAATTATTTAGATAGTCTTCCACAGGTTGGTAAAGTTTTATCTTTTTCATCAATTATTGATGTTGCAACACAACTTAATAATAATAATCCACTTGGTACTTTAGAGATGGGAGTATTGTATTCAAAAATACCTGAAAGTATTAAAACAGAAATAATTGATCCATATTTATCAATAGAAAATAATGAAGCTCGAATAAGTCTTAGAATAATAGACTCACAAGAAAATTTGAGAAGAAATGACTTAATTAATAAAATTAATTTTGATCTAGAAAATGAACTAGGATTAGAAAAAGATGATTACAAATTAGCAGGAGTACTAATATTATTTAATAATTTGTTACAAAGTTTGTTTAAATCACAAATTTTGACACTTGGTTTAGTTATGATTGGTATTTTCTCAATGTTTATTATTTTATTTAGAAATATTAAACTTTCATTAATTGGTGTTGTTCCAAATTTTATAGCTGCATTCTTTATTTTAGGAATTATTGGATTGTTAGAAATCCCATTAGATATGATGACTATCACAATTGCTGCAATTACAATCGGTATAGCTGTTGATAATAGTATTCACTATATTTATAGGTTCAAGGAAGAATTTAGTAAATTAAAAGACTACAATAAAACATTAAAAATGTGTCACTCAACAGTTGGGGTTGCAATTTTAAATACTTCAATCACAATTGTTTTTGGTTTTTCAATTTTAGTATTATCCAAATTTATACCTACAATTTATTTTGGAATGTTTACAGGTCTTGCAATGTTACTTGCAATGATATCAGTGTTAACTTTGCTGCCAGCATTGATATTGGTAGTTAAACCTTTTGGTAAAGACGCCTAATGGTAGATGCTCTTAAAGATTTTTATGAAGCATCTTCTGTTATTGATCTAATCTATATTATAATCACTATATGGTCTTTAGTAAGTTGTTATAGAAAAGGATTTGTCTTAAGCATCCTTTCAATGGCAAAATGGCTTCTAGCCTATGTTATTACTCTAATTTTATTTCCACGTATAAAACCTTATTTAGAAGATATAATAGATAATGAATATGTTCTTGATGTTGGGCTTGGAATTACAATATTTATAGTCGTTATCTTTTTAGTCTTATTAGTTAATAAAGGTATCAGTAAAGCTGTTAAATATACTGGAATAGGAGGTTTAGACACTACATTCGGATTCTTTTTTGGGTTTGTAAAAGCGTATATTGTTTCAGTTTGTATTTTTTCAGGAATTCATATTGTTTATAATCATGATAAATGGCCGATTAATTTAGATAAATCATACATCTTTCCATATTTAGAAAAAGGTAGTAATTATCTGATAAAAGAATTCCCTAATGAAAAAACATATCAAGAATCTAAAGAAAAAATTGAAGATATTTGATCCAAAATTAAAAGAAGAGTGTGGAGTATTTGGCATAAGCAATGCAAAAGATGCTTCTGCATTAGCAGCTTTAGGTTTGCATGCATTACAACATAGAGGTCAGGAAGGTTGTGGAATAGTTACTTTTGATGGAGAAAAATATTATTCAGAAAAAAGATTTGGCTTAGTTGGTGATAATTTCAATAAAGAAAAAGTTTTAAAAAACCTAAAAGGTAATTATGCCATTGGGCATAATCGATATAGTACTACAGGCAATAATATCCTAAGAAATATCCAGCCTTTTTTTGCAGATACTAATGCAGGGGGAATTGGGGTATCGCATAACGGAAACTTAACAAATTCAATATCTTTAAGAAACAAACTCGTAGAAGAAGGGGCAATTTTTTACACTACTTCTGATACTGAAACTATAGTTCAGTTAATTGCTAAATCTAAAAGATCAAAAACAATTGATAAAGTTATTGATGCCATATTCCAAATCCAAGGTGGATATGCTTTGGTAATGATGACCCAAAAATCTTTAATAGGTGTAAGAGACCCGTATGGAATAAGACCATTGATGATTGGAAAACTAGGAAGTAGCTATGTGTTAGCTTCTGAAACTTGTGCATTAGATATCATTGGTGCGAAATTTATAAGAGAAGTTGAAAATGGTGAAATAGTTTTAATTGAAAATGATGAACTAACTAGCATCAAGCCCTTCCCTCCTAAAAAAGTAAGACCATGTGTGTTTGAGTATATTTATTTTTCAAGACCAGACAGTTTACTTGATAACAAAACAGCTTATGAACACAGAAAAAATTTAGGAAAAGAACTTGCAAAAGAAAATGATGTTGAAGCAGATATAGTAGTTCCTGTCCCAGATTCTGGTAATGCTGCAGCACTCGGTTTTGCTCAACATTTAAAAATGAATTTTGAGCATGGTCTAATTAGAAATCACTATGTTGGGAGAACCTTTATTGAACCAAGTCAGCAAATTAGAAGTTTGGGTGTAAAATTGAAATTAAATGCAAACCAAAGCACAATTAAAGATAAAAAAATTATTCTAATTGATGACTCGCTTGTTAGAGGAACTACATCTTATAAGATTGTTAAAATGCTATATGATGCAGGCGCAAAAGAAGTTCATGTTCGAATTGCTTGTCCTGAGATCAAGTATCCAGATTTTTATGGTGTAGATACTCCGACTAAAAAAGAGTTACTAGCAGCAAATAAAACAAATGATGAAATTTGTGAATATATAGGTGCAAAATCACTTAAGTTTTTATCTATTGATGGTTTGTATAGAGCAATTGGTTTTGATAAAAGAAATGAAGCTTATCCTCAATTAACAGATCATTATTTTACTGGTGATTACCCAGTTAAACCTGTTGATGAATTGGGTGATAATAAAATAACTCAACTTTCCTTATTAAGTACAGCATCTAATAACTAAAAAATGAAAACAGTTAATTTTACTGAAATGAAAAATGGTACCAAGGATGAGTACTTGTTACTTGATGAGTATGAACAAAAATATATTGATGGTACTGCTGATAGAATATTAAAATTTATGAGTGGATTAAATTCTACTTTAGAAGGATATAAAATAACTAGACTTGAACACTCTCTTCAAACCGCAACAAGAGCTTATAAAGATAAGGCGGATGAAGAAATGGTGGTTGCAGCTTTGTTGCATGATATTGGAGATGAATTAGCTCCTGTTAATCATTCAGAATATGCGGCGTCAGTTTTAAAACCTTACGTTTCAGAGAAAACACATTGGATCATTCAAAAGCATGGGGAGTTTCAAATGTATTATTATGCACATCATCTTGGAAAGAATCAGAACCAAAGAGATAAATATAAAGATCATAAATATTTTAACGATGCTGTAGAGTTTTGTGAAAAATGGGATCAGACTTCTTTTGATCCAGACTATAAAAGTATGAAATTAGAGGAATTTGCGCCAATGGTGAGAAAAATATTCTCAAGAAAGCCCTATTCTTTACTTTAAATTAAATTAAAATCCACTATCTAAAGCGCATGATAAACAATAAAGAGAAAATTATTGAATATTTTAAATCTGGTATCAAAGAAGATAAAGATTTTAGAATTGGTATCGAACATGAAAAATTCTTGTTTAATACTAAAGACAATAAAAGAATTGATTACCCAAAAGTAAAAGAAATGTTTACAGCCTTAACTGAGTTTGGCTGGAACCCTGTTTTTGAAAAAGAAAATATTATTGGTCTTAATAAAGGTGGAAAAAATATTACATTAGAACCTGGTAACCAAATTGAATTATCAGGTGACAAGTTAAACCATATGCATGAGGCATGTGCAGAGTCTCAAGACTATTTATTTGAATTAAAACAAGTTACTAAAAAATTAGATATTAAAATAGTGAGTGCAGGTTTTGATCCTATTTCAAAATTAGAAGATATTCCAAATAACCCTAAGCAACGTTATGAGTTAATGACAAAAGATATGCCACTAGGTGGAGAGCTTAGTTTAGACATGATGTATCGAACGTGTGGAACACAATTAAACATTGATTACAATTCAGAAGAAGATTTTATTAAAAAATTTAAATTAGTTAATTCAATTGTTCCAATTTCAATTGCACTATTTGCAAATTCATCAATCGTTGAAAAAAAGAATAGTAATTATTTATCTTACAGATCTAAAGTTTGGCAAAGCACTTCGAGAGGAGGTTTGCCTAAATTATTTTTTGAAAATTTAGATTTTGAGAAATATGCAGAATTTGTAATGAAATTTCCAATTTTATTCATTCAACATAATGATCAGTATATTTCATGTAGAAAATATGCATTTAAAGATTTTATGGACGGAAAAATTGAAGAGACAGGTAATAGACTTCCAACTGAGGCTGATCTTACAACACACTTAAGTACAATCTTCACTGAAAATAGACTGAAGAAATATATTGAGCTTAGATCAATGGATACATGTGGTTGGGATTGTCTATGTGCTGGACCAGCTTTCAATATTGGTATGTTGTATGGAAATTTAGATGAAGCATACGACTTAGTCTCTTCATGGGAAACAGACAAAATAATTAATGCTTATTTAGAAGCTCCACAAAAAGGATTTAATACTCAATTAATGGGTAAAGACTTGTTGTATTGGACATCTGCTCTTTTAGATATTTCTAGAAAAGGATTAGAGAAAAGAGACATCATTAGTAAAAAAGGAAATAACGAAACTATCTTCTTAAATCATTTACAAAATGTAGTTGATAATAAAACTACAAATGCAGATCATATGATTAGTAAATTTTCGAAAGATGAAAATTTAGAAGAATTATATGACAAATAAAATAGTAGCTGTTCAAGGTAATCATCCATCTACATTAAACCCTGTAACTGATACTAGTGTTTTTTTAGCTAACGAAATACAAAATAAATATAAAATTTTTTATTATGATCCAAAAGATCTATCAATAATTAACAAAAAAGTTTTAGCTAAAGGTTTCTTTATTAAATTAAATTATCAAAACAAGAAATTTTACAAAATCATCAAAAAACAAACTTTAGACCTTACAAAATGTAAGTTTATTTTAATCCGTCAAGATCCACCATTTAATTTAGAATATATTTCAACAACTTACATTTTAGATTTTATTAAAAATAAAGTTAAAATAATCAATAACCCAACATCTATCAGAAATATCTCTGAAAAGTTATATTCAACAAAATATTTAAAATATATGCCTGATACACTTTTTTCTCAGGATATAAATGAAATTAAATATTTTATTAAAAAACATAAAAAAATAATTATCAAACCAATTCATAGTTATAGTGGCAATGATATTCACTTATTAAATAAATTTGATTCAAAACTTATAAATAAATTTATTAAAAAACATGATCATATTATGTGTCAAAAATTTTTACCTAAGATTAATAGAGGAGATAAAAGAGTTTTTATAATTAATGGAAAAGTTTGTGGTGCAATTTCTAGAGTTCCTAAAAAGGGATCTTATTTAAGTAATATGAGCAAAGGTGCTAAACCGATTAATATCAATTTAACTAAGCGAGAAAATAAAATTTCAAAATTAATTGCGAAAGATTTAAAAAAAGAAAATATATATTTTGCAGGGATTGATTTTATAGATCAAAAATTAAATGGAGACATCAATGTTACTTCTCCTACAGGACTTAAAACTTTTTTTGATTTATCAGGAATAAATTTAGCAAAAACTTTTTGGAAAGAATTAAAAGCGTGAACAATTTAACTGACCAGCAAAAAGGTTCGTTAATGGCTTTTGTTGCAGTGATGTTTATTACTCCTGATAGTTTATTTATTAGACTTTCAAATGTAGATACTTGGGGATTAGTTTTTTATAGAGGTATTATTCCATTTGTAACTGTATTTGTTGGAATGTTGTTTATTTACAAATCAAGTTTTTTTAAATTACTTTATGGAAATTCAATTTATGGTGTTGCTTATATAGCTACGTTTTCCATAACTAATATTACTTTTGTATTATCAATTCAAAACACAAATGTTGCTAACACGCTTGTTATGATTGCACTTGCGCCAATGTTGTCAGCTATTTTTGGTGCAATATTTTTAAAAGAAAAACCAGATCGAAATACTTTAGTTGCTATAGCAATTACGTTTTTAAGTGTTCTTTATATATTTTACGACTCTGTAAAATTAGGAAATATTTTTGGTGATATTTTAGGTTTTATTACTGCGTGCGGTCTTGCTGCAGGAGCAACAATAATCAGAGCTGGAAAAAGCCTTAACCTAGTTCCTTCAGCTGTGGTTGGTAAACTGGTCGTAGCATTAGTCGCTTTATTCTTTATTGATACATTTGAGCTAAAAGATAATGATATTTATATCATTCCAGCTATGTGTATTCTTTGTGTGGCTATTCCTTTTGTGTTGGTAACACTAGCCCCAAGATACATAACAGGAGCTGAAGTAAATCTATTCTTTCTAATGGAAACGGTTTTGGGACCTATTTGGGTGTGGATGGTTGTTAAAGAACAACCTTCAATGGAGACAATTCAGGGAGGAGTGGTGATCATTTTAACAATCGCTATTCACTCATTCCTAGCCATAAAAAAAACACAAACCAAAACTACTTAGCCCGCAATTTATTGATACTTAAAATTTAGAAATGCAAAAAGAAGTAAAAAAATCCTGGGCCCTATTTATAGGTATTGGAACCATGATGATAGCTCATGGATTACAAATGCAGATTATGGGTATTAGATCTGTACTTGAAGACTTTAGTGTTTTTACTACAGGGGTCTTCATGTCAGGATATTATATTGGCTACTTTGTTGGATCTAGAACAACTCCAAATTTTGTATCTAAGGTTGGTCACATCAGAGTGTTTGCAGCTTTTGCATCCCTTGCATCACTTAGTGCATTGCTTGCAGTAGTTTATGTAAATCCATTTATGTGGACAGTAAGTAGATTCATAACAGGTATTAGTTTAGTTAGTTGTTATGTTGTTACCGAAAGTTGGTTAAATGATAGAGCAACCAATAAGAATAGAGGACAATTATTGTCTGCTTACATGATGGTAATTTATTTTGGTCTTGCAATTGGAATGTTGTTACTTAACTTAAGTGAACCAAAAGCATATGAACCTTTTATTTTGGTATCTGTACTTTTATCTTTAGCGCTTGTTCCAATTTTATTAACAAAAAGACCAGCTCCAAAATTTAAAAAAATTGAAACAATTAGTATTAAAGAACTTTATGAAATCTCTCCCCTTGGAACTTTTAGTTCTTTTTTCACTGGTGTAATTCATGCAGCATTTTTTTCATTAATTTCAGTTTATGCAACCCTTGCAAAACTAACTTTATTTGAAACTTCAATCTTATTATTTATAGCAACAATTGCAGGAGTGTTAGGTCAGGGACCAATTGGATATTTTTCTGATCAATACGATAGAAGAAGGGTAATTATTGTAACAACATTTGGAAGTTCTGCTCTAGCGCTGTTATCAATTTTAACTTCTAATGACCCTATACAAAACATTTACTATATGGATGAACTTGCATTTAAAAAAATTATATTCTTTATAGTAGTTGGACTTTATTCAAGTTTATGCCTTCCATTGTTTTCATTAAATCTTGCGCACACTAATGACTTTGTACCAAAATCTAAATTCGTAGCTGCTGGTGGTGGACTACAATTAATTTTTGGTGTTGGTGCAATTAGTGGCCCAATTTTATGTTCATTGTTTATGGAATGGTTTGGATTAAATGGATTTTTTGTATTTTTAATTATAGTCCATGCTTTAATTGGTGTATTTGGTTTATACAGAATGAGAATAAGAGAAACTGTGGACAATCCAGATTCTACATTTACACCTGTGCCTGCAACCATTACACCTGCTGGATTAGAATTAGACCCAGATACTCCAGCAACATTGGAAGAAACTTCTAAAACTGATAATCCTGAAATTAAAAATTATTAAATTTTTAATGCGAGTCTAATACTGCATGTAAAAATTGTTTAGTTCTCTCGTTTTGAGGATCTCCAAATAATTTTTCTGGTGGCCCTTCCTCAAATATTTTACCTTCATTAAAAAAACAAACTCTATCAGAAATCTCACGCGCAAAACCCATTTGGTGAGTGACCATTATCATAGTCAAACTGTGCTCTTTATTAAGGGAACGAATAACGTTTAATACTTCTCCTACTACCTCAGGATCAAGCGCAGAAGTTATTTCATCTAAAAGCATAACTTTAGGTCTCATTGCAAGAGCTCTTGCTATAGCAACCCTTTGTTGTTGACCTCCTGAAAGCCTACTTGGGTGTTGGTCTTTTTTATCTGTCAAACCTACTAGCTCCAATAATTCTAAGGCTCTTTCCTCTGCTTCTTCTTTTTTAAGACCTAAAACTTCAATTGGTGCTTCTATGCAATTTTGTAAAGCTGTCATATGGGGAAACAAATTAAATTGCTGAAACACCATCCCAATTTTTGAACGTCTTTCTCTTAAATACTTTTCGCTTGCCTCAACAAGGTTACCATTTTCATTCATATGTGTTAGAGGTTCTCCGTCGAGATTAATTACACCTCCGTTTATTTTTTCTAAAGTCATCAAAACTCTAAGAACTGTGGTTTTACCTGATCCCGAAGGTCCAATTATTGAAACCATCTCATTTTTTTTAATATCTAGATTTAATTTATCCAAAACTACTAGGTTACCATATTGTTTGGTTACTTGATCAAATTTTACAATTATTTCGTCAGATGCATTTTTCATAATTTATTTTTTTATTTTTCCTTGTGCTTTATTAACATCGTTTTCTAATTTTCTAACCCACATTGCAGCAGGAATTGAAAGAGTTAAAAATATAAGTCCAACTAAAGTGTAAGGTTCTAGATATCTGTAATTATATCCACCTACTGCAGTTGCTGCATGGAATAATTCTGCAACTCCTATTGTTGAAAGTAATGGTGTATCTTTAAAGATACCTACTAAATAATTACCCATGCCCGGTATAGCTATAGGAAATGCCTGTGGCAGAACTATTCTTCTGTAAGTATAAATTGTTGAAAAATTAAGAGCTCTACATGCTTCCCATTGAGATTTTGGAACTCCTTCCAAAGCACCTCTATAAACTTCAGATAAATAAGTTCCAAAATGAAGACCAATAGTAATCATTCCACAAACCCAAGCTGATAGGGTAATTCCAAATTGTGGTAATACAAAATAAACAAAAAATAACTGAATCAAAAGCGGTGTTGATCTTATAAACTCTACTATTTCTCTATTAATCCAGTTAACAATTTTAAAAGGAGTTTTTTGACCTAGTAAAAAAAATAAACCAACTATTAAAGCGATTGCATAACCTACACCAGCTGCAAGAATAGTGTTTAAAGTTGCAATTGCCATTTGTGGCAATATTTCAAATGTAAAATCCCATCTCCATCCCATTTGCATAACTTAAATTCTTTCCTTTCCAACTTTTCTAGCTGCCAACACTTCTAACCATCGTAAAAATGGGACCAATGCAAATCTAGCAATAATATAATAAATCAGTAGTGCTGTTCCAAAACACTGAGCAGATAACCAAGTAATTGAATTAATTTGTTTTGCTTCAAAAGTTAAATCTACAACTGTTACCAATGCAACTAATGCTGTCGCTTTTAACAATTCGACAGTTAAATTTGCTGCTGGTGGAAGAATTATTGGAAATATTTGTGGAATAATAATTCTTTTAATTCTTTTTGCTGGAGTAAAGTTTAAAGCATGTGCAGCCTCCCATTGCCCCTTAGGGACTGCAAGTATTCCTGCTCTAACTATTTCTGCACCATAAGCACCAAAGTTTAAACCAAGAGCCACTACTCCTGCTGTAAATGCTTCAAGTGATATTCCAAAAAAAGGTAATACATAATAGGCCCAAAATAATTGAACCAATAAAGAAGTTCCTCTGAAAAATTCTATATATACTGTAGCAATTCCTTGTATCGCTCGATTTTTAGAAAGTCTCATAAGACCAAAAATCATGGAAATAATCACATATAGAATCATAGAACAAACAAGTACTTTTACTGTGGTTACTGTTCCTAACAAAAGTGTAACACCGTGTTCGTTTAAAAATTCAAAATATGTCAAAGTATTTTCCTTTAGATCTTAAAAACCAGGCAACAATCAAGTTGCCTGGTTTAATTTTTTAATAATGTAAATTATTTAGTTGAGCAAGCCCACTCTGTAGTCATGTCAGGTGGAGGTAGTTGAGCTTTATCATAGCCATACTTACCAGCTCTCTCTAACATTTTATCAGGATTAGCTAAAACTTTAGCTAAAGCTACGTTGAAAGCATCTCTGAACTTACTATCACTTTTTCTAAAACCAATACCTACTACGTTTACAGTTTCTTTAGGCATTAATTTAGGATCAGTTACTTCAAAAGCTCCGCCAGTTTTTTCCTCGTGCTCTTTTGCGCCAAAGAAAGTTTGTACAGCAGCATCAGCTCTTCCAGCTTTCATTGCTGCTAAAATACCAACTTCACCTTCTACTAAAAGCATTTGGCTATCTGGAACACCAGCTTTTTTTGCAGCTTCTACAGTGTTAAAACCAGTTCCTGTTACAAGTTTAGCTCCAGTTCTTATAACATCCTCGTAATTATTAATCCCTTTAGGGTTTCCTTTAGGAACTAACATCGCATCACCAAATACTCCGATTGGATCTGAAAAATCAATGTTGGCACATCTGCTTTTTAGAATGTACATACCACCAGTAATCATGTCTGATCTGTCAGCATTTATTCCTGGAATAAGACCTGACCATTCAAAAACTTTAGTTTCATGCTCAGTAATTCCCATTTCTTCTAAAACAGTTAAAGCAATCATGTTTACGAAACCTAATGCTTCACCATTATCTCCAGCATATGCCCATGGCACAGCAGTACCAAAACCTAGTCTTAGTTTGTGACCATCTGCAAGCCTTTCTGTTAATGTTTTTGCATTAACAGTCGAAATACTAAACAGAAGAACAAATAAAACAGTTAACGTCTTATATATTTTTCTCATGATATCCCCTTCGTTATGTTTTGATAAAGTTAAACAGATTAGAGAAGTGGTGTACACAGAAATTGGAATAAATATTCAATTCTAAGTTGTTTAAAATTTATTTTATAAGGATTTTTTCTGATAAATTTATTTCACCATCATTTTCCGGTGTCAAATAAACGCCCATGTCATAGTGATCGTAAGTTTGTTTTAAAGTTTTAAGTAAATTAAAAGAATTATCATCTGTTGCAGGTTTTAAGTTTATTGCAACACATCTTGGAATATTTTTTTCAACTTTAAACAAAACATCATTTATTTTTATAGTTTTACCAATCCAGTTTCTTTCTTCCCAAGCTTCTACTCCATCAAAATATAGATTGCCTCTGAAAATAGATTTTTCAATTTTTTTATCAATTTTATTCTCAAAATCTTTAATGCTATTAATATTTAAAAGCGAAATTGAGTTTCTAAACATAGACTTGTTAGATATAGAGGTATCATAAAAAGGATACTCATCATTTATCATAAGTCTTATATCGTTTTTTAAAGACCCCTCTAGTTCAATTAATTTTTTTTCAAGATTATTTCTTTCATTTGTTTCATTAACATTAACAGTAATAATTTCTTTATTATTTAGCGTTAGAGTTAACTTATTATCCTCATGTAAAAAATTGTACTTATTAAACACTGGTGTATTTTTAAGTGTTACGATTTTATTCCATTTACCTTTTCTTGTTTCAGGATTTTTTTCGAATTCTACAGATTGATCTAAATTAAGATTTTGTGAAAAAGCAAAAACTCTATCACCTTCTATCCCAACATTTTTATTAATTTTACATTTTTCAATATTTTGAAATGAAATCGATTTTACAGGACAGTTATGTATTGAAGTAATAATAGCACTCATATAATCTTTAAAAATAATATGACTTATCTTAATTCAAATCAACTGAAACAGTATAATGAAGATGGATATGTTGCTCCGTTAGATATTTTAACTAAAGAGGAGGCTCTAGAGGTAAGAAATGAAATTGAGCTAATTGAAAAAGAAATGCCAAATGAAATTGATAAATCTGGCAGATACAATGTTCATTTAATCTCTCCGAAACTAGATGCGATTGCTCATAATTCTAAAATTCTTGATGCAGTTGAAAGCATTATTGGAAAAAATATTTTAGTTTGTAGTACTACTTTGTTCATAAAAAACCCTAAACAAGAGGGATTTGTAAGTTATCATCAAGATGCAAAATATATTGGGTTAGAACCTCATAATTGGGTCACTGCATGGATAGCAATTACAGATTCAAATAATGAAAATGGTTGCATGAGAATGTGGCCTAAGTCTCATATAGAACTAAAAGATCATAACCAAAAGTTTAATGAAGGAAACCTCTTAACACGTGGTCAAACAGTAGAAGGAGTGCCAGAAAATGAAGTTAAACCCATAGAGCTTAAAGCGGGTCAAATGTCTTTACATCATCCAAGAATAGTTCACGGCTCTGGTATAAATAAAAGTAATGATCGAAGAATTGGTTTTGTGGTTCAAAGTTACATAGGAACTAATGTTAAACAAATTTTAGGAAAAAATAGTGTTCAAATTGCTAGAGGAAAAGATGAATATCATTATCACGAAGTTATTAATCGTACTAATTCATTAATGAGTGTAGAAGGTAAGTCTTTAAGAAATAGAGAAAATAAATATCTACAAGAAATCTTTTATAACGGTTCAGAAAAAAAGGGATCCTACTAATTAAATGAAAAAACTTATTATCCTAAGTTTTTTTTTATTTTCTAAAACATTTGCCTTTGAAAATCCTAAAATTGATTTTGGAAACTTTTCTTTAAATAAATATGAAATTACTATTGAAGAATTTAAAACTTATGCCAAAAAAAATAATTTAATCACTGAAGCAGAGAAAACTGGTGGTGGATATGAATGGGGTGCTGGTTGGGAAAAAAGAGCTGGTTGGACATATAAAACCCCATACGGCAAAAATCCTGATAGTGAATTAGAACCAGCGGTACATGTTAGTAGATACGAAGCTGAGGATTACTGTAAATCAATAAATGGTAGACTGCCCTCTTTTGATGAATGGTCTTACGCTGCATACAAGCAAGTATTTAATTCTTCAGAATTTGAAAAAGGCAAAGTCTATAAATACCCAAGCGGTGATGAGGCTAAAAATATGAACTCTCAAGGATTATTAAATTATGACAAACATATTGATGTAACTAAACTACCAGACGGAATTAATGGTTTAGTTGCAATGGGAGGAAATGTTTGGGAATGGATAGACGATCAAAAAAATGACAATTCATTAACAGCTGGTGCATCATGGTGGTATGGAGGTTCTAAAACTTCTAAAAGTGGAGCACAATACAAACCATCTAATTTCTATGCAATTTATGTTGGTTTTAGATGTGCCTTCGACTAATATTTTAAAAAATCACCTTGTTGTTAAATGTCAAATCTAAATAAAATAATTGAGAATATAAATAATAAAAATTTTGATAAAGCTTTAAAACTTTGCAAGTTGTACGAAAATAACAACAATGCTCATATTATACTTAATTTAAAAGGTGCAGTATATCATTTACAAAAAAATTTAGAAATGGCTGAAATTTGTTTTCTAAAGTCCTTTCAAATAAATAAAAAATTTGTAGATCCACTGAAAAATCTTTACATAATTTACAATAATAACAAAAAAATCGATCAAATGATTGATATTGGTAAAAAGTTGGTCGAAAATGACCAGCTAAATACTTCTTATAATTATAAACTTGCATTTGCTTTTGATTTAAAAAGAAATTTTTCAGAAGCAATAAAATACTATCAAAAATGTATTGAATTGAATGGCAAGGAAAAAAAATTTGCTTTGAACAATATTGGAAACATTTATCTAAAGAAAAACAAGCCAAAAAGTTCAATCGATTTTTTTTTAAGAGCTCTAAGTTTAGATCAAAATGATAAAATTATTACAAACAACATATTATCTAACTACTTACAACTAAAAGATAAAAAAAATTCAAATTTATTCTATATAAAAGCAAAAAATATTGATCAACATTACATTGAGTTTCAATTTAATAAAGCAGAATATTTATTATCAAATAATGAAATTACTGAAGCTATTAAAATTTTAGAAACAAATAAAGATCATATTAAATTTTTAATAAAATTAATAAAAGTAAACTTTACTATAGGGAATAATAATGATGCAAAAATTTTACTTGAAGATTCCAAAGAAAAAATTGAAAAAAATAAAGATTTTTTTGGATTTTTAGGTATGAGAAAATTATTTGATGGAGATTTTGAAAATGGATGGAAATACTATGAATACAGATCTTCAAATAATCTTAATATTTTAGAAAATACAAAGGAATGGAAAGGAGAAAACTTAAAATCAAAACATATTTTAGTTTACTGTGAACAAGGACTTGGAGACACTATACAATTTTCAAAATATATCTTTCCACTTTTGAAAATATCTAAAAAAGTAACATTGGTGGTACAAAAAAAAATTCAAAATATTTTTAAAAACGATTTTTCTAACCTAGAAATTATCAACGAAGATTCAATACCAAATAAAACTTTTGATTATAAAATTACTCTAGGTTCAATTTTAAAATTTTTTTACAAAGAAAAATTAAATAAAAACGACACTTTAATTGATCTTAAAATAAGCGAAAAAAACGAATGGAAAAAAAAATTTGATAAGAAAAAAATGAATGTTGGTATAGCTTGGTCAGGTTCATTTACAGGTCCAAATGAACCAAATAGATCTGTACCGTTAGAATCATTAAGCAAGCTATTTACATTGGACATTAATTTTTTTTGTTTACAAAATGAAATTTGGGAGAGAGATTTGAATTATTTTAAATCCTCAAAAATAAAAGATTTTGGTAAATATAATTTTAAAGAACTACTATCTATAATACCAAATCTAGATTTAGTTATTTCGTCAGACACTTCATTACTGCATTTGTCAGCTTCGTTAAATAAAGAAACTTGGGGTATGATTAATTTATCGCCTGATTGGAGATGGGGTGAATTTAATAAAATCAACCCTTATTTATCTCTTAAATTATTCCATCAAAAAAAATTTAACAATTGGAATGATGTATCAGATGAAGTTTATGAAAATCTTAAAAATAAATTAAAAGTATAATTTATTTATGAAAAAACAAATTAAATTAGGAATTTTAGGTATAGATCATGGTCATATCTTTGACATGCTTGATGAGATGTTAAAAGAAGGATGTACTTGTGATCATTTCTGGACAAAAGGTGAGCCATTAACTTTAAAACAATTCAATTCAAAATATCCAAATATTAAAAGAAAAGAAAATAAGGAAGAAATATTAAATGATCCATCAATTGATATGATTTTAATATCTTCAGTTCCAAAAGATAGAGCTCATAATTCAATAGAAGCTTTAAAAGCTGGAAAAGATGTGATGGTCGATAAACCTGGTTGCACTACTTTAAGTCAATTAAACGAGCTTAAACAAACAGTAAAAGAAACTGAAAAAATATGGTCTGTTAATTTTTCAGAAAGATTTCATGTTGCAGCTGTTGCTAAGGCTGAAGAATTAGTTAACGAGGGAAAAATTGGTAAAGTAAAGCAAACAATTGGAACTGGTCCACATAGACAAGGTAACTATGAAAGACCTGATTGGTTTTATGATCGAGAAAGTTATGGTGGTATAATCACTGATATAGGCTCACATCAAATTCATCAATTTTTAGTATTTACAAATTCAAATGAAGCGAAAATTAATCATGCACTTGTAGAAAACACAACCAAAAAGGAAAAACCTGGTTTTCAAGATTTTGGAGAAGTTAACCTAACTGGTAATGGTGGACATGGCTATATTAGACTGGATTGGTTTACTCCAGATGCGCTTCCGATATGGGGAGATGGAAGATTATTAATCCTTGGGGATAAAGGCTATATAGAAATAAGAAAATATACAGATTTAGCAAAATCAGAAAAAGGTAATCATTTATACTTAGCTAATAATGAAGAAGTTAAATACATCGATTGCTCTGATGTTAAGCTTGCCTACTTTAGAAATTTAATTAATGATGTAATCAACAGAACTGAAACTGCTTGTGCTCAGGAATTAACTTATCTTTCAATGGAACTTGCAATAAAAGCACAATTAAAAGCTGAAACAAAATGAAGAAATATCAAGTAGCAATTATTGGAACTAACATAGGTGCTAAGCACTATGAAGATTTTCAAAAAGTTAAAGAAAGATTTAATGTTCACACTTTATGTGGGCTTACAAGAGAAGCAATTGATAACATTTTATCAAATGAAACTGAAACAAAGGTATCACTTAATTTTGATGAAGTATTAAAAGTAAAAGAAATAGATATTATTGATATATGTCTTCCACCACACTTACATTTTTCAGCTTGTAAAAAATCTATGAAAGCTGGAAAACATGTAATTTGTGAAAAGCCATTAGTATCAAGTCTTAAAGAAGTCGATGAATTAGAAAAGATCAGTAAAGAAACGGGTAAAATTATTTTTCCTGTTTTCCAATATCGATATGGTCTAGGATTTTCAAAATTAAAAGCATTAATAAAATCTGGTTTAGCTGGAAAACCTTTGGTTGCTTCATTAGAAACTCATTGGAATAGAGGAAAAGATTATTATTCAAAACCTTGGAGAGGAACTTGGGAAGGTGAACAAGGTGGAGCTATATTAAGCCATTCAATTCATATTCATGATTTAATCAGCATGATTTTAGGTCCCGTTTCAAATGTATTTGCTAAATTATCAACTAGAGTAAATGATATTGAAGTTGAAGATTGTGCGGCTTTATCAATTGAAATGGAAAATGGAACTTTAGTTACAAGCTCAATTACACTTGGTGCTGCAAACGATACCAGCAGACTTCGATTTTGCTTTGAAGGATTAACAGTAGAGTCTGGTGCATCACCAGATAAACCTTACAGTCCAGCGGATGATGAGTGGCATTTCTTACCAAGATCCCCGGTTACTCAAGCCCAAATTGATGAAGTGTTAGCAAAAGTAGAAGAGCCTCCATCTTGGTATGCAGGTATGTTTGATGAAATTGCAAATAAATTAGATGGATCTACTAGTGATGAGGTAACTTTATCAGATGCTAGAAAATCTTTAGAATTTGTTACCGCTGTCTACGACTCTTCAAGACAAAATAAAAATATTAAACTTCCTATAGATAAAGACAATCCACTTTATGATTCATGGTTACCAATTAATTCATGATTAACTTTGAACTTTCTGAGAATTTAATTGAAGAATTTAACAATAATGGTTTTTTGATTTTAGATAACTTTTTAGATTTAAATTACATAGATGATCTTAGAAATAAATTTGAGCCTTTATTTAAAGGTAATTTTGAAACAGGAATTGAGCCAGATGAGTGGAATTGGAAGTTTGGTAAAGATCCTGAGGATGTTACTCGTCAAATCTGTAATGCTTGGAAGGCAGATCATTTAATAAAAAAAGTAGTTTGTCATAAAATAATTGGTGAAGTTTGCTCTCTTTTAATGAACTGGCAAGGTGCAAGATTAGTTCAGGATAATGTTTTATGGAAACCTCCAGGAGGAAAAACCTTAGGCTTTCATCAAGACGCTGCTTATGATGATTGGCTTATCCCACAAACAATGATGACTTGTTGGATGTCATTAGATGATACCTCAAAAGAAACTGGAACATTAGAGTATATTAAAGGCTCTCATAAATGGGGGCTTCAACCACCCAAAGGAGAATTTCACTCACCAGAAGATTATAAAAAAGAATTAAACATTTTTGCTGAAAAAAATAACAAACAAATAGAAGTTTCTTATGTAGAAGTACCTGCTGGTGGTGTTTCATTTCATCATGGCTTCACCTGGCATGGATCGGGAATAAATACTTCAAGTAACAATCGACGAGCAATTGTTTCTCATTGTGTTCCAAGTAATGCTAGGTTTCATCCAACAAATGAAGGTGGAACAGCTAGAACTTATAAAAAATACAAAAAAGAAAATAGTGATTTACTAGATGAAGAATATTTTCCTCTTTTATGGGAAAATAATTTTATTTAGATCCATCAAACCTATCCTCATCCTGTTTAGTTGGATTGTAAGTAGGTGATGTTTCAAATTGTTCTTCACATTTAATGTCAATATAAGGTGCTTTTGATCTTGTAAAAATCTCACCTGATATACCAAACCAAAAACTTGGTGGATCAAATGTTGCAGCTGCAATTGCTGTTAAACCTTTTAAAGCAGGTGCTGATATTGTCCAGTAAACACTAGTTCCACATTTTTTACAAAAGTTTGTTTCAAAAGTGTTTCCACTCTCAGTTACAAATTTATATTGATTATAATTTTGTGAATTGTGCTTTACATTTTCTTCTTTAAACCAAGCACCAACACCGAAAGGACTACCTGATCTTAGTTGGCAATATCTACAGTGACAAACTCTAGCTCGTTCTGGATTGCCAGTTGTTTCATATCTATTTTCTCCACAAGCACAGCCACCTTGGTGAATTTTTTTATCTGACATTCTTAAAGGTTATATATTAAAAAAAAATTATATCAGAGACTAGATTATTTAAAGAAATAAAATGGTTAATTATTATAATTTTTGTTATTATTTTTTTATGAAAATCCTTTTTGGAATCATACTTTTGTGTTTGATATGCTTAAATGTAACATTTGCAGAAGATAAAATTAAACCAAAAAAAACACCTTTAAATAAGCTCTCAAAACAACTTGGTAATGGTGAGTTAGTTAAAATTCAATCATATCAAGTAGCCAGTTATAAAGCTATTAAAGAAGGATGGTACAAAGAAACACCAATTAAGATAGAAGCATTATTAACCTTTCCTGATGGAGAAGGACCATTTCCAGTTTTACTTTTAGCTCATAGTAGTGGTGGAGCAAAAGAATTTACAGAAGATTATTTGGAATTTATGAGAGATCAACAAAAACCATTATTAGATATGGGAATAGCTACTATGTATTTAGATAATTTTTCTGCAAGAGGTGTAAAAAATACTTATAGAGATCAATCTAAAGCAAGTATCTGGTCTAATTATGTTGATGCATTTATGGCATTGGAATATTTATCAAGAAATCCAAAGGTCAATAAGAGTAAAATTGGGATCTCAGGCATGTCTAGAGGAGGAAACATTTCAATGATGGCAGGAGAAAAAAGATTAAGGGATGCTTTAGTCAGTAAAGATTTATATTTTGTTGCTGCACAACCCAGGTCACCAGAATGCGGTGTTGCAGGTATGTTTAGAAACCCACAACCTATAAAAGAAACTAAAATTTGGTATGTACATGGTAAGGCTGACGATTTTACTTCATATAAGCAGTGTGTCGAGTTGGCAAAAAAAATAAACACTAATGGAGGTGATGTTAAAATAGACATTAGATCTGGTTGGCATCATATGTTTACAGGTGGTTTTGAACCAAAATTTTTTAAATCTTTTCAAACTTTTAGTAAATGCCCACCATGGTATACAGAGGATGATGGTAGTGTGAACAAGGAATGGCTAAATACTCATATAAGCCATGGCGTTTTTAAATCAAAGGAAGAATTTGATAAAATTTTAAGAGAAAATCCTAAAAAGGCATTTAAAAAAATGATGAAAGGACTAAAACTTGAAAAATGTATTGTAAAAGGTGCTCATATAGGTGGTAACAAAGGAAAAGTGTTTATGAGCGAATATTTAGACTTTTGGAAAAAAAATTTGATTAACTAAGCAAAATAAACAAATCAAAAAGCTTTTAGTATCATGAATAAAGATAACGCAAGTAAACTATGGAAAATTATTCAGGAAGCTGGCGATTATTTGGTGGGGCAATTACCTGACCACCCAAATCACCCAAAAGGAAGAAACCCCTATGCTCATGTTGCGATTTGTGTGAAAAGCAAATTCAATGCAAGTTACAAGGATATTCCTGACGAACAATTTGATGAAGTAATAAAGTATATTGAGTTTTTAAAAGAAAATCCTAGTTAGGTTTAATTGTATTTAACAATTCATCAACGTCACTATCTTTAGTATTCCAAGCAGCAACTAATCTCACAGCTTTACCGTCTAACTCTTCTTCATTCATTTTGTAACCATTTAAATTAAGATGTTCTATTTTTTCTCTTGGAAATTTTGCAAAAACTTCATTTGCTTCAGTTGGATAAGCAATTTCAATATCATTATGTTTGCTTAAGCCATCACTTAACTTTTTACCCATTGCATTAGCATGTTTCGCATTTCTCAACCAAACATCATTTGAAATATACGCATCTAATTGAGCAGATACAAAACGCATTTTAGATAACAAGTGCCCTGCTCTTTTCATTAAAAAAGCGATATCCCCTACTAATTCCTTCTTAAAAAATATAATTGCTTCAGCAGCTAAACATCCATTTTTAGTTGCTCCAAATGACAATACATCAACCCCTGACTTCCAAGTCATTTCTGCAGGAGTTACATCTAAAGATACCAATGCATTAGCAAATCTAGCGCCATCCATATGTAAATTGAGATTATGTTTGTGAGTTATCTCTGCAATTTTTTTGATTTCATCTAATTGATAAACTTCGCCTGTTTCACACACCTGAGTAATGCTAACTGATGAAGGTTGGGTGTGATGCACAATTCCTTTTCCACCTATCGATTGGTGTAATTCTTTTGCAGTTATTTTTCCCATTATTCCAGTTAAAGGAATTAATTTTCCACCTCCTGTATAAAATTCAGGGGCACCACATTCATCGGTATTGATATGAGACATCTTATGACAATAAATATTTCCATATGATGGTGTCATCGTAGATAAAGCTAAAGCATTTGCAGCTGTTCCTGAAGCAGTTGGAAAAACAATTACCTCTTTTTCAAATATTTCTGAAAACTTATCTTGTAACTCTGTTGATAAAGGATCATTTCCATAAGGAGTACTATCTCCTTCATTTGCTTTTATAATTGCCTCTAATACTTCGGGACAAGCACCCGCAACATTATCGGAAGCGAATTTAACTCGCTCTCTTTTTGTTTTTATTTTTGCCATCGTTATTGTTTTGGAAAATAATCTTTTAAAGTACCTTCTCTATATACATCTGCTGTACAACAATGAAGTCCTCCACCAAATGCATAAGCATCTCTTAATTCTACTGGTACTACTTCCATTCCTAATTTATCTAGTTGCTCAGCTTGATAGATTTCACTTTTCTCTACACAAACTGTTTTAGGATCTAAAACCAAAACATTCATTGATAACCATGTTGAAGAATAACATAGTGGTGGTGGTTCGTTATGAGCTGGTTGAGCACTATCAACAATTTCCCAACCATTATCTTCAAAAAGCTTTCTTTGTTCTTTTGGCAATCTTCTTTGAGGATTATTAATAATTAAACCTTCTTTTATTGGGGTGAAGGTTGCATCAATGTGAATAGGATATGGATCTCCTGGAAAATTTACTGCATGTACTCTATGATCTTTATAATGTCTCTTTAGCCAATCAATTCCTTTTAAATTAGTTGTAAATCCATGTTGAACAACCAAATCTTTTCCAAATCTCAATACATCTGCTGCATCAAACAATGGCTCTTCTTCAGTAGTTACAAAATATTTTTTCTCAGTCCACTCTAATCTTTTTTGAACACCAATTTTATCTGATAGATAATCTTTTCTATAATCTGCATCTGTTAGTCTTGGTTTTGGAGCAGACTCGTGTCTCATGTTAGTATCTTGATTGTAGTAGTCTTTAAGTAATGGTCGGTAACATAAATATTCAAACCAACGACACCTGTAACTCATTGTTGCTTCTAAAATTTCATTACCCACAGTTAACAAGACATCTCTTGGAGGCATACAACCAAACATAGTTTCTGCTTCCCAATCTGGTGTGGATGTTTTTTGATTAAAATCAATTGGTGTTGGTCGATCAACTTTAATGCCTCTTTTTTGAAGCATGTTAGAAAAGTTATCTAATAATTCATTTGCTTTATCGACAGTATCTTTGGTTCTTGGACCAAACTGTCCTCGCATATCGCTGTCTTCTGGAACTTTTGCATCTAATGCTGGCTCTGGTGCGGGTATACAAGTGCCATCCGCTCTTCCAACAATAACGTGTTTTAACGGATCCCACTCGTTCCAACTATTAACAATAGTTTTATTCTCGCTCATAAAGATTAGTTTTTTATAATATTATGCTCAGGCCCGAAAGGAAATTTTGTAATATTTTCTGCTCTATCTTTACCAATCACTAATATATCGTGCTCTCTATATCCCCCCGCACCAGGATTACCTTCTGGGATCATTATCATTGGCTCCATAGAAACGACCATATTTTCCTCAAGAACAGTATCAATATCTTCTCTTAATTCTAAACCAGCTTCTCTTCCATAAAAGTGTGAAAGCATACCAAATGAATGACCGTAACCAAATGTTCGGTACTGAAGGTAACCAAGTTCAGCAAACAATTCATTTAGCTCATGACAAATATCTGAACATTTTACACCTGGTTTGATTAATTCTAATCCACGCTTATGCACTTTAACATTTGCTTCCCAAGCTTTAAGTGATGCATCATCTGCATGATCTAAAAACAAAGTTCGTTCCAATGCAGTGTAGTAACCTGAGATCATTGGGAAAGTATTTAAAGATAAAATATCTCCTTTAACTAATTTTCTATTAGTCTTTGGATTGTGAGCTCCATCGGTATTGATACCAGATTGAAACCATACCCAGGTGTCCATGTACTCTGCACCTGGATAACTTTTAACAATCTCCCTTTCCATTCTATCTCTTGCTGCTATTGCTACTTCGATCTCCGTGTTATCTTCTCTAATATTTTTAGCTATTTCTTCACCACCAATGTCAGCAATCCTTGCACCATTTCGAATGATCTCAATTTCTTCATCAGATTTAATCATTCTAAGTTTCATTAGATCTTTTGAAACATCACTAAACACAGAGAAAGTAAATATAGATCCTATTTTTTCTCTCATATCTAAAGTGACATGATCATTTTCAATTCCAATATTTTTTGGAGGCTCATCTCTTCCAATAATTGATACAATTGCTCTTAAAAAATTATCTCTCTTCCAATCAGTATAAATAACATTATCACAATGTGATCTACGCCATGGTTGGCTTGCATCAATATTAGCTGAAATTGTTGAAATTTTATCTTGAGTAATCACACATCCGTACGGTCTTCCAAAAGAACAATAAATAAAACCTGTGTAATACGCAACGTTATGCATGGAGGTTAAAATAATCATATCTAAATTATTTTTATCCATCACTGATCTAAGTTTACTTACTCGATCGTTATACTCTTTATCTGTAAATGGTAATTTTACTTTTTCACCATTTTTAAGTTCAAAAAAATCTGGTCGTTCCATAATAATTTAATTTAATGCTATGTAGCGTTTATTCCATCTCATAATTAAACTGTAGTAGAATAAAGATACAAACAGGAAAAAACCTCCAATAATTGTATTTGTTGATGGCACTTCATTAATTCCTAAAATTGGTAACCAAACCCAAAATATTCCACCCACAACTTCTGTTAAAGATAACAATGTTAACTCAGCAGCTGGAATAGCTTTTGAACCAATTGAATATAAAATTAATCCTGAACAAACTAAAAATCCATGTAGTGAAAATAATGAACTATTATAACTCGTAGCAAAGAATGCTTGTCCAGTAGATAAAATCATAATTGATGCAAACACAAAACAAAAGAAACCAGCAAAAGCAACTGTTGTAAACTTAGGAGTTTCTTTTCTCCATCTTAGTGAAACTGAAAATACGGAAAAACCTATCGATGATGTTAGTCCAAACACAAAACCAATTAAAGATTTCTCACCAGTATTACCAATTGCCATGATTAATATGCCAGCTGAAGCAATTATAATTGATATCCAAACATTGAGTGAAATTCGTTCTCTAAGAAATAAAAATGCTAAAAGTGCAGTAAAGAAAGGCATTGCAGCTAAACAAAGTAAAGTAACAGCGGCACTAGTATTTGTTATCGAATAAATAAACGTGATCATTGCAACTCCAAGACCAGAGCCACCAACAATTCCTGATAATCCTATTTTATAGTAATTTTTGTAGAAGTTTTTTCCCTCTTCAAAATATAAATAAAGATTAAGTAGAATAAAAATAGTTAAACCTCTTCCAAATATATACTGCCAAGGAACAAGATTGGGACTATCCATATACCTTACAACCAAAGGTCCAAATGACCATAAAATACCCGCAAACAGTACAATTGGGACAGCAAGTTTTGGATTTCTTAACTCTAACATTTGTAGAAATCTAATTCTAAAAAGATTTTTCTACAACAAAAATACGTTTCTAAATCAAAGATTGATTAGAGTGGTTGGGGAAAAAACAATCTAAGATGTCTCCTTTTTTAAATTTTGATTTCCCTGCTGGCAACAAAGACCAAATGTTAGATTTAACAAAAGATTTTACTCTAAAAGACTCTTGCCCTTGTAAAATCTCAACTTCTATTTTTCCATTTTTAGTTGTGCTTAATTTGCTTTTTGCAAACCTTGTAAAATTCTGTTTTTTAGAAAAACTATTTTTTAAAGTGGCTCTGATAGGCTGTTCTTCACTTAGCCCTAAAATGTTTTCCATAAAAGGAATAACAAAAAATCTAAAGCAAGCAGATGATGACATTGGATTTCCTGGAAGACCAAATATTGCTTTTTGTTTTCCTTTAATTTTAGCAAATAAAATTGGTTTTCCTGGTCGGATTGCTACACTTTTAAAATAATTGGATAATTTAAATGTCTTAACAACACTTGGAATATAGTCATATTTTCCCGCAGAAACAGCGCCTGAAGTTATCAATATATCAGTATCAGTACTTATAAGTTTTTTAATTTGTGATTTATAAATATTTTGATGGTTGTCTCTAAGTATGCCACCATTTTTAAAATTGAATAAAAAGTTTTCTTTAAGATTTTTTATATAATGACTATTAGAATTTCTAACTTTCCAGTTTGGGATATTGTCTTGGTCAGTAATTTCGTTTCCTGTTGAAAAAAATAAAATATTAATCTTCTTTTTAACTTTAATTTTTTTTATACCCAAAGTTTTAAAAGCTAAAATATGATTTGGTTGTATAATTGTATTTTTTTTGACAACCATCTCACCTTTCTTAAAATCTGAACCTGCAAACCTCACATGGTTATACTTTTTAATTTTTTGATTAACTAAAATATATTTTTTATTATTTTTATTTGGATAAAAATTAATCTGTTCTATTGGAATAATAGTATCAAAACCTTTAGGAATTATTCCACCTGTCATTATTTCAACAGCATCATATTTTTTAATTTTTTTATTTAATGATTTTGTACCTGCTGCGATGGATCCAATTATTTTAAATTGTTTTGGTGAATTTTTATTAATTCCATTTGTATCTTTTGATTTAACAGCAAATCCATCAAATGCAGCGTTATCTCCTGCTGGATAATTGATCTTTGAATAAATGTTATCTGAAATCACTCTGTTAAGAGAGTTTTCACTTAATATAGTTTCATCTTTAATTTTAATTTTTGCTTTTTTTAAAATTTTCTTAGATTGATCGTAACTAATCATTTTTTTAATAATTCTTTAGCTTGTTCTAAATCTTCTTTTGTATTGATATTAAAGAAAGGATCTTGATTTGGAAACTCCATATTAATTGTTTTAACTCCAACACTATTAGCCCACAATTCAACTTTTCTAGCTCCTTTTTCCAGATCATCTTCTAATTGATCTAATAAATTCATCGACCATAAACCAAAGATGTTATGCCTAGTATTGTTTGATTTTATAAAAAATAAACTACTTTCATTTTCATCAATTTGATTAATGAATTGCTCTAAAATTTCTTTTTTAAAAAAAGGAGTATCTACTGGAAAAGTTGCTATCCATTGATAGTTTTTATTGTGATCTTTGACCCATTTCATTGCTGACAGAACTCCGCCTAGAGGACCAAGATCTTTTTTAATATCTCCAATTAGTGAAATTTTATCTGAATTAGTAAACTTAATTGAATTATTAGATACTATTAATACTTCTTTAAATTCATCAATTATTTCTGCCAAAATGTAATCAATTAATATTTTATCAGCTAGCAATATCTGAGATTTGTCTTCACCAAACCTTTGTGACTTCCCGCCTGCTAGCACTGTTCCTAAAATATTGTTATGTTCCATGAATAAAATATAAAACATTCAAAGTTGAATTAAAGAAATTAAATGGATTTAAGAATTTTAGAAATCGCGTCTCACACAGAAAATAATAAAGTTTTAGAAAACTTTACTCACAAATCAAAAAACAAAAATCCTATTTGTGGAGATGAAATGGAAATAAGCTTAATTGTCAAAGATGACGTTGTAAAAGATATGGGTTATCAGTGTAAATCTTGCATTTATTGCCAAGCATCTGTCAGCTTATTATCTAGAAAAATTAAGGATAAAAACTTAAAGGAAATAAAAGATTTTGTTACAGCTGGTGAAAAATTGTTTGAAGATGTTAAAGTAAGTCTAGAAAAACACTGGAAAGATTTTAAAGAAATTTTAGATAAAAAAAATCTTTCAAGGAAAGAATGTTTGCTTTTACCTTTAAGAACAATTGTTAAAGCATTAAAAATTTAAATGATCAAAATCACAAAACCATTATTACAAAAAGCATTGATTGCAGGTTTTTTTTCAACAATCACTATAGGAGTACTTACAGTATTAACTTACAAGAGCACACTTGGATATTTTATTGCGGCATCATTTGGTTCATCAATGGTTTTATTATTTGGATTTCCTGAAAGTCCTTTTGCTCAACCAAAAAATGTTTTCTTTGGACATTTATTAACAGCATCAGTTGGTGTGTTATTTGTTAATTTTATACCACTTCCAATTTATATGAGCATTGCATTTGCAGTAGGTATTGGAGTGTTCTTAATGATTTTATTAAATGTTGTTCACCCTCCTGCAGGAGGAAACCCAATAATTGTTATTATTGGGAGTGCTTCTTATGATTATTTAATTAATCCAATTATATTTGGATGTATCATAATTTTGTTACTCGCAATCATAATCAATAAATATTTATTGCAAAAAAACTATCCCTTAAAATAATTTATGAATTCAAAATATAAAGTTTTAAAGTATTCATCTAATAATTTTAAAGATGTTGAAGATTTAGTTTCAATTGAAGAACCATTAGAGATTTCTTTAAAGTATAAAGAAAAAGACAATTGGATTGAACAAACTTTATCTATTACGATGAGAACTCCTGGTAATGATGGAGATCTTGTAAGAGGATTTTTATTTAATGAACAAATTGTAAAAAGTTTAAATGATATTGATAGTATTGAAAGTTATGGAGACAAAGTTGGTCAATATAAAATTCAAAATAAAATACTAGCAACACTCAATAATTCAGAAAATGTAAATATATCAAAAATTAAAAGAGATTTTTTAACCAACTCTTCTTGTGGTGTTTGTGGGAAATCTTCATTGGATGCACTAGAGATAATTAAAACTACAAAGACAAATGCCTCTGAACCTAAAATTTCAAAAGATGTAATTATTCAATCACCTGATATTTTAAGAGAAGGTCAGTCTGAATTCAGCAAAACTGGTGGTATTCATGCAAGTGGTCTTTTTAACAGTGATGGAAAATTGATAGCTCTAAGAGAAGATGTTGGAAGACATAACGCTTTAGACAAACTTATCGGCAGTGCTTTGGAGAAAAAGCAATTTAATCCAAAAAATCAATTTATTACTTGTTCTGGGAGACTTAATTTTGAGCTAGTTCAGAAGGTTTTAATGACAGATATTGGGATTATGATTGGGGTTGGTGCGCCAACAAGTCTTGCTATCGATTTAGCTAATAAGTTTGACATTACCCTCATAGGTTTCGTAAAGAGGGACAGTTTTAATATTTACACAAATAACAAAAAAGTTAAGGTGGAATAATAAAAAAAGGGAAATTGTGTCAAAAAATATAAGTAATTTATCTGGAAGAATAGGCTTAAAAGACAACCTATTTAAGCAAATTTCAGAGAACACCTTAAGTGAAAACCCTCAAGATATTAAAGAAATTGCAAAAAAACATAACCTTGGAGTTTCAACACTTCACGGTGCTGAATCTTTTTATGAATTTTTAAGACCTTCACATAGAGAAAAAAAAGCTTTCGTATGTAACGGAAGTGCATGCATGTGTGCAGGTACTCAAGATAAACTAAAAGATAAATTAAAAGAAAAATTAGGTGATGACAAAGTTGGAGAAATGTTTTGTCTAGGTCATTGTTATGAAAACCATGCATTTCACTATGACGGTGAAAATTATGCTGGAAAAGATATTGAAAAAATTGATCAAATTTTAAAAGGTGAAGAAATTAAACAAGAAAAGTTTTTCTCTAAAAGTTATGCAACAACAAGTTTTTTAATGGATGATAAATTATCATCAACAGATCAATTTAAAGAACAGTTAAGTAAATTTTTAAAAACAGATAAAAAAGAAATAGTAAAATCATTATTAGACTCAAACCTTACAGGAAGAGGTGGCGCAGGTTTTCCAACAGGAATGAAATGGGATTTCTGTAGTAAAGCAAAAGGTGATAAGAAATATGTTATCTGTAATGCGGATGAAGGTGACTCAGGGGCTTTTTCAGATAGATATTTATTAGAAGACCAACCATTAAAAGTTATTTTTGGAATGGTGCTGTGTGGATTTGTAATTGGAAGTGATGAAGGAGTTTTATATATTAGAGGTGAGTATCCAAAATCTATTGAAGCGATCAATGGATGTATCAATGAACTTAAAAAATTAAATTTATTAGGTGAAAATATTTTAGGAACAGATTTTTCTTTTGATCTTGGAATTTGCATCGGTCAAGGTGCATATATTTGTGGAGAAGAAACAGCTTTGATAGCTTCTATTGAGGGAAGAAGAGCTGAAGTAGATGTAAGACCTCCCTTCCCTGTAACAGAAGGGTTATATAAAAAACCAACTGTAGTTAACAATGTTGAAACTTTAGCTGCTGCAACTGGAATTTTATTAAATGGATCAGAAAAATTTTCTTCGGTTGGAAATAAAAAGTCAGCTGGAACAAAATTAGTTTGCTTAGATAGTTTCTTTAATAATCCTGGTGTTTATGAAATTGATATGGGAACACCAATGAAAAAAATATTTAATGAAATTGGTGGTGGATACAAAGAACCTGTTAAAGCTTTTCAAATAGGTGGTCCTTTAGGTGGGGTTGTTCCTTTAAGTGAAATAGAAAATTTAAATTTAGATTTTCAAGAGTTTACTGCAAAAGGTTTTATGTTAGGTCACGCAAGTGTAGTTAGTATTCCTAAAGATTTTCCAATGGCTGAATACATTCATCATTTATTTGAATTTTCTGCAGAAGAATCTTGTGGAAAATGTTTTCCTGGAAGACTTGGATCTTACAGAGGAAAAGAAATGTTTGATCAAGCTAAGAAGAAAACAGCTAAAATTCCTTTAAAATTACTAGAAGAGTTGTTGGTTACTATGCAAAAAGGCTGCTTATGTGCTCTATGTGGAGCGATCCCAACTCCTATTCAAAACATCCTAAAATACTTTGGCGATGAAATGAAAAATGATATGGTGAAAGATAATTAATGAGCTCAGAGAAAAGAAAAATTGCTTATATTGATGGAAAACCTTACGAAATAGGTCCTAATCATACATCTATTTTAAAATTCGTAAAAAGCTATGTTGGTGAAAAAAAGGTGCCAACTTTATGTGACGATCCTAACTTAGCACCCTATGGAGCTTGTAGAGTTTGTTCAGTTGAGGTTGCTTTAGAAAAAGATGGTCCAACTAGAGTAGTTGCATCTTGTCATACACCTGTTGCAGAAAACCAGCATATATTTACTTCAAACGAAGCATTAACAAGCCTTAGAAAAAATATTGTTGAGTTAGTTTTAACTGATCACCCAATGGAATGTGATACTTGTGAAGTAAACAATAACTGTGAACTTCAAACAGTTGCAAATGATTTAGGTGTTACTGATCATAGATACAATAGTCCTAAGCAACATAAAGGAATTCCAAGAGATACTTCTCATGATTACATGAGAATGAATTTAGATAACTGTATTAACTGCGGAAGATGTGTCAGAGCATGTGATGAAATTCAAGGATCATTTGTTTTAACAATGAGTGGTAGAGGATTTGAGTCTAGAATTACAACAGACAACGATATGATGTTTGGAGATAGTTCTTGTGTGTCATGTGGAGCTTGTGCTCACACATGTCCAACGGATGCAATTTCAGATGTATTCCAATCTAAATCTGCAGCTGTAGATAAAAAAGTTAGAACGACTTGTTCGTACTGTGGTGTTGGTTGTAACTTAGAAGCATCTATCAAAGATGACAAGGTAGTTGCAATAGACACTCCTAAGCAAACAGAAGTAAACGCTGGTCACACTTGTATTAAAGGAAGATACGCATTTAGTTTTTATGAACACCCTGACAGATTAAAAACTCCATTAATCAAAAGAAATGGAAAGTTTGAAGAAGCAAGTTGGGATGAAGCGTATGACTTTATCAAAAAAGAAATGAATAGAATTACAAAAGAAAACGGGCCAGATGCTTTTGCTGGAATTTCTTCTGCAAGATGTACAAACGAAGAAAACTATGTTTTCCAAAAAATGATTAGAGCGGCTGTTGGAACTAACAGTGTAGATTGTTGTGCAAGAATTTGTCATTCACCTACCGCATGGGGTATGCAGCAAACATTTGGAACAGGTGCTGCAACTAACTCAACAGAAGATATTTATCATGCAGATTTATTTTTAGTGATTGGTGCAAACCCAACTAATGCTCACCCGGTAACTGGTGCAAAAATTAAACAGCAAGTAATGAAAGGTAAAAAATTAATTGTCCTTGATCCAGTAACAACTGAATTAGCTAAACTTGCAGATTATCACATCAAACTTAGACCTGGAACTAACGTTGCGGTTCTAAATATGATGTTACACTTTATTATTAAATCTAAACTTTATAATGCTGACTTTGTAAGAGATAGAACAGAAGGTTTTGATAATTTCTTAAAAGAAATTGAAAGACAGGATGTTGATCAATTAGCAAAAGTTGCTGGCGTTGATAAACAACTAGTTAAAGAAGCTGCAATTGCTTACGCAACAGCTAGAAATTCAATGGAGTTCCATGGATTAGGAGTTACTGAACACGAACAAGGTTCTAAAACTGTGATGTTGATTGCTGATTTAGCAATGATTACAGGAAATATTGGAAGAAAAGGAGTTGGTGTAAATCCGCTTAGAGGTCAAAATAATGTTCAAGGTGCAGCAGATATGGGTTGTCAACCTCATCAAGGAGCAGGTTATTTTCCTGTCGATAAAGAGGAAAACCAAAAATTTTATACTGAAAAATATGGTGTAACTCACCCTACAAAAGCTGGTTTAAAAATACCTCAAATGTTTGAGGCTGCAATTAATAAAGAATTAAAAGGTTTGTGGATTATTGGTGAAGATATTGTTCAAACAGATCCTAATAGTGCTCACGTTATTGAAGCAATGAATTCATTAGAACTATTAGTTGTTCAAGAAATATTTATGAGTGAGACTGCAAAACTTGCAACGGTAGTTTTACCTGGAACAACTTTCTTAGAAAAAGATGGAACTTTTACAAATACCGAGAGAAGAATTCAAAGAGTTAATAGAGCAGTTCCTCCATTACCAGGTACAAAACCTGATGGATTGATTGTGACTGAGATGATGCAAAAATTAGGTTTTGATCAACCATCATATGATGCTGATCAGGTTTTAGAAGAAATTGCTGATATCGTTCCTTTCTTCAAAGGAGTTACAAGAGAGAGACTTGGAAAATTTGGTTTACAATGGCCAGTTAAAGAAGATGGAACAGACACACAAATTCTACACACAGAAACATTTAAACTTGGAAAAGGAAGATTAAAAAACTTTGATTGGAAAGAGTCTAGTGAGATAGAAGCTAATCAAAAAGATTATCCATTGATTTTAACAACAAGTAGAGTTTTACAACACTATAATGCAGCAACAATGACAAGAAGAACAAAAAACATAAATATTGTTGATGAAGATGTTTTATTAATTCATCCTAAAGATGCAGCTTATAGAGATTTAAATACAGGTGATATTGGAAGATTATATTCTGGAAGAGGAGAAGTTGCTTTAAAAGTTGAAGTAACAGATAAAGTGAAGGAAGGAATTGTATTTACAACATTTCACTTCCCTGAACACATGGTCAATATGGTAACTGGTCATGGAAAAGATGAGGAAACAATGTGTGCTGAATACAAAGTTTCATCAGTTGAAGTTCAAAAAATTTCTAATCAATTTAAAACAGAAGTTAAGCCAAAAGAACATCAAGCTGAAGTTAGTTAATTAAAATGACCATTGGTTGGCATTTTGATAATTCATATTCAAAACTATCAAAAACATTTAAAGAAGACATCAATCCTACTCCAGTTCATGAGCCTGAGCTTGTTATTTTAAATGAAGAACTTGCTAAAAATTTAAATTTAAACTTTTCGGGAATAGATAAAAAAAAATTAGCTGAAATATTCTCTGGAAATAGTTTGCCTGATGGAACTAATTCAATTGCACAAGCATATGCTGGTCATCAATTTGGTCATTTCACGATGCTTGGAGATGGTAGAGCTGTTCTATTAGGAGAACATATAGATAATAAAAATCAACGTTTCGATATACAATTTAAAGGTTCAGGAAGAACCTCTTTTTCTAGAGGTGGAGATGGAAGAGCTGCTCTAGGTCCAATGTTAAGAGAATACATAATTAGTGAAGCAATTAACGCTTTAAATATTCCAACAACAAGAAGTCTTGCGGTTGTTAAAACTGGAGAAAAAGTTGTTAGAGAAAATTTGTTAAATGGAGCAATTTTAACAAGAGTTGCATCCAGCCATATTAGAGTTGGCACTTTTCAATATATTGCAGCTACTCAAAATCTAGAGGATCTTAATACATTAGTTGATTACACAATTGATAGACACTATCCAGAAATTAAGTCCTCTAAAAACAAAGCTTTAGATTTATTAAGTCTTGTAATGGAAAGACAATGTCAGTTAGTGATTAATTGGATGAGAGTTGGATTTATTCATGGAGTGATGAACACTGATAATATGGCTATTTCTGGCGAAACAATTGATTATGGTCCATGTGCTTTTATGGATCAATATGATCCAAAAACTGTATTTAGCTCTATAGATAAATTTGGAAGATATGCTTTTTCAAATCAACCACCAATTACAAAATGGAATTTAGCAAGATTTGCAGAATGTCTGATACCACTTATTGATAAAGATGAAGATACAGCAATTAAAATTGCAACAGAGTTAATTGATAATTTTCAAAATATTTATGAAGAAAAATGGTTAAATATGATGAGAGATAAACTTGGTTTATTTGGTGAAGATAAAAATGATCTAACATTAATTAATAAACTTTTAGATTGGATGAAAAATAATAATGCAGATTATACAAATACCTTCTGTCATTTAATGGGTGTTGAGATTGATAATGAAGTTTATAAAAATGATGATTTTAAAAATTGGACTAATGAATGGGAGAAAAGATTAAAACTAAATAATTCATCTGACAAATGCTTAGAACTGATGAAAAAAACTAATCCTATAGTTATACCAAGAAATCAAAAAGTAGAGGATGCTCTAGCTGATGCGGACAAAGGAAATCTAGAAACAATGAATAAACTTTTAAAAGTTTTAAGTAATCCTTATTCTGATCAAGAAAATATTATTGAATTTCAAAAACCTACACCAACAGGTAATGAAAAATATCAAACTTTTTGTGGAACTTAATTATAAAACGTAAGGTTCTCTTCTTGCAGTTTTGCCCAACACTCTTTCAACAGCAAAATCACTTATATCAATTGTTTGGTATGAACCAGTTGTGATCAATTCAGTTAACGCTCTTCCAATACCCGGAGCTTGCATTAATCCTCTTCCAGTAAAACCAGTAGCCATATAAACATTGTCGTACTTAGGATGTTTCCCAACAACAGCATTATTATCTAATCTGTTACAATCATAATAACCTGCCCAGCCTCCAGTTAATTTTAATTCTTCAAAAGCTGGTATTCTTTTTGCTAGTGCTGGCCAAACTAATTCTTCAAAATCATTCCATGCTGGCTCTAAATCGTCTGCACCAAATACTGACAATGGTGATCCTGCTAAATACTCTCCACCCTCAGGTCTCCAATAAACACCCGTAGTTAAATCACCAGTTAGAGGCATTTCTTTTATATATGTTGGACATTTTACTCTGAACACTGTGTGTTTTTGAGGTTCAACAGGAATGTCTTCTAATAATTCTTTAGTCCAGCAACCAGCTGCAGAAACAATTGTTTTAGCATTTATCTCTGAAAGACTTTTAACCTCTCCTTTTATAAATTCTGCTCCAAGTTCTATTGCCTTACTTTTCAGTGCACTATGAAACATAAAAGGATCAATCCAACCTTCACTTTGATTATCTGTGTAAGTAGCAGTCTCAACACCTTCATCATTTATATATGGAAATACTTTCGATAGCTCTGAGCCTTTAATATTTTTTGTACCTGCATCACATTCCTTATGATTTTCTAAAGCTTTATATTGTTCTTCAGCATGTTCGGGACCAAACATCAAAAGGTAGCCATTGGTTACCATACTTGCTGTTGGATTAGGATTTTTTTCAGTTTTCAATAATTCTGGTATTTGAAAAATAAATTCTCTTGCAAATTTACCAAGTAAGATATTTTCTTTTTGAAAAAATTGTCTTCTAAAACCTCCTAAAGACAAAGGAAATGAAGCTGTTTTGTATGTTGGATCTCTTTCAATAACTTTAACTTTTCTTCCTTCTTTTGAGAGAAAATAAGCAGTTGCTGCCCCAATTATTCCACCGCCAACTACAACAACATCATCCATAATTAATTCAATATAATCAAACTAGTATTTAAAATTAGAGCAAAGCAACACCAAAGTAAATATGGAATCATCAAATACGAGCTCATCATTGTGACGCGTCTATATCTTATGATTAAATTAATAATGAATGCAATTAACACGACTAATACTAATAAAGCTAAAACCATGTTGTGAAATACAAAGAAAACTATACTCCAAGTTGCATTGAAAACTAAATGAATAAAATAAATATAAACTGTATTCATCTCTTTATTTTTGGAATGCCAATACATCCAAATGGAAATTGTCATCAATAAATATAAAATTGTCCATACTGGACCAAACACCCAGTCTGGTGGATTAAAAACAGGTTTATTTAATAGAGAATACCAAGGCTCTTTGAAAGTAACTGTAGCTAATCCTCCAATTAATGAGGCTGAAAATGTAATGATAAGAAATAATATAAATGTTACAATTTTATTTTTTAACATAATGTTTATACATAACAAAAAATGAGCAAAAAAACTATTTGGATAACTGGTGGTAGCACAGGGATTGGTAAAGCTTTGGCAATTAAATTTGCAAACAAAGGATGGAATGTTGCGGTATCTGCAAGAAGAGTTGAGCTCCTAGATGAACTTTCAAAAAATTATGAAAATATTTCATCATTTCCCTTAGATGTTACTGATAAAACAAAATGTATAGAAGTTTTCAACCAGATTAAAACTAAGTTTGAAAATATTGATATATGTTTTTTTTCAACTGGTACATGGAATCCAAAAAAAGAAAAAGAAATCGATGTTGAACAAATGGAAGATGTCTTTAAAGTAAATTTTTTTGGAACAGTGAACTCCATTAAAGCAGTGGAACAATATTATAGAGAAAGAAAAAATGGTATAATTACAATAGTTTCATCTATTGCTGGTTATAGAGGATTGCCTAATTCAACTGGTTATGGACCATCAAAATCTGCACTAAATAATTTAGCAGAAAGTTTATTTTTTGATTTTAAAAGGTACAATGTTCGAGTTTGTTTAGTTTCTCCTGGTTTTATTAAAACACCTATGACTGATAAAAACGATTTCAAAATGCCATTTCTAAAAACACCTGAATTTGCTGCTGATCAAATCTATGATGGCTTAATTAATAAAAACGTTTTTGAGATACATTTTCCAAAAGCGCTTACTTTAACTTTAAAGTTCTTTAGTTTTCTTCCAAGTAAACTTTACTTTAAATTAGTAGGAAAGATGACTAAGCATCAAAAGAAATAATTAATCTTTAACGAATACAACAGTCAGCTCTGCTACTTTAAATCCAAACTTAGTCATTGTAGCTCTGTTGATTGCAACTCTTTCATCTTGTTTAAAGATCCAATCATCAAAAGTAATTTTTAATTCTTTTCCTTTAACTGGAACTAACAAAACATACTCAAATTTAAATGCAGGACCGTAAGAATATCCTATTGCTTTTCCAACAACGTCCCCTGCTGTACCTTCATAATTATGTTCATCTATTTTAGTAATTGTCCACTCTCGGTCTTGAACCTCACCATCGTCCCAATTAAATTTTTCTTTTAAAATTAGTTGTTTGCCATCCCATGTTCCGTCTAAATCGGCTGAGAATTGTCTTGTAACTTTTCCTGATCGATTTTGCAAAACACCCCAAGCTTTAACGTTTCCTGTAAGGTATTCTTCAATAATTAACCTAGGTTCTTTATTTTTAAAATCTTCTGGTTTCATGGCACTATTATTTGAGCAACTTGTAATTAAGAAAGCCAGAATTATCAACGAAATTGATTTAATTATTTTCATATTATTGGTGTTATTTATTCTGCATTGAAAATTGAATCAAATCAATATTTTTAGATTTAAATCCAGCTTCACAATAAGATAGGTAAAATTCCCACATTCTTTTAAAAGTCAGATCAAATCCTTGATTTTTAATTTGATCCCATTTTCTCAAAAACTCTTCTCTCCAGATAGCTAACGTTTCTGCATAATGATCTGCATAAGAAATGTACGAATTAATTGTTAAGCCGTTATCTGAAACGTATCTATTAATGCTATTTTTATTAGGAAGAAATCCTCCTGGGAAAATGTATTTTTGAATAAAATCCTGTTTATTTTTGTATCTATCAAACAAACTATCATCAATTGTTATTGCTTGAATTGCAGCCTTTCCGCCATTTGATAAATTATCTTTTATTGTTTTAAAATAACTCTCTAAATAATTTTGCCCAACCGCTTCAATCATTTCAATTGAAGCGATCGAATTATATTTTCCTTGAAGATCTCGGTAATCTTTAATCTCAATATTTACTTTTTCATTTAGACCACATTTATGAATTCTCTCTTTTGCGTATTCGAATTGTTTTTTAGAAATAGTAATACAGTCTAATTTCACATCATATTTCTTACCTAAATATTCTGCAAAACCACCCCAACCACAACCAATTTCTAAAACTTTATCACCAGAACTAGGTTTGATTAGATCAATTAATTTTTGGTATTTATTATTTTGTGCAACACTTAAATTTTTTGAACTATCATCAAAGATTGCACTTGAATAAGTTAAAGTATCATCTAGCCACAATGAAAAGAAATCATTTCCAAGATCATAATGTTTTGCAATATTTTCCTTACTTCGACTTTTTGTATTTTTGATTATTTTATTTTTTATGAAATTGATTACAGGCAGATCAAGCAAACCTGAGAATTTATATATCACTTGAATATTTCTAGCTGTTAACTCAATTAGATCTGAAAGATTATCAGTTTCAAATTCACCTCTCATATAACTTTCAGCAAAACCAATGCTTCCACCTCTAATTAAATTATAATTAAAATTTGGATTTTTTATCTTAATATTTGCCTTTAAAGATTGATCAGGGTTACCAAACTTTAATATCTCACCTTCATAGGTAGTTATTTCAAGGTATCCATTTTTAATTTTACTTAAAAATTTAAAAACCAATTTATCTGCAGCTCTATTTAATAACATTAATTTTCAACCGTTAAATTGTTTCTTATTTTTATTTTTTTTTTAATTATCTTAATTCCTTTCATCCATAATTTAAAGGCCTCAAAATGGATTGCTGATATTATTTTTATAGTCATCAGTGGGTGCTTTAAATATGATTTTAATAATTGACTGCTATTTAAGTTTGTTCTTTTTCCATCTTGAGATGCAAATAAAATTTTTCCTTCTTGATCGTATTGATCAATGATTACAGAAAGTTTTTTATCAGGATTAAGAATTCTAAAGAAATACTTACAATTCATTTCTATAAAAGGTGAAACATGAAATTTTTTAGAACAATTATTCTGAATTAATTTATTTTCACTATCTACTCTAAAAACATAAGTATGTTGCTCACCAAATGTATTTTTCACCTCATATAATATAGATATTAATTTATCATTTTGATTGTAAACGAAAAAGATACTTAAAGGATTAAAAACATAACCAAAAATTCTTGGATAACAGAGAAGCTTAATTTTAATATCTGTGGTGTCTATTTTATTTTGTTCTAAATTTTTCTTTACCCACTCTTCAAGAGAAGATCCGTCGCGTTCACCATGATCCTTTTCATGAAAACTGATTAAATTGAACTTATTCAACGAAAAGAAGCTTATCTCTTGATCTATTTTTCTTAACTCAGATAAATCAATTAAAAGCGAGAAAACACTATACTTAAAATAGTGTTCTTTAGGTTTGAAACGTTTATGGATTACTTTTCCGTTATATATACATGAATTAGTCATTTAGGTATTTTAGCATTTCAATAGATGATTTTATTCCATCTTCATGAAAACCGTAACCAAAATAACTCCCGCAAAAAAGTAAATCTTTTTTATTTTGTAAACTAGACAGTTCAGATTGAGCATCTAATGCTTTTTGATCGTAGTAAGGATGAGTAAATTTAACTATTTTAAGTATTTTACTCTCATCAATTTCAAAATAAGGATTAAGAGTTAAAAAAATGTCCTCATCACATTTAAGGTTTTGTAAAAGGTTTAACCAATAAGTAATAGAATTTTTTTCTAAATCCTTGTCATTGATTGATGAATTCCATGAGGACCATGCCTTTTTATTTTTTGGCATCGCTCTTTTGTCTGTATGAATATATGCAATATTTTCCTTGTAACTAAAATTAGATAAAATTTTTGTCTCTTCATTAGTAGGATTATCAATCAACTTTAAAGCTTCATCAGCGTGAGCTGCTATTACAACTTTATCATAATCAAAAAATTCACTTTCACCACCATAATATAAATCTAACCCTTTTGATTTTCTTATAATTTTTTTTATTTTATAATTTTTAAAGTATTCACCACTTACCTTTGAAATTACTTTATTTACATAAGTTCTGCTTCTATTGGTTACGGTATACCACTGAGGTCTATTTTTTAATTTAAAGAGCCCATGATTTTGAAAAAATTTTAAAAAGAATGTTATTGGCATCTTGCTAGCTTCATAAGGTGGCATAGACCAGATTGCAGATACCATTGGAATGATATGGTAATCAATAAACGTTTTTGATAGTTTGTTGTTTTCTAAATATTCACCTAAAGTAAGTTTTTGATCTGTAACATTTATTTGATCGCTATTTTTATAAAATTTAATGATTTCAAAAAACATTTTTAAAAAATTAGGATTAAACAAATTAGATCTATTGGAAAAAATTCCATTTAAACCTTTTCCACAATATTCAAAGTTTGTATTTTCTACTGATACAGAAAATGACATGTCACTTTTTTCAATCTGAACATCATTTTCTTTAAAGAAATTAATTAAATTTGGATAGGTTTGAAAATTAAATACAATAAAACCAATATCTACAGATACTTTCTTTTCATCAAAAATTAAATCTATTGTATGAGAATGACCACCAAAATGATCTTCTTTCTCAAAAAGATCTACATGATGTTTTTTTGATAAATAATAAGCAGCACTTAAGCCTGATATACCAGAACCAACTACAGCAATTTTCATTAATGATTATGCTGCGTCTTCTTTAAACTCATCCATACTTGGACAAGTACAAAAAATATTCTTATCTCCATAAACATTGTCCACTCTTGCAACTGGTGGCCAAAATTTATTTGTTTTTAAGAACTTAGCAGGATAAGCAGCTTGTTCTCTTGAATATTTATGATCCCATTCATCTGATGCAAGTTCTATATCTGTATGAGGAGCGTTCTTAATAGGATTGTCTACTTTATCAAACTCACCAGAATTGATCTTATCTATTTCAGATTTGATATTAATTAAAGTATCACAAAATCTATCAAGCTCAGATAAACTCTCACTCTCTGTTGGCTCTATCATCATAGTTCCCGCAACTGGCCAAGACATTGTTGGTGCGTGGAAACCATAATCGATCAATCTTTTAGCGATATCTTCCTCAGTGATACCTGTCTCACTCTTAATTGATCGAATATCTATAATACATTCATGAGCAACATTGCCATTTGAACCTTTGTACAAAATTGGGAAATGATCTTTAAGTCTATGGGCTATATAATTTGCGTTTAATATAGCAACTTGCGTAGCTAGTTTTAAACCTTCAGAACCCATCATTTTAATATACATCCAAGAAATTGATAAAATACTTGAGCTTCCCCAAGGGGCTGCTGAAACTGCTCCTATTCCTGTAGCAGGTCCACAATCTTTAACAACTGGATGATTAGGTAAATAAACTTGCAAATGTCTTTTACATGCAATTGGTCCCATTCCTGGTCCTCCACCACCATGTGGAATGCAGAATGTTTTGTGTAAGTTTATATGACAAACATCTGGACCAAAATTTCCAGGTCTTGCTATTCCAACAAGTGCATTTAGATTTGCACCATCCATATAAACTTGACCACCATGTTTATGTATCAGTTCACAAATGTCTGTAATTTTTTCTTCAAATACACCGTGAGTAGACGGATATGTAACCATTAATGCTCCAAGATTTTCAGAATGTGCTTCTGCTTTTTTCTTCAAATCTTCAAAATCAACATTTCCTTCTTTATCACAATCAACAACTACAACTTTCATTCCAACCATTTGTGCACTAGCAGGATTTGTTCCATGTGCTGAACTTGGAATTAAACATATATTTCTATTTTCTTCGCCTCTATCTAAATGGTATTTTCTAATTACCATTAAGCCAGCATATTCTCCTTGAGCACCTGCATTCGGTTGAAGTGAAACACCAGAAAAACCTGTAATTGATCTTAACCAATTTTTAAGATCAGTGAATAAAGCTCTATACCCTTCCATCTGCTCTACTGGTACAAACGGATGAGGCTCAGCTAACTCTCTCCATGAAATTGGTATCATTTCTGCAGTTGCATTTAATTTCATAGTACATGAGCCAAGTGCAATCATAGTTCTATTAAGAGCTATGTCTTTATCTTCTAATTTTTTTAAATATCTAAGCATCTCTGTTTCTGAATGATATGAATTGAAAACAGGATGTTCTAAATATTTGGAAGTTCTTAATAAATTTTTTGGTAAATTAGGTAAACTCACTGTTGGATCTTCTTTTTTAATCGACTCAGCTGCATTAAAAATTTTCAATAATTGATTTACTCTATAAACATTTTTCTTTTCATCAAAAGAAACAGCCAACATTTCAGAATTTACTCTTCTAATGTTTACTTTTTGATCTAAAGCATTTTTATAGATTTGATCAGTTTTATCTTTTGTTACAATTGTAACTGTATCAAAGAAATGATCTGAATAAATTTCATATCCAGATTGTTTTAATTTATCTGCAAAATTTTTTGCTAATTGAGAAACTCTTTCTGCAATAGTTTTTATTCCATCTGGTCCGTGGTAAATAGCGTATGCAGCTGAAACAATTGCTAACAATGCTTGAGCAGTACAAATATTACTTGTCGCTTTATCTCTTCTAATATGTTGCTCTCTTGTTTGAAGTGATAATCTGTAAGCTTTATTTCCATGTCTATCTACTGACACTCCAATAATTCTTCCTGGCATTGATCTTTTAAACTCATCTTTAGTTGCAAAGAAAGCTGCATGAGGTCCGCCATAACCCATTGGTATTCCAAACCTTTGTGAACTTCCAACTGCAATATCAGCACCTAATTCTCTTGGTGTTTTAAGTAGCGCTAAAGCTAATAAATCAGAAACTAATACGGCTTTTCCATTTTTTTTATGGATTTTACTAATGGCTTCACTTGGATCTTTAATGTCTCCTAAAGTTCCAGGGTATTGAAGAATTCCACAAACTAAATCTTCTTTAAGTTGATCCAATACTTTATCTTCATTACCAACAAGTACTTTTAATCCCATTGGTTCTGCTCTTGTTTGAATTACATCAATTGTTTGAGGATGACAATTTTCAGAAACAAAAACTAAATTACTATCCTTTTTATTTAATCTATGACTTAATCCCATAGCTTCTGCAGCTGCTGTTCCTTCATCAAGCAACGATGCATTTGCAATGTCCATGCCTGTGAAATCAACAATCATTTGTTGGAAGTTTAGAAGCATTTCCAATCTTCCTTGTGCTACTTCAGGCTGATAAGGAGTATAAGATGTGTACCAACCTGGATTTTCTAAAATATTTCTTAAAATTACATATGGAGTGTAAGTTCCATAGTAACCCATACCAATAAAATTTGAATAAATTTGATTTTTTTTTGAAATCGCTTTCAGTTTTCTTAATGCTTCATACTCAGAATTAGACTCTCCTATATTTAATCCATCTTTCAATTGTATCTTTTCTGGAACTGTACTTTTAATTAAATCGTCTAATGAATTATAATTAAGCTCCTTCAGCATCTTATTTTGATCTTCTTCTGAAGGGCCAATGTGTCTTTTTAAAAAGTCTTTTTGTGAATTATGTAACATTAGCTAGCACTCTCCTTTGCAAATTTATCATATTCTTCTTTGTTCATTAAGCTGTCCATTTCTGAACTATCTTTTAATTTAAGTTTAAAAAACCAAGCTGATCCCTCAGGGTCTTCGTTAATCTTAGCAGGATCATCTACTATGGCTTGGTTGGTATCTACTACTTCACCACTTACTGGAGTATAAACATCACTTGCAGCTTTAGTTGACTCAACAACTCCTGCTGTTCCGTCTTTTTCAACGCTTGAACCTTTTTCAGGTAACTCAGCAAAAACAATATCTCCTAACATTTCTGTTGCATGTTTTGTAATTCCAATGGTAGCAACATCGCCTTCCACTGTAATCCACTCGTGCTCTTTTGAAAATTTAACTTCACTCATTTGTTTGCTCCTTTCACGTAACTTTTTTTATAAAATGGTAACCCACAAACACTTGCAGGATGTTTTTTTCCTCTTACTTCAAGTAAAATTTTTGTATCGACTTTAGAAAACTCTTTATCAATGTAGCCCATTGCTATTGGGCCATTTACACTCGGACCAAAAGTTCCACTGGTAACCTCGCCAATAAGTTTTTCTGACTCATCAAAGATTTTAGTTTTTTCTCTAGCAATCAATCTTCCTTCTGGCTTAATCCCAATTCTAATTTTAGAGGTACCTTCTTGTATTTCTTTCATAATTTTATCAGAACCAACAAATCCACCATTTGAAACTCTCTCTTTAGAAATCGCCCACTTTAAGTTTGCTTCAATTGGTGTTTTTTCAGTATCAAGTTCATGTCCATATAAGCACAATCCAGCCTCTAATCTCAAGGTATCTCTTGCCCCAAGTCCTATAAGTTGTGCTCCTTTTTCCATCAAATTCTGAGTAAATCCTTCAGCTAAATCGTTATTAATAGATACTTCAAAACCATCCTCTCCAGTATAACCAGACCTTGTAACAAAAGCTTTTTGATCTTTATAATCAAACCAGTTCCCTGTCATAAAATTAAGTTTTTCAACACCTTCTATTATGTCATTTAAAATCTCAACTGACTTTGGACCTTGAATTGCAATTAATGATCGTTGATCATCAAGAACCATTTCATATTTGTTTTTTAGTAAATTTGATAAAATTTTAAAATCATTATCTTTGCATGCTGCGTTTAAAATAATTAAATATCCTTTTTCAATTTTAGTGATTATCAAATCATCATGAATTCCAGCACTATCGTTCATTAAAAAACTATATTTAGAACAGTTTTGTTTCAAATTTTTTAAATCAAGTGGAAAAATTTTTTCAAGATCAGCAGTTAAGTCCTCTCCACCATGAATAAATAATTGACCCATATGAGACACATCAAAAATACCTGCATTTGATCTTGTGAATTTATGCTCTTCAACAATCCCTTTACTGTATTGTATGGGCATTTCATATCCAGCAAATTCCACAAATTTAGCTTGGTTATCTTGATGAAGTTTGTTTAAAGATGTTTTTTTTCCCATACTAACTCTGTCGTACCCATCTGTATTTTTGCCTGAGAGTTTTACTCCTTCGGCGAGAACTCAATCTCTTTCCAGAGTTAATATAATACGGTCCTTTTACCTGAGAGTTTCCTGGGCGGTTGCTCCTTCGGTGTCACAAAGTTTGTGATCTCTCCCGTTAACAAATATTCTAATAAATACGGTTTAATGTCAAATGTTATTAGATCGCTTTTTTTTCTGAGGTATATAAATTGTAAAATTGAAGTAAAACTGCAAAAATAACTATTGATCCTCCAATTATAACAATGAAAGGTGGTTGTTCATTTATAAACATCCATGCCCATAAAGGACCTAGTACAGCTTCTGTTAGCATTATGATTCCAACCATTGCTGATGGCGTTCGTTGAGCACCAATAGTAATAAATATAAAACCTAATCCTAATTGTAAAAACCCAGCTAAAAATCCTAAAAAAATATCATTAGGAGATATCATTATTTTTTCTGACATTAGGAAACCTATTAACAACGCAAAAACACCTGCAACAAATTGAGCAGGAACCATATCAACAGTTGGATATTTTCTTACTACCAAAATTAATGTAGCAAAGGATATTGGCATTATGAAAGCTGCAATATTTCCAGACATTTGACCTGGAGATAAAGAACTTCCAACCATTAAAAGTATTCCTGAAATTGCAAGAATTATTGAAGTAAGAGTAATTGTTGAAATTTTTTCTTTTAAAAAAAAGTAACCAAATATTGCTAAAAAAATTGTTTGTGTTTGAATAATAAAATTAGCATTAGCAACTGTTGTGTTATACATCGCGAACACATAACCACTAAAACCAAGTGATAAAATAAATCCACCAAAGAAACCAGGAAATCCTAAATTATAAAAGGATCTAAATACTTGTTTCTTATAAGTTAAAGTTAAATACAAGCTAATAACAATTAGGAAGAATACTGTTCTCCAAAATAATATTTGCCAAAGAGTTGCTCCTTCAAATGACTTAACAATCAAACCTCCAAAACTAAGACTACATGCACCTAGAAATACTAAGAAGGGTCCAGGAAGTTTTCTAATAATATTCATTATATTTGATTAAGTAAGTTCAGAGTGTCCATCTCATATAATTTAAACAAAGTTTCAGCATTAGATAAATTTATCTCTTTAAATTTGATTTTTGAGCCAGGTGATATTTGTACTAAACGATCATAATCAACACTAGCTACTACACCAATTTTTGGATACCCTCCTATGGTTCCGTGGTCTGAAAGCATGATAATTGGGTTTCCATCTGCTGGTACCTGAATGACCCCTTTTAACAAACCTTCTGATTTAATATTGGTATTTACAATATTTTCAATTTTTGGACCTTCTAACCTCATTCCCATTCTGTCTGAAAGTTTTGATACAGAAAATTCTTTTTCAAAAAATATCTTTTTTCCTTCCTCAGAAAAATAATCAAAGTTTGGTCCTTTTATTACTCTAATATTTTCAACTTTAGAATTTATATAATTAGTCTTTTTTTTACTTTGGTCTGAATTAATATTTAAGATATTTACTTTTTGACCGTTCTCTAATTTTTTTCCATTATTTGATCCAATATTTGCCTTGGTATTTATCGAACAACTATTCCATTGAAATTTTAAATCTAATTCTCCACCAAATGCTAAATATCCATAAACTGATTTATTTGTTGAGATTAGATTAATCTCATCTCCACTTTCAATTTGATAACTCTCATAACAATTACCATCAATTTCTGTGCCATTTTTAATAATTTTAAAAACAATATCACCTGTAACTGCTATATTAATTTTTTCTCCTAAATATTTTATATGTGGTCCTTGGTATGCAAATTCTATAATTGGAGAATTTAATTTATTACCTACCAGCTTGTTAGCTAAACTATAATTTCTATTATCCATTGCTCCGCTAAATGGAATTCCTATATGATATAAATTATTTCTTCCTTGGTCCTGAAAGGTTGTATTTACTCCAGCTCTTATAATTTCAAAATTATTTGTCATTGTAGCTATTATATTTTTCAAGATTTATTTGTTTAAAAACTACTATATCGCCAGGATTTATTAAATTTGGCTCTTCCTCTTTTGAATTATCAAAAACATCTACAGGTGTATTACCAAGTATGTTCCATCCACCAGGGCTTTCAAATGTATAAATATTTGCAAATTGTTCAGTTAAAGCAACTGATCCTTTGGGGACTTTTACTCTTGGTGTTTCTAATCTTGGTACTCTCATATTTTCATCCAAATCACCTAAAAATGGCATACCAGCGATAAATCCTGTCATATAACAAAAATATTCCTTACTAAAAAAATTTTCTAAAATTTTATCTCGACTGATATTTAATTTTTCTTCTAATCTTTTTATATCAAGAGAAAATTGATCATCACAACAAACTGGAATTTCTATTTTAGTGCTGTTGTTATCTTGAGTTTCATTAACATTTAAATTTTCAATTAATTTTTTAACTTCTTTAAAATTTGTTTTTCTAAGGTCGTAAGAAACTATTAATTTATTATAAGAAGGAGTAAGATTATTTATACTTTCAACGTTCTCCTTTTTTAAAGCTTTAAAATATTTTATTACTTCAGAGTTAACTGATTTATTTACCTCTACACCAAAATCGCAATAAACAGCTGCGTCACCAAGATTTGATATATTTTTTATCATGGCATGTTATACTTCAACAATTAGAACTATGGAAATTAATATAAATTGTGATTTAGGTGAAAAATCAAAACACCATTCAAATAAATATGATCCAGACTTACTTGATATAGTAAATTCTGCTAATGTTGCATGTGGATTTCATGCTGGTGATGAGGAATCTATGAACCAAGTGGTTCAAATATCGAAAAAAAATGGTGTAAGCATTGGTGCTCATCCATCATTCAATGACCCAGAAAATTTTGGAAGACAAAGAATGAACCTTGCACCTGAAGAAGTTAGAAAATTAATTATTGATCAATATGAAATTTTACAAAAGATTGCTCAAGATCATGGAGAAAATGTTACCCATATAAAACCACATGGAGCATTAAATAATATGGCGTGTGAGGATATTGATCTAGCGACCACTTTGGCAAAAGCTATTAACGAAATAAGCAAAGATATAATCTATTTAGTTCCAACAGGTTCTAAAATGGAACAAGCAGCTAAAAAATTAGATATGAAAATTGCCTGTGAAATTTTTGCAGATAGAACCTATGAAGATGATGGAAATTTAGTTTCTAGAAAAAAACCACATGCATTAATTACTAATCCTGAAGAAGCTAAAAAACATGTATTAAGCATGGTAAAAAATCAGGCACTGAATTGTCACAGTGGAAAGCAAATACCTTGTGAAATCGACTCTGTCTGCATACATGGTGATAATGAAAGTTCACTTGCTACAGCAAGATCAATTAGACAAAATTTAATTGAAAATGGACTTAATTTAAAACCTTTAAGCCAAATGGAGAAATTTTTGTAATGATAAAAAAAATATTCTTAATAATTGTAATAACATTATTCTCAACAAACCTAATAGCTGCAGGCACAGATAGTACAAGTAAAGTGAAATCTGATTATGATAAGGCTGTAACACACATCAAAGTTGCAAAAAAATATGAAAAAAAAGGTAAACTAGAAAAAGCCAAAAAAAGATATGAAAAGGCTCTACCTTTGCTTATTAAATCAAATAAGAAGAAACCACTTCAAGCGGATACCTTAAACTATTTAGGATTTACAACTAGAAAACTAGGTGATTATGAAAATGGAGAAAAATATTATCTTTTAGGTCTAGAAATTGAACCAGACCATATTGGAATAAATGAGTATCTAGGTGAATTATATGTTGTCACAAATAGAATGGATTTAGCTAAAGAAAGACTTAAAGTATTGGAAACTTGTAATTGTGAAGAATATAACGAGTTAAAAGAAATAATCGAAGGAACTAAGAAATCAAAATACTAATTTAATGCTAGATATTCAAGATCCATTAGAAGCTAGAAAAGTTATAAGAGAAAATAATTACAAAGAACAAACAGCTGGTGCTGCTAATAAGTATGTTCAAGGAAATCTTTGTATCTTACCAAGCAAATATGCAATGGACTTTGCTTCTTTCTGTCAAAAAAACCCAAAACCTTGTCCATTAATTGGATTTGGTACAAAAGGAGATCCATCATTAAAAGATCTTGGTGATATTGATATTAGAACTGACGTTCCTCAATATAGAGTATGGGAAAAAGGAAAATTAATTGACGAACCATATGATATTAAAAAATATTGGAATGAGGATCTAACAACTTTTGTTCTAGGGTGTTCAATGTCTTTTGAGCTACCTTTAATTGAAGCAGGAATTCCAATTCAACATATAGAAAACAATACTATTGTTCCAATGTATAAAACTTCAATAGATTGTGAACCTGCTGGACAATTTTCAGGAAAACTAGTTGTGTCTATGAGACCATTAAGTTCAAAAGATACAATTAGATCAATTCAAATTAGTTCCAGATTTCCAGCTGTGCATGGTGCACCTGTGCATGTTGGTAATCCTGATGAAATTGGAGTTAAAGATATAATGAAACCCGAATATGGTGATCCACCTAGAGCAATAAAGAACAATGAAATTCCAGTATTTTGGGCATGTGGTGTTACTCCTCAATCTGTTTTAGAAAATTCAAAACCTGATTTTTGTATCACTCACAGTCCAGGTAAAATGCTTATTACTGATAAACTAAATAATGATCTTGCTGCTTTTTAGTTAATTTCCTAAAAAAACTTTAGTTACTTTCTCATTATCAATTAGTTCTTCTGATTTGCCATCAATGACTAGTCTGCCACTTTCTAAAACATAGCCTCTGTCCGCCATACTCAGAGCTAATCTTACATTTTGCTCTACAAATAAAATTGAAATACCTTCTGCAACAATATTTTTAAATATCTTAATTAGGTCTTTCATAACCATTGGCGACAAACCTAAAAAAGGTTCATCAACCATTAAAAGTTTAGGCAAACCCATCATTCCTCTTGCTATAGCTAACATTTGTTGCTCACCACCAGACATAGTTTTTGCTAATTGATCTGATCTAGTTTCTAGCTTTGGAAATATCTTATAAACTTTGTTTAATGAATTTGTTAACTCTTCTTTTGCTTTTGGATGCCAAGCACCCAATAAAAGATTTTGTTTAACAGTAAGATGAGGAAATACTCTTCTTCTTTCTAGCACATGTGAGATACCTAATTCGGTTCTTTTGTAAGTTGGAATATTTGAAATTAAAATGTTGTCAAAAGTGATAGATCCCTTTTTATGCCCAACTAAATTACTTATAGTATTTAAAACTGTACTTTTACCAGACCCGTTTGGTCCTAAAAGTGCAACCATTTCTGCTTTATTAACATTAATTGAAACGTCCCAGATAACTTGGAAATCATCATATAAAACATCAATATTTTTTACATCAAGCAGCATCAAATGTTCCTAAGTAAGCATCTATTACTTTTTTATTATTTTGAATTTCTTTTGGTTCACCAAATGCAATTCGTTTTCCTTGATCTAATGCAAGAACATTGTCAGAAATTTCCATAATTATATTTATATTATGTTCTATTGTAATAATCGTTACACCAGTCTTTTTTAATTTTTTAACAAGTTCAACAAGTCCAGGAATAGTTTTTTGGTCCACACCTCCTGTTACTTCATCCATCAAAAGTAATTTAGGATCAATAGCCATAGCTCTAGCCATTTCTAATCTTTTTCTTTGTCCAGTTGATAACTCTTTTGCAAAGTGATGTCTTTTTTCAATCAGATCTACAAAGTCAATAATTTCTAAAGCTCTATCTCTTGCTCTTTTAATATCTTTCTCTTTAACAAACGCTCCTATCATAACATTTTCAAGTAATGTTTGATCTGCAAATGGTTTTAGTTTTTGAAAAGTTCTACCTACTCCAAGGTTACTTATTTTATCAGGGCTAATTCCAAAAATATTTTTATCAAAAAATTTAACTTTTCCAGTGTCTGGTTTTGTAAAACCAGTAATCAAATCAAATAAAGTAGATTTACCAGCACCATTAGGTCCTATCACTCCTAAAATTGATCCCTCTTCAACGTCAAAAGAAATATCTGTATTTGCATGTATTCCACCAAAAGATTTACTTAGATTTTCAACTGTTAATATTTTCATCTTTGTTTTTTTCTTTCTAAAATATCTTTAGGAATAAATGAGATCAGACCATTTGGTCTAAAAATACAAATAATCATTAAAATCAAACCATAAAAAATTAAATCAACAGCACCACCTGTGCCTCCTAAATAAATTCTTGAATATTCTGAAATTGGCACAAGTATTGCAGCTCCTATAATTGGACCCCAAACATTTCCAATTCCACCTAGTACTGTGATTAATAGAACTATAATTGATATCTCAATATTAAAAACTCTATCTGGATCAATAATTAAAATATACTGAGCAAATAAACTACCCATCGGAGCCATAATCATTGCTGAAATCACATAAGCTATAATTTTATAATTTGAAACATTGATACATAAACTTAATGCTGCTTGTGGATCATCTCTAACTGCTCTTAATCTGTAACCTAGTTTTGATCTACTTAATAACCAAACTAAAAAAAATATGATTAAAAAGAATATTAAAAAAACATAATAATAGGGAGCTTTACTGCTGTGAAACTGCAATGCAGACCATGAGTCTTCTGGTGTCATTGTGACCCATAATCCTGATGCAGCTCCTACTAGATCCCATCTTTGAAAAACTACTTGAAAACTTATCCCAATTAATAAAGTGGCAATTGCAAAGTAGTGACCACTTAATCTCAGCATTGGTATGCCAATTAAGATTGCAAAAATTGCTGAAACTAACATACCAAAAAATATACTGATCCATGGTGTTATTCCGTACTCCATATAAAAAAATGAAGTTGCATAGGCACCTATTCCAAAAAACGCTCCATGACCTAAACTAATTTGACCAGAAAAACCTGCAATTACATTCCAAGACTGAGCCATAACTGCATGCATAAAAATCATAATAAATAAATGCAGATAAAATGAATTCATCCCAAAAAGTGGAAGAGCAAATAAAAGTATAACTAAGCCAGTAATAATTGATATTACTCTATTATTCGTATTCCAAATCGGTTCTGATTTTGCAATTGCTAACTTACTATCCATTAATACCTACCAAACAGACCTTGAGGTTTGTAAATCACAACTAAAAGATAAATTGCAAATACATATAAAAGTTTAAATGACGGATCGATCAGTAATCCACCTAAAGATTCTACTAATCCAATAATTATACCAGCATATAAACACCCAATAATGCTTCCAAAACCTCCTAATGCTACTGCAACGAAAGCAAATAACGCAAAGTTAATACCAACATCAGTAAAAATAAAAAAATAGTTTGCCATCATTCCACCTGCAACTCCAACACAACCAAGTCCAATCGCCCAACCTATTGCAAACATTTTGTTTGATGGAATTCCTAAAATTTCAGCAGCGTGTCTATCTTGAGCTGTTGCTTGAAGAGCTAATCCAGTTTCTGTTTTTGTCACAAACCAATACAAACCAAAAAAAGCAACTAGACAAACAAGACTAGCATATAATTGAGGTTGACCAATAAATACAGATCCAATTTCAATACGCCCCTCTAATAAAGGCTTATCAACGTTTCTAAAATCTGGTGTCCACAATAATTGAGCAATCGATCTAATAAAAATAGATAATCCAAATGTTGCACAAATTTGGATAAGCATTTTTGCTTTTAAAATATATCTTATTAAAAAATAATGTGTGATGATCCCACAAAAAGCTAACAAAAGGATAGTAATTGGAATTGAAAACAATGGATCTAAACCAAATAAAGACCAAAGCCAAAATGATGAAAACATAGACAACATCAAATGCTCTCCATGAGCAAAGTTTACAATTTCCATTAATCCAAAAATTAAACTTAAGCCTGCTGCGATTAATGCATAGATTAATCCCATCATTAAGCCTGTGACTATAGCTTGAATTATAATTTCAGAAGTCATTTGGTTTATTATTAAAGTATATATAAAGAATGTATATATTAAACAAATACTTCTTAAGTATTAGTAAAATAAAAAAACTAAATCATTGAATTGATCAATTGAATAGTATTAAGTTAGTTATTTAAAAATTAAACAAGAGGGAAAAAAATGAGAAAATTAATTCTTACAGTATTTACTTTTTTTTCATTGGTATCTGCGCCAGTAATTAGTTACGCAGAGGATGTAAAAATTGGAGTACTTTATCCACTTACAGGACCTGTTGCTCAGGTTGGTAAAGATGCTGTTGCAGCAGTTAAGACAGCTTTAGATATCATTAATAACAGTCATAACATTCCAGGTATGCCACTTGCAAAAGATGCAGGATTAAAAGGATTAGGCGGCGGTAAAATATCTATCGTTGTAGGAGACCATGGTGGAAAACCAGATATCGGTGTTGGTGAGACTGAGAAAATGTTAAATTCTGACAAAGTTCATGCAATGTTTGGAGCTTACTACTCATCAGTAACTGGTGCTGCTAGTCAAGTATCTGAGAGAGCAGGAATACCTTGGGTAAACGGTGAGTCTACTTCTCCAAAATTAACAACAAGAGGATTTAAATACTTCTTCAGAGTTACTCCACACGATGGTGAGTTTACTCAGCTTATGTTTGAGTTCATGAACGACTTTAACAAAAAGAATAGTAATAAGTTAAAGACATTAGGTATTATTCATGAAGATACATTGTGGGGTGCTGACAGTGGTGGAACTCAAGACAAAATGGCTAAAGAACAAGGTTATGATGTTATAGAGAAAATTAGCTACAAAGCTAAAACAACAACTTTAAGTTCTGAAGTACAAAGATTGAAAGCAAAAAACCCAGATGTTTTATTGCCTTCATCTTATACAGCTGATGCATATTTATTTTTAAATACTGCAAAAGAACTTGATTATAATCCTAAACTTTTAGTTGCTCAAAATGCTGGTTATACAGATCCTAAATTCATAGACACAATGGGAAGCAAAGCAGAAGGTGTGATTACAAGATCACCTTTTAATACTGACTTAGCAAAAACTATTCCTATGATTGGAACTGTAAACGACTTGTTTAAAACACACTCTGGTGGAAGAGATTTGTCAGATGTGCCTGCAAGAGCATTTACAGGTTTTATGGCTTTAGCTAATGCAATTAATAATGCTGGATCAACAGATCCTGAGAAAATCAGACAAGCTCTAGTAAATCTAGATATGTCATCTGAGTCTTTAATTGTTCCTTACAGAGGAATTAAATTTGGTGCAGATGGTCAAAACGAAAAGACTAGAGGTATTTTAATGCAAGTTCAAAATGGAAAATACTGCACAGTATATCCATTTGAATTAGCAGCTTGTGAGTTAAAATATCCTATGCCTACTTGGTCTGAAAGATAATTTAATAAAAATACAATTATTAAGGCGGTCAAATTTTTTTTGACCGCCTTTTTTTACTCTTTTGATTGCAATCTTCTTAAATTAAAATAATAATTAGACATCTTGATTGAAGAGCTCATAATTCTAACCCAAATTATTTTTATTACTATTATCTTAACTGCAGATAACGCTGTGATAGTTGGATCTATTGCATCAAATTTTGTGCCTAAAAATAGAAAACAAATTATTTTATGGGGTGTAATTGGAGCATTTGTTTTTAAAATATTTTTTGCAATCTTTGCTACTTTTTTATTTGAATTTTATTTTATAAAAATTTTAGGTGGGTTGTTGTTGGTATGGATAGTTAATGATTTAAGAAAAGATCTTGTTGATATTAAAAATATAAAAACTTCAGTTAAAAAAACAAAGCAACCGTCATATATAAATAGTATAGGTAAAGTTCTGTTTGCTGATCTTATGATTAGTTTTGATAATGTAATTGGTGTTGTTGCTGCAGCACAAGGATATTTTGGCTATATGATTTTTGGTCTTGTACTATCGGTTGTTCTTACGGGTGCATTAGCTACTTATATGGCTAACTATATTCAAAAACACATTTGGATAGCTTACATTGGTTTAATATTTATTTTAGTTGTTGGTCTACAATTAATTATAGGTGGTTTGGTAGATCTTGAGATACTAAATATTAACGAGGAATTTAAAAAATACTTTTAATTAAAAGAGTATTTTTTTGAGGGGAATTTTCTTGTTTTAACCTCACTTGCGTATTTAGAAACTGCTTTTGATATTTCTGTCTTGATATTTGCATATTTCTTAACAAATCTAAATTTAATTGGATTTAAACCTATTAAATCATCAAATACCAAAATCTGACCATCGCAATTATTAGATGCGCCTATCCCAATTGTTGGAACACTAACACTTTTAGTTACTTGTTTTGCTAATGATGTTTGAACACACTCTAAAACCATGCAAAATGAGCCAGCTTCTTCAACTAACCTTGCGTCTTTCATAATATTTTCTTTTTCACTTTGTTTCTTACCTTTAAATTTAAATGTTTTATCTGATTGAGGCAAAACCCCTATGTGGCCCATTACAGGAATATTATTTTTAACTAAAGTTTTAATAGTATTTATAATTTTCTTTCCACCTTCTAATTTGACACCATCACATTTAGTTTTTTTCATAATTAATTTTGCATTTTTTAATGCTTCTTTAGGATTTCGATAAGTGTTATGAGGCATATCAACAATCATTAAACTTTTTTTAATACCCATACGAACACTCTTGGAATGTTCAATCATTGTATTCAAAGTTACTTCTCTGGTAGATTTATAATTATATAAAACTGATCCAAGTGAATCTCCTACTAAAATTAGATCACAATAATTATCTAAAACTGAAGCAATATTTTTAGAGTAAGCAGTTAAGGTTACTAATTTAGTTTTATTTTTTTTCTTAATAAAATCTGAAATCTTTTTATTCATCGACTTACCAAGAGCCGGTATTTTCCATCGAAGCCCAAGGCTCTTTAGGCTCTAAGTTTCCTTCTTGTAGTATTTCTATTGAAATTTTATCAGGTGATCTAACAAATGCCATATGACCATCTCGTGGTGGTCTGTTTATAGTGTAGCCCATATCCATTAATCTTTGGCATGTTTCATAAATATTATCTACTCTATATGCAAGATGACCAAAATTTCTTGAACCTTCACCTAGATCATCTCCATCCCAATTATATGTTAACTCAATTTCTGCTTTGTCATCATTAGGAGCGGCAAGAAAAATTAAAGTGAATCTTCCTTTTTCATTTTCCATTCTTCTTGTTTCTTTTAGACCAAGACCTTCGCAGAAAAATCTTAAAGATTCATCTACGTCTTTAATTCTGATCATTGTATGTAAATATTTCATAAGATGTTTTTATAATTAAAATTACTCTAATTCAATAGTACTTGGAGGCTTAGAAGTAATATCATACACAACTCTATTAATTCCTCTTATACTATTCACAATTTTGTTAGAAATGGTTTGCATAAATGATTTTTTAAACTCATAAAAATCTGCAGTCATTCCATCTTCAGAAGTAATTGCTCTTAATAAACATAAATATTCATATGTTCTATTGTCACCCATAACTCCAACTGTTTTAACTGGAAGTAATGCTGCATATGCTTGCCAAATTTTGTGGTAGAGCCCATGATCTCTTAAAGCCTGAATAAAATAATGATCAGCTTCTTTTAAAATTTTAATTTTTTCATTTGTTATAATACCAGGCATTCTGATTGCTAAACCTGGGCCAGGAAATGGATGTCTTGAAATTATTTCATGACTTAAATTTAACTCTAAACCTAATTTTCTAACTTCATCTTTAAATAGAAATTTTAATGGCTCTACTAACTTTAAGTTCATTTTTTTAGGTAAACCACCCACATTATGGTGAGACTTTATTTTAGAAGTTTGACTCCCTGTAACAGACTTGCTTTCGATTAAATCTGGGTACAACGTTCCTTGTGCTAAAAATTTTACATTTTTTATTTTCTTTGCATACCTTTCAAAAATTTTGATGAATAGATTTCCTATTATTTTTCTTTTTCTCTCTGGATCAGATACATTTTTTAATTTACTTAAAAATTCCTTTTCAGCATTCACGTAGATTAAATTCATTTTTAATCTTTTTTTAAAAGTTTGAACAACCTGTACTTCTTCGTTTTTTCTGAGCAATCCAGTATTTACAAAAATACAATATAGTTTTTTACCTATTGCTTTATTCAATAATTGAGCAACCACACTACTATCTACGCCACCTGATAATGCACAAATTACTTTATTATCTCCAACTTGTGACCTTACATCTTTAATTAATTGTCTCTTTTGATCTTTTGATGACCAATTTTTCTTAATTTTACAAATAAGAAAAATAAAATTACTAATGAGTTTTTTTCCGTTTTCTGTGTGAGTTACCTCTGGATGAAACTGGACACCATAATAATTTTTAATTTTATTTTCTACAATTGCAAATTTTGAATTTGAGCTTGAAGCAATTACTTTAAAATTTTTAGGTAATTTAGATACTTGATCAGCATGGCTCATCCATACCACTTTAGATTTTTTTGTACCAAAAAAATTATTAGTTAAGAGACTTTTATTTTTTTTAATTACATTTGCTAAACCAAATTCACGATGCTTTGATTGCTTAACTCTTCCACCATTAAGTTTAGATAATATTTGATGTCCAAAACAAATACCAAGAACAGGAATATTTAAATCTAAAATTTTCTTATCAAATGAGTATTTATTAATTTGATAAACATTCAGAGGACCTCCTGATAAAATTATACCTTTTACACTTTGATTAATTTGATTAAGTTTGATTTTTTTATGACTTACAATATCAGAGAAAACTCCAAGTTCTCTAATTCTCCTTGCTATTAATTGAGTAAATTGTGAGCCAAAATCTACAATTAAGATTTTGTTAAGGCTATTATCAAGACTCATTACTTGGTTCTAGGTTTTTTAAAGACTCTAAAATTTCATTATTTTCATCACATAATGACTTACATACTTGAACAAATGTTTCAGATAATTCTTTAACTTTATCGTAATTAGATTTTTCAAGTGCAATTTTCATTAGCATTAAAATAGCTTCTTCATTTTGAGGATCAATTAATAGAGTGGTTTCTAAGTTATATTCTTCTTTCCTTTGATCTTCCTCGTGATTATAAATTTTTGCTAAGTACAAATATGAATTTGCATCCTTTGGATTAAAAACAATATTTCTCTCAAATAAAAATCTCGCATCCTCATATTTTTCTTTTTCATATAATTTAATCGCTTCGTTAAAAAAACTTTCCTTTGAAAAAGAATTAGATTGAAACGTAAAAATTAAAACAACCAGTAAAATTAATTTTAAAATTTTATTCATTAATATTTGCTATCATTTTTGATTACGTCTACATTATGAACCATACTTTCATAAAATCCTGCTTTAGTAATTTTAACAAATTGTGGTTTATTTCTCAATTTCACAATTTCTTTTGAACCAAGATAACCCATAGATGATTTAAGGCCACCAATTAATTTAAATATAATGCTTCCTACATCTCCTTTGTATTTTACAAAACCTTCTACTCCTTCTGGAACATACTTAGATGTGTCTTTTTGTTTAGTTTGAAAATATCTATCAGCTGAACCTTTGTTCATTGCGCCTACTGATCCCATCCCTCTAAAACTTTTAAATAATTTTCCATTTTTTTTAATTAGTTTACCAGGTGTTTCATCTGTTCCTGCAAATAAAGAACCTATCATTACAGCATCTGCACCTGCTGCAAAAGCTTTTGCCAAATCACCAGAATATTTTATTCCGCCATCTGAAATTATTTTTACATTTTTGTTTTTAAGTCCATTTCTTACAGATAAAATTGCACTTAACTGTGGAACACCTATTCCAGCAACTAACCTTGTTGTACAGATTGATCCTGGTCCAATCCCAACTTTAATAATATCTACTCCTAATTTAATCAAAAATTTTGCTGCTTCAGGAGTTGCAATGTTTCCTGCACATAAGGCGATATTCTTACCTTTAATTTTTTTTATATATTTAACTATTTCTCCTACTTTTTTGGTATGGCCGTGTGCTGTATCCACTACGATTAAATCAACACCTTCTTTAAGAATGGCTTTTGCTCTATCGAATTCAGCAATCGATGCTCCAACAGCTGCACCAACTAATAATTTTTGTTTTTTAACTTTTTTAATTTCTAAGATTTGTTTTTGAATATCTAAATTTCTGTGAATAACTCCTATTCCTCCAGCTTTACCAATTGCTATAGCCATATTACTTTCTGTGACAGTGTCCATAGCAGAAGATAAAAGAGGAATTTTAAGCTTTAAGTTTTTTGTTAAATTTACAGATGTATTTACTTCAGATGGCAAAATTTCTGAATACTTCGGGGCTAATGTAACATCGTCAAAGGTAAGTGCTTCTTTTATAGGAACCATGATCTTTTATATACGATTCCTTTTAATTTTAAAGTCTCTATCTAAGTTTTTTACAAATTATAAAACTTTCTTTTGAGTCCTTCCTACTTGATTTAGGTTTAAAAACCTTAACTTCTTTAAAATGTTTTTTACCTTCTGCGACTATTTCGTTGAAAGTTCCACCCATAAAGATTTTAGAAATAAAATAACCATTTTCATTTAATAAGTCTTTTGCAAATACCATTGCCTCTTTACAAAGTTCTCCTGTTTGAATTGAATCGATATTTTTAATTCCTGTGGTATTTACAGCCATATCTGACATTACAACATCCACTTTAGAAGTTGTGTTATTTTTAATTTCTCTCTGAACATCCTCTTCAGTGAAATCACCTTGTATTTGAAGACTCGAACCAATTGGTTCCATCTTTTTTAAATCAATTGAAATTAATTTTCCGTTCTTAGCTGCTTTATTTGCATATTGTGACCAACTACCAGGAGCAGCTCCTATATCAATAACTGTTAATCCACCTTTAAAAATCTTAAATTTTTCGTCAATTTCTTTAAGTTTATAGGCAGATCTGGCTCTATAACCATCAACTTTTGATTGCCTGACGTAAATGTCTCTTCGTTGTTTGTTAACCCAATTTTTAGATATTTTATTTTTTTTCAATTATTTTAAAAACCTAAGTTTTTTTTCAATGACATCTCCATCTAAAGTTTTAATTTTGGAAATGAAATTTTTATCGTTTCTAATTTGATCATTGTTTTTTCCTGCAAAATGAAGAATGCCTATTTCATGATTTGGTAAATAAGGTTCTACAAAAGTTTTTCTTTCATTATCATATTTCATTCCGTCTATAAGAGTCCAATTGCAATATGCAGGTAAAATTTCAACTGGGAGATTGTTTGAATATATTGTTATATTCATAGCAATTTGTTCAGATCCCCAAATTTTTCCAGATGAAAGTGCTTTTTTTAAATTACTTTGCCAAACTTCCCAGTGTGTAGCGTTTGCTTCTAGTGCGAAGACACCAATATTCAAATGAGGTTTTAAGGCCACCTCCCTAGCAATTTTTTCAGAAAAACCTGAAGACTTTGCATGTTTATAATTTTGAGATTTAATTCGTGCAAAACTTCTAAACACCCATTCGGCTCTTAAAACTCTTCCATAAGCTCTATCAGCAGATGTTGCTATTGAGAGTTTATTATTTTCACATCCTTTAAAATATAAATCAATTGCTTCCCAAGAATTGACCCATGCATCTGCATCAATCCACATATATTTACTATATCCAGGAAAATAATTTTTTAAAAAAGCTCTTGATACTTGACTTTTTAGCCATTCTTTTCCTTTAACTTTAAATGCAGGTACCTCAATATCCCAATCTGCTTTTTTAATTTCGTCTACTTTGTTTGATAACGCAATTTTTTGACTCTCTTCTAATCCAGCATCTAAAATGCAAATTGCAGTGTTTTCACTCTCATTAAATCTCTTAATGGAGTTTACTAATTCATCTAATAAGTCAAAATAATTTGCATCCGCTAAAGAAATAATTACATTTTTTTTCATTAAAGAATATCTTCTTGGTCTTCGTCATCTATATGACTAACATCCTCGTTTTCTTTTTTAAGTTTTTGATAATGTAAAAAACTAATAGGTAATAAAGTTAGATAGATCATTGCACTAATCGAAATTACGTTAAATGGATAGATTAATAATAATCCAAAAAATAAAACGATTCCAAATAATAAAAATATTGTAGCTTTTCTTTGAATTACAATTTTTTTAAATGAATAAGTTGGAAATTTACTAATCAATAAAAACGATGTAACAATAAAAAATATTGGCACAATAATTGCATAATCTATTTTGAATAATTCAATACTAGATATACTAAATATTAGTGGCGTTAGTACTAAAATCCCACCAGCTGGAGATGGGACACCCTCAAAAAAATTATCTCTCCAAGAAGGCTCTCCCCCAGTATTTACATTGAAACGGGCTAATCTTAATGCAACACAAATTACATAAATTAAACAAATTAACCATCCAAACCTTCCAAGTTCATTTAATTTCCAAAAATACATTATGAAGGCTGGAGCAACTCCAAAACTAATCATGTCAGTCAAAGAATCTAATTCTTTTCCAACTTTTGAAGTGCCTTTGATTAATCTTGCTATTCTTCCGTCCAATCCATCAATGACTGCTGCAATAATTATTGCAATGATTGCAAACTCATATCTTCCGTCTAGAGCAAATCTTATAGAAGTAAGACCAATACAAACACCTATAAGGGTAAGCATATTAGGTAAAATTACTCTAGCACTCCTTTTTTCAGGAACTATTTTAAAATTTTTTTTAGGTTGTTGCATATCTATCTTTTGGCTAATAGAGTTTCCCCTGAAATAGCTGTTTGACCAATTTTTACTAATGGTTCATAATTTTCATAGTAAACATCCGCTCTACTTCCAAATCTTATCATTCCAATTCGATCCCCTTGATTTAGTGTTTGATCTTTATTAGTCTCACAAACAATTCTTCTTGCAACCAAACCTGCTATTTGGACTACAACAATGTCATTCCCATGATTATCTTTTAATTTATAATAGTTTCTTTCATTATCCTCACTCGCTTTATCTAATGAGGCATTTAAAAACTTTCCTGGTTTATACAAAATATCTTCAACTTGTCCTGAACAAGGAGTTCTATTTACATGACAATCAAATACGTTCATGAAGATACTAATCTTTTTAAATTTCTTGTTTTCTAAATTTAATTCTTTTGGTCCATCTACATCTTCTACTTTAATTACTTCGCCATCCGCTGGGCTTACTAGATAATTATCATCACCAATGATTGTTCTTTCTGGATCTCTAAAAAAATAATAAACCCATATAGTTAATAGCAATCCAATTAATCCTAAAAATCCATTTACTAGTAATAAGATTATTGTAATGAAACCTGCAATTACAATAAACTTGTAACCCTCTGTGTGTATCTTTGGAAAAATTTTGGTAAACATATTCTTCTATTTGCTAATTTTCGATTAATATGTATATAAACCAATCAAATTCAATTAATAAGATAAATTTAATTTAATGAGCAAAATCAAGGTAAATAACCCTGTTGTCGAGTTAGATGGTGATGAAATGACTCGAATTATTTGGGAGTTTATTAAAAACAAATTAATCCTTCCTTATATCGATCTTGGTATTGAATATTACGATCTAGGAATGAAAAGCAGAGACAATACTGATGATCAGATCACAATTGACTCAGCAAATGCTATCAAAAAAATTGGTGTTGGAATTAAATGTGCAACAATCACTCCTGATGAAGCAAGAGTTGAAGAATTTGATTTAAAAAAAATGTGGAGATCTCCAAATGGAACGATCAGAAACATTATTGGCGGAACAGTTTTTAGAGAACCTATAATTTGTAAAAATATTCCAAAGTTAGTTCCTTCATGGACAGATCCTGTAATTATTGGAAGACATGCTTTTGGTGATCAATATAGAGCTACAGATTTTAAAGTGCCTGGAAAAGGTAAAATGGAAGTTAAGTGGACATCAGAGGATGGAAAAGAAGAAATTAAATACGAAGTATTTAATTTTACAGGTCCAGGAGTAGCTCTATCAATGTATAATTTAGATAAATCAATTCAAGACTTTGCAAGATCGTGTTTTAGCTATGGCTTAATTAAAAAGTGGCCAGTTTATATGTCTACAAAAAATACAATTTTAAAACAATACGATGGAAGATTTAAAGATATTTTCCAAGAAGTATTCGATAATGAATATAAAGTAGAATTTGAAAAACATGATCTCACTTATGAACATAGATTAATCGACGACATGGTTGCATGCGCAATGAAATGGAGTGGAAAATATATTTGGGCTTGCAAAAATTATGATGGCGATGTTCAGTCTGATACTATGGCTCAAGGTTATGGATCATTAGGATTAATGACAAGTACTCTGTTAACTCCTGATGGAAAAGTGATGGAAGCTGAGGCTGCTCATGGAACTGTTACTAGACACTATAGAATGCATCAACAAGGAAAAGAGACTTCTACAAATCCTATTGCATCTATATTTGCATGGACAAGAGGATTGGCACACAGAGGAAAATTAGACAATAATCAAGAATTAATTAAATTTGCTCAGACATTAGAAGCTGTATGTATTGAGTGTGTTGAAAATGGATCTATGACAAAAGATTTAGCAATTCTAGTTGGACCGAACAGTAAGTTTTTAACTACTAATCAGTTTTTAGATGAAATTGATGGTAATCTTAAAAAGAAACTAAATTAGAGATTTAATTTTTTCAAAAGCATCATTTATTTTGGATTGGTCTTGACCACCTGCTTGAGCAAAGTCTTTTCTTCCACCACCTCCTTTGCCTCCGATTACTTCTGAACCTGCTTTCACAAATTGTACTGCATCAAATTTTTCAGTTAGTTTTTCTGTGACACCTACAGCTATACCAACTTTGTCGTCTTTGCTTGCAAAAACAATTACAATACCTTCGCCCAATTCTTTTTTGCCTTTATCTACAAGTTTTCTTAATTCTTTAGGTGGAAGATCTTCAACATTTTGAAATCTTACTTTGACCCCATTAACATCTAGATCGTTAATTTTATTTTTGGATTGATCTTGTAATATCGAATTAACAGATAATGTTTCTAACTGTTTGTTTAAATTTTTAATTAAAACTTTCTTATCAGTTTCATCTAAGTTAGGTTTTCCACCTAACTCAGAAATTTGCTTACTTAATTCATTTATTTGTTCATCATCTTTTTCAGATGATAAATTTAACATTTTCTCTTTATTTTTAAGGTAATCCTCTAGTTGCTTATCTCTTAAAGCCTCTACTCTTCTAACCCCTGCAGCAATTGAGGATTGGCTAATAATCTTAAATTTACCAATATCACCAGTGTTTTTTACATGGGTTCCACCGCATAATTCAGTTGAAAAATATTTTTCTCCTTCATCCCCCATTGATAACACTCTTACTTCATCTCCATATTTCTCACCAAATAATGCTAAAGCTCCATTATCAACTGCCTCTTTAGGTGTCATAATTCTTGTGGTTACAACAGATTGTTTAGAAATCATATCATTTACATGACTTTCTATTTTTACCATCTCATCATCTGAAATTGGCTTCATGTGGCTAAAATCAAATCTTAACCTTTCTGGCTCAACTAGAGATCCTTTTTGAGTAACATGCGGACCTAAAACTCTTCTCAAAGACTCGTGTAATAAATGAGTTGCTGAATGATATGCTCTTGTATCATTTCTTTTACCAATATTGATTTTCATTTCAACATCTTGCTCTAATTTTATTGAACCTTTTTTCACCTTTCCGTAATGAACAAATATATCCCCCAATTTTTTTTGAACATCAGTTACTTCAAATTCAAATTCATCCTTAATAATCATTCCTGTGTCCCCAACTTGACCCCCAGATTCAGCGTAGAATGGGGTTTGATTAACAACAATGATACCTTCATCTCCAGCATTTAAAGTATCAACCTCTTTATGATTTTTAAGAAGTGATTTTATTACTCCTTGTGCTTGATCATTTTCATATCCTAAAAATTCTGTAGCTCCATGTTTTTCTTTAACTCCATACCAAACCTGCTCAACTGCACTATCTCCAGATCCTTTCCAATTTTTTCTTGCAAGCTCAATACTCTCTCTCATCAGCTCACCAAATCTTTCTTTATCAAACTTTAAAGATTTTGATTTTAAAATATCTTCTGTAAGATCAATTGGAAATCCATAAGTTTCATAAAGTTTAAAAGCAATGTCACCTGGTAGTACTTTATCTATCTTTGAAATTTCATCATTTAAAATTTTAATTCCTCTATCTAGTAGAACTAAAAATTTCTCTTCTTCCATTTTTAAAGTTTCTTTTATTAAAGACTCTGCTCTTTTTAGTTCAGGATAATTTCCTGACATTTCATTTAATAACGTATCAAACAATTTTGAAAATACTGGATCCTTGGCTCCTAATAAATGAGAATGTCTCATACCTCTTCTCATTATTCTTCGAAGCACATACCCTCTTCCTTCATTAGATGGCAATACTCCTTCAGCAATTAAAAATGAACTTGCTCTTAAGTGATCTGCAATAACTCTAAAACTAGATAGATTAGATTTATCAGATTTAATTTTAATTATATCTGAGGCTGAATTAATTATTTTTTTAAAGTGATCCGTTTCATAATTATCATGAGTGCCTTGCAATAATGCAGCAATTCTTTCTAAGCCCATTCCAGTATCAACAGAGGGTTTTGGAAGATTTATTCTTTTATCTTTTGTAACTTGTTCAAATTGCATAAAGACCAAATTCCATATTTCGATAAATCTATCTCCGTCTTCATCTTTGGTACCAGGTAATCCTCCATGCAAATGATCACCATGATCAAAGAATATTTCTGAACAAGGTCCACATGGTCCTGTTTCTCCCATTGACCAAAAGTTATCTGATGTTGCTATTCTAATTATTCTATCATCGCTAAAACCTGCTATTTTCTTCCAAAAATTGAAGGCTTCATCATCTTCATGAAATACAGTTACATAAAGTCTATTTTTATCTATTCCAAAATCTTTGGTAATTAAATTCCAAGCATAATGAATTGCTTGTTCTTTAAAATAATCTCCAAATGAAAAATTTCCTAACATCTCAAAGAAAGTATGGTGTCGAGGTGTGTAACCTACATTTTCTAAATCATTATGTTTACCACCAGCTCTTACACATTTTTGTGAAGTAGTTGCTCTTACATAATCTCTTTTTTCTAAACCTGTGAACACGTTCTTAAATTGAACCATTCCAGAATTAGCAAACATCAATGTTGGATCATTATTTGGAACCAAATTACTAGATTCCACAATCTGATGATCGTTCTTTTCAAAATACTTTAGGAAAGTATTTCTAATTTCATTGAGAGTTTTGTCTGCCATATTTTTAAAATACAGCTTTTTTATTTTATGTCTAGATACAGTACGGGAAAAAAGGCGCTTAAATTAAGCGCCTTTTATTAATAAAGATGACCTATTAATTCTTTTTAGATGGAGGAGTAGCTTCAGCTTTTGCTTCTTCTTTTTCAGCTACTTTCTTTTCTTTTTCCAATTTTTCAGGATCTATCGGGTTTCCTTCTATTTTTTTAGAAATAACACCAGCTTTTTCCCTAATTGCCATTTCTATTTCTGCAGCAACTTTAGGATTTTGAGCTAGATAAGTCTTGGCATTCTCTCTACCTTGACCAATCTTCTCTCCCTTATAAGCATACCATGCTCCTGATTTTTCAATAATATCTGCTTTGGAACCAAGATCGACTAACTCACCCATCTTGCTAATTCCTCTTCCGTACATCAAATCAAATTCAACTACTTTAAATGGTGGAGCTACTTTATTTTTAACTACCTTCACTCTTGTAGAGTTACCAATAATTTCATCTTTGTCTTTGATGGCACCTATTCTTCTAATATCCATTCTAACTGATGAATAAAACTTAAGTGCATTACCACCTGATGTAGTTTCTGGACTTCCAAACATAACTCCAATTTTCATTCTGATTTGGTTGATGAAAATCATCATTGTATTTGTATTTGAAATTGAACTTGTTAATTTTCTTAAAGCCTGACTCATTAATCTTGATTGAAGACCAACATGATGATCTCCCATTTCTCCCTCAATCTCAGCTTTTGGAGTTAAAGCTGCAACAGAGTCGATTACAATAACTGAAATAGAGCCTGATTTTACTAGCGTATCAGCAATTTCTAATGCTTGTTCACCAGCATCTGGCTGTGAAATTAAAAGTTCTTCAGTATTTACACCTAATTTTTTTGCATAAACTGGATCTAAAGCATGCTCTGCATCAACGAATGCACAAATTCCACCTGCTTTTTGAGCTTCAGCAACAACTTGTAATGCTAATGTTGTTTTTCCAGATGATTCTGGTCCATAAACTTCAATAATTCTTCCTTTTGGTAATCCACCAATACCTAAAGCTAAATCAAGACTTAAAGAACCTGTTGAAACAGACTCAATATCCATAGCTCTCTTTTGGCCAAGCTTCATTACAGAGCCTTTTCCAAAATTATCTGTAATTTGAGCTATTGCAGCATCTAATGCTTTGTTCTTTTCTTTAATATCCATTTCTTGATCTTTAGTAGATTTAACTACTTTTAGGTTACTTTTCGTCATTTTTTGCCTCTTTTTTTACGTTTTTTAACAGTCGAATCATGATTTAAATGTACACATTTTGTTCTCATTAGCAAGATCTTTGTTTTTACTGGGTAAAAAAGATTGAATTACTTAAGATTTAAATAGTCGCTATTTAAAAGTCCTACTGATTTTAAAACTCTGTATTGAGCTAACAAATAACTTCTTTCAGCTTCAGCAAGATTAATTTTTGCATTTATCAAGTTTGATCTAGATTGAAGGACATCAAAAGTAGATCTTCCAGATCCACTTTCATATTCAAAGCTAATTCCTTCAGTCGCAACTTCTGAAGCTTTAACTTGTGATTGCACAGCTTGCAAAAAACTTCTTGAAGACTGCAAAGTTGACCAAGAAGAGGTCACTGACTGGGTATTATTTTTTTGTGCATTCTCCAATAATAATCTTTTCATACCTTTAGCTTGAAGATTTTTTGTTACGTTAGATTTATTTTTTCCACCAAATTGAAAAGGCCAAGATACTGTTGCTTGTAAGACATCTTTTTCTCTTTCATCATAAGTTGAACTTAAATCATCAGTATAAGTTCTCTCTAATGAGATTTTTGCTGTTGGTGAAAGATCAGATCTTGCAATTTTTACATCAAGTTCTGATTGACCGTATTCAATCTCTGCAATAATTAACTCTGGACTTTTTTCTAAAGATATTTTTTTAGCTTCATTTAAATTTTTAGGGATTGTAACTTGAGCGTTATATATTTTTTTCAATTTATCTTCTTCAGCAATAGCACCAATTACATTTTCATAATTTAATCTGCTCGTTACTATATTATTTTGGGCTTCAATATATCCTGCTTGTGCGCCAGCAAGAGAAGATTGTGATTGTGCTAAATCAGAAGCTGTAATTTGCCCCCTACTTAATCTTGCATTATCTAATTCAAATTGTCTTTGGAGTAAGTTTACATTTTCTTCATTAATATTTAATTTTTCATAAGCTAAAATTAATCCTGTGTATGCTTCAATAGCTCTTAAGAATATTTCTTGTTCTTTTTGTATTAATTTTGCTTCTGATAGGTTTAATCCTAACTTACTTTTCTCATATTCCGTTTTTCTTCCGCTTCCATCAAGTAATGTTTGTTCAAGTTTAATTGAAGCTGATCCTGTGTTTACATCTGTAACTGATGCATCTGCACCAGACTGTGTAGTAATTTCATTTGTTTCCTCAAAATTTTTTTTACCAGTAAGAGTTAAGTTAGGCAATAAATCACTTCTAGACATATTAATTACCTCTTGTTGGATCTCTAAATTTTTTCTCTCTGCTTGAAGCTCCAGGTTATTATCAAAAGTTTGTTTTAGTGCTTCTTTTAAAGTTGCTGAAAATGCACTCAACGGAAAAACTAATGCACAAAAGATAATTATTAAAAACTTTTTCATTTATTATATTTTATTGTCTTAATTTGATGGTTGCTATTTAAATTTAAGATAATTGTAGAATATTTTGGTGCAAATTTAAACATGTTCTGTGTAATTCTTTGGTAAGTTTGCATAAAGTTTATAACATCTCCTTTGCTCATTATTTTGTGACTAGATTTATTTTTAGTATTTAACCACAACTTATGCTCTTGTTTTAGTCTCCATTTTTGAAGCAAACTAAAATTTTTTGCTTTTAAATAAATCAGACAATTTAACTGAGAATATAGTTTTTTGTATTTCGTCTTTAATTGCTCATTTACATATTTTCTCCAAATAAATTTTTGATCTTTAGTTCTTTCAAGTGAATTAATTGGTTTTTTAAGAGTTTTGTTTATTTCCGCTCTTGCACCAACACACCAACCCTCAAATATAATTACATCTGGCTGCTCTTTAATATTGTACCAATTTTTTTTAGGCGACCTATCGTCTACTGCCTTATTAAAACTTGGTAACTTTATTGATTTAAAGTTTTTGTTTTTTGATTTTTTAAAGAAATCCAACATAATTTTTACATCATGTGTTCCAGGCACTCCTCTTGTCATCAACATAGGATGAACTTTATTAGATAAAATAAATCTCTCTTTTCTAGTTTTATAAAAATCATCAATAGAAATTTTGAATACTTTTAATTTAAAATATTTTTCTAAAATAATTTTTATAATTGAACTTATTGTTGTCTTACCAGTCCCCTGTCCTCCAGCTAAGCCAACAAAGTAAGGTTTTTTATTATTTGCTTTTTTTGCAATCCAAAAACACACTGGTATTAGAAAAGATTTTAACATCTTATCTTTGTTGCTAAATTTTTCTTTTGAGGTTTCTTGTGATTTAATAAATTTTAGACAATCACTTTTAACTTTTTTAAAACACTCAGCAGTTGATTGCATTAAACTTTTATTTTTCTTGATCCATTGGATGGTTGAGACCATCAAATTGAGCTATCTCTTTTATATCTTCAGCTTTAACTTCATCGACACAACCTAAATTAAATCCAGTCATAGCTGGTGCACTTCTTGGATTATGATGAGTGTAAATTCCACATTCAGTGCAAAAATAATGTTTAGCAACTTTTGTATGGTATTGATAAAGTTTTATTTTATCTTCACCTTTGGTAAGTTTAAAATCTTCATTTTTAACCATACCCATTGTTGCATTTTTTCTTTTGCAAATTGAACAATTACATCTAACTATTTTTGCTAATTCATTAACTGTAGAATTAATTTCAGCTTCTACAGATCCACAATGACAACTTAATTTCATATATCTCCTTAATTTAAATTAAAATACATTTGGCTGCAATCTTATTTCCCTCTAAATCTCGAACGTATGCATAATAATTTCCATCTTTTCTAACACCTGGTCCACCTTCATCTATCGCTCCTTTTGAAATTGCAACTTCATAAAATTTATCCACTGCTTCTTTAGTGTCTGCCAACAAAGTAGTTTGTGAACCATTTCCAAAAGTTGCGGGCTTACCATTTACAGGATGAGTTACATAAAATTGAACTTTATCTGGATCACTTGAATGAGCATAACCCAAATACTTTTCTGTTTTTAAAATTCTTTTTAATTTTAAAGGTTCAAAAACAGCATCATAAAAGTCACCTGATTTTTGATGATCATTAGAACCAACCATGACAAAATCTAAAACATTCATAATCAAACTCAGAATTTATATATTTAAATAACCAACTTAAACTATCTATGGTTGAAGTTATCCACAAGTCCACAATATGTGGATTGGATGTTCACGTTTTGATTCACTTTTGATTCAGTTACAGACTCAAAATACAACCTATTGAGTGTATTCCATAAATAGTCTATAAAGTAGAACAAAACAAGAACATGAAACTAACAATCCCATATTATCTACATAAAGCAGGCGCTGGTTTTCCTTCTCCTGCAACAGATTATATCGAAGAAGATATCGATCTAAACATGCATTTAATAAGAAATGTTCCAGCAACTTTCATAATCAGAGTTCAAGGTAAATCCATGGTTGATGTTGGCATTAATGATGGAGATTTATTGGTCGTTGATAAAAGTTTAAAACCAAAAAACTTTTCAACTGTGATTGCAAATGTTCATGATGAGCTTGTGGTTAAAACTTTAGTTCAAGAAAGAGATAAAAAATTTTTAACCTCTGGCTCTAAAGAATTTTCTGACAGAATTTTAATTAATGAAGAGCAAGATGTTTTTATTTGGGGAGTAGTTACTTATGTCATCCACTCAGTATACTAAAAAAATAGCACTCGTTGATTGTAATTCTTTTTATGTTTCTTGTGAAAGATTATTCAATCCCAAAATAAGAAAAAAACCTGTTGTTGTTTTATCTAATAATGATGGCTGTATCATTTCAAGATCGAATGAAGCAAAAGCTTTAGGAATTAAAATGGGCGAACCTTACTTTAAAGCAAAAGATATTATTGTTAAAAATAATGTAAATGTTTTTTCATCAAACTATTCTTTGTATGGAGATTTATCTAGAAGGGTGATGCGAACTCTTAAAAGATTTAATTCTGAAATAGAAGTGTATTCAATTGATGAGGCTTTTTTAGATTTATCAAATTTTAAAGATCAGGATGTAGAAAAAGTTGGAAAAGAAATTAGAGAAACAGTTTTACAATGGACTGGTATTCCAACAAGTATTGGGATCGCAAAAACAAAAACATTAAGTAAAATTGCAAATCATATTGCAAAGAAAAAACAATCTGGAGTAACAAGTTTAATTGGAATAGATAATTTAGATCCTATTTTAGAAAAAGTTGAAATTAATGATGTCTGGGGTGTTGGTAGACAACTTACTAAATTTTATCAAAAGCATGGAATTTATAATGCGAAGCAACTTAAAAATAAATCTAATACATGGATAAAGAAAAGTTCCAATGTTTTAAGCTCAAGAACAGCAATGGAGCTTAGAGGAATTCCTTGTATTGATTTAGAAACAACTGCTACCAAAAGAAAGAGTTGTGTAGTTTCAAGATCATTTGGAAAAAGAATTGAAACTTTTCAAGAATTAAAAGAAGCAGTTGCAAACTATTGTTTAAATGCATCTGAAAAAATCAGATCAGAATCTTTAGTTGCAAAAGCAATTACTGTATTTGTGAGAACAAGCCCTTTTCATAGAAACTTTGGTTATTATTCAAATGCTAAGACAGTTGATTTTCCTATTGCAACAAACAATAGTATTGAAACAGTTAAAACAGCAGTTTCAATCCTTGAGAGCATATTTAAAAATGGTTATCGTTATCAAAAAGCAGGTGTGATGCTTACAGGATTATCGAATGCTAGTGATAAAACAAATTTATTTACTTCTGAAAAAGATGAAAAGATAAATAGCTTAATGAGATCAATTGATAATACTAATCATCGATATGGAAGATCTACTTTAAGTGTTGCGAGCGCTGGGGTTCACAAAAAATGGAATATGAGAAGGCAGTATTCTTCTAAAATTGATACTGCTGATTTTTATTGTTTACCAACGATTAGGGCTTAATTTAGATTGAGAGTCTTTTTGGATCCATTAGCATAAGAAAACTCTACTTGATCATTTGAAAGAGATTTAATTGATGTAAAACCATCGTATTCAGCGATAAATTCATTTAATTTTTTTCTATTTTTTTTACTAATTTTTGCTCCTGGAGCATTCACACCAACATCAATAATAATTTCTGCCCCATTTAAAAAGGCATTTACCCAAGCTTTTATGGGAGGACCACAAGTCATTGCTTCTGTTAACCAAATAGGTTTGTCAACATCGACACTTTTTAATAGTTCAGCAAACTCATCTACCCAAAGCTCTTTATCACATTGTCCGTCTGGACCACTTATGTGATGGATATTTGCTATATCAAAATGATCTTTTATTTCTGGCAAAACTGATTTCCAATATTTTTTATTTTTTGGAAACATTCCTGCGGCTCCAGCCATAACGATAACTGCATCTGGTTGTTTTTCTTTAATTACTTTTGATGAGAAGTTGAAGATTTCAATAAAATCTTCCTTACTACCTTTAAAGAACATTTTAAACTCTGGCTCATTCATCACATCCCAATATTTTATTGGTTTAGTTAATCCAGGCATATCATTTGAGCCATCACCATCATAACGATCAACTAATTTTGTTAGAAAATTTTTATAATCATCCATTGAACAAGGTTTACTTAAATATTTAGTAAAACGTTTTCCAAAAGGGCTTTTTGCTTTTTTTCTTTTGCAAGATTTTTGATCCCAATTGGCATGAGGCCAAATGGTTGCTAAAATTGTTTGATTATGATCTTGTGCATAAACAACGTATTGATCAGCGTCTTCCCAAAAGAACTTTCCTTTTTCACTTTCAATGTGGTTCCAAATAAAAGGTCCTGGATGTGGTCTTACCCATTGACCATCTTTACCTCTCATTTTTTCATCACGCATTTCGGTTAATTCACCAAATCTAGATTCGGAATTTGCAAAGTTAGTTAAAAATAAAAATGATAATAAAATTACTAATAATTTTTTATTTAACAAAAGTATCATTAAATTGACTAGAAACTCTGACAAAAGTTGTACATTTGCTTAATTGTTTCAGTGATGGCGCTCCTACATAAGTACAGCTACTTCTAACACCACCTAGAATATTTAAAACAGTATCATTTATTTTACCTCTATACTTAACTCTAACTTTTCTTCCTTCACTACTTCTGTAGTCTGCTAATCCACCATAATGTTTTTTATTAGCAACTTCTGAACTGGATCCATAAAACTCAATGTATTTAGAGCCATTTACTTTTACTATTTTTCCTTTTCCTTCATCATGACCCGCTAACATTCCACCTAACATTACAAAATCTGCACCACCTCCAAAACCTTTTGCAACATCACCTGGACATGTGCATCCTCCATCAGCAATGACATGCGCGCCAAGACCGTGAGCTGCATCAGCACATTCAATTACTGCGCTTAATTGTGGATACCCTACTCCAGTTTGAATTCTAGTTGTACAAACACTTCCGGGTCCTATTCCAACTTTTACAATATCTGCACCACTTAGAACTAATTCTTGTGTCATATCTGCTGTTACAACATTTCCTGCAATAATAGTTTTAGTTGGGTATTTTTCTCTTACTGATTTGATAAAATTTGTGAAATGCTCTGAGTAACCATTTGCAACATCAATACAAATAAATTTGAAAAAACTAAATTCCTTTAAAACCTTATCTAAGTTTTGAAAGTCTTCTTTTTTAATACCAACGCTAAGTGCAATATTAGGATAGATTTTTTTAATATTTTTGTTTTGTTTTATTTTTTTTACATCATGTTGTTTTGTTAAACATGTAATCATTTGATGATCATTTAATTTTTCTGCAATACTTAGTTCACCAACACCATCCATGTTGGCTGCCATAATAGGAATTCCTGACCATTCATTTTTGCTGTATTTAAATCTGTATGTTCTAAGTAGATTAACGTCTTTACGGCTTTTTAATGTACTTCTCTTAGGTCTAAACAAGACATCAGAGTAATCTAGTTTAAGCTCTTCTTCTATTCTCATTAATTAAAATGCTATTATTTCTAAAATACTATTTCAATTCAAATTGTAGCCTGTGGATAAGTTTTTAATTAAGCTTTAAAAAGCTTATCAGATAAGTTGTCCAGCTTATCACCCCAAAAAACATCTTTTTGAATTCTTTCAAATTCTAAATCAAAAACTGATGACATAGCAGAAGCATAAATAGATCGGGCATCAATTGTAACATTTAAATCTCTACCATCAAAAAGCTCTTTTCTTTTCAATCCTGGCCAATCAGCGTGAACTTGGCTTTTCTTAATTAATCCACCAGCCATAAATATTGCGGTTCCATAACCATGCTCCGTTCCATTGCCACCATTTTGTTTAATCGTTCTTCCAAATTCAGTGACTGTTAATATTAAAGTATCTTTGTAGGCATCTTTAAGCTCAGTTTTTAAATTTTTAATAATGTCATCCATTTCAACTAGACATTTTGTGTGAGTACCGTTCACTCCACCTTGTGCTGCATGTGTATCAAAACCATTAACCTCAAATACAGCCACTCTTGGTCCATTTGGTTTTCTTAAATAAGCGGCAGCTTGTTTTGAAAGATTATTATTTTTTCTTTTATCCCAGCCTCTTGAATACCCTGACATCATGTCTTCATTTTTTCGTTTTTTTATGAAATTCATCATGTCCATTAACTCTTCTTCAGAACTATCTGCGTATACTGATTTTAATAAATCTAACGTTTCTTCTCTTGGTAGGCTTCCATCTGATGGAAAATAATTATTATTTTTAGGAACCCCTCTTAAAAGAAGAGGCATAGGCAACGATAGCGCCAAACCATCGCCTTGTAATTTAGCAAGTTTCATGGCTCTACCAACCCATCCAGTTTTTTCTTGGTAAGGAACTTTACCTCCAGACTCCATCAAATTTTGACCTTCAAAATGTGATCTTGCTGTGTATGGAATACTTGTTGCATGTACAATTGCTCCAGTATTTTCTTTCCAACATTGGTAAAAAGCGTTTAACTTTGGATGGAGTGCAAAATCTGAATCTAATTTAATAGGATTTTCAATTAATATTTTTTTTCTTCTTTTTTCGAAATTTTTATCTCCTATTACCGGTACTGCACAAAGTCCATCCATTCCACCTCTCAACATGATAACAACTAGATTTTTTTTTCTAGATGAAGATGCCAACACAGGCAGATTAAAACCTGCTAAAAACAAAGTAGTTGCTGCTGAACCTTTTAAAAAATCTCTTCTTGAAATCTTCATGCTTTTAATACCTCCGGTAAATTAAATAATATCATATGTTTTTCTTCGTTTGTTCTAGCCTTTGAAACAATTTTTAAAATTTTATCAGGATTATCAAAATTAGTACGAATAATTCTTTCGTGTATAGTATCATCAATTTGATCTTTTATTTTATACTGATGGAAAGCTTTTTTAGCGTACATTAATCTTCTGATCACTAACTCTGTAGATAGCCAATCTTTTTCTAAATCTGAATATCCATTTGGTTGTTTTTGTCTATAAGGGTGACATCCTATATCTTCTAATAACCAACTTGGAAATCTCATGTCATTCACTGGTTTAAAACCAAACACGAATTGGTTCATTATGTATTCACTAACAGGATATTTATCTGTTGAGCCAGACATATTAATTGTCGTTAGCCACCAATTTTCTGGGTTTTGAAATTTCCGATACTTGTCATTATATTCAAAAGCAACTTTAATAGCAGCTTTGTGAACTTCAGGAAGAAAACCATCTGATTGTTCCCATGCTTTTATAACTGGAGCAATCATTTCAGGTGTAGGGTAGTCAGTAATTAAGTATCTACAAAGCTTTGTTGCAATAAATTTTCTACAAGCTGGGTGGTTTGCTAAGTCTTTAATTGCAATCTTTAAACTCTTTGGTCCTTTTTTATATTCTTTACCTAAAACTAATTTTTTTCCTGGTTCATGTCTTTCTGGATCAAATCTGACATCACTTCCATTATCTTTTTTTTTGCTCCACTTAGGACGCCATCCTGTCATTATTTTTGCAAGTTCAATTACATCTTCTTGTGTATATCCTCCATCTGGAGAAATAGTATGGAGCTCCATTAATTCTCTTGCATGATTTTCATTTAATGTTGCTGGTTCTTTTTCTCTTCTTCTCCATTCTTGCTTTGCGCTTTCTGACTTGGGGCCAACATTTTCTTTATTATCAAGATGCATAATCATTGGCCATGCAAGTGTTGCCTCTGTAACCATTGTCTCAAATGTTTTATCCATATTAGCTCTTAGAAAGTCTCTTTGATAAGAACCAGTCGAAAAAGACGACAAAGTTTGAGTGTCACTAATTGTAAAATGATTACCCCAAAAATACCAAAGTTTTGCTAAAACTGGGTTTTTACTTCTTAGAGCTTCGGCATGTCTAATACAAATTTCATTGTTTGGCCAAAAATCTTTTCCTACATCGTTTTCTAATTGATGCTCAGCTTTTCTTAAACCCTCAGGATCATTTTTGTATTTTTTTCTTAAAGTAGTGTTTTCCTCAACTCTAAAAGTAATCCAATACTTTCTCATCTCCTTTTCAGAGTATATATGCTTACCCTTCCAATTATATTCTGGAATAGTTTCCACTTGTTTTTGAGCCCAAGTCAGTGGATCTGATGGCTCTTTTTCATCGGGCTTTAAACCAAATGCAACTTTTCTAAAAAAGTTTTTCATTATTATTTTATTTTATCAATATCATGGATATTTGTTAAGGAATTATTAAACTCTTCAATATTTTCTCTTAAAGCTAAACTGGAAATTGAATAAATCATTATTAATAACAAAACTAAAGGTAATGAGGTAACAATTGACGCATTACTTTTAATTAACAAAATATAAAAAACAATAAATAAAGCTGAACGAATTAAAACTGTTTTTCTAAAAACACTTATTATTGAAAGAGAATGTTTTAATAGTTTAAAGAAACTCATTTGAGATGGACCAAAATATCTTTTGCCCCTAATTGATGGAGAAGAAATTAAATCTTTTTCAATTTTTTTTAATGATCCTGAAAAACTATTCCAAGTTGATTTTTCATCTAACATTTTTTTAACAGTTACTTTTGAAAGACATGTAAAATTACCAAATTTAATAGATTGCCCAGTAAAAGCTAAAGTTAAAAATTTATGAAATTGGTAACATAGTTTAAAGAGCATACTTTCTGATCTTTTAACCCTTTCACCAACTATAGATCTGTCTCCAACTTCCTTTGATAATTCAATAAAATTTTTAATTTCTTCAGGTCTATCCTCGCCATCTCCATCCATAGGAATTACATAATCAAACTCCTTTTTTTCATAGATATATTTCAAACCAGAAGCAATACATCTTGCATGACCTCTGTTTTCTTTCATGTGTATAATTTCAATTGAGTTAAAGTTTTCAATATATGGATATTCATCAATGATTTGTTGTGAAGAGGCATCATTAATTACGATTAATGATATTTCAGAATTTAAATCTTTTATCTCATGGTTAATATTTTCAATTAACAACTTCAAAGACTCGCGATCATTATAAACAGGAACTAAAATTACATATTTCATAAATTATCTTGATCCAACACAGATACTATCAAGACACATATAATCTTTCAATTGATCAAGTTTCTCTCTTTGAACTACACCCTCCCAAACTGGCCTAGATTTAAGGTGATAAGATAAATTGCCTGCATTCCATTCATTTCCTAGAACAACATTGATCTTAGAGTTAAATTGTTGGTCCCAAGCATATTGAGTTTTCATAGCAATTTCTTTTCCTGGATAATCTGTTCTTTTATCATCTTTCAATACTGAAACATAAGCGTATAGAACAGGTGATAAAAAGAAAAAGAATAGAAATCCAACCATAAAAAGTTTTAGTTTTTTTAAATTTATTTGAGATTGAAACAAATAAACAACCAATGTTCCGAAGAACAAATAGTATGGTGTCATCCACATTGTTCGAATTTTTGATCCTGTTATCAATGAAGTTAAAAACATCAGTGCAATTGGCAAGATATTTATTGCTAACAAAAATAATAAATTTTTATCTTTGAAATTTAATTTGAATTTAAGTTTTTTGATCAATAACAATGTTAAAATTATAAATGGAATTAATATACCAATTTGTTTTCCTAAAAAAATTAATGGAAATTTGATGTGATCAATAAAACTTGATTCTTCTAAACCAGTTCTTGCAAGTCCATAAGTAATTGTAATAAATTCATTATTATTTAACCAAATTAAGTGAGGAACTAAGGCAACTATAAAAACTTCTATTGTAATTAAATATTTAAAATCAAACTTTCTTTCTTTTTTAATAATTAAATAAATGAATAAAAAAGCAATAGAAACTAATAAGTAAACGAATAAATATTTTGATAAAAATCCAAATGCTGCAAATAAACCTAACAAAAAGCAGTCCCAAAATTTAATATTTTTTTCACTATAAATTTTCCAAGAATAATATGCTGTTAAAGACCAAAAAGGTAACTGGCATACATTTACGTTAAACTCAGGTGTAGTAAAATTATAAAAATAAATCGTTTCAATAAATAAAACTGAAATTAAACCAAGAAATTTATTTTTAAAAATTTCGGTAGAAAGTTTAAATATAAAATAAAATGAAATAATTACAAAAATTTGACTTAACAAATAATAAGCCCAGTCCTGTGAACCAAATATTTTAAAAAAAACTTCTGGAAAAAAAGCACTCATAGGAGGATGCTTATTAAAACCCCAATCTAAATTGCTTCCCCAAGCTAAAGCCTCAATTGTATCTAAAGGTAAATTGTGATTTGTTAGAGTTGGAATCAAAGTCCAAAAGATTAAATGGGATGTTACAAAAATATAAAAAAGATTATCTATATTTTTGTTATTAATGCTCATTATATAAATATTTATAACAATTCAGCTTGCTTGACACCCATATTTTGCTGAATATACTCCGACCATTCAAAATTACGCTATGCCAAAGACTGCTAAAGCAAAAAAAAAAGTTTCTAAACCAAAAGCTAAAGTTGCAACTAAGTCAAAGAAAACTACGACCTCACCAGCTAAAAAAGCCCCTATAAAAATTTCAAAAACTTACGTTCCAAAAGAAACTGAAAAATATATGTGCGAAAAACATAAAGTATTTTTTAGAATGAGATTAAATGAATGGAAGAAAGAATTAATTAAAGCAAACAATGAGGCTCTTTACAATGGAAGTATGGATGACAATAATATTTCTGCTGATCTTGTGGATCAGGCAAGTTCATACATCGATAAAAATGTAGAGATGAAAGCAATTAATAGACAAATTAAATTAATTTCTGAAATCGACAAAGCTTTAAGAAGAATTATGGACGATACTTATGGGTATTGTTTAGATACAGCTGAACCGATTGGATTAAAAAGATTAATGGCAAGACCTGTTGCTAAATACACAATCGCTGCACAAGAAAAGCATGAAAAAGATGAAAAAGTTCATGCAGATGACTAATTAAGGTTGTGGAATTTTTGCCTCTTTATCCATAAAAGCATATCCTTTTATAACAGCCTCACGTTCAGAAATTTCTTGATACCATCTAGATAAGTTTTTATAATTTTTTAATCCAATATCATGCCACTCATGTCTTGCTAACCATGGCCATGTTGCAATATCAGCAATGGTATAATTATCTCCAGCTAAAAATTTAGAATTTTTTAATCTAGTATCTAATTCCCCATAAATTCTTTTAGCAATTTTGAAATATCTTTGTTCACCAAATTCACTTTTTCCAGGATTATAATGATGAAATTGATGATGCTGACCAATCATTGGACCAATAGTTCCCATTTGAGCCATCAACCATTGATTAATCACTAATCGATCTTTTTCATTATAAAACTTTCCACTTTTGTCACCTAAGTAAATCAATATTGCACCAGATTCGAAAATACTTTTATTGTTTTCATTATCAATAATTACAGGAATTTTACCAAATGGACTTATCTTTAAAAAATCTGGATTAAATTGTTCGTCGTTTCCTATATCAATCTTAGTTACTTTATATTCATAACCAATTTCTTCTAGCATAATACTAATTTTCCAACCATTTGGAGTATTAGCAGAAAATAATTCTATCATTTTTTTACACCAAGTCTCTCTTGAGCAGCTTTTGATGTAGTAGAGAATTCAAATCTTAACTTTTCATCTGGTCTTGCATACTTAAAGCAACCTCTTGCAGCAAGAGCTCCTTCGTGAAAACCTGAAAGAATTAATTTTAATTTACCTGGGTAAGAACAAATATCACCTATAGCAAATATACTATCAACATTTGTTTCAAAATTTTCTGTATTTACTTCGACAGTTTTTTTATTGATATTCAATCCCCAATTTAAAATAGGTCCAAGCTGCATAATTAAACCAAAAAAACCAAGAACATAATCGGATTGTAATTCATTAATTTCTCCTTCATCATGTTTTATTTTCACAGTGCTAATTTGATTATCTCCACTAACAGAATCCATTTGATATTTTGTGTACAAATTTAATTTTCCCTGATCGTTTAATTCTTTTACTTTTTGAACACTAGATTCAGCTCCACTAAATCCATCACGTCTATGAATTAAATTTACTTTTGAATTATTTGATAATTCGATTGCCCAATCTAGAGCAGAGTCTCCTCCACCAAAAATTGAGATAGTTTTATCTTTAAAAATTGTTTTATCTTTAATTGAATAAAATAATGAGGACCCTTCAAATTTTTCACATTCTTTTACTGGAAATTTTCTGGGCTCAAAAGAGCCAACTCCACCTGCAATAATAATTGCTGCTACATCGAACTTTTGGTTTCCACTTGTTTTGACATGCCAACGATTTTCAACTTTTTTTAGTTCCTCAACTCTTTCATTTAGATGAAATTTAATATTAAACGGTTTTATCTGCTGAAGAAGATTATTTGTTAATTCTTCACCGGTACATTCTGGGACAGCCGGAATATCATAAATAGGTTTATCAGGATAAAGTTCTATACACTGGCCACCTGCTTTATCGAGATTGTCTACTATTTCACATTGAAGTCCTATAATTCCAAGTTGATGAGCACAGAATAAACCAGTTGGTCCTGCTCCAATAATTAACACATCTGTTTTATTCATCTAAGCTTGCTTTTCTGGAATAGTAACTTCTAATCCATCTAATTCATTTGAAACTATTAATTGACAACTTAGTCTACTATTTTGTTTTGGTTCATATGCCATATCCAACATATCTTCTTCACCGTCTTCTTTAGTTGGAAGTTTATTTAACCAATCTTCTTTTACATACACATGGCAAGTAGCACATGCCATGCCACCTCCACAGTCAGCGTCAATTCCTGGAATATCATTTTGAACTGCACCTTCCATTACGGTTAATCCATTTTGAACATCAATGGTGTGAGTTTTGCTGTCGTGGGTGTGGTAAGTAATTTTTGCCATGCGTTATATATAGGTTTTTATCTAAAATGAGCAAGTAAGTAAAAACATACTTAGCAATATTTATGCGTTCTGAGGTTCTGGTACTTCCTTTTTAAAAAAGTAGCTAGTGTCTTCAGTTTGTTTTATTATAGCTGGTAAAATTTCTTTATAAGCATCAATCAAGCCATCATTTGTTCTTGGTAATTGATCTTTAATGTGATGATGAAGTTTATCTAAGTTATAAGATGGAACTGTTGGAAACATGTGATGTGTTACATGATATTCCATTTTCCAATATAAAAAACTTAAAATAGGATTTAAATACATTTCTCTTGTTGTGTATCTGTGATCTTTAATATTTCTAGCTAAACCTGCATGTTGAGTAAAAGAAACAAGTTTGTGTAAAGTTCTTCCATAAAATTTTGGTAATAAAAAAAACAAAACTGGTAACCAAGATGATGCAATTAAAGACCACAAAATAATTGCAATCCAAATTCCAACAAAAATTCTAGAATTAAAAATTACTTTTGATTGTGCATTTTCAGGAATACAGTCTTGCATAACTTTTGTTTTTACACCAAATGCATGTTGAATAATTTCATAAGCAATACTTTTTTTAAAATAAACAAGTTCCATAAAAGGAATTAAATTCATTATTAAATTTTTTGGAGTTTCTTTTAAATTATTTCCATATTCAATTTCATGATCAAACGGATTTTCTGTTGAATATGTATTTCCATGATGAACAAAGTGTGTGTATCTCCATCTTAATGGTTCAAAATTAGAAAGATAAGAAGAGATGTAGTAAAAGAATTCATTTAAAGATTTCGATTTAAACGCAGTTTTATGACCTGTCTCATGCCACAATGGATTTGAAAAACCATAAATGTTTCCATAAACTAAAAACCAAAAAGCAGACCACCAAGTACCCCAAGTTACGTAGGCCATAATTCCTGTTACTAATAATAACCCAAAAAAAACTGAAACATGTTGAAGACCTTTGATATCAGATTTTTTTGAAAGCTCTTTAAGAACCTCAATATCAACTTGGCATTTGTGCCATTTTTCTAATTTTACATCCATAATAAAAAATATGTATAATAACTATACATAATTTTACATAAGGCAAAAAAAAAGGGCAAGTACAAAATTGTACCTGCCCTTTTTTAAATTTTAAGTAAAACTACTACTTAGCTCTACCAGGTTGTTGCATAGCTGCTGCCCAAATGATCAGACCGAAAGCGATCTTGTTCAAGAAGTCAGCTGCGTTGTAAATCACGTTTAGTGAGTTAGCATCTACACCACCTGTTAGGTAACCAAAAATGTAACCTAATGGGTAGATCGCCCAACCTACAGTAACGATCATTCTCATTGCACCAAAAGCAGTTACAAGTGCTTTGTTACCACTTTTTGCTGCTCTCTTACCTGCTTCACCAGAGAATACTTCATATAAGATGTATACCCAACCAGCCATACCGATTATGAAACCAAGTGTAGCGTTGATGTATCCAGCTTCTCCTAAGTATCCACCTACTAGCATTACTAATGTACCAATCATTAGTCTCCAGAAAATTCCAGAGTCTGATTTGTTTACTGCTGATAGAACAAAATAGAATTCTAACATCAATAGTGGCACTGTAATTAACCAGTCAATGTATCTGTATACAGTTGGTGAGTCACCAGTAGCGATCCATACATCTCTCATGTACATGTAGTGTACGAATGCAATACCAGTTACTAGACCAGCAACTGTCATTGAAACTCTCCATCCAGCTGGAACTGAACTTCTTTCTAAGAAAAAGAATACAGTAGCAGCTAAACAAGCCATAGATACTAACCAAAACGAGATACCTACGAAATCGTCTTGAGCCAGCATAGCTGTTTCAGCGTTTGCAACACCAGTTACGCCCATAAGAGCAACAACTGTAAGAGCAAACAATTTAAGTTTTTTCATAAAAAACTCCCTCTTCGTTAGTTTTTATTTATTTAGTTTATATAAACTAGACTTAAGTAACCCTAAGCCAAAGTTGGGGTTAAATAGCAAATTAAATTAGTTTTATGAAGACTTAATTGTCATTAATTTGCATTGATTTTACTGAATTTTTAAAATTAAATACAATTTATAAGTTAAAAACCAAAAAAATAACAAAAATCGAATCAAATTAACATGTCAGAAAAATTTCAAAGTATTTACGAAAATTCCATAAAAAATCCTGAAAAATTTTGGCAAGAAGCAAGTGAAGATATCTTTTGGTTTAAAAAACCAACAAAAATTTTAAACAAATCCAATCCTCCTTTCTATAAATGGTTCGAAGATGGTGTTACTAACACTTGTTATAATGCTTTGGACGTTCATATTGATCAAGGAAGAGGACAAAAAACAGCTTTAATCTACGATAGTCCTATTACAGGCAACAAATCGAAGTTCACTTATGAGGAACTTAGAGCAAAAGTATCAAGATTTGCAGGTGCTTTAAAACAACAAGGTGTAATTAAAGGAGACAGGGTAATTATTTACATGCCAATGATCCCTGAGGCAGTGATTGCTATGCTTGCTTGTGCAAGAATTGGAGCCATACACTCAGTTGTTTTTGGTGGGTTTGCCTCAAATGAACTTGCAAGCAGAATAGATGATAGTAAAGCAAAGTTATTAGTAACTGCTTCATGTGGTTTTGAACCTGGAAGAACAGTTGAATACAAGCCTCTAGTAGATGAGGCTATAAAAATAGCTAATCATAAAATTGAAAAGATGATTTTGTTTCAAAGACCAGGAAATGAAGTCAAGCTAAATGCTCCAACAGAGATTAGTTGGGAAGAAGCAGTCTCAAATCCAAAAGATGCTGATTGTGTTGAGATGAATTCAAATGAGTTTGCGTACATTCTTTACACATCTGGAACAACTGGAACGCCAAAAGGAATTGTAAGAGATACGGGTGGCCATATCGTTGCTCTAAAATGGACCATGAAGAATATCTATAATATTGATACTGATGATATTTGGTGGTCGGCTAGTGATATTGGTTGGATTGTCGGGCACTCTTATATTGTTTATGCTCCTCTGTTCAAAGGATGCACCACAGTATTATTTGAAGGGAAGCCTGTTGGAACTCCAGATGCTGGTGCTTTTTGGAAAATCATTTCAGATTATAAAGTAAAATCATTATTCACTGCGCCAACTGCATTTAGAGCTATTAAAAAAGAAGATCCAGAGGGTAAATTTTTCTCAAAATATGATTTGTCTAGTTTTGAAAGTTTATTCCTTGCTGGAGAAAGAGCAGATCCAGATACTATCAAGTGGGCAGAGAATTTATTAAAGGTTCCAGTAATTGACCACTGGTGGCAAACTGAGACTAGTTGGGCAATCAGTTCAAATTGTACTGGAATTGAAATGATGGAGACCAAATATGGCTCAGCTTGCAAAGCTGTTCCTGGATATGACGTTAAAATTATTAAACCAGATCAATCATTAGCTAAGCCAAATGAAATGGGAGATATTGTTGTAAAATTACCTTTGCCTCCTGGAACATTTCCTACTCTTTGGAATGCTGATCAAAGATACAAAGAAAACTATATGACCAATTATGAAGGTTATTATCAAACATATGATGCAGGTCACATTGATGATGATGGATACATTTGGATCATGTCTAGAACTGATGACATTATCAATGTTGCTGGTCACAGATTATCAACTGGTGCAATTGAAGAAGTTTTATCTGAACATCAATCAGTAGCTGAATGTGCTGTACTTGGAATTGCAGACAAATTAAAAGGTCAATTACCAATAGGTTTAGTAGTTTTAAAATCAGGTGTTGAAAAAGATAATGAAACTATCTCAAAAGAATGTGTGCAAATGGTTAGAGATAAAATTGGCCCTGTTGCTGCATTTAAGACGGTTATAGTTATAAAAAGATTACCAAAAACAAGATCAGGAAAAATTTTAAGAGGAACAATAAGAAAAATTGCGGATGGTGTTGATTATAAAATTCCACCAACAATCGATGATCCAGCAATACTAAACGAAATTAAAGAAGATTTAGTAAGTCATAAAATTTTAAATAATGATTAAAACTTATATATTTTTAATTGCTGCAATTTTTTGTGAAGTTGCTGGAACAATGTTACTACCAGTTTCTCAAAACTTTACCAAAGTTATACCTACAGTTGCTTTATCAATTTTTTATCTTTGTGCATTTTATTTATTAACTTTTGTTGTAAACAAACTTCCAATTGCAATTGTTTATGCAACATGGAGTGGTTTGGGAATTTTTACAATTGCCATACTAGGGTATATATTTTTTAAACAAACCTTAGCTTGGCAAGCAACATTAGGATTATTTTTAATTGTAGTAGGAGTAATTCTAGTAAATAGTTTTACTGTTAAGCTTAACTAAATTGTAAAGGAGCCCCTTCTGGGTCTCCTAAAATTTTCCCATCTTGCATTTTAATTTTTCCTGCAATGATAGTATGGGTGGGTGTTCCTTTAAATTTAAATCCATCAAATGGAGACCATTTACATTTGCTCTCAATATTTTCATTTTTGATTTCGATTGTTTTGTTCATATCAACAATTGTAAAATCAGCATCATACCCTTCTTTAATAAAACCTTTATTTTTAATTCCAAAAATTTTAACTGGATTTTCACAAACGAAGTTCATCAATTGATTTAAACTAAGCTTTCCATCATTAATGTGATTTAACATTACTGGCATTAAAGTTTGAACACCTGGCATCCCTGATGGAGTATTTGGGTAAACTTTATCTTTATTTTCTTTTAAATGAGGCGCATGATCTGATCCAATGGTATCATTGAAGTTGTTTCTGACCCCGTACCACAATCTATCATAATGAGATTTATTCCTTAATGGTGGATTCATTTGAGCATATGTTCCAAGTTTGTCATAACAATCTGGAGCATAAAGAGTTAAATGCTGAGGAGTTATCTCAAAAGTAATGTTTCCCTTATGCTGAGATAGAAAATCAATTTCTTCTTTGGTTGTTATATGAAGAACATGTGCTTTTTTATTATGTTTTTCTGCAATTCTTACAATTCTTCTTGTGGATGCTATTGCGCACTCTGCACTTCTCCATATTGGATGTGTGTGAACATCTCCATCTTTAATTAATTTTTTATTAATTTTTAATATCGCTTCATCTTCAGAATGAACTGCAACAACTTTTGAAGCGTTTTGAAAAACTTTATCTATATCGTCTTCTTCGGCAACCAATAAATTTCCTGTGGAAGATCCTGCAAATAACTTAATTCCACAACAACCCTCCAAATCTTTTAAGCTAGCTAAATCATCTGCATTATCGGCAGTTGCGCCAAAGTAAAAAGCGTAATTGCAATACATTCTATTTTTAGCGAGATCTAGTTTTCTTTGAAACTCTTTCATGTTTGAAGTTGGAGGATTAGTGTTTGGCATCTCAAATACACTAGTTATCCCCCCTGCTATTGCTGCCCTACTCCCTGAATGAAGATCTTCAGTATCAATTGATCCAGGTTCTCTAAAATGTGTTTGGGTATCTATACAACCAGGTAAAACTGTTTGACCTTCAGCATTGATTGTCTCTTTTGCTTGATCTGAAATTTGACCAATCTTTTGAATTTTTCTATCTTTTATTGCAACATCAATACCTTTTAATTCACCATCGATGTAACATTGTCCGTTTTTAATTATAAGATCTAACATTTTGAGAAATTGTTATTATATTACAATCAATAATTAATCAATTATGAATATAAAAAACGTTTACATTTTAGAAGATAGAGCAATTCTTTATATTAACGGAGAAGATGCAAAAGAGTTTCTTCAAAATCTTATTAGTAACGATATAAACAAAGTAAGCGATGTAAATAGTTGTTTTAGTTCTTTACTTACACCCCAAGGGAAATTTTTATACGAATTTATAATCGTAAAACACAAGTCTGGATATATTTTGGATTGCGAAAAACCACAGGCAGAAGAATTATTCAAACAATTATCCCTATATAAGTTAAGATCGAAAGTTGAAATTCTTAATTTAAGTAATGAATTTGTTGTAGCAGCATTTTCTCATGAAAAATTCTTAACTTTTGATGGAGTAAAAGATCAACCTGGATGCACAATTAAATATAGAGAAGATCCAATATTTTTAGATCCAAGAAATAAGAATTTGGGTGCTAGATTAATTATTAATTTAGAAAAACTATATTTATCTTTAAAAAAACTAGATCTTCATGATGCTAATATTGGGGAATATTATTCATTAAGTCATAGTCTTGGAATAGTTCCAAAAGATTTGAACAAATTACAGGATAAATTATTTGGTATTGAATGTAATTTTGAAGAATTGAATGGAATTGATTTCAAAAAAGGCTGTTATGTTGGCCAAGAAAATACAGCTAGAATCAAATTAAAAAATAAACTTTCGAAAAGATTGATGCCTATCAAGATTATTGAAGGAAAATTAAATGAAGGAGAAAGTATTTTTAATAATGAAAATGAAATAGGTAAAGTGTTAATAGATAATGATTACCCCTTTGCTTTAATTAAATTTTTAGATGAAAACTTTGATGAAAAACTTGAATTTAAAACTAAAGAAGCTTCAATAAGTATAAAAAAACCTGAATGGATTAGTTAAAATTGAAATTTGGTGCGGTCGGAGAGACTCGAACTCTCATGGACTTAGTCCACACGGCCCTCAACCGTGCCTGTCTACCAATTTCAGCACGACCGCGATATGTCTCATAATAAATGAATGACAAGTATGTTTCAAATTGGTAAAAAACTTCATGGAATTTACACAAGAAGTACGTAAAGCAACAGATCCAATTTACCAAAAGATTTCAAAGGTCATGCCTGAAATAGAGTGGTCAGTGCACGCACCGTACATACATAAAATTAATAAATTAAAAAAAGAAAAGAACGCAGTTATTTTAGCTCACAACTATCAAACACCAGAAATTTATCATGGTGTTGCTGATTTCTCTGCAGACTCACTTGCGCTAGCTATAGAAGCATCAAAAACTTCAGCAGACATAATTCTAATGGCAGGAGTTCACTTTATGGCTGAAACAGCAAAATTAATGAGCCCTAATAAAAAAGTAATTTTACCTGATATGGAAGCGGGATGTTCTTTATCATCCTCAATTACTGGTAAGGATGTGAGATTACTAAAAGAGAAATACCCAGGTGTTCCAGTAGTATCATACGTAAATACTTCAGCTGAAGTAAAAGCTGAAACAGATGTTTGTTGTACATCAGCAAATGCAGTAAAAATTGTTAAATCTCTTGGAGTAAAAAAAGTTATATTTTTACCTGACGATTACCTTGCAAAGTACGTTGCATCTCAAACTGATGTAGAAATTATATCCTGGAAAGGAATTTGTATAGTACACGACCAATTTAATAAAAAAGAAATTGAAGATATTAGAAAAAACAACCCTGGAATAAAAATTATTGCTCATCCAGAGTGTCCACCAGATGTAATCGAAGCTAGTGATTTTGCAGGATCCACTTCTGGAATGATTAAATATGTAAAAGACAATCAACCAAAAAAAGTAATGATGGTTACTGAATGTTCAATGAGTGACAACATTCAAATAGAAAATCCAAATGTAGATTTTGTTAAACCATGCAATATGTGTCCACATATGAAAAAAATTACTTTACCTAAAATTTTAGATTGTTTGGAAAATGAAACTGGCGAAATTATTATGGACAAAGAAACAATAGAAAAAGCGAGAATATCTGTAGAGAGAATGGCAGCTATTGGCAGATAATTAAGTGTCAAAAATTAAATTAAGCAAAGAATTTATCAAAAGTACTGTTAAGTTAGCTCTAAACGAAGATCTGTATCCCTCAGGAGATATCACTTCAGCATTAATTAATAACGATAAAGTTGTAACCGTTAAATTAATATCAAATCAAAATGCAGTTGTTGCTGGATTATTATTTGTTAAACAAACTTTTTGCTTAATTGATAATAAAATAAAATTCATTGTCAAAAAAAAAGACGGATCGAAAATTAAAAAAGGTTCTATAATCGCTTTGATAAAAGGTAAGGCAAAAAATATTTTGATTGCAGAAAGAGTTGCTCTAAACTTTTTGTCACATATTTCTGGAATAGCAACAAAGACAAATGAATTTGTTAGATTAGCTGGAAAAAAAACTAAAATTTGCTGTACAAGAAAAACAATTCCAAACCTTAGGGTGATCCAAAAATATGCCGTTAAGTTAGGAGGAGGGACAAACCATAGATTTAATTTAAGTGATGAATATTTAATAAAAGACAACCACATCGCAAGTTCAGATTTAAAAACTTTAGTTATTAAGGCAATTAAAAATAAAAAAGGAAAAAAAATCACAGTAGAGGTTGATACAATTAATCAACTTAGATCAATTTTAGGATTAAAGTTTAATACTATTCTTCTAGACAATATGAGTATAAAAAATTTAAAAATTGCAGTTAAAATTGCTAAAAAGTATTATGAAACAGAAGCCTCTGGAAATGTTAATTTGAGAACCGTTAAAGCAATTGCTTCAACAGGAGTTAACAGAATTTCTGTAGGAAGCATTACTCATAGTGCTGCTGCAGTTGATTTTAAATTGGAAATTTAATTTACAAACTTAGAGAGATCCGGCTTAAAATAGTTAGGACCTTTCATAACTTTTCCTGCTTGATTATAAATTGGCTTTCCATTTTCATCTAATTTGCTCATATTTGAATTTTGAACTTCATCAAAACATTTATCTAAATCAATTCCAAAAGCATGTCCTGCTCCGTAAGTTACATATAGAATATCAGTTAAAGCATCAGCAACTTCAATTAAATCTTTATTATTCATAGCTTCTGTAAGCTCTTCCAATTCCTCTTTAATTAGATCTATTCTTAATTTATTTATCTTATCAGTGCTAAAAGATGGCTTAGTTTTAACATCTTGACCAAAGGTTTTCATAAAAATTCCAACTTTACTAAAATTCGACATATTGCTCCTGTAAGTTTTTTAAAATTTATTGTATTAATATAATTATTTGTACTTAAAAATTAATCAATGAAATTAAGAAAAGAATTTGACAGTATTGGAAGTATAAATGTACCCAATGACAAGTACTGGGGTGCATCAACTCAAAGATCAAAAAAATTTTTTAACATTGGAAAAATTTTAGTTAATATTTCTATAATAAAATCTATTGCTATTATTAAAAGATCAGCAGCAATAGTTCATGCTAAAGATAAATTAATTAGTGGCAAGATCTCAAAAGCAATTATCAAAGCTTCAGATGAAGTGATAAAAGGAAAATTAGATGAAAATTTTCCTTTGAAAGTTTGGCAAACAGGCTCTGGAACTCAAACAAACATGAATGTGAACGAGGTAATTGCCAATAGAGCTATTGAAATTTTAGGGGGAAAGAAAGGAACTAAAAAACCTGTACATCCAAATGATCATGTAAACAAATCTCAATCTACCAATGATGTTTTTCCAACTGCAATGCATATTTCTGTAGCTACACAATCTTTAACTAAAATGTTGCCAAGTTTAAAAATCTTAGAAAAAGAATTACAGAAAAAATCTATAGAATTTAAAAAAATAGTTAAAATTGGAAGAACTCATCTTCAAGATGCAACTCCATTATCTCTTGGTCAAGAATTTTCTGGATATCATGCTCAATTAAAAAAATGTATTGAAAGAATCGAATATGCTTTGAAAGAAATTCTATTTTTAGCTCAGGGTGGAACAGCTGTTGGAACAGGAATAAATTCAAAAAAAAACTTTGATAAAAAAATTATTAAAGAAATCTCAAAATTTACTAAAATAAAATTTAAAACTGCACCAAATAAATTTGCTGAACTTGCAGCACACGATGCAATAGTAAATTTTTCTGGAACATTGAATACATGTGCTGTTGCGCTAATGAAAATTTCAAATGATATAAGATTTCTGGGATCTGGACCTCGTGCTGGATATGGAGAATTAATACTACCTGAAAATGAACCTGGATCATCAATAATGCCTGGAAAAGTAAATCCAACTCAGTGTGAAGCAGTTACGATGGTATGTGCAAACGTCATTGGAAATCACAATGGAATTACAATGGCGGGAACACATGGTCATTTTGAATTGAATGTATTTAAGCCATTAATTGCCCATAACATTTTACAATCTGTTGACTTATTAGCTGACAGTACAAAAAATTTTGCGCTTTATTGTGTTAAAGGAATTAAAGCTAACAAAAAGAGAATAAAAGAGCATTTAGATAATTCTTTAATGTTAGTAACAGCTTTAGCTCCACATATTGGTTATGATAACGCTGCAAAAATTGCGAAGACAGCTTTGAAGAACAACACAACACTTAAACATGAAACATTAAAAACAGGATTAATAAGTGAAAAAGACTATGAGAGAATTGTTGATCCTAAGAAAATGATTTATCCTACATAATTTTTTATTACTTCATTCAATAGATTTTTGAGATAAATTTTATTTTGCAAGTTGTTATCTTTTAGTAAAATATCATCAGAAGTATAATCAGATTTTTCAAGTGTTTTTCCGTCTACCTTGATATTCTTTACTTTGATATTTTTTTCATCAAATAAATAGGTAAAGTTAATATTAACTTTACTAATCTTTTTTCTCAAATTTTTTGGAGTAAGTAAGAATTTGTAAAGTTCATCAGCATTATTTATATTAATTTCAACGTTAGAATCTAAAATTAATTTTCCTTCTTTCACAAATATTAAGCTATCTAAAAATTCAAAATCAATATTATTTTTCCATGTCATTTTGGATTGATCAATATCTACTAAACCTTCTTGAATTTTTGATTTTATTAAAACATTTTTGAAATCAGCAAATTGTTTAATGCTGTTCCCAGAAATAATTAAATAAAAATCAATATTTTTATTGTTTAAAATTTCGGTTTTTAGAAGCTCTTTAATAATCGCATTTGACGAAAACAAAGAGGAAAGATGTAGTTTATTCGTATTACCTGTTATATTTGCATAAAACGGCTTTAAATTAAATCTACCTGTATAAGAAAACTCAGGATTTTGTTTTTTATCAAAAAATTTAAACTCAAACAAATCATTTTTATATTGATACTCAAACAAGTTTTTTGAGTTTAGTAAATTTATTTCTGAAAAACCTAAATAATTTGTATCATCATATGAAGTTTGATTGTCTATTTCCAATCTTAAACTTTCTATATTTATTTTAGAGTGTATTGTTTTTTCAATTTTATTATCAAAAACTTTGATTGAATAAGGTAAATTAAATATTTCATTATTTGCATAAAGCATATTTTTAATTTCTTTAGGATCGAAAAAATATTTTGCGTTTTTGATATTATTAATAAATAAAACTTCATTTTCTAAACTTCTAAAAAAAACATTACTTTTTAATATTTCAAATTTAAAATCATTAAAATTACCATTTAATAAATTATAAAAAAAATTATTATTTTCTTTGTTTAAGTTAAAATTTCCTTCTTCTAAGATGACATGATTTAATTTTATATTTTTTAAAGAAAATAGATTTTCTAAAGAGACATATACTTTAAGTTTTTTTATTTCTGCAATTTTATCTTTTTCAGAATTAATTGAGGAATTATTTGTAGTAAAATGAGGTCTTGGTAAAAATTTATAATCTAAATCTTCTTGAAAATTAAACTCTAGGTTTAATTTGTTTTTTAAATTTTTTTTAATTTCTAAAGCTACTTCCTCTTTGTTATGAATGTTTGGGAATGAAAGATATGATAAAAATAAAATAATTAGTGCGACAATAGATAAAAATATTTTATTGTTAATTAATAAATTTTTAAAGTTATCAACATTTAACTTGTTTAAATTTTTCTCTAATAGATTATTAATAAATTTACTGAATTTTTTATTAAAATTGGCAATTAATTTAAGATTATTCATTTTAAGTAGTAATCTTATAAAACATTATTTTGAATGACAAATAGAGAATATTTAAATGGTTTAAATGAAGCTCAAAAGGATGCTGTAATGCATCTAGATGGTCCTCTTTTAATAGTAGCTGGCGCAGGTTCAGGAAAAACTAAAGTTCTAACATCAAGAATAGCAAATATAATTAAGGAAAAAAAAGCTTTTCCTAATCAAATTCTTGCAGTCACTTTTACAAATAAAGCTGCTAAAGAAATGCAAAATAGAGTTAGTAAAATTTTAGGATCTGCTGCTGTTGGTCTTTCTTGGTTAGGAACTTTTCATTCAATTTGTGCGAAATTATTAAGAAAACATGCTTCAGCTGCACAATTAAACTCAAATTTCACTATTATAGATACTGACGATCAGATTAGATTAATAAAAAATATATGCAAAGCAGAAAATATCGATATCAAACAATTATCTCCAAGATTTATACTGGCAATAATAGATAGATGGAAGAATAAAGGTTTTTATCCTGGCGAAGTAATTATAAATAAAAAAGACATTTATGAGAAAACTGTTCTTCCACTATACAAAATATATCAACAAAAATTAACTGATTTAAATTCCTGCGATTTTGGAGATTTGATTTTACATACAGTAAAAATTTTAGAATTTAATCCTGATATTAGAGAAATATATTCTAAAAATTTTAAATACATTTTAGTTGACGAATATCAAGATACAAATTTTATTCAAAGTAAATGGCTTAATCTTCTATCTGAAAAAAATAAAAATATTTGCTGTGTTGGTGATGACGATCAATCAATATATAGCTGGAGAGGTGCTGAGATTAAAAACTTTTTAGAATTTGATCAAGTTTATGAGAATACAAAAGTAATAAGATTAGAACAAAATTATAGATCCTCACAGAATATTTTATCAGTTGCTTCAAACCTTATTTCGAATAATCAAAATAGAGTTGGAAAAACATTGATTACTACAATGGAAGAAGGTGATTTAGTTCAATTAAACTGTTTTAAAAATGGTAAAGATGAAGCAGTTGGAGTTTCAGATGAAATTGAAAAAAAAATAAAAAAAAAATATTCTTATAATAACATTGCAATTTTAGTTAGAGCCATTTTTCAAACACGTGAATTTGAAGAGCGATTTCTGAAAATTGGTATGCCCTACAGAATATTAGGTGGTACAAAATTTTATGAAAGAGCTGAGATTAAAGATTGTGTTGCATACTTAAGATTAATTCATCAAGAGAAAGATGACTTAGCTTTTGAAAGAATTGTTAACAATCCAAAAAGATCAATAGGTGATAGTACCTTAAAAAACATTCACGAGTTTGCTAAGGAAAATAATTTAAATTTAGAAAGAGCATCAATAAAAATGCTTGAGCAAAATTTAATTAAGCCAAAAGCTAAAATTGGACTTAGCTTGTTTATTAATTCTCTAAACAAATGGAGAAATGACTTAAGCATAAAGAAATCAAATCACATAAAGCTATTACAGATTGTTTTAGATGAGTCTGGTTATTCGGCAATGCTTAAAAATAAAAAAGATTTAGATAATGAAAATAGATTAGAAAATATCAAAGAGTTGTTAAGTGCTATGAAAGAATTTGATAATTTAGAGAGTTTTTTAGAACATGTATCTTTAGCAACCTCAGTTGATCAAGAATGGGATGGTGAAAAAATTAACATGATGACCATGCATGCAGCAAAAGGTTTGGAATTTGATGTTGTATTTTTACCTGGATGGGAAGAAGGATTATTTCCTCATCAAAAATCTATTGAAGAAAAAGGTCAAAATGGTCTAGAAGAAGAAAGACGGCTAGCGTATGTGGGAATTACAAGAGCAAAGAAAAAAGCTATAATTTCTTTCTCAATGAATAGATTTTACCAAGGGGATTGGATAGACAGTATGGCTTCACGTTTCATTGATGAATTGCCAGAAAAGCATTTAGAAAAAAATTCTTTCTTTGATGAAGACATTAACAATGATGATGATTTTGAGTTTAATCAGGATTTTGAAATTGGAGAAGAAACAAGAAGTCCCGGGTGGATAAGATATCAAAAGAGAATTAAATGAGGAAACATATAAAATTATTAAGAAGTAAATTTAAAAAATATGAAATTGATGGCTATATAATTCCAAAAAATGATGATTTTTTTACAGAATATTCAAAATTAAATAGATTAGAAGTTATTTCGAATTTTAGTGGATCTGCTGGTCTAGCTGTAATTCTTAAAAATAAAAATTATTTGTTTACTGATGGAAGATACACAATTCAGAGTAAAATTGAGAGTGGGAAAAATTTTAAAATTTATGGATTTGAAAAATTAATAAATTGTGGTTTATTCAAAAATCTTACACTTGGTATAGATCCAAAGTTATTTACCAATACTCAAATTAAAAATTATTTTTTAAAACACAACAAAATCAAATTTGTTGAAAAAAATCTAATTGATGAGATTAAAAATCAAAAAAAACATACCTCTAAACCATTTTTTTCTTTAGATAAAAATATTGTAGGTGAAAGTATTAATTCAAAATTAAATAAAATAACTAAATACTTAAAAAAAAATAAATCTGATTATATATTTATTAGTGCGCCTGAAAATGTTGCGTGGACTTTAAATATAAGAGGTGGAGATGGCCCCAACAGTCCAGTCCCCAATTCAAGATTGATAGTAAGTAAATCAAAAAAAATTCTACTAATAAGTAATCTTAAAAAATGTAAGCAATTATTAAAAAATAAAATTATTAATAAAGATGAATTTTTAGATATAAATGCTCTACCGAGTAAAATACAACATCTTAAGGGAAAAAACTTTATTATTGATGATAAATCTTGTTCAATATTTTATGAAAATTTAATTAAGTCTAAATTTAAGATCATAAAAAGAGAAGATCCAATTTATCTTTTAAAGGCAATCAAAAATAAAGCTGAGATTAAAAATATGATTAATTCTCATATCTTGGATGGAGTAGCATTAACTAAATTTTTATTTTGGATAAAAAAAATTAATAAAAAAAAAATTACAGAAGTAGAAGCAGCTGAGAAATTAGAAAATTTCAGAAAATTAAATAAAAACTTTCTCTATCCTAGTTTTGATACAATAGCAGGCTCTGGCAAAAATGGTGCCATTGTCCATTATCGTGCAAAGAAAAAAAATTGCCGTGTTATAAATAAGGAAGATATTTTCCTTTGTGATTCTGGAGGTCAATATAAATATGGAACAACTGATGTAACTAGGACAATTTGTTTTTCAAAACAAAAACAAAACATCAAAGATGTTTTTACCAAAGTTTTAAAAGGTCATATTGCTGTAGCTACGACTGATATTAATAAATATGATACTGGTAAAAAAATTGATAAAAGAGCGAGAAAATTTCTAAATAAAAGCAATTTAGATTATGCGCATGGTACAGGGCACGGTGTTGGCTTTTTTCTTAATGTTCATGAAGGTCCTCAATCTATCACAAAAATAAATACAGTAAAAATAAGAGAAGGTATGATTTTAAGTAATGAACCTGGTTATTATAAAACCAATGAATATGGAATTAGGATTGAAAATTTAGTTTATGTTAAAAAAAAAAATAACAATTTGTTATTTCATAATTTAACACTGGCACCTATAGAGAAAGATTTAATAAATTTTGATTTATTAACAATTAATGAAAAAAACTATCTATTTAAATATCATTTAGAAGTTTATTCAAAGATATCAAAATATTTAAATCCAACTGAGAGAAAGTGGTTAGCTAGTTTTATTTAGCATTTTTAAAAATTCAACTTGATCAATGACTTTTATTTTTAACTCTTTTGCATAATCTACTTTCTTTTTAGTAGGTTTTTCTCCAATAATTAAGAAATTTAGTTTTTTAGATACACTGCTAATTGTTTTTCCAGAATTTTCTTCTATTAAAGATTTAACTTCTGCTCTACTAATTCCATTTAATTTTCCAGTAACTAAAAAAGTCATATTTTTTAATATACCATCCTCTGAATTTTGAATAGCATCTTTGATTAACAAAGCTTTTTCTAATTCATTTAAAACTTGTTTGTTAGTTTCATTTGAAAAAAAATTCTTTATTGAATTGACTTGTGTTTCACCAATTCCATCTATGTTAAACATTTCTTCATAATCATTTTGTTTAGATAACTTTTTAAATTCTGAAAATGATATAAAATGTTTAGACAATAATTTTGCATTTTCTAGACCTATATGCCTTATACCAAGAGAATATATAAATCTTTCTAAAGAAATAGTTTTTTTTTGATATATTGAATACTTTAGATTTTGAACAGAAAGCTTACCCCAGCCATCTAAATTTTCAATTTTTGAAAAATCTAAATTAAAAATATCTTGAGGAAATTTAATGAATTTTAATTTCCAAAAATTTTCAACTATTTTTTTACCAAAACCATCTATATTAAAAGCTTCTTTTGAAACAAAATGTTTTAATTTTTCAATTGATACTTTATCACAATAATAACCCTCGCTAGAACATCTCCTTACAGCGTCAACTTTTTTTGTAACATTATTAAATTCTTTAATTGTTTCTGATCCACATGATGGGCAATTTTTTGGAAAAATAAATTTTTTTGAATTTTTTGATCTTTTTTGTTTATCCACTGAAAGTATATGTGGTATTACATCGCCAGCTCTCTCTATAACTGCTGTATCACCTACTCTAATATCTTTTCGATTAATTTCATCTTCATTATGTAATGTTGCATTTGAAACTATAACCCCACCAATATTTATTGGTTTAATTTTTGCAACTGGTGTTAAGGCACCAGTCCTACCTATCTGAATCTCTATATCTAAAATTTTAGATACTGCCTTGTTAGATGAAAATTTATGTGCAATAGCCCATCTTGGAGCATTAGCAACATTACCTAATCTTCTTTGCATAGCAAAATCGTTCACTTTGTAAACTATTCCATCTATATCAAAATCTATGTTTGTTCTTTTTTTTTCAATTTCATTATAATTTTCCATTAAATTTTTAATACCTGTTGCTAACTTATTTAGTGGATTTGTTTTAAATCCCCACTCACTCAATTTTTTAAGAAAATCAGATTGGTTATTAATTTTTAATCCACTCTCATATCCAAATGTATAAGCGATAAATTTTAAGGGTATTTTTTTTGTTTCTTCTGGATTTTTTTGTCTAAGAGAACCAGATGCTGCATTTCTAGGGTTGGCAAACTTTTCATTTAAACTCTTAAAATCACTGTTTTGTATGAATACCTCACCCCTAATTTCAATTTCTTTTGGAAAATCTTTGTGAGAAATTTGTTTGGGAATATCTTTTATTGTTTTAAGGTTTTCAGTTATATCTTCACCTTCTTTTCCATCTCCTCTAGAGAGACCTTTGTGAAATTTGCCATTTTTAAAAGTCAATGAAGCAGATATTCCATCAATTTTAGGCTCAGCACTATATGAAATTTTAAAATCATTTCTTAAAGATAAATAATTTTGAATTTTTTTTTCAAAATTAATTAAATCTTCTTCAGAAAAAGCATTTCCTAAAGATAACATTGGTATTTTATGTAATGATTTTTTAAAATTTTTAGAAGGCTTAAATCCTACACTTTGAGAGGGGGAATACTTAGAAACAAGATAACTAAAATTTTTTTCTAAGTCTAATACCTCTTTTTTAATTTCATCATATTCTTTATCTGAAACTATTGACTTATTTTTATCAAAGTAACTTTCATTATATTTTTTTAATAAATTTACTTTTGAGCTATAAAGTTTTTTGATTTCCTTTTTATCCATTTCATTCAAAGAGCGATTTGAATTTTTTTAATAAACTATTTTGTTTTCTTTTTTTAATTTCATTTTCTTTTTTATTCAGTTCATACATTTTATCAAAAATAGCATATGATTTTTCATACCATTGAGAGGATTGATAATTGTATCCTAAGAGAAATGCATATTTTTTACTTTCTTCCTCAAGACCAAGTAAATAATAAATTTCAACTAATCTATGAAGTGATTCCTCAGCGTAAATTGTTTCATCATATTCATCTACAACAGTCCTAAATCTATTAATTGCAGGAATCCATTTTTTTCTATCAACATAGTATCTGCCTAGATAAACTTCTTTAGAAGCTAAAATATCATTTATTAAATCAATTTTAAATTCAGCATCTATTGCGTATTCAGTACTTGGAAAATTTTCAATTAATGTTTGAAATATTTTTTTTGATTTTAAAATTGATTGTAAATCTTTTTTTTCATCTACTATCTGCTCATAATAAGAAATCCCAAGCAAATAGTAAGCATAAGATAAATTTTTATGGTTAGGATAAATTCTTAAAAACCTTTCTATTTCAGCAATAGTATCCTGATAATAATCTTGTTTATAATATGAATAAGCTGCCATTAATGCAGATTTAGGAGCCCATTCTGATTGTGGAAATAAAATTTCAGCTTCATTGAATTTTTTTGCTGCAAAAAGAACATCGTTCGAATTGAGAGCTTTCATTCCCTCTTCGTAAGCCTCTAGTACTTGCATTTCAAGACTTTCCTCTAATATTACATCTTCTTTAATATTTTTTTTAGAACAAGAAATTAACAAAATCGATACACTTAAAATTAAAAAAATATTTTTAACCCACATGATAAATTTATACTTACTTAAAATAAGTTTTAAAAGAAATGATTAATTTATGCTATCGATCTTAAAAAGTTTCTATTTATTAATGTGTGTGGAAGGTTTTTTTCTTTAATTTCTACTATAGAAAAATTTTCTTTGTTCTCAAAAACCTTTCTTAAAAGTTGATTTGTAAGATAATGGCCGCCTTGTGAACACTTTATGCTAGCAATCATTCTATATCCACATGTATATAAATCACCTATACAATCTAATATCTTGTGGTTAACAAATTCTTTTTTATTTCTTAAACCTTCTGGATTTAAAATTTCTTTATCCTTAACTACTACTGCATTATCTAGACTTCCACCTTTTGCAAGACCATTTTTTTTAATTAACTCAATATCTTCAAACAAACAAAAAGTTCTTGAATTATAAACTTCAGATAAATCATCTTCATAAATTTTGAATTTATTTCGTTGATTTCCAATAATTGGATTTTTATATTTTAATTCAAAATCAATATCTAAACTTAAAGTTGATGGTTTAATATTTATGTATCGGTCACCATCAGAAAAGTTTACTTCCTTATTTATCTTTATTATCTTTATTGGTGATTCAGAGATTTCAATTCCTGCTGAAATAATTTTTTCTATAAAGATTTTTGCAGATCCATCTAGTATAGGAACTTCTTCATTATCAATCTCAATTAATGCGTTATCTATACCCATACCAAATAATGCACACATTAAGTGTTCAATTGTTGAAACCTTTACTCCAAATTCATTTTCAATAGTTGTATTTAAAGATGTGTTGGTGACATTCATAAAATTTGGATAAACCAAATTATTACTTTTTAAGTCCATTCTCTTAAAAACTATACCATTGTTGGGAGATGCTGGTTTAATGCAAACATTGACATCCAGACCACTATGGAGAGAAATTCCACTAAATGAAATGTTATTTTTAATTGTTTTTTGAGTTAAATAAGACACATGATGCTTTTAATTTGAATGTTGGATTAATTAAAAACAACTATTGTTACGAGAAAAAACAAAATTAACTAAATAATTGAAAAAATTTTTCAAAAAAACCAAGTTTTTTTGAGGATTTAGAGATAATTTGAATTTCGTTCTTATTCATACCAACTTTCAAATTATGTGCCATTTGAGAAATATTTAATTGTTTATCAAAGATAAAATCTTTTACATATCCTTTGTCTAAATAATTATTTACTTGAATTTGGTATTTTTTTAAAATGTTTTCAATTTCAAGTATTAATAAATTTGGTATTGAAATAAGTTTAATTTCTAAACAAATTTCATCATTACTAATTTTATCTTGCAAAGAAGAATAACTGACACCATCAATTATATATTTATCAATAATCATATGTATGAGTTTATATTGATTGTAGTTTTCTTTAAATAAATCTTTAACATCTGTAAGCATACTTTCCAAAATTATGTCCGTAATTTCTCCAGTATAATTTTTTTTCTTTATACCTATATTGGAGGTAAGAATTGATTTATTTTCAATTACTATATTTATATTGTTTACAAAATTTCCTGCTAGTTTTTCAATTTTAAAAATATTGTTTTCTAAAAAATCATTTAAAAGATTAAAATCTAATTTTTCTGAAACGCCTCTAAATTTAAATTCTTTTTGATAAATATTTTTATAATTTTTATTATCTAATAAAAATATTTCAAAATTTCCATAAGAAATAATTAAATAAATTTCAAAATCAATTTCTTTATTCATCTAAAATTATAATTTGATTTTTTATTCTAGCATCTACAATTTCTTTATTTTCTAATTTAATATTATTTAAAAAAATTGATATTTTATCTAATGTTTCTTTTTCAATTTTCTCAGGTAATTTAATTACAATATTTGTAGTTAATTCTAGATCCCATCTTTTTGATTTAAAATAATATAGAGATTTTATTTGTGAATAATCAATATTTGACTGATCAATAATTTTTTTTAATTCTAATACCTCTTCTATTTCTGGATTTCCAAATATATACGGCAATTCTATTCCCGAATTATTATTATTTGATAATTTGCCGTTGTTTCCAACTAATAAAAACTTTCCATTTTTATTAATCTTAGCAATAAAATTTGTTTTTTTTATATTTATATCAATTGAATAAGGATATTTTTTTATAATATTGTAATCTTCAACCAATGAATTATTTTCAATAATATTTTGAATGCTTTTTTTATTAATAAAAAAAATATTTTTTAAATCTAAATTATTTAAACTATCAAGTAAAATTTTTTGGTCATTTTCATCTAATCCAAAAATATTAATTTTTTTTACTTTTTCTAATCTTAGATTATTTATTGAATTATTATTTATCGAACCCACTAAAATTAATAAAAAAAAGTAAATTAAGATTTTTTTACTTTTTCTTTGATGCATCTTTTAAAATCCATTCAATTAATTTTAAAAAGTTTATTCCCTTATAAGAGGCTATTTCGGGGACGAGAGATAATTTAGTCATACCTGGTTGAGTGTTAATTTCTAATAGATAAAATTTACCCCTATTATATTTAAAATCCGAACGTGTAACACCAGAACAACCGATGATTTTATGGGCTTTGAGTGCAATATTCATTACGTCATTTAATTTTTTTTTAGACAAATTAACGGGAATTATGTGCTCAGTTTTTGCATTTGTGTTGTACTTTGCTTGATAATCATAAAAAGCTCTTTTGGGTTTTAATTCAATTGCTCCAAGTTTTTTATTACCCATAATTGCTACTTGAATTTCTCTTCCTCCAATAAATTCCTCAATCATAATTTTTTTGTAATCTTTTAATGATTTAACTTTTTGCGTTAGATTAGATTTGTTGCATATAAAAACATTAACACTTGAACCCTCATTTAAAGGTTTTATGACAACAGGAAATTTTAATTTTGACTGAATTTTTTTTATTAAGGTAGATGATTTATAACCATAATTATAAACAAAAAATTTTGGTGTATTAATTTTATTTTTTATAAAAATTTTTTTTGAAATTTCTTTATCCATAGCTAAAGATGAAGCAAAAACACCAGAATGGGTATATGGAATTTTAAATTTCTCTAAAATACTTTGTATATATCCGTCCTCTCCAAATTGACCATGCAATGCATTAAAAATTATATCAGGTTTAAATTTTTTGATATTTAAAGATAAAGATCTATCTGGTTCAGAAATCTGAATTTTATAACCATTTTTTTTCAGTTCTTTGGCAACCTGTTTACCTGTATCAAGACTTATTAATCTCTCCTTTGATATTCCACCTGAAAGTATTAGTATTTTTTTTTTCAATTTATTCTAAAATTTTAATTTCAGTTTCTAACTTCACACCTGTTTTCTCAAAAACATTTTTTGACACATATTCAATCAAACTCTTCATATCTTTAAATTTAGCATTACCTTTATTTACAAAAAAATTACAGTGTTTTTCTGAAATATATGCATCACCAAAAGAAATATCCAATGGAACAGACTCTTTTATTAGTTCCCAAACCTTTTTTTCAGATTGATCTAAAGGGTTTTTAAAAGTGCTTCCGCTGGTTTTAATTCTTGTTGGTTGTGCTTTTTCTTTTTTTTCTTTTAAAAAATTCATTTCATTTTGGATTAATTCTTTTTCTTTCTTAAACCCTTTAAAGGAGGCGCTTAAAAAAATAAGGTCGTCAGATAAACCGCTATCTCTGTATTTAAAATTTATATCTTTTGCAGGTATAGTTACTACCTGGCCAGATTTAGTAACTGCTTGTATCGAAATTAGAATATCTTTAAATTCTCTATTAAAACAACCAGCATTCATTTTAATTCCACCGCCAACTGTACCTGGTATACAAGATAAAAATTCAAAACCACCTAGACTATTTTCTAATGCAAATTCTGATAATGATTTGTCACTAACAATACTTCCTGCAATAATTATATCATCTGACAGAACTGATAAATTTTTAAAATTATTTGCAAGCTTGATTACTACACCGTCATATTTGTCGTCAGTTATTAATGTGTTGGACCCTCCACCTAAGACAAAGATATTTTCTTTATTTTCTATAATTTTTAAAAATTTGATTAAATCTTTTAAATTATCTGCTTTAAAATAAATTTTAGCTTTACCACCAATATTAAACCAATTTTTTTTTTTTAAATCACAGTCTAGTTTTAGGTTTTGACCAAACTCTTCTGACAGTTCTTTCAAATTAGTTATCATTATAAATATTTGGGTAATTCTCTCATCCAGCTTGAAATTGAACCAGCACCCATACCAATTACAATTTTTTTTCCATAAATATTACTTTTTACATATTTTGCTAATTGCAATTGATCCTCGATCATCAATAATTCAACCCTCGAATTTTTAATAATTTGTTTTGCAAAACTAAGATAACTAAATCCGAGTTTCATTTTTTCGCCGGCATTATAAATTGGAAATAAAATTACTTTATCAGCATCTCTAAAAGCGTAACTAAACTCTTTTTTTAAATCTTTTACTCTTGATATTCTATGGGGTTGAAAAATACATATCTTCTCATAACCTTTATATACTTTCATTACCCCATTAAGTACTTCTCTTATCTCAGTTGGATGATGTGCATAGTCATCAAAAAAATCAACATTATTAAAAGAAAAAATCTTATTAAATCTTCTTTGAACACCTTTAAAATTTTTAAGTCCTTTTTTTATATCAAATATTGATATTCCAACAGTCAACGACACTGCAAGAGCCGCAACTGCATTTTTAATATTATGATTTCCTAAAAGGGGAACTATTATATTTTTTAAGAAACGATTTTTTTTGTTTGGTAATTTTATTAATAAATCAAATTTTGAAAATTCTTTATATTGATTTATATTTTTTATAGAAAAGTTTGATTTAGGATCTTCACCATATGTATAAAAATTTTTCTTTTTAATATTTTTAATTAAATTTTTATTATTCTTGTCATCTAAACAGATAAATGATTTTCCAAAAGATGGAACCTTCTCAACAAAATCAATAAAATATTTATTTAATTTTTTCATCGAATTATAAAAATCCATGTGCTCTCTATCAATGTTAGTTATGATAGAATAAGTTGGTGGAATAAATATAAAGCTACCATCAGACTCATCTGCCTCCAAAATAGACCAATCACTTTTACCTAATTTTGCTGTATTATTGATTGAATTTATAACTCCTCCATTAATAATCGTCGGGTCTATTTTTGTATTTTGAAAAATTGATGCAATTAAAGAAGTAGTTGTTGTTTTGCCGTGAGAGCCGACAACTACAATATTTTTAGAAAGAGACACAATGTTTGCTAACATTTCGCCTCTTTTGTATATTGGTAGACCTTTTGATTTTGCTTCAATTAATTCTGGGTTATTTTGTTTAATTGCTGAAGAAACAACCAAAATTGTAGCCTTACTTATATTCTGTTTTTTATGTCCAAGGTAAACTTTGATTTTTTCATTTCTAATCCTATTAATATTTTTATTATTTGAAATATCACTTCCTTGAACTTTAAAACCTTTTCTCTTCATTATCATTGAAAGGCCACTCATCCCTATCCCACCTATACCAACAAAATGAATAACTTCTGATTTAGCTAATTCAATTTTCATTTAAAATTCCCAATAAATTTTGATTAACATTATTCCAAGTATTTTGATAATTTAATTTTTTTAGATTTTCTTTTTTTGCGACATAATCTTCGTCTTTCTTTAATATTTTTATCAATAATTCTTCAAATTTCTTTTTATCAAATTTTTTTTGATCAATTATCCAGCAACAATCTTTATCATAATAATATTTAGCATTTTCATATTGATGATTATCCTTAGAACTAGGAAGTGGTATGGCGATAAAAGGAACATTCATTAATGACATTTCAGCCAAGCTTGAAGCGCCTGACCTTGATATACATAAATCAGACTGTTTCATAAGTTCATTTAAATTTTGATCAAAACTAAAAACATTGCTTTCTATATTATTAATTTTATAAAAATTTTTTAAATAGTTTATGTTTTTTTCACTAGTTTGATGAATTACATTAATTAAGTAAGAATTTGAGACACTCAAAATTGATTCATTAATAAGTGTATCAAAAATTTTAGCTCCTTGACTACCTCCAATAATCATAATGGTAAATAAATTTACATCTTTTTTATGTAAATTTGCCTCATAATATTTTTTTCTTATAAAAGGCTTTGAAATTGTTTTCTGATTTTCAAATTTTTTTGGATAATTTTTTAAGTTTATTGAATAACAAATTAATTTTTTAGAAAAATTTAAAAAAAATTTATTCGCTCTTCCTAAAACCATATTTGGTTCAATTAAAAAAATTTTAATATTTAGAATTTTTGCAGCTAAACATAAAGGTAAAGACATGTACCCACCCGTTGAAATTAAGTAAGAAATTTTTTCTTTTTTTAATATTTTTAGAGAATTAATTGTTAATATTAAGACTTTAAATAATGAAAAAGGAAAAAGTATTAAGCTATTAAACTTTGGTGTATCAATTAAAATAGATCTATAATTATTTTTTTCTAAATATTTTAATCCTCTAGAATCTGTTGAGATTATTGTATCATATTTTTCTTTTAAATGGTCATGAATTGTAATTGCAGGAATGACATGTCCTCCTGAACCTCCAGTGGAAATTAATACTTTTTCTCTCACCTATTATATTTTTCTTTTTGTTAAATTTAAAATTATACCTGTCAATATTGAGGTACTTACAATTGAAGAGCCACCATAACTCAAAAAAGGTAATGTCATTCCAGTTGTTGGAAATAATCTTATATTAACTCCAATATGAATTGTGGCCTGCATAAGAATTAAACTTACTGATCCGATTAGAATAAGTTTATTTTGCTCCTCAGTTTCAAAACTTATTTTTCTAAAAACCATATAAATTAAGACTAAAAACAAAATTAAGATTAAAATTATGGCAATCACACCAAACTCTTCAGAAATTACTGAAATAATATAATCAGTATGCGCTTCTGGTACTCTATTTTTAAGTGTTCCTTCTCCAATCCCTTTTCCAAAAAAACCACCGCTTGTTATTGACTCTATTGCTTTATCTGATTGAAAATTATGAGTGCCTGTTTCTTTATCAAAAAATGAAAAAATTCTAGCTTTAATATAACTAAATTTTGGTATGTAAATAATCATATAAGATAACAAAATTAATCCAGTAGAAGAGATTGCGAGCAAAAAATATAAATTAATACCTGAGCAAAATATCAAAACAGCCCATAAAAATACTACTAATAATGTTTGGCCAATATCTGGCTGAATGATCAGTAGCAAAGAAACTAAAGTCATTAAAATTGTTGATGCTAAATATTTGAATAAAATATTGGTTTCATTTTTACATAAAATAATTGCAAAAATTACAATCAAAAAAGGTTTAACTATTTCTATGGGTTGAAATCTTGGTAAAAAAAATAAATCGATCCATCTCCTTGACCCCTTAACTTCTATGCCAATTATAGGTACTAAAAACAAAGAAAGTAATGAAATAAAAAAGAGAATTATTGAAAATTTATACAATTTATCTTGATTTAAAGATGAAAAAATAAAAATTAAAATTACTCCGATAATTACATAGATTAAATGTTTAAAAAAAAAGAAATAATTGTTGGTATCTAATTTGTCTGAAGCTATGAGTGATGTTGACACTAAAGAGAAAAAAAGTCCAATAGTGAATAAAAAGCTAACTAAAAATAATATAGGTTTGTCTATATTTTTCCACCACTGGTAATAAAATTTATAAATTATGCTATTACTTTGCATATATCATTTTTTTAACTATTTTATTAAAGTAATCTCCTCTATCTTCAAAATTTTTAAAACTATCAAATGATGCACCAGCAGGACTAAAAAAAATTATATTTTTTTTAATTTCTTGATCTTTTATCTCTAGTAAAATTGAACGTAAGGTTTCATTTAAAGTTTTATATTTTTTTACCTTTAATTTATTTCTCAAAACTTTATGAAACTTATTTCGATATGAACCAAAAATGAACGCTTTTATATTTTTACATTTTATTTTAGATAATTTGAACTTATCATTTTTTTTTGGTATTCCTCCCAAAATCCAATAAACATCATTCAAATTATTTAATATATTTTCTGAAGAAGCGAAGCTTGTTGATTTAGAATCGTTAATTATTGTTAAATTTTTTTTATCAAAAATAATTTGTTGTCTATAATTAAGACCTTTAAAATTATTTATTGTTTGGATTAATCTATTTTTTGAAAGTTTCAATTTAGGTGCAATTTCAAAAATAAATGAAAGATTTTCTCTATTGCCGTCAGAAGCAAAGTATTTATTACTAATCTTATCAATTATATTTTTCAAATTTGAGATATCAACTTTATAAATTTTTGACTTAAATTTATTTTTTTTAATTTTTTTTGAAATTAATGAATCATTTTTTTTAACGTACGCAAAATTTCCCTTAACTTGTGACTCGATTAATTTAAATTTTGCATTGACATAATTTTTCAGGTTCTTGTGTCTCTCAATATGATCTGCTGAAATGTTTAAAATTAAGCTATATTTTGAACTGAAAATCTTTGAATAATCTAGCTGATACGAGGAGGCTTCGATCACAAAAATCGTTTTTTTTGTTATTTTTTTCTCTGCAAGTGCTGGGTTTCCTATATTCCCAATTAATCGAGCATCTTTTTTTTGATCAACCAAAGCATTTTGAAGTATTTTTGCTGTAGTTGATTTTCCATTAGTACCTGTGATTGTTATGCTCAAATTATCATAAAAAGAGTACAAAACATCAAGATCTGTATAAATTTTTCGTGAATTTTTTTTCAAGAATGTCGATAATTTACATTTTGAAATATCTATTCCTGGACTAATAATTATTACATCAAAACTTATTTTTGAAAATTCACTTAAACTTAATATTTTTTTATTTATTTTTGGATTATCATCAAAAAGATAAACATCTGCCTTTTTTTTTAAAAATTTATATGAAGATATTCCACTTTTGCCTAGTCCATATATTAATATTTTTTTTCTTAAAAAAATATTTTTTTTATTTTTCATTATCTTAATTTTAACGTAGCAAGTCCTATCATTGCTAAAATTATTGAGATAATCCAAAATCTAATAACTACAGTGGACTCTGGCCAACCTTTTTTCTCAAAATGATGATGTATGGGAGCCATTCTAAAAATTCTTTTTCCTGTAAGTTTAAATGAAATTACCTGAACCATCACAGAGACTGCTTCTAAAACGAAAAGACCTCCCGTTATTGCTAGAACAATCTCGTGTTTTGTTATTATACCTACAGCTCCTAGTGAACCACCTAAAGATAAAGAGCCTGTGTCTCCCATAAAAATTTTAGCTGGAGGAGCATTAAACCATAAAAAACCCAAGCAAGCCCCAATAATCGCACCACAAAAAATTGCAACTTCACCTGTTCCTTCAATATAAGGGATTTGTAAATAATTTGAAAAAACAATATTTCCAGTTACATAGCTTATAAATGCAAAACAAGCTGCTACCAATATTACTGGTACTGTTGCCAAACCATCTAGACCATCTGTTAGATTTACAGCATTAGAGGAACCTATTATTACAAATACAGCAAAAGGAATAAAAAACCATCCAAGATTAATTATTAAATTTTTAAAAAAAGGAAAATATAAATTATTTAAATCTTGATAATCATTCAAATAAACAAACAGACCTACACCTAGTAAAGCTAAAATAATTTGTACAGTTATTTTAAACTTTGATGAAATTCCAGAGGAATTACTTTGCTTAATTTTTTTATAATCATCAAATGCACCAAGTAATCCAAATGAAAGAGCAATGTATAAACAAAATAAAATATTATTATTTGATAAATCTGCCCATAAAATAACTGAAATAATTAGTCCAAGTAAAATAATAATTCCACCCATTGTTGGAGTTCCAATTTTTTTTACTATGTGATCTTCAGGTCCATCATCTCTAATTGGATTAAAAATTTTTTGATTTGAAAAAAATTTTATAAAAGGACCTCCAATAAACAAAACTATTACTAATGAAGTAAAAAAAGATAAACCTGTTCTAAAAGTTAAATATTTAAAGACGTTTAAAAAGCCAAAATTATCAACAAAATTTAATAGAAACTGGTATAGCATTTAATTTAAACCTTTTATTTCATTAACTATCTTATTGAAACCTGTCGCAAGTGAGGCTTTAATCATTAAATAATCATTGTTTTTAATGTCATTTCTAATCAAATCATCTATCTCAGATTTGTTACGTAATATTTTACCTTTTTTACTATTAGATATTTTTTTATATATCAAAGAAGCCATTTTTCCATTTACAAAAACCTTATCAATTTTGGTTTGATTTATTAATGGAGCAATAGATTCATGAAGTTTTTTAGAATAACTACCAAGCTCCAACATGTCGCCAAGCAGCAAATATTTTTTAGACCTATTTGACTTTATTTTATCAAAATTTTTAATAGCAGAACTTAATGATAGTGGGTTTGAGTTATAACTTTGATCAATTAAATTTATTTTTTTATTATATATTTTTATTGTTGAATGGTCCCCTCTTCCATTAGGAATTTTAAAATTTAAAAAAATGTTTTTATTTAAATTAAATATATTTAAATTCACACTAATAACAGCTAATGCAGATAAAATATTATAAATATTGTTTTGATAGTCGTTAGAGATTATAAAATATTTAATTTTATTCATAATTCTAATTTTAATTTTAAAATTTTTTCTAAACGATATAATATCTATTAACTTAACATCTGCTCTATTACTTTTAATACCAAATGAAATTAATTTAAGATTTCTCTTTTTGGCAATTTCTTCATGAAGCTTAAAAAATTTATCATCTGCATTTAAGATGATAGAACCATTTGATTTGATATTATTTATAATCTCTGATTTTGCTAAAGCAATTTGTTTTATATTTTTAAAATTTTTTGCATGGGCATAATTTATATTTGTAATAACTCCAATATTTGGCTGAATTATTTTTGTTAGATAATCAATTTCACCCTTTTTATCCATTCCTACTTCTAAAACTCCATATTGATCATTTTCTTTAATATTAAGAAGACTTAAAGGAACCCCAAATTTATTGTTATAAGACTTCGGTGATATACTTGTAATTGAAATTTTTCCCAAAACACTTCCTAATAATTCTTTGAGTGTAGTCTTCCCACAACTACCTGTTATAGCTATAATATTAGTGCTTATATTTTTTCTGTATACGTTTGAAACATTTGTTAAAAATTTTAAGGTGTTTTTAACTTTTATCTGCCGTTTAATATTAAGATTATTTTGAATCTTATTTACAATTGCTAATGATGCTTTTTTCTTAAATGATTGTGAAACAAATTTATTTCCATCATTTACTTTTCCTTTAATAGCAAAAAAAACATCATTTTTTCTTACTTCATTAGAATTAATACTCACGTTATTTATAGAAATAGACTTTGGTAATTTTTGAGTGTTAGAAAGTTCTTTTATTATATTTATTTTTAATTGATTGGATAAATTTTTGTTTTTTTTATCGATTTCTTTTAGAATTTTTATTCTATCGGAAAATTTGATTTTCTTTTTGCCAATTTCCTGTGTGTTTTCGTGCCCTTTTCCTGCAACTAATAAAATATCCCCACTTTTTAAATTTTTAATAGCCTTAGATATTGCCATTGCTCTATTAGAAATTTCTATAATTTTCTTAGCATTGATGCCCTTTTTAATATCTTTTCTTATATTTACTGGGTTTTCATAACGAGGGTTATCATCAGTCAGATAGATATTATCTGAATAAATACTTGCTATTTTACCCATTTTCATTCTTTTGTTTTGGTCTCTATTACCCCCACAGCCAAATAAAAGGTTTAACTTTTTATCGGGAAATTGCTCCTTAATATTTAAGAGACAAACTTTTAAAGCATCAGGCGTATGTGCATAATCAAGAATAACAACTGAATTATTTTTAATTTTACCAATTTTTTCTAACCTACCTTCAACTGGTTTTAATTTTGGTAAGACTTCTAAAATATTTTCAAAATTTAAATTACTTTTTTTTGCTGCCATTGCAGCCATCAAAATATTCTTTATTTGAATTTTACCTATTAAATTTAAATTAATTTCCTTAATTAAATTTTTATGTTTAAATTTGATTCTTTGATTTTCATTATCATATCTATGAGATAATATTTCAAAATTATTTTTCTTTTCATTTATTGCTGATAATTTTAATTTTTTCTTTAAAGAGATTTTCTTGATTGTTTTATATTGAGGTATATTTTTATCTGTAATTATATTTCCCTTTTTTTCTATTAGATTCTTAAACAAATAAAGTTTTGCTTTTAAATAATTTTTTAAATTTTTATGATAATCAAGATGATCTTGTGATAAATTTGTAAAAATTCCTGATTTAAACTTTAACCCATCTAATCTATTTTGTTTTAATCCATGGCTGGAAGCTTCCATGATAACATGTTCAACTTTTTCTTTTTTTAATTTTTGTAAGATCTGTCCTAATTTAATTGGATCAGTAGTTGTATTAAATAAATTTAAATTAATATTCTTTGATTTAACCCCTAGTGTGCCAATTGAAGCAACTTTTTTTTTATTTAATTTCATTATTTGAAGATAAAATTCAGCAACTGAAGATTTTCCATTAGTTCCAGTAACGGCTACTAAATTTTTTGGGATTTTATTGTAAATTTTAAATGCGACTTCTGCTAATAATTTTCTTATATTTTTTGTTCTTATAATCAAAATTCCATTACGAAAATTTTTTATTTTTTGTTCTGTTACAATTATTTTAGAGCCTTTTTCTATAGCTTTAGAAATAAATTTATTTCCATCTGTACTGTTTCCCTTAATTGCAAAGAAAATATTATTTTTTTTTAACGATCTAGTATTAAAAGAGATACCTGAAAAAAATAATTTTTTATAATTTTTGTGGATACCATCAAAATAATTTCCAAGTAACATTATTAGTCAACCTGTATATATTTTGTGGCTAAAATAGGCCCAATTTTATCAATTACTTTGCCTGCTACCTCTACTGATGTCCACCCAGCTGTATTATAAAGTGTTCCCTTCCATCCACCTTTTCTATGCCTATACTTATAATAGTAATCTTTTGATTTTTTGGGTGTATCTAGCATTACAACAAATACAAATTGTGGATTTGAAGTTGGAAATACCGAACTAAAAGTATTTATTTTTGCCTCTGAATATTTTCCTCCTTCTGGTTGGTCTGCTGTGCCTGTTTTGCCTCCAATTTCATAATTTTTAACATCTGCAAATCTAGCAGTGCCTTCCTCTGTGTTAACAATTTTTCTTAAAGCATTAACAACTTGTTCTGAAATTCCTTTATTAATTATTCTTTTGTTGTTATTTTTTTTATTATTTTCTTTAAAAACCAATGTTGGATTTACATCGTAGCCACCATTAGCTAGAATAGCATATCCTTTTGCTAGTTGAAGAATGGTTGTGGTCACTCCATGACCAAAAGAGGCTGTTGCTAATCTACATTTTCCAAAATCATAATCAATTTGAGGTGCCACTTCTTCAATGTCAAAATTAATCTGAGTTAATATTCCAATATTTTTCAAAAAAGATTTGAATTTTTCTGGACCAACCATTTGTGCAATTCTTACAGATCCTATGTTTCCAGATCTAACTAAGATTTGCTCAGCAGTTAAATCTGAAGGAATTTCATTATCATATTCTCCAATTCTGTATCTGTCACACTTAATTGATTTTGGTAAATCTAAAAATTTAGTATCTGGTTCAATTAATTTTTCATTTAAAGCGCTTGCAAAAGTAAAAACTTTAAAGACCGAACCAAGTTCATAAGTTCCTTTTGTTACTCTATTAATATAATTGACATCCGATATATTTTTTCTCTCATTTGGATTAAAATCAGGTAATGAAACTAAAGAGAGTATGTTGCCATTATTAACATCCATTAAAATTGCTGCACTTCCCTTGCTTTTAAAAATTTCCTGATATTTTAATAATTCTTTTCTAATTAAAAATTGAATATCTTTATCAACAGTTAATTTAATAGGGTCTCTAGATGATGTAAGATTTTCATTTAACGACTTTTCTAATCCTGAAATACCATTATTGTCATTATCTATTTGTCCTAAAATATGACTAAAAAGATTTTTCTGTGGATACATTCTAAGCACTTTTTCTTCAGGGATAAGAGATTTATCTCCCAACTTCATAATTTGCTCATATTTTTCTTCTGAAATTTTTTTCTCTAAATAAAAAAACTTTTTGTTTTCTATTTTTTTTTCAATTTCATTAAAATCTTTGTCTGGGAAAATAATCTTTAGACTTAACAGTAATTTTTCTTTACTAATTATGTCTGAAGTTTTAAGACCAATATCGATTGATTTAACCGTTTTTGCTAAATAATTTCCATTAATATCTAAAATATCTGCTCTATAAAGATCATTACTTAAAGGAAGTGTAATGCTTGTATTTTCAATTTTTGCCTCTCGAGAGCCTAAATGAATTAAATGTATTATGTATATTGAATAAATAATAAAAAAGACAAAAAATATAAATGCAACTCGATTGAATTGAATATTTAATCCAGTATTGTTTTTTTTATAAACAAAATCAGTTTTGTGATCTTCAATTGTTAATCTTTCTTTGAAATTGCTCATTTTTCCTTAGTTATTTTATAATCCTCTAATTTATTTATATTTTCTGAAATATTATAAATTTTAATATCTTCTATTTTTTTTTGAACTAATTGATCTTCAAAATATAAAGATTGATATTCCAATAATTTTTCAGCAGAACTTAGATAATCATATTCCAACTGAATATTTTCTAATTCTGACTTTAAAAGTCTTGCGCTTTCTTTGTAAGCAAATATTTTATCTTCTATTTTTTTTGTAGTATTTTTGATAATTGCTGTAGTTAAAACTAAAATTATAATTGTTAATGCGAGTAATAATTTTTTCAAAGTTTATCTCCAAACTTTTCAATTTCTAAGAAATATTTAAATTTTTCCTCTATATCTGTGTCAAAATTAAAGAAATCACTTTTCTTAATTGCATATCTTAATTTTGCAGATCTAGAAGGTGGATTTTCTTTTATCTCAAGATCAGATGGAACAATTGGTTTTTTTTGACTTAAATTAAAAAGAGTTTCTTTTTGTTCAGTTTGAGGTGTGTATCTTGAAATACTTTTATTTTGAGAAAGGCTTTTTAAAAAATATTTTACAATTTTATCTTCCAAAGAGTGAAACGTAACAACTGCTAAAACACCTCCCTTTTTTAGTACTTTTGTAGCATTTATCAGTCCATAAATTAATTCACTAATTTCTTTATTTACAAAAATTCTAAGTGCTTGAAAAACTTTAGTTGAATTATGTACTTTAAAATTTTTTCTTATTTTTGATTTATCAACAATTTTAATTAAACCCTGTGTATCAATTTTCTTATTTAATCTTTCTTTTACAATATTTTTAGAAATATATTTTGCATCTTTTTCATCTCCAAAGTATTTAAAAATTTTTTCCAACTCTTTTGCATCAAGTTTATTTATAGCATCAGCAGCTGAATACTTATTTAAACCCAATTGCATATTTAAATCTGTCATTGAGTTGAATGATAATCCTTTTTTTGGATCTTTCATTTGTGTTAATGAATATCCTAGATCAAAAATAACGCCTTTGATATTTTCATTTTTAATTTTTAAATTTGTTAATTGACTAAATTTTAAATTTTTGAAAATGAATCTATCTTCAAAATTTTCTAAAATTGAATTTGCAACTTTTTGACTTTCAATATCCCTATCAAGTCCTATAACGTTTGTGTTTTCAAACTCTAATATTTTTTTTGAATATCCACCTTGACCAAATGTACAGTCTATAAATGTGCCACCATGTTGAGGGGTGATAACGCTAATAATTTCTTCTAGCAGTACTGGATAATGTTTTTGTACATCCGGTACTATGGTGGCTTCCATTTATTTCTTTGAAGACCATTAATTTTTTTGTCTTCTTAGGAAAGCAGGAATTTCAAGATCATCTTCATCTTCTTGATCTTCAGAATTCAACAAATCTGATGGCGAAGAGTTTTCACTTTCTGAACTAAATAAATCTGGTGAATCTGAATCTACGCCAAACTCCTTGAGATCATTTGATGGTTCTTCTTGAACATTTTCATCATGATTTTTTTCTTCAAATGTTTCTACTGCTTCTTGAGTAAATGATTTTTCCATTTCATTTACAGTGCTGTCTTCGACAATGTTTTCTGTTATTGCACTGTTTTCTGAAGCGAAGTTTTCGTTCATCATATTGTTTTCAATACTTACTTGTTCTTGAACTATCTCATTCTCAACCTTAAGAGCGTTAGCACCATGAGTAATTGGGCTTGATGTGTTTGAAAAATTAAATGCTGGAGACCCCATATTTGAAAAATCAGAATAACCTGGATTACGATTTTGTATTCTATGCACCATATTTACCACTGATTTAGATTCAGGTTGTTGTCCATCTAATGAAGTTGCAACAATTGAAACTCTCATTTTTCCGTCTAAGTCAGCATCAGTTATTGCTCCAATAATTAACTCAGCTTCTGGATCAACCTCTGCTCTTACTTTGTTAACTGCTTCGTCAACTTCAAAAAGTTTTAAGTCTTTACCACCAGTAATATTTACTAGTAACCCTTTAGCACCCTTCAAAGTGTAATCGTCAATTAATGGGTTGCTAATCGCCATCTCTGCAGCTTTAAGTGCCCTACCCTCACCTTCAGCTTCTCCGGTTCCCATCATTGCTTTGCCCATTGAAGCCATTACAGTTTCAACATCTGCAAAATCTAAATTAATTAATCCAGGTCTTACCATTAAATCTGTAATACTCTGAACTCCATGCATCAAAACATTATTTGAAAGATTAAAAGACTCTTCAAAAGTTGTTTGTTCATTTGCAATTTTAAATAGGTTTTGGTTTGGAATTACTATAATAGTATCCACATGTTTTCTTAATTCTTCCAATCCTTGTTGTGCTCTTCGCATTCTAGAGGGGCCTTCATATAAAAATGGAAGAGTCACAACACCTACAGTTAATATATTTAATTCTTTAGCAGCTCTAGCGATGACATGAGCAGCACCAGTGCCCGTTCCACCACCCATACCAGCTGCAATAAAAACCATATTTGCACCTTGAAGTGTATTTACAATTTCATTTAGAGATTCATCAGCAGCCGCTTGTCCTATATCTAATTTTGCACCTGCACCTAAACCCTTAGTTAAATTTAAACCAATTTGAATTCTAGTTTTTGCTTTACTTAACTTTAAATCTTGAGCATCTGTATTTACAGCAATAAACTCTACTCCCTGAAGTTTATTATCAATCATTTCATTTATTGCGTTTCCTCCAGCTCCACCTACTCCTAAAACTAAAAGTCGTGGCTGAAGTTCTTTTATCTCTGGTGCTTTAAAGTTAATTGTCATCTTATTTCCCCTCGTTGTTGTTTAAATGTTTTTCCCATTTAAGACTTGCTCGATTTAAATTTGCTTTTTTTCTTGCTGATGTCTTAAATTTTTCAAAAGCTGTTGGTTCCCAAATTTGAAAGGTTTGACCTTGACCAACAAACAACATGCTATTTTTTATTTTTGCATGTTTTAATAATTTTGATGAAAGAGAAATTCTACCTTCACTATCAAACTGTAAATTAGTGCTTTCGGCTAATATTGATGTTGCAAAATAATCTCTTTTTTCCTCAAAAGGATTTAAAGAGTCTATCGCAGAGGAAATTTTTTCAATTCTGTCTTGAGAACATGCTTCTATAGAGGAATTGTTGAAAGATGGATAGCAAATTACTCCATTATAACCTAAATTGGACAAGTGAGATCTGAAGCTAGCAGGCACAGATACTCTCCCCTTTTTGTCTAATTTGTTCTCGTAAGTAGATAAAAACATATATTTTTAATTTTATAAATTCCATAAATGGGAATATATGGGAATATATGGGTATTTAAAATGATAGTCAAATATTGATTCTGTGCTCAATTAAAGTCATTTTTTCAGGAAAAATTTAAAATAATGGTTTGAAATTGACGAGCCCTATCATTTATTTGTTTGCTGAGATAATAAGGATGCTTATTCAAGCTCAATTTACATTTATGCCTATAGCTATAAAGATAATTCTATTGATATTTTATTTTTTCGTTTTTTAAACTGTGAAGTGCCAGATAAACTATAAGCCGGGTTCTGTCATTTAAACCTATCATTTGTCTAGGCTTAAGATCACTCTTAAGCTCAAGCAACTAACCCTGATGACTAGCCAAGGACGGCTTTTAGTTTTGCAACAATGTCATCTCTACTTAGTCTTGCTCCCAGTGGGGTTTTCCAGCGTTCATTGTTACCAATAGAACCGGTGTGCTCTTACCACACCTTTTCACCCTTGCCATGTTATGGCGGTTTATTTTCTGTGGCACTCTCCCTAGGGTTTCCCCCGCCAGGCATTACCTGGCACTGTGTCCTTGTAGAGCCCGGACTTTCCTCTTTAAAAAAATTTAAAGCGATAAGTCATTTATCTGGCCTCATAAACTTATTATTAAACTTTAAAATTACAAGATAAATTAATTAAGCTTTTTTATTAAGTTTTCGCTTATTAATAAACATTCTTTATCAATTTTGCCATTTACTAGTTCTTGTCTAAATCTCCTCTGAAATGCAAATGTGATAATTTTATTATATTTATTTTCATTTATTTTTAAACTTCTGGGATAACCAATTTTGAAAAGATTGTTTGTAAATTTTGATTTCAATGGATTTGAAATATTTAATCCTCTTTCTTTTTTTATGTTGTTTTGTTTCAAATCATGCCAAATTCCAATTTTATTTTTTGATAAAAATTCCCATGGAAATTTCTCACCAGGGTCCGTCTTTCTCTCAGGTGCTATATCTGAATGACCTAATATTGATTTTGAATTAATTTTATACTTTTTAACTAAATACTTTGTCAGCTTTATTAATGAGGAAATTTGTTTTTTTGAAAATTCTTTGTATTTAAATTCATGACCAGGATTGGTTATTTCTATTCCAATAGAATTTTTGTTTAAAGATTTATATTTTTTCCAACTAGAGATTCCTGCATGCCAAGCCTGATAATTTTCAGGTACCATTTTTATAATATCTCCATTATTTTTAATTAAATAATGACAACTAACTTTAGAGTTTTGATCTAATAATTTGTCTATTGCTTTTTTTTCAGATTTCATTCCAGTGTAGTGAAAAACTATGAATTTTATCTCACTTATTTTTCTTCTTTTAGGATCAAAATTTGGAGAATAATTTAGTATTATTTTCATACTCAATTTGGGTACAAATTTAGGCTATTTATTAACAATTTATCGTCACTTTTGAAATTTAATTCTACTTTAATATTAAATTTTATATAATATAAATTCGCATGTTAAAAAAACTGAACATCATACTATTTTCTCTATTCTTAATTGCATTTAATGCTAATGCAGGTTCTGATGGTGAGCTAACTTTAAATAACAATAAATCTGAAACTCAAGATACAAAAGATTGTTTTGAGAAGCTTAATAGAGCAACATTTTCATTTAACCAAGGTCTTGATAAGGCAGTAATTAAACCGATAGCCAAAGGGTATAGAAAATTGCCAGATAAAGTTCAAAAAGGAACTAGCAACGCTGTAAAAAATTTATCTAACTTAGTAACTATACCGAATAATGTTTTGCAAGGTGATATTAAAACTGCGATTATAAATACCGCTCGATTAGCAGTTAATACAACTGTTGGATTATTAGGAACCATCGATGTAGCAAACAAGATGGGTTTTCCTAAATATGAAAAAGAGGATTATGGGCAAACTCTTGGTAAATGGGGCTTCGGCCCAGGTTGTTATTTAGTGCTTCCAGTTCTGGGTCCCTCTACTGTTAGAGACACGACAGGATCTTTTGCAAATATAATGGGTGGAGATCCTTGGTACAATGCCTCAGTACATGGAAACAATGAGTTTTTAAGTGAGGGAGCTTATATTGCTTCAAAAGCAATCACTGGAATTGAATTTAGAGCAAACAATATTGAATCTTTTGAAAACCTTGAAAAAAATTCTATAGATTTTTATGCATCTGTCAGAAGTTTATACTTACAGGATAGGGAAAATAAAATTAACAACGTTCAACGAGGAAACGTAGAAGTCATATATGAAGATGATGATGACTGGGAAGAAATTGAAACAAATAAATAACTAATCTAAAAATATGAAGAAAATAATTATCTTATTATTGTTATTAAACTTTAATATTACAAACTCTTTATCTATGGAGGCAGATGTTTTTGTGCAGTCGACGGTAAATAGAGCTGCTGAAACTCTTGGTGGTGGCCTAACAAAAGAAGAAAGAATGGATGAATTAAAAAAAATTGCATTAGAGACTGTTGATATTAGAGGTATAGGTTTTTATTCATTAGGGTCACACAGAAAAAACGCATCTGATGATCAAAAAATTGAGTATGAAATAGCATTTAGAGAATATTTTTTACAAAGTTTTTCAAGTAGATTGGCTGAATATTCTAATCCAATAATAAATGTTGATTCAAAAAATAAAATTAATGAAAACTATACAATAGTTTCAAGTACACTCGCTGCTACAGATAAAAGACCTGCTGTTAAAATAGATTGGAGAGTGTACACTAAAAACAAAGATCAACCTTTAATTAGAGATCTAATTATTGAAGGTCTGAGTTTGGCTAGAACCCAAAAAGAAGAATTCAACTCTATTATCCTGAGTGCGGATGGTGATATCAATGCATTAATTTTAAAACTAAAAGAGTTTTCAAATAGTTAATTGGTTTGAAAATTACAACCAAATCAATATTATTAATTTCAGCGTTAACCTCTTCGGCTTTTTTAATTTATGCTTTGTATAAAGGTATAATTTTATACTTTGTTAATGAAGCATTAGAAGATACTTTTGTAGGTGGTAGCACCTCTAATATTTCAATTATTTTGTGGTTTATAATTTCAGGAATTTTAATGCTTATAACTTCCATGTTTCTTTTTTTTTTAAAAATAAAAGATTTAAAAAGTCAAAAAATTATTGTTATAGGTCTAATATTCTTTTGGTTTACAGTCTCTTTTTTTTCAATATTCATCACTTTTTCAAATTTCTTGATTACATTACTTACATCTTCAATTGGAATTATTTCATTTTTAGCTTCAAAAAATCTTAAAAAAGAAATTATTGCTGAATTAAATAAAAAGGGCTTAACTGAAAAAGAAATATATCTTTTGCAAAAACTTGCTGGAATATCAAAAAAATAAATTTGGTGGGCCCGCCAGGACTCGAACCTGGGACCAATACATTATGAGTGTACTGCTCTAACCAACTGAGCTACAGGCCCAAAACATTTGTTAGTTATATCATTTTTATCAAGTTATCAATTAAAGATAACTCAATAATGGTGGGCCGTGTTGGTTACGCTCCAACTACCCCTGCAATGTCAATGCAGTACTCTACTATTGAGCTAACGGCCCAATCTAACTTTCTAAGAAACTTTTTAGTTGTTTAGATCTACTTGGGTGCTTTAATTTTCTAAGAGCCTTTGCCTCGATCTGCCTAATTCTTTCTCTTGTTACAGAAAACTGCAAACCTACTTCCTCTAAAGTATGATCGGTATTCATACCTACACCAAATCTCATTCTTAATACTCTTTCCTCTCTTGGAGTTAAGGTAGATAAAATTTTTGTAGTTGCCTCTCCAAGGTTAGATTTAATTGCTTGCTCTAATGGAGCTAAAGCTTTTGTATCTTCGATAAAGTCTCCTAAACTACTATCTTCTTCGTCACCAACTGGTTTCTCAAGAGAAACTGGTTCTTTAGAAATTTTTAATACTTTTCTAACTTTGTCTAACGGCATTCTTAATTTTTGTGCCAACTCTTCTGGAGTTGCTTCTCTTCCAAACTCACTAAGTATTAATCTCTGAGTTCTTACAATTTTATTTATAGTTTCAATCATATGAACAGGTATACGGATTGTTCTTGCTTGGTCTGCAATTGATCTAGTAATTGCTTGTCTGATCCACCAAGTTGCATATGTAGAAAATTTATACCCTCTTCTATACTCAAATTTATCAACTGCTTTCATTAATCCAATATTACCCTCTTGAATCAAATCTAAAAATTGTAATCCTCTATTTGTATATTTTTTTGCTATTGAAATTACCAATCTAAGATTAGCTTCAACCATTTCTTTTTTTGCTATTCTAGATTCTTTTTCACCTTTTTGAATTCTACTTACTAATTTTTTAAAATCGGTCACTGAAATTCCAAGTTTGTGACTAATTTCAATAAGTCTTTCTCTGATATTTTTAAATTCGTCTTTATTTTTTGCAAAAAATTGCTTCCAAACTAAATTTGTATCTAAAAATTTTTTAAGATTTGGATTTATTTCATTGCCAACATAAAATTTAATAAATTCATTTCTTGGTATTTTTTGATCCATTGCAAGTCTTAAAAGATTTCCTTCTAAAGAAATAATTTTTTTATTCTCAACATAATGTTTTTGAACGAGTTCTTCTAAAACAGACGGAGAAAGCTGAAGTGATTTAATATTTTCTAAAATATCATTTACAATTTTTTCGTAGCCTTTTTCCTTTGCAGGTGTAAAGTTTTGAGAGTTTAAAACACAATCTAACTTTTCTTTCTGATACTTAATTAGTTTTGTATATTCTTTAGTTAATGTATTTACTGTTTTTAGTACTTTAGGTTTAATTTCTGTCTCCATTGCTGCAAGAGTAGGATTGAAATCGTCATCTTCATCTGAAGAACCGTCTTCTTTATCTGTTTCACCAGCATTTTTTTGTTTAGCGCTTGGTCCTGTTGACTCATCTTCCATATAGTTTGTATCGATATCTATAATTTCTCTAACTAATATTTCATCTTTTTGAAGTTTTTCATTCCACTCAAAAAATTGTTGTGCTGTTATCGGACTTTGTGATAATGCAATTAACATTACATCTTTTCCAGCCTCTATTCTTTTTGCAATTGCAATTTCACCTTCTCTTGAAAGTAACTCAACACCTCCCATTTCTCGAAGATACATTCTGATAGGGTCGTCACTTTTCTCGATTGTTTTGCCTTCTTCCTTATTTGAATTTTCTTTTTTTCTTAGTACTTTAAAATCTGATTTTTTTTCAACTAATGAAATATTTTCATCTAAGATATGGATAAAAGCTTGAGCAAGATTTTCGTCTGATAAATTTCTTTTACCTAAAGATTTGCTTAATTCTTCGTAAGTTATAAAGCCTCTATGGGTTCCACGACCCATTAATCTAGCAAATGATTTTGTAATAATTCTTTCCACAGCGATAAAGTTGAAAGTCTTATATAATGTCAAATCTGTAAAAATCCATTACAAATTTGTCCAGATTAATTAAGATTCTGCTTTTTTTTGAGCTCTTTTAGCTCATTAAATGTGCTCTCGCTCATATCTACTGAGAACTTCGATTCTAATTCTTGAATTCTAAACTCAAGATCATAATTCATTAAATCTCGTGAAATATCTTCAAGTAATTCAATAATTTTATTTTCATCTTCAGAATTATTTTTTAAAATATATTTTATCGGTGCAAATTTGTTTATTTTTTCAATTATCTGACCATCCAAATTTAAGTCCTGAACAGCTATTTGATTTTTAGATTTTAAAACTTCAATTATTTCTTTAAAGATTTTTTTATTAAATTCAGTAAATAATTTAATATTTTCAATTAAATGAATATTTGATTGCATTAAATTCAAATTATTAATTACCAAGTAAATTAAGGAAAATTCTTTAAGCTCAACTCCAGATAAAGATTGGCTTTCGTTATAATACTTCTTTGTAGCATCTAAAGATTTAGTTGGTTTTTTGTAATTTTTTTTATTTTTTTGATTTGAATGAGGTGTTAATTCTGCAATTTTCTCTAAAAAATATTCTAATACATATTTTTTTATATAATCATCCTTAATAGTATTTGCTACATCTCTTAATCTTTTTTCGAAAATAGCCATAGAAGAAGGGTTGTTTTCAGTTTGTTTTTTGTAGTGACTAAAAATAAATTGATGAATTGACAATTTAGATTGTTTGGTAAATTCTATGAAATTAGCTTTTCCATTTTTATTCACATAACTGTCAGGGTCTTCTTTATTTGGTAAAAATAAAAATGAAATTTGTTTTTCAGGTTTTAATTCTTTAATTGAATTTTCCGCTGCTCTTAAAGCTGCTTTATAACCACTTTCATCACCATCAAAACAAATGATGATGTCATCAAAAAATTGGTTAAGAATTTGAATTTGTTTATCAGTTAGTGAAGTACCAAGATTTGCAACAGCATTATCAATTCCATTTTTACTTAACCCAACAACATCCATATAACCTTCAACCAAATAAATGTGATCTAATTTATTTGATAATTTTCTAGCTATATCTAGATTATATAAATTTGATCCTTTTTTAAAAAATAAAGTTTCAGGTGAGTTAATATATTTAGCAAGATAATCTAGGTTTTCTATTATTCTTCCACCTAAAGCAATTGGTTGACCAGTTATATTGTTAATTGGAAAAATTAATCTTCCTCTAAATCTTTCGACATAAATTTTCTTTTTTTCATCTAAATAAAATAATCCCGTTTCAACTAAGATTTGTTCACTATATTTATTTTTTAATTGTTCAAAAATATTTGGATTTTTTTCCACATATCCCATTTTGAATTTTTTTACGTCTTCTTTACTTAAAGATCGATTTTTTAAATATTCTCTAGCATTTGAATATTGTTCATTTTTAATTAATTCATTATGATAAAAATCAACATATTCATTAAAGATTAATTTATATTCATTCCACTTTTTTTCTCTTTCTTCATCTTTTTTTGAAAACAAATATGGTTGCATACCTGCTAATTGAGCTAAATGTTTAACTGCTTCACCAAATTTTAAATTTTGGGTTTTCATAATAAAATCAAAAATATTTCCATGTTCTGAGGTAGCAAAACAATGATAAAATTCTTTTTCATCATTAACTGTAAATGAAGGTGTTTTTTCGTTTTTAAATGGAGATAGTCCTACAAATTCTTTACCTCTTTTTTTTAATGAAACTGTTTTTGAAACAACCGTTGATACTTTCAACCGTGTCTTAATTTCATCTAAATACTCTTTGGGGTATTTCATTAAGTATTTAATAATTCCTTGATTATTGATCCAGCTTTAGAAAAATCAATTTCATCAGAATGAGATTTCTTTAACTCACCCATTATTTTGCCCATATCTTTAATAGAACTAGCACCCAACTTGGCTATTAATTCAGCGCATAATTTTTTAGTGTCTTCTTCACTCATTTGCTTAGGCAAGAAACTAGTTAAAATTTCATATTCATTCTGCTCAACTTCTAATAAATCCGTTCTGTTATTTTTTTCATAAATCTCAATAGATTCGGCTCTTTGTTTAACCATTTTTTTAAGCAGCTTTTTTATATCCTCATCATCTGTGTCTTTTTTGTTGGGACCAGAACGGTTGGCAATGTCTAAATCTTTAATAGAAGATAAAATTAACCTGTAGGTTGATATTTTATTTTTATCTTTTGATTTTAGAGCATTTTTATATTCGTTTTCTATAGTGTTCTTTAATGACATAATTTTTTTAATCTACTTCAAAGAAAAAATTGTTCAAAAGAAAAATTGTTTTTTTACAATTTTATAATACATCTCTGTTGCGATAATAAAGCAATTATTGTATTAACCTTTAACTCATGAGTTGTAATTGATCAAAAATTCAAAAAAAATAAACTCAAAAAATAATCATCAAATTAATACAGGCGTTTTAGTTCTTGAAAATAAGAAGGTATTTAAAGGAATAGGTATTGGCTACGAAGGAGAGGCAACTGGAGAAGTGTGCTTTAATACTTCTTTAACAGGTTATCAGGAAATAGTCTCAGATCCTTCTTATGCAGGGCAAATTATTAATTTTACATTTCCCCACATTGGGAATGTAGGCACTAACAAAGAAGATGTAGAGTCTGATAAAATATGGACTAAGGGAGTAATTTTTAATTCAGAAATAACTGATCCATCAAACTATAGAGCTTTTTTGCATCTAGATGCATGGCTTAAGAAAAATAAAATTGTTGGTTTAACTGGTCTCGATACTAGAAGTTTAACTAATTTTATTAGAGACAAAGGAGCACCAAAAGGAACGATTGCTTTCTCAAAAAAACAAAAATTCAATCTAAGCAAATTAACAAATACTACTTTAAAATGGAGTGGATTAAAAAATCTAGATCTTGCTAAAGAAGTATCAACTCCAAAAAATTATATTTGGAAAGGTTTTAAAACTTGGAAAAAGAAAGATGGATTTGTAAAAAATAAAAAAAATCAATTTCATGTTGTTGCAATAGATTATGGAATCAAAAAAAATATTTTAAGATATTTTTCTGATTTTAATTGCAAAGTGACGGTTGTACATTGCAAAACATCTGCTGAAAAAATTTTAAGTCTTAAACCAAATGGAATATTTTTATCAAACGGTCCTGGAGATCCAGCTGCTACAGGAAAGTATGCAATAAATATAATTAAAAACCTTATTAAAAAAAATATTCCAATATTTGGCATTTGTTTGGGTCACCAGATTCTTGCTTTAGCACTTGGTGGTAAAACAAAAAAAATGAAGTTAGGTCATAGAGGTGCAAATCATCCTGTAAAAAATTTAATTCATGACAATGTAGAGATTACTAGTCAAAACCATGGCTTTGAAGTTGTTAAAGAAACTTTACCGAAAAATATTGAAGTCACTCATAAATCATTATTTGATAATAGCATTGAGGGTATTAAGTTAAAAAATAAACCAGTATTTTCAGTTCAATATCACCCAGAGTCTAACCCTGGACCACAAGATAGTGTCTATTTATTTAAAGAATTTATTAACAATATGAAAAAAAATGCCAAAAAGAAAAGATCTTAAAAAAATATTAGTAGTAGGTGCTGGTCCAATTATTATTGGCCAAGCATGTGAGTTTGATTATTCAGGAACACAAGCTTGTAAAGCTTTAAAAGATGAAGGTTATAAAGTTGTTTTAATTAATTCTAACCCTGCAACAATTATGACTGATCCTGATGTTGCAGATAAAACTTACATAGAGCCTATCACATTAGAAGTTCTAGAGAAAATTCTTATAAAAGAAAAACCAGATGCAGTTCTTCCAACAATGGGAGGCCAAACTGCTCTTAATCTTGCAATGGAGGCAGAGAAAAAAGGGATATTAAAAAAATACAAAATAGAGCTTATTGGTGCAAATTCTAAAGCAATTTCTAATGCTGAAGATCGAAAGAAATTTAGAAAAAATATGATTGATATTGGTTTAGATTTACCAAAATCTGAAATTGTTAATAATATCAATCAAGCTTCTAAAGTTCTTAATAAAATTGGTTTGCCTGCAATCATAAGACCTGCATTTACCCTAGGTGGTCTAGGTGGTGGAATAGCAAAGAATAAAAAAGAATATCTTAAAATTATAAAAAATGGATTACACGAGTCGCCAGTTAGCCAGGTTCTTGTAGAAGAGTGTTTAGAGGGTTGGAAAGAATTTGAGATGGAAGTTGTAAGAGATAAAAAAGACAACTGTATCATCATTTGCTCAATAGAAAATATTGATCCAATGGGAATTCACACAGGAGACTCTGTAACTGTTGCTCCAGCTTTAACTCTTACTGATAAAGAATATCAAGTTATGAGAAATGCCTCTATCGCATGTTTAAGAAAAATTGGAGTTGAGACAGGTGGATCCAATGTTCAATTTGCTATCAATCCAAAAAATGGACGGATGGTTGTTATTGAAATGAATCCAAGAGTATCTAGATCATCAGCACTTGCATCTAAAGCAACTGGTTTCCCAATCGCTAAAGTTGCTGCCAAACTTGCTGTTGGCTACACTTTAGACGAACTTAAAAATGAGATTACAAAAGTAACACCTGCTTCTTTTGAACCAAGTATTGATTATGTAGTAACTAAAATACCAAGGTTTACTTTTGAAAAATTTTCTACCTCGCCAGCAACTTTAGGTACTTCAATGAAATCTGTTGGAGAAGCAATGGCTATTGGAAGAAACTTCAAGGAGTCTGTGCAAAAAGCATTGGTGTCTTTAGAAACTGGTTTTTCTGGTTTAGATCAAATATTTAATCTAAATAAAAAACAAATCGAAAAAAAACTTAAAGAACATATTCCAAATAAAATGCTTCTTGTTGCTGAGGCCTTTAGAAAAAAAATCAATTTAAAAAGAGTTTACAGATTATCTAAAATTGATCCTTGGTTCTTAGGACAAATTAAAGAGATTGTTGATAACGAGTTAGTTATTAAAAAAAGAGGTCTTCCAAAAGATTATAATGAATTTAATAGAATTAAATCTATTGGTTTTTCAGACAAAAAATTAGCAGAGCTTACTAATTCCTCAGAAGATACAGTAAGAAGAAAAAGAACCGCTCTAAAAGTGCTTCCTGTATATAAAAAAGTTGATACCTGTGCTGCTGAATTTAAATCATTTACGCCTTATATGTACTCAACTTATCAAAGAAATTTTTCAATAAGTACTGAGTGTGAGGCAGATCCTTCAAATAAAAAGAAAATAATAATTTTAGGTGGTGGACCTAATAGAATAGGCCAAGGAATTGAGTTTGATTATTGCTGTTGTCAGGCAAGTTTTTCATTAAAAGATGCAGGTTTTGAAACCATCATGGTTAATTGCAACCCTGAAACTGTATCTACTGATTATGATACGAGTGATCGGTTATATTTTGAACCTTTGAAAGAAGAGTATGTATTTAACATTATTAAAAAAGAGCAAGAAAAAGGAAATCTAATAGGTGTAATTGCTCAATTTGGTGGACAAACTCCGATTAAGCTTGCTAAATTTTTAAATGATAACAAACTTCCAATTTTAGGGACACAATATAACTCAATAGATTTAGCAGAAGATAGAGATCAATTTAGAAATTTATTAATTAAATTAAATTTAAAACAAGCAGATAGTGGAATTGCAAAAACATTTAAAGAGGCAATTAAGATATCTGAAAAAATTGGTTTACCACTAGTGGTAAGACCTTCATATGTTTTAGGTGGAAGAGCAATGGAAATTGTTCATGAAAAAAGTCAATTAAAAAACTTTGTTGAAGAAGCATTTAAAGCTGCGGAAGAAAATCCAATTCTAATAGATAAATTTCTAGATCACGCAATGGAAGTTGATGTGGATGCTATTTCTGATGGTAATGATGTTTATGTAGCTGGTATAATGCAACATATTGAAGAGGCAGGAATTCATTCTGGGGACTCAGCATGTAGTTTGCCACCAGTATCTATTAAACCATATCTAATTAAAGAAATTGAAAACCAAACAAAAAAACTTGCATTAGCACTTAAAGTTAAAGGCTTTATGAATATTCAATATGCAATCAAGAAAGATGAAATTTACATTATTGAAGTAAATCCTCGTGCTAGTCGAACTGTTCCTTTTGTATCAAAAGCAAGAGGAGTTCCACTTGCAAAAATAGCATCAAGAATAATGGCAGGAGAAAAACTTTCTAAATTTAATCTTAAAGATAAATCAAAAGGAATGTATGCAGTAAAAGAGGCTGTATTTCCTTTTAATAAATTTCCAAATAGCGATTTACTCTTAGGACCTGAAATGAAGTCTACAGGTGAAGTAATGGGATTTGATAAAGATTTTGGAATGGCTTTTGCTAAAAGTCAGATTGCTGCAGCCAACTCACTTCCAAAAGAAGGTCTTGCATTTATATCTTTAAAAGACTCTCATAAAGATGAAGGTATTGATCTTGCTCAAGAACTGATAAAGCTTAACTTCAAATTATGTGCAACAAAAGGTACTGCAGAATATATACAAAAACATGGTATGAAATGTGAAATTATAAACAAAGTAAGCAGTGGTAGTCCTCACATTGTAGATGTATTAGATTCAAATAAAATTGCACTTGTTATTAATACAGGTGGTGGAAACAGTGAACACAGATTAAATGATGCTATTGCATTAAGAAGAGCAACTCTTAAAAATAAAGTTCCATATTGTACAAACATGTCCACTGCTTTAGCATGTTTAGAAGCAATTAAATCTTTAAAAACTAAAAAGCTAGAAGTTCAAGCTATTCAATAAATAGCTATAGAAAAATTATATATTAAGCTTAGATAATAATATAAATTTTATTTTAAATAAAACCCAATTTGGGTAAAAGATCATCTCATGCATTTACAAAATTACAAAATAATCGAAGATTTAGTAGCTTCAATATATACAAAAGATATATCCGACTTTGGTGACAGATCTTATTATCCTCAAATATTAAAATTAGTAAGCAGAATTAATTTAAAAAATTTCACAAATGAAAACTTAATTTGTGAAGATATGGTGTTTTGTTCTACTTCAAATGGAGCAAGTATTAATTTAATTTCAAGAAGTCTTGGGCTTCCAAGGGAAACTGTTAGAAGAAAAGTTTCAGAATTAATCAAATTAAATTGGTTAATTAGAGACAATTCAAAAATTTATGTTTCTCAAGAATGGAGAAAAAAAAATTTAGAAAATAATGAGATTATTCTCAAAGAATTAATTGAGCTTTCTAGAAAAATTTAAATTATGAATAATATTCAACATATAATTTTAAAAAATAAAAAAATAAATGATGTAGTAGTGCCTAAAGCTTATTTAGAGAATAATGAATATAACGCTAAGTTAAGTTATGAAGAAATGATTAATAAGATTAATGGGGAAAAGAAGAAAAAGAAAAAACTAATCTATTTTGTATCGACTGTTTCTGCAATCGCATTAATTGCTGCAAGCTACTCTTAGGCTTAATTATTTAAATTAAATTCAATATTTATCATCAGCAATAACATTTAAGTTTAATGATTTTGTTGACTACTTGTTTACTCTGATTATATTAAAATCATGAGTTATCCAGAAAAAACTGAAAATGACGTGCTGATAATTACAGTCAGCGGTGAAATAGATCTAGAAAATTCAGGAAACTTAAGACAACAAGTGCATGGAGCTTTAGATGATAATAAAGCTGTGTCAGTTGATATGAGCGCTGTAAATTACATTGATAGTTCAGGAATTGCAGTATTGATTGAAAGCAAACAAAGAGCTGGTGAAGGAAGTAAAGAATTTAAATTAGTCAAACCTAGCGAAGCTGTAGTTTCAGTTTTAAAACTTGCTAAACTAACAAGTTTTTTTGATATTGAAAATTAATTTTTAACTAATATCTAAAATTTACCTATAGATTCAGAATAAAGTTGCAACGATTAAAGCAAGTAAAGTAATTAATATAATAAATACCGCTGCACTTCCCAAATCTTTAATTTTTTTAATATCAGCATCATATTGTTTTGTTATTTTATTGCATAATATCTCTATAGCAGAATTAATAATTTCTAATGCCAATAAAGTTACATAAGTAACAAAAATTATTAATTTAAATAAAATTTCAATATCTATAAAAACAAGGTATGGTATTAAAAATAACCCTAAAATTAATTCAAGAATAAAAGAATTTTCCTTACAAGCGACATTTAATCCATTAATTGAATTTTTAAGATTAAAGAAAAGTTTTTTTACCATTTCATAAATGACACTATCATATTTTAAATATATTTGTCTTTATTGTTAATTTGTAGATCTGCCTCTAATTGAACTTAAGAAATTTTAATAAATTTAAATAAATTTTTTTTAAAGTTTAGCAATTTTTTGCGCGAGAAATATGACTTAAATAACTTCTAAATTTTATATTATTGGTTCCTAAATCATTAGTGTTTTCACTTTTTTTTTTATTAATAATTTCCAAAAAGATAGTACCATAAAGAGGCCAGGATTTTTTAATTTCTTTACCGTTCTCATCCAAAGGATTTAATTCATGGTACCAATATTTCCTATTAACATTATATAAAGTTTTTATGCCTAAAAATTCATCTTCAATAATTTTTCTTTCAACTACAGAATTTTTTGATGAATAATTTTTAAAATACGAAACCCATTCATCAAAAATTTTTGGATTTTTACCAAAAAGATTAGCTTTTAGATCTGATGATATGTAGTAATCTAATACAGAATTATTGCAGCTATTAAACATTAATTCAATTTCATCTGTTAAAGGATCTCCGTTAATATCTAGAAATTCATATTTGACACCTTTACACAAAACTTGAATATTTTTTTCATTTTTATACCTAGAGATATCATCACTCACAGTATCAACCTTAATTTTCCCCTTTATCTCCATTTTTTCACCGTATAGTACCGAACATTCATTTTTTAAATTCGTTAATAAATACTCAAAGGTGTCTGCTACTTTTGAACCAATATACATATTTAAATTTGATAATGGTTTATATCCTGCAAAAATTGCTATTGCCTCATCGTCTGCAGCTTTTTTAGCTTCAGATTTTTCTTGTGTGAAAATAATAAAAAATGAAAATAAGATTAAAATACCTAAAGTTGAAAAAACAAAAATTTTTTTCATTAGAGTGTACTATAATATAAAACAAACATATTATGCTTACTAACTAATCTATCTTTTACTTTCAATAGAAATTATATATTTTTGAACAAAATAGATTGCAGATTTAAAATTTAAATATAAACAAACAAATTATAATGAATTTAACTAAAAAAGATATTGTCAGTTTGCTGATATTGTTTTTAAGCTTTTTTATAATTACGCTCACATTTTGGATTACTAAAACTTTTGGTAAAAATGTTTATTATGTAGAAATTTTATACAATATTCATATCGGATATGAAGGTTTTAAAAACTCACCAAATAAATATAAAATAGAGTTTGCCTTATACACATTTTTACCAGCTATTATTATAGCTTTTATAACTTTACTATTTAATAAAAAATTAAATATTTTATTGAAAATTAATGAAGAACAAAAAAATTTATGGATTAATAAATATAAAAATTTTATTAAAAAAATTTTTTTTAATAAATTTTTAAAAATATCATTATTCAATTCTTATATACTTTTGTTTTACTGTTCGTTATTTTTTGTTCTTCAATTTGGATTTTTCGAATATTTTGAAAAAAGTGCTCGTTATGAAGATTATCCAAATCTTTACAAAAACCCTTATACAATCAAATACAATGAACCAAAAAAAAAGAAAAATTTAATATTATTTTATGTTGAGTCGCTTGAATATAATATTAGCAAATTGTCTAATAATAATAAATCTGATCCTCTTAAGCCCTTCAACGAGATTAAGGGAAAAAATGTTTATGATTTTAAGCATGCACCTTCTACAAATTTTAGTATTGCAGGGGTTGTGGCTAGTCAATGCTCAGTCCCTTTTGTTGTAGTGGTAAATACTAACATGGAAAAACTTCCTAAAGAAAAATTATATTGTTTGAGTGATGTATTGGCCAAACAGAATTATGAACAAGTGTTTTATATCTCTGTTGATCAACAATTCCAGAGTTTTGGACCTTTTAAAGAAAGACACGGTTTTAAAGTTAATGATGCTAACATAATCAAAAAGGATTTTAGAACAATTGAAAAACCCTCAAACAAAATGGCTTGGGGAGGAGGTGTTTATGATAGCACCTTATTAAATCATGCAAAAAAAGAAATAATTAAAACTTACAATTCAGGAAAAAATTTTAATTTTACAATCATTAATACCGACACTCACCATCCATTTGGTTATTCTCCTGAGTGTATAATAGGAGATATAAGTTCAGAAAGCTTACAAGCATACGAAGCTTATAAATGTTCCGGAACTTTAATTAAAAAATTTTTTGATGACTTGGATAGTTTGGGTATATTGGATGAAACTTTAGTTGTTATTTTAGGGGATCATTTAGCTTTTAGAGACCTTATTGGATACTTAAGTAAAGAGGATGAGAGAAATATTTATTTTAAGACTAATTCAAACAAGAAAATTAACAGAGATAAAATCAATCATTTTGATATAGCGCCTACTATTTTAGACGGCCTAGGGATTTTACCAAAAAATAACAAGCAGTTTGGTTTTGGTGTGTCATTATTTGAGGATAAAAAAAATTTTGATTATGATCAGCATTACAATTTAGTAATGAGACCAGATATTCTAAGTAATTTTTATATGAGACGTCTATTGAAATTTGTACCACCCGCAAGGACAGATGGTCAAGATCCTGGTCCAAACGCCACAATGATATTAACAATTGATTAATAATAAATTTAATTAAAAATTAAACAATATTTAAGTAAAACTTTATTATCTTATAATTTTCTTTAAAGAAAGTTTTGTAACTAATCTTATAATTTTTCGCAAAGTTTATTTTTTCGTAAACATTAAAAACTTCATTTAATTTAATTTTGTCTTCATCAGAAAGTAACTTAAAAAGTTCTTGATGGGTAAGAGTTTTATTGTAAATTTTTTTTTTATTTTTTATTTTTTTAAACAAAGTTGAATAAAATAATTTTTTATTTAACAAAATTTGAATAGGTTTTATCAATAGCAAAGTGCAAATGAAAATAAATAGATAAAATGAGTTAAACTTCACATTCTCTAAAGTATTTTTTATCAATTCATTTCTAGATTGTTGATTATATTCTTGGAATTTATTTGTCCAAATATAATCAAAGTAATCGTAATATAACTTAATCATATTTGATTTAAAAAAATCATTTTCTTTAACTAAATTTTGAGATTGTGAACTATTTGAGGATACGTTGTTAAAGCTAATAATATTAATTTGAGGAATAACTTGTGTAGGATCATATCTAATCCAGCCCTTCTCTTCAATGTAACTTTCAACCCATGTATGCGCATCAGATTGTTTAAAAGTATAAAAATTTCCTAATTCGTTATAAGTTCCCCCCATATAACCACTTACCAATCTTGTAGGAATATTCTGCAATCTTGCAAGAATAGCAAACATGCCAGCATAATATTCACAGTAACCTGTTTTAGTATCAAAGAAAAATTTCTCATAATTATTTGAATTATCTATATTCGGACTTAATGAATAAAAATATTCACCATTAGAAAAATGTTCCATTAGTTTATTTAAATATTCTTCATCAGAAGAAGAGCTATTTTTAATATTTAAAGACCAATCAAATAGTTTTTCAGAAAATGTATTTGGCAGTTTTCTATAAAAATCTTGAAGGTCATCATTTAAATTAATTTGAAAATTAGTAGGTTTTATAAAATAAGGAGTTTTTTTATCAATTTTTTCAGATGTGTTAGCTGTTCCATTTAAGAAATTGTTTTTTACTAATTTGTTATCAAAATAAAAATTATTCAATATAGGTAGCCAAGTTTTGTCATTAGGATAAACAATTAATTTTGAATTTATACTTTCTGAACTAAGTTTTTTTATAATTGAAAAGCTATCTTTGTAATTGTTGTTAAACACTTCATTTGGAGCTGGGACCCAAGATCTCTCCAGGTTCAATAAATCAAATACTTTTACTCTAAAATATATAAGTTTATCAGCTTTATCTTCTAGAGTGTCGTAGATAAAAACCTTATCATTATTGTTGGATATTTGGCTAAAAGAACCTAGCTCGATTTGATCTGGAATTCCTAAATTATTTTTTGCAGTTTCAAATAATTTAATTTTTATTTCGTAACGAGGAAATATAAAATAAGTGATACCAATTATTGATAATGCAATAATACCAATTAATAAATACTTTCCTATGTATTTTAAATTAAGTTGAATTGCTCTTTGTTGATTTATTGAATAAAGATGAAAAATTGATAGCAGCATTAATAAAATTGAATTAGCTGAACTTAAGAAATCTTGACCATAGATTAGTGAGGTTACTGATAAAAAAATTATTGTAAAATTAAAGAAATAATAATCGTTTTTATTTTTAGCTTCAGAAAATTTAATAAATATTAACAATAAAACTGTATTTAAAAAAAATTCTTTCGACAGTGTCTGATCATTTAATTTAAATTGGATATAAATAGCTAACAATCCAACTATGTAAGAAAAAAAATTCTTAAACTTGTACTGATAAAAATTTTGAAATATTGAAAAACCTAAAACTAATATAAATAAAATTTGATTATAAAAATTCACATTAAACAAAAGTGTGGTAATAGAAAACACTAAAAGCAAATATGAGTTAATTTTAGGGTTTAGAAGATTAAATCTAGACATTAGTAATAAATTTTAGCAACTCATTTTTATGTGTTAAAGATTTAGAATAATTAGATGTAAAATTTTTATATTTTAAAGCAAATTTTTTTTTTTGATTATAGAAATATTCTATTAAGTAAGAAGCATACGAAAGAGACAATTCAAAATTTGAACTTTCAAGCTTCTCTATATCAATCAAAATTTGGTCATTATTATCAATTCTTAAAAATTTTTTTATAAATAGTTTTTTCATAGTTGAATAATGCCTCCATGAAATCCTAGATAAATTTTCAGTTTCTTTTTGCTCCTCTATAGTTTCAAATTCATAATCAATATCATTTTTTAAATTTTGTTTTTCTAATCTGCTAATTAGGAAACTAGGTGGTTTAATAGGCTCTGGATAAATAAATAGTTTTTGTTTAAGTTTTACAGTACCAAATGCCTTAATGATCCCAAATGGAAATACTGATTCTAATTTAATTTGAGGCATGTCTTGAACACCTCTTTTTTTAAAAAAATATTTTATATTAATCTCCTTGCCGCTACTTAAATCAAAATTTTGTAATTTTTCTTTATCTAAAAGAAAATTAAGATTTAATCTGTCTTTTTTGTTCAGCGTTTGAATAAAGAAACTTAAATACACATTTTTGTTATTTGGGACTAAGTAATTTATTGGATCAATCCTGATTGAAACTAAATTTTGATAAGAAATAATAATAGAAATAAAATAAATTATGAAAAGAATAATTGAAATTAAAAGTCCAACATTATTTTGATAAAATATTGAAGAAGCAAAGGCAAAAAATATAAATACTGCCAGTTTAAATCCATTAAGATTTGGAAAAATATATAAGTTTTTTTTAGTTAATAAATTTTTATGAAATTCAGAATTTTTTTCTAATTTTTTTTTTATAAACTTTTTCCACTTTTCAAAAATCATCAGAAATATTTATTTTTTTTAATATCTCTTGATCTATAAAATTAACAACATACTTTTTCTCTATAGTATTAATTCTATGTTTCAATACATATGGAATAATATCTTTAACATCTTGTATGGTTACATAATCTTTTTCATTCAATATTGCTAATGATTTTGAAATCGCAACTATTTGTTTCAAGCACCTTGATGATATATGAACTTCTGAAAAATTTGAGTTAAGAAATTGTTTAACTTCTTGAATATATTTATAAACATTATCATTGATGTTTATTTCTTGAAGAGAGCTTAAATCCTTAAAATCAAATTGATTATTTCTTTTTATATCTAAATTATTTTCATTTTTTAAAAGAGTAAGTTGTTGCTGATCAGATAATTCATCTAAGGAAAAAGAGATCATAAATCTGTCTAATTGAGACTCAGGCAGCAAAGATGTACCTGATAAATCTGAAGGATTTTGCGTTGCAATTACAATAAACGGATCGGGTAAAGTAAATGTTTCTCTATCTATTGTGACCGACTTTTCTTCCATGGCCTCTAGAAAAGCACTTTGTGTTTTTGGGCTAGCCCTATTTAATTCATCGGCTAAAACTATGTTTGTAAAAATTGGTCCCTTCTTAACTTCAAATTTATCATTTTTTAAAAAATTAAAACCTAAAATATCACTTGGTAAGAGATCTGATGTAAATTGTATTCTTTTAAAATCTAAATTAAGTGCAGCGGTAATAGATTTTGCAAAAGTAGTTTTTCCAGTTCCGGGAAGATCTTCAATTAATATATGCCCACCAGATAATATTGCTGCTAATGAAATTTTAATATTTTGATCATTTCCAACAATATCCTTTTTAATACTTTTAATAATTTCTTTAAACATAAAACTTATTTATAAAAAAATTTCATCCTAAATTAATAGTAATGCCAAATAAAGGCAGGCGGCAAATTTTTGAGCACAAAATGTCTGTCATGATTCTTAAAATTAACTTTTTTAAATTGATCGAAAAATTTATAGCCCAATATAATAAACCAATCTAGTTGACCATTTTTAATATGTTCATTAATTAAATTAGTTAAGTCAATTGTTGTTTGATTTTTTATAAGTGGTATTGAAGTGAATAATCCATATTTATCTCTATAATTTTTAAGAAAATCTATTCCACAGCTATTTACAATATTGGAGCTAGGGTACGTATTTCTTAATAATTTAACAAAATCTATATCTCTCTCAACTATTGTTAAATCTTTATTTTGTATAAATCTTGATAAACTTCCGGTGCCACCCCCTATCTCTACAACATTTTTTATCTTAGTTTTATTTATAATATTAGAAATTTTCTTTGCAGAATTTTCAGAAGATTCCACAATAGCTCCAATATTTCTTGGATCTTTTAAAAATTTCTTAAATATTAAATTCATTTAATATATGAACTTTTCTCAAATTCATGTCTGTACAAAAGAATTATAAAATTTTTAATTGAACTAAACTTAAATGGTACTGTTAAAGTATCATCTTTTTTTTCAATTATATAAAATCCTGATTCTTCCAATCCTTCGCCTACATTCATCGCATCTATAAAACTGTGGTGAGAAATTACTTTATTATGAGCAGATAAAATTATATTTTTATTCTTTTTTATTTCTAAATCTAAAACAGCTTCTTTTAATTTTTCTCCAATTTTGTTCCTATCTAGAGGATGAAATGCTGTATAATGCAAAAGACCAGAGAATATTTTATCTATTTTATTAAATGCAAACAATGCTGTTTCAACAGCTCTACACGAGGGACTGCTAATAACTTCACTTATTTCAATATTGGCATGTGAAAAAGCTTCATTAATTAATTTAGACTCCTCAATACCTTTTTGTGTTAAACAAGTTGCCTTATCCCAAGAAAAATTTCTAGCGTTATACTTATTAAACAATTCATAAGCATCAAAACCTTCAACTGAATTATTCCATTTTTCTCTTTCGGAATGCCTAAATAGAAGAATTAAACCTCCCTCTTTAACTCTTTCTGTCCAATAAATTTTCTCTAAAGTATCTTTATCTAAATCAGTACTTATATTTTTTGATTTAAGAAAGTTAAGAATTTCGTTCGAAATTTTGTATGAAGTATCACTACCGTTGGTTTTATTGACACTAATTTTTACTATAGAATAATTATTTCTAAATTCTTGAAGAACAACATAAGTCAAGGAAGTGCTCACTAATAAAACTAAGAATATTAGAATAACTTTCGTTTTATTTAATTTATGAACCATTTATAATTTCTCTGATATGGTATTCTGTAAAAAAAAACCCCTTCATTTAATTTTAATAAAGGGGTTTTTAAAACTTTAAAAATTAAATTATTTTAATTCAAATAATTTTCCTTTTTCATCTCCAGATGTACCCTCTGTATCATCTGCAGTTGCGTAAGTTATAATAAAGTGACCTTTTGTTTCTGATGCCGTTGTTGCTTTTGCAGAAGTAAGCTCTGTCGCTGTAAGTCCTGCTCGAGAACCGGCTGTAAAAAAGGCGATGTTAATGTGTCCTTTTTCAAGAGCTGATGCGTTTTTATTATATACTACTTGACTTGCTCCAGCAGGATCGTACGGGTTTTTGAATACATTTCCATATCCTGAAGTATCAAAATAGCAAACAGCACCATTAAGGAATTTACCAATATTTTTATCAGAAGCTTCACTATCGTATTTAGTAGTGGAGCCTGCACAGTTAGTAGAAAAGCTATTAATTGCACCTGAAACAGTTTGAATATTATTATTTAATAATGTTAACTCTGTTTCCATAAATCTTTTAACTGAATTGAAATTAGCAATGGCTACTCTCTCTTTTGCTGAATCTGTGTAACTTTGATAGCCTACAACACCAACTCCAGCTAATACACCGATAATTGCTACAACAACAAGTAATTCAACTAGTGAAAAACCTTTTTGTAATGTTTTTTTCATTTATATACCTTTTTTTCTTTAATTATTTAAATAATATTTGAACTAGGTATATTAATTTTTTATTTTTAAGTCAAAGAAAGAATTATCTACATACTTTTGATATATAATATTTCTATATATATTGCTATAATTACACAAAAAACCTATAGTTTTTTTTAATATTTCGCAAGTTACTCATTAAGCAATTTTTTTGCTACATTTTCTATAGAACTTTCATTTTCCTTAATCCAATCTCTGGATTTTTTTGTCACTATTCCTTTTACGTATTTTTTTGCGTCAAAAAGATTGCTAAATTTTTTTATAGGTTTTTTTGCTTCCTTACTTATGTTGGTAGATTGAATTTTATCTAAAATACTTTTAATTTCATAATTTGAAAGTTGATCTTTTAAAAGCTTAAACTGTTTTTCTATTTCATTTTGGATATTTGGATAAAGTTCCTCCTTCATCTGATCTTGAATTAATTTTAATGTTTCATCCTTTGTTTCATGATCTTGATTTCTTTGTTTCATATTATTTTGCAATATAGAATGACTATTTTGTAATTCTGATGAATGATACATTTGAAGCATTCTCATATTTTGCAAATCTATAACCTTGGAAATTTGATCAAACTTTTCCTGAAGTTTTTCAGATTCACTTTTATTTTTTTGTTTTTCTTCTATTTGATTTATTATTTCAGGCTCAAGATTTTGAATTTTTTGATTTATTTGATCTATTTTTTCAGCTGCTTCGTTTCTATAAGTCGATAAATTATCTAAAGTCTCTTCAATTTTATTTTGAAGATTATTTAATGTATTTTCAATCTTTAAATTATAATCTTTTAAATCTTTTATTTTTTCATCAAGTTGTTTTTCAATATTTAAATTTTCAGTGATTTTTTGCGGGTTATTTAATTGATTGACATTATCATCTATTTTGTTTGAAATTGAGCTGATATTATTTTGAATGTCATCAAACTGATTATTTAATTTACCAATTTGATCCTCTAAATTCGCAAAATTTTTGTTTGCTTCATCTTCGTATTTTTCAAACTCTTGATGATAATTATCATTAATATTGTTAAGTTTATTCTCTAAATTTTCTTCAGATCTAGTAAGCGCTTCAGTTAATTTTAAGTCAAGCTCGTCATTAAATTTTTCAGAAAAAATATTTTTTTGATTTAATAACTCATCTAATTTCTCTGAAAGCTCAGAACTATTTAAATCTAAATCATTTATTTTAGCGTTTAACATTTCTAATTGCTCGTTAGAAAATGTCTGAAGATTTGTAATTTCTTCTTTGACCACTTCATCATTTAATGTTTTTTCATAATTATTATCTTGATTACTTGTAACACTTTCAGCCACTTCTTTTGTTAGATTGACTATGTCATCTACTTCCTCAATCAAATCAATTATTTTTTGATCATTAGTGTTTGAAACTTCATCTTTAAGTTCAATTATACCGTCGTCAAGATTGCCAAAGTTAGACAAATCATTATTAGCTTCATCAATGTCACTTAAATTTTGTTCAACAACTTCGTTGTTTAGGAAGATTATTTTATTATTGCTATTTGCTTGTCTTGATTTTGATTGAAAAGATGTTTCCTTAGAAGAAGAAATAACAACGGTTTTATCAGTACCTGTAGACGACATTTTTGTTTCTATGTCATCTTTGAGATCAATTACCTGCTCATTGAAAATTTTCTTAAGCTTTTGAACATAAAGTTGTTTAGATAGTTTAAGTTTTTTATCTTTTAATAATTCGAGCCTAATTTCATCAAGAGTTTTTTTGATGTAAATTGGGGTTTTTTTCATATAATAAATTTTAAGAACGAATCATTTGCAGTTTATCAAATCTATAAATGATAGTAAAAAATTTATAATGTTTGGATTGGGAAAAAATAAATCAAAAGTTATTGAAGACGAATCAATTAAAGATAAATCAAAATTTGTTGTAGTAGGTTTTACTGTAATGCTTTTTGCCTTATTGGCATTTTTAATTGCCGAAATTTATACTTCAATTCAACTTTCAAAACAAAATAAACTTTTAGCTAATACCGGAAATATCCAACAAGAGTCTGACAATATTATTATTAAAATGGCCAAAATTGGAAAAGAAGTAAATGAAAGTGAGTATGAATATATTAAGGAGATAATGAAATTTATGTCTCCAACTGAATTTCAAAATTTCAAAAATTCAATTTCGGGAATGGCGAGTGAATTTAATGTGCAAATTAATAGTTTAAATGAAAGTGAGAGTGATAAACTGGGAAAAAATTATTCAATTAATTACATTGAGTACCAATTCTTAAGTACTTATCAAAACTTAACATATTTTAAAAATAAAATTGCAGAGAGTGATTTTAAAATAAATATTATTGATGAAAATATTTCTAGAGAAAATGCTAACTCTGAAAAAATAATAGCTCAAGGAAAAATTGGGGTCTATGTTTTTCCTGGTAAAGAAAAATTACTGAAAGATAAATCAAAAATTATAGAAAAATTCAAAGCAGAAGAGGAAAAATTAGCTACAAAAAGCAACGCTGAGATTGAAAATTAATATTAGATTTTTATTTTAATCCCAAAGGCTCCCTGATGTAATCATACATTGGTTTTAAAAATTCTAAATAGTCTTCCATAAATGGAAATGCCATTCCTACTTGATCTCTAAATGGAACTATTAAAATAGAAAAAACAATTAATAATAGTATAAGCAAATAAAAGAGTAATCTGGCTCTCCTTCCATCACTTTGTTTTTGCTGATCTTGCTGTTGCTGTTCTTTTTCTATAGATTTTTTTGCCTCTAAGATTCTATCTTTTTTAAATAATTTTTGAAAGAAATTTAGATTTTTGTCTCTCTCAATTTTATATTCATCCATATTTTTATCCATCTCTTCTTTCGATGGAGGATCATTTGTATCTTCATCTGTAAATATTTTAAAATTTGATATTCCTTCTGGATTTTCTTTGTTAATGTCCTCTAAATTTTCATTTCTAATTTCTTCCTCTGGCAAATTCTCTTCGTGAGTAAATAATAAATCTTCTGAATCATCTAAGCTGGTAGTTTGATTTATACTTTCATCTTCTTGTACTTGAGCTTGTGTTGTTGCGGCGAAATCCTTAATTTCCACATCTTCCTCAATATTATTTTCATTTTCTGGCAAAGAATTTTGATCTTCTTTAAGAGTTTTATCTTGATTGATTGGATTATTTCCTTGATCCGGGTGATAAAACCATACTTCAGAACATGAGCCACATCTAACTTTTGAGCCTTGTTCTGGCATTACTCCATCAGCTAATTTAAATTTTTTTTTCCCGCAAATACAATCGATAATCATATGTTGTAATTTAAAACTAATAATATAAAAAAATACATATGTCTATTGAACAAAAAATTGATGGAAATATAGGAAAATTGTTCGTTGATGGTGAAGTTGATTTAGATAGCTCTCCAGAACTAAGAGATAATATAAAAGACTTAATTGATAATGTGAAGACGATTGAGGTGCAACTCTCAAAAGTGAGCTATATTGATTCTTCTGGTATAGCTGCATTAGTAGAAGGTATGCAACTTTCAAAAAGTAAATCTAAAGAATTTTTTCTAACAGACGTTAGTAATGAAGTGATTAAAGTTATCAAATTAGCTCACTTAGATAAAATTTTTCAAATTAAAAATGTAACAGGTACAAACGCAGCTGAAGTAAGTTCAGAGCCAGAAACAATTCAAGAACCTGAGCCACAAGCAAGTGAAAATGTTGACATTGCTCCTAGTGAAGAACCTCAGCAACAATATGATAATGAAGAAACAGAAAACAAGGAAACTGAGGAAACAAATCCTAGCATCAAAAGAGATGATGACGATGGAGATAAAATAAAATTTAAAAGATAAGTGCTTTCCTTATCACTGTTTATTATCGGATCTATTTTTGGTAGTTTTTATAATGTATGTATATATAGACTTCCTAATGATTTAGATGTCATTTCAAAACGATCATTTTGTACTACTTGTAAATATAAAATACCTTTTTATTTAAATGTTCCAATCATTTCTTACATCATAAATCTCGGTAAATGTAAAAATTGCAAAAGCAAAATTAATATCAGCTATCTTGTAGTCGAAATTTTAACAGCAATTTTATTTGTTTATGCTTACAGTTTGTACGGACTAAATGTTAAAACTTTAGCGTACATTATTTTTTATTCAGGATTATTAATAATTTTTTTTACTGACTTAAAATATTATTTAATACTTGATAAAATTACCATTCCATTATCAGTTCTTGGTCTGATTTTTACTTATTTTAAGCACAATCCTTTTGATGTGAGTATATATAGCTCTATAATTGGAGGATTAATCGGTTATTTTATAATTTATATTATTAGATTTTTATTCTTAAAAGTGAGAAAAGTAGAAGGTATGGGTTTAGGAGATGCGAAATTATTTCTTATGGTTGGTATTTGGCTTGGAGTAAAATCAATTTACTTAATCTTAGCAAGCTCAGCAATCACTGGAGCAATAATTGGTTCATTGATTATTTATTTTTACAAAAAAGACAAAGATTTTCAAATTCCTTATGGATGCTTTATAGTCATAGCTTCTGCTTTGTATCCATATCTAGGATCGGTCTTTTATAATTTGATTTAAAGATATATTATTAGGTAACTGATTCGTTTTAAAAATGAATAAATCTCTAGTAGCTCAAAATATTAAAAAAAATTATCAATTATTAGATAATAGACAATATGGTCTTGCTGAGCAAAATGCATGCAATCTTTTAAAACACGATCCTAACAATCATGAAATATATAATTTAATTGGAGATATTCATTATAAACAAAATAACTTTGATAAATCAATTTGGTATTATTTTTCTTCACTAGATAGAAATTTTGATCGTAAAGCACTAAATAGATTGGGTACAAATATTTTTTTATTAAATAATAACTCTGCTGCAGAAAAAATTTTAACAAATCTTTTAGCTCATGACCCTACTTATGTAGATGGTTATTTAAGTTTAGGGCTAGTCTATGAACAAAGTAAAAACTTAGAAAAAGCGATTGAGTGTTACAAAGCTGCCATTAAAATAGAACCCCAAGAAATAAAGGCATACTTAAGTCTTTCAACTTTATACAAACAAGAACAAAAATACGATGAAGCCATAAAAATTTATCAACAAGGTCTGATAAACAATCCAAGCAATCATTTTATTCTAAGTAACCTTGGAAACTTATTCTATCTACAGCATAAATATGAAGATGCAATAATCTGTCACCAAAGAGCAATTAAAGCTAAACCAGATTCACATGTAGTGCATTTTAATTTTGCAAATACATTACTAAATGCTGGAAAATATTCTGAAGCAATTGAAATGTATAGAAAAACAATTGAGCTCAATCCAAACTTTAATAAATCAAAAATTAATTTAGGTACTACTCTTTTATCAATGTCAAATTTTGAAGAAGGTTTCAAAGAATATAATCACAGAATATATGAAGATAAAAATTTTAAATCAGTACTTCATAAAAAAAGTTTAATTTGGAATGGTCAAAATATTGAGAATAAAAAAATTCTAATTATTGCTGAAAGTGGGTTGGGTAATACTTTGCAATTTTCAAGATACCTTGAAACATTGAGTCAGCTTAATTGTAAAATTATATTTCAGTGTCAGGAAGAACTGCATCATTTCTTTGAGGATATGGTTTTTATAGAAGAAATTATTAGTAGTGAAAGTGAATGTGATGATTATGATTATTGGATACCATTACAAAATTTAATTTATTTACTTACACCGGATCTTAATAGCAATTGTCCTTTTCCATCATCCATTAAAATTAATGACAACAAACTTCTAGAATGGGAAACGCTGATAGAAGTTAATAATAATGTAAAAATTGGTTTAAACTGGCAAGGTAGTAGTTTAAATCCTAGAGTTGCTAATAATTCAGTTTCTCTTAACAATTTTAAAAACATTGTAAAAAATCCATCAGCTACATTCATAAATCTTCAAAAAGGTACAGCTGTATCTGAAATTGAAAAATTTAATTTGGAGGAAAATATTGTTAATTATGATTTGCTGATGGATGGTGGTTCAAAAAAATTCATCGATACTGCTGCGATAATAAAATATTTAGATCTCGTTATAACAACTGATACTTCAATTGCTCATTTAGCAGGAACACTTGGTACTCAAACTTGGTTATTGCTTCCCAAAATTTCTGATTGGAGATGGTTAAATTCTAAAGATGAAACTATATGGTACGATAATTTTAGAATTTACAGACAAAAAGTCCAAGGAGACTGGTCAGATGTCTTTTCAAAAGTTGAAAAAGATTGTCAAGAATTAATTAAAAATATTAGCGAATTAAGAAAAACTTAATTTAAATTTTTCCAAAAATTTTTATTTATTTCTTTTGAAATGCTTTTTAGCCTAGAGATCATTAATTTTGATTTCTTTAACAATATTTCGTCTTTGGCTATAGCTCTTTTAAATTCTTTATGTTGAGCAATCATGAATGCATATAATTCTGCTTTATCTTCTGCAGAATTATTTCTTGCATAACCTGAGATAAATCCTTCTACCGAGGTATCTATTCCAATACCCCCTGTTATTAAATCATTAGAATAATCCACTTTATTTATTTTTTCCCAAGTTTCATCTAATTGCATTAATGATAATTTTGAATCTACAATGTGATAGAATTCGTGATGGAACAAAAGTCTAATATAATTTTTTTTTGCTTTTAAGTCTTTAATTTCATTAACGACTGACAAATTTAAATAAAAAACTCCTGGCGATTGATCAACATGTCCTGGCGCCAAACCACCTGGTTCAAATCCTAATGATTTGTCAGTTATTTTTTCACAAATCATTACATATTTTAAACCTGAGTTTTGTAAAAAAGATTCTGGATAAATACTTATTTCTTTTATTAGATTATTGGTAATATCCTCATAATTAGACTTTACTTGTCCACAAAAAAAATCTTTTTTGTTTTTAAAATTTTCTGTACTAATCAAAAAATCTATTCCTTTTGAAGAATAAACTTTTTTTGATTTAATATACTCACCTAAAACCTTTAAGCTCAATTTTGAGTTAATATATTTTGCATATCTGTTATATTTTAAATTTTTCTCTAGTGTTCTAAATCGAACTAGGCAATCAATTCCACCGTCTTTTTTGCAACTTTCTAATGCTTGTTTGTCTAATTGATTTTGAGGTAAAGATCCCCACATCGTATATAATCTACCTGAAACGGACTCAACTACACTGCCTCTAAATTTTTTATTGGTTTTTCTATTTTCTTCTATCGTAGAAATGTATTTTTTTACAAATTCTACTCTTTCCTTATAAGCTTTTTTTACATCCGCGGTTATGCTTCCGGCATATAGATTATTTGGAAATAATAAAAAAAATATAACCCAAAATCTCATTAAACATTTTTGAAAAACTTTATACTAAAACTTGATTTAATATCTCTAAATTTTTCAGAATAACAAGATGCAAATATTTCTAAACTATTTTTTTGAGGGGCATCTGTTAAAACAAAGTTTAACGAATTATCATTAGGTTCCTTTTCTGTTAAATCAAAACTATTAAAATAATCTTTCCATAAAGAAATTTTATCTTTGCAACTATTTAAGTCTCCTTGTTTTTCATTATTAAAAACAATTATTGAATAAACTTGATTTTGAGAATTCGTATAAAAAAAATAATTGTTAAAATGATTTGATAATTTTTTTGGCTCTACTACAAAACAATTACCATCTACTAAACTTTTTTCACACTCTCCAATTATTTTTAGTTGATCTTTATTGAGTTCCGCTAAAAAAAATTGATTAAATATTTGATCTAGACGGTTTTTTGGAAGTAAAACGTCAGTATTTTTTGGTTTTAATAATTCTGTAAGACTTGAGACATCCAAACCTTCTTGCTCTTCAGTTTTTTTATCAAACATATCTTCTGGTTTATTTTCTTCTTGTCCAGGTAAATCACCTGACTCACCTGAAATTGCATTAAAATTAATTAAAAATAGCAATAAAAATATTTGAATAAATAGTTTCATTTATTTAAGAGTGTATAATAATTAACTATTATTAAACATAAATCAATGAGTGAAGTAAATCTATCAACTATTCAAGAAATTAATAAACTTCCAGGTTTAAAAAAAGTAAAAGATGAGGTCAAAAAACTTGTTGCTTACCTTCAAAGTTCTAAAGAAAGAAAAGAAAAAGGACTTGAAGGAGGTCCATCTTTAACTCTTCATTTAATTTTTTCTGGAAACCCCGGAACTGGTAAAACAACAGTTGCTAGATTTCTTGCAGAAATTTACAGAGAACTAGGATTATTACATGGCGGTAAACTAATTGAAGTTACAAGAAGCGATTTAGTTGTTGCAGAAAAAGGAAAAACAGCCCAAAGAGCTGCAGATAAATTCAACCAAGCAATAGATAATGTGTTGTTTATTGATGAAGCTTATACCCTGATCAACAAGAAAGATCCAAATGATTATGGTCAAGAAGCTATAGATGAATTGCTAAAATACATGGAAGATTATAGGGATAGACTGATAGTAATTGTTGCCGGTTATAAAAAAAATATGCAAAATTTTATAAATAGTAATGCTGGTTTAGTATCAAGATTTAAAAGAGAAATAATTTTTGATGACTATAATGAATTAGAGCTTTATCAAATTTTTTACAAAATGTGTAGAGAGAACAGCTATGTAGTAGCAAACGATGCAAGCAATTCAATTAAAAACGCTTGTAAAAAAATAATTGAGGTTACTGGTGAGAGATATTCAAATGCGAGAGATTTAAGAAGATTTTTTGAAGACTGTATTCAAAATCAATCAGTTAGACTAGCTGAAAAAAATAATAAAACAAAATTAGATTTAATGATGATTAAAAAAGAAGACATAGAAAATACAATTGAAGACTTTAAATAGGAAAAAGGACTATTTTAAATATTTATAAAAAAAATCACTGTTAAAATTAAAATAATTATATATTAAAGTAATTTTTATATATAAAAATTATATAATATTATGTCCAATCAAGATTTTTTAAACCCTAAATTTTTAAAGTACTTTATAACAGTATCTGACAAAGGTAGCATTCTATCTGCTAGCACAGAGTTAAATGTTGCTCAACCATCTATAACAAGAGCGATAAAAATTATAGAAAATAGATTAAAAAAAAAATTATTTACTAGAACAAAAAAAGGCGTCTTATTAACTAAAGAAGGAGAAATTTTTTATCTAAATGCAAAGTCAATACTATCTTTTAATGATAAAATCATAGAAAATATAAAATCATTAGAAATTGAGGAAAAAACTAAAATAGTAAATCAAATTACTTTTGGAATCCCTGCTACCTTATCACACTCACATAAAGAAAATATTCTTTGGTTATTAAAAAAAAATAATTCAAATATTAGAATTAAAGTTGTTGAGGATGATAGTTTTGAAATGATTAACTTAATAAAACAAAATAAAATTGACTTTGCTATTACTTGTATAGATACACAAGATAAAAACATTTTAAAATCAAATCTTTATTCTGATCCATTCTGTGTAGCATTTTATAAAGGTCATAAGTTTCAAAACCTAAAAGAAATAAATATTGAAATGATAAGAAAAGAGAAAAATTATATATTTCGAAATACATGTGAATTCTTTTTTTATGACTATTTAGGAAGAAAGGGTGTGGTTCCAGGTTATTCCGAGGTTCAAAAAAATATTAAGATTAGGAAAGAAAATAGTAATGATAGAGATATCATATTTACAAATAGTGATACTACAGCTTCAGCATGTGTAAAAAGTGGATTAGGGGTAGCTATAATTCCTGAAAGTGTTGCAATAGATCACAAATTACTTTTTAAAAAAATAAGCAAACCCTCAATTAATAGGGAAATTTTTTTCATACAAAACAAACAAAACAAAAATACAATCAACACTTCTGATGAAGCTCTTAAAAATGCTTTATGGTTATAAATAAAATTTTCAGTTCAATTTCAAATTTAAAAAAATATTTAGGATTAATTATATTAGTTCTTTTAGTTTCCTTTAAAATTCAAGACAGTAGCTTTGTCAAAAGAGTTGAGAATATTTCTTATGATATTTACCAATCTATATTTCATGAAGAAACAGAATTTAACGATGTGCTAATAGTTGATGTTGATGAAAAAAGTATAAACGATATAGGTCAGTTTCCTTGGAGAAGAGATGTTTTTGCAAATTTAGTTTATAAATTAAACGATCTTAATGCATCAGTTATTTCGTTTGACTTCTTTTTTAGTGAAGCAGACAAACAAAATCCTATTCGAGTTTTTGAAGAGTTCAATATTGAGAAAGATAATATTTTAGATTCTGATAAATTATTTATAGAAGCAATCAAAAGCTCAAATATAATTCTTCCAGTTTTGGGGGATATTTCCAAGATTAATAAATTAAACAACTCTAAACCAAAAATGAACTTGATAACTAGAGGAATGGATCCCGAACAATATCTTTATAAGTTTAAAAACAAAATTACCTCATTAGAACATATGAACAATGAAGCTAAAGGTATTGGAAACATTTCATACTTAGACAATGATGATGGAGTTTTGAGATCTTTGCCAATGTTATTAAAAATCAATAATGATGTATGGCCATCGTTAAGCTTAGAAACTTTAAGGCTTTTTCATAATCATAAAAGCATTTTGGTTAAATCAAGCAATAACGGCATAGAACAAATAAAAACTAGAAAATACTCAATAAATACAGATCCAAACTCAATAGTTTTTATAAATTACAAAAAATTTAATAAAAATAATTATGTTTCTGCAGTTGATGTACTAAATGATAAAATTTCTAAAGATAAAATAAAAAATAAAATAATTTTAATTGGAAGTTCAGCACAAGGTTTATTTGATTTTGTTAAAATACCAAATGGCAAAGTAATACCTGGGGTAGAAACTCATGCACATGCAATAGAAAATATAGTAAACGATGATTTTATAATAAAAAATTTATTAACTGATATAATTGAAAATATTGTTTTACTAACTTCTTTGATTTTAGTTTTAATAATTCCGAGAAAAGTTAATCCAAAATTTAGTATACTATTTTTTATAGGGGTTGTTTTAACTCTTATGTCAACAAGCTTAATATTATATCAATTTAATTATTTTGTAGATGTCCTTTATACAATAATGGGTTCTAGTTTGTTGTTTCTTTTAACCCTATATTTTAGATATCTTCAAGAAAATGAAATTGCGATAGCTAACGAAAAAAAACAAATAATTTTAAAGAAGGAGAGAGAAATAGCTGGAGAAGTTCAGAAAAAATTATTTCCCAATACATTTGAGAATCAAAATATTCTTTGTGCAAAAAATGTCCCTGCAAGAGACGTCTCTGGAGATTATTACGATTATATCAAAATTTCAGATAATGAGTTTTACTTTACTTTAGCAGATGTCTCTGGAAAAGGTGTGAAGGCAGGGATATTAATGGCAAGTGCAGCAGCAGTATTTAGATCCATGGCAAAACTTGAAAAATCTGTTTCAACAATAGCAAGATACGTAAATAACCAAGTTGCTGAGTCTTCATATCAAGGAATGTTTATTACTGCAGTGATAGGAAAATATAAAATAAATGAAAAAAAAATTGAATATATAAATCTAGGTCATGAACCAATAATGATCTATGATAACAATTTTAATTTTGAGTATTACAAATCTACTCTCCCTCCTCTTGGAATTATGAAAATGGACAATGATGATTTTTTTCAAACTAGTGAAATAGATTTGAATAATAAAAACTTATTAATCTATACAGATGGTGTTACTGAAGGATACTTGGAAAATAATAAAGAGCTACAGGCAAAAGGAGTTGAAAATGAAATTGTTAACAATAAATTTAGATCGCCATCAAAAATTATTAACCATTTAAGCAGTATATTGACTAAAAGAAGCGAGCCTTTAAGAGATGATATTACGTGTTTAATAATTTCTGGATTTTCTAAACATGACTAAAAAAATATTTTCTATCCTAATTTTAATTTTTTCAGCAACAAACGTATATGCTGAATTATTTTTAAGTGAAATTTTAAACAAACCAAGTGACCTAAAACAAGCATTAAAATTTGTTGATCAAGAGCGGGATAGAAAAATTAATGAGGCTATTTATGTTTTAGAAATATTAAATGAAAATTATACTAAAGAATTAGAAATCAAGATTAGACTATATTACCTTTATGAAAAAAATAATGACGAATTATCCGCAAAAAAAATACTCGATGAACTCAAAAAATTTAAAAATATACCTCAAGATATCCAAGATAAAATAAATAAAATTTATACTGTAGAGAGTAAATCTGAAACAACAGATCAAATAGTTATGGCTAACGACAAATCGGGTGGCATAAAGTATTCTGAAATACTTAATAACCCAACAGATTTAAAATTAAATTTAAAATTTGCAAAGCAACAAGAAAATTTAGGAAACTACAAGACTGTTATTGCTACCTTAGAGAGATTATCTGATCTTTACTCTGAAAATATCGATCTAAAATTATATTTGTTATCAATATCATTAAAAATAGACTCAAAAGAAAGGACAAAAGCAATTATTGAAGATATTCAAAAAAGTGAAAAATTAACTGCTGATATTAGAGAAAAATTAAATTCATTAATTAAATCCTTAGAAAATCAAAAAAAACCAAAAAATGAAAATGAATGGGTTAAATATGTTGATTTTGGTTTCAACCTTTTTGAAGAAGACAACGTGAATACTGTTTCAAACTCAAAAACTTTATTCATTAGTGATACTATTAGTAATTATGCTGCAAATACAATATACGATGACACATATAATGAGTTTTTTGTAAGAAGCGGAGCATTTAAAAAACTTTCTGATACTGCAAATTTAAGTTTAAGCTTAAGCAAAAATATAACTGAACAAAACAAAGATAAAAATAAAGAAAATGATCTAGATAGTTTGTTTGTCAATTATAATAAACAATTTAAAAGAAACTATACTTCAGGGTATTTCTCAATAAATAACAATAAATTTGTTAATGATGCTGAGAATGTCATTTACAATATGACATTAGAAAATAGATACTTAACTAAACCAAATCAAAATTTTTTAATATCCTCTAACCTGGGTGTTACAGATTATAGGACTGACACAACATTCGCTTCTGCTGATAATAAAAATAATTCATATTTTGGAATATCGACAGGTTACGAATATTTTTTTGAAGATAAAAGTAATATTAAATTTAAGTTAGGTTTTAATGAATATAATGCTAGGCTAGATTCTTATGGATATGAAAATAACTATTATAAAATCTCTACCTCGGGTGAAATTGGATTTTTAAATTATACAGTATCACATTCTAAAAACTCAAATAAATATGATAAAGCAGACACTTTTGTGAAAAGTGACCAAATTAGAGATGATGAAATAACAACAAACAGTTTGGTTCTTAATGGAAATTTAGAAAAATTTTTAAATTATGATTATTTGAATAATGTTTATTATAATATTTCTTATTCTGATATAAGTTCACAATCAAATATTTTAAATTATGATTATGACAAGGAAATAATCAAATTTGGATTGACTAAAAGGCAAATGTTTTGAAAAAAATTTTTATTATTTTTGTTACTCTATTTTTAGCAAATAATTTATTTGCTGAGGAAAAAGTTATAGGAGCAATTTCACTTTCAATTGGAAAAATAACAAATCAAAAAGGACAAATCCTTCAAGCAGGAGACAAAGTATATTTTGGTGATGAAATTATATCTGATGGTAAATCAAAATCACAAATAATTTTTTTAGATGAAACAGTTTTAACTATAGGTGAAAGTACCTCAATTACAATTGATGAATTTGTATTTGACCCTAATACATTAGATGGAAATTTTTTAACTACTTTAAATAAAGGAAGTGTTAAAGTTTTAAGTGGTTTAATTAACCAAAAAAATCCAGAAAACTTAGAAGTAAAAACTGCTGCAGGAACTATTGGTTCTAGAGGAACTGAATTTCAAACCATAGTTGATGAGGAAGAAAATGCTCAAGTTCTACTTATTGGACCAGGTGAGGATAATACTTTGGGATTAAGACCAGGTGCAGTTGAGGTCTTTAATGAGCTTGGAAGTGTAATACTTGATACTCCTTTTTCTTTTACAGAATTAACTTTTAATCAAATTCCAACGCCACCTGTAGAAATTACACAAAAGCAACTTCAGCAATTTCAAGACGCTATTGATATACAAGCAAATTTAGATGCTCAAAGTTTTGAAAATGCTATTAAAGAAGGATTGTTTGACGACCAACAAATAACAGGAAATGAAATAATAGGAGAGCTGATAACAGATGCTCTAAACTTAAGTGATGGAGGATTAACATTTGATCAAATAGCTGACGTATTAGGTGTGGACATTACTCAACTTGTCGGTGAAGATTTGCAAGCAGAATTTGAAAATGAAACTACAGAAAATCAGATTGCAATGGCAAACGCTGAAGGAGGTGACGGCCTTGCTTATATTTTACGTTATGGTGGTACAAATTTAGGTGATACAAATTATGGAGACTTTCAAGGTATCACTTCAGGAACTTATACCTACACTGGAAACAATATCAATATGGCGGCAACAAAAGGAACCGGTTCAGGAACTTTTAGTGGTACAACAACGGTTAATTTTGCATCACAAACAATCAATAATACATATTCAGGAACTCTAAGTTTAGATGGAAATGCAAATGTAGATTTTAGTTATTCTTTTACAACTGATTATTCAAATGGGACGGCTACAACATCTATGTGGGGAACAAATAACGGAATATTTAGTATTGATAATTCAAATGGCACCACAGCCTCTACAACTAAATCAGGTGAGATAGGTTTTGATCCATCAAATTTTACTTCTGCAGCAGGAAATTATTATGCTGATGCTGCGACAGACTTTTTTAATGTTCAAATGAATGGATCACCAAACCCTTCAACAGGTTCTGTCGCTACAATTGCTCTTAATGTTACAGACTACAATGACGATGCAAGTGATACAGAAAATACAATAGATGGTCAAAGGACTGGAATTATGCCATCTAGGAATTAATATATAATAAAAAGTATATTTAAATTTAATTAATAAAAATTAAGGTCTGTATTTTGAACTTTGTGTTTATCATAAAAAAAAAAATTTTAAAATTTATAATTATACTTTTTGTGTCTTTGTTTGCTCATAATGTTAAAGCAGAAGTTGAGTATAAAGAAATTTTAAACAATCCTACTGATTTAAAATTAAATTTAAAATATGCAAGAGAACAGGAAAAACTTGGAAATTTTAAAAATGTAATTGCAACTTTAGAAAGATTAACTGCTTTATATCCAGAAAATATTGATCTTAAATTATATCTCTTATCAATTGCGGTTAAGACAGACAGTACAGAAAAAGTTTTGAGACTGGTAAATGAAATAAGACAATCTGATGAAATAGATGAAAATACAAAAAGAAGAGTAACTCAAGTTTTTGATGATATTAATAAAAAGAAAATTAATGAAACAAAAAAAGAAGCAATGCAACAAGCTAGAGATGTTGTAAACAAAGCTGAGCAAAAAAGAAAAGATCAAGCTCAAATTTCAGAATCAAATTGGATTTTTTATCAAGATTTTGGATGGAAAACAGCACTACATACTAATGTAGGAAGTATTTCTAATTCCCAAACAAAATATTCTTCTGGAGCAATTGTAGATATGACTGGAGTCAAAGGTGATAATATTGAAACAATAAATTATTTGTTAGGTGCAACTTATCAAATAAATAATAACTCAAATTTAAACCTATCTATTGGAACTTCAAGCTCAGAACAAAATAGAGGTACTTCAGACGAAAATGATACAAATTCATTTTCAGCTAGTTACAGTAATTTTTCTGAAAAAAATATATTCAATGGATCTCTTTCTCTTACAGATACTAATACAAGAAGAGCTGCTGACAGTATTTCAAGAAATTTTAGTTTGAATAACAATTATAATATTTATGGTAACCATAAAATTCTTTCTGGTTTAGTTTTGACTGAGACAAGAGGAAATCAAAATCCTTCAAATGCATCTAAAAGACAGTCGAATACATTTAAAGCAGGTTTGAACGTTGGATATCAATATCTTTTTAGTGATAGACAATCTTTAACTTTAAAATATGCGTTTAATGAAACTGAAGCAATTGCCGATTACAACGGACTAACAGATGACTCTTTAACAATTTCTTACTCAAATAACTTTCCAATTGGAAGTTTTGGAATAAGTTATTCAAAAACTGACAAAGAATACAATCAAATAGATAGTTTCATTCATCCATCAATTATTAGAAATGACAATGTAGAAAACTATTCTATTTCTTTGAATGGGAGTTTGGGTCAACTTTTTAATTCAACTAAATTTATTAAAACTTCTCAAAAAATAAAAGAAAATTTAAATTCATTCAGTTATAGTTTGTCTTTGTCTGAAACTAACAACAATAGTAACTGGCTTCAAAACGATTATGAAAAGAAAACTTTTAATTTTGGTCTAACAAAAAGAATATATTTTTAATGAAAAAAACATATAAAATCTTTTCAATGAAGTTAATTTTATCTATCACCTTATCAATTTTATTTAGTATTTCTTCATCCTTAGCTAAAGAAATTGGAATTATTGGTTTTGTGGTTGGTGATGCATTTAATCAAGATGGAAAAAAATTAAATGTTGGAGACTCTGTTTATTTTGGAGACACTTTAGTCACTAAAAATGGAGGAAAATCTCAAATTTTATTCATAGATCAAACTGTGATGACTATTGGGTCTGGAACTGAGTTGACTATTGATGAATTTATTTTCGATCCAGAAACTACCGACGGTAAACTACTTTCAACAATAAAATCAGGTAGTGTAAAAATATTAACTGGAAAAATTACTGAAAAAAACCCTGAAAATTTAATAGTTGAAACCCCAGCAGGGACAATAGGATCTAGAGGAACTGAATTCAAAGCTTCAGTAGATGCAAATACCTCAAAAAGTAAAATACTACTAATTGGACCAGGACCTAAAAATTCACTTGGATTAAGACCTGGAGCTGTTGAAGTTTCTAATGCTGCTGGAACAGTTCTTTTAGATAAACCTTATTTATTTACGGAAGTAAATCAAAATACTCCTCCAAGACAACCAGTAATAGTTTCACAAAATGAATTAAAAAAATTCCAAGAGCTTGAAATAGAGCCAGAAATAGAAGTAACAGAAAATGAAAATACAGAGGAAGTTTTAGTTGCACAAAACGAAGATGAACAAAATGAAGAAGTTAAACAAATTATTCAAGATGAAATTTTTGGAGAAGATGAAGAGTTAAGTGATCTTGTTGTAGACACTTTAGTCACAGCATTGTCTAAAGATGATGGAGGTATCACCGCTCAATTACTTGGAAAATCTTTTTTGAATAGCGGAAAAAATATACCAAGATCCCTGATTCCAGAAGATGTAAAAAATCAGTTACCAGAGGGTCTGGATATTAATTCTCCAGAGGCAGATGATTTTTTTGCAAACGAATTACAAAATGAACTTGAGAAAGTCATGCTAATTTCAGCAAGGATAGAAAATGTAGATTTTGTTCCAACTGAATTAAATCAATTTAGCGCAAGACTAAATGACATTAAAGTACCCATCGTTAATGACCAGACTGGTGATGTTGTATTTTTAGAAATGGGAGATATTGACTTGAAACCTCAGTTTGCAAACATTGCTAATAATGGAGGTATTGTTGAAAATTTTATACCTGAGCAAATAATCTTAAGAGGTCAAAACGAAATAGCAATTGATCTTGAAAGAGGTCAAATTTTTGAACAGCAAATTGATCCTCAAATGGAGGAATTAAATCAAAGGTTTGAGACAGCACTAATATCTGGTGCCTCTCCAGAGGAATTAGATCAAATTATTTTTGAAATGGATAATGTAATATCTGAAGTTAATCAATCTGCAGAAGTATTTAGTTTAGCATCAATTGAAAGCCAATTATCAAATGAAATTAGATTAGATGTTTTTACTAATGAAGAATTTAATCAGACAAAAGAAAGTTTTATATTTAATACAGACGATTATGCACAAAATTGGACAAACGCAGCTGATGAAGGATTGGTTCCAATTTTTCAATTAGATGGAAGTGTAACTTTTGTTGAAGAAGATCAAGCAGATATTGCTTGGCAGGAAGTGGATCAACAATATGAACAACAGTTTGCTGAACAATTTCCTGAAATTTATGAAGCAGAAAAAAAAGCAGAGGAATTAGTGCAAAAAGCTGATCAAGAAGCAAATTTATTATATTCAAGAGTAGATCAGGCTATTGAAGATGGGGCTTCAGAAGAAGAAATAAATCAACTTTATTCAGAGATTGATAGTCAGTTAAATGAGATATATTCAGAAGTAGATGCTGCTTTTCAAGAAGTTGCACTAGCTGAAATAAAAACTGAAGTTATTGAAATTGGTGCAAATGAAATTATAGCTGAAAGTAGAGTTGAAGAAGATCTGTTGGCAGAGGAGAAAACAGAAGAAACCGAGACTATCTTTGATCTATCTTTAAGAGGTTATCTAGATCTTGCTTATGGAGACGAAATTGAACTCTTCGATACATCTATAATTGAAACTGACAGTTATAGTATAGGCACAACAACTTATTCTGACTTAAACACTAAATCTAGTGGTACAGAAACATTTACTGGAACAAGTACTACACTTTATGTAGATACTGCAGGAGGAGACGCGGCAAGCGCTGTAGATAGTCCTGGTGATACTGCTGGATCATTTGTTCCTACTCACACAATTAATTATAGCTCAAGGACTATAAATCAAGGTATTGTTGCTAGTGATGTCCAAATAGGAAGTGCGGCAGCTAGAGATTTTACTATTGATAAAGATATCACTTATAACTCTACCTCTTCAGGAAATGCTACACCAGCCTCATCTTTTGAAGTAGATATGAGCGGTAATGTTTCTGATATAAATTCTTCCTTGACGGGTGATATAAGCAAAACCTTACCTGCAAGTGGTTATGATGATGGTGGTAGTGTAAATTATTTTGTAACTGTTGAATCTAATTTTGAAAATTTATCAGGAAAATCTTTTGCAGACTCGGTTTCAACTACTGTAACTGTTAAAACAAAAGATGCTGATGGAACTACAAATCAAATATCTGGATCTTCAACAACTGGAAGAGATTAGATTAGTTATCTATTGTTCCAAGATATTGGTGTAACAGTTACAGCGTTTCTACTTCCAATTGCTTTCACAACTCCAATTTCCTGATTAAGAGTTGTATCGTTATAAACTAATTTGATTTTAATTTTTCTGTTTCCAGGTGTGAAATCGCTTGTATCAGTATTTTGATAGTACACTTTCTCCAATTCGTCTCTCCATTCTGCTATCGTTGGAGCCTCACCTGAAGGTGGTGTTATTTTTAATGGAGTATTGCCTGATCCATCAAACTCTGCAGTCCTGCTCCATCCAGTTGAAAGTGATATGTCGCCTGATGTATCAATTTTGACTGTATCTTCATCATCGATAAAAATACTATTATCCGTTCCATCATCATAAAAAGAAACTTCAGCTCTAACAGGACCTAATAATACATTAATATTATTGTCATCTTCTTCTATAGTTGCCCCTATGAAATCACCTACACTTCCACCAAATCTGACTATGTATCCTTCAACATCTGAGTTAGCTGCTCCGTCTCTTGTTAATATACCAGTGGTAGCTGAGTTCGTAGTTTGCTGGAAGGCAAGATAATCATTTGTATTTGCAGCTGGGTGACTACTAACCCAATTACTTGAGTTAAACGGCCCAACACGAACACTGTTTTGTGATGATCTTAAACTATTAACATTACAACTTGCTTCATTCTCAATATTATTCAATTGAGTATTACTAAAATTTATTCTCAACCTCCAAAATTCTTTATCTTTCCAGGGCCCTGATGTATATCTCCAAAAACCTGGTCTATAGATTCCTCCCTGACATTCATCTGTACCGTTTACCCAAGCTTGTTTATCATTAGAAACTCCAAGAGCCTTTATTGCATCCAAATCAGCAGATGTTGTAACATTCGCAAGATAACCTTGAATACCACATAAGTTTTTATAACTAGATTGAAAATTTGCTTGATTATAACTTAGCTGAGTATCATTTAATTGATAGTAATGTTCAGCTCCTGTTGGTTTTTGAACATCTCCCAACAAAACTTCAATTTCTCTTGTGCCTGCTGTGGATGCATTGTGTTCAAAATGCATAGATTTAACTAAATCTAAATAGTTTTGACATAGACCATCACCTGAAATAGTTACAGTTGATGTTTCGTTATTAGTTGCAGTTAAACTAAACTCAGACAATTCGTCTGCACCTACCACTAATTTATCACCTGATTGAGATCCTGATTTAATTTTTATTACTGCTTTAGTTACTCTTCTATCATATAAATTAATAGTTCTTTTTGTTGCTATTCTTACAACTGGGTCTCCAACATTTTCCAGTCCTCCATATTCTAAAACTAAACCTCTTATTGAATAATCAGAATAAGAATCATCAGGTCCATTATTCCAATTATGAAGATCATTCCATGTCAACTCTGCGCTATCTGGGAAATGAGTTCCTAATAAATGGATACCATGTTCTGAACGTTTAACATCATTAGGTTCTCCTGTTCCATTCCAATTTCTAAAAGGCATTCCATCAACAAATACCTCACCAACCTGTTGTCCTGTAGGTGCACTTCTTGTCCAAGTACCATTATTTGCAGAAGGAGAATTAGAAGCTTTTCTGGTTGGAGCAAAAGCAAGTCCTCTATTATTATATATAAATTGTTCTGGCCCAGTCATCCATCTCCATATTGAACAATCACTATGTGATCTGTCGTCAGCCTTGAAAAATCCATCATCAAAATAATTTTTTGTTCTAGTTCCTGAACTATATTCAACATCACTTCCGCTACCCTCAACACCTTTACCATTAGCTAAGGCAATTTTAGGATCTTTGTAGATTAATCTCATGCCACTCTGACTTTGAGGATTTGAATTAGCAGATGAAACATTAGAGGTGTTTGTGTTTCTGTAGAATTCATTTTGAATTCCTTCAAGTTCCCACATTTCACCATCTCCACTATAACCATTAAAAAAAGTATTGCCGTTAATAGGCTCTCTTGTGTCTAAATGAACTAAATCAAAATTGTTATCATTGACAACGACGACTCTATAAAATCCAGTATTATCGTAACTAGTTCCATCAAGTTGCATTTGATCACTATCTGTTGCACCAGAATCTATGTCATTAATTCTAATTATATCGTCATGATCTAAACCATGGCTGGTCACAGTAAGTCTAGCTGGTGTAGCAGTAGAAATTGCTGTAATTGATTTTGAAGTTGGTGGCGAGCTACTGCTTGTATATTTTTCAACAACATTCCTCAAATATTTATCAGTGGTATTAATTGCCTGACCACCTCTATAAAATTTAATTGTATCAAATTTTTTTAAGGCTAAAAAATCATCAGAAGAATCTGATAAATTTTCACTACTAAATCCTCCACATTTATTTAAATCACCAGGTGTAGTTTGATTTGCAGATTGAGTTAAACCTCCCATCCATCCATTGCCTACTGCTTTTTCAGTTACAATATCATTTTCAGACTCACTAGTTATCGTTGCTAAATAAGCAGATTTTCCAAAATACTCTAACTGTCTTGCTAATGAAAAGGCCTCGTTCATTCTTCGATTTCTATCATTGAAAATATCATTATTTGAATTTCCGCTTGCTCTTCTGGGAAATTCATAGAATTCGTAAAAATGATTATAACCATCTCTATGTTCCTCAACGTGTAAAGGACCTAAAGAAAATAAAATTGTACGTTCTCCCAATGAAGGCAATGAATCATCATCTTCTGATAACTCAGTTCCATCAGTTCCATCAGTCCCCTCATTTGCATATGGATTTTCTCCCTCTTCTGCCTCTACAACTTTGTTATTAAAATAATAAATAGATTCAAAAGCTTGGTCCCAAACATCAATATCAGCACAAGGTGCGTTTGACTCGTTTCCTGTAAACAAAGTCCAAACTTCAGGATTATATATCGTTGGAGTTTTACTAATATCTAAAGATGATCCTCCTGTGATACTTTCTTCTGCTTGCCAAACTCTATTATTATACCAAACAAAGTCATCCTCAGAATAATCGCTTGCAGGATCCCAATCAGAAGGCTTATCATCATGCACCAAAGTTAATACACCTGTTTCAAGGTTCCATCCTGGCCAATCATCACTAGTGTCACTATCAGAGTCTGATGAGGTATCGGCTGAAATTGCTGAAGGAGCATCTTCTGAGGTAGTAACATATTTTAAAAAATCTTCTGTTTCGTTATCATCATCATAATCTCCATCAGAATTTAAATCTGACGGCCCAACATATTTATCCTTTTCTATAGTAGCTCTGGCTAAACAAAATTTTGTATCACTATCAACATCATCATTTTCATCATCAGGATCGTCATGATTTAACCTGAAGTAATCAAAGCCACCATATTCAACAACATAACCTGTGATGCAGTCTAACCCTCCTGAAGTGCAATTAGGAAATCTTCTAAGATCATTCCAGTTACCGTTTACCCTGCCAGATCTATTTATTTCCATATCAGCGTATGGTTCTGCAGCATTATTAGGTTCTCCTGATTGCCAAGGAACAGTAAAAGAACTATTTAATTCAGAGGTTAGTATTCCCATATTAGGACCAGATTCTGACCTCATATTGGTTGCATTAGCAGTTGGAGACCTCCAATCGGAATTAGAAAGCCATATGAAATGTTGATCACTCGATGAGTCTAGTCTTGTACCATAATAATTTTCTCTTGTTTCACCTGCTGCTACATGAAAAGGAGTAACACCTGTGCATCCTGAGTCTGTACTGTTGTTACACATTACTGCATCTTTTATGAATTCATTTTCATCTGCACTTTCAATAGAAACTAGGTAACCTCTCATTCCACCACAAGTAGACGCTTCTGCTCTTCTTTTGGCTTCCCACCAATCTATAGAATTTCCCCTGTAACCTATCTCACTTCCAGTCACATTTGGTGCAGTTGAAAAATATTTATAATAATGTCCATAACTAGGATCATCATCTGCAGAGGGTATAAATTGAACACCATCACATCCACTTCCCAAAACCTCTACCCAATCATCTTCTAAAAAATCCGTGCCAGATGATTTGCCAAGGTCGTTTTCTAAATAATACAATACATCCTCAAATTCAGCACAATCTCCTTCGTTGTAAGATGACGCTGCACTAAAGGTAGTAAAATCATCCAAGTTATTGCATTGCTCCATGGCTCTCTTAAAAACAGGAATATTAGTATTATCTATACCTGAATTATCGATATTTATTTCACCCGTAACTCCTTCTTGTCCTATGTAAGTATTTAAAGAAATTTTTAACGGTGTTCCCTCCTGACCTGTAAGATCATTTAAATCTTCTTCGGTTAAAGCTATCTTTCCAGTTCCTACATCTCCTTTTTGTACTGGTGCAGAAACTATTAATTCAAGAGGAACTATTTGGCCTTGAGGTCCATTACCACAAGATAAAATTTTGTAATAAACAACATCTTCTCCTGGTGGAACATTTATTGATGGTTCGTCATCGGTTGTTGACGTTACTGGATATTTTAATATTTCTGTTTTCCACAACGTTCCTTTGTTTCCAATCCCATAGATCGTTGCATCATTTTTTCTATCAGCTGCTCTTGATGTATTAAAATCTTTAGCAGTATTACCTGATCCTTCATTAAATTTATAATATGAAACAAGACCTGGTTCAGAACCTGTTAATCTTCTTCGATTATTGTTTGCAATATCAGTTTCAGACCTAGAAACATTCCATATTCTCATCTCCGCAATATTACCAAGCCAAGGAACACTTTGAATAATTGGTTTTCCAGTTAAATAACTGTTAGTATTGAAACCTTGAAGACCTTCTCCTATTGCTAATGGCCAATGGTCATCTCCTGGTAGTGTCTCAGGTGTGTTAGTATAGCCATAAGCTGATCTTGCGCCAATGTCAGCATCATAAGTACCAACCAGTTCACCATTCTGATAGATTCTAACATTATCTGTATCTGTACTACCTGGAGTTCCTCCATCCCATACCCAAGCAATATGAACCCACTCACCTTTAACTGGTGTTCCTACAGATCCATCTCCAGCTAGCACTACCTCTCCCAATCTTGGAGACCAATCATTATTTTTAATTTTAAATACAAGATCCCATAGCCTCCCGTATTCAAAAGCATGCATGTTATAAGTGTTATCGCTATCTTCCTGCATGTTCTTAATCCACATCTCGATAGTAAATTGATCAGAAGGAAAATCCTTAAACCTTTCTACTAAAGCAAATGATCTGTCAGTATAAACTGCATCTCTTCCGTTATTATTTGTATCACCCTGTTCTGAAAAATATATAGATCTAACTACATCCGCATGTCTTTGAACAAAGACCTCGTAAGACATGTCCTCAAATTTAGGATCATCCACTCCAAGATTAGCACTAATTTTTTTTGCATAATAAACATCTTCACTTGAATTAGTAAAACCATGTCTATTCAAACATTTATTATCTGAGTCATCTACATACAGAGTGTTTTGAATATCGACTAAAGTAAAACTATTTGAGTTAAGTTGATCAGTGATCCATTTTTGACCTTCTTGCAAGCCTGTTTCAGCAGCAAGATTTACTTGTTGCATCACAGAATTTCTCGAGACACTTTTTAAGTCATTGTCATAATAAAAAAACATTGCTCCAGTCATAATTGACAGTGCTGAAACTACAGCAATTACAAATACAAGAACAAAACCTCTTTGATTTTTTTTATTATTCATTATGAATTGCTCCAGAGTTGTTGTCTATCAATGAAATTATGGGTTTGCTTACATCTGTTTGATAACATTCCAATAACCACATCCTCCCCGCCAACAGTCACTGTTTTTTCAGAAATTTTTACAGATGGTTGAACTGATCTTTCTGGAAAATCAAATGTAATTAGAGCCTCATCCAATTCACTAGTCAAAGGAACAGTTTGTCGTCTAAATACTTTTTCCCCTTCTCGTCCTTGAATATAACCTTCAATAGTCATTGCAGCTTTTGTTTTATATACAGTTATATTTTCCATTGCTGTTTCAGAGCAATCAACTCTATCTACATATACTTTTTCTGTAGTAGCTAATTGATTCCCTCTTAAATCTGTGGCAACAATTCTGACAGAAAAATATTTTTTATTTGAAGGTAAATTAGACCATCTAATATCAGAGCTATCATTTAAAACTAAATAATACTTATCATCCTTTTGATCAATTCTGAACCTCGTACCATGATCTACATCTTTGTCCGCATCATCGTTAGGAACTTCACCAAGATTAAATCTCACAAAATCATTTGTATCTGGTTCTTGTGTACTTGTTGTGTAAATTTCACCTACTATAAAATCTTTACTATCATCTTCTGCAATATCAAAATTATTATTGTCTGTAATTGCTGTGCCGTTAGCTTCTTTGAAAGAAACCCCTGTTGGTGTTGTATTTTCTATATTGAAACCAATATAAACCTTCTTAATATCTGAAATTCTATTATTGGAAGTATCTTCTGACTGAACGGCATAATAAAAAGAATCAAATTTTGGAGTTCCGTCATTAAATCCATCTGCATAAGCTTGGTATCTAAAAGAACCATCGGCAAAGACATAAACAGTATTACCAGCTGTTGTTGTTACAGATGCTCTGGCGCCGCTATATGAATTTTTGTCTTGAGTATCATACATTTCACCAATGTTGGGAAGTTCAGTGTTATTTGCCCAAACAGCAGTTGTCGCTCTCCAATCCCCACTTAACCTACAATTCATTGACCTATTAGAACCATCTACATTTTGAGCTTTAAAACTACCAGTTTCGGCTGTTCCTCTACTGCCAACTTGAATACAAACGTCTGTAGTAGTAGATTGAACTAATACCTCAACATGCTCTCCGAAGGGATCATAAGATTTACTCAACAATCCATATATTCTATTGATGGTAAAATAATCGTCATCCATATAATAATATAAGTTTTGAGCTTTAGGCATTGGTTTATTTGAATCTGTTTTATTTGGTATAAACCTTGGAAGTCTTGCGATTTGAATATTTGAATACCTATTGTCTGGTTGTGAAAAAGAAACTATAGCAACCGAACCTTTTTGAAACCTTTGAAACCCATCGCCTGTTAAATCTTCTGTATCATCATCACCATCAGGTAAATTTACTTCTGTAGGTGTTGTATCTTCATTAAATGGCCAAGTTGATAATGTATGATCAAATAAATCTCCATCACTATCAAATCTATAATCAAAAGCTGTAAATCTTTGACTATTGGCGCTTGAAACATGAGGCTTATTATCTATGTTAGCTCTAAATTTATTTGGATGGTATGTTAAAGTTACAGTATTTTTAACACCAGTATTACGACCATGGCCACAATTCCATTTATGAGATGCACCAGGATTATAACTTATTCGAGAGAATGATCTTCCTCTACCTCCACAGTTTCTAAAACCAGTATTTGTTGGTCTAGTATTATCAAACCTTGCAAAAAGTCTGTTATACCCATTCTCATTAAAATCGGACATCTTAGATGAATTTGGAGTTGACCATCCTGTAAGCCTACTCATATCAGCATGTGATAAATAAGATCCCTCGTTGTAACCACAATTTCTGGTGTGATCAAACTCATAACCTTTAAAATGATGAAGATGTATAGCCGATCTGTTACCCTGAGCACCCCACCAAGACCATAAATACATATCATAAACCATATCCGCTGGTTCTCCCCACCAATCATTTTTTTCAGATGCAGACAAACCATCCCAATCTGTTTTATCATTGCTTCTTAATGAATTTCTTAATCTAGATGCACTAAATCCAGATGTACCATTTAAACTTTCATAATCTATTCCAGCACAAGCTCTAATTCTTCCATCAGGCCAAGTTTTTTGAACAACACTTGGTCTTTGATATCCTGCGGCAAATCCTAACATATCATCATCCATCCATGCGTTCATATTGTGATTACAATCTGGATAACCACCAGAACAAATCATTCCTTTTAAAACAAAAGAATCATATTCTTCTGTAGATGCTAAAAAAGATGGTGATGCTAAATTTTGTTGTATGTAGAATGACCTTCCATCATCAGTTAAATCATAATTAGGTCCACCATTGTAACTTGAGGTACCTTTTCTTTCATAATTTGCATTTCCATAAGTAAACCCCTTTGCTTCCCAGGTATGCAAATTTACATCCGAAAATTGAGGTGCATCATACTTCATTACTCTAACTGTATAGTCTTTATATGCCTCGTTTTGATTTACCCATGGCTGACTATCACAACTTGTATCCAAATCTGCTTTCAATCTAATCGTAAAGTCTTGGTAACCATCAGAATTAAAAGTATAATTGTCATCTAAATTTTCTAAAGTACCTTCAAGTTTTAAAGAACCATCCCACTCCCCATCGTCTCCAGAACTATTATTATTGATATCATCATATCCAGAAGTAACAGTGAGACCTGGTGGTAAATTAGCAGCAGAGGTAGTTGTCACTAATTTCAATCTCATTTCATCATGACTCACACTTGGAATTCCAGTGATGGCAGGAGGTTTTTCGCTATTAAACACTATTGCATCATGTGTTTTTCTTAGACTGGTACCTCCGACTGTTTCTCCTTGATGGAGTATAATTATGTCATCTGAGGTTACAAAGTTAGCAAGCTGAATATCTCTTGTTAAATTATTAGCACATTGAACTTTAAGACTGCCAGTAAAAGGAATAACTGGAGTTCTGCTTTCATGTAGATCTTCTTCATCATAAACATAATAGGTTTTGCCACCGAAGTTAAGATTTCTCATGTAAGAAGAAGCTGTATATTTTTCTGTCACCTTTTCATCTTTGGAAACTAGAGTGATTTCAAAATCAATGTGTTTGCTTCTAATTCTAATTCCAATTTCATCAAAAAATTGAGCCACAGGCATCCAATCAACGTCAACTGTGGTATTAACAGCATCGTCCTCATCACAATTAGTAGTATTCCAAACTTTTTTCTTTAATACTGTTTTGTCAGTAATTGGAGAATAAGGAGCTTTTAACTCATATTTAATTAATTTTCTTTGAATGTTACCGCTATTGTCTTCGGTATCAAAACAAAAGGATACTATTTCTCCATATTCGGTATCATCCGAAACTTCTGTGCCATCTGTATTTAAAACTCTTACAGGTACCTGAACCTCACCATCTGTGCTATCAGGATGTTTATAACCTGCCATTTTGCTATCGTGTTGTAAAACATGTAATGCAAATCTTGCCTCTTGTTTCATGTTATTATGATTTATTTGTCTTACAAAAGTTCCCTGAAAATTACTATAAATTGTGTAAGTAGCACCCATTACGATTGTGGAAACAACAACGGCAACGAGTGCCTCTGTAAGCGATAATCCTTTTTGGGTTATAAATTTTTTTAAATTCATTTTAAGTTCCAGCTAAAAATAATCTTCTAAATTTTTCCTGAATCTTGTCTTGTTTAATAATTATGGTTACTTGTTTTTTTTTAACAGTTTCATAAACATCAACACCATCTACTTGATCTGTGACTCCATCATTATCTTTGTCAACCGGAACATCTCTCTCGATATCTTCAACTTCTATTAATCTTTTGTCTCCAGTTCTTGCGGGACCCAGATGTTTTTTTAAAAGTGCCCCCCAATTATCTAAATCTGCTCTTACCTTTAAGTTTGTTTTTTCGGCAATATAAACTGGATCCTCAAATTTTGTCATATCCAAATCATTATATGGATCTAAACTACCTTCAGCATTAGAAATAAATGTAATTGGAGAATTTGCTGTAGCATCTGATGCCATATTTTTATTTGGCGTATCATCAGGAACATCTGATCTTTCTAATGATAAAGTAGTATTATTATCATCATCAAAATCAGTAGAGTCAGTAATCTCATACTTTCCTCCAACCCCTTCAATTATAATTTGATCACCATCACCTGGTAATTGGGCTAATCCCTTTACTTTTAAAGAAGCACCTGCGGTGGTATCTTCAAATACTTGAGGATTTCCATATTGGGCAGCTACTGGATTATAAACAGCTGCCAGTTCTTCAAACATTAATTCTACTGCATATGCAGCTTTGTCAAATTTTCTTAAGTTTGCAAAATCTCTTTCCTGATAAGACTGTAGTGTCATAAAAACAGTTATGGCTATACCTAAAACACCAGCTGCTGTCATCCCCTCAACTAAAGAAACTCCTCTCTGAAATTTATACTTTAAATTCATCACATTCGTTTACCGTTATTAAAAAAACCTGTTTTGTAAGTATGTAAATAATCTTTTTTTCCCCCGGCATTTTCAGAAGCTTTAATCTCCCCCCTAGCATTTTCAGGTGCAGAACCGTCAGGTAGAAAACAAAAAAAATTATTAGACGAAGAAACTTTTGTGCAGTTTCCTGTAGTGGATGAACACCTGCTAATTGTCATATGCTCAAGTTTTTTTGTTAAATTTTCAAGCTTAGTCCCTTTATCATCTGTGCCATCAAAATCAGAACACTTAGTTGCAGTAGATTTATGATATTCAACATTATATCTGTTTAATCCTTGAGCCTGCCAAACTTCTAGATCTGCAGTATTGTCGGTAGTATTATTTAAAATTCTAATTGTATAAGCGTTCCCATCTTCTAATGAAAGCTGTCTTACATAATTTATTTGACCACGAATTGTTGCAAGATCAGTCTCATAATTTTCTTGATCACCGAAATTATCAATAGCTGGAAATCCCACAGCACCTATAATAGCCAGAATACCAATGGTAGTCATAAGCTCTAAAAGGCTAAAACCCTTTTCTTTAATTAGCATATATTTTTAACCTACTGCGTTTCCAATACTGAAGATTGGTAAGTATAAAGCAACCATAAGAACTCCAATAATTGCACCTATTAAAACAATCATTAAAGGTTCAATGATCGACGACAAAGCTGCAACCACGCCATCAAATTCTTCCTCATAATATGTTGCAATTGATTGAAACATTTCTTCCATATTTCCAGTTCGTTCACCAACAGCTGTTAATTGTGAAAGTGCAGGTGGAAATATATGTTCTTCTTTTTGAAGTAAAGCAGATAGAGTTTGACCAGTTACTATTTGTTTACCAATTCTTTCAAGAGCATAAATAAAAACAAGATTAGTAGTAACAGATTTTGAAATTTTGATTGTATCAATGATGCTAACACCTGCTCGTGTTAGATTGGCCATAATCATACACATCCTTGACACGGTTGCCTTGACAATTAAATCTCCAAATAATGGAAACTTTAAAAACCTTTTGTGCATGACATGTCTAAAACCTTCAATGTTTTTATACATAAAATTATATGAAACTCTTATCATGATAACTATTCCAACTATTTTCATTAAATTAGTTGGATCAGCAATAAATCTACTTGCATTGACAATCACTAAGGTTGCTCCAGGAAGCTGAACACCCATAGATGCATACATTTTTTCAAAAACAGGAACAACTTTCCACAACATAAAAATTGTAATCACTGTTGCAACTGTCAAAAGCATTACAGGATAAAATAATGCACTTTTTATTCCTGATCTAATTTTTGCGTTTTTCTCTAATAACTCTACTAATTTAATTAAAAACTCATCCAACTTACCACTAGCCTCACCTGCAGAAATCATATTTAAATAAATATTATCGAATATTTTTGGATGTTTGGCAAAAGCGTCTGTTAAATTCATACCACCATTTAGATCTTTGACTATCGAATGAGCTGTCATTTTCATTTTCATATGAACAGTTTGATCTCTAATCATCATTATAGACTCTAAGATGGGTAAGCCTGCTTTGATCATTGTTGATACTTTTTTAGTGAACTGTAATAATTCTTTTGGTGGAACTTTAGCCCAAGGTCCAAAATTTAAATAAATATTTCCTTTTGCAAAAATAATAGGTGCGTTACTTAAGGGAATATCATCGAGAGATGGAGGTCCTTTAGTTTCTGACTTACCATTTCCTTTTTTAATTGAGGTAACAATAATTTTCTTTTTTCTAAGTTCTGCCGCAGCTGATTGTGGATTTGAAGCAGAAATTACACCTGAAATTTTTTTTCCCGCTTGTACTCCCGAGTACTGAAATGATGCCATATATTAAACTACTAGAATTCTTGAATACTCTTCAAAAGATAATATACCTTTTTTTATAAAATTTCTTCCAATAACTTGCATAGTTTTAAAACCATCCTTAATTGCTACTTCAAGCATCTCATCTCCTCTGGCATCTCTTAAAATTGCAGCCTCTAAGTTAGGAGTTTTTTTTAAAACTTCATAAATACCTTGTCTGCCTTTGTATCCAGTATTATTGCATTCTGCGCATCCAGCACCCATTTTGGGTTTAAATGTATTTAATTCATCATCTTTGAAACCGATTTGTAATAAGCTTTCTTTTGTAGATTTTTCGTCATCAACCGTGCATGAGGGACAATTTTTTCTAGCAAGCCTTTGCGCAACAATCAAACTTAATGCTGATGCAACCATAAAACTTGGAACACCCATGTTGACTAACCTTACTACAGTAGAAACTGCATCGTTTGTGTGAAGGGTACTTAATAACAAGTGTCCAGTTAATGCTGCTTTAATTGCAATATCTACAGTCGATTTATCTCTTATCTCTCCAACCAAAATTACTTCAGGGTCTTGTCTTAAAAAGGATTTTAATATTGCTTCAAAAGTTAAACCAATTTCATTATTGGCTTGGATTTGTCCAACACCTTTTAAATAAAATTCTACTGGATCTTCAGCTGTCATTATATTTGTTCCAGGACTATTTATTTTTTTTATACATCCATAAAGAGTAGTACTTTTACCACTTCCTGTTGGTCCAGTAACTAAAACCATTCCTTGAGGAGCTGTAATTGCTGTAACTAAATTATCATAATCTTCTTTATCAAGACCTATTTGCTCTAAACCAAGATCAGGTCCAGCAGCTAGCAAACGCATCACAACTCTTTCACCTTCTTTTGCAGGTATAACAGAAAATCTAACATCTATGTCTACATCATCTTCATTTTTTGGTTGTGGATTTTTAAATTGAAGCTTACCATCCTGAGGTAGTCTTTTTTCTGAAATGTCACAACCTGACATAATTTTTAATCTAGTAATTACCGCATTGTAATTCTCCATCAAAAATTGTTTGAATTGTAATTGTTCTTGTAGAACCCCATCCTTTCTAAATCTTATTCTTGCCTCACCTCTTCTAAAAATTTCAATATGAATATCACTTGTTCCGCTAAAAAAAGACTCGTTTAAAACTTTATCAACAAACTCCACGACTGCATTTTCACCTCCAGAACTTTTGGAATTAGGAACCTTAACATTTAAATTTGGTCTAGAAATTGAAGAAGTTTTTTGTTGAACTGTTGTAGAACTTTTTGCCTCTTGAGTTGCTTCAATTACGGATTTAAATTTTAAAGCTTGATCTAAATTGGATGGTTTAGCAACATACAATTCAACATTACATCCAGTCATGCTTTTAATCTTGCCTGCCAATGTAGATTTAGTTGGATCAAATAAAGCAATTTTCAAAATTCTTCCATTTAATTCAAATGGGAGCATTTCATTTTCAATTATAAAATCCTTTGGAAGTTTTTTTACTGCATCTTTTTTAATGCTTTGTTCGGTTAAAATAATTTTACGTAAAGCATAATTTCTAGAAACAGCTGAAACTATATCATCTTCGCTAACTAAATTATCATTAATTAGATACTCCAAAAGACCTAAGGGTGCCTTCCCATTACTCTCGTATTTTTTTTTAGCATCATTAAAGTTGGCCTCAGACAATTTTCCACTGGTTTTTAAAAGATTTGAAATTTTTAAACTTATTTCAGGATTTAATGAAGGCATATATAAAAATTATAAGTAAAATTATAATTTATACAATATTTGCACTTAAAAATATCAAGAGCTGTGTCTTGTTGTCTTGTTCAGTTTTTTGTTTAAAAAACATACCCAAAATTGGGATTTTTGAGAAAAAAGGAACATAATTTTTTGTATCAATTCTAGTATTTTTATAAACACCACCAAGAACAGCAACATCACCAGCTGTTATTTGAACAATTGATGTAATTGATTCTTCGTTTGTAGTTACACTTCCATCGTCTTTTTCATCACCAGGATTATCGTTTGAAAGTTTTAAGTTAAGTTTTATTTTATCACCAATTATTTCAGGAGTTACTGTGATTGATAAATTTTGTGGGATTTCTTCGGTACTACCTGCTGCATCTCCTGATGCTGGTATTACCTTAACTAAAGTTGTACCTTGTGTAAGTTTTGCTTGTTCCCCATCCATTGCAAATAATTTTGGATTTGAAACTGTTTCTGTATTAGCGTCGTTTACTGAACTATTGATGACAGCTTTCATTTTCGTCATTCCTATATTCCCAAATAATAGAGCACCACCTGCAACATTTACCGCATCTGAATTTAAACCTGTATTAGATAATGCGGCTGTTGAAGTGTTAGTTGGAGTGAATTCAGTTGCTGCACCAGGATTAGAGTCTATAGCTGTGTAAGTAATTCTATTTCTGCCCTCTTGTACATTTGTAACATTTTGCGCAATTAAATTAGCGTTAAAATTTTTATTAAATCCATCTGTAGCATTAACAATATAAGCCTCTATCATTACTTGTTTTTTTTCTAAATCGATTTTGTTTAATATATTTTCTGCTTTATTTAATTGTGCGTAAGTTCCTGTGATCACAATTTGATTATTTTTTTCGTCATCAATCATTGTCAAACCTTCAGCCTCACCCATAATTTCTCCTAAAGGCTCGATTAAATCTGATGAATCTTGATAAAAAACTTTAAATATCTCTGTTATTAATATTGGATTTTCTTCTCCATCATCACTTATTGAACTACCAATTTCCAAAGATGCCAAATTATTATTAGTCTCAATTGTGTTATCTATTTTAGATTTTTCCAAGTCTGCGTAGAACTCTTTAGTATGTACTCTCAATAAGCCAGATTCTTTATCAACTGTCATTATAAGACCATTTATATCAAGTATAGCGTATACAGCAGATCCCCAGTTTATATTTTCAAAATCAATTGTTATTTCTCCATTAACCTCTTCACCAATAATTATATTTCTGTCTACTAAGCTAGCAAATAATTTTAAAGCTGATCGAACATTCATATTATTCAATTTTAGACTTACTTCTTTATCTTCTAATTTTTTAATCATTAAATTTCTGTCAATTAATTTAAGAGATTTTTTTTCAGGCTCTTTATTTTCAGTTAAGGAAATTCTTCTTACCAGTTTTTTTTCTTTTTTATTTTTATTTAATATATCTCTAGTATCTTCAGTAAATTGTTCTGACGTTTCTCTAAAATTTTCAGCACTTGCTTTAACATTAAATGATTCAATATCTTGGATAGCTCCTTTATCGTTCTGATCATAAGCCATTTTGGGTCTATCTGAATTGCTGCAATTAGATAAAAAAAGAACAATTAAGATTGATAAAATTAATTTATAAAAAATTTTCATTAATTAAATAAATCCTCAACATTTGTTACTGTATCGTCATCGTCATTATTATCATTGTTATCTGTTTGTAATTCATCAACAATTTCATTATTTTCTTGATCATTTATATCGCTATCAACCAAATCATCAGATACAGATTGAGGTAATGATGCAATTGCCATACCCACTATTGGAGTGTTGATTAAAAACTCATATTCTATGTTGTCTTCCAGCACAATCATTTTAGTCTTTTCGATGGAAACAATTAAACCATCTTTATTACCAATTCGATCTCCTTCCCTAACCAGAAATTCACTTCCACTTATTTCTATAATTGCTAGATTTTTTCTATCAATCTTATAGTCAGTAATACTTTTTTTATCTAAATTTTCGTAAAGAATATTTGTATTTATATAAATTGGAATTTTAACTAATTGATTTTCATTTAAAATTACTGTGTTTTTTTCAAAAACATTAAATTCGATTAATTCATTTATTTCTCTTTCATATCTTTTGGCTATTTCAGCTATAGTTTCACTCTCATTTGTTACATGAATAAAGAAAGGCAATAATAATTTTTTTCCAATTAAAATAATATCTTCATCCTCTAAATTATTAAATGATGCAAGTTGTGTTGCACTTAGATTATATCTCTCAGAAATGGAATTTAAATTTTCTCCTTCTTTCACAATGTGAAATCTATTTGGTATTACTACTTTGTCACCAACAACTAGTTTTCTAGTTCCTGGATAAATTGCATTTGCAACTTCTATTTCTTTTAGTGAAAAACCATATCTAAACGCAATTTTTTCGATAGTATCATTTTCAGTTATGGTATGAGTTGTAGGAGTACTAGCTATATCTATTTTTTTTATTTTTGCTCTTTGAAATTTATGATTAGAATCTTTGCTTAACGCAACACCTTTTAATAAATACTCTTTCAAAGAATAAGCAACGATGGGATCAATATTTAAAACTCTTAGAGTTTCTGTGCTTTCGGGTTCAGCCTCTACAACTTCGATTACTTCTTCAGAATTATCAAACAATTCCTCAGCCAATTCTTTTTCACTAATTTCTTCATTTTCTAATGCCAAATCTGTTTCTGGTTCAGTTGTTTCTTCAATTTCTACTTTTATAACTTCTGGCTCTTTAACAATTCCAATTTCATTCGTGAATGGATCGCTGTAAGAATTGCTATGAAATAATATTAACAAAAATGATAGTATAAATTTTAATAACATTATTTTTTACCAGCCTTTAATAGTTTTGAAACTACAGTTTCATCATCAAAAACCTCATTCGTGACAGGCTTTAGAGATAATCTTGAGTTAAATTTTTTAGTTATTTTTTCTTTAGGCAAATCTTCTACTTTAGGTACTGGCTGTCCTTCAATGGTATATAATGCCAGTCGATCTTGTTTAGAAAATTCTACCAATGCCTCGATCTTTGAGTCATTTACCACTTCATTTTGTGAAAAATTATTCATCATTCCAACAATAGCTTGGTCATTCATTGCAACCCCAGAAAATAAAATGTTGTTTTTTTCCTCTATACCAAAACTTGTTAGTCTTACATCTTTTGGGACTATTTGATTTAAACTAGCATAAAGATTTGCAGTTGTTTTTAAATTTGATCCAAATGAGGCAGCTGTTTTAGTATCTGCTTTTATTTTCTTAATTTTAGCATTGTATCCATTTAACAGACTTTTTTTACTTTCTAGATCTTCTCCTAAAATTTTCACTGCATTTAATTTAGAAGAATTATCGATTAATTTAAAAATCTTAAACGGCACTACATGCCCTATAAAACCTAAAACAAAAATCATTGAGATCATTAAACAAAAATTACCCAAAGATTTTGATCTCCTATTAATTTTTAATTGATTAAAATTAGACAACAAATTCACTGACATTATTTCGCTAGTTTCAAGATTAAAAGAATTTAATTTTCTTGATGCAATACCAATTGCTTCTGAGGTGAGTGATTTATTACTCAAAGAGTCGATATATTTTTTTGCACCATCAGAAATTTCAGCGGAGTCTTCGGGATTATAAATTTTTACAACAACATCTCCTAATTGTCTCTCAATTCCTTTTGATACATTTTTAATTTTTGATTTATCTGAAATTACTGTAACAATATTGATAGGATCAAATTCATACTTTGTTTCATACTCAACTAAATACTGTTTTATTTGAGAACCTAGTCTTTCAAAAATTTCATCCCAAAATTCTGTTTCTATACTTTCGACTTCTTCAACTGTATCAAGTAACACTTGGTCTGCTTCAATAATATTTAATTCTGAATATTGAAAACCTTTGTTGGAACAAATAGTAATGCTCTTCTCTTCTTTAGTATAATTTAAAACCACATTTGGAGTTTCGAAACCTTCTTTTCCAAGGAGAATTCCTTGAGTATTAATATGCGCGAATGGTGCAAGATCAATAACTACTGGGTTATAGCCTGCAAGTCTAAATATATTCGAATAAGTTTCTACGAATTTAATCTCCATAGCAACTAAAACTACATCCATTACACCAAGCTCTTCATTTACATTAACTACGGAGTAACTTGTTTCAAATTCATCTAAACTTTCTGGAGTTTCGTCAAACTGATCCCAAAATCCTCCTAAAGAAGTTGCTTCTTTTAAACTTTCTTCATCCATTATTGGAATTTGTAAATTATAAATTTGCGCTTTGGACGTGTCTAAAGAAATTGCAACATCTTTTGTTTTGGTTTTAATTGAATCTAAAGCATTTTTTACTTGATCACTTAAATATGTTGTTGCTGATAAAAAGTCTTGATCATCTCCAATTCCTGCTATTTGCTGGTTAGAAAAATTATCAACTTTACAAATACCTTTTTTAAATGAAATTTCTGCAGCTTGAATAAATTTATCTCTAAAAACTACGCCTATTACTCTTTCTTTTTTTGAGTGACTTTTTCCTATTAATTTTATGATAGGAGCAAATACTTTTGCAATAGGAGGACCAATTTTATCAATCATAATTTTTAAAAAACTGAATAAAATCACAATAATAAATACCGAATCGGTACACAAGCATTAGTTGTGTTACTTTATATATGTATCAACATTAAAAAAAACTTGAAAAGCAACAACTTTTAGAGCATCAAAACATTTATGAGTCTTCAAGATAAATTAAAATCATACCCAAAAGAATATGATTTATCAGATATTCATATCAGATCGAATCAACCATTTGCAATCAGAGAGAATGGAGAGATTAAAGTTTTTAGTGAAGATATTATATCAAGACAAGATATAGAAACTTTCTGGAAGCAATCTTTAGATAAAGCTCAATATGATTATTTAATCAGCAACGGTGACTTAGATTTTGCTGTTGTTGTTGATGGACAGAGATTTAGAGCAAACGGTTATTATTCTTCATATGGACCAAGTATGGTTCTTAGAAAAATTATAAGTGAAATACCTAATATAGAAAAACTAGGTTTACCACCTGCAGCACATGAAGCGATTACTCATAAAACAGGTTTGGTGCTTGTTACAGGTCAAACTGGTTCTGGTAAATCTACATCACTTGCTGCAATGATAGATCAAATTAATTCCCATAGAGCAGAAAATATAATTACAATTGAAGATCCTATTGAGTTTGTTCATCCTGCTAAAAAAAGTATTATTTCTCAAAGGGAAGTTGGAAAAGATACTGGTAGTTTTGCAAAAGCATTGAAGTCCGCATTAAGACAAGATCCTGATGTAATTTTAGTTGGTGAGATGCGAGATCTAGAAACCATTTCATTAGCATTAACTGCTGCAGAAACTGGTCACTTAGTTTTTGGAACCCTACATGCAAGTAGTGCTTCTTCAACAATTACAAGAATTTTAGATGTCTTTCCACCAGCACAAAAAGAACAAGCACAAACAATGTTGGCTGGATCAATCAGATTGGTAATGTCTCAACAATTATTAAAAAAGAAAGGTGGAGGAAGAATTGGGTGTCATGAAGTAATGACAGGGACACCAGCAATAAGAAATTTAATTAGAGAAGGTAAAACAGAGCAAATTCAATCTACTCTTCAAACATCTGCTAAAGATGGAATGTTTACAATGGAAAAATGTCTTGAAGGTTTAAAGCTCAAAAAATTAGTTGAGTAGATTAATTTGAACTTTCAGTAAATCTTTGTTGCGGAACTATTGCGGAAAAAGTTCCAGTTCCAGTGCAATTACTTTCAGTTTGTTCACCTAAGCCTCTGTTTACACTTGATGGATTTGGATTGTTTGCTCCTTCACATTTTAAGTTAAAATCTACATTACCTTTTAACTCAACTTCGACTTCTAAAAACTTTACATTGTTAGCTGTGGATTTTGTTATGATATTATTATAAAGATAGTTAGCTGTTAAAAATGCAAAAAAAGCTAAAAAGAATATTTTGATGTTATTTAAATTTTTTTTAAAATTTACTTTCATTGTTATTGTTATAGCTTTTATTCCCAAAAATTCTAATGCAAATATATATGAATTAAATTGTAAAAATAAAAAAAATAGAACTATTTGGGTTTATTCAAATAAAAGAAAACAAATCATTTTAACAAAAATCAACAGTTCAAAAACAAAGGTAAATTTCAAGATGGATAGACAAACCCCATCATCTTTTACATCAAACGGTTCAATTGGGGGATTGCAGACTATTGTAACTTACAGTCAAAATTCTAACGAATTAGCAATGTTGCAAAAATCTTTAAGAGGTTCCAACCAATTTTATAAGTGCTCAAAACCAAAACTCATTAAAGAAGAATAGTTAAAAAATTAAAGTTAAAGTTGTACCTGGGCCCACTTCATTGTGTTTGTACTCGCAAAATTTAGAAGTTTTCTTTATAAAGTATACCCCCAGACCTCCAGGTCTGACTTTATCTAAATCTCTTGGTTTAATAATTTCTAAAGGTACTTGTTCACCGTAGTCAGTTATTATTACTTTAAGCTCATTGTTGTTTATAATTTCTAAATTTAAATCAATTTTTTGATCTTTTTTCATTTTATACGAGTAACGAATTACATTTTGCAAAGCCTCATCAATTGCTAAAGTTACGCTTGCTAATTCGATGTTTGGTAGATTTGATTTACAAAAATCCTCTATTTTCGATCTTGTATCTTTTAACTCTGAGGGATTTGATAGCATTGTAATATTCATAAATAAATTTCAATAGTATTACCCAATATGGGTATATTAAATTAAAAAAAATAGTTTATAAAAGAATTATGAAAAAAATCTTACTAGTTTTATTTACATCATTAATATTTTTTCAAAACATAGTCAAAGCAGAAGTTGCTATGATTGGAGTTGTAGATGGAATGGTATGTATGGCATGCCAAGCAAAAGTTGAAAAAGAACTTAAAGCTGCAACAGGTGAAGGTAATGTTGAAGTTTCATGGCCAGAGGGAGTTGCGTTTATAAACTTTGAAAATACTCCAAATTTTTCTGAAGAAGACTTTAAAAAAGTAATTGAGAACGCTGGTTTTGCAGTTGGTAAAGTTGCTACCTTAAATGAAAAAATTATTGATCCAAAATCTGGATTAATTTCATTAAATAAATTTTAATTTTTTACTTTCCAGTCAGTTTCGAAAGTCACATAGTTTACTTGTAAACATCGTCTTTCCTTAAGAATACTCTTTTTTTCCATTCCATGCCAAGTATTTGGTCCGCTGGTAAAAAGATAACCGTAGTTATTTCTGTAAGGCAATGTTTTAACTTTCTCTAATTTTTCATTATAAAAATCAGTCCCTAAATCCTCAGACTCATTAGTTTTATTTACAAAAATTAATCCTGACATTAATTTTTCTTTAATATCACAGTGTGGTTTTAGCCAAAAACCCTCTCTATCACAAATCACCTCTACCCTGACGTATGAGTTTGATAAATCTTTATTGATCATTTTAGATATTGTCTCGAATGTTTCTTTTGATTGTAGTTCATTTATAAATTTAACAAGATTTGGAAATTGCAAACTATTTTCTTTTGTTACAAAACATCTAAATTTTATTGCTTTACCGCCAGAGGAAATACCTTCTCTGAATTCTGCTGCCCCTCCATCAATTGCTCTTGTCCCATCATAATTCAAATTATGCTCACTTAAATCTGGAATATCTGCTTTAACAATTTCTTCAATTGCTTCTTCAGATAGAGCATTGCTATATTCCCAATGGTCAAATGGTATTTCATATTTTTTTGAATTATTTTTTATGGAATTTAAAAATGACATTAAGATTGAATTTTTTCTTTAATAATTTTTGCTACTCTATTCGTTTCATCTAGTTTTTCATAGTTCCAATTTTCAATTTCCTCACCTAAGTTTCTAGTGATATTTAGTTCTCTAAATAAATTTCTAAATCTTTGGAATCTTTTGTCATTCTTTTTTGGTAAAATATTAGCAACATAGATTGGTTTACCTGTCAAAGCAGCTTCAGAGATCATAGAACTCGAGTCACATGTAACAACTATATTTTCAGATAAAGCTAAAGCAGATAAATATGCTTTTTTATCTACATCCATAATCACTGTGTGATTTTCTCCAAAAAACTCTTTTGCATAATGAATAGTATTTATTGGGGTTCTCATTGATGGGATTACAACTAATTGAAAATCATGTTTCTTCATTAATTTATAAAACATTGAGAAAATATGTTTCATATTTTTAGTTGAATAATCGTAATATTTTGTTGGCCCTCCCATAATTAAGCACCAAATTTTTCTCTCATCTTGATTGATAAAAGATTTTAAATAATCTTTATTTTCTTCAATTTCTTTCTCCGAAAGATAATGAATAGCTCCCTTTGTGCTAATAACATTCTCTCCATTAATTTCATCATGCTCAGGTGCAACAATAAAATCGAAATGATTAAAATCTATTTTTGGATCTTGGATATGAATATTAAAAATTTTTTTTTTAGAAATGCTTTTTAAGTGAATAGATGGAATTACACTCTTTCTTCCACATGAGATTATTAAATCAAAATCATTATCTTCAATCTTTTTATAAACACTTTGAGAAATTGGAGTAAATTTAGGTGGAACAAGTTTCCAAATACTTTTTAGTTCAACCTTGTGGTGAGTAAAATCAATATCAAGTGCTTTAGCAAGTCCCTCGACCTGACTAATCATTCCGTGCATCCCTTGAGATAATAATAAACCTTTTAATTTAGACATTAATCACTATATAGCTTTCATATGAGTCAAAATCCAACTAAACACACAAAAGTGTTAATAATTGGATCTGGTCCTGCCGGATACACAGCAGCTGTTTATGCTGCACGAGCAATGTTAAATCCTATCCTTGTTCATGGTGCTCAACCAGGCGGACAATTAACAACTACAACTGATGTGGAAAATTTTCCAGGGTTCGCAGAAGTAATTCAAGGACCATGGCTAATGGATCAAATGAGAGATCAAGCAAAAGCTGTTGGAACAGAAATGATAGAAGACCATATCGGATCAGTGAATTTAAAATCTACACCGTTTGAGGCTGTTGGAGATAGTGGTCAAAAATATACAGCAGATAGTATAATTATTTCAACTGGTGCACAAGCAAGATGGTTAAACATTAAATCTGAACAAGAATTTAGAGGATTTGGAGTTTCAGCATGTGCTACATGTGATGGTTTCTTTTTTAAAGATAAAGAAGTTGCTGTAGTTGGAGGTGGTAATGCTGCAGTAGAAGAGGCAATGTTTCTTACAAAATTTGCATCAAAAGTAAAATTAATTCATAGACGAGATAGTTTAAGAGCTGAAAAAATGTTGCAAAAAAAATTGATGGAAAATAAAAAAATTGAAATTGTTTGGGACTCTGTAGTTGAGGATGTCTTGGGTGATAGTGAACCCAAAAATGTTAAAGGTATAAAAATTAAAAATTTGAAAACTGAAAAAACAGAGGAAGTAAAATTAGATGGATTGTTTATTGCTATTGGTCATGATCCTGCAACTCAACTTTTCAAAGATCAATTAGAAATGGATAAAGAAGGTTACTTAATTACAAAACCAGATTCTACGGAAACAAATATTCCTGGAGTTTATGCTGCGGGTGATGTTAAGGATAAAACTTTTCGACAAGCAGTTACAGCAGCAGGAATGGGTTGTATGGCTGCATTAGAAGCAGAAAAATTCTTATCTCATTAATTTGAGATTACAATTACTAACTAATTAAAGGAAGAGGTGTCATGGCTGATAAAGTATTGTTAACTGGAATAAGTGGATGGATTGCTAAACATACTGCAATAGAATTATTAAATTCAGGCTATGAAGTTTTAGGTACTGTTAGAAGTGATGATGTAATTTCTCAGACAAAAGAAACGATTAGTAAATATGCTTCTATAGATAAATTATCTTTTACAAAACTTGATCTTTTAAATGATGAAGGTTGGGAAGAAGCTGCAAAAGGATGCAAATATATAATTCATATGGCTTCCCCCTTTCCGATGAAAGTCTCAAAAAATAGAGAAAATTTAATACCAGTTGCAAAAGATGGAACTTTAAGAGTTTTAAACGCTGGTATCAAAGCAAATGCAGAGCAATTTGTAGTTACATCTTCAATAGCAGCAATGTTTAGAAAGCCAAATAGATCAAATCCTTATTCATTTAGTGAAAATGATTGGACTGATGAAAATTGGGTTGAAGGAGTTAATGATTATTTTCTATCTAAAACAGTTGCTGAAAAAGCAGCTTGGACATTGATGGAGAGTAAAGGGATTAAAAGTAAACTTACTTGCATAAATCCTGGCGGTGTATTTGGAGATGCTTTGGATACCAAAAGTGGTACTTCAATTGAATATGTTAGGCAATTTTTAAAAGGTAAATTTCCAGCAACCCCTAAATGGGGAATACTAATATCTGATGTTAAAGATGTTGCAAAATCTCATGTAGCTTGTTTAGGAAATTCAAAAGTTGGTGGCAGAAGATTAATTATTGGAAAAGAAGTTAAAACATTACTTGAGACATCAAAAATATTAGCAGAAGCGTTGCCAGAGTATGCAAAAAAACTACCTAAAAAAACTTTACCAAATTTTATGGTGAAATTTATTAGCATCTTAGACTCAAGTGCAAAAACTATGATACCCGATCTTGAATTAGAGATGAAACCAGTGACAAAATATGCTGAAGATTTGATTGGTTTTGAATTTAAACCAGCAAGTGGAGCTTTAATTGATGCTGGAAAATCAGTGGTAAGATTAGGCTTAGTATAAAAATTTTGTATAACCTCATCTTTTAATTTCGGGTATATAATTAATAAAAATGAACAGAAGAAAATTTATAAAAACTGTAAGTCAAATTATGATTGCTTGGGGATTAAGCCCAAATCTCGCATTTGCCTCCGAATCTAATAAAATATTATCAGGAAAATTTTTCATAGATGGCAAGGAAGCAGAATTAAATTTTCAAGATTTAAATAGTACTACGATTGAAACTAAAGATGAAAAATCAATAATTAAATTTAAAGATGATTTTTATTTGATAAGACCTGAAACAAAACTTCAATTTGTATCAAAGAACTTGTTAAAAGTTATCAAAGGTTCTGTTCATGCAGTCTTTGGAAAAAGACAAGATGAATTAAATGTTGAAATTCCTCACGGCACAATTGGAATAAGAGGAACCTCTATTTTCATTGATATTGAGCCTAAGCAGAACAGAAGTTATTTTTGTAATTGTTATGGAGAAACAGTTCTCTATGATAAAAATGGAAACTTATTAGAAACAGTGGTTTCATATGGGCACGAGTCTGGTGCACTTACAGAAGATGGAAAATTTAAACGTTATGGAATTAATTATTTAAAAAATATTTATGCTTTAAGACACCCAAAAATATTTGACGAAGAAATGGAAAAAGTTGGGTGCATCGTAGAAAACAGTCATTGTACCTTAAAATAAATTTATTTTACTAAATCTGAAATTTGATCTGACTCAAAGATTTTTTGATCAATACTACTATTCGCAAGTTTAATCATTGCTTTTGCAATTGTTTCTGAATGAATTGATCTCATTTTCTTTAGTGGTCCAATAAATAAAGGATTGAGAAGCTTAAAAATAATTATTCCTATTTTCTCTCCTAGTCTGAATTCTTTTCTGTTACCCAATATAAATGAGGGTCTCATAATTCCTATTTTGGAAAAACCTAAACTTAAAATCTCTTCTTCTACTAAGCCCTTATATTTTAAATAATCTCCTGAACTTTTAGAATTTGCGTATCCTGAAGATACAAAAAAATAGGATTTAACATTATTAGATTTTGCAATTTGGGCCACTTGTTTTGGGATATCTAATTCAATTCTTTGATATTCGTTTTTATCAGGAGAATTTTTTTTTGTTGTCCCAATACAAAAATAACATTCATCTCCCACGATCTGTTCTTTATGCTTTTCTAAATTATTAAAATCAGTTTGAATTACTTGAATTTTTGAGTTGTTTATTTGAATTGGAGAACGAACAAACATTTTAATTTTAGAGTAATTATCATTCTGAATAAGTTGATTTAGAACATGACCTCCAACTAATCCAGTTGAACCAAATAGTAATGCTGTTTTCACTTCTTAAGAAAGGCTTTCGCAAAAGGATTTTATTCTATCCATTGCTTTCTTCAAATTTTGCATTGAAGTAGCATAAGAAATTCTAAAGTATCCATCTAAACCAAATGCAGATCCTTGAACAACTGCAACATTAGATTGCTCAAGTAGTTTTTGAACAAACTCGGTATCAGTTTTCAATTTAGTTTTTTTATTTAACAATTCCTTACAACTTGGAAATACATAAAATGCCCCATTAGGTGTTAAACAATTTATACCATTAATGCTGTTTAAACTTTTTACTACAAAATCTCTTCTTTCTTTGAAAGCTTTTGATCTTTTTTTTATAAAACCTTGATTTCCATTTAAAGCTTCAACTGCAGCAGCTTGGCTGATTGATGATGGATTAGATGTAGATTGAGATTGAATTTTACCAATTGCTTTAATGATATCTTTTGGTCCTGCGGCATACCCTATTCTCCAACCTGTCATTGCATACGATTTACTAACCCCATTCATAGTCAAAGTTCTATCTTTTAATTTAGAATTTTGGGCAATCGTATAAAAATTAAAATTATCGTATGCTATATGTTCATATATATCGTCACTCAAAATATGAACTCTTTTATTTCTAATTAAAACTTTAGCTAAATCTTCAATTTCTTTTTTTGAATAACCCGCTCCAGTTGGATTGGAAGGTGAATTTAAAATCACCCATTTTGTTTTTTTAGTAATAGCTTTTTTTAATTTACTTGCAGTAAGTTTAAATCCTTCTTCCTCTGTGCACTTAACTATCTTTGGTTTTCCACCAGCTAATAAAACCATATCAGGATAAGAAACCCAGAAAGGTGCTGGAATAATAACCTCATCACCTTTGTTTAAAGTTGCCATGAAAGCATTATAAAGAACTTGTTTTCCACCAGTTCCAACAGTGATTTGATCTGTAGTGTAATTAATTTTGTTTTCTCTTTTAAACTTATCTACAATTGCTTTTTTTAAAGCAGGCGTTCCATCTACTGCTGTATATTTTGTGTCTCCACTTTTGATAGCTTTAATTGCAGCATTTTTAATATTATCTGGTGTATCGAAATCTGGTTCTCCAGCCCCAAGTCCAATTACATCTTTTCCTGCAGCTCTAAGTTCTCTTGCTTTTTGAGTAACTGCAATAGTTGGTGATGGTTTAATTCGTTTTAAACTGTCTGATATTATGCTCATTGAAATATAAATAAATTCTAATACGCTGTTTAATATATGGAAAATACTTATCAAGATATAATTACAGATATTCAGAGTAAAAATCCTAAAATTGGTGGAAAACTCGAAGGTGGAAAAAAATTCAAAATTAAATCTGATTTTAAACCTGCAGGTGATCAACCAGAAGCTATTAAGAAATTAGTAAATGGTGCAAATAAAGATCAATTTAATCAAGTATTACTTGGAGTTACAGGATCTGGAAAAACTTTTACAATGGCAAAAGTAATCGAGGCTACTAATAGACCAGCATTGATACTTGCTCCAAACAAAACACTTGCAGCACAACTCTATGGAGAAATGAAAACATTTTTTCCAGATAATGCAGTTGAGTACTTTGTCTCTTATTATGACTATTATACACCGGAGGCTTATGTTCCAAGATCTGACACTTATATAGAAAAAGAGGCATCGATTAATGAACAAATTGATCGAATGAGACACTCTGCAACCAGATCTCTTTTGGAAAGAGATGATGTTTTAATTGTAGCAAGTGTTTCATGTATTTATGGATTAGGTTCTGTTGAGGCGTACAGTAAAATGACGCTAACTCTTCAAAAAAATTATGATTACAACAGAGAAGAAATAATTAAATCATTAGTAGCTTTACAATACAAAAGAAATGATCAAAATTTTTATAGAGGAACATTTAGAGCTAGAGGAGAATATTTAGAAATCTTTCCCTCCCATCTAGAAGATAGAGCTTGGAGGCTTTGTCTATTTGGAGATAAATTAGAGCAAATTGAAGAGTTTGATCCTTTAACAGGAGATAAAGTTAGAGAGCTAAGTTTAGTAAAAGTCTATGCGAATAGTCATTACATAACTCCTAAGCCTACAATTGAACAAGCAGTTATTAATATTAAAAAAGAATTAGAAATAACTTTAAAAAAACATAGAGCAGAAAATAAATTATTAGAGGCTCAAAGGTTAGAAGAAAGAACTAAGTTTGATTTAGAAATGATTGAAGCAACTGGTTCTTGTGCTGGAATTGAAAACTATTCAAGATTTTTATCTGGAAGAAAACCTGGAGAACCTCCTCCTACTCTATTTGAATATTTTCCAGATAACACATTGATATTTGTTGATGAATGTCATGTAACTGTTCCACAACTTAATGGAATGTACAAAGGAGATAGATCAAGAAAAAGTACTCTTGCAGAATATGGTTTTAGACTACCATCGTGTATGGATAATAGACCATTAAAGTTTGAAGAGTGGGATTTAATGAGAACTCAAACTGTATTTGTATCTGCAACACCAGGACCGTGGGAACTAGAACAAACAAAAGGAAAATTTATTGATCAAGTTATCAGACCAACTGGACTAATTGATCCTGTAGTTGAAATTAGACCTGCAAAAAATCAGGTAGATGATTTGATGCACGAATGCAAAAGAGTGATTGAAAACAATCATCGAGTTTTAGTCACAACTCTTACTAAGAAAATGGCAGAAGATTTAACTGAATATCTTCATGAAAATGGAATTAAAGTTAGGTACCTTCACTCAGATATCGATACTTTAGAGAGAATTGAAATAATGAGAGATTTAAGAATGGGTGTATTCGATGTTTTAGTTGGTATCAACTTATTAAGAGAAGGTCTTGATATTCCTGAATGTGCGCTAGTTGGAATTTTAGATGCGGACAAAGAAGGTTTTCTAAGATCAGAAACTTCTCTTATTCAAACAATAGGAAGAGCAGCGAGAAATGTAGATGGAAAAGTTATTTTGTATGCTGATAAGGAGACTAAAAGTATAAAAAAGGCAGTTGCTGAAACTGATAGAAGAAGAAATATTCAAATAGCTTATAATAAAAAACACAAAATTAGCGCAACATCAGTTAAAAAAGAAATTAGCGATATTTTAGAGAGTGTTTATGAGAAAGATTATGTAAAAATAAGCGAGGGTTCTAATGTTGGTGGAAACTTAAAGAAACATCTTAAAGCACTAGATAAAAAGATGAAAGAAGCTGCATCCAATCTTGAATTTGAAGAAGCTGCTAAAATTAGAGACGAAATAAGAAAGTTGGAAAGTAGCGAATTAGAAATTACATTAAATCCAAAAATAAGGCAGTATGATGTAAAAAATAAACTTTATCCTAAAGGTCGATCAACAATGGGAATGCCTGGTACAAAAGTTACAAAAAAAAGAGATAAAAAATGGAAGCACGGAAAATAATTATAACTGGTGGTGCAACAAGAATTGGTGCTGCAATTGCAAAAAAATTATCAGGTCCCAATAAAGAAATTTTAATTCATTTTAATAAATCAAAATTAAAAGCTGAGAAGTTAAAAAAAGAACTATCAAATAATGGTACTAAGGTTTACTTAGTTAAAGGTGATTTAAGTAAAGAAAATGATGTAAATAAAATTGTAAAATATGCAAAATCAAAACTTAAGTATTTTGATTGTCTAATTAATAATGCCTCTTTGTTTGAAAATGATAAATTAGAAAATTTTACAACAGATAGTTGGGGGCAACATTTAAGAACAAATTTAAGAACACCTGCACTGTTATCAAAAGAATTTTCAAAAAATGTTAAAGGAACAAATAACAATATAATTAACATTATTGATCAAAGAGTTTTCAAACTAACTCCATATTTTTTTTCCTACACAATTAGTAAAACTGGACTTTATACTTTGACCAAGACTAGTGCTATGAGTTTAGCCCCAAAAATTAGAGTAAACGGTATTGCACCTGGACCGACTATTAAAAATCAAAGACAATCTGAAAAACATTTTAGAAAACAATACCTTGCAACTCCGTTGAAAAGACAGGTGGATGTGGAACAAATATGTAATGCTGTTGACTTTTTTATAAAAAATACATCTATTACCGGACAAGTTTTAGCAATAGATAGTGGGCAAAGTTTAAACTGGCAAACACCAGATATAATGGGGAAAGAATGAAAAAATTTTTAATACTAATTATTTTTTCTTTATTATTCAGCAATATTGTTCATGCAAATTCAAAAGAAAAAATAAAAAAGGATGGTTTTGTAATACCAACTATCAAATGGAAAGATAAAATTAAAATTGATGAAATTTTTGAAGTAAGTAATCCTAAAGATAAAATAATAATAATATACAACCATGGATCTGATGGAGCAGATGTTAAATTAAAAGATTGCTTCTGGAGATCAGAACTCAGAAATTGGGCTCAATTAGCTGGTGATAAAATAAATGATAAAGAAATTATGGTCTATATACACTGCCAAGGTCAACTTGAAGGTGATTTAGGTGCTAAATTAGGAAGAATAGGAATGTGGACTAAAAACTGGGAAGGACCTTACCCGGGAATATCAAAAATGGATAGGAGAGTTCAGGGTAACTTAGATGTTGTAAAAAAATTTGTGAAGTTGGGTGTGCCAAAAAAACAAATTTTCATATCAGGTCACTCTTGTGGAGGATGGGCAACTCTAAGATTTACAGCAGAATATATGGATGAAGTAGGCGGAGGTGTTTCATTGATGCCCGCATGTTTTTGGACTTTATCAAAAAAATTTAAAGTAAAAAAAGTTGGCTATGAAAAAGCTATGGAAAAGCTTCATAAAAAAAAACCTGGGTGGGCTCAGTGGAGAGAAGACCAAATTAAATTAATAAAAGATGGAAATGCGCCAATTTTAATTTTTACACACCCCATGGATCCATATGAGGGATTAATATCTGATTGGATGGATGATGTTCCTAACTTTAAGAGAATAGTAGTGTCTGAAAATAAAAAAATTAATGGGAAAAAATGTAAATTAGCTGGATCAAATTGGGAAGAACCATTAAAAAACGCTCATCTTATAGATTTTGCTGATTGTTTTATGCATTATCATCCACTAATTAAAGAATATATTTCTTCAAGAATAAAATAAATGAAAAGAAATAATCTTAAAATTGTTAAAATAAATAAAAACAAAAGTCTTTTTAATTACGAAAAGAAAATTCTAATTAATGAACTAATTTTAAATTTAAAACTTGGCTACTATGACTTTGAAAAGAAAAAGCCTCAAAAAGTTAAATTTAGCCTAGAAATTGATTACGAGGATAAAAAGCCATCAAGTGATAAAGATATAAGATCGATTGTTAATTATGGAACAATTGTAAAATTAATTACAAAACTCGTTAAAAAAAAACATTACAACTTTCTTGAAACATTAGCTGAAGCCGTATTTGATGAATTATTCAAAGATCAAAGGATTGCTAAAATAATGTTGAAAATTGAGAAATTAGAAATTCTTAAGCAATGTTCATCTGTTGGTATTCAAATTACCAAAAAAAGAAGTCATGATAAGCTCTGAAATAGGAAAAGAAGTAATTAAAAAAGAGCTATCGCTAGTCCCTAAACTTCCTGGTGTCTACAGGATGCTAAATGAAAAAAATGAAATCCTTTATGTGGGAAAAGCAAAAAATCTTCCTAATAGACTTAAAAGCTATGTATCTGAAAAAAATCATATAATTAGAACAGAGAGAATGTTATCTCAAACTAGAAAATTAGAGATAACAACTACTTCAAATGAAAGTGAAGCTCTACTCCTAGAAGCAAACCTAATTAAAAAATTTAAACCAAAATTCAATATTTTATTAAGAGATGATAAGTCATTTCCATTCATCTTTATTAGTAACAAAGATAAATGGCCGCAAATTAAAAGACATAGAGGAAAAAAGACAAAAGAAGGATTTTATTTTGGACCTTTTGCATCAGCAGGTTCAGCTAACTGGACTATAAAGATGATCCAAAAAATTTTTCATCTAAGAGTTTGTGATGATACTGTTTTTAAAAATAGAGAAAGACCTTGTATCCTTTATCAAATAAAAAGATGTTCCGGACCATGTGTTGGTTATGTTGAAAAAAATGATTATCAACAAACAGTTGATGATGCCATTGAGTTTGTGTCTGGGAAATCAAGGAAAATTCAAAAAAATCTTTCAAGTCAAATGGAAAAAGCAAGTGAGGAATTAGATTTTGAAAAAGCAGTAATTTTAAGGGACAGAATTAAAGCTTTAAATATTATTCAATCTTCTCAAAGAATTAATGAGGCAAACTTAGTAGAGGCAGATGTTATAGCTGGATACAAAGAATCTGGCAAAACTTGTATTCAAGTATTTTTTTATCGTTCAAAACAAAATTGGGGTAACCAAGCTTTTTTTCCAAAACATGACCCAGATGAAAAATTAGGAGATATTTTAAATTCATTTGTTTCACAATTTTATGAAAACAAAAGTGTGCCTTCTGCAATAATTTTATCTGAGGAAATAAAAGAAAAAGTTTTAATTGAAAAAACTTTAACTCAAAAAGAGGGAAAACAAATTAACATTAGTGTTGCTAAAAAAGGCTCAAAATTAAAAGTAGTTAATCAAGCAATAAAAAATGCAAAAGATAGTTTGAATAGAAAACTTTATGAAAGTCAGAATAATCGAGAACTTTTTGATGAAGTTGCAAAGAAATTCAATCTCGAGACAAATATAAATTTAATTGAGGTTTATGATAACAGCCATATCCAAGGAACAAATAGTGTTGGAGCTTTAATTGCATATGGTGATGAGGGATTTATTAAAAAGAGATATCGAAAGTTCAATATCAAGCACAAAAAAAATGAGCAAGACGATTACGGCATGATGAGAGAAGTATTAAACAGAAGATTTAAACGTGCCGTTCAGGAAAAAGATAATTACCTCACTTTTCCTGATTTAGTATTAGTTGATGGAGGAAAAGGACAATATTCAGTAGCTAGAGAAAGTTTAAATGAATTGGGACTTCACGACATTCCAATTATTGCAATAGCAAAGGGTAAATTTCGTAATAGTGGAAATGAAACATTTTTTCACAATGGCAAAGAATATAAATTCTCAAAAAATGACCCCACTCTATTCTTCCTTCAAAGGATAAGAGATGAATCTCATAGATTTGCAATCAGTGCCCATAGAGCAAAGAGAAAAAAAGGAATTAGTAAATCTTTACTGGACCAAATTGAAGGTATTGGAGCAATTAGAAAAAGGGCGCTTCTAAACCATTTTGGGTCAGCAAGATCTGTTGAGTCTGCTAGTTTGGATGAAATTAAATCTGTTGAAGGTGTTGAAGAAAAAGTAGCAAAAAAGATATATAACTTCTTTCACGAATAATTATGTTAAAAAAAATTCCAAATATTCTGACAATAGGAAGAATAATAATTGTACCCTTCTTTGTTTTAGCATTTTATCTTCCAGGTTTTTATGGTGATTTAACTGCTTTAATTTTATTTATAATTGCTTCATTTACAGATTTTTTAGATGGCATGTTAGCTAGAATGTTAGGACAAGAGTCTAAATTGGGAGAACTATTAGATCCAATTGCAGATAAAATTATAGTCGCTACAGCTCTAATTTTACTGGTGATGGATGGAACAATCAGAAATTATGAGGTTATTGCAGCTATAATAATTTTAACTAGAGAAATTTTAATTTCTGGATTACGTGAATTTTTAGCAAAAGGTCAGATTAAACTTCCAGTTTCAAATCTTGCTAAACTCAAAACAGTGTTACAAATGGTTGCTATTGGTCTTCTGCTTTCAGGAGATACTGGAAACAAAATAATCAATTTTGAAAATTATAATGCTCAAACTATTGGGATTATTCTTTTATGGTTATCAGCTGCGCTTACTTTATTTACAGGTTATGATTATTTACGAAAGGGTATTGATCACGCAATATCAGAAGATAACAAAGATTAAGCTGCTTTTTTCTTTCTCACCAGCGCTTGATAGCTTTCATTAAGATCGATAATGGTATCACAAACTTTGAATTGATTTTCTGCAATACAAGATACAGGTGTAACTTCAGCAGCAGTTCCTGTTAAAAAGCATCCTACAAAGTTAGGAAGTTCTGTTGGACTAATTTTTCTTTCATGTACTTTTATATTTTTTGATTTTGCAATTCCAATTACAGTTCTTCTTGTAATTCCATCTAAGAATGAATCTGGAATTGGTGTGTGAATTTCTCCATTTTTATCTTTAAAAAATACATTGGCCCCTGTTGCTTCAGCAATATTTCCTTCGTGATCCAACATTAAAGAATCAGTGTAACCTTGTTTTTCAGCTTCATGTTTTGATAATGTGCAAATCATATACAAACCTGATGCTTTAGTATCCCAAGGTATAGTATTAGGAGCTGGTCTTCTCCAGTTTGAAATATTTAATTTAATGCCTTCAACTTTTAGTTTTGGATCAAAGTAAGATCCCCACTCCCAAGTTGCAATTGCAACATGAATTTTTGTTTGTTGTGCTGATATAGCCATCATTTCAGTGCCTCTCCAAGCTACCGGTCTTACATATCCGTTTTCTACATTTTGAGTTGCAATAATTTTATTTGAAGCAGTATTTATTTGCTCTTCAGTATAAGGAATTTCGAAACCCATTCTTCTGGCAGAATGAAAAAATCTAGAGGTATGTTCCTCTAATTTAAATATAGAACCATCATAAACTCTTTCACCTTCAAAAACACAACTAGCATAATGTAAACCATGACTTAAAATATGGAGCTTTACATCTCCCCAGTCAACAAGTTCATCGTTGTACCAAATTTTTCCAGATCTTTTATCGTACGGTATCATTAGTGAAAATATTTTAAAATATCAGTGAAAAATATCTTTGTATCTTTGATATGTCAATATAACTTACCCATTATGAAAGAACTTTTATATCTTAAAGACGATCAACTTAAGGGTTTAATTGAAAAATTATTTGTTAGTTACAGAGAGACATTTTCTGACTCTAAAAAAATTTTAGATAAATATTCAATTGGTGTAGCTCATCATAAGGTTATTCACCTAATTTCATCTTATGAAGGTATCTCTATTTCAGATCTTCTAAAAAAATTAAAAGTAACAAAGCAGAGCCTTAACAGAGTTTTAAAAGATTTAATAAAGTTAGATATCGTCATATTTAAAAAAAACGATCAAGATACAAGGGTTAAACATGTGTTTTTAAACGAAAAAGGAAAGAAAATATTTGAAGAAATTTTTAATTTACAAAAAAAAAGAATTTATTCTGCTCTTTTAAATTCAAGTTCAGAAGAAGTTGTTAATTTTGACAATGTATTGAATAAAATAATTAATGGATAATTTTTTAGCTCATATTTTAGTAGTTGATGACGATGATGGTATTAGATCATTGGTCAAAAAATTTTTAAACGAAAATAATTATTTAGTAACCACAGCTGATAGTGCTGAAGATGCCTCTGACAAAATAAAAATAATAAAGTTTGATTTAATTGTGCTCGATATAATGATGCCTGGAAAGAATGGATTAGAATTTATAGAAGAAAATAAAAAAAATCTAGATACTCCAATTATACTTCTTACAGCAAAAGGAGAAGCCAAGGAAAGAATAGAAGGTCTCGAGGTTGGGGCAGATGATTATTTACCCAAACCATTTGAACCTAAAGAATTAATTCTAAGAATTAAAAATATTTTAGATAAAACAAAAAAAACTGAGCAAAAAAGAATAATTGAATTTGAAAATGTCAAAATCGACTTAAATAAACTTTTAATTATTAGAGATCAAAAAGAATTTAAAATTAATAATACTGAAAAGACAATTTTAGAAAAAATGATTAATAGTCCTGGAAAAACATTTTCAAGAGAAGATATAGGAAAATTGATTAATCTTGATAAAGAAAGATCTATTGATGTTATTATTACTAGATTGAGAAAAAAAATTGAAATAGATCAAAAAAGTCCTAAGTTTTTGCAAACAATTAGAGGTGCAGGATATGTTCTCTGGATTGAGTAATTATTTCAAAAAAGTTTTACCAAAAAGATTATTTTATAGAGCGCTCTTAATTGTTGCGGTCCCTGTAATTACTATCCAACTAATAATCACCATTGTTTTCTTTGATAGTTTGTGGATTAAAACTAATAAAGGTATGACCAGAACTCTGGTTAATGAGATTAGTGCTTTTATAGAAGCTTATCAAAATGAGGAAAATGATAAGCAAGAAGTGAATAATCTTTTTTCATTGTTTCTAGATTTAAATATTGAATTGGTAGTTAATGAAAAACTAAGTGATCAAAATAAAGAAAGATGGTTTAGTCCAATTGATCGAACTTTAAGAAGAGAATTGAAGTCTAAATTTTCTCCTGAAATTTTCTGGTTTAATACTACAAACTATAAAGAACTAGTTGATTTAAGAATAAAATATGAAGATGGATATTTTAAATTTTTAGTTCCAAAAGATCGAGTCACTAGTACCTCTGCAAGAATATTTGCATTATGGATTACAGTTCCTGCAATTATAATGGTTATTATTTCACTAATATTTTTAAAGAACCAAACGAGGCCAATTACAAATTTAGCTCGCGCTGCTGAAAGATTTGGAAAAGGAGAAGACATAGAAGAATTTAAACCCTCTGGAGCACTCGAGATACGTCAAGCAGGTCATGAATTTGACAAAATGAGAAAGAGAATTGAAAGACATCTTAATCAGAGAACTGAAATGTTATCAGGTATTAGTCATGATTTAAGAACTCCTTTAACAAGAATGAAGCTACAATTAGCTTTTCTTAAAGATAAAGATGCAGTTGATAAGTTAACAGATGATATCAACGAAATGGAAAAAATGCTTAATGAGTATCTGCAATTTACAAGTTCATCATATGTTGAAAAAGATGAAATGTTCAATCTTTCCGAGCTAATAGAAGAGATAATAAAAAAATATAATAATAAAAACATTTCTCACAATTTAATTCCTAGAATTTACGTTAATGGTAGAAAGAATCTTATCAATAGATCTTTAAATAACTTGATAGATAACGGATTAAAATATGCAAACAAAGTTGAAATAAACCTAACTAAAAAAAATTCAAATCTATTTATAATTATTGATGATGACGGTCCAGGGATACCTAAAAAAGAATATGAAAACGTATTTAAACCTTTTTATAAGATGGACAAAGGAAGAAATGATTCAAAATCTAGTGTTGGATTAGGACTATCAATTGCTTCTGATATTATCAAATCCCATGGCGGAAACATTATGTTGGAAAAATCAAAATTTAATGGGCTAAGAGTTAAGATCTTTTTGCCAGTCTAGTTTTCTTCTTTTTTTTTGTTTCTAATTTTGAAATTTTATTTTCTAAATTTTCTACTCTCTTTGAAAGAATATCAAATTCATCCTTACTAGTAAGTTTCATTTTAAAAACAAATTCATCTCTCTTTGATTTAAATATATTTAAGATTTCAGATGATAAATCTTTTGAAGTTATTAACCCCTGTTCTAGTAGTTTTGCAAATTTATCAATTATAAATTTAGAATTTTTCATATTTGAGATATACAATATAGATATAATTTAAAATGTTCATCAATAATTTTGACCCAGTTGCAATAGAAATATTTTCTTTAGAAATTAGATGGTATTCGCTAGCTTATATTGCTGGTATTTTATTTGGATGGTTAGTAGCAAAAAAACTATTCTTAAAGAATTCTGAAATAAATAAAAACTTTGATGACTATATAACTTACTTAATTATTGGAATTATTTTAGGAGGAAGAATTGGTTATGTATTATTTTATAATTTTGAATTCTATATCAATAATCTATTAGATATTTTAAAAGTATGGGAAGGTGGCATGTCTTTTCATGGAGGAGTAATTGGTATTGTTATCGCAACTATATTGTTTGCAAAAAAAAATAATCAAGATGCGTTTTTATATTTAGACGTCGTCGCTATAGTTGCGCCTATTGGAATATTTTTTGGAAGAATTGCAAATTTTATAAATTCTGAACTTTATGGAACTATAACTAATTTACCTTGGGCAGTTACATTCATACAAATAGATAATCAACCAAGACATCCCTCACAAATTTATGAGGCATTATTAGAAGGTTTAATTCTATTTTTAATTTTACTTTATTTTAGAAGTAGAGGAAATTTTGAAAAAGCTGGATTGATTTCTGGATTGTTTTTAATTTTCTATTCAATCTTTAGATTTATTGTTGAATTTTTTAGAGTTCCAGATGATCAATTGGGATACCTAATATTCAATTTAACTATGGGTCAGTTAATAAGTTTTATCTTTTTAATAATTGGATTAATTATTTTCTTTTTGAAAAAAAATGAACAAGTTGACTAATTTACCTCTAGATCAATTTATAAATCACGCTCTTTACGATAAGGAAAATGGTTATTATATGAAAAAAAATCCCTTTGGAAAAGAAGGTGATTTTATTACGTCTCCCAACATAACAAGACTATTTTCAGAAATAATTGCGATTTGGGTAATAACTTTTTGGAAAAGCATCGGTTCACCTAAAAATTTTAACTTAATTGAACTTGGCGCTGGTAATGGAGAAATGATGAAAGTTGTGTCTGAAACATTAAAGAATTTTCCAGATTGTTTTAACTCCTGTAATTTAATGATTCATGAAAAAAGCTCATATTTAATTGATGAACAAAAAAAAAATTTAAATTCTGAAAAAATAATCTGGGTAAATGAAGTTGAAATCGACAACACATTTCCTTGCATTTATCTTGCAAACGAATTTTTTGATGCACTTCCAATAAAGCAATTTTTTAAAAAGGAGAATAATTGGTTTGAAAGGTATGTTAATTTAAAAACTTACAAAAGGGCTGAGTTCAATGATAAAGAAGTTGATATTAAAACAATAGAGCAAGAACTTAAATTTGAAATATCTAAGGACCAAGATATTATTGAATACTCTCCAGAAGCGTTTAAATATCTAGAGAAAATTTGTAAAATTATTGAGAAAAGAAATGGCGGACTTTTAATAATTGATTATGGATATTTAGATCTGAAAATAAAAAATACTATTCAAGCAATAAAGGATCATAAATTTTCAAACATATTAGAAGATATTGGCGACTCTGATATCACATACAATTTAAATTTTAATTTATATTCTAATTATATTAATCAATTTGAAAAACTAGATCATCTAATTACTAATCAAAAAAAATTCTTAACAAGTATGGGAATTTTGCAGAGAGCAGAGATTGTAAGTAATAATATAGCCTTCTCACAAAAAACAGATCTATTTTATAGAATTAGACGTTTAATTGATGAGAAACAAATGGGAGAGTTGTTTAAGGTAATGTTGATTAAAATTAAAAACAATAAATTTAAAACAGGTTTTCAAATTGATTAAATCTAAAAAGCTTTCAAAAAATAAAGCTATTAAACATGGTTTTTTTAATAGCATCGGTGGTGTATCAAAAAATATTTATAAAAGTTTAAATTGTGGTCCAGGTTCAAATGACAATAGTGCAAATGTAAAAAAAAATTTAAATATTGTTAAAAATAAAATTTCCAAGAAATCAAAAAATATTTTTTTACTTAATCAAATTCATAGTAATAAATTCGTATTTATTGACAAAAAGCATAAATCAAAAATAAAACCTAAGGCTGATGCAATTATTACTGATCAAGTAAATTTACCTATTGCAGTTTTGACTGCAGATTGTGTACCAATACTTGTTTTTGACAATCAGAGAAAAATGATAGCTGCAATTCATTCAGGGTGGAAGGGTGCTTTTAAGGGAATTATATCAAAAGTGATTAAATTTATGGTTAAGAGAGGGTCTAAAACAAAAAATATTACAGCAGTTATAGGTCCATCAATATCAGTTAAAAATTATGAAGTTCAAAAAGATTTTTATAAAAAATTTATAAGAAAAGACAAAACTAATCATAAATTTTTTAAAATTGGTAAAGAAAAGTTATATTTCAATTTATCTAGTTACGTTAAAGCGTTAATTCTTAAGTCTGGGGTGAAAAAAATAGAAAAAATTGACGTTGATACATTCGATGCTAAAAATAAATTTTTTAGTGCTAGAAGATCAAAAAATTTAAATCATGCTGATTATGGTAGAAATATTTCAATAATTATGCTTAATTAGGTTTTTCATGAAATTATTATCAGGAAATAGCAATAAACCACTTAGTAAGAATATTGCTAAATATTTAAAATCTAAATTAGTCAATTCAAGTATTAGAAATTTTTCTGATGGTGAAATTTATGTTGAGATTAATGAAAACATAAGAGGAAATAGTATTTTTATTATTCAGTCTGTTTCTTCACCAGCGAATGATAATTTAATGGAACTTTTATTATGTATAGATGCTTTAAAAAGATCATCTGCCAAAAATATAACTGCTGTAATTCCATATTTTGGTTATGCAAGACAAGATAGAAAAGTTGTCCCAAGAACTTCAATTTCAGCAAAATTAGTATCAAACTTAATTACAAAAGCAGGAGCAGATCGTGTTGTAACAGTAGATTTGCATGCAGGTCAAATTCAAGGATTTTTTGATATTCCTGTAGATAACTTATTTGCTACTCCTATTTTTGCAAGACACGTAAAGAAAAAAATTAAAAGTAAAAATATGATTTGTGTGGCTCCAGATGTGGGTGGTACTGAAAGAGCAAGATCTCTTGGAAAACTTTTAAATGTTGGTCTAGCCATAGTAGACAAAAGAAGACCTAAGCCAGGACAATCTCAGGTTATGAATGTAATTGGGGATGTAAAAGGTAAGACATGTATAATTGTGGACGATATTATCGACTCAGGTGGAACAATTGTAAATGCAGCTAAAGCTTTAAAAGATAGAGGTGCAAAAGAAGTTTACGTTTATATTACTCACGGTGTACTTAGTGGTGAAGCGGTCAAAAAAATTAAAAATTCTGTTATCAAAAATTTAGTAATTACAGACACAATTGATAATAGTGACAAAATAAAAGGTACAAAAAACATTGAAGTTTTATCTATTTCAGGGCTAATGGGTGAAGCAATTAAAAGAATATCAAATTCTACTTCTGTATCTGATTTATTTAAATAATTACCTTGTGTTATTAAGGATCTTGAGCTAAAAACCCTTGTTTTTATGAATACTTTAGAAGCTAACATCAGAGATACTAAAACAAAAGGCGAGCTTAACTCACTAAGAGATAATGGAGAAGTTCCGGCTATAATTTACGGCGGAGAAGCTCAAAATGAAAAAGTTTCTATATCTAAGAAACTGCTAAAGTCGATGTTAGAAGACTCAAATTTTTTATCTACAATTCTTACATTAAATGTAAATGGTAATCCACAAAATGTGCTTCCAAGAGAAGTAAAATATCACATTTTGTCAGACGAACCTATACACGTTGATTTTTTAAGAGTTGTGCCTGGTCTTAAAATTAGAATTGAGGTTCCAGTCAAATTTATTAATCATGAAAAATCACCTGGATTAAAAAAAGGTGGCGTATTGAATATTGTAAGAAGAAAAGTTGAATTAAAATGTCCAAGCGAAAAAATACCTGACCATCTTTTAATTGATTTAGATGGTATTGATATTGGAGTAAGTTTTAAAATTTCATCAATTAATCTAGATCCTGAAGTTTTACCAACTATTCAAGGTAGGGATTTCGTTATTGCAACACTTGCGGCTCCAACTGTTATGAAAGAACCAGAAAAACCAGCTGAAGCTGAAGCTGCCGAAGGAGAAGCGGGTGCAGAAGGTGCAGCAGCTGAAGGAGACAAGCCAGCAGCAGAGAGTGATAAAAAAGAAGGCGAAGATAAGCCTGCTGAAGAAAAAAAATAAATTATTTAAACTAAAGTTTGTTTTCCATTAAAAAATTCTCATGCTTTTATTTGTAGGACTAGGTAACCCAACGCCAGATAGTGAAAATAATAGACATAATGTAGGTTTTAAAATTATAGACTCGATAAATAAAAAATTTGGTCTATCAAAACAAAAACCAAAATTTAAAGGTTTGCTTACAACAGGAAATGTTGGAGACAAAAAAATATATGCAATTAAACCTTTAACTTTCATGAATAATTCAGGAATCTGTATAAGAGAATTAATAGAATATTTTAAAATTGATACCGAGGATGTCATAGTTTTTCATGATGATTTGGATGTAGAATTTGGAAAAATTAAAGCTAAGTTTGGCGGATCTAGTGCAGGTCATAATGGTATAGCTTCAATAGATAAATTTATTGGTAAGGATTATTCTAGAGTAAGAATTGGTATTGGAAAACCAAAAGACAATATGGAAGTAAGTGATTTTGTACTTCAAAATTTTGATGAAGATGAAATGGTTGGATTAGAAAAAATTACAGATAATATTACTGAGTCAATTTCAATATTAATTGAAAAAAAATTAGATCTATTTTCAAGCACAGTTAATAATAAATAATGAGTTTTAAATGTGGAATTGTTGGTTTGCCAAATGTTGGTAAGTCTACGCTTTTTAATGCACTAACAAATTCTAGTAAAGCACAAGCAGCTAATTTTCCATTTTGTACAATTGATCCAAATGTTGGGGTAGTTCCCGTACCTGATGAAAGATTGTCTAAATTATCAAAAGTCTCTAACTCTAAAAAGATAATTAATACTACAATTTCATTCGTTGATATTGCTGGTCTTGTAAAAGGAGCTTCAAAAGGAGAAGGATTAGGAAATAAATTTCTTTCTCATATCAGGGAAGTTGATGCGGTAATTCATATGATTAGATGTTTTGACTCAGATGATATCCAAAATGTTAATCCTGATGTAAATCCAGTCAGAGATTTAGAAATTATTGAAACTGAAATGATGCTTGCAGATCTTGAAAGTATTCAAAAAAGATTGGAAAAAAATAACAAGAAAAATGTAGATGAAGAGCAACTTAAAATTTTAGAAATTGCTCTGGATTGCATAAATAATGATAAAGATATTTCAATTCTAAAAACACAATTTGATACCAAGCAATTAAATCAAAGTGGTTTATTATCAATTAAGCCAAAAATATATGTTTGTAATGTTGATGAACAAAGTGTTCAGAATGGCAACAAATATACAAATGATTTCATAGAAAAATTTGGAAATGAAAATACTCTAATCGTATCTGCTGACATAGAAAATCAAATTAATGAGCTACCTGCTGAAGAGAAAAAAAATTATATGGAAATGATAGGTTTAAAAGAAACTGGATTAAATATGTTAATTCAAAAAGGTTACAATATACTAGAACTAGACACTTATTTTACATCGGGTCCTGAAGAAACAAGAGCATGGACAATTAAAAAAAATTGTACAGCTCCTAAGGCAGCTGGTGAAATACATACTGATTTTGAAAAAGGCTTTATACGAGCTGAAACTATTTCTTATGAAGATTTTATAGCAAATGATGGCTGGGTAAATTCTAAAGCAAATGGGAAAATGAGATTAGAAGGAAAAGATTATATTGTTAAAGATGGAGATGTGTTAAACTTCAGATTCAACACGTGACCAGATTTTCTTCATACTAAAGTAAACTAAAATAGTTAAAATAATCAAATATACTATAGCTTTAAATCCCATTTGGTGTCTTGCTTCTAAGTGAGGCTCCGCAGCCCACATTAAAAATGTTGTTACATCTTTTGACATCTGTTCAACTGATGCATTGGTACCATCCCCGTACTCTACAATTCCATCTGATAATGGTGCTGCCATTCTGATCTTATTACCATACATATATTTGTTGTAATAAACTCCATCATCCAAAGTTACTCCACTTGGTGGATCTTCATAACCTTGAAGTAAAGAATAAATATAATCAACTCCACCGCCTCTAGCTTTAACTAAAACAGACATGTCTGGTGGATACGCTCCTCCATTAGCTGCTTGTGCGGCTTTTACATTGTCATATGGCATCACAAATTTATCTGAAAGTTTTCCAGGTCTAGTAAACATTTCGCCATCAGCGTTAGGTCCATCTGTAACCTCAAAAGAAGCAGCTATTGCTTTTGCAGCTGCCTCTGAAAACTCTGGTCCGCCCTCTTCTGATAAATTTCTATAGCTCAAATATTTCATTGAATGGCAAGAAGCACAAACTTCAGTATAAACTTGATACCCTCTTTGAAGAGCTGCCCTATCAAATTTTCCAAAAAGACCTTTAAAACTCCAATCTGTTTTAAGATAATCTACTTTTTCTGCAGCAAATGTTTGGACACTATTTAGAGAAAAAAATGAAAGTATTAAAATTAATTTAAATAACTTTTTCACTTTATTTTATCTTACTTTCTCTGTGTTTTGCTGCTGCTAAGTTAGGTGATCCACCTAAAATAGGTTCCGTTATACTTAGTGGAACAGGTAATGTTCTCTCTTTAAATCCAAGCACAGGGAGGATAACCAAGAAATGTAAGAAATAATAGGCAGTTGCTACTCTTGCAATTAATAAATAAAGACCTTCTGCAGGCATTGCCCCCATGTAACCAAGAATTAAAACGTCTGCTACTAAAATCCAGTAAAACTGTTTGTACAAAGGTCTAAATACTGCTGATCTAATTTTTGAAGTATCTAACCAAGGTAAAGCTGCAAGTATTAAGATAGCAGATAGCATTGCAATTACTCCAAGTAGTTTATCTGGTACCGATCTTAATATCGCATAAAAAGGTAACAAATACCATTCTGGAACTATATGAGCTGGAGTTACCATAGGATTTGCCTCTATGTAATTATCTGCGTGACCCAAAATATTTGGCGTATAAAAAACAAAAAATGCAAAAACAATCATAAACATTAATAATGCGAAACCATCCTTAATTACAATGTATGGATGGAATGGGACAGTGTCCTTTGAAGGTTTTTTGATATCAATACCAACTGGATTGTTATTTCCAGGTACATGCAGAGCCCATATATGTAAAATTACAAGTCCTGCTATTAAAAATGGAATTAAGTAATGTAGAGTGAAAAATCTTGTTAAAGTTGGATTATCAACTGAGTATCCACCCCATAACCATGTTACAATTCCCTCACCTACTAATGGGATTGCACTAAATAAATTTGTAATAACAGTTGCTCCCCAGAAACTCATTTGTCCCCAAGGTAAAACGTAGCCCATGAATGCAGCTGCCATCATTAACAAGTAGATTACTATTCCAATAATCCAAATTATTTCTCTTGGTGCTTTGTAAGAACCATAAAATAACGATCTAAAGATATGAATATATACAGCAAGAAAAAACATTGATGCTCCATTTGCATGAATGTATCTAATTAACCATCCATAGTTCACATCTCTCATGATATGCTCAACACTCTCAAATGCCATGTCAGCATGAGCAATGTAGTGCATTGCCAAAGTTAATCCTGTTATAATTTGTGTGATTAAGCAAAAAGTTAAAATTCCTCCAAATGTCCACCAGTAATTTAAGTTTTTTGGAGTAGGATAATCCGTTAAATGATTTGCAAGAGTAAGTAACGGTAATCTATCATTAAACCACTGACCAACTTTTGATTTAGGTCTATAATCGTGATCACTCATTAATATACTATCCTATTTTAATTGTGTTTGCGTTAACGAATTCATACTTTGGAACTTCCATATTCCAAGGAGCTGGTCCTTTTCTAATTCTTCCAGATGTATCATAGTGAGAACCGTGACAAGGACAAAACCATCCATTATAATCACCTTTGTCATTCAAAGGCACACATCCTAAATGAGTACAAACTCCAAGCATGACTAACCATTCAGGATTTTTTGCTCTATCCTCATCTTTTTCTGGATGAATTAATTCTTCCATTTTAACAGATCTTGCTTCGTCGATCTCTTCTTGTGTTCTTCTTCTGATGAAAACTGGTTTTCCTCTCCATAGAACTGTAATTGTGTTTCCAGGTTTGACTGAACTTACATCTACCTCGGTACTTGCTAATGCTTTAACTGAAGCATCTGGATTCATTTGATCTACCATGGGCCACACTACTGCTGCAGCTCCAACTGCACCTACTGCTGTGGTCGCTGTAAATAAAAAATCTCTTCTTTTTTTTGGCTTTTTATCTGACATTTTAAATAGTTTTTTGTTAAAAAATTAACTTAATATACGATTTCTTATAAGATAACAGCAATTTTTCTACTGAAAGAATGACACATTACGGATGAAGCCAAGACCTAAAATTTCACTATACGAACCAGATATTCCACAGAATACAGCTGCAATTATACGAACATGTGCCTGTTTAGGAGCGGAATTAGAAATTATTGAGCCTTGTGGATTTTTATTATCTGACAAAAGGTTCAAAAGAGTTGTCATGGACTACATGGACTATGATAAAATTAAATTTTACCAAAGTGCAGAACATTTTTTTGAAGAAAAAAAGAATCAAAGAATTGTTTTAATGACAACAAAGGGTTCTATAAATTATACTAAATTTAATTTTAAAGCTGATGATACAATATTATTTGGAAGAGAGAGCGCTGGTGTTCCAGAGAAGGTTCATAAGCTGATTGGTGATCGTCTAAAAATTCCAATGAATGAAAATGCGAGATCTCTAAATATAGCATCCTCAGTTGCAATAGTTTTGGCTGAAAGTTTAAGGCAAAATAATTTAATTTAATATGGACAATTCAATTAAAAAAGACCTAGCTAGCAATTGGTTCAAATTATTACAAAATGCAATTTGCAATGACATACTTGAATTAGAAAACAACAAAATAAAATTTCAATCAACTTCTTGGAAAAGAAACTCTAAAAAAGATGAAGGTGGTGGTGAATATAGAATTTTAAAAAATGGAAAAATTTTTGAAAAAGTTGGAGTAAATTTCTCAAAGGTATATGGAAAATTTCCAAAAAAATTTCAAAAAAATATACCAGGAGCTGAGAAAGATCCTAGATTTTGGGCCTCAGGAATTTCAATAGTTATGCATATGCAAAATCCACACATTCCAGCTATGCATTTTAATACAAGATATATCAGCACTCAAAAAAATTGGTTTGGCGGAGGAATGGATGTAACTCCAGCTATAAAAGATGATAATGAAAAAAATAAATTTCATAAAACTTTGAAGTTAATGTGTGATCAACATAATAAAAATTATTATAAAAAATATAAAAAATGGTGTGATGAATATTTTTATTTACCCCACAGAAAAGAAGCTAGAGGAATTGGGGGAATTTTTTTTGATTATAAAGATGATAATTTCGAAAAAGATTTTAAATTTGTAAGAGATGTTGGTATTACTTTTCAAATGATCTTTAATGAAATTATTAGAAAAAAAATTAAGAAAAAATGGTCTTTAAAAGAAAAAGAGAAGCAGTATATTAAAAGAGGTCGTTACGCAGAATTTAATTTACTGTATGACAGAGGAACTAAATTTGGATTACAAACTGGTGGTAATGTAGAAGGAATTTTAATGTCATTACCTCCCTTAGCAAAGTGGAAATAAAAAATGGAAAAAGAACCTATAACTTCAAATGGTCTTAAAAAATTAGAGGAAGAACTCATTTTTTTAAAAGAAAAGAAAAGACCTGAAATAGTTGCTGCAATTGCTGAAGCAAGATCGCATGGAGATCTCAAAGAAAATGCAGAATATCATGCTGCAAAGGAAGAACAGTCTCACAATGAGGGAAGGATTACTGAAATAAACGACATAATAGCTAGAGCTAATGTAATTGATGTAACTAAATTAAATAATGAGGGCAAAGTAATTTTCGGATCAACTGTATATTTAGAAGACTTAGATAGTGGAGAAAAAATAAATTATAAAATTGTTGGAAAAGATGAGGCTGACTTAAAACAAAAATTAATTTTCTTTCAGTCACCAATTGGAAAAGGATTAATAGGTAAGAATAAAAGTGATCTTGTGGAAATAAACACCCCCTCTGGCACAAAGAATTTTGAAATTAAAGACGTTAAATATATTTAATTTTTTACAATTTTTTCAACTTGTTTATCTGAAATTTGAAATCCATTTTGAACCCAGGTTTCTTCAATAAGTTTTAATTTATTACCTAAAATTTTACCCTCAGGAATTTTATACTTAGACATTAAAATATTTGCTCCAATTTTTAATTCAGGCAATGTTTTATTTTCATAAATTTTAAGTAATTTTAATAATTTATTTTCTACCTTACTTGAAAAGAACAATTTAAAATTAATTATATCAATTACAGTTTGTCTGCCATTATAGTAAAATATTTTATTAAAGTTTTTTTCTGTAAAACTTTTAATATTCACATTTTCTTTGAAAAAATAATGAATTAATTTGAGCCTCTTTTGATCTTTTTTTGAGGTTTTAAATTTGTAAATAAAATAATCAGTATTGTCTGTTTCATCAATGATCAATAATGCAATTATAAAAATAAAATCAAAGTTGCTAATAACTTTAGAAATAAATGAATTTAGCTTCTTAAAATGATTAATATTTTTAAATTGTGGAAATACTATTTCTAATATTTCTAAACTTTGTTGATCTTGAAATAATTTGAGAAAATTTTTTGATTTAACTATTTTTTTAAATTCATCTAATAATCTTTCTGCAGATAAGTTTGAAATACCTTTGATATTTTTTTTAAATATTTTAATTATCTCTGTTTTATGATTTTCGTTTGAGTAATTAATATGAAAACGAAAGTATCTTAATATTCTTAAATAATCCTCTTGAATTCTTTTCTCTGGATCTCCAATAAATTTTAAAACACCTTTATTTAAATCTAGCTTACCATTTTGTGGATCAAATAAATTTCCTAAACTATCTGAGTAAATAGCATTAATAGTGAAATCTCTTCTTTTTGAGTCTTCTTTCCAATCAGAGGTAAATTCAACTTTCGCATGTCTTCCGTCTGTAGCAACGTCTTTTCTAAGTGAAGTAATTTCATAGTTTTTTTCATTTATTACTGCAGTTATTGTGCCGTGTTCTTTACCTGACTCAAAAAATTTAATTTGGTGTTTATTTAATGCATCACAAACTTCATCTGGAGTAATGTTAGATGCTAAATCAATGTCATCTACTTCTTCTCGATTTATAATTTTTCTAATACATCCTCCAACAAATCTTAATTCACTATTTTCAGAATAATTGTTGATTGCTTCAAAAATTTTTTTTGCAGGAGTGTTGTGGGATATATTTTTTATATTTTTGCTAATATAATTAAGATTTTTGGACCTAAAAAAAATTTTATCTAAAAATTTATCCATATATATGGCTGGGGCGCTAGGATTCGAACCTAGGATGCAGGTACCAAAAACCCGTGCCTTACCGCTTGGCTACGCCCCAATATTATAGTTCCTATAACACAAAAAAAATAAATTTATATAGTTTTTGATACATACAACCAACAATTTTTAAATTTCCTCTTAAATTGAACTTTTGCTACATTACAGTCTTTGACTGATTTATAGTACGCAATAACTGTAGATCCAGACCCAGTCATTCTTACAAACTCAGGATTATTAGTCTTTTCTAAAAATAACTTAATCTTTTTTATTTGTGGGTATTTTGAAATTGCAACATCTTCTAAGGTATTACTTTGATTTTTTAAAAATTTGTAACCAAACATATTTTTTTTTGGATTGTTAAATTTTGGTTTTGTAAAATTTGTAACATTGGAATAAATTTTTTTTGTCGCACAACCAAAATTAGGCTTTATTAAAAGCATATTTAAAATTGGGCAATTTAAAAATTTTTTAATTTTATTGTTTGAAAGTAAAACTGAGCTAGACGGATCTATACCTAAAATAACATCAGACCCTATTTCAGAGCAAATCTCCAAAATTTTTTTTTTACTAATTTTAATTTCCTTTTTTTTATTTAAAAAATTTAAAATACTCGCAGCATTTATAGAACCACCACCAAGTCCTGCTTTTTGAGGAATATTCTTTGTTATAGAAACTCTAAATTTTTGATTTATTAATAATTTTTCTCGATCTAATATTTGAAAGAGTTTTTGAACAGTATTTTTTTTTCCAATACCTTTCGCAAATTTCCCATGAAAAGAAATATTATGTTTTTCACCTCCTGTTTTTTTTATTGAAATAACATCATACAAATCAATAAAACTAATGATACTTTCAATTTTATGTAATGATTTATTTTTTCCAGTTACATTGAGTGCTAAATTGATTTTAGCATGAGACTTTAAATTTAATTTCATTGAACAGATTTTAAGCCAGTAATCAATTTTTTGTTTATATTTTCTCTCATATCATCTTCAGTGTCATCAAAGCTCAACACACTATTCCAAAAATATCTCGCCTGAATTTTTTGATCTAGATTCCACAATATATCTCCGTAATGATCATTTACGATTGGGTCATCAGGCATTAATTCTACAGCTCTTTTTAAATATTTTTCTGCTTCTTTATATTCGTCTATCAAGAAATAAGCCCAACCAATTGAGTCTATAATATAGGGATCATTACTTTTTAAATCATATGCTATTTTTAACATTTCCATCGCTTCATCTATTTTGTAATCACGTTCTAACCAGGAATAAGCAAGATAATTTAGGACGTATGCATCATTAGGTCTTATTCTCAAAGCATGAAGTAAATCTTCATCTGACTTCTCATAATTACCTAATCTTTCGTAACTCCCACCTCTTCGATATAAAATATCTGATTTAATTACAGATGTATCATCTAGTGAGGAGATTAATCTTGAATAATTATCAATTGCAAGTTCATAATTTTTAGAGTTTTTGTAAAAATTCGCTAAATCAAAAATCATCTTTGGATTAGGTTTTTCAATATTTTTAAATTTAGACTCGATATAGCTTGTGCCCTTTTCATAATTTTGTTCTTTCACTATTATTTGCGCTTCTTTTTTAACTCTAAACCAATAATAAAACTCATCAGTCTCTTTAAATTTTCTTACTATTTTTTTTACCTTGTTGTATTCACCATCTGCAAAGAAATTTTCTGCAACAAGAGATAAATTAAATTCAAATTTAGGATTTAAGTATATTGATAAATTTAAATAAAAATTTGATTTTTCAAAATTATCTTGTGATGAATAAAGATTTGATATCAAAAATAAAAATTCACTAATTATATCATTGTGGTTTCCACATGAGAAAATTTTTTCAAAACTTTTAAACTTATTATTGTCTATCCAGCTTTTGGTTTGAGTTAATAAAAGTGTTGAGCCAATATAATCAATTTGATCAATTACTGACTTTGCCTGATCAAACTCCTTATTCTGAATAAGATAATTTATATAAAAAAATATATATCTTGAATAATCACCTTGTTGACTATTAATTAAATTTAAAAAGAAAGAGCTGGTTCTTTGATCATTATAATGACATCTTTGAAATGCCTCAGCTATTAATGATAAGTTTCCAAAATTTTTCTTATTAGGTAAAAGTTTTTTATTTTTAAAAGTGTAAATGTACTGCTTTAAAGTCTCAAAAATTACTAGATTAATTCTATTTTCTTCCTGAAATCTCAAACTTTGATTTAAGTAAATATCAGCTTTATCAAAATCATTTTTTTTCAAACTATCAATTATTAATAAAACATATGCATCAAAAAAATCGGAGTTACTTTTTTTTGAGTTATTTTTTATAACATTAATTGCTTGCGCTACTTTATTTTCCAATACAAGAGAATTAACGTATCTTTTTAAATAATTGTCATGACTGTTTAGTAAAACTTTACTTAAATTGAAATATTTTAAAGCTTCTGAATTATCTCTATTTTCATAAGCTATAATACCTGAAAAATAATTAGATAAATCTCTTGAGTTGAAATCATTAAAACTTGTACTTTTAGAATAAACGGGTGTCTGATAGGATAACACTAATAATAATATGATTTTAAATATTTTAGATATCATTTAATCCTTGTAAGGTGAAAAAATTGATAAATCAAAACGACAAATTAAACGAAGAATTAATAAATACAATAGAATCCAATTTTGTATTTGATAAAAAACCTATCAATAGGTTTTCTGAGGTCAAAAAAGAAAGTGATATCAATCAAAGAAATAAACAAGATTTATTAGAAAATCTAAAGAAACAATTAAATTCAATTGAAAATTGCAAACTAAGAGATAATTCCAAAAATATTGTTCTTGGAGAAGGAAATATCGATAGTCCTATAATGTTAATCGGAGAAGCTCCAGGTGAAATTGAAGACAAAGTTGGAAACCCTTTTAAAGGAGAAAGTGGAGAGCTTTTAGACAAAATGTTAATAGCAATAAATATTAAAAGAGAAAATATTTATACAAGTTATGCAATAAATTTTAGACCACCAGAGGATAGAAAACCAACTTCACAAGAAATTAAACGTTACTCAAACTTTTTAAAAGAACATATATCTATTATTGATCCCAAAATTATAATATTAATGGGTAGCACAGCTATGGAAGCTGTTACTGGGATTAATGAAAAAATATCTTCAGAAAGAGGTAAATGGAAGGAAATAATTTTAAATAATAATACTTATCCTTTAATGATAACTTTTAATCCTTCTTATTTAATTAGATATCCAGATAACAAAAAATATTCTTGGGAAGATTTAAAAAAAATAAGAGAAAAAGTAAAAGAGTTAAAATTAACAATTTAATGAAATTAATAGCTGGTGTTGATGAGGTCGGCAGAGGTAGTTTAATAGGTCCTGTTTATGCTGCTGCTGTCATTCTAAAAAAATCTGTGGATCCAAAAATTTTAAAAGACTCAAAAGTGTTGAGTAAAAAAAAGAGAGAATACCTTTTTAATTATATAAAAAAAAATTCAATTTGGTCATTAGGCAAAGCTTCTGTTAGTGAGATTGAAAAACTCAATATACTAAATGCAAGTTTACTAGCTATGAAAAGAGCTATATTAAAATTAACAAAAAAACCAACTCTTGTACTAATAGATGGAAACAAAATTCCAAAATTAAAAAATTATAAATTAAAATCGATCATAAAGGGTGATAAAAAAATTCCCTCAATCTCAGCAGCCTCTATAATAGCAAAGGTATCAAGAGATAGATTAGTTGCTACTCTATCAAAAAAAAACAAAGGTTATCATTGGGATAAAAATTTTGGATATGGAACCAAACAACACTTACAAGCATTAAAGAAACTAGGCATAACCAAACATCATAGAAAAACTTTCTCTCCTATATCTAGATTAACTTAATACTACATCTAGTTATCATTAAAATTCGATACACAAATCGAATCCAATTTTTTCAATCACAGGTTGACCGAAGAATCCATTTGGAGTCTAATTAATTTTTACAAATGAAATCTGATTTTAAAAATAAAATAATTAACGGAGACAGTCTCGAAGAATTAAAAAAAATTCCACGTGAAACTTTTGATTTAATTTTTGCTGACCCTCCATATAATTTACAATTGAAAGGTGAATTGACTAGACCAGATAGATCTAAAGTCAGCGCTGTAAACGACAAGTGGGATCAATTTGAAAATTTTAAAAAATACGATGAGTTCACGTATGAATGGCTTAATGAATGCAAAAGGATTTTGAAAAAAGATGGAGCTATTTGGGTTATAGGTAGTTACCATAATATTTTTAGAGTAGGAACTGCAATACAAAATCTAGGTTTCTGGATACTAAATGATGTCATCTGGAATAAAAATAATCCAATGCCTAACTTTAGAGGCACAAGATTTACAAATGCTCATGAGACTTTAATTTGGGCTTCGAAGAGTGAAAAATCAAAATACACATTCAATTATCAGTCTTTGAAATGTTTAAATGATGATCTTCAGATGAGATCTAATTGGAGTCTTCCTATTTGTAGTGGTTCTGAACGACTTAAAAAAAATGGAAAAAAAATTCACTCTACTCAAAAACCAGAAACACTTTTACATAGAATTTTATTAGCTACATCAAATAAAAATGATCTAGTTCTTGATCCTTTTTTAGGTTCTGGAACTTCTGCTGCAGTTGCAAAAAAACTAGGGAGAAATTATTTTGGTATAGAAAAAGAAAAGAATTATTTTAAAGCTGCTGAGGAACGTTTGAAGGCTACCAAACCAATTGAAGATGATTTGTTGGATACACTTAAAAATAACAGATCAAAACCAAGAATTCCATTTGGATCGCTGGTAGAGCTTGGAATAATTAAGCCTGGAACAAATATTTTTGATAATAAGAAAAAAATAACAGCAAGAATAATGGCTGATGGTAGCATCAAGCACAATCAAGCGGAAGGTTCTATTCATAAAGTTGCAGCTACTATTTTGGGAGCTGAAAGCTGCAATGGTTGGACATTTTGGCATTGTGATATTAATGGACGAACCTACCCAATCGATTACTTGAGACAAAGATTAATTTCTAAAAATTAATCTTTATAAATTTTACCTAAATAACTTTGCAGAAATTTTTTATTTTTTGTCAAAAGCTTTAAAAAAATATTTCTAAAAAAGATCATAATCGGATTTGATAAATGAAAAGCAAATTGATTAAAATCAGATCTTCTATTAATCATTTTCACTCTCTTTAATCTAGAATTATAAAAATCATTTTTTTGGTTAATTATAACTTCATGTAATTGATTAGCTCCTTCTATTGATTGTGAGGCTCCCTGAGCAAAAGAAGGAGAGAATGCAAAAAAAGCATCTCCAACTAAATAAATATTTTTAGGAGGAATAAATGGATTTTTACTTACAAACACTGGAAACAATTTAATATCTTCAAGGCTCTGAAATACTTTTGATGAAATTTTTTCGGATAATTTTTGTTTAATGCTCTCAATAAATGTACTTTCATTACAAAGATTGTGGTTTTTTTGCTGATCGGAATTTAACTTATTCTTCAATATACCAATAAAATTAAAATTTTTATCATTACTAAGTGGATATAATACATAATGAAAATCTGATCCTAAAAATAAAGAAATATTCTCCTCGTTTATATTATCAAGACTTTCTTTGGATACACTGGCTCTAACAGCGATAGTGTTATTGTAAATTGGTTCTGAATTATTATTTGAAATTAGTGACTTTCCTTTTGAAAATACACCATCTGAAATAACTAAATGATCACAAGTTATTTTTTCTTTATCAAAAGTTAAATTTATTGAATCATTACTGTATTCTATCTTGTCTAAACTGCAGTTAAACTGGATTGTATTGTTATCCAGTCGATTTATTAGGAACTGAAGTAATTTTGATCTTTTCAATGTTGTATACTTACAATCATCAGAATTAAATTCAGAAATATCTAAATCACAAATTTTCTTTAAATTTTTAATTTGATAAAAGTCAATTTTTTTTGGATTAAATTTCTCTTTGTCCGACAAGGAAGAGAAGCCTAATTTGTTTAATAACTTTACGCTATTAACAGATAATTGAATGCCATAACCTTCTCCTATTTCTAATGAAGTTTTTTTTTCATAAATTGTGACTTGATAATCTTTATTTCCTCTAAATAAGTTAGCTATAAATAGACCCGAAATACCTGCGCCAATAATTGCTATTTTTTTCATTTTTGACTTTCTAAGAATTTTATTATCTTTTTGGTAAATGTTGGAAGTACATAATTTTCAAGCTTTGCAGGATTTATCCAATTAATATTTTTGTCAAAGTTATGTTTCTTTTTATATTCAATTTTAATATTCATATTCATATTAGATATTTTAAAATTTAAATCTTTATCAAAATTTTTAGGATTATTTAATTATATTTAATTTATTGTCTTAAAAAAAAAAATTACTCATATTTCAATAATAAACATTTTTATTTTTTTTTATTTTTCTGGATTTATTTAATAATTAATACATTAATTAATAACTTTAATTTAGACAGTTTAAAGATTTCTTTTTTTTATTTTAGATATGGAGTTTTTGTCATTGCAATAATTGCTTTTTTAAATGAAGACGATAGATTTATAAAATATTTTTTTTATTGTATATTTATCTGCTTTTTTGCATTAACTTTAGATGGAATTTATCAATATTTTAATACAGAAAATATTTTTGGATGGAAAAGTTCAAGCAGAACATCAAGTTTCTTTGGTGAAGAAAAAATTTTAGGTAGCTATCTCAGTAGATTATGGCCAATTTTTTTTGGCTTATCTATATTAATTTTAAATCAAAGAGATAAAATTTTTTACTTATCAATTTTATTATTTATTTTAACAGAAGTAATAATATTCCTAAGTGGAGATCGTACAGCATTTTTTTATTTAAATTTATCAGCAATTTTCATTATTATATTTTCTAAAAAATTATACAAACTAAGACTTTTTACCTTAATTATAAGTATAATACTTTTAGTATTAATAAGTCTTATCAAACCAACTGCAAAAGAAAGAGTAATTGATAGGACTTTGAAAGAGATGAATTTAAATTCAATATTTCAAGATACAAATTCATCAACAAATAAAAATCAAAATCAAAATCAAAATCAAAATCAAATTTATATTTTCACTAAACAGCATACAACTTACTATTTAACTGCCTATAAAATGTATTTAGACAATAAATTTTTAGGAGTGGGAGTTAAAAATTATAGAAATTTTTGTAATAATAAAAATTATGCTTCTGGTAAAGCACCATGTTCTAATCATCCTCATAATACGTATGTTCAAATATTAAGTGAAACAGGTTTAATCGGTTTCTCATTTTTATTTTTTTTACTTATTTATTTTATTAAGTATGTTTTAAAACATGCATTTCTTAAATTTAGTAAGAGATACTATTTCAATGATTTTGAGATATGCTTGCTTTCAGGAATAGCAATATATTTATGGCCTCTTGCACCTACTGGAAATGTTTTTAGCAATTGGTTGAATATTTTATTGATTCTATATTTACCTTTTATAGTTTGGAGTAGAAATCCAGTTAAAATAACAAAAAAACTTTAATAATTAATAATTTTAATCTTTACTATTTAATTTATTTTAAGTAAAAGGCTCTGCCTGGTGATTATTGCGAAAGTGTAATACCCGATCCCATACCGAACTCGGAAGTCAAGCCTTTCAGCGCCGATGGTACTTTGTCTTAAGACATGGAAGAGTAGGACATTGCCAGGCTAAGATATTAAGTTATGAAAATAAAAAGCTCATTAAAATCAATAAAAAAAAGAGATTTGAATTCTAAATTAGTTAGAAGACGAGGGAGAGTTTACATAATAAATAAAACTAACCCAAAGTTTAAAGCAAGACAAAAGTAAACTTTATGGATAATGAAAACCATAAAAATACTTGGAATAATTTTACAAAGTTTGTTACTTGGGGCACTGCTGCAGTTGTACTAGTTTTAGTTTTAATGGCAGTATTTCTTTTATAATATAAAAGCATAAATTCATGAACATAGGATCAATTATAGAAGATAGAGCAATTGAAAAAAGAATAGCTATCACTCCAGAAATTGCAAAAAAATATACCGATTTAGGATTTAATTTAATACTGCCAAAAAATTATGGAACACATTTAGGTTTTAGTGACCAAGATTATGAAAATGTAAATGTTAGGTTTCTAGGTAATGATCAAGAAATAATTAAAAATTCTGATATTATTATTCAATTAGTATTGCCATCAGATGAAAAATTATCATTTCTTCAAGAAAATCAAACTTTGATTGGTTCATTAAATGCTTTTTTAAATAAAAAAAAATTAGAAGATTTAAAGTCTAAGAAAATAAATTGTTTTTCATTAGAGTTGTTACCAAGGATTACAAGAGCACAATCAATGGATATTTTATCTTCTCAAGCTAACCTTGCTGGGTACAAAGCGGTGGTGGAAGCTTTTCAAATATATGAAAGAGCTATTCCGATGATGATGACTGCAGCTGGAACAATTCCAGCGGCAAAAGTATTAGTAGTCGGAGCAGGTGTTGCAGGATTACAAGCAATTGCAACTGCCAAAAGAATGGGGGCGGTGGTTTTTGCAACAGATGTGAGAATGGCTTCGAAAGAACAAGTCGAAAGCTTAGGAGGTAAGTTTCTTACAGTTGAAGGTTCTGAGAATTTAGAAACTGAGGGTGGATATGCAAAAGAAGCATCGGATGAATTTAAAAAAAAGCAAGAAGAGCTACTTTCTGAAACATTAAAAAAGATAGATATTATTATTTGTACAGCATTAATTCCAGGTCGAGAAGCTCCAAAAATTATTAAAGAAGATATGTTTAAAAATTTACAACCAGGTTCTGTTATTTATGATTTAGCGGCAGTCCAAGGAGGTAATACAGTGTTTACTAAAGTCGATGAGGTTGTTGAGAAAGAAGGTGTTAAAATTTTAGGTGAGGCCAATATATTAAATAAATTACCTATATCTGCCTCAAATTTGTATGCAAAAAATGTATTTAATTTTATCTCTAATTTATATGATAAAAAAAATAATAAATTGAATGTTAATTTAGAGGATGAAATAATAGATAAAACAATTATTAAATAGTATTTTATGGAAATAGATCCTTTTATATTCAGATTAAGCATATTTATATTATCTATATTTGTTGGTTATTATGTTGTATGGAGTGTAACACCTTCATTACATACCCCTTTAATGTCAGTTACAAATGCAATTTCCTCTGTAATAATAGTAGGTGCAATAATTGCAGCGTTATCTGGAAAAGACGGAGTAATTTTCTCATCATCTAGTATTTTTGGATTTTTAGCAATTATTTTAGCAGCTGTTAACATTTTTGGCGGATTTTTAGTCACCCAAAGAATGCTTGCTATGTATAAAAAAAAGAAAAAGAATAAATAAGCAATGTCCGCAAATCTATCAGCAATTTTATATTTGATATCTGGGGTACTATTCATCTTAGCTTTAAGAGGTTTATCTTCTCCTGAAACTTCAAGGCAAGGAAATTTTTTTGGAATAATTGGTATGGTAATAGCTGTAGCCGTTACTTTTCTTTCGGTTAATAATTTTAGTTCTGGATTTATTTATGTTTTAATATTTTTAGCAATTGGAGGAAGCATTGGTGCTTTTATAGCTTATCGAATACCAATGACAGCAATGCCAGAATTAGTTGCAGGCTTTCATAGTTTAGTTGGGTTAGCAGCAGTATTTGTTGCAATATCAGCATTTATTAATCCTGCTGCATTTAATCTTGGTACACCTAGCAATATTAAGCTTGCAAGTTTAATTGAAATGGCAATAGGAGCGGCAGTAGGTGCAATTACTTTTTCTGGATCAGTTATAGCATTCTTAAAATTACAAGGAATAATGTCTGGTGCACCTATCACCTTTAAAGGTCAGCATTTGTTAAATGCAATATTATTAATATTAATTGTAGTATTAACTATTTTTCTTTGTTCAACACAATCATCAAATTTATTTTGGTTATTAATTGCAGTTTCTTTTTTAATAGGATTTTTAATTATCATTCCTATTGGTGGTGCTGACATGCCAGTTGTAATTTCAATGTTGAATTCTTATTCTGGTTGGGCCGCAGCTGGAATTGGATTTACTTTAGAAAATACAGCCCTTATTATTACAGGTGCATTAGTTGGGTCATCTGGAGCTATACTTTCTTATATTATGTGTAAGGGGATGAATAGATCATTCTTTAACGTAATATTAGGTGGCTTTGGCGCTACTGACCAAACGATTGGAAGTCAAAGTAAGGAGCAAAGACCTGTAAAAAGTGGTAATGCCGATGATGCAGCTTTTTTAATGAAAAATGCGTCTTCTGTTATAATTGTTCCTGGTTATGGGATGGCAGTAGCACAAGCACAGCATGCTTTAAGAGAAATGGTAGATACGTTAAAGAAAAATGATATTAAGGTTTCTTATGCTATCCATCCGGTAGCAGGACGTATGCCTGGTCATATGAATGTATTGTTAGCAGAGGCAAATGTACCATACGATGAAGTATTTGAATTAGAGGAAATTAATAATGATTTTGCAAATGCAGATGTTGCTTTTGTTATAGGAGCAAATGATGTTACGAATCCTGTTGCAAAAACAGATCCACAAAGTCCAATCTATGGAATGCCAGTTTTAGATGTAGAAAAATGTAAGTCAGTATTATTTGTAAAGAGGAGTTTATCCCCTGGATACGCGGGAATTGATAATGATTTGTTTTATAAAGAAAACACCTTGATGTTGTTTGCAGATGCAAAAAAAATGACTGAAGATATAACTAAAAATTTATAGTCTATGAGCACTAAAATATTTTGCGATATCGCAGAACTAACTCAAATTAAAAAATTTAACAAAAAAAAAATTGTAAAAGGATTCACAACAAACCCCACTTTGATGAGAAGAGCTGGAGCCAAAGATTACAAATCATATTCAAAACAAATTTTGAAAATTTGTAATAATAAACCAGTATCTCTTGAAGTGTTTGCGGACGAGTATGAAGAGATGAAAGTTCAAGCAAAAGCGATAAGTAAATGGGCCAAAAATGTTTATGTAAAAATTCCTGTAGTTAACTCTAAAGGAAAATTTATGGGTAAAATTATCAATGAACTAAGCAACCAAAATATTAAACTTAATATAACAGCTATTTACAGTGCTAAACAAACTGAAAAAATTTTGAAATTAATCAATAAAAAAACAAAAGTGATTATATCAATTTTCGCAGGCAGAGCAGGGGATGCTGGAAAAGATCCATTACCTGAATTTATTAAAAGTATCAAATTAGCTAAAGGATTTAAAAATGTTGAAATATTGTGGGCTAGTGTTCGTGAACCATATAACTATCTTCAAGCAAAGCAATTAGGTTGTCATATAATTACTGTGCCTCCTGAGATAATTGAAAAGATAGAAGATTTTGGAAAATCATTTGATCAATTAACAAAAGAAACAGTCAAATCTTTTTTAATTGATAGCAAAAAATCAAAGTTTAAATTGACTTAAATATTTATTTAAATTTATAAAATTTTTCTTTTAAATTAGTCAAGCCATCAAAACCAACACCTGCTAAAATAAAAAATAAAGGAGTAATGTAAAGAGAGAATCTGCTATCCCAATCAGCAAAAGTAAACCCAGCAGTAAAAGTAAAAAATATAATAAGCAAATATAAAAGAATTATTCCTAGTGATTTTTTTGATTTTAGTTTGATGAAACCATAAATAGCTAATGGGTAATAAATAATATTAAAAATAATTAGATATAAATTGTGAAAATCAGAGTAGTGGGGTCTAATTCTAAGTAAAAAATACCATATTTTTTTCAAAAATGAATTTACAAAAACATATGCATTATTTTTTAAAAATATTAATAAAGAATATAAATCACCATTACTTTTGTCAGACATTTTAAACTCTAAACCACTATTTAACTCTTTATATCCCCACAATATTCCAGCGTTTGCAATCTGATATTCAATATTTTGATCAGCTATATATAGGTTTAATATTAAAAATGTTGGGTATGATAAAATACATATTGTTAATATTGAAAACCAAAAAAGTTTTAAATTATTTCTCAAATAGATCCAAATGACAAAAGCCATGAAAAAACTTAAAATTAAAATTATTCCATGAGGTCTAATAGATACAGTAAATATAAATAGAAAAATTATTATAGGTATATATTTTTTTTGAAAAAAAATTAAAAAAAATAATAAAAAAATAATCGAACAAATGAACAATGTTTCGGTCAATATATAAAAATTCCAAACTTGAATAGGGAAATAAAATAAGTAAAGAGATAAACAAAAAATTCCACCTACTCTAGACGATAATTTTATTGAAATTTTATAAATACATATAGATGATAAAAAGGTTAAGAAGATTTGAGAGTAGACTACGTATGTTAAATTCAAATTAAAGAATTTAAAAAAAGCAATATATAGCATATAACCTAAGTAGCTCTTTCTATCGGGAAATTCTAAATTTAATATTTTTTCTGAACCAATTATATATCTTTTACTGTCTCCACCTGTAAGGTATCCAAATTCCATTTCTCGTACAAAAAAAAAATAATTTGAACCAAAGTAACAAACAAACATAAATAGGAAATAAATAAAAAAAATTATATAGATTATGTTTTTTTCTAAAAAATTTAGTGCTTTTTCAAATATCATCTACATGACCTTTTTTATATTTTATATGTTAAAAATCTAGAATATAATTACTATTAGGCTATTAAATTGAACTGCACTTTAAGAGTATTTATTCTGAGTACTCACAAAAGAATAATCATATAGACTTTTAAAAAATACAATCATTAGATTTTATTTTAATATTTCTATGATTAATAATATTTCACTTAATTTGCATGGAAATTATTATAAAAAAGTATTAAATAGTTTTCGTACATTATAATATGAATATATCAGTTATTATCCCAGTATATAATGAAGAAAATTATATTAACGAAATAATAAAAAAAGTTAATAATATAAAAATTAATAAAGAAATTATAGTTATAAATGATGGGTCTACTGATTCAACTAAGCAAAAATTAAAACAGATAAATGTAGATAAAATAAAAATAATTAACAATGAAGTTAACAATGGGAAGGGATATGCAATTAAATGTGCATTAAAATATGTTAAAAATGATATTGTAATTATTCAGGATGCAGATTTGGAATATGATCCATCAGATTACCCAAAACTTATTAAACCTTTTATCAAAAGAAATGTTTCAGTTGTTTATGGAAGCAGGTTTTTGGAAAAGAAAGTTTTTGATGTAAAAAAAGGATTTAATTATAATTTTAGATATATTATTAATAGGGGCTTAACACTATTGTTCAATATTTTAAATAATCAAAAATTAACAGATACTCTTACGTGCTATAAAGTATTTCGTAGTGAAATTATAAAAGATTTAAATCTAGTTGAGAGAGGGTTTAGCTTTGATCCGGAATTTTCAACTAAAGTTGTTAAGTTGGGATATGAGATATATGAAGTTCCAATTTACTATAAACCTAGGTCAAAGTTAGAAGGAAAAAAAATTGCATTTAGTGACGGTTTTTCTGTTATTAGAACACTATTTAAGTATAAATTTTTTTAGTAATCATGAAGTTATCAACAATCCTTAGTATTATTTATATCAATATTATAATTTGGTTTAAAAAATTATTTGGACTTAAAATTTTACCTTATAAAATTCTTTTAAATCTGACAGATTTATGCAATTCACGTTGCAGCTTTTGTGATATTTGGAAAATTAAACCTTCAAACGAAATTAATTTGACTGAGATAGAAAATATTTTTAAATCATTAAACACCAGTTTATATTGGTTAGCTTTAAGTGGAGGTGAAGTTACATTAGTTAAATATTATAAGGAAATGATAGATTCACTTGTACTTAATTGTAAAAATATAAAAATATTAGCTTTTACTACTAATGCTTTAGCAGTTAATAGAGCAATAGAATACGCAAATTATGCAAAGCAAAAAGGTCTTGACGTGTTAGTTACAATTAGTTTGGACGGCGATGAAAATGTTCATGATAAAATTAGAGGTATAGAGGGTAATTATAAAAAGTGTATTGATTTATACTATAAATTAAAAAGTAATAATATTAATTGTAATTTTGGAATCACAGTGAGTGACCTAAACACAGATTTTATTAAAGAAAAATATGTTAAATATAATAATATAATTAAAGCAGTAACATTTGTTCATAATCATGGGATTTATGGAATCAATAAAGAATTACAGGATGAAGAAATTTTTAAAGCTTTAAAACATATTTATAAAAATTATCCAATTACTAAATTGGAACACTTAATTGAGAAATTTCATATAAAAATTGCTATCTTATTTTTAAAAGAAAAAAGAAAGAAAAATATTATAAACTGTGACGTCATAAATTCATCTTTACATCTAATGCCCAATGGAGATGTTAAACCATGCATGTTTATGAACAAATTGGGAAATATTCGAAAAAAAAATATAAATGAAATTTTAGAGGATAAAAATACTATTAAGATTAAAAATGAAATAAAAAAAAATCTTTGTCCAAAGTGCTGGATGAATTGTTATTCACCACACTCAATAATGCAGCATCCATTTAAAACGTTTTTCAAATTTTTATTTGGGTAAATTTACTTGTTTTTAGAATTGGTTGCGGGGGACGGATTTGAACCGCCGACCTTCAGGTTATGAGCCTGACGAGCTACCAGACTGCTCCACCCCGCGTTATATTAAATTCTATTCCTAAGTTTGTTTAACTTTTTAACTCTTTTAATATTTTCTTGAAGAATTCTTTTTTTCTTTTCAGAAGGTTTTTCGTAAGTATTTTTCAATTTAATAACTTTAAAAAAACCGTCTCTTTGCAGTTTTCTTTTTAATACTCTTAATGCTTGTTCAACATTATTATCTTTAACTTCTATTTTAATAACTACCTCCGAAAAAAATGTTTGTTATCATTTTTATTAATTTATGTCTATTAGTTTTGATTGTCATGCGCTTGCTTGATTAATTTTGTTTTTTCTCTCCTTTTCCTTTTTTTCTCTCTCAATTCTTCTTTCAGCTTTTCCTATTGCCTCTACAAGGTCTTTTTGAGAGAATAAATTTAAGGCCACGGGATCTTTAGGGTTAAGATTATTGTAATTCCAATAACTTTTATTTCTTATTAAAGTTACAGAATTTTTTGTAATTCCTACCAATTTAGCTATTTGTGAATCTTTCAAAATATTGTGTTGTCTAATAAGCCATAAAGCAGAATCAGGCTTATCCTGTCTTTTTGAAAGAGGAATATACTTCTTTATTTTTTTTTCGTTATTTGAAATTTCAATGTCACTACTTTTAATTTTTAAAGGTCTATTTTCATCTTTGGATGATAATTCTATTTCTTCCCTAGAAAGTTGTCCTGAGATAATAGGATTATAAGCTTTAATTCCTTTGGCTACTTCGCCATCAGCTATACCTTGTATTTCTACTTCATGAAGTTGACAAAAATCTGCTATCTGCTTGAATGTTAAGGTTGTGTTTTCAACTAACCAAACAGCAGTAGCCATTGGCATTAGTGGGGCATTTGTCATTTAACTTTATTTTCTGATTTAAAATTCTGAAATTTTTTATTGAATTTACTTATTCTGCCTTTGTCCATTAACTTTTGTTTTCCACCCGTCCAAGCAGAGTGTGATTTTGGATCAATTTCAAGTTTAAGTAATTCACCTTCAGTGCCCCAAGTTGATTTTGTTTCAAACTGAGTTCCGTCAGTCATTTCTACTTTTATAGTATGATAGCTAGGGTGTATTTTTTTTTTCATGAGCTGCCTTATAGCAAAAGGATTTATTAAAACAATTAAAAAATTTTTTAAATTTTCAGAATTTTTCCTTAAAATAGTAAATTTATTAGACTTTTATCTAATTTGATAACCCTTAAATCTCAAATTTATAAATTATTTTAAAGTATATTTTGATAGACTTTAGTCGTTATTTTCTAAGTTTTGACAAAAATATAACGTAAGTGAGTCCTAAAAATAAACTTAATATAAATACAGAAAAAGTACTTATAAAAATATTTACGTTTTCCTTTATTATATTTTTATATTTAGTTGAATTCACATTTATAGTTGATGCAAAAAATAAATCAGAATTATTTATTGGTGTAGATAAAAATTTGTCTTGCAATCTGTCAAAAGCTTCATTTTCTTGAATATAAATAAAAAATTTATCAAAATAGACTTTAAGTTTATCATTTTTTATTGTTTCTTTTAATAAAATTTGTACATCTTTAGCTAGATAATTTTTAAAAAGTTTTTGAGTTGTGATTGAAATTTCAAATTCATCAATCAAATATTGCCTGATCTCATTATTTGCAGTTTTCTCAATAAATTTTAAAAATTCCTCATATTTTTTTTTGTCTTTGATAGTTGAGGATATTGTCCAATTTTTATTAACACCCTCATTATCTTCATAAAATTTGAACAGATTTACAGTTTGTTCTACTTTATTTTCATATTCTTCATTGCTGGTAAATTCATCCTTGTTTACATAATTACTTCTCCTAATTGCATTATTTAAAAAATTTTTTTCACTTATTTTTTCTAAAAATAAAGATTGAAGATCTGATTTTAGAATTTTTTTAAATTTGCTATAATCAATTTTTTTCACATTGTTAAGCATATTAAATATTATAAGGTCATCGCCTGTTAATGGGCTAACATATTCTACTCTAAATTTTGTAGTTATATAACTATTGTATTCACTATACTGAGCCTCCTGAAATGTTGACATTGGAATAATTGTTGTAACAGCTTTAAATATTTTCTCTGCAGGAGGTTTAGAATTTAAATAGAAAAAAACCAAAATAGCAGGAAGAAAACTTATAAATAAAAATTGAAATTTATTTCTTTTAATTAAATTAATTACTTCTATTAAATCTATTTCAACATCTTTAGTTACTTTTTTTAAAGGCATATTTAAAACTATTATATTTTATTATTAATTCAAGAAGTTAAAAATTTTTTAAATTTTTTATCATTTCATCATTTATTGATAAGCTTGATGCTCTAATATTTATATTATTTTTTTTAAATTTATTTATATCATTTACTACACCTCCAGCTTCTTCAACTATTATCTTGCCAGCTGCAACATCCCATAAATTAATATTGTTATGAAAAAAACCATCTAATCTTCCTGAAGCAACATAAGCTAAATCTAGAGCTGCACAACCAGAGTATCTCATATTAAGATTGCTGAACTTTACACCTTCATGATTGCTTGAAAATAAACAATCCTCAATTGAATTTTTATTTGAAACTTTCAATCTAGAATTATTTAAATAGGCACCTTTATTTTTTTCTGCAAAAAACATTTCATCTTTTATTGGATCAAAAATTAGTCCACTTACTATTTCTGATCTAGATTCTAATGCTATGCAAATAGCAAAATGAGGAATTCCATGAAGGAAGTTTGTTGTCCCATCTATTGGGTCAATGATCCAAATATTTTCATTATCTTTATTTATAATTGATCCACTTTCTTCAGTCAGAAAAGAATAATTTTTTTTTGTTTTACTTAGTTGATCAATTATTATTTTTTCTACATTTATATCAGTTTTTGTTACAAAATCTCTAGGTCCTTTTTTTTTAACCTGCAGTTTTTCAACTTCACCAAAATCTCTAATTAGAGATTTAGAAGCCTTTTCTGCTGCTTTAATCATAATGTTAAGGTTCGATGATATAGATATCATTAAAATTATATTTTTTTTATGTATTCTAAATTTCTAGTATCAACAATTATTTTATCACCTGTTTCAATGAAAGGTGGAACTTGAATATTTAAACCATTATCGAGAGTTGCTGGTTTGTAAGAGGAAGATACAGTTTGACCTTTTAATGCTGCATCAGTAGTTTCTACTTTACATTGTACCTGATTTGGTAATTCAACTGAAATTGGATTTTCATTATAAAAGCATACAGATACTTCTAGATTTTCAGTTAATAATTTACCTTGTGTTCCAATAATTTCTTTTTTGATTTCAATTTGTTCAAAAGTTTTTGGTTCCATAAAAAAATAATTAGCATCATCTTCATACATATAATTGTATTTATTTTCATCTAATGATGCTTTTTCTACTGTTTCGCTAGATCTAAATCTTTCATTTATTTTGGTATTCTTGCCAACACTTTTCATTTCTACTTGAGCGAATGCACCACCTTTTCCAGGTTTTACATGTTGTGTTTTTAAAACTTGCCAAAGATCATCTTTATATTCTAAAAGCATCCCAACTCTAATTTCACTTGCATTTATTTTCATTTTAAACTTTCTATAGCTTCTGTAGGTTTGTATTTTTTATTATTCCAAATGTAGCCTGAGATAGCCAAAAAATTTGCATTGTTCAATAAAAGTTTTTTATAGTTCTCATTTGTTATTCCACCAATAGATACTATGGGAATCTTTGTTAATTTCTTTACTTTATTTAAAGTTTTTATATTAGCGCTGTATTTAGCTTTCTTTGTTTTTGTTGGAAAAAAAGCGCCAAGTGCAATGTAATTAGCCTTATTTTTAATTGCCTCTTTTGCAAGTTTAATTGAGTTGTGACATGTTATTCCAATAATTTTATTTCCAACTATTTTTTTGGCCTCTTTAATATTTATATCCTTTTGCCCCAAATGACATCCATCTGCGTTTAATTTTTTTGCAAGAATTGGGTCATCATTAACGATAAATTTTACTCTATTATTTTTACATAGTTGTCTAATTTTTTTTCCTATCAAAATTTTTTTCTTAAAAGAGTATTTTTTAAACCTCATTTGAAAAAAACTAATTTTATTTAATTTTAATACTTTGTTTAGATTTTGGTAAAAATCCTTCTTAATTTTATTTGGAGAGATAAGATAGATAAATTTTTTTTTATTTATTCTCAAGATCCCTTGTCCATTTGCCTTGAGCAGCTAAAGTACACATTCTTGCTCTATGGTTAAACACATCCTGTGTTTCGGTGATTTTAGTTGTATCTTTAGACCAAAATTTAAGAGCACTTTGTTGTAAAGCTCTACCATAGGAATAGGTCATTATAAAATTTGTACTATTGTTTTTGCTAATTAAATTTAGATTTTCTGTTGCTTCTATTTCGGATTGACCTCCAGACAAGAAAGCAATTCCTGGTACTTCTGTAGGTACTGAATTTTTAAGACATTCAAGTGTTTTGTCTGAAACTTCTTCATTAGAGATTTTGTTTTTTGAATTACTTCCGGCTAAAATCATATTCGGTTTTAATATGATCCCTGATAAATCAATTTTATGCATAATTAATTCCTCAAAACATTTTTTTATAACTTCTGAAGTTTTTTCCAAACATTCATCGGCTGAATGATCACCATCCATTAAAACTTCTGGTTCCACTATAGGAACCATTTCACATTCTTGAACTAAAGCGGCATATCTTGCAAGTGCATGAGCATTAGAATGAATTGCAAGTTTGCTAGGATAGTTATTGCTTATCGAATAAACACCTCTCCATTTTGTAAATCTTGCACCAAGCTCATAGTATTTTTTTAATCTTTCTCTTAGCCCGTCTAGCCCTTCTGTAATTTTTTCCTCTGGAGAGTTTGCTAAATTTTTTGCACCTGTATCCACTTTAATTCCAGTTACTGCTCCACAAGCAGAGATTAATTCAGGAATCGATTTACCTAAATTTGAAATTTGGTTTATTGTTTCTTCGTATAAGATTACACCACCGATACAATCTTTCATACTTTCTGAACTAAAAAGAGTTTCTCTAAAAGCGAGTCTGTTTTTTGGTGTAGATTCAACATTAACAGCATCAAGTCTTTTTGTCATAGTTCCGTTACTTTCATCTGCAGCAAGTATTCCTTTTCCATTTGAAAGTATTTTAAGTGCTATTTTATTTAGCTCTGACATATCAATTTAAAGCGCTTATACCAGGAAGTTCTTTTCCTTCAAGATATTCCAAAAATGCTCCACCTGCAGTTGAAACAAAATTAAAGTCTTTAACAGTATTTAAAGAATTAATTAATGAAACGGTATCTCCACCACCTACTACAGAGTAAATTTTATCTTCTTTATTTTTTTCAACTATTTTTTTTGCAATTGCAGTGCTTCCATTAGCAAAATTAGGATTTTCAAAATATCCAGCAGGACCGTTCCATAAAATGGTGTTTGTATTATCAATAATATTACATATGCTTTCAACAGTTTTTGGACCTATATCCAAAATCATTTCATCTAATTTAATTTGACTCAATTCTTTAATTTTAGGATGACCATTTAAATCATTTGCCACTATTACATCCTCTGGAAAAATTATATTACAATTTTTTTCTTTTGAATATGAGAGTATGTCATTAACTATAGAATTAACATTTTCTTCTTTAAGAGATTTTCCAATATTGTATCCATTGTGTTCAATTAAGTTATTCGCCATTGCACCTACAATTATTATATTGTCAAATTTTGAAATTAAGTTTTTTATAATATTAATTTTAGTAGAAATTTTAGATCCTCCTATTATGCAAGTAACAGGTTTAGTTATGCTAGATGTAATTTTTTTTAATGCATTAATCTCTAAATCTAATTGCAACCCTGAAAAAGATGGTAAAAATTTTGAAATTTCACAAACAGATGCGTGCGATCTATGTGAACATGAAAAAGCATCATTTACATAAATATCACCTAAGCTTGCTAAATGTTTTGCAAAATTAGTATCATTTTTTTCCTCATCTGGATAAAATCTAATATTTTCAATTAATAAAATTTTTTCATTAAAATTATCAAACATATCTTTTTTTATCTCATAAATATTTTTTTCAATAAGTTTTATTTTTTCATTTAATTTTTTTTCCATATCTTTTTGGATTGGTTTTAACGAAAGATCTTTAATTACTTTTCCTTTAGGTCGACCAACGTGAGATAAGATAACTATTTTTGAATTTTGCTCTAATAAAAATTCGATTGTTGGAAGAACTTTATCAATTCTCGTTGTATCAGTTATCTCACCATTCTTGAGAGGGACATTTAAATCCAGTCTTAAAATAACTTTTTTACCTGCTAGGTCAGTTAGTTCAGAAATACTTTTCATTGAGAATTTTGATGAATAAATTCTGCAATATCGCACATACGATTTGAAAAACCCCATTCATTATCATACCAGGCTGAAATTTTACCCATATTGTCTCCAACAACATTGGTAAGGGATCCATCAACAATCGCAGATGCAGGGTTGTGATTAAAATCTATTGATACCAACTTTTCATGAGTGATTTCTAATACATTTTTTAAATTATTTTTAGATGCTAATTCAAATGATTTATTTATATTTTCTTTATTGATATTTTTTTTTGTACAGAAAACTAATTCTACAAGTGAAACATTTGGGGTAGGTACTCTCATTGCAACTCCCTCTAATTTACCTTTCAAGCTAGGAATTATTTCACCAATTGCTTTTGATGCACCAGTCGATGTTGGGACAATTGATTGACTTGCTGATCTTGCTCTTCTTGGGTCTTTATGGGAATTATCTAGAATTCTCTGATCACTTGTAAATGCATGGATAGTTGTCATAAACCCTTTTTCAATTTCAAAATTTTCATTTAGTATGTGTACAACTGGAGCCAAACAGTTTGTGGTGCATGATGCAGCTGAAATTATTTGGTCCTTAATGGTTATATCTTTTTCATTTACACCAAATACAATTGTTTTATCTGCATTTTTACATGGCGCAGATACTATTACTTTTTTTGCTCCATTTTTTATATGAGCTAAAAGTTTTTCTTTAGAATTAAATTTTCCTGTACATTCAAAAACATAATCAACATCAAATTTTTTCCAGTCTATGTTTTCAATATTAGACTCCTGTGAAAATGTAATTTTTTCATTATTTATTATTAAGTGATTTTCATCAAAATCTAAATCAGCATCAAATCTACCATGAATTGAGTCATATTTTATTAATGTACAAGTAGTCTCAGGATTTGATCTATTGTTTATGTGTTGTATTTTTATTTTTTTATCTTGGCTTTCTATAATTGATCGAACTACCATACGACCAATTCTACCCATTCCATTAATTCCAACTTTAATCGTCATAATTAAATTTTAATTAAATTTTTTGATTTGTTAGTTATATTCTCTTTTGTTAGCCCAAAATATTTATATATTTCTTTAAATGGCGCACTTTTACCATATTCATTAATTCCAAAATTTTTTCCATTTTCTCCAACATACTTTTTCCAACAATCACTTGAACCAGCTTCTATAGAGATTTTATTTTTGGTTTCATTTAGTATTATATTTTTATAAGTTTTACTTTGTTTATCAAAAAGCTCCATACAAGGTACTGAAATAACTTTAGAATAAATTTTATCTTTGGCAAGTTTATGACTTGCTTCGATTGCAAGATTTACTTCTGAACCACTTGCAAAAATTGTTAATTTAATTTTCTTATTTGTTCTATGCACCTCATAAGCACCAAGTGAACATTTATTATTTGAGGAATATTTTTTTCTTATTGGATCTAAATTTTGTCTTGTTAGAGACAACACACTTGGAGTCTTTGTGCTTTTTAAAGCATGCTCCCAGCATTCAATTGTTTCAATTCTGTCTGCAGGTCTAAAAACATTTAGGTTTGGAATTGATCTTAAACCAGACAATTGTTCAATTGGTTGATGTGTTGGTCCATCTTCACCTAAGCCAATTGAATCATGCGTCATTACATAAATAACTCTTTGTTGCATTAGAGCTGACAATCTTATCGATGGTTTGCAGTAATCAGAAAAAATTAAAAAAGTTCCACCATAAGGAATAAAATTGCTATGGAGTGCGATTCCATTCATTATCCCACTCATTGCATGCTCCCTAACGCCATAGTGAATATAATTTCCCTCAAAATTTCCTGGTGTAATAATTTTATGTTTTTTTGTTTTTGTATTGTTAGATCCTGCCAAATCTGCAGAACCACCAATAAGATTATTATTTGAATTGGTTAATGCGCTTAAAGTTAACTCAGAACATTTTCTTGTTGCTAAGCTTTTTGGTTCTTTGATTGCAAGTTTCTTTTCTGAATTTAAAATATTTTTAAAGTTATTATTATTTTTGATTAGATTTAATTTTTTACTTTGTTTTTTTATTAATTTGTTCCATTTTTTTTCAATTAACTGACCCTTGCTTCCTATAGCTCTCCATTCTTTCAATAACTTATTTGGAACTTCAAAAGGTTTATATTCCCACTTAAGTACTTTTCTTACTAATTTAATTTCATCTAATCCCAAAGGACTACCATGTGAAGACGACTTGCCAGATTTATTTGGAGATCCATATCCAATTTTTGTTTTACAAGAAATTACTGTTGGTTTTTTTGCATTTTGAACTCTTTTTAAAGCTCTATAAATTTGATTTTCATTGTGACCATCAACTAATATGTAATCCCATCCATAGCTTTCAAATCTTTTTTTGAAATTGTCTGATACAGCTAGACTTGTTGGACCATCTATTGAAATATTATTATTATCGAAAAGCATCACCAAATTTTTTAATTTTAAGTGGCCAGCTAAACTCATTGCTTCGTGACTAATGCCTTCCATCAAGCAACCGTCACCAGCTAGAACATAAGTTTTGTGATTAATTAAATTTTTACCTAATTTTTTTTTGAGGACTTCTTCAGCTATTGCGAATCCAACTGCATTTGCTATTCCCTGTCCAAGTGGACCAGTGGTTGTTTCAATTCCAGTTTTTGGATGATACTCTGGGTGACCTGCACAAATAGAGTTTAGTTGTCTAAACTTTTTAATCGAATTTAACGATATACTTTTATAACCAGTTAAGTACAACAAAGAATAAAGAAGCATTGAGCCATGCCCAGCTGATAAAACAAATCTATCTCTATTTATCCAATTTGGATTTTGTGGATTGAATTTTAAAAAATACCTAAAAAGTACTGTCGCAACGTCTGCCATACCCATTGGCATTCCTGGGTGGCCAGAATTAGCTTTTTGAACTGCATCAATAGATAAAAATCTAATACAATTTGCTAAATCGTTATGTATTTTACTCAAAATTATCCTGACTAGACTAAGAAGATTCTATTTAATATTATAAGTATATATATATGAATTCTATAAACGAAAAAGAAAAAAAACTTAATCAAGCTTTAGAAGAATTAAAAAATTTAGATCTAACTAATCCAGATTTGAAAAATAATATTCAAAATCTTAATTTGCAAAAAAATCAATTAGAGATTGAAAAAAATGAGCTAGAAAAAAAATATAAAGAGCTATCAGATCAGAACGAAATTTTGTCAAAAAGATTAGATGAGTTCAGAAGCAAAGAAAAGGCTGAAGAAAGAAAACAAATAGAGTTTTCTGAGAAAATTGATGAATTAAATCAAGAAACAGATACTTTGTTGGAAGAGATTGATAAATGGCAAATGTAAGTATTAAATTTAATAACAAAGAGTTTTTACTATCTTGTGATGATGGGCAAGAGGAACATCTAGAAGAATTGTTAATACAAATAAACCAAAAATTTAATCATTTAAAAAATGATCTTGGCAATTTGGGAGAAAATAAACTCTTATTAATTACGGCAGTTAAAATAATGGATGAATACTACGAAACAAAAAAGAAAGTTGATCAAAAGAAACAAGAATTAAAAGATTTATCAAATAAATTTAAGGAATTAAAAACTCTAATTTATGAATATAAAGATAAAAAAGAAGAAGAAATAAAACAGTTAAATTTAAATCATGATAAATTAAAAATCGAGATTGAAACTAATCAAAAAAAATATGAAGATTTAATTGATACTGCTGCAGAGAAAATTTCAAGTTTTGTGGAAAAAGCAAAACAAGAAAATTTACCTCAATAAATTTGTGAATAAATCTAAATTAAGAAGAAAGATAACATCACTTAGAAAAAAAAATTTTCAAGAAAATTTGAAAATCAATTCTTTAAAATTAATTAAATTCCTAAGTGATAATAAGCTTAAAACAAGAATTGTTGGAGGATATTATCCATGCAATCATGAAATAGATGACTTAGAAGTTTTAAATTTATTTAGTAAACATAAAAAAACTACCTCATTACCTATCATCAAGAAAAATAACCAAATGGACTTTTATGAATGGTCCAAAGATAATCCATTAAATATAAACAAATATGGGATTATTGAACCATTATCTCAAAAGAAAGTTTATCCAGATATATTATTAGTTCCACTATTAGCTTTTGATAAGCAATTTAACCGTTTAGGTTATGGTGGTGGTTTTTATGATCGTTATATTGAAAAAATTGAAATTAAAAAAAAGGTCTTTAAAGTTGGATTTGCTTTTTCTTTCCAAGAATTAAAAGAAGTACCAATTAATAATTATGATAAGAAGCTTGATTTAATAATTACTGAAAGAGGTTTAATATTTTGAGAATTTTATTTTTAGGCGATGTTGTTGGTATTTCGGGGTGTTCTAAACTTACGAGTAGCTTGCTTATTGAAATTAAATCAAAAAAAATTGATTTTGTTATTGCTAATGGTGAAAATGCTGCAGCCCAAGGGGTGGGTTTGACAGAAGAAATTTGCAAAGATTTTTATAACTGTGGTGTTAACGTAATCACAACTGGCAATCATGTTTGGGATCAAAAAGAAATCATGAAGTACATAGAAAAAGAAGAAAGATTGTTACGTCCTAAAAATCTTTTTGAGCCTGCCCCTGGTCGAGGTTTTCAAATTTTCAAAACAGATAAAAATATAAGAGTTGGGGTACTTAACCTCATGGGTAATGTTTTTATGAAAAAGTGTGATGATGTTTTTGAAACTTCAAAAAAATTTTTAAGTGAGTATAAATTAAAAGATGACTACGATTTATTAGTGGTTGATTTTCATGGTGAAATTACTAGTGAGAAAAATGCTATAGGTCACTTTTTTGATGGTCATGCAACGTTAGTTGTTGGAACTCACACTCATATTCCAACTAACGATGCAAGAATACTAAACAATGGTACTGGATACCAAACAGACGCTGGTATGTGTGGAGATTACGACTCTGTAATTGGAATGGATAAAGAGAATTCATTAAACAGATTTTTAAAAAAAGACTCGGTCAAACATTTTCCTGCAGTTGGGGAAGGGACTTTATCTGGTGTTATTGTTGATTGTGATATAAATACTGGTTTAGCTAAAAACATTAATAGTTATATATTTGGAGATAAACTAAAAAATATTTAATTTATATATGGCAGGTCATTCTCATTGGGCAGGTATTAAACATAAAAAAGGAAAAGCTGATAAGCAACGTTCAAAAATTTTCTCGAAGTTATCTAAAGAAATCACAGTAGCTGCAAAGCTCGGAGACAAAGATCCTGCAATGAATCCAAGATTAAGATCAGCAGTACAGGCTGCTAGATCAGCAAATATGCCAAAAGATAATATTGAAAGAGCTATAGATAAATCTTCTGCTGCATCTGGTGCAAATTTTGAAAATTTGAGATATGAGGGATTTGGTCCAAAGAAAATTGCTGTAATTGTAGAAACTTTAACTGATAATAAAAATAGAACAGCTTCCAATGTGAGAACAATTTTTCAGAAATCTGGTGGAAGTCTAGGTACGCAAGGATCGGCATCTCATAACTTTAAACAACTTGGGATAATAAAGATTGATAAAAATGAAATATCAGATGATAAAATTTTTGAGTTGGCAATAGAAGCCGGTGCAGAGGAATGCATCTCTCACGAAGAATTTCATGAAGTTCAATGTGTTTCAAATGAAATATATAATGTTAAAAAAAATTTAGAAAATACAATAGCGAATTTTATTTCAACAGAAATTGAGTGGGTGCCTATAAATAGTGTTAATATTCAAAATGATGAGAAAGAAAGTGTGATTGAGTTTTTAGAAAATCTCGAAGATGATGATGATGTTCAGAACGTTTTTTCAAACGTAAATTTAGGAAATATTTAATGTTAATAATCGGAATTGATCCAGGTATATCAGGATCTATTTGTTTTTTAGAAGATGGAATAATCAAAGATGTGATTGAAATGCCAACAATGATCGAAGGAAAAAAAAATAAAAAACAAGTAAATGGATCTCAGATATTTAATGAAATTTCTTCAAGAATAAAAACATATGAAAAAAAAAATATTAAAGTTGTTGTAGAACAAGTTTCAGCCATGCCAGGTCAAGGTGTAACTAGTATGTTTAATTTTGGTCAATCTTTTGGAATTTTAAAAGGTATTTGCAGTGCAATGCAATTACCAATTTATTTTGTAAGACCTGCAAAATGGAAAAAATATTTTAATTTAATTAATTCAGAAAAGGATGCTAGCAGGACAAGAGCTATTGAAATATTTCCTTATTTTTCGTCAAATTTATCTAAAAAAAAAGATTCCAATAAAGCTGATGCAATTCTGATAGCTAGTTATTTTCATGAAACATACAAAAATGACTAATCTTTAAAATTATATAGTCAAATTCATGACACAATTAAGTGTGATGAGTGATTATGGAAGCAGACATAGCCGCAAATGCATTAGACTTAGGAACAAATACAGATTTTTCACTTCTAAGTTTATTTTTAAAAGCAGACATAATTGTTAAAGCAGTAATGATTAGCTTAATACTTTGCTCAGTATACTCATGGGCGGTGATTATAGAAAAATATAGACTTTTTAAAAAAATAAATAAATCTTCAGAAGAATTTGAAGAAAAATTTTGGAACTCTAAATCTGCTGAAAATTTTTATAACAGTTTACCAAATAATTTAGAAGACCCAATGTCTTTGGTATTCCAAAATGCTATGGAAAACTTACTTAAGAAAAAATCAAAAACAAATATAAGTGAAAGAATGACTGCGTTCCTTGAGGGAGGAATAGAAAAGGAAATGTCAAAAATTGAAAAGGGATTTACATTTTTAGCAACCGTAGGTTCAACTGCTCCATTTATTGGATTATTTGGGACTGTTTGGGGTATTATGAATTCTTTTCAATCAATTGCAATTTCAAGAAATACTAGTCTTGCAATAGTTGCACCTGGTATTGCAGAAGCATTATTCGCAACTGCATTAGGACTGTTAGCTGCGATACCTGCTGTAGTTGCTTACAATAAATTTAATACAGACGCAAAAAAATATTCAGAAAAATTAGAGAATTTTTCAAAAAGATTTTTAACAATAATTTAAATGGCTTTTAAATTAAATCGCTCATCAAAAGAACCAATGAGTGAGATTAACGTAACACCTTTTGTTGATGTGATGTTGGTTCTATTAATTATATTCATGGTCACTGCACCGCTTTTAACAGTAGGTGTTCAGGTTGATCTACCTGAGAGTTCAGCAGATTCTTTGCCTGAGGAAACAGAACCTTTAACACTTTCTATTAATGCGAAAGGTGAAATTTTTATTCAAGAATCAAAAGTAGAGTATGACAATATAATTGCTAAAGTTTTAGCTGTTTCAAAAAATAGAACTGACACAAGAATTTATGTAAGAGGTGATAAAACAATAAACTATGGAAGAGTTTTAGAGATAATGGGTTTATTATCTGGATCTGGTTTTACAAAGGTTGCGCTAATCTCTGAGCCCCTTAAACAAAGGTAGTTACAGTGAAGAGTAGTAGTATCGCTATATCCTCAGCTTTACATATATCATTAGTTGTTCTTACAGCTTTAAGTTTGCCTTTTCTCTCAAAAAAACCCATTGATATTCCACCCATAGTCTCTGTTGAATTAATTCAAATAACAGAAGAAACAAATATTCCTTTTGCGCCTAAAGCAAAAAAAATTATTGAAAAAGTAAAAGAAAAAGAAAAAAAACTGGTTTCAGAACAAGCTCCACCGAAAAAAGTAAAAAAAACCAAAACTAAGACTGTTGTCTCAGAGAAAAAAAACAAAACGATAGAAAAACAAAATCCTGAAGCTGTCCCTTTGCCAGATAAAGAGGTAAAAAAATTAAAGACCAAAGAGGAAAAAAAACAAAATCCAGAAAAAGTGGATAATGAAGTAAAGCAAGTATCTGAGTTTGAAAAAAAAGATTTATTTGATCCAAACAATATTGCAGCATTAATAGATAAATCAAAAGAAGAAACAGCAGAAAAAGTGAAAACCAATAATGATGTTACTCAAGATCAAGTGAGAAACATTGAAAACTCTAAACTAACTTTAAGTGAGGAAGATGCTTTAAAGGCCCAAATATTTGGTTGTTGGAGCATACCTTTAGGTTTGCCTTATGATGAAAATTTACTAGTTAGAATAAAGTTAAAGCTTAAACCAGATGGTTCAGTCACCAAAACTGAGATTTTAGATCATGCTAGAATGAATAAACCTGGACAAGGTTTTTATAAAGTCTTAGCAGAAAGTGCCTTAAGAGCAGTAAGATTATGTCAACCTTTGAGAGTTCCAGCTTCTGGTTACGAGAGATGGAAAGAATTACAATTAAATTTTGATGCAAGAGAGATGTTAGGAGGTTAGTATAAAGAATTTATGATTAAAAAATTTATAATTTTCATTTTTGTTTTTTTTCCATTAAAAGCTTTAGCGTTAATTGAAGTTGATATTACAAGGGGAAATTTAAACCCTCTTCCACTTGCAGTCTCACCATTATCAATAGATGAAACGTCTAGAAAAAATTTTGAGCAAATTTTAGATAAAGAGAACATTGGATCTGAAATATCATTAATTGTTGAAAATAATTTAAGAACTTCAGGTTTATTTAATCCTTTGGATAAAAAAGCATTTTTACAAGCTCCAGATATAGCAAATTTAAAACCAAGATTTGAGGATTGGAATTTAATTAAAGCTCAAGCTCTTATCACCGGTAAAGTAAATTTTATTAATGATAAATTAAGAGTTGAGTTTAGACTTTGGGATGTGCTTGCTGCAAAAGAGATGATGGCTTTAGCATTTACAACTGTACCAACAAATTGGAGAAGAGTTGGGCACATAATATCAGATAAAGTATATGAGAGGTTAACAGGAGAAAAAGGGTATTTTGATACAAGAATAATTTATGTAGCTGAAGAAGGACCAAAAACACAAAGAATAAAAAAATTAGCTATCATGGATCAAGATGGTGCAAATAACAAATTTCTAACTTTAGGAAATGAGCTTGTACTTACTCCACGATTTAACCCTGCTAGCCAAATGGTTACTTATCTATCTTATTTTAAAAATATGCCACGTGTTTATCTTTTAGATATTGAAACCGGAACACAGGAAGTAGTTGGAGATTTTCCTGGAATGACATTTGCTCCTAGATTTTCACCTGATGGTAAAAAAATAATCATGAGTTTCGCAAAAGATGGAAAATCAGATATTTATACAATGAATTTAGAAACTCGATTAGTAGAGAGAATAACAAATCATCCTTCAATTGATACATCACCTTCTTATTCTCCAGATGGAAAATATATAACTTTTAACTCTGACAGAAGTGGTTACCAACAAATTTATGTCATGAAAAATGATGGAAGTGACGTGAAAAGAATTTCTTTTGGTAATGGTTTGTACGGAACACCAGTTTGGTCTCCTAGAGGTGATTTAATTGCATTTACAAAATTACATAAAGGAAAATTTTATATTGGAGTGATGAGAACGGATGGAACTGGTGAAAGATTGTTAACAGAAAACTATTATCAAGAGGCCCCATCTTGGTCACCCAATGGAAGAGTTTTGATATTTTATAGAGAAACAAAAACTAATTCTAAAGGCGAAGGTTTTTCTGCTAAATTATGGTCTATTGATTTAACTGGTTATAATGAAAGATTGATAACAACTGAGACGGACGCATCTGACCCATCTTGGTCGTCTTTATTAAGTAATTAATATCATTTTATCTTTAAATACGATGAAATTTCTTGATTTTTTGGGTTGAAACATCTAATTAGTTGTGAAAAAAATAGTATTTGAAAAAGCAGCAAGGAGCAAATTAATGAGATTAAACAAAATTTTCAAAAACACGTTATTAGTTATTTCAGCTGGAATAATCTTAACAGCGTGTGCAACAAAAAAAGAGGTAGCTGTAGAGGCGCCAAAAGAAGAAACTAAAAAAGAAGAAGTAACTAAAATTGAAAAAATCGCAGGTCAAATGCAAGGAGACGTTTACGTTGGAACAGATAGCGTAAAATATTTAGCAGATGGTGTTGCTGATAGAGTGTTCTTTGCAACTAACGAATCTATATTAACTACAGCTTCAAGAGAAACTTTAAGAGCTCAAGCTGCTTGGTTAAGAGAAAATTCTAACATCACTGTAGTTTTAGAAGGTCATGCAGATGAAAGAGGAACAAGAGAATATAACTTAGCACTTGGAGAAAGAAGAGCTAACGCTGCAAAAGATTATCTAATGACTTATGGTGTTTCATCAGACAGAATTACTGTAATCAGTTATGGTAAAGAAAGACCTGTTGACTCAGGATCAAATCCTTTAGCATGGTCTAAAAACAGAAGATCAGTTACTGTTAAAGCAAACTAAAGAATTTTTAAAAAAGACCCTAAAATTAAAAACTTTTAGGGTCTTTTTTTTGCCTTTTTATAATCATATAAAAATTTAATGAGATCACTTTTTAGATCAACATTATTTAATTTAATAATAATATTAAATTTCTTTTTTTCGGGAATTGCTTACTCAGATAACCATAATATTTATGAAATTTTAGATTTAATTAAAAAAGATTTAAAAACTCTTGAAAGAGCCGTTTACTCAGGATCAATAGAAATAGAAAGTACAACAAATAATCAATCAGTATCAAGTCTTGATAATAATTCTGAGGATGTCTTAACTAGACATTTGTTAAAGTTATCAGAGGTGGAGGAGCAGTTTAGAGAACTTACTAATAAATTTGAGGAAATTAATTTTAAGCTTGATAAACTTTCGAACAGAGTATCCAAGCTACAGTCTGATAATCAGATAAGGTTTCAAGATATAGAAAATGATTTAAGTTCTGTTAATGTAATTGATAGCAGTCAACAACTCAGTTCTGCGCCTAAAATTGAGAAGCAAATTCTTCCTGGAAGCTCGCAGCCTCAGGACTTAGGTACAATTTCTTATAAAGATATGGAAACTTCAGAGGAGAATCAACAGATTCAATCGGTTGATACTACAGCTTCTATTGTAGAAGAAACTTTTCAAGCTGAAGATAAAATTTTACCAATAGATTTAACTCCAAAAGAACAATATGAATTTGCAACAAGTTTCTTAAAAGTTGGAGATTACAGTACAGCAGAAAGAGCTTTTAGAGAATTTGTGTTATCAAATCCTGAAGATGAATTAGCAGGTAGTGCTCAATATTGGTATGCAGAAACTTTCAGAATAAGACAACTTTATACTGATGCTGCTTCAGCTTATCTCGAAGGATATCAAAAATATCCAAAAGGAAAGAAAGCTCCAATAAATTTATTAAAACTTGGAGTTTCAATGGTTCAAATTGGTGAAAAAGATCAAGGCTGTAAGATGATTAATGGTGTAGAGTTGCAGTATCCAAACGCAAATCAGTCTGTAATACAAAAAGCAAAATATGAGTCTAAAAAATTTGAATGCGTCAAGCAAGATTCATAAACAACTTCTTAATAAGCTAAGAGATAAAAGAATTTATAAAATCTATAATAAATTTGAAAATAATTTAAATTTAAATAATGATTTTACAGTTGCTGTGTCAGGTGGCCCTGATAGTCTTGCTTTAGCTTTTTTTTCAAAAATTTATTCAATTAAAAAATCTTTAAAAATTAAATACTTTCTAGTTGACCATAAATTGAGAAATAATTCATCTGTAGAAGCTTTATTTGTAAAAAATCTTTTGAAGGATTTTTCTATAGATTTAGATATTTTAAAATGGAATGGTAAAAAACCCAAAAATAATATCCAATCTCTTGCAAGAAAAAAAAGATATAATCTCTTAATTAACCAATCAAAAAAATTTAAAATTAATCATATTTTATTTGGTCATCATGAAGATGATGTTTATGAAAATTTTTTAATTAGGCTTTTAAGAGGTAGTGGTTTAAAGGGTATCGTATCTTTAGACAAAACGACTTTAATTAATAATGCAAATATCTTAAGACCTTTAATAAACGTTGAAAAAAAAGATTTAATCTACATCTCAAAAAAGGTGTTTAATAAATATGTAGAAGACCCTTCGAATGAAGATGAAATTTTTACAAGAGTGAGAGTAAGAAATTTAATTAAAAATCTTGAAAGTGAAGGTTTGGATAAAAGTAAATTCAAATTATCAATTAGTAATTTAAAAAGTGTAGACCAATCAATCCAGTTTTTTTGTGAAAAAAATTTAAAAGAAAATTCGATTATTTCTCAAAATAAAGTTGTATTAAAAGAAGAATTTTTTAATTTTCCTCAAGAAGTTTTGTTCAGGTCATTTTCAAAGATCTTACAGTTAGTTGGGAAAAAGTATTTTCCGCCCAGAGGTAAAAAAATTACCAATATTTTAGAAAATCTACAGAGTAAAATTAATTTTAAGTCTACACTTGGGAATTGTGTAATTAAAAAAATCAAGAAAACTGTAATTGTATATAAAGAGCGTTAATATCACTAAATTTATAGTTATTTTGTCACTTGTTTAATTTGCAATAATTCTTATCTTTACACTATGAATTTTAAAAATCTGGCTATGTGGGGAATAATAGTTTTTTTAACTATTGGTCTTTATAACATGTTTAAAAATCCTCAATCAAATATTAGAGGAGGAAATCAAATAATTTTTTCAGATTTTTTAACTTCAGTTGAAAATGGAGAAGTTTTAAAAGTTGAGATACAGGGAAACAACATAAAGGGTGTTTACTCAAATGGAAATTCATTTTCAACTTATGCTCCAAACGATCCAAATTTAATTGAAAAATTATCAGACAAAGGAGTAAGTATTTCAGCAGCTCCGTTAGAAGAAAAAATGCCATCTTTATTTGGCGTACTACTTTCTTGGTTCCCAATGCTTTTATTAATTGCTGTTTGGATATTTTTTATGCGACAGATGCAAGGTGGAAAAGGTGGAGCAATGGGATTTGGCAAGTCAAAAGCTAAGATGATGAATGAACTTAAAGGCAAAGTAACATTTAATGATGTTGCTGGAGTAGAAGAGGCAAAAGAAGAAGTAGAAGAAATTGTAGAATTTTTAAAAGACCCTAAAAAATTTAGTAGACTTGGTGGAAAGATACCTAGAGGTGCTTTATTGGTTGGACCTCCAGGAACGGGAAAAACTTTGTTAGCAAGAGCTATTGCAGGTGAAGCAGGAGTTCCTTTCTTTACTATCTCTGGTTCAGATTTTGTTGAAATGTTTGTTGGTGTTGGAGCATCAAGAGTAAGAGATATGTTTGAACAAGGTAAAAAAAATTCTCCGTGCATAATATTCATTGATGAAATAGATGCAGTTGGAAGAAGTAGAGGTGCAGGTTTAGGTGGAGGTAATGATGAAAGAGAGCAAACTTTAAACCAATTATTAGTAGAGATGGATGGGTTTGATACTAATGAGGGAGTTATCATAATTGCAGCAACAAATAGACCTGATGTTCTTGATCCAGCACTATTAAGACCTGGAAGATTTGACAGACAAGTAGTTGTTTCGAACCCAGATATTATTGGAAGAGAAAAAATTTTAAAAGTCCATGTGAAAAAAATTAAGATGGCACCCGATGTAAATTTAAGAACTATTGCAAGAGGGACCCCCGGTTTTTCAGGAGCAGATTTAGCTAACTTAGTCAATGAAGCTGCTTTATTAGCAGCTAGAAAAAATAAAAGAATTGTAACTTTATTAGAATTTGAAGAGGCAAAAGATAAAGTATTAATGGGTGCTGAAAGAAGATCAATGGTAATGACTGAGGATGAAAAAAAACTTACCGCATATCACGAAGGTGGCCATGCTTTAGTCTCGTTTAATATGCCTAGTTATGATCCAATTCACAAAGCCACTATCATTCCAAGAGGAAGAGCTTTGGGAATGGTTATGAATTTACCAGAAAGAGATAAACATGGATATTCAATCAAATATTTAAAAGCTAGACTAGCAGTTTGTTTTGGAGGAAGAGTTGCAGAAGAATTAATTTTTGGAAAAGATAACATTTCTACAGGAGCAGGTGGAGGAAGTGGTTCAGATATTAATCAAGCTACTCAACTTGCAAGAGCGATGGTAACTAAATATGGTATGAGTGAGGAAATGGGTCCAGTTGAGTATGGAGAAAATCAAGAGGAAGTTTTCTTAGGTAGATCTGTTACTCAAACACAATCAGTTTCTGAAGAAGTTGCTCAAAAAATTGATAAGGAAATTAGGAAACTAGTCGACGAAGGATATAATCAAGCAAAGAAAATTTTGACTGAGAAAATTGACGATCTACATAAAATTGCTAAAGCATTAATTACTTACGAAACCTTAACAGGTGAAGAGATTGAGAACATAATTAACAAAAACTTATATCCAAAAGATAAAATTTTAGAAAATCAAGACTCAAAAGATGATCATGACTCGGCTTTAGGAGCCATGGGTCTAAAACCAAAAATTGTTCATTAATTTATAATGCAAAGATATTACACAAGAGCGTGTAATTTCTATTATGGTAATCAATCAAAAATTTTAGTAAGTAAAAAAAAAGCCATACCATTACATCAAATTAAGGAAATATCGTTTGATCATATTGAAATAATAACTAGAAAATCAAAGAAAAAAATTTCAATTAATCAAATAAAATATTTACCAAATGATTTAAAGAAAAAAGTTAATTTAGATTTAAAAAAAATTAAAACTAAAAAAAAAAATTTTTCTAACTTAGAATTTAAAAAAGTTCCAAATATACTAGGTGTCTTAAATCTTACCCCAGATAGTTTTTCTGATGGAGGAAAATTTAATACAAAACAAAGAGGAATAAGTCATGCTTTTAAACTATATAACGATGGCGCTGATTTAATCGATGTTGGAGGAGAGTCAACAAGACCAGGTTCAAAGACAGTAAATAAAGAAGATGAATGGAAAAGAATTAATGAAATCTTAAAATCTATTGTAAAAAAAATTCCGATTTCTTTGGATACTAGAAAATCTGATATAATGAAAAATGGAATTAAATTAGGTGTAAAACTAATTAATGATGTTTCAGGCTTAAGTTTTGATACAGAAACAATAAACGTATTAAAAAAAAATAAAGTTCCATTTGTCATTCAGCACACGCTTGGAACACCAGAAAATATGCAAAAAAATCCAAAATATAATAATGAATTACTAGATATTTATGATTTTTTTGAGGAGAAAATAAAACTTCTAAGGTCTAAAGGTATTAAACATAACAATATAATTTTAGACCCTGGAATAGGGTTTGGAAAAAAACTGAAACATAATATGAATTTAATCAGAAGTGTTTCTATTTTTCATTCTTTAGGATTTCCTATACTTGTAGGAAATTCTAGAAAAAGATTTATTAGAGATATTTCCAAAAAAAATGATAGCTTTACTAGAATTGGAGGAACAATATCGTCATCATTATATTTGATGACACAAGGAGTTCAGATTTTAAGAATTCATGATGTTAATGAAGTTATGCAAGCAATTAAAGTTTTTAAAGAGATAACAAACAAATAATGGCAAAAAAATATTTTGGAACAGATGGAATAAGAGGAGCTATTAATAGTAAAAATATTAATGGAGATATGTTTTTTAAGTTTGGACTAGCTAGTGGTACATATTTTAAATCCCAAAAGAAAAAAAAACAAACAGCAATAATAGCAAAAGATACAAGATTGTCAGGATATACACTTGAACCTGCGCTTGTTTCTGGTTTGGCTTCTGCTGGCATGCATGTTTACACATTGGGTCCTTTACCAACCAATGGATTAGCTATGCTTACAAAAGAAATGAAGGCTAATATGGGTATTATGATTACAGCTTCTCATAATCCTCATTATGACAATGGATTAAAATTATTTGGTCCTGATGGAATGAAATTATCAGATAAAATAGAAAAAAAAATAGAAGCTCTTATAGATAAAAAAATATCAAATAACCTTTCCAGTCCTGAAAAGTTAGGAAGAGTTAAAAGATTAGAAACAGGTACTAAACAATATATTAAAATATTAAAAAAAAATTTCACAAAAGAGTTCAATTTAAGAGGATTAAGAATTGTTATAGATTGTGCCAATGGTGCTGGTTATAAAGCAGGGCCTGAGTTATTAAAATCATTAGGCGCTAAAGTTATAGCAATAGGTGTAAACCCAAATGGTTTAAACATTAATAAAGATTGTGGCTCAACTTTTCCAAGAAAAATTAGAACAGCTGTAAAAAAATATAAAGCTCATATTGGCATTTCTTTAGATGGAGATGCTGATAGAATTATAATGTGCGATGAAAAAGGTAACATTGTAGATGGTGATCAAATAATAGCTGCTTTAGCTGCAAGATGGAAAAATAAAAAAATGCTAAAAGGTGGTGTTGTTGGAACTCTAATGTCGAATTATGGATTGGAAAAATATTTAAAATCTAAAAGAATAAAATTTTTAAGAGCTAATGTAGGCGATAGATATGTTAAAGAAAAAATGCAAAAATATAAATTTAATTTAGGTGGTGAACAATCAGGACATATTATTTTAGGTAAATTTGCAACAACTGGAGACGGGTTGCTTGTAGCTTTAGAAGTTCTTTTTGCTCTGAGAAAAGGTAAAAAAACGAGTGAATTTTTTCAGAGTTTTAAGAAAACTCCTCAATTATTAGAAAATATAACTGTTAAAGATAAAAATATTATTAATAAACCTGAAATAAAAAAAGTTATAAAACTCGCAGAAAAATTAATTCATGGTAAGGGAAGAGTTTTAGTTAGAAAATCGGGAACAGAAGCTAAAATTAGAGTGATGGCAGAAAGTGATAATAAAATACTTTTATCCAGATGTGTAAACATGATATCCAAAAAAATAAAATAAATTGAAACCAAATTCGAAAATTTTAATTATTGCGGGTTCAGATTCATCTGGTGGGGCTGGTATACAAGCTGATATTAAAACTGTTACAGCTCTAGGTTCTTATGCGATGACAGCTATAACTGCAGTTACAATTCAAAATACTACAGGTGTGAAATCAATAGTAGGCATCAATCCAAAAGAAATTTTCAATCAAATAGTTTTTACTTCAAAAGATATTAAGCCTGATGCAATCAAAATAGGAATGTTACACTCATCTAATGTTATCAAGATGGTAATTAAAGCATTAAATTTAATTAAAGTTAAAAGTATTATTTTAGACCCTGTCATGGTTGCAAAAGGTGGTGCCAAATTAATAGATAATAAAGCAATTAAGTTATTAAAATCGGAATTAATAAAAAAAGTTTCACTAGTTACCCCTAATATTCCTGAAGCTGAAATTTTGACTGAAACAAAAATCATATCTGTAGAAGATATGATTTACGCTGCAAATAAGCTTATGGAATTTGGAGCTAAAAATGTTCTTATTAAAGGTGGACATTCAAAAAATAAAATAGTTAAGGATGTTTTTGTTAATAAAAAAGATATTAAGATTTTTAATAGTACGCGTTATAAAACAAATAATACTCATGGCACAGGTTGTACTTTATCAACTGCAGTCACTACATTTGTATCGTGTGGAAAACCAGCAAAGAAATCTTGTGAGCTTGGAATTAAGTATGTAAATTCAGCTATTAAAACAAACCCAAATTATGGAAGAGGTCATGGTCCAATTAACCATCTCACTTCTATAAAAGTAAATAAAAAATTTAATTAATGAAAAACATAGTTGTTGTTGGATCTCAATGGGGTGATGAAGGAAAAGGTAAGATTGTTGATTGGTTATCTGAACAGGCAGATGTAGTTATTAGATTTCAAGGTGGTCATAATGCGGGCCACACTCTTGTTATTGATGGCGTTACTTATAAGCTAAGATTACTTCCATCTGGCATTGTTAGAAAAGGTAAAATATCAATAATTGGTAATGGTGTTGTTGTAGATCCTTGGGCCTTATTGGAAGAAATTGAAGAGATTAAATCTAAAGGTGTAGAAGTAGATGTAGATAACTTCATAATATCAGAATCTGCAAATCTGATTTTGCCATTCCATAGAGAAATGGATGAAATTAGAGAAGATACGGCAGGAAAAAGTAAAATAGGAACTACCAGAAGAGGAATTGGTCCTGCTTATGAGGATAAAGTAGGAAGAAGATCAATAAGGGTTATGGATTTAAGATCAGAAAAAAATTTAGATCAAAGATTAGATTCTGTATTGATACATCATAATGCAATCAGAAAAGGACTTGGAAAAAAAATTTTTGAAAAAGATCAACTTAAATCTGATTTACTCAAAATTGCTCCTAAAATATTAAAATTTTCACAGCCTGTATGGCTTAAAATTGATCAATTTAAAAAGCAAAAAAAGAAAATTTTATTTGAAGGTGCCCAAGGTATTTTACTTGATGTAGATCATGGAACTTATCCTTTTGTAACTTCATCTAATACAGTTGCTTCGAGCGCAGCTACTGGAACAGGCTGTGGTCCTAATTCAATAAACTATGTTTTAGGAATTACAAAAGCTTATACAACAAGAGTAGGGGAAGGGCCTTTTCCAACAGAACTAACTGATGAAGTAGGTGAACTTTTGGGCACACGTGGAAAAGAATTTGGAACTGTTACAAGTAGAAAAAGGAGATGTGGATGGTTTGATGGTGTTCTAGTAAGACAAACAATTAAAGTTTCAGGTATAGATGGTATAGCTTTAACAAAATTGGACGTTCTTGATGAATTAGATGAAATTAAAATGTGCGTTGCTTATGAACTAGATGGAGAAAAATTAGATTATTTGCCTGCTGCTGTAGAGGATCAAATCAAAATAAAACCAATTTACAAATCTTTTCCAGGCTGGAAAGTATCTACTAGTGGAATTAAAAATATGAACTCTCTTCCTGATAATGCAAAAAAATATATTTTTGCAGTAGAAGATTTTATAGGTGCCAAAATATCTAGTGTCTCTACTAGTCCTGAAAGAGATGATACTATTTTAATTGAAAATCCTTTTGAAACTTAATTTGCCGGTAATAAATTTTTAGATTTAGCAAGAAGTAGCATTTGTTTTTGAAGTTTTTCAAATGCTTTATTTTCTATTTGTCTAACTCTTTCTCTACTGATTTTATATTTTTTACTTAAATCTTCCAGGGTTGCTGGATCATCATTGAGTCTTCTTGAATATAATATCTCTCTTTCTCTATCATTAAGCACTGTAATAGAATCTTTTAACAAGTCTTTTCTTTGCTCCATTTCCTCATGTTGAGCAAATTTTAAATCATGATCAAGCTCTTTATCTACTAACCAGTCTTGCCATTCATCACCATCCTCTCCAACTTGAGCATTCAATGAAAACTCTTTTCCAGAAAGTCTTCTATTCATTGAAACAACTTCTTCTTTACTCACATCAAGTTTGTTAGCAATATGGTTTACGTGTTCATCCCTTAAATCACCTTCAGTTTCAGGAGATATTTGGTTTTTAATTTTTTTTAAATTGAAAAATAATTTTTTTTGAGCAGTTGTTGTTCCAATTTTTACAAGACTCCAAGATCTTAAAATATATTCTTGGATGGATGCTTTAATCCACCACATAGCATAAGTTGCTAATCTAAAACCTTTTTCAGGTTCAAATTTTTTAACAGCCTGCATCAGACCAACATTTCCTTCTGAAATCATTTCATTAATTGGCAGACCATAGCCCTTGTATCCCATAGCAATTTTTGCAACTAATCTTAAGTGACTAGTTACTAATTTTTCAGCAGCTTTAATATTTCCAGTTGTTTTCCAATTTTTGGCTAACATATATTCTTCTTCTGCGGCCAACATTGGGAATTTTTTAATCTGTTCTAAATATGCAGAAAGACCACCCTCATTGGATAGTGTAGGAAGATTGTTGCTCATAGTCGTGCTCATAGCAGAGTTTATTTAGTTAATTATACTTAATTTTCAATAATTTATTCTTCAATGTTTCTAAGCATTTTTAAAATATTATTTAGTTCTTGAGGCAAAATTGAGGTAAAAATCAGCTCTTTCTGAGTTCTGGGATGAACAAAGCCTAAAGTCTTTGCGTGTAGAAATTGTCTGTCTAAATTTGTAATTGAATTTTGAATGTCAAAATCAACGTTTTTTAATTTTTTATATTTTTTTTTATATTTGTCATCACCAACTAAACTATTTCCTTTATAGTTCATGTGCACTCTGATTTGATGAGTTCTGCCAGTTTCTAATTTGCATTCGACTAAACTTAATGTAGGTATTTTTTTATTTTCGAAAATTTCAATTGTTTTATAGTTTGTTACAGCTTTCTTACCCTTTGAACTGCTCACTTCCATAAGTTGTCTGTTTTTTGAACTACGAGTAATAAATGTTTCTATCCTACCAAAAGATGGTCTTAGCTTTCCCCATATTAAAAGTTGGTATTCTCTAATAATTGTGTGCTTACTGAATTGTTTTGATAAATTTTCATGGGTCTCATTATTTTTTGCCACAACAACTAAACCTGAAGTATTTTTATCAATTCTATGGACAATTCCTGGTCTTAATTCATCCCCAATAGTTGATAAAGATTCTTTATCGTAATGCATCAATGCATTTACAATTGTTTTGTCATAATTGCCTGCTCCAGGATGCATTATAATTCCTGAAGGTTTATCGATGACTAATAAATCAGAATCTTCATAAACAATATTTAATTTAAAATCATAAGGCTTTAGAGATGCAATCTCTGGTTCTGGAATCGTAAGATTTACAACATCACCAATCGAAACTTTTTTAGATGGACTTTTAATTATTTCATTATTTAGTTTTAATTTTTCTTTTAAAATTAAATTTTTAACTCTGGTTCTACTAATAATTTCGTCTCTTTTGTTAATTAATACATCTACTCTTAAATTCTTTTCTTCTTCTTCAACTATAAAATTAATGCTTTTTTCCATAAAATATAATATTAATACTAAATGCGCTTGTAGCTCAACTGGATAGAGCGCCAGATTTCGGCTCTGGAGGTTCAGGGTTCGACTCCTTGCAGGCGCACCATTTACTCTCCAATATTAATTAATGTCCCTTTTTCTCTAGCTTTATCAAACGAAAAATAAAAAGTTGCTATAGCAACTGTGAAATAAAATGCATTTAATGAAAGTGCGATACGAATATTTTCATAGCTAACAATTCCATTGACCAAGATATTTCTGGTTTCTTCAAATATATAAACTAATGGCAATGCGAAAGCTATTGATTGAAATATTTCAGGTAAAATTTCAACTGGATAATAGATACAGCCAAAAGGTGCCAATAAAAACATTGTAGACCATGCAATATTCTCAAAAGATGGCCCAAATCTTAGCAACCCAGCTGATACAAAAAGCCCCAAAGTAATTCCAAAAATGTACAAACTTAAAAAAAGAAAAGCTAATGGTAATCCCAAGTTTAATATAGATATGCCAAATAATGGTGAGGTTAAAAGTATCGCTGGAATTAATCCGATTAAAGCTCTTATTAAAGCGGTGATTACAAGTGCAGTAATTATTTCACTAATTTTCATTGGAGCAATAAATAAATTAGTAAAATTCCTACTCCAAATTTCTTCTAAAAATAACATATTAAAACCAATGCTTGTTCTAAAAAGAAAATCATAAAGAATTGCACAAGACAATATAACTCCAACAGCTCCACTATAGTATGAACTGTGTGCTGCAAAAAAATTGGAAATGAAACCCCAAAGAGTTATCTGTATGGAGGGCCAATATATTAAATCAAGTATTCTTGGGAACGATCTAGTAATTAAATAAAAATGCCTTAAAAATAATCCATATATTCTTGTAATATTCATTTATCTTTCCTAACAATTTCTAAAAAAACTTCTTCGAGGTTTTTTTGTCCATATTTTCTTATTAAATCTTCTGGAGTACCACTGTCTACGATAGTACCATCTTTCATCATCATAACAGAATTACATAATCTTTTTACTTCATCCATGTTATGAGAAGCCAGCAAAACAGATATTTTTTTTTCTTCTTTATACTTTTCTAAAAAGGTTCTAATAAAATCTGCTGTTTCGGGGTCTAGAGCAGCAGTTGGCTCATCTAACAAGAGCACAGTAGGATCATTAATTAATGCTTTCGCAAGACTGACCCTATTTTTTTGTCCTGATGACAGCTCTCCTGTAATTTTATCTAAAAGATCTCCCAATCTTAATTTTTCTGAGAGAAAATTAATTCTCTCATTTAAATTTTGAATATTATATAGTTTCCCATACACAATTAAATTTTGGTTTACTGTTAATTTTTTAGGCAATTCAATATAGGGAGAAATAAAATTCATTTTGTGTAGAATTGAAATCTTATTACTTTCAATATTTTTACCGTTAATTAATACTTGGCCATTTGTGGGTTTTAATAATCCTAGTATCATTCCGATTGTTGTTGTTTTTCCGCAACCATTTGGACCTAACAGTCCTACTATTTCATTTTCATTAATTTTAAAATTTATATTATTAACTGCATTTTTAGTCTTATATAATTTTGATAGATTTATGACTTCTATTGAGTTTTTCATTTGAAGTTTGATGCTCTCTTGAGTCTGTCGTTTATTGTTTTTCCAATTCCTTCATTTGGTATTTTTTCTACAGCTATTGATTTATATTTATCTTTTTTTATTTTCCTCAAAACACTATACAGGTTTCTGGCAGCTTCATTTAAGTTATTTGTTTTGCTTAAATAATAAATATCTTTAGATATATTTTCTCTTTTTTTTAATAGTACAAAAGCTTCATTTTTTTTGTTTTTTTTTGCATTCATTCTTAAAGGTAATCCTGGAGAATAGTGTAAAGGAAAAAGACCAGGAGAAATTTTATCTTTTGAATTTATATTAATTACTATTTTTTGATTTAAAGTTTTTTTAATCTTTGAAACACTCAATCCTCCATATCTTAGTAATCTAGGTTTATTTGTTATATTTAATATTGTAGACTCGACACCAATTTTACAAACACCACCATTCAAAATAAATTTTATTTTGTTGCCAAATTCTTCTTTGACGTCTGCTGCTTTTACAGCACTTAATCTTGAAGAAATATTAGCACTTGGTGCTGCAACTGGATATTTTAAATTTTTGAGTAATTTTCTAAATAAAGGATGTTTTGGAAATCGTATAGCAACTGTTTTTTTATTATTAGTTACAAACTTAGATATTTTAGAATTTTTTTTGAGCTTCAATATATATGTTATTGGTCCTGGAGAAAATTTTTTATAAAGTTTAATAAAATTATCATTTATCTCGCAGTCTTCTGAAATTTTTTTTAAATTATAGTAGTGAACAATTAGTGGATTGTTAGTAGGTCTTCTTTTTAGGTTAAAAATTTTTTTAACAGCAGTGTCCGAGTATGCGTTGCCTGCGAGTCCGTAAACAGTTTCTGTTGGAACAGCTACACAATGACTTTTATCTAAGTAATTTTTCGCTTTTTTGATGTTTGATTGAATATTTTTCATGTAATAGTAATGATTAATATATGAAAGATAAAAATTTACCACTCGATTATGATAATAGAACGCTTGAAGAGTTAACAGATGAAGCAAATCAAATGATAAAGTCTTTAGAAGAAAAAGATGACCTAGACAATTCTGTAGAAAGCTATCAAGAGTTACTAAAATTAAATAATTTAATTGAAAAAAAATTTCAAAAAAATTTAAGATCTATTAGTGAAAATACAAATAAAAAAATTAAGGATATCATTAAGAGAAAGTGAAAAATCAACTTAATAAAATTGCAAAAGATACCAATTTATTCTTGAAAAAATATATTCAGGAACAAGAAAATTCCAAATTAATTTATGCAATGAAGTATGGATTATTTCCTGGAGGAAAAAAAATTAGATCTAAAATATTAATTGATATTGGATCGTTATTCTCAATTAACTATCACACATTAATTGCTATAGGCGCTGCTGTAGAATGTATTCATGCTTATTCTCTTATTCATGATGATTTACCATGCATGGATAATGATAATATGAGAAGAGGTAAACCATCAACTCATATTAAATTTGGTGAGTCGACAGCTGTCCTCGCTGGAAATTCATTATTAACAATGGCTTTTGAAATTTTAACTAGTTCCAAGATAAAGTTGAGGGACAAAATTAAAGTTAAATTAGTAGATAAACTTTCTATGTGTTCAGGACATTTGGGTATAGCGGGTGGTCAATATTTAGATTTAGATTTTGAAAAAAAGAAAGTTTCAAAAAAACAAATTATAGAAATGGAAATTAAAAAAACAGGAAAACTTTTTAGTTTTTGTTGTGCAGTACCAGCAATCATTAAGGAGAAAAGTCTAAAGGAAATAAAATTTTTTGAGAGTCTTGGTTCTGATATTGGTCTTCTTTTTCAAATAGCAGATGATTTAATAGATTTTAAAGGTAATTCTAAAATTGCTGGGAAGAGAACAAAAAAAGATCAAAAAAAAGGCAAAGCTACGCTTATAAGTTTGCTAGGTTATGATGCTTCAATCAAATATTGTGGTAAGATTATTTCAGATATTAATAGAAATTTAAAAATTTATGGTTCAAAATCAGAAAATTTAAACGATACATTAGAATTTATATTGAATAGAAATAAATGAAAAATAATTACAAGTTTTTAGATAATATTAACTTTCCATCCGATTTAAGAAAAGTTTCTGAAAATGATTTACAACAAGTAGCTGATGAAGTTAGAGAAGAGATGATCAGTGCAGTATCTAAAACTGGTGGACATTTAGGTGCAGGTCTAGGGGTTGTTGAGCTGACTGTAGCTCTGCACTATGTTTTTGACACACCCAATGATAGATTAATTTGGGATGTAGGACACCAAGCATACCCACATAAAATTTTAACAGGAAGAAAACAAAAAATTACAACCTTAAGACAAGGCAACGGTTTATCAGGTTTTACTAAAAGATCTGAGAGTGAGTATGACCCATTTGGTGCAGCTCATAGTTCCACATCTATATCATCTGCACTTGGCATGGCTGAAGCAAATAAATTAGAAAATAAATCTTCAAATGTAATAGCTGTTATTGGAGATGGCGCGATTAGTGCTGGTATGGCATATGAAGCTATGAATAATGCTGGCGCATCAAAAACTAAAATGATCGTTATATTAAATGATAATGACATGTCTATAGCAAAACCAGTAGGAGCAATGAGAACATATTTAGCAAAGTTATTTACTGGAAAAATCTATTTTAGCTTAAGAGAAACTTTAAAATTAATCACCTCAGCTTTTTCAAAAAGATTTAGTGCTAAAGCTGGTAAGGCAGAAGATTTTTTTCGTTCTGCTGTCACCGGTGGAACACTATTTAGCTCACTTGGTTTTTATTATGCAGGACCAATAGATGGACATGATCTTTCCACACTTGTCCCTATTTTAAGAAATGCTAGAGACTCAAAGCATGAGGGTCCAATTATGATACATATTAAAACTCAAAAAGGAAAAGGATATTCTTATGCTGAAAAAGCTAGCGATCACTATCATGGAGTATCAAAATTTAATGTTGAAACTGGAGAGCAACAAAAAAGTGGTTCTAATTTACCTGCATATACAAAAGTTTTTGCAAATACACTTGTTAAGCATGCAAAAAAAGACAGTAAGATTGTTGGAATAACTGCAGCAATGCCAGATGGAACCGGTATGGATATCTTTGGCAAGGAATTTCCAAAAAGAATGTTTGACGTTGGTATAGCTGAACAGCATGCAGTTACTTTTGCTGCAGGTCTTGCAACAGAAGGGTATAAACCCTATGCCGCTATCTATTCTACCTTTCTTCAGAGAGCTTACGATCAAGTAGTGCATGATGTAGCAATACAGAGTCTACCTGTAAGATTTGCAATTGATAGAGCTGGATTAGTTGGCGCAGATGGATCAACGCATGCAGGGTCTTTTGATATTACTTATTTGTCAACTTTACCAAATTTTATCGTGATGGCAGCTAGTGATGAAGCTGAGTTAATAAAAATGATTAATACTTCGGTTGATATTAATGATAAACCCTGTGCAATAAGATATCCAAGAGGAACAGGTATTGGAGTTGAACTTCCTTCAATAGAGAAAAAAATAGAGATAGGTAAAGGAAAAATTATTCAGCAAGGAACTCAAGTTTGTTTGTTGAGCTTAGGAACAAGACTTGAGGAATGTAAAGTAGCTGCAGAAGAATTAAAAGCAAAGGGTATTTCAACAACAATTATAGATGCCAGATTTGCAAAACCCTTAGATGAAGATTTAATTTTAAAATCTGCAAGGGAACATGAATTAATGATTACAATTGAGGAAGGTTCTATAGGAGGATTTGGTTCCCATGTTAAAAATTTATTAGCTGAAAAAGGGATATTTGATAAAGGGTTAAAATTTAGATCCATGACTCTTCCAGATGAATTCATAGAGCAAGATAATCCAAAAAATATGTATGATATTGCTGGACTTAATAGTCCACAAATTACAAAAAAAGTTTTAGAAGTTTTATTTAATAAGGATTCAATTAGAGTAGTAAAAAACTAATTAGTTATCCGCACTGAGCCTGATTCATAAGGTAGTGGTCTAATAAAACACAATTCATCATAGCTTCTCCAACTGGAACAGCTCTTATTCCTACGCAAGGGTCATGTCTACCTTTAACTGATATTGTGGTATTTTTTCCGAATTTATTAATAGTTTTTCTTGTAGTTAAAATTGAAGATGTAGGCTTAACTGCAAATGATGCTATTATTTCTTGCCCAGAAGAAATTCCACCTAAGATCCCACCTGCATTATTAGAGTTAAATTTTAATTTATTATTTTTTAATGATATTTCGTCAGAGTTTTGCTCGCCACTTAGTTGTGCAGAATTCATTCCAGCACCAACATTTACTCCTTTAACTGCATTAATGCTCATAAACGCTGATGCGATATCAGAATCTAATTTTGAATAAATAGGCGCACCAAGACCTGCAGGAATACCTCTTGCTCTTACCTCTATTACAGCACCACATGATGACCCTGATTTTCTTACACCAAGTAAATATTTTTCCCATAATTTAATCATAGACTTATCTGGACAAAAGAATGGATTTTTTGAAATAATTTTATCATTCCACTGTGACGTATCACATCCTAAGATTCCTAATTGAGTTACAGCACCTATAACTTTAAATTTTTTTCCTAATTTTTTTTTAAGTACTACTTTAGCTATAGCACCAGCCGCAACTCTTGAGGCCGTCTCCCTAGCTGAAGATCTTCCTCCACCTCTGTAATCTCTAATTCCGTATTTTTTGAAATAGGTAAAGTCTGCATGACCTGGTCTGAATTTATCTTTTATATTTCCATAATCTTTAGATCTCATGTCTTTATTATAGATAATTAAAGAAATTGGTGTGCCAGTAGTTTTTCCCTCAAATACACCTGAAAGTATTTGGACTTTATCATCTTCCTTTCTTTGTGTGGTAAATTTTGATTGTCCAGGTTTTCTTTTGTCTAATTCTAATTGAATATCTTTTTCATCTAGATGTATGTTTGGAGGACAACCGTCAACAATGCAGCCAATAGCAGGTCCGTGAGATTCACCCCAAGTTGTGAAACGAAATAGCTTTCCAAAAGTGTTAAATGACATTATTTATATTATATAGATTATTTTGTTTAAATTATGAATGAAAAAAACCAACTTGGTATTAATAGCTGCTTTTTAAATTTAGATGATCCAATTAAGTTATTTGAAATATGGATGGAAAAAGCTAAACAGACTGAACCAAATGATCCAAATGCAGTTGCGCTAGCAACTTCAAGTAAAAATAATGTTCCATCAGTAAGAATGGTGCTCCTTAAGGATTTTAATAGAGATGGATTTGTTTTCTACACTAATTTAAATAGTCGAAAAGGTAATGAACTAAAGGAAAATCCTAACGCTTCAATGTGTTTTCATTGGAAAAGTCTTTTAAGACAAGTCAGAATTACTGGGAATGTAACTTTAGTTTCTGATGATGTTGCAGATGAATATTATTCTTCCAGAGCATATGAAAGTAGAATTGGTGCATGGGCATCAAATCAGAGCCAAGAATTAAAAAATCGAGATGAATTAATAAATTCAATTAAAGAGTATAAAAATAAATATTCTGATGAAACAAAAGTTCCAAGACCAAAACACTGGTCTGGATGGAATTTAAATCCACAAAATATAGAGTTTTGGTTAGATGGAGAAAATAGAATTCATGAAAGATTGCTCTACACAAAAAGCCATAATGGATTATGGAATAAGTCTTTATTAAGTCCTTAAAAATTTCTCGCTAAACTAAAAGATGTAAGTTTTTTAAGAATTTCTTTTTCTTTAGTATCCCTGAATACACTCAAAGAATTTGATGCTAAATTAATATAGTGCTGAGCCTTTTGGTAGCATTCATTTATAATCTTATATTTATTAATTAAAAATATAATATTATTAAAATCTTCGCTTGTTCTCTTTTTTTTATTAAATACTTCTTTTAGCCTATTTTTTTCATTGTTTTCTAATTTTTGGTAAAGCAAGATTATTGGTAAAGTCACCTTTCCTTCAAAAAAATCTTTTCCTATTTTTTTTCCAAATAACTTTAATTCAGAATTATAATCTAATGTGTCATCTGCAATTTGAAAAGTTAACCCTAAATTCCTTCCATAAAATTCTAGCGCATCTTTTTCTTTATTTTCTACTTCGGCTAAAATTGCACCTACTTTTGTTGAAGCAGCAAATAGTTCTGCAGTTTTGGCAGAGATAATTTTTAGATATGTTTCTTCAAGCATATCAACTTCATTATTATGTTGTAGTTGTAATACTTCTCCCTGGGCAATTTTAGATGAAGTTGATGATAATAATTTTAATACCTCTAAGTTTCCATCTTCCACCATCATCTCAAAACATCTACTTAAGAGATAATCTCCAATTAAAACCGAGGAATGATTACTCCATATTTTATTTAAAGTTTCTTTACCTCTTCTAATCTCACCTTCATCGATAACATCATCATGCATCAAAGTGGCACTGTGAATAAGTTCTACACAAGCTGCTAAATTTATATCCCTTGAACCTTTTGAGTAACCACATAATTTAGCACTTCCTAATGTCAATAAAGCCCTAAGTCTTTTACCACCAGTTTCTATATGATAATTAGTCATTTTTTGAACTAATTGAACATCACTGCTTAATTTAGATTTTATTCTTTCTTCAGTCAAAGCTAGTTTTTCTTCAACAGAATTCTTCAATTGGAAATATGAATTATTTATCTGGTTTTTAAGCTGTACTACAGTTCCCATATTAATTTTAAATTAATATAAATAAGCTATATTTATTACTTATCATTTGACGCACCTATTTCTTCAATTATAAGTAGTCTTTATAATCAACTAAATATTCTGTAAGAAATAAATATGTTCTCCTTTTTAAAAAAGAAAAAAATTATTTCACATATTAAATTAAATGGCGTCATTGGTAATGCTGGCAAATTTAAGCAAGGTATTGATTTTGCAGGACAGGAAGAAATTATTAAAAAAGCTTTTTCACTAAAAAAGGCTGCTGCAGTAGCAATATCAATCAATTCTCCAGGAGGTTCACCTGTACAGTCACATTTAATTTATAGTTTTATTCGTCAGCAAGCTAAAAAAAGTAATAAGAAAGTTATTTTTTTTGCAGAAGATGTTGCTGCATCTGGGGGATATCTTATCTCATGTGCTGGAGATGAAATTTATGCAAATTCAAGTTCAATCATTGGGTCTATAGGGGTTATATATTCATCATTTGGTTTTACTGAATTAATTAAGAAAATCGGTGTTGAGAGAAGAGTTCACACAGCTGGAAAGAATAAGAGCACACTTGATCCTTTTATGGAAGAAAAGGAAGAAGATATTCAAAGACTTAAAAATATTCAATTAGATTTACACCAAGATTTCATAAATGTTGTTGAAAAAAGTCGTGGAGCAAAATTAAATAAAACAGAAGTAGAATTATTTTCTGGTGAATTTTGGTCAGGTTCAAGAGCTAAGAAATTAGGATTAATAGATGGCATAGGAGATGCACATGAAATCTTAAAAGAAAAGTTTGGTGAAGATGTTGTAATTAAAAAATTTGAAAAAACAAAAGGGTGGTTAAGTCAAAAACTTTCATCTTCAAATCATATTGACCAATTTGCAAATATTTTAGATGAAAGATCAATCTGGCAAAGATATGGTTTCTAAATCAAAAGAGAAAATTCTTACATTTCAAGATACAATTTTAAATCTTCAAAAGTTTTGGAGCAAAAAGGGATGTGTAGTTCTCCAACCTTATGACATGGAAGTAGGAGCAGGCACATTTCATCCAGCAACTACATTGAGGTCATTAGGAGCTAAACCTTGGAAGACAGCATATGTGCAGCCATCAAGAAGACCCACAGATGGAAGGTATGGAGATAATCCAAATAGACTTCAACATTATTATCAGTTTCAAGTTCTTATAAAACCCTCCCCTGAAAATATTAAAAAACTTTACCTCAATAGCTTATCATCTATAGGAATTGATCATTCAGATCATGATATTAGATTTGTAGAAGACGACTGGGAAAGTCCAACATTGGGTGCTGCTGGTCTTGGTTGGGAGGTATGGTGTGATGGCATGGAAATTACTCAATTTACTTATTTTCAACAGATGGCTGGATTTGAGTGCAAACCTGTTTCTGTAGAAATTACATATGGATTAGAAAGAATATGTATGTTTACTCAGCAACAAAAAAATGTCTACGATTTGTTATGGAATGATGATGGTGTTAAATATAAAGAAGTATTTCATCAAGCTGAGAGAGAATTTTCGGCATATAATTTTGAACATGCGAATGTAGAGTCACTTTTTAAAATGTTTGATATGCATGAGTCGGAAGCAAAGTCATTAGTTGAAAAAAAAATTTCATTACCAGCTTATGATCAATGCTTAAAAGCAAGTCACGTATTTAATATATTAGATGCACGTGGAGCAATTAGCGTTGCTCAAAGAGCAGGATATATTGCCAGAATAAGAGATATTACAAAATCAGCCGCTAGTATTTGGTTAGATAGTCAAAAATAATGTCTGAATTTTTCTTAGAATTGTTTAGTGAGGAAATACCTTCAAATTTACAAAAAAATTTAAGAGAAAATTTACTAAAAAGTTTTAATGAATTTTTTTTAGAAAAATCTATTAAATTTAAAAAAAGCTCGTCTTACTCAACACCCAATAGGTTATTAATTTTGTTTGATGGAGTTGAAAAGAAGATAGTTTTAAAATCTGAGGAAATAAAAGGTCCGAGCACAAAGTCTCCAGATGCTGCGTTGGAGGGATTTGCGAGATCATATGGTGTTTCAAAAAAAGAATTGTTTATAAAAAAAACAGATAAAGGTGAGTTCTATTTTTATAAAACTAGATCAAAAAAATTAGATACACATACATTATTAGAAGGAGCCATACCTCAAATATTGAATAAAATTCAGTGGAAAAAGTCAATGAAATGGTCAAATTATGAACTATTATGGGGTAGGCCATTAAAATCTATCTTATCCATCTTTGATAAAAAAAAACTAAATTTTAAATTTCATCATTTCATTTCATCTAATTTGACATTTGTAGATAAAGAATTTGAAGAAAAGAAAAAACTATTTTCAGACTTTAAATCTTATAAAAATTTTTTTAAAAAAATGGATATACTTATCGATCACACTGAGAGAAAAGATTTAATAGAAAAAAAATTCGATATTATTTTAAAAAAAAGAAATATAAATATTGACAACAATCCCAAGCTTCTTCAGGAAGTAGTCGATTTAACTGACCAACCAAACGTAGTTGTTTGTGAATTTGATAAAAAATTTTTAAATATACCTAAAGAGATTTTAATACTAACAATGCAACACCACCAAAAGTATTTTCCTACTTTTGATAAAAAAGGAAACATTACAAATCAATTTTTGGTAGTAGCAAATAATAAAGATAAAAAAGGATTAATTAAATTAGGAAATGAAAGAGTAGTTGAAGCAAGATTAAGTGATGCAGAATTTTTCTGGCAGAAAGATAAAGCTCAAAACATGGTCAAAAAAATTTCTGATTTAAAATTAATGAATTATTTCAAAGGTCTTGGAAATTATTTTGATAAAGCTCAAAGAATGAGAAAGCTTGGTGCTAATATTTCTGATGAGTTATTAATTAGCAAAGAAAAAGTAGAATTATCAGCATCTATAAGCAAAGTAGACTTGTTATCTGAATTGGTTGGTGAATTTCCAGAACTTCAAGGAATTATGGGAGGTTATTTTGCAAATGAGCAAGGTTTTGATAAAGAAATATCACTTGCTGTTAGTGAGCAATATTTACCCGTTGGATCTGGAACAAAAATTCCAAAAAAACCTTATAGCATTGCTTTATCCTTAGCTGACAAGATTGATACTTTAGTTGGATTTTTTGGTGTAAACCAAAAACCAACAAGTTCCAAGGATCCTTTTGCCTTAAGAAGATTAGCATTAGGGATTGTTAGAATTATGATTGAAAATAAAAAAGATTTTAAAATTAGAGATTTAATAAACTATTCTTCAAGCTTGTATCAGGATCAAGGATTTGAATTTCAGAATAAATCTTTACAAAAAGAATTACTAGATTTTCTATTAGAGAGATTGAAATATTATATGAAGGAGGAAAATATCCGAAACGATATAATACAAGCTTCAATAAGTTCTTATAATTTAGATCAATCTGTAATTATTTTTAATAAAGCAAAAAATTTAAATAAAGTAATAAATAAACAAAACGGAATAGATATTATTGCAAGTTATAAAAGAGCATCAAATATTCTAGAAAGTGAGTTAAAAAAAGATAAAATCGAATTATCTAATACAACCGACCCTGGTATTTTTAAAACTGAGCTTGAAAAAAATTTATTTAAAAAAATTAATGAATTGAGGAAATATTTTTCTAGTATTAATAATGATGAAAATTTTGTTCAAACATTGGACAATTTAGCAAGTATTAAAAGAGAGGTATTTGATTTTTTTGATAATGTAATTGTGAATGAGGATGATCTGGTAATTAAGAAAAATAGGCTAGAACTAATTCAAATGATGTGTAAAACATTTGACAATTATGTTAACTTTTCTTTAATCGAGTCTAACTAATGACTAAACTAATATTAAACTTTAATTCGAAACAATCTAAAAGTATTAAAAATCCAAAAAATTTTTTAGGTGGAAAAGGTGCTAACCTTTCTGAAATGGGCAGAATGGGTTTGCCAGTTCCTCCTGGTTTTACAATATCTACTAAAGTTTGTGAGATTTTTTATAAAGATAAGAAAAAATTGAATAAAAATTTAATTTCTCAAATTAAAAAAGAATTAAAAAATATAGAAAAAGATGTTTCTAAAAAATTTGGTGACTTAAAAAATCCTTTGTTATTATCGGTTAGATCGGGTGCTAGAGTATCTATGCCAGGAATGATGGATACAATTCTCAATTTAGGTTTAAATGATAAAACAGTAAACGCGTTAGCTTTGAAAACTTCCAATGGGCGATTTGCCAAAGATAGTTACAGACGATTTATTCAAATGTATGGAAACGTTGTGATGGGTGTAGAGGGCTATCATTTTGAAGAATTAATTGAAAATTATAAATTAACAAAAGGTGTTTTGTTAGACACTGACTTAGATGAAAATGATTGGGATGGTTTAATTGAAGATTTTAAAAGAACAGTAAAAGAAAAAACGAAAAAAGAATTTCCTCAAGATGTATTTCAACAATTATTTGGAGCAATTAGTGCTGTATTTTTATCATGGGAAAGCAATAGAGCAAAAGTCTATAGAAAATTAAACCAAATACCAGCAGAATGGGGAACAGCAGTCAACGTTCAATCAATGGTTTTTGGTAATATGGGTGATGATTGTGCTACTGGAGTTGTATTTACAAGAAATCCATCAGATGGATCAAACGAAATATATGGTGAGTACTTAATTAATGCACAAGGCGAGGACGTTGTTGCTGGCACAAGAACACCTCAATATATAACTAAGAAGGCAAGAAAAAATGCTAAAGTTGAAGAACCTTCAATGGAAGAGTCTTTGCCAAAAGTTTTCAAAGAATTAAAAAAAATTTTAAAAAAATTGGAAAAACATTACAAAGATATGCAAGATGTAGAATTTACGGTTGAGAATAATAAACTGTGGATGCTTCAAACTAGATCAGGAAAACGAACTGCAAAATCTGCGATAAAGATTGCAGTTGATATGGTTAAGGAAAAATTAATATCAAAAAAAGAAGCAGTATTAAGAATTGATCCAAATTCTTTAGATACACTTTTGCACCCTACACTTGATGAAAAGAGTATAATCAATGTAATAGCAAATGGTTTACCTGCTTCACCAGGTGCAGCGAGTGGGAAAGTGGTATTTACTTCAGAGGAAGCAGAAAGATTAACTTCGATAATGCAAGACACTATCTTAGTAAGAGTAGAAACGTCACCTGAAGATATACAAGGAATGCATGCTGCAAAAGGAATTTTGACGGCTAGAGGAGGAATGACGAGTCATGCTGCAGTAGTTGCAAGGGGCATGGGAAGACCATGCGTATCTGGTTCAAGTGAAATTGATATAAATTATGAGATGAAGACATTTAAAACATCTTCAATGGAAATTAAAGAAGGCGACGTCATTACTATAGATGGATCAACCGGTAGAATTATATCAGGAAGTGTGGCAACAGTTAAACCAGAGATATCTGGAGATTTTTCCAAGATAATGACTTGGGCAGATAGTTTTAGAAAATTAAATATTAGAACAAATTCTGAAACACCTAAGGATACTAAAACAGCAAAAGATTTTGGAGCTGAAGGAATTGGTCTTTGCAGAACAGAACACATGTTTTTTGATGAAGAAAGAATTTTATCCGTAAGGGAAATGATTTTATCAAAGACTAAAGAAGATAGATCAATTGCATTAAAAAAACTTTTACCTCATCAAAAAAAGGATTTTATAGAAATATTTAAAATTATGAGTGGATTGCCAGTTACAGTAAGATTGTTAGATCCACCTCTTCATGAGTTTTTGCCTCGAACAGATAAAGAGATTAATGAAGTTGCAAATATTGTTAATCTTCCAGTAAAAGAAGTAGAATCTAGAATTGATGAATTGCATGAACAAAATCCCATGTTGGGTCATAGGGGATGTAGACTTGGAATATCTTTTCCTGAAATATATGAAATGCAATGTAGAGCAATATTTGAAGCTCTAGCAGAGCTTAAAAAAGAAAAAATTAAATCTGCTTTTCCAGAAATTATGATCCCATTAGTATCTACTGAAGCAGAAATAAAAATTATGAAAGATTTAGTAATTAGAATTGCAAGTGAAGTTCAAAAAGAGCATAAATTAAAAATCGAGTTTATGGTAGGTACGATGATTGAGCTTCCTAGAGCAGCTATAAAAGCCAAAGATATTGCAAAACATGCTGAATTTTTTAGTTTTGGAACTAATGATTTAACTCAAACTACATTTGGAATAAGCAGAGATGATAGTGGAAAATTTTTAAATGATTATATAGATAATAAAATTTTTTCAATTGATCCGTTTATTTCGATAGATGATGGAGTTGGAGATTTAATCAAAATAGCTGTTGAAAAGGGAAAAAGTCAAAATAAAAATATTAAACTTGGAATTTGTGGAGAACACGGTGGTGATCCTAACAGTATTTTATTTTGCTCAAAAGCTGGATTAAATTACGTTTCTTGTTCTCCGTACAGAGTTCCTGTAGCAAGATTGGCTGCTGCACAAGCCGAATTAAAAGATAAATAGAGAGTATTTTATGAAGGGATATAGATTTATTACAGATGATGACACATCAAAATTTTGTCACCGTGTTACTGAAGCATTGTCAAATGGTTGGACTTTATATGGAGAGCCAAAAATGACATTTGATAAAAAGAGAGGTGTTATGCGTTGTGGACAAGCAGTGATAAAAAATTCACCTAAAAAAAAATACTCAAAAAAAATTAATTTATCATCAATTTAAAGTAGGGGGCGTTCTGTTGCCAGGTGCCCCGGACCCCGTGCTTAATTAACTAAGTTAATTATGCAGCAAGTGCGTAACTTTCGTTAGCAATTATAAATTAGCCCGTTACGGTGGAACAATCCCGAACGAAAGAATAGCCTTTAGTCACCCGTCGATTCTAGTTCACCCCCGTAAGTTGTAATGGTGGAGGTGGTGGGTACTGCCCCCACGTCCGCAATGGTTATTACGAAATTCGTTTATCGTCGTAGTTGGAAATCCAACATTAATAATATAAAAGTAATTACAACAGATTCAATAACAATCATGAAATTAACAAAAGAACAATCAGAAGAAATAAAAAACCAGCAATCCCAAAGCAATCAAACTAAAAGAGTTACCGCTCCAGAGCTTGAAAAAATACTCTATGAAGCGCTGCCAGCATTAGATCATGGATTTGTAAGAGTAGTTGATTATATGGGCGATGACACGTCTATAGTTCAGTCAGCAAGAGTATCTTATGGAAAAGGGACAAAGCAAGTTTCAACAGATAAAGGTTTAATAAAATACTTGATGAGACATTGGCACAGCACGCCATTTGAAATGTGTGAAATAAAATATCATATTAAGCTTCCAATATTTATTGCAAGGCAGTGGATCAGACATAGAACTGCCAACGTAAATGAATACTCCGCAAGATATTCAATTTTAGATAAAGAATTTTATTTACCAACTAAAGAAAATTTAGCAGCGCAATCAACTAGCAACCGACAAGGAAGAGGAGATGTCCTTGAAGGAAAACAAGCAGAAGAAGTTTTAGAACTTTTGAAAAGTGATGCAGAGAGAACTTATGACAATTATGAAACAATGCTTAATGAAAGATATGATGGTTCAACTATTGATGAAAACAAAAAGGGATTAGCAAGAGAGCTTGCAAGAATGAACCTAACATTGAATACTTATACCCAGTGGTATTGGAAAACTGATTTATTAAACTTAATGAATTTTTTAAGATTAAGAGCTGACAGTCATGCTCAGTATGAAATTAGAGTTTATGCAGATATAATGTTAGATACAGTTAAAAAATGGGTACCAATAACTTATGATGCATTTATGGATTATAGAGTAGGAGGAACAGAGGTTTCTGCTAAAGGAAAAGTTATAATTCAAAAACTTATTAAAGGTGAAAATGTAGATGTTGAAAGTTCAGGTCTATCTAAAAGAGAATGGAATGAATTAATGGCTGCTTTTGATCTTAAAGATAAGTTGATTTAATCTTTTTAGCAAAATCTAAATATATTTTTGAAATATCATGGTCTGGGTTTGACTCAACTATTGGTTTTCCTTGATCACCAGAATTTCCAACTTCAGGATTAATTGGTATTTCTCCTAAAAAGTCTTTTTGAAACTCTTCTGCTGTTTTTTTTACTCCACCTTCTCCAAATATCTTGTACTTCTTTCCATCATCTCCGACAAAAAAACTCATGTTATCAACTAAACCTAAAATTTTAACTCCAAGTTTATCAAACATTTTAATTCCTCTTTTTACGTCCAAAAGAGCAACTTCTTGTGGAGTTGATACAATGATTGCACCATCCATTTTAATTTCTTGCGAAAACGTTAATTGAGTGTCACCAGTTCCTGGAGGCATATCAACAATTATAAAATCTAAGTCTCTCCAATTAACTTTCTGAGTAAAAGTTTTAATTGCACTGGTTACCATTGGACCACGCCAAATCATCGGTGTTTGTTGATCCGCTAAAAATCCAATTGACATACATTGAATGTCATATTTTGTTATGGGATCTAATTTTTGACCGTCGCTTTTTGGTTTTTCATTAATATCAAACATTTTTGGAATGGAAGGGCCATAAATATCAGCATCTAACAATCCAACTTTGCATCCAACTTTTTTTAAAGCTAGGGCAAGATTCGTTGCAAATGTAGATTTACCCACACCTCCTTTTGCACTTGAGATTGCAATAGTAAACTTAGTTCCTAGAATTGGATTTTTTGTAAAAACTCTAGGCTCCACCTTCTTTTTCATTGCGTCACTTAGTTCTGTCTTTTTATCTGACATAAAACTATCCTTACTTGTTTTTTAGGATAAAGACACTATATACTTTGACATATGTCAGATGATTTCAGAGGCAAAGGAGGAAGTCCATGGGGAGCACCCCCAGGAGGTGGAAGTGGAAGAAATGGTTCAGGAAGAGGACCAACACCACCAAACGTAGATGAAATCATCAGAGAGTTTCAAGATAAAATTAAAAAGTTTTTACCTGGTGGAAAATCTTCAGGCGGAAAGTCTATAGGATTAATTTTATTAGTCTTAGCCTTTGTATGGCTTGCAAGTGGGCTTTATAGAGTATTACCTGATGAACAAGGGGTTGTTCTTAGATTTGGAAAATTTGTTAAAACTACTCAACCTGGATTGAACTATCATATTCCTTTTCCAGTAGAGACTGTTCAAACTCCAAAAGTAACTAAAGTAAATAGAATCGATATTGGATTTAGGTCTGAAAGAGATAGTGGTTTTTCTACAGGTGGAGGAGTTGCAGATGTTCCTCAAGAAAGTTTAATGCTTACTGGTGATGAAAACATTGTAAATATCGATTTTTCAGTATTTTGGGTTATCAAAGATGCTGGAAATTTTTTGTTTAAAATTCAGGACCCTGTAGGAACTGTTAAAGCAGCCGCAGAAACAGCAATGAGAGAAGTTATTGCTAAAAGTGATATTCAACCAATATTAACAGAAGGTAGATCAAGTATTGAGATTGAAACTCAAGAAATTATTCAAAGCATTTTAGATGATTATGAAAGTGGAGTACAAATTACTCAAGTACAAACGCAAAAAGCTGATCCACCTGATCAAGTAATTGATGCATTTAGAGATGTCCAAGCTGCAAGAGCAGATATGGAAAGATCTAAAAACGAAGCTGAAGCTTATGCAAACGATGTGATCCCAAGAGCAAGAGGGGAAGCACAGAAAATTTTACAAGCTGCAGAAGCTTATAAAAAAGAAGTTGTTGCTAAAGCTGAAGGTGAAGCTAGTAGATTTTTAGCAATTTACAATGAGTATGCTAAAGCAAAACAAGTTACACAAGAAAGAATGTTTTTAGAGACAATGGAAACGGTTTTAGCAGATATAAATAAAATTATCATAGATAAAGAGTCCGGTTCAGGTGTTGTGCCATATCTACCATTACCAGAGCTTAAAAAGAAAGAGACAAATTAAATGAAAGCTGGAAAAATAGTAGCTGGAATATTAGTTTTAATAGCTGTTGTAGCGTTCCTATCAGTAATTATAGTCAAAGAAGTTAATCAAGCGATAATTCTTCAATTTGGTGATCCAAAAAGAATTATAATGAAACCAGGTTTGAACTTTAAGATTCCATTTATTCAAAACGTTGTTTATTTAGATAAAAGGATTTTAAATTTAGATACCCCGCCAGAGGAAGTAATTGCATCTGACCAAAAAAGATTGATTGTTGATGCTTTTGCGAGATTTCAAATAGTTGATCCTTTGAAATTTTATATTTCTGTTGGAGACGAAAGGGTTGCAAGATCAAGATTATCTACAATTATAAACTCAAGAATTAGAAATGTTTTGGGTCAAGAAGAATTACAAACTTTGCTATCACAAGATAGATCAAAACAAATGTCTTTGATTAAAGATGGAGTTAATAACGAAGCGCAAAATTTTGGAATAAATATTGTAGATGTAAGAATAAAAAGAGCTGATCTTCCTACAGCAAACAGTGATGCAATTTATAGAAGAATGCAGACTGAGAGGGAAAGAGAAGCAAAGGAATTTAGAGCAAAAGGTGCTGAGATGGCAGTAACAATTACTTCGACTGCTGACAAAGAAGTAACCGTGATATTAGCAGATGCTCAAAAGCAATCAGAAATTATGAAAGGAGAAGGTGACGGAGAAAGAAACAAAATTTTCGCTGAAGCTTTTGGAAAAGATCCTGAATTTTTTGCTTTTTATAGATCTATGCAAGCTTATGGCAAGGCATTTAATGCAGGAGAAACATCAATGATCTTGTCTCCCGATAGTGAATTTTTCAAATTTTTTGGAAATATAAATCCTGATATTAAACAGTAGTTTTTAGATGAATGAGCTAGTCATAGCTTTTGGTCTTTTTTTATTTATAGAGGGAATTATATATGCCTTATTTCCAGCAAAAATGAAAACTATGCTTAAAAAACTTGAACTTGTCAAAGATAGTCAACTGAGATCAGGTGGACTTATTTTTGCAGTTATAGGTTTTATAATTATTTATTTAATTAAAAGTTAATATGAAAAAATTAAAACTTATATTTTTAACAATTGTATTTTCTTTAAGTATTTCAATACAATCAAATTCTAAACCTGTTCCAGCATCATTTGCAGATCTTGCAGAAAAGTTGATGCCTTCTGTTGTAAATATTTCCACATCAACAACTGTAGTAACTAATAGCAATCCTTTGCCTTTTCAATTTCCTCCAGGTTCTCCATTTGAAGATATGTTCAAAGAATTTGGAACTCCTCAAGAAAGAAAATCAGCAGCTTTAGGCTCTGGATTTATCATAGATGAAAATGGAATTGTGGTAACAAATAATCACGTAATTCAAGATGCTGATGATATAATAGTTAGAGTAAATGGAGACCAAGAATATAAAGCAAAGGTTCTTGGTGCCGATCCTTTGATGGATATTGCTGTGCTACAATTAGAAACAGATGAGAAATTCAAACCTGTTGGTTTTGGAGATTCTGACAAAGCAAGAATTGGTGATTGGGTTTTGGCGATTGGAAATCCATTTGGTCTTGGTGGAACAGTAACCGCTGGTATTATTTCAGCGAGAAACAGATCAATTGGATTATCAAGATATGAGGATTTTATTCAAACAGATGCATCAATCAATTCAGGAAATTCAGGTGGACCTTTATTTGATATGGAAGGAAATGTAATCGGAATTAATACTGCTATTTTAGGAAGAAATGGTTCTATCGGTATAGGATTTTCAATTCCATCAAATAGCGCTCAACAAGTTATTAAACAATTAATAGAGTTTGGAGAAACTAAAAGAGGTTGGTTAGGTGTAAGAATTCAAGATGTTACGAAAGAAATTGCTGATGCTGAAGAACTAGATAAACCAAGAGGTGCCTTAGTTGCTAGTGTTGCTGAAAATAGTCCTTCCGAAAAAGCTGGTATTCAGGCTGGAGATATAATTTTAGAGTTTAATGGGGTTGAGATTAAGCAAATGAAAGAGTTACCAGCAATTGTTGCCAGAACAGATGTTGGTAAAAATGTAGATGTAAAAATATGGAGAAATAAAAAAGAAATAACTAAAAAAGTTTTGTTAGGAAGATTGGAAACATCTGATGATTTCAAAGTAAGCGAAAATCCAAAAAAAGATGAAAATAATTTGGATGAAATTATTGAGAGTTTAAGAATATCAGTAAGACCTTTAACTAAAGAAGATATAAAAAACCGTAAATTACCAAATCAAACTACAGGATTAGTAATTACTAATATGGCCAATAATAGTCCTTTAGTAAATTCAATTGAGATAAATAGTATTATTATTGAAGCTCAGAAGAAAAAAATTAAATCAGCAGATGATTTAAGAGACATTACTCAAAAAGCAATAAACTCAAATCAAAAAACTATTTTAATTGCAATTTATAACAATCAAAATCAACGAAGATACATTGGCGTTAAATTAGATTAGTAATGGATTTAAAATCCAAGATAATTTTAATTTCAGGACCCACAGCATCTGGAAAATCAAGTTTTGCAATTAAACTTGCAAAAAAAATTAAAGGAGAGATTGTTAATGCAGATAGTATGCAAGTTTATAAGCAACTTAAAATTTTGTCTGCAAGACCTAGCCCAAAAAATTGTCAATCAATAAAACATCATCTATATGGTTTCCAAGATGCAAAGAAAAGTTTTTCAACTGGTGATTGGCTTAAAATTGTAAATAAGAAAATAATTGAAGTTAGAAATAGAAATAAAATTCCAATTCTTGTTGGAGGAACTGGACTTTATTTTAAAGCATTAACTGATGGTTTGGTTCAAATTCCAAATATTCCAGTAAGGTTTAGAAATCAAATTCGAAATTTAAATAAAAAAATTGGCCAAAATAAATTTTATAAGCAATTATTAAAACTAGATCCTCTATCAAAAAATAAAATTAATCCAACGGATACCCAAAGATCAATAAGAGCTTTTGAAGTTAAAAAGTTTACAAACAAATCTCTTCATGATTGGTTTAAAAACACTAAATCAAATTATTTAGAAGACGATTTTTTAAAAATTTATATCGATTACCCTCGTGAAGAGCTAGTTAAAAGAATTAATCAAAGAACTGGGAAAATGATTAGAATGGGCGCTGTGAATGAGGTTAAAAGATTTCTAAAACTAAAAATTAATGATCAGATGACTGCATGTAAAGCAATTGGGATAAATGAAATTCAGGAATATTTAGCTAAAGAAAAAAAAATTGATGAAATCAAAGAAAAAATATCAATAAAAACTAGACAATACGCCAAAAGACAAAGCACATGGGCCCGAGGACACATGAGTGATTGGCTTAAACTGAATCCATCTGAGATAAATAAATTTTTAAAAAAAATTTAAATTTTCTATACTTAACCTTGACCAATCAGCACAACTTCAGCTAGATTGCGAAATGCCAAAATTATTAACTGGAGCAGAAATCGTATTTAAGTGTCTTGAGGACCAAGACGTAAACCATATTTTTGGTTATCCCGGTGGCGCTGTACTGCCAATATATGATGAATTAAAAAATCATCCATCTATTAAACATATTCTTGTAAGACACGAACAAGGTGCAGGTCATGCAGCAGAAGGTTATGCGAGATCATCTGGTAAACCTGGTGTTGTACTGGTTACATCAGGCCCCGGTGCCACTAATGTAGTCACTGCTTTAACTGATGCATATATGGATTCAGTTCCAATGGTTTGTATTTCGGGTCAAGTTCCAACACACCTAATTGGTACGGATGCATTTCAAGAATGTGATACAACAGGAATAACAAGACCATGTACAAAGCATAACTGGTTGGTAAAAGATATTAATGATCTTTCAGATGTTATGCATGAAGCATTTAAAGTTGCAACAACTGGAAGACCTGGCCCAGTATTAATTGATATTCCAAAAGATATTCAATTTGCAAAAGCAAAATATAAAAAACCAAAAAAAGAAAAAAACCTTAATGGTAAATCTCATAATAAGTTTTCGGCTGATGAAATTGATCAATTAATTAATTTAATTAACAAGGCAAAGAAGCCAATAATTTATAGTGGCGGGGGTGTAATTAACTCAGGGCCAAAAGCAAGTGAAGCTCTTAGAAAATTTGTTGAACTAACAGGATTTCCAATTACATCAACTTTACAAGGTTTAGGTGCTTATCCTGGAGATGATAATCAGTTTTTAGGAATGCTAGGAATGCATGGAACATATGAAGCAAACAACGCAATGCATGACTGTGATTTGTTAATAAACATTGGTGCTAGATTTGATGACCGTATCACCGGAAAAATTGATGATTTCTCTCCAAATTCAAAAAAAGTTCATATTGATATTGATCCATCCTCAATTAATAAAATTATTAAAGTAGATCTTGCAATAGTAGGTGATGTTACAAAAGTAATTGATAAAGTTAACAAAACAATTGTTAAAAAGAAAAATGGAAATGGTAAATCAAATAAACCAAATATTGCAAAATGGTGGGAACAAATTCAAAAATGGAGAAACAAAAATTCTTTAAATTTCATAAATAGTGAAGATAGCATAAAACCTCAGCATGCTGTTCAAAGACTTTATGAATTAACAAAAAATAAAGATACTTATGTAACAACAGAAGTCGGTCAGCATCAAATGTGGGCCGCTCAACATTATAAATTTAACAAACCAAATAGATGGATGACTTCAGGCGGATTAGGAACTATGGGTTATGGATTGCCTGCAGCTGTTGGAGTTCAAGTAGCTCATCCAGAAAAATTAGTTATTGATATTGCTGGTGAAGCATCTGTTTTAATGACAATGCAAGAAATGTCTACAGCAGTTCAATACAACTTACCAATAAAGATTTTTATCTTGAATAATCAGTACATGGGAATGGTAAGACAATGGCAAGAGCTTCTTCATGAGAAGAACTATTCTGAGAGTTACTCAGAAGCACTACCAGATTTTATGAAAATGGCTGATGCTTATGGTTGTAAAGGAATTAAAGCTGATGATCCATTAGAGCTTGATGAAAAAATTCAGGAAATGGTTGACCATAATGGCCCTGTTATTTTTGATTGTCATGTTGATCCAAATGAAAACTGTTTTCCAATGATACCTTCAGGTAAACCTCATAATCAAATGATACTTGGACCAAACGATCAAGAAGAGAATAAAATAAAAGGAAAAGGCAAAGCCTTAGTTTAATCAAAATGCCAAAATCAAAGTCAGCTTACAGCACCCCATCTATAAAACAAAAATCAGATACCTATATCTTCGTAGTTTGGGTAGATAATGAGGCGGGTGTTCTTGCAAGAGTAGTTGGTCTGTTTTCTGGAAGAGGTTATAATATTGAGTCTTTGGCAGTAGCTGAAGTTGATGCTATCAAAAACATATCAAGAATAACAATTGTAACAACTGGAACACCACAGGTTATTGATCAGATCAGACTACAATTAACTAAATTAGTACCTGTACACAAAGTTGCTGAATTTAAAAGAGATGATAAAGATGTGATTTTTAAAGAGATGGCTCTATTTAAAATTGTAGGTAAAAAAAATAAAATTGAAAAATGTTTAAATGCTTGTAAAAAATTTAACCCAGTAGTATTGGATGAAACAAAATCATCTGCAGTTATTCAAATAACAGCACTTAGAAGAGAGATTGATAAAACGAGTAAAAAATTAAAATCCTTGGGACTTATAAGCACTTCAAGAACCGGGGCAGTAGCAATGACAAGAGGTGCAAAAATTTTTAACTAATTAATAGGAGATAAATTATGAAAATGTTTTATGAAAAAGATGCAGATGTAGATTTAATTAAAAATAAAAAAATTGCTATTTTTGGTTACGGAAGTCAAGGCCACGCTCATGCACTTAATCTAAAAGATAGCGGGGTAAAAGAGATCGTTGTTGCGTTAAGAGAAGGATCATCAAGTGTTGCTAAAGCTGAGTCAAAAGGTTTAAAAGTGATGAATTTATCTGATGCAGCTGCTTGGGCAGATGTTGTTATGATATTAACTCCAGACGAATTACAAGCTGAAATTTATAAAAACCATATAGAACAAAGAGTAAGAGAAGGAACAAGCATTGCTTTTGCTCACGGTTTAAATGTTCACTATGATTTAATTAAAGCAAGAAAAGATTTAGATGTATTTATGGTTGCTCCAAAAGGTCCTGGTCATTTAGTAAGAAGCGAATATGAAAAAGGTGGTGGAGTTCCATGTTTGTTTGCAGTCCATCAAGATGGATCTGGTAAAGCTAGAGATTTAGCTCTTTCTTATGCATCAGCAGTAGGTGGTGGAAGATCAGGGATAATTGAAACTACTTTCAAAGATGAAGTTGAAACAGATTTATTTGGTGAACAAACTGTTTTATGTGGAGGTTTAGTTGAATTAATTAAAAATGGATATGAAACTTTAGTTGAAGCTGGGTATGAACCAGAGATGGCATATTTTGAAACCGTTCATGAAGTAAAATTAATTGTTGATTTGATATATGAAGGTGGAATTGCAAATATGAATTATTCAATTTCAAATACTGCTGAATATGGAGAATATCAATCAGGACCAAGAGTAGTTAATAAAGAAGAAACTAAAAAAAGAATGAAAGAAGTTTTGGCAGAAATTCAATCTGGAAAATTTACTAAAGAGTGGATGGATGAGTGTAAAAATGGCCAAAAGAATTTTCTTGCAACTAGAGCTAAATTAGCTGAGCATCCAGTAGAGAAAGTTGGTGCAGAACTTAGAGCTATGATGCCTTGGATTAGTAAGAAAAAATTGGTTGATAGCGATAAAAGTTAATTTTATTTAGCAATTTATATCTGTAATAATCTTTTTTTTTCACTTATAATTTTTTTATAAATTTTAAAAAAAGAGGTAAAAATGAAGATTAAAAAGTTAGTTAAAGCACTATTGTCTTTGGTACTTGTATTTGGATTTTCTTCTGCATACGCACAAACGATTAAGTGGTCTATGCAAGGTGATAGTCTTACACTAGATCCACACGCTCAAAATGAAGGTCCTACAACACAAGTTTCTAGACAAGTTTACGAAGCACTTGTTCAAAGAGGTCTTGATATGAAAATTGGACCTGCGCTGGCAACAAAGTGGAAAGCAACTGATCCAAACACTTGGGTCTTTACTTTAAGAGAGGATGCAAAATTTTCAGATGGTTCAGGAATGACATCTGCTGATGTTGTATTTAGTATATTAAGAGCAAAACAAAGAACTTCTGATTTTAAAGAATATATTAGTACAGTTTCAAATGTTGAGGCTATTGGTGACTATGCTGTTAAAATAACAACAAGCAAACCAAATCCTATTCTTTTAAATCAATTATCAAATATTTTTATAATGTCTAAAGCTTGGTCAGAGAAAAATTTTGCTACATCTCCTCAAAATTGGGATGCTGGACAAGAAACATTTTCAGCGACAAATGCTTTAGGAACTGGTCCTTTTAAAATAACTAAGAGAGAGCCAAATACTAGAACAGTATTTAAAAGAAATAGTCATTGGTGGGGTGAAATGAAAGATAAAGGTTTGACTACCATTGAACTACTTCCAATTAAAAATGCTGCAACTAGAGTAGCAGCTCTTTTATCTGGTGAAATTGATATTGTGACTGACGCTCCCGTTCAAGATCTAAAAAGAATTGGAAGATCGTCAGCACACAAAGTTGAAAGTACTGCTCAAATGAGAACTATCTTTTTAGGTATGGATCAAGCTGCTGATAAATTAAGAACAGGTAACACTGGTGATAATCCTTTTAAGAAAAAAGAGGTTAGACAAGCACTTTATCAGGCAATTGATATTGAAGCCATCAAGAAAAAAGTAATGAGAGGTTTAAGTGAACCTGCAGGAATAATAACTTTTCCTGGAGTAAACGGTTATACAGCTGAACTCGACAAAAGATTACCATACGATCCAGAAGCTTCTAAAAAATTATTATCTGAAGCTGGGTATCCTAATGGTTTTGAAGTTGAGTTAAGATGTCCTAACGACAGGTATGTAAATGATGAAGCTATCTGTACAGCAGTTGTTGGAATGTTAGGTAAAGTAGGTGTTAAAGTTAACTTATTTGCTCAAACTAAAAGCAAGCATTTCAAAGAGCTTAAAGATAATCAGGGTGATTTTTATATGCTTGGATGGGGAGTTCCAACTTTAGATAGTCATTATGTTTTCCATTACTTATATGAAACAGGCGCTAGTTGGAATAGAGTTAATTTCAGTAATGCTGAAGTAGATGCAGCTATTAGAGTTATGGAAGGTGAAGTTGACTTAGAGAAAAGAAATGCAGCAATTGCTAAAGCTTGGAAAATTGTGAAAGATGATATTTCTTATCTTCCTTTACATCACCAAGTAATTTCTTGGGCATCCAAAAGTAATGTTAGTGTTCCAATAAGACCAAATAATGAACCATTATTTAGAACTGCAGTATTTGGTGATAAATAAATAAAAATTATTACAAGTCCTCTAATTTTATAGAGGGCTTGTAAATTTTAATTCCTCTAAAATTGATAAAATATTTTTTTAAAAGATTGTTTCAATCAGCTTTGGTAATGCTTGTTGTTGCCTTTGTCTCATTTTCTTTATTTAATTTTGTAGGAGATCCAATAAACAATATGGTTGGAGAAGAAACTTCAGACGAAGAAAGAGCAGAATTAAGAGAAACATTGGGACTAATGGACCCAATTCACATACAATTTTCAAGGTTTGTAGTTAATGCATCCAAGGGAGAGTTTGGTATTTCTTATCAATTAAGAAGACCTGTATCAGAATTAATTGTAGAAAGATTACCAGCTACAATCGAGCTTGTTGTAATTTCAGCTTTAATAGCTTTAGTGACAGGAACTCTTCTAGGAGTCTACACAGGCATAAATAGAAAAGGTTTCTTAAGTGACTTTGTCTTGGCAATTTCGTTGCTAGGGGTATCACTCCCCACATTTGTAATTGGTATATTATTTATTTATTTATTTGCTGTTATTTTAGGAGTACTTCCTTCGTTTGGTAGGGGAGAAGTGGTTGATCTAGGATTTTGGACAACAGGTTTTCTAACAGTTTCAGGTCTTAAAGCAATAATTCTTCCCTCAGTTACATTAAGCCTATTTCAAATGACTTATATTATCAGGCTAGTAAGAGCTGAGATGATGGAAATTTTACAAACCGATTATATAAAATTTGCTAGAGCTCGAGGAATTAGTGAAGATAGTATTAAATACAAACATGCACTAAAAAATGGCCTGATACCTGTTATCACTATAGCAGGAATTAACATTGGAACTTTAATTGCTTTTTCAATTATAACTGAAACAGTTTTTCAATGGCCTGGTATGGGTTTCTTGTTCATACAAGCTGTTCAGTTTGTTGATATACCAATTATGTCAGCTTATTTAGTTTTCATCGCGTTTGTTTTTGTGATGATAAATTTTATAGTTGATATTCTGTATTATTTTATTGATCCAAGGATTAGAGTTAAAGGAGATGCCGCAAGTGGATAATAATTTAAATTTAACAAGATGGGAAAGAATTAAGGATAGTGATATCTATCATAGCTTCATAAAATCTCCAACGGCAATTATATCTTCGGCAATTTTATTTATTATTTTTTTCTGTTCTTTTTTTATTGAATTTTTAACACCTTACACTCCTTTTGATCCATCATCTTTATCTTTGATGGATGCATTTACACCACCATCATGGACAGAGGATGGTTTAGCACAATTTATTTTAGGAACAGATGGTCAAGGAAGAGATATGTTATCAACCATATTATACGGATGTAGAATATCTCTTATTGTTGGTTTCGCTGCAATTATATTTAGTCTAGTTCTTGGCGTTGGTTTAGGATTAACAGCTGGATATTTTGGTGGAAAATATGAAATGGTAGTAATGAGACTTACAGATGTTCAGTTGACTGTACCAAGTATATTGATGGCACTTTTGGTTGATGGAATAGCAAGAGGATTAATTTCAAGAGAAATGCATGATGAAATGGCGATCTATGTTTTGATTTTTGCTATTGGGATTTCAGAATGGCCGCAGTTTGCAAGAGTATCTAGAGCAGCAACTTTGGTAGAAAAAAATAAAGATTACGTTTCTGCTTCAACGATAATTGGAGTTTCAAATATAGTAATTATGTTTAAACATATTCTACCAAATATCATGAGACCTGTTTTAGTCATCGGTACAATCGGTTTAGCTCTTGCAATCCTAGCTGAGTCAACCCTAAGTTTTTTGGGAGTTGGAGTTCCTCCAACAACACCTTCTTTAGGAACATTAATAAGATTGGGTAATGACTTTTTATTTTCGGGGGAATGGTGGATTACATTTTTTCCAGCAATTTTTTTAGTGATTTTAGCTTTTTCAATTAATTTATTAGGAGACTGGATGAGAGATACTTTAAATCCAAAACTAAAAAAATGAGCTTTTTAAAAATAAATAATTTAAGTGTTGATTATAAAATGCGAAAAGAGACTATTTATGCAGCTAAAAATGTAAATATTGACGTAAATAAAGGTGAAATTTTAGGCTTAGTTGGTGAGTCTGGTTCTGGAAAAAGCACAGTTGGAAATGCTATAATTAATTTAATTGATGAGCCAGGGAAAGTTTCAAGTGGTTCAGTAATATTGGGAGATTTAAATATTCATGAAAATTCAGAAAGTATCGTTAAATATAGAGGAAATAAAATTGGATTAATATTTCAAGATCCACAAACATCTTTAAATCCAATATTAACAGTTGGCGAACAATTAATTGAAACTATACAAACTCATCTTAACTTAAGCAAAGAAGATGCAAAAAATAAATCTATTAATCTATTAAAAGAAGTTGGAATTAAGGATGCTGAAAAAAGATTTAATGATTATCCTCATCAGTTTTCAGGAGGAATGAGACAAAGAGTGGTTATTTCTTTGGCATTATGCTGTGAACCAGAGTTGTTAATTGCTGATGAACCTACTACAGCTCTGGATGTATCTATTCAATCACAGATTTTAGATTTAATTAAAAAACTAACAAAAGAAAGAAACTTAGCTGTGATTTTAATCACTCATGATATGGGTGTTATTGCTGAAACAGCCAACCGTGTAGCTGTGATGAAAAGCGGAAATTTAGTCGAAATTGGTGAAACAAAAAAAATATTAACAACCCCTCAACAAAGTTATACTAAAAGTCTTGTAAGTTCAGTTCCACCTACCAATAAGAAAATCTCAAGATTTGTAATAGTTGATAAAGATAATAAAAATAAAGTAAATAATATCAAAATTTTGAATAGATGGAGTAAAAAAGAAATTACCAACAGAGATTTAGTTCAAGTTAAAAATCTAAATAAAAGTTTTGATGACAATTTTTTTACAGAAAATTCTAAAAATTCTGTATTAGCTGTAAATAATGTTTCATTTGAAATAAAAGAAGGTGAGTCATTTGGATTGGTGGGTGAAAGTGGTAGTGGAAAATCAACTATTGCAAAAATGATTGTAAATTTATTTAAACCTTCTTCAGGAGATATATTTTTTGATAACACTTGTATTACGAAGATAAAAAACAGGTCAGAACTAATGAAATTTAGAAAACAAATACAAATGATTTTTCAAGATCCTTATTCATCGCTTAATGGTAGATTGAAAGTAAAAGATATTATTGCTGAGCCTATTACACTTCACAATCCTTTGATATCTAATACTGATCTAAATAATTATGTCTATGATTTATTAGACTCTGTTGAAATGTCTCAAAAATCAGCAGATAGATATCCACATGAATTTTCTGGTGGTCAAAGACAAAGAATTTCGATTGCAAGAGCTTTAGCAACTCAGCCAAGACTCTTAGTTTGTGATGAACCCACATCTGCACTAGACGTTAGTATTCAAGCACAAATATTAAATTTGTTAAAAGATCTTCAAGAGCAATTAAATTTAACAATTTTATTTATTAGCCATGACTTACCTGTTGTAAGACAAATGTGTGATAGAATTGGAGTTCTAAAAGATGGCAAGTTATGTGAAGTTTCAAACACTGAGGATTTATTTTTGAACCCTAGCCATGAATACACAAAAGAACTTTTACACTTGATGCCTAAAATTGAGTCTATTTATAATTAATTTTTATCACCTAAAATGGACGAAAAAATTTACCTATTTACACTAATTATTTTGCAATCTCTCTTATAGATTGTATTATAGATTTTCCAAAAATTTTTATTATGAGCGACAAAGATAGAGTCTTTATATTTGACACAACTATGCGTGATGGTGAGCAATCACCAGGTGCGTCAATGAGTTTAGAAGAAAAAATTCAGATTGCTCGGGTATTTGATGAATTGGGAATTGATATTATCGAAGCAGGTTTTCCTATAGCATCACCGGGAGATTTTGAGGCAGTTTCTGAGGTTAGTAAGATTTTAAAAAATTCTATTCCAGCAGGATTATCTAGACATTCAGTAAAAGATATCGACAGAGCTTACGAAGCACTCAAACATGCTCCTAGATTTAGAATACATACTTTTATTTCTACAAGCCCTTTACATATGAAACATAAACTAAATATGTCACCTGAAGATGTTTATGAGTCAATTGGAAAACACGTCTCTTATGCAAGAAAATTTACTGATGATGTTGAGTGGTCATGTGAAGATGGGACAAGAACTGATATGGATTATATGTGTAAAACAGTTGAGCTTGCAATTAAAAATGGAGCAACAACAATTAATATTCCCGACACAGTTGGTTATACAATACCGTCTGAGTTCACTACAATTATTGAAACTCTATTAAATAAAGTTCCTAACATTGATAAAGCAATTTTATCTACTCATTGCCACAATGATTTAGGTTTGGCCGTCGCTAACTCTTTAGCTGGTGTTCAAGCAGGAGCAAGACAAATTGAATGTACTATAAATGGTTTAGGTGAGAGAGCGGGAAATGCTGCATTAGAAGAAGTTGTTATGGCAATTAAAACAAGACCAGACTTAATGCCTTACGAAACTGGAATCAACACAACTTTATTAAGCAAGGCATCAAAGATAGTTTCAAATGCAACGGGATTTCCTGTCCAATATAATAAAGCAATTGTTGGAAAAAATGCATTCGCACATGAGGCAGGTATTCATCAAGATGGAATGTTAAAAAATAGACAGACTTATGAAATTATGACGCCAGAGAGTGTCGGAGTTAAACAAACTTCATTGGTTATGGGTAAACATTCTGGACGTCATGCTTTTAAAGATAAATTAAACAGTTTGGGTTATCCAGATTTAACAGATGATGTAGTAGGAAATGCATTCGCAAAGTTTAAAGTTTTAGCAGACAAGAAAAAACATGTTTATGACGAAGATATTATTGCACTAGTTGACGATAGTTTAATTGTTGATAATAAAGTTAGCGCAATTAACTTAAAATCATTAAAAGTATTTGCCGGTACAGGAGAACCTCAAAAAGCAGAGATGACTTTAGATGTATACGGAGATGTAAAACAAGCTACAGAAACTGGGGACGGACCAGTTGATGCAATATTTAAATGTATAAAAACTCTTTATCCTCATGATGTAAATTTACAGCTTTATCAAGTGCATGCTGTAACTGAAGGTACTGATGCTCAAGCTACTGTAAGTGTAAAAATTGAGGAAAATGGAAAAACTACTGTGGGTCAAGCAGCAGATACTGATACTTTAGTTGCTTCTGCAAACGCTTACATAAATGCTTTAAATAAAATGATAATTAAACGAGATAAAACGGCTCCAATGGAGCAAGAAAGTCAAAAGGTAAGGGGAATATAATGGGATTATTCGATAGCGTTAAAAAAGTATGGAGTCAAGATATGGCAATCGATCTTGGAACAGCAAATACACTAGTGGTGTTAAAAGGAAAAGGTGTTGTCCTTAATGAACCATCCGTTGTTGCAATTGTTGATCAAGGTGGAAAGAAAAATGTTTTAGCCGTTGGAGATGAAGCCAAAACAATGCTTGGAAGAACACCTGGGAATATTAGTGCTATCAGACCTTTAAGAGATGGTGTTATTGCAGACTTTATTGTTACAGAAGAAATGATTAAACACTTTATAAAAAAAGTTCATAAAGGTAGTACTTTTGCTAATCCTAGAATTTTAATTTGTGTACCAACTGGCTCAACACCAGTTGAAAGAAAAGCAATTCAAGACAGTGCATTAGCTGCGGGAGCAAGAAGAGTTCAATTAATTGAGGAACCAATTGCTGCAGCTATTGGAGCTGGCCTTCCAATTTCTGAAGCCACAGGGTCAATGATTGTTGATATAGGTGGTGGTACCAGCGAGATAGCAGTCATGTCACTAGGTGGATTGGTTTATTCTAAATCTTTAAGGGTTGCTGGTGATGCTATGGATACAGCAATAGTTAATTACATGAGAAAAGAATATAATTTGCTTATCGGAGATACTACAGCTGAAAAAATTAAAAAGGAAATGGGTACAGCCGTTCCAACAGGAACTAACACTTACCCAGTAAAAGGTAGAGATTTAAGATCAGGTACTCCTAAAGAAGTAAATATTACCGAGGAAGATACTGCTGAGGCACTAAATGATATATTGAAAGAAATGGTTAGTGCAATCAAAGATGCTTTAGAAAATACACCTCCTGAATTATCCGCCGACCTAGTAGATATGGGTCTTACTTTAACAGGTGGTGGAGCTTTATTAAAAAATATTGATAAAAGATTCTCAAAAGAAACAGGTTTACCAGTGCATGTTGCTGATGATCCATTATCTTGTGTTGCAGTTGGAACTGGTAAAGCTTTGGATCAAGAAGAAACTTTTTCTACTATGTTATCTGAATATTAAAAGATGGTAAAAGGCAGAGATGACTTTGTAATTGCCTTAAGATCAGTTTTTTTAAAAAAGAAAGATCAACAAAAGTTTTCGCTTATAAGTTTAATTGTTTTATCTATAATTATAATAATTTTAAGTAATTTTAACTTTAGACCAATTCAACTTATTAAATTAGGAATCAACGAAGTAATTTATAGATCTTCTTACATTGCATCAGTTCCAGAAAATAAAATTAAAGAGGTAATATCTGAATTTAAATCACACCTTGATTTTTATAAAAATCATCAAAACCAATTAATTAAAATAGAAAACACAGATGAGATAAAAGTATTAAATAATATTTTAATTGCTGAAAATAAAAGACTTAGAGGGTTGATTGATGAAAGCATAAATTCAGAAGATATATTTGCAAGAGTTTTAATTGATAGAGAAAGCCCATATTTAAAATCAATAGTCTTGAATAGAGGTACTAAAGACAATGTAAAAATGGGAATGGCAGTAATGGATCGCAATTATTTGGTTGGTCAAATTATTGAGGTAAATTATTCAAATTCCAGAGCTCTACTTCTGTCAGATTTAAATAGCAAAATACCAGTGGTAATTCAGCCTCCATTTCTACAAGCTGTAGTCTCTGGAACTGGGAAGGATCATGGAATAATAGAATATACCAAAGACGAGTACAAAGAAAATCAGATAGAAAATGATGCAGTTGTGTATACCTCTGGTCTTGCTGGTATTTTCAAACCAGGTATTCCAGTTGGCAAAATAACAAACAATTCAGAGCAATTAAGTTTTTATTCTGATTTTGGACAATTAAGTTTTGTAAAGATTGTAGAATTTAAAATAGGTGAGGATCAATAATGGCTTCATTAAACAAAAGTACATTTTTTAGGTCACTCCTCTCATACTTGCCAATTATTCTTTTGTTTTTTTCAGTGTTTAATGAATTTGATTTTAATTATTTAAAATTAGATTATTTTTCATTTAACTTTATTTTCATTTTAATTTTTTTTTGGACTTTAAGAAATCCAGATCAGCTAGGATACTTTGCAATTTTTTTAGCAGGAATTATTAATGATGTAGTAATTGGTATTCCAATTGGAATAAGCAGTTTTTGCTACTTATTAATCTGTACCATTACCTCATATATTAGACAAATTACACTAAGTCCAAAATTTATAAATGATTGGCTTTCATTTATTATTGCTGTTTTACTTATAAATTCAATTCAAGTAATAATTTTGGATTTAATATTTTTATACCAGGTAGATTATATGAGCTACTTGATAAACTCTGGTTTTACTTTTTTATTTTATCCATTATTTTTCATTTTATTTAACATTTTAAACAGCAAAATTTCACTTAAAAAGAATGATTAAAGGAAATTCAGGAATTAGAAAAACAGACGTAATTAATAGACGGATGTTCATTATTGGTGCTGCAAAAATAATAATTTTTACAGGAATTATAGCTAGACTTTTTTCTCTGCAAGTTAATGAAAATAAAAAATATCTTACTCTTTCAGATAAAAATAGAATTAGAGAGTGGAAGTTGCCACCTATAAGAGGTGATATTGTAGATTATTTTGGTAATGTGATTGCTGGAAATTTAAAAGTATACCAACTTCATATTATTCCTGAACAAGTTGAAAACTTTAATTATTTGTTAACACGTTTAAAAACTCTACTCAATCTAAGTGATAAAAAAATAGAAAAAATTGTAAAATTAAAAAATAAATTAAAACCTTGGGAAAGCATTATTGTTTCTGAAAATTTATCCTGGAGTGATTTTTTAAAAATAAATAATTATTTATATGATTTAGTTGGTGTTAAACCAGTTATGACTATTTCAAGAAATTATCCTTTTAGTGAAACTTATACACATATTTTAGGATATGTCAGTCAACCTAATGAAGAAGAAATTCTTGCTAATGAAACAGTTCAAGAAAGGTTTGTTCCAGGAATGAAAATTGGAAAATTAGGTTTAGAAAAAACTTTAGAGAACTACTTAATTGGCACAAACGCAATTCAAAGATATGAAGTAAACGCTTATGGCAAAAGAATTAATCAACTTGAGCATCAAAAAGGAAAACAAGGTTTAAGAATAAGATTAACTGTTGATACTGAGGTTCAAAAAGCTTGTGGAAAACTTTTAAATGATCGTGCTGGATCTATAAGTGTAATGGATATTTATACAGGTGATATCATCGCAATGTACTCTTCTCCTTCTTATGACCCAAATAAATTTTTATTTGGTATCAGCAATGATGATTGGGCATTAATTAGAAATAATCCATTAAAACCACTAGTAAATAAGACACTTGCAGGACTTTATTCTCCAGGATCTACAATTAAACCAATTGTAGCTTTATCAGCTTTGGAAAATAAAATTGTTAGTCCAACTTTCAAAGTTAAATGTACTGGAAAGATGGAGCTTTATGGACAAACTTTTCACTGCTGGAAAGAAAAAGGTCATGGATTTGTGAGTTTAAAAAATGCAATGAAACAATCATGTGATACCTATTTTTATGAAGTTGCAAGATTACTAGGAGTAGATCGACTAAATGTTACAGCTGAAAAATTTGGTTTAGGTAAAAAAGTATTAGGAGATTATTTTGATTTTGAAAAATCAGGTTTATTTCCAAACACTAAATGGAAAAAAAATAATCTTGGAAAAGGTTGGGTTCTTGGGGAAACATTAATAACTGGAATAGGTCAAGGTTACATTCAAACAACTCCACTTCAATTATGTCTTATGACAGCTCAGATTGCTAATGGTGGCTACTCTATTAAACCAAGAATTATTGTTGATAATAACCCTACTTCACTTGAAGAAACAAAAAGAAAATTAAAAGAAGAAACTTTGTATGCTGAAGAAAAGAAATTATTTAATGATCCCAGAAATATAAAAATCGTTCAAGAGGCCATGTTTAGTTCTACCAATGAATTATATGGAACTTCATATAAATCTAGAATAGATGATCCAAAATACCAATTTGCTGGCAAAACTGGAACCGCACAGGTCAAGAGAATTAGTATGCGAGAAAGAGAACTTGATTTGAAAATTGAACAAATCCCTTATAAAGATAGAGATCATGCATTATATGTCGCTTATGGTCCATATATTAATCCTAGGTATGCATTAAGCATTATAGTTGAGCATGGAGGTTCGGGAAGCAGAACCGCAGCGCCAATTGCAAAAGAATTGTTCAAATTAATAATTGATAGAAACGATCTAAGAAATAAACAAAAAAATTTTGAGGAGATAGAAATTTGATGTTTCAACACGATAGATTAAATAACGAACTTACTTTTTGGCAAAAGGTTAAAGAGTTAGATTATATTTTACTGATAAGTATATTTTTACTTTCAATATTAAGTTTATTTGTGATGTATTCAACAGACGGTGGAGAAATTTTATTTCATACAAAAAGTCATTTTAGTAAATTAGTAGTTTTTTTCCCTTTAATGATTTTAATTGCGTTTTGTAATATTAGATGGTGGCACAACTTATCATACTTGTTTTATATAGCTGTAATACTTTTACTTGTTTATGTTTCTTTTTTTGGAATAAAATCATCAGGATCTAGAAGATGGATGGATTTATATTTATTTAATTTACAGCCATCCGAGTTAATGAAAATAGCAATTATACTTTGCTTAGCAAAATATTATCACAGGGTTAAAATTGAAAATGTAAACTCAGTTACAAGTATCATTACAGTTATAACTATAATTTTAATACCAATCATTATGGTGCTCTCACAACCAGATTTAGGAACTTCAATTCTAATTGCATCAAGTGGACTAATTGTATTATGGCTGGGAGGCGTTAAGATAAAATATTTTATTTATTCTTTTATAGTATTTTTAATATCACTACCTTTTGTAATTTCTTTCTTAAAGCCTTATCAAAAATTGAGAATATTGACTTTTTTAGACCCTGATAGAGATCCATTGGGCGCTGGTTATCAAATAATTCAGTCAAAAATAGCAATAGGTTCTGGTGGCTTAGAGGGCAAAGGTTTTTTAAAAGGCACACAAAGTTATTTAGATTTTTTACCTGAAAAACATACTGATTTTATATTTACTTTATTTTCTGAAGAGTTTGGATTTATAGGATCAGTAGGATTATTGGTTTTGTATTCAATTATTATTATTAGAATTTTGAGAATAGGTGCTATCTCAAGAAGCAATTTTTCAAGATTGTTCTGCTTTGGATTTGCTTTTGCAATATTCATTTACATTGTTGTAAATCTTTCAATGGTCTTAGGTTTATTGCCAATTGTTGGTTCTCCATTACCAATAATGTCCTATGGAGGATCTTCTATGTTAGCAACTATGATCGGGTTCGGAATTGTTCTTAGTGCTAAGATAAATCATAAACAGATGATTGCTTAAATAATCTAATTTAATTAAGCATAATTTGTCACTATGAAAATTTAATTTTTTAATTGTATAACATTCTCATGAATAAGAACATTAAGGTTGGTATAGTTGGTGCAGGTATTCAAGGTGTTTCAAATGCATTGTTCCTTCAGAAAAAGGGATTTAATGTAACAATATTTGACAGAGACAATCCAGGAAGCCAAGCAGCCTCATATGGAAATGCAGGACATTTCTCGCCTTATGCTTCACTTTCTTTAAATAGAACTGATGTCTTAGCGGATGTTCCAGCTATGTTATTAAGTTCAACTGGTCCTCTAGCTTTAAAATGGAATTATGTTCCAAAAATGATTCCATGGTTCATGAAATTTATCATGAACACCACAAAAACTAAGATGATGCATACGGCAAAAAATATGCATCAAATTTTAGATTTAGCTTTACCAGCTTATGATGAATTATTTGATGAAATAGATCTAGAAGGATTAGTGGAAAACAAAGGAATACTTTATATCTGGAATGATCAAGATTTAAAAAGTAGGGAATTAGAAATTAGAGTTAGAGATGAATTGGGAGTTAAGCAACAACTAGTAAATAAAGCTGAAATTCATGATTTAGAACCCCATATTAAACCTTTCTATCATGCTGGAGTTTACTATCCTTATGCGAGACATGCTCGAAACCCAAAAAGAATTCTCTTAAAATTATTTGATTTATTTTTACAAAAAGGTGGAAAGTTTAACAAAGTAAATATTAAAGATATAAAATTTGATGAGGAAAAACCTATTTTTAAAACTGAAACACAAAGTTATGTTTTTGATAAAGCAGTAATTGCTTGTGGCGCTTTTTCTAAAAAATTGACTGATAATTTAGATGAACAAATTCCTCTAGATACTGAAAGAGGATATCATGTTCATTTTAAAAACTGTGATCATTTATTAAGTCGACCGGTAATATTTTCGAACCGTGGTTTTGGGATTACACCAATGGAACAAGGATTAAGAGTGGTTGGTACAGTTGAATTTGGTGGATTAGAAAATCCTTTGTCAAAATCTAGAGTTAAAAATTTAATTAACAATGCAAAATATATGCTTGGTGATTTACCCGAGCATGAGGATGAGTGGTTAGGATTTAGACCAACTTTACCAGACTTTTTACCTGTCATGGGGCCATCAAAAAATTATAAAAATGTTTATTATTGCTTTGGACATCATCATTTAGGATGGACTTTAGGCCCAATTTCTGGAAAGATTGTTTCAGGAATGATAGCGAACGAAAATACAAACTTAGATTTAAAACCTTATAGCTCGCTTAGATTTAGTTAAGTGACTAAAGATAATAATTTTCTAGCTTATATATATCTATTTTTGACTGTAACATTTTGGGCGGGAAATTTTGTAGTGGGTAAACTTGCAAGTTTTTATGAAGTTCCACCATTTTCACTAAATTTTTATCGATGGTTTTTTGCTTGGTTAATTTTAGCACCATTTACAATTCCTGAAATATTAGAGAAAAGAAACTATATAATCAAAAACTATAAGCTTTTTATTATATTAGGAGTTACTAGTATTACAGTATTTAATTCTATTGTTTATTATTCATTAAATTTTACTCAAGTGATTAGTGGAGTTTTAATGATCTCAACTATACCTGTTATGATAATGTTATTTTCATCAATTTTAAAAATTGAAAAGACAAATATTTTTCAAATTATAGGAGTAATATTCTCTTTTGCAGGTGTGATTATGATAATCACAAAAGCAAATATTCAGATCTTAAAGAATTTAGATTTTAATAAAGGAGATATAACAATGGTTATAGCAATGTTTTCTTGGGCTTTATATTCGACATTATTAAAAGGAAAAAAATATGAGTTAACACAAATATCTTTGCTTCAAGTAGTAATCACCTTTGGTTTGATATTTTTAATACCAGTTTATTTTATTGAGTATCAAATTGGATTTAGAATTAACTTAGATTTGCCATTTATTTTAATTTTATCCTATGTAGTTTTGTTTCCAGGTTTGGCATCTTTTCTTTTATGGATAAAAGGAATTTCAATGATAGGTGCTAATCGATCAGGAGTTTTTTTGCACTTAATGCCAATATTAAGCGCAATAATGGCGATGATTTTTTTTAGTGAAAAATTTATGTTTTATCATATTTTAGGCGCTTGTTTTATTGTAACAGGAATATTGTTATCAAATAAGAAAGTTTAAAATGCTTAAAGTTGCTATATTAGACGATTATCAAAACGTTGCACAACAATTTGTTGATTTAGAAAAATTATCTGGAAAATATGAATTTAAAATTTTCAGTGAACCTTTTATTGACGAAGCAGATGCTATTGAGCAATTAGCTGATTTTGAGGCTCTTTTAATAATGAGAGAAAGAACTCCAATTACAAAAAATCTTATTGATAATTTAAGTGATTTAAAATTTGTTATCACTAGTGGATTAAGAAACAGATCTATAGACCTAGATGCTGCTAAAAAAAGAAAAATTATAGTTTGTGGAACAGACATCAATATCAATCCTACACCAGAACTAACTTGGGCATTAATTCTTGGTTTAGCTAGAAACTTTAAAGAAGAGTTTGATAATATGTATCAAGGATACTGGCAAACTACTATTGGCGTTGAGCTAAAAGGAAAAATATTAGGATTAATTGGATTGGGAAGAGTAGGAAGTGAAGTTGCAAAAATTGGAAAAGCTTTTGGAATGCAAGTTATGGCTTGGAGTGAAAATTTAAGTTTAGATAAATGCAAAGAGCTAGATGTCTTGCCATGTAGCAAAGATGATTTAATTAAGAACTCAGATGTTTTATCTATTCATGTGCAAGGTGGAGAGAGATATAAAGATTGCATAACATTAAAAGAGTTAGACAATATGAAGAAGACAGCTTTTTTAATTAATACTTCGAGAGGTCCAATAGTTAATGAAGATGATTTGATTATAGCATTATCTACGAATGTAATTGCTGGAGCTGGAATTGATGTTTATGAAAAAGAACCTTTACCTGAAAATAATAAATTAAGATTTTTACCTAACGCTTTGTTAACTCCGCATATAGGATATGTAACAGCAGAAAATTACAGTATTTTTTACAATCAAATGATCGAGGGATTAGAGGCTTGTGTTAATGGAAAGCCAATCAGAGTTTTAGAGTAACCATGGAGTTACCAGTTGTAAATCACGAAGATTATTTTGCAAAAATTGGAGATGATCATAAATTTCCAATAAATAAATTTAGTGAAATTGCAAATTATTTAATTAAAAAAAATGTAGTCAAAAAGTTTCATAAACCTTATCCTTGCTCATCTGAAACATTAAAGTTTGCTCATTCTGAAAAATATATAGGAGACATCACAAATAAAACTTTAGACAAAGATGGTGTTAAAAAAATAGGTTTTCCTTTGGTAGACAGTGTTGTTAAGAGATCTTTGGTTGCAACAGGGGGTACTGTGTTGGCATCAAAACTAGCTATAAATTATGGAATTTCTTGTAATACGGCTGGAGGGAGCCACCACGCTAATTACAATGGTGGTGCCGGTTACTGTGTATTTAATGATGTAGCAGTTGCAGCTCATTATTTACTTAACAGGGGTTTAGCAAATAAAATTTTAATTGTAGATCTTGATGTTCATCAAGGAAATGGAAATTCAGATATTTTTAAAGAAAATAGAAATGTTTTTACATTTAGTATGCATTCAAAAACTAATTATCCTGCAAAAAAATCAATTAGTGATTTAGATGTAGAGCTAGAAGACAACACTGAAGATGACACTTACATTAAAACATTAAAGCACTATTTAGTAGAGTTAAATCAAGAAAATTTTGATTTTGTATTTTATATTGCAGGAGTAGACATTCATTTTAATGATCGATTAGGAAAATTAAAAATTTCTGATCAAGGTGTAAAGTTGAGAGATGAGCTTGTAATAGAAAATTTTTATTCAAAAAGAATACCTTTTTGTGGAGTTTTAGGAGGAGGATACAATAAAGATTTTGAAAAATTAGTAGAATTGCACTCTATACTGCATCAAACTTGTGCTAAATATATTTAAATGACAAAAAAAATTAATCCTAACCTTACAGCAGAACAAAAATTAATTTTGTTTGAGGAAGGCACAGAACTTGCTGGATCAAGTGAACTTAATAATGAAAAAAGAGAAGGAAGTTTTCATTGTGCAAATTGTGGTGAGAAATTATTTGATTCAAATACTAAATATGAAAGTGGATCTGGTTGGCCATCCTTTTATGAATCTTTGCCAGATGTATTTGAAACAAAAACAGATTATCACTTAGGCTATGGAAGAACAGAATATCATTGTAAAAAATGTGGTGGTCACCATGGACATATATTCGATGATGGTCCAGAACCAACTGGAAAAAGATATTGTAACAATGGTGTCTGTTTAGTTTTTAAACCAAAAGCTTAAAAATAATTTTAATTTTTTAGCAAGTCTTGAAGTTTATTTTCTTTTTCTAGAGCTCTTACTTCGTCATAACCACCTATATGTTGCTCATCAAAAAAAATTTGCGGAATTGTTCTTTTTCCATTTGCTTTCTTAATCATTTCATCCATTGCGCCTTCAACTTTTGAAATGTCAATTTCGTTATATGGAGCGTTGTTTCTTGTTAATAATCTTTTTGCAGCTTCACAATAGTTACATAGCGGACCTGTATACATAGTAATTTTTTTCATAGCTTACAAATAGTCACCTTTTTTAATTTTACTAGTGATTTCTTTTCTAGAATATTCAAATTTTTTTCTATGTTTAATACTTTTTTGATTTACTCTTTTTCTCCACAATCTGAAAGAAGAAGGTTTTAGAGCTCTCCTCATAATCTTAATTACATCAGATTCTCGCTTACCTGTTTTTTTTTCAATTTCCTCAAAAGTAATCCGGTCTGCCCAAGCTGCCCAAATTATCCAGTCTGGGTCGTCAATGCTTGGTTCAGGATTTTTAACTTTGGTAACCGGGGTGTACCCTTTTTTTTTCATAAACCCTTTATATTTGAAAAAAAAATTTAATGCATTTTTTTTACCCTCTGATATTATCGCCTAGATAGTCCTTCTTAGCCATCTTTAGCTCCCGGTTTTTAAGGACTATCTTCTCTTTACGAATATGCTTCCTTTAGAATTTATACTATACTTACAAATCATCATTTTTTTGTTCATTACCCCGGGTACTCCAAGAATAGTTATAATTTCTTATTCAATGAATTATGGTGTAGGGAAATGTGTTTGGTCAGCACTTGGTGATGTTACTGCAAATTTAATTCAAGCGACTTTGGTAATTTTTGTAATAGGTTCTTTTTTTTCAGAAAATTCATTAATTCTTAATATTTTCAAATGGATTGGAGTTCTTTACATTTTGTATCTTGCTTATGATATTTATAAGTCTCGCCCAAAAAACTTAAAAGATAAGGAAGAAATTACAAAAAGTAATTTATCTTTTTTTAGAGATGGGTTTTTAGTTGCAGGAACTAGTCCTAAGGCATGGATGTTTTTTCCTTTTATATTTCCGCAATTTATTGACTTTAGTTCTAATCTTTTAAGTCAATTTATAATTTTAATTACAACTTACATTGTATTAGATTTTTTATCTTTGATTGGTTATGCAATACTTGCACAAAAATTGATTAAATGGATTACTGCAAATCCTAAAACAATTAATACAATTTCAGCGAGTGTTTTAGTTATTATTGCTGGAATTATTGTTATTACTCAACAATATTAAATCTAAATTAAGTCTTTATTGCCACTTGCATTGTATGCAATTTATTTATTTAATTAATAATAAATTAATTAATTAAAGAGGAAATAAAATGAAGTTAAATAAAATAATTTTAAGTTTTGTTTCTGCATTAGTAATTTTATTTTCAACTTCTGTTGCATCTTTTGCAAAGGTAGTTGGTGACAAAATTATTTTAGGTGCTGCAATTTCCTTAACTGGTAAATACTCATCTAATGGTGTTCATACTCAAAATGGTTATAACATGGCCGTGGACAGAATTAACAGCATGGGTGGTGTTAAAGTTGGTGGAAAAACTTATAAGTTTGACATTATCTACTATGATGATGAGTCGAACCCTAAGAGAGCTGCACAGCTTGCAGAAAGATTAATTTCACAAGACGGTGTTGAGTTTATGCTTGGACCATACAGTTCAGGTTTGACAAAAGCGATTGCACCTGTGACTGAAAAATATGGAGTTCCAATGGTTGAGGCAAATGGTGCATCTAGATCTTTGTTTACCAAAGGTTACAAATATCTATTTGCGGTATTAGCTCCAGCAAACTTATACCTTGATGTAGCGATTGAAACAGCAGTTGAGTTAAATGGTGGAAAACCAGTTAGAATTGCTCAAGCTTTTGAACAAGATGCTTTTTCACAGGACGTTAGATTGGGTATCTTAGATGCTGCAGAAAGAACTGGTTCTAAGATCATTATTGATGACAAGCTGCCTAAAGAGTTAAATGATATGGCTGCAACTTTGGTTAAAGTTAAACAAATGAAACCGGATGTTCTTGTTGTATCAGGTCATACTAAAGGTGCATTGACTGCAATCAGACAAATTGCTGAAATGAAAGTTGATGTTCCAATGTTGGCTATGACTCACTGTGATGCTGCGAAATTATCAAAACAACATGGTAAAAACTCTCAGTATGCACTTTGTGCTTCTCAATGGCATAAATCTCTAACTTATAAAGATGATTTCTTTAAAGACGGAATGACTTATGCTGCAGACTTTGAGAAAGAGTTTGGATATGATCCGCCATACCAATCTGCTGAGTCTTCAGCTGCATTATTGGTATTCAAAGATGCATTTGAAAGAGCTAATTCTTTCGATCAAAAGAAAGTAAGAGATGCTCTTGCGGCTACTAACATGCAAACATTCTATGGAAATATTAAATTTGCACCTGGCGGTCAGAACGTTGATAAGCCAATGGTACTTTTCCAAGTAATGTGTGATGACGCTGGTAAATGTGAAAACAAAGTTGTTGCTCCATTAAAATGGGCATCTGCTAAGTTAATTCACCCAGTACCTAAGTGGTCTGAAAGATAATAATTAAAAATTGAGCCCCCTAGTAATAGGGGGCTTTTTTTTATATAAACCAAAAAAGATTTTATGGATTTTCTAGTATTTCAATACCCAATGATAACCGTTCAAGCTTGCTTGGATGGAATTCTTTTAGGAGTATTGTTCGCATTAATTGCATATGGAATGGCACTTCAGTGGGGTGTTATGAATATAATTAACATTGCTCAAGGAGATCTTGTTATTTTAGGAGGATACATTGCATACTTTATGTATCTTTACGGTATTCATCCAGCATGGGGAGTAATTGTTGCTCCAATCATAATGTATTTCGTAGGTATTGCGATCTATAAGCTGGTAATAAATAAAGTGGTAGATAGAGATTTATTCATCTCAATTTTAGCTACCTTTGGAATAAGTATTTTATTCATGCAATTAATGAACTTTGCATTTGGTGCAGATGTTGTGCTTGCAAACTCTCATTACGGTACAACAATGTTGTTTGACAATAATGTTGTTCTTCCTAATTCAAAAATATTTTCAGCATTTATCAGTATTTTATTTGCAGTTTGCTTAGTGATTTATATGAAAAAATCTAAGCTTGGACGGGCAATTAGAGCAACTGCACAAAATGCACGTGCTGCAAAAATTTTAGGTGTAGATACAGAAAAAGTATATGCAGCAACTTTTGGAATTAATGCTGCTTTGTGCGGTGTAGCTGGGGCCTTGATTTCTATAACATTTACTATCCACCCTTATATGGGTTTACCTTATACGATTAGATCTTTCATGATTGTAATTGTTGCTGGTTTAGGAAACTTACCAGGTGTTGCTATGTCTGGAATGGGATTAGGAGTTTTTGAAGAATTTGCAGATTATATTTTAGGTACAGAATTTAGAATTGGATCAGTATTTTTATTATTAGTTTTAATCTTAGTTTATAGAAGATTTAAACTTTCAAGAAAAAGAGAGTACTTAAAATGAGGAAAGTTAAAATTAATGATAATCAAGGTCAATCAGTTGAAGTTGACATAGATGAATTTAAGAAACACTTAGATGAATTTCATTCATCAGGTTCAAGTGTACATGATGAAGATGGTCATTATTTTACAGTAGATCAAAATTTCAGAGAAAAAATAAATAGTCTATATGAACAAAAATAATTTAATACTCTATATAGGAATTTTAATATTTGGTTTAGCAGCTCCATTTATATTTCCAGCATTTAAAGTTCAATTATCAATTCTTTGTATTCTAATAATTCTTGCAACTACTTGGAATATCCAAGGAGGGGAGATGGGCTATAATACATTTGGAAATATTTTATTCTATGGACTGGGAATGTACTTGTGTGCTTCAGTTCAGGTTGGAATGTTTTTTCCATTAGCAGAATGGACAGAAAGTGGAGGTGAAAAAACATTTGTACATACTCCTACCCAATTTTTCCAAGGTATGGCGATGGGACTTGTTGTTGCCGCGGTGGTTCCAACTATTGTTGCTGGTTTAATTGGTTATGCAATATTAGGATTAAGGGGACATTATTTTGCAATCTGTACATTAGGTTTAGGAGTAGCTGCTGGTGAAATTTCTGGAGGAATTGAAATTATTGGAGCAGGACAAGGTTTTACTACTCCACCTTTTCCAAATGTAGGAAGCTTAGAAGCTAGGGGTGAGTTCTTTTATTTTTTAAGTTTCTTAGTTTTGGTTCTTACGTTCGTTGCCGTCAAAGCAATCTACTCTACTAGATTTAAATTAATTCTGAATGCAATCAGAGATAATGAAGATAAGGCTGAAGCTATGGGAATTGCAACAATGAAATACAAAATTATTGGTTGGATGATTTCTGCATTTTTCTGTGGTTTAGCCGGAGGAATAATGGGTGGACTAGTTGGATACATCGATTCTACAGATGTTGCTTTTGATGGGAGAGAAATGGGAGTGTTCATGGTTTTAATGGCGATATTAGGTGGTAAAGGAACTTTATGGGGACCTGTTATTGGTGCAACAGTATTTCATATATTTAAAGAAGGCTTTTGGACATTCTTCTTGGGATGGCAGTATGTAGCTCTTGGAGTTTTAATTGTAGTAATTGTAATTTATTTCCCAGAGGGAATTATGGGATGGTTGAGAGAAAAATATCCCGAAAGATTTGGTGAAGTTGTTGATGAGGCTGATCGAAAGGCTCAGGTAGAAATAAAATGAGTATTTTAGAAGTAAATAATGTCAGTAAATCTTTTGGAGGTGTAAAAGCTAATGTTGATATTTCTATGTCAGTTGAAAAAGGTAAAATTGTAGGATTGATTGGTCCAAATGGATCAGGAAAAACAACTCTTTTTAATTCAATAGTGGGAACTTATCCAATTGACCAGGGTTCAATTAAATTTAATGGAAAAGAAGTTTCTGAACTTCCTGTTCCCGTAATAGCAAAGCTAGGATTATTAAGAACATTTCAACAAACAAGAATTTATGGAAAACTAAACTGTATTGATAATATGCTCATTAGTCATAAGGGCAGTGATGAAAGTTTATTAAAACTGTTTTCAAAAATACCTCAAGAGCTTACAGAAAAAGCAGAAAATTTACTAAATTTTGTTGGTTTATATCAAAAGAGAAAACTTAGAGCAGGAGATTTATCTTTTGGACAACAAAAACTCCTAGAACTTGCTATGGCATTAATGAATGAACCAGAAATGCTTTTACTAGATGAACCAACAGCAGGAATTAATCCAACCTTAATTAATGGAATTATTGATAGATTAATAAAAGTAAATCAAGATTTTGGCATCACCCTCTTGGTTATTGAACACAATATGAGAGTGATCATGCAATTAGCGGAGAATATATTTTGTTTAGCTCACGGTAAGATGTTAGCAAATGGTTCACCAGATGAAATTAAAAACGATAAGCGTGTTATCGATGCATACCTAGGAGCCCAATAATGTCAAATCAATATGAAGTTTTAGGAAAAGCTCCAACACCAGAAGATTTAAAAAAATTGTCTTCAGATGAAATACATCTGACAATAAAAAATTTAAATGCTGGGTATGGTAAAATGGAAATTTTACATAATTTTGATTTATTTGTGAATAAAGCACAGTCGTTATGCTTAATAGGACCAAACGGAGCTGGTAAATCTACAATTCTTCACTCAATCTATGGATTTACAAATATCTTCTCTGGTCAAATTGAAATAGAAGGAAAAGAAATTACAAATCTTACGCCAGCTGAAAAATTAAAATCAGTTGGAATTGCATATATTTTACAAGATAACTCAGTATTCCCAGATATGACAGTTGAAGAAAACTTATTAATGGGTGGATATATTAAAGATAAAACTGAAGAGTCTTTTGAAGAGGCTGAAAGAATTTTAGAAAAATATGAGAGATTGAGGAATAGAAGAAATCAGCCTGCTAAAGTTTTATCTGGTGGCGAAAGAAGACTTTTAGAAATTTCTAGAGCATTAGTTATGAGGCCATCTGTTCTATTAGTTGATGAACCATCAATTGGTTTAGAACCCAGATATATTGATATGGTTTTTGAAATTTTGAGAGATCTTCAACAAAATGAAAAGAAAACTATTATATTAGTTGAGCAAAATGCCAAAAAAGGATTAGAGTTTGCAGACATTGGATATGTATTGGTATCTGGACAAACTGCAATTGCTGGCAAAGGGGATGAGTTACTGCAAAACCCTGATGTCGGTAGACTATTCCTTGGTGGCTAATGATAAATAAAGATTTCTTTTTTAAAGGCTATAAATCAATACTAGCACACGATAGTCCAGCAATAGCATTAGGTTGTTGCTTTATTGCTATAGGAGCTCTTTTAAAAAATCTTGGCTTCAATATTCAGGAAAGCGTTTTTTCTACCATGCTGACTTACGCTTTACCAGGATCTCTGGTTATGGCAGAGTCTTTATTGGTTGGCGCTTCTTTATTAAATATTTTTTTAGCAGTTTGGTTTGTTAACGCTCGTTTATATCCAATGGCTGTTTCCTTATTTCCATTAATGATGCATGAAGATCAACCAAAGTGGAAATATTATTTTTCCTGCCATTTTATCGCTGTATCAGCATGGTTGATCATGAAGAGTAATTATAAGACTATTCCAGAAAAATATAGAATTGATTACTGGATAGGAATTGGAAGTGCTACTTGGAGTGTAGCTGTAATTGGTACCTTAATAGGCTTCTATTTTTCAGAATATTTAAACAAAGAAATGATGATGGGTTTAGCTATATTAAATCCTGTTTATTTTTTATGCATGATGGTAGGAGCATCAAAGACAAGACAAGTCACTTTATCAGTTTTATTTGGAATTATATTAGGTCCTGTTTTTTATTTTTTTTCACCCGAATGGTCTATTTTGTTAGGCGGAGTAGTTGGTGGAACTATTGCTTATTTAATAGGAGAGAAAAATGTCAACTAGTATCGTTTTAGCAATTTTAGTTACATCACTTGCAACTTTTTTATCAAGATTTCTTGGAGCAGTAAGCTCAGAGGGTATAAAAGAAACTTCTAAGATATTTAAATGGTTCAACTGTTTAGCTTATGCAACTTTAGCAGCTCTAATTGCAAGAACAATAATTTTTCCAGTCGGTGTAATGGATGACTCAAGCTACCTAGTTAGATTTGTTGTTGTTGCATTATCTATATCTGTTTTTTTTATTTCTAAAAAAAATTATGTTTATCCTACAATTTTTTCAGCTTTAAGTATGGCTATATTAGTTAATTATTTTTAAATAAAATTGATTTATCAATTTAGTTATTTTAAGGTTTAATATGGAAAAAATACCTGGTTTAGAAATTCAAGAACATGAAAAATCCAAAAGAATTCTGAACATTAAAATTACAGATGAGATTATTAAGAAATTAGTTTTTCCATTTAATAAATTCGACTTAACAGCTTTAGAACTAAAACCTTTTACAAGATTTACTATTGCAAAAAGCTTAGATGATTTACTAGAAAAAAAACTAAGTAAATTAATGAACTCAATAATAAGAGATCGTTCAACCGGATGCTTTATAATTGGACCAAAAAATATTACACCAAAAATTAATGACAAATTTTTAGTAAAATTATCAACTGCTATTGCTTATCTAATTGGTAATCCTAACCATGACTCAATGGCAGGAAAATACTATGCTCGTTTCCATGTCAAACACGAAGATGCGAGTGACTCTTATTTAAGAAAAGCTTATCGTAATATGGATCTTCATACGGATGGAACCTATGTTAAAGAAGTTACTGATTGGTTAATAATGACTAAGTTAGAGGAAGAAAATGTGGAAGGTGGCGAGACAGCGATGCTACATTTAGATGACTGGGAACATTGCAAAGAATTATCAAAGGATCCTGTAGGAAAACAAGACTTTCTTTGGAGCTCACCTAAGAGTAAAAATGTAGATTATAAAGTCGAGCATCCAGTATTTTCGTCAGATGAAAAGGGTAGGCCTCATATTTCTTACATTGATCAATTTCCTGAGCCAAAAAATATGGAACAAGGCAATTTTTTACAGAAATTATCTGATGCTCTCGAAGGAAGTGAAAATAAAGTAATTACAAAGTTACCAGTTGGGTGCTCTATAATTGCAAATAATTATTTTTGGCTTCATGGAAGAAAACCTTTCAAAGAAAATAAAGAATTAAGTAGAGAATTGCTACGTATTAGAGGTTCTTTTTTTGTTAATTAATTCAATATAATCAATATAAAGTAACCAAAAAATTATGATTTTAGGCTTTGTTGGTACAGGTAAAATTGCATCTTCAGTAATAACTGGAATATGTAAATCTAATCTTAAATACAAAAAAATAATAATTTCTCCAAGAAACAAACAGATTGCTCTAAGTTTAAAAAAAAAATTTAAAAAAATTGTTATCGCTAAAAATAATCAACAAATTGTAGATCAATCTAATTGGGTATTTTTATCTGTTACACCTACTGTTGGTGAAGAAATTATTAAAGATTTAAAATTTAAATCGACCCAAACGGTTGTTAGTTTTATTTCGACAATTACTTTATCTCAATTAAAAAAAGCAATTAAAGTAAAAGCAAAGATTGTAAGAGCAATACCCCTACCTCCAATTTCATTAAAAAAAGGTCCTGTACCTATTTGTCCTCCTAATTCAAAAGTTAAAGCATTTTTTAATAATTTAGGAACAACTGTAGAAATTAAAAATGAAAAATCCTCAATTAATTTTTGGTCAACCTCTGGCATGATGGCGCCTTTTTATGAGATGTTGAGAGTAATGACTGATTGGTTGGTAAAAAGAGGAGTAAAAAGAAATAATGCTCAAAAATATATTACTTCTTTATTTTTAGCTTTATCTGAAGATGCTGTAGTAAATTCAAAAGAAAATTTAAAGAATTTAGTAAAAGAGTCTCAAACACCAAAAGGGTTAAATGAACAAGGTGTAAAAGAATTAACTAAAGCAGGTTTTTATAAATCTCTAGAAAAAACTCTAAATAGTATTTACAAAAGATTAGATAAATAAATGTCTGAAAATATTTTAGAGATTAATAATTTAAGTAAATATTTTGGTGGACTGGCTGCAGTTTCAGATTGTTCAATTAAAGTAAAAAGAGGAACAATTACAGGAATCATTGGACCAAATGGATCTGGTAAAACAACTTTATTTAATTTAATCGCTGGAAATTTAAAATCATCAGGCGGAAGTGTAACTTTTGATGAGGAAAATATTACTGATGTTCCATCTTATGAATTATTTTCTAAAGGTTTGTTAAGAACATTTCAAATTGCACATGAGTTTTCAAATTTATCTGTTTTAGAAAATTTAATGATGGTTCCCGGAAATCAATCTGGGGAAAAAATAATGACTGCATTATTTAAACCAGGCTTAGTTGCAAAAGAAGAAGCTGTCATTAAAGAAAAAGCAAAAGAAGTTGTTGAATTTTTAAATCTAGGACATTTATCTAACGAGCTTGCTGGAAATCTTTCTGGTGGTCAAAAGAAATTATTAGAACTTGGAAGAACCATGATGGTTGATGCAAAATTAGTATTGTTAGATGAAGTAGGCGCTGGTGTTAATAGAACTTTGTTAAAAGATCTTGGAACTGCAATAGAAAAGCTAAATAAAGAAAAAGGTTATACTTTTTGTATGATTGAACATGACATGGATTTTATTGGAAGATTGTGTGATCCAGTTATTGTAATGGCTGAGGGATCAGTATTATTTGAAGGAAGTGTTGAAGAAGCAAAAAAAGATGAAAAGGTTATTGAAAGTTATCTTGGCAGAGGATCAAAATTAAAGGATACAAACTAATGGCATATTTTGAGGGAATAGAAATGACAGGTGGTTATGGCAATGGTCCTGATATCATCAGCTCTTGTTCAGTAAGTGTAAATAAGGGTGAAATAGTTTCTATTCTGGGTCCTAATGGTGCTGGCAAGTCAACTGCTATGAAAGCAATGTTAGGTTTGCTCAATTTAAAATCAGGATCAGTAAAAATTGATGGCAATGATATTTCAAAATTATCTCCTCAAGATAGAGTTAAACAAGGTATTTCTTTTGTCCCTCAAACTAAAAATGTTTTTGCCGGTATGACTGTTGAAGAAAATTTAGAAATGGGTGCATTTCTTGTTGAGGATGATATCAAAAATATAATTGAAGAAATTTATGAACTGTTTCCAATTTTAAGAGAAAAAAGAAATCAAATGGTTGGTGAACTTTCGGGTGGTCAAAGACAACAAGTTGCTCTCGGTCGAGCTTTAATGATTAAACCTACAGTTTTAATGTTAGACGAGCCAACTGCTGGCGTATCACCAATTGTGATGGATGAATTATTTGATCACATTGTAAAAGTAAAAAGAACTAACGTTGCAATCTTAATGGTAGAGCAAAATGCAAAACAAGCATTAAATATTTCTGATAGGGGCTACGTTCTGGTTACTGGAGAAAATCGTTATTCAGGAACTGGAAAAGAATTATTAGACGATCCAAGAGTAAGAAGCTCTTTCTTAGGGGGATAGCATGGATCTTATTAATGCAATAATTCTTTTATTAAATTATATTTTTATTCCAGGACTTACTTATGGTTCTCAATTAGCTCTAGGTGCAATTTTTGTTACTTTAATTTATGGTATTCTGAGATTTGCTAATTTCGCTACTGGAGACATGATGTCATTTGGAACCATGATGACAATTTTATTCACTTGGTATTTTCAATCTTTAGGAATTTCTCTTGGAGTTCTGCCTACAGCATTAATAGCACTTCCTTTTGGTATTTTTTTCATGATCCTGTATATGCTTACAATTGATAAATTTGTGTTTAAATATTATAGAACTCAAAAAAGTCCACCAGTTCAGTTTGCCATGGTTAGTATTGGTGTGATGTTTGTTACTCAAGCAGTTGTTAGAATTATAATAGGTCCAGGAGATAGAAGATTTTTTGATGGAGAAAAATTCATTATCAAGGCTAGAGAATTTAAAGAAATGACAGGTTTAAATGAAGGGCTTGCTCTTAAATCTACTCAGGTAATAACTATTTTTGTTACAATAATTTTAGTCTCTTTACTATTCTGGTTTTTAAATAGAACAAAAACTGGAAAAAGTATGAAAGCTTATTCTGATAACGAAGATCTTGCTTTACTTTCAGGAATAGATCCTAAGAAAATAGTACTGGTAACTTGGGTTATTGCAGGAATTTTAGCTACTATTGGAGGTGCTTTGTATGGTTTAGATAAAAGTTTTAAACCTTTCACTTATTTTAATAACATGCTTCCAATTTTTGCTGCAGCAATTGTGGGTGGAATTGGTAATCCTTTTGGTGCATTTTTAGGTGGCTATGTTATCGCTTTTTCAGAAATTTTATTAACATACGCGTATAAGAAATTTTTTATATATGTTTTACCAGAAAGTATGGAGCCAGAAGGCTTAGTTCAATTACTTTCGACCGATTACAAATTTGCAGTTTCATTTTCAATCTTGGTGATTGTATTACTTTATAGACCATCAGGGATATTCAAAGGGAAAGTATTGTGAGAAAAAATCTAAACGTTATTGCAGCATACAGTATCATGATGGTTCTAATTCTATTAGTTGGAATTTTTCAATCATGGAATATTGCATTATCAATATTTAATCTTTGCTTAATTTCAGCAGTCATGACCATGGGTGCAAACATACAATGGGGTTATGCTGGTTTAATTAATTTTGGAATAATGGGATACACTGCTTTAGGGGGTCTTGCTGCAGTAATAATTTCAGTTGATCCAGTTCAAGAAGCATGGAGAGCTGGTGGATTTGATATTTTAATGTGCTTATGGCTCATCATTGTAATGGTTTTAGTTATAAGATTTATTTTGAAAAATTTTGAAAAATCAAAATTAAGAACTTACAGTATTGCAGCTCTAATTATTGCAGCTATCATAATTATCAGAGTCACTGCGGAACCAGGTATTGAAAAAATTGAAGCTGTAAATCCTGCAACTACTGGTTTTCTCGGTGGGTTTGGTTTACCTATCATTTTCTCCTGGATCGTAGGTGCATTATTTGCTGGAGGTTTAGCCTTTATAGTTGGAAAAGTTGCTTTAGGTTTACGAGCTGATTATCTAGCAATTGCAACACTATTGATTTCAGAAATTGTAATAGCAATAATTAAGCACGAAGACTGGTTGACTAGAGGTGTTAAAAATGTAATTGGCTTAAAGAGACCTGCTCCATATGAAGTCGATCTGCAGACCACAGATTGGTTTATAAATTTAGTAGAAAAATTTAAATCTAGTAAGTTAGATCTAATTACTGATTTATCCGAAAGACAAGCAGCTTTAAATCAATTTGTAATAGAAGGCTCCTCAATATTTGTTAAACTTTGTTACTCAGGTTTATTCTTGGTTGTCGTTATAATACTTTTAATTCTTACTCAGAAAGCTCTTTATTCTCCGTGGGGAAGAATGATGAGAGCTATAAGAGATAATGAAGAAGCAGCAAATGCCATGGGCAAAAATGTTGTGAAACAACATTTGTTAATATTTGTTTTAGGTTCAGCAATTGTTGGAATTGCCGGAGCAATGCTAGTAACACAGGATGGATTATTTACACCAGGAAGTTATAGACCAATGAGATATACATTCTTAATTTGGGTAATGGTCATCGTTGGAGGAAGTGGAAATAACTTTGGTGCAATTTTAGGTGGCTTTGTTGTATGGTTTTTATGGATTGAAGCAGCACCAATTTCAATGTTTTTAATCAACTTCTTTACTGCAGGTATTCCTGAAACAAATGCTATCAAAGCACATCTTATTGAAAGTGTTCCTTATTTCAGATTTTTGCTGATGGGATTAGGATTGTTGTTTATAATGAGGTATCGACCTAAAGGTATACTTCCAGAAAAAATAGAAATAAAGTAAACCAAATGAAATATATTATATTAGGTGCTGCCGCTGCTTGGGCTTTGTATATGGCTGACAAGTACTTATTCTTTTAATGAATAAAAATCTTTGGTTACTTATTTTTAGTCAGATTTTTGCTTTTACAGCCGCACCAGTCACAGTTTTTTTAAGCGGTATAATTGGTTCGAAATTTAGTCCAATAAAATCTTTAGCCACTCTTCCAATGGCTTTGTCAGTTGTTGGAATTGCGTTATTTGCTTTTTTTGCTGCAAAGCTAATGAGTTTGATTGGAAGAAAATTAGGATTTATTTATGCATCAATAGGTACATGTTTTGCATCTCTTTTAACTGCATATTCAATAATTATAGAAAGCTTTGTCTTGTATAATTTAGGATGCTTTTTAATTGGCGGAGGAATAGCTTTCAGTCATCAATACCGTTTTGCAGCAGTCGAGGTTGTAGATAAGGATTATGCTCCAAAAGCAATTTCTATCATTTTATTAGCAGGAATAGGTTCGGCGTTTATTGGCCCAAATATTGCGAACATTTCGAAAGGATTTATTTCAGATCATATGTACGCAGGTTCTTATCTTGCTCTTGCGGCATTATCTATTTCATCAACAATATTTTTATTTTTTTTTCATGAAACAAAAAAAACATCAAACAATCAATATAAAACTGGAAGAAGTTTTTTAGAACTTATGTCACAACCAAGATTTCTACAGGCACTTGTAGCTTCAGCTTTCGCCTATGCTGTAATGACTTTTTTAATGACAGCCACACCTATAAGTATGCACTTGATGGAGAAAATAAGTTTGTCCAAGACTGGATTTGTTATTCAGCTTCATATAGCAGCAATGTTTTTACCTTCACTAGTTACTGGAAATTTAATTAAAAGGTTTGGTCATAGTAAAATTATGTATATGGGAGTTTTATTGTTTTTAGTCACAATAATTACCAGTTTATTTGAACAAAACTTTATTAATTATTTGATTGCTCTTATCTTTCTAGGTCTAGGATGGAATTTTTTGTTTATTTCAGGAACAAGCTTACTTGTTTTGTGTTACAGAGAAGAGGAAAAATTTAGAGCTCAAGGGTATAATGATTTTATCGTTTACACTATTCAAGCAGCAGCAAGTTTGTCTGCTGGGGTATTTCTAAGCTTAACTAGCTGGAAAACTATGAATTTAATATGTTTGATTTTTCTTATTATAATAGCTCTTTCTACAATAAGAGCTGATTTAAAAAAAACACCCCAGTAATTAAATTACTGGGGTGTTTTGAATTAATATAAAAAATTATCTTTGTTTTTTAGTTTTGAATTTTCCGCCTTTAACTTCTTGCTCTAAGAAAGAACCTTCAGCTTCACCAACTTCAGTAAAAGATACTCCAGTAGCACCTTCGTAATTTATCTTTTTACCTTTTGCTAGTAAGTCTAAACCTTTCTTTAATTCACCTGGGTAGATTTTAGTACCAGGAGCGTTAGCAACATCCATTACATTTTTTGCAATAGATGCTCTGTCAGCAGAATTACCTGCTTGCATTGCAAGAACGATTAAAGCAGCTGCATCGTAAGACTCTCCAGTGTAAGGACCAGATGAATCTATACCACCAGCTTTTGCAACTTCTGCAAATACACCAGCACCTTTACCAGTAGAACCTGGTAGAGATCCAAATGATTTGCTTAAGTCTTTACCAAATGCATCAACTAATGATTGACCAATCATACCATCTGATAAAACGAAAGTATCAAATGCACCAGAGTCTAAAGATGCCTGAATAATTCCTTTTCCTCCTTGGTCAAGATAACCAATAACTGCTACAGCATCACCACCAGCAGAAGCAAGAGTTGCTACTTCTGATGAGTAATCTGCTTTACCATCTTCATGAGCAGTTACAGTTGTAACTTTAATACCATGAGCTTCAACTGCTGCTTTGTAAACGTCAGCTAAACCTTTTCCATAGTCATTGTTAGTATAAGTGATTGCAACACTTTTTACTTTTCTGTCTTTAGTAATGTCAGCTAAGATTTGACCACCTCTAGCATCTGATGGAGCAGTTCTAAAGAAATATCCATTATCATCTAGAGTAGTTAATCCTGGAGAAGTTGCTGAAGGTGAAATCATTACTACACCGTTTGGTACAGCAACATTTGTTGCAATAGCACCTGTTACACCAGAACAGTCAGCTCCCATAATTGCAGCTACACCACCTGAAATTAAACCTTCAGCTGCTGCTGTTGCTGCTGCTGAGTCAACACAAGTTGAGTCTGCTCTCATTGCTTCAATTTTTTTTCCACCAAGTAATGAGCCTGAATCTGAAGCTTCTTTAAATGCAAGCTCTGCAGATGCAGCCATAGCTGGAGTAAGAGATTCAATAGGACCTGTAAATCCTAAAATGATTCCCATTTTGATCGAATGTCCGTCTGCCATAACGTTTGAACCAAAGCTTGATACAAACATAAATGCAGCGATAAATAGTTTTCTCATTATCTTCCTCTTTATTGTTAACAATTTATAAAATCTAATTTAAGTATGAATAATCTGAATATTCAATGACAAAATTGGCTTATTTTAAACTATTATCTGATAGAGAATGGGTCTAAAGATGGTTCATCTGATGTGTAGAACCAAGTAGTTTTTACTCTTGTGTAATCTTTAATTGAGTCAATTCCTGCCTCTTTACCGTATCCACTATCCTTGATACCTCCAAATGGAGCTGACGGTGAAATTAATCTGTAAGTGTTTACAAAAGTAATTCCTGCTCTGATAGCATTGGATACCCTCATCCCTCTTGCAAGATCACTAGTGTATACGCCTGAAGAGAGACCATATTGATTATCATTCATTAATTTTATCACTTCTTCTTCAGTATCAAATTTCATAACTGATAAAACAGGTCCAAATAATTCATTTTCAGCCACTGGTAAGTTATGATTTTCACATTCAATAATAGTTGGAGGAAAATAATAACCTTCATTTGAAAAAGAATGTCTTTTACCACCACATTTAATTTTACCACCTTGTTCAACAGTTAATTTGATATTTTTTTCTATTACCTCTAATTGTTTAAAGTTACTTAATGGACCCATCTCAGTATCAGAGTCCATTGGTGCACCAATTTTAATTTTTTCTGCTCTAGCTGCTAACTTGTCTAAAAATTCGTTATAAATTCCTTTTTGCAAATATAATCTTGAACCTGCTATACAACTTTGACCGCTAGCTCCAAATATTCCAGCAGTAATTCCATTAATAGCATTTTCTTGTTTAGCATCATCAAAGACTGCAACAGGACTTTTTCCTCCTAACTCTAAACTTACTTCAGATAAATTTTCAGCAGAATTTCTAATTATATGTCTTGCTGTTTCAGGTCCTCCAGTAAAAGCAACTTTCTCAACTAAGTTATGAGTAGTCAAAGCTTTACCACATGGATCTCCAAAACCAGAAACTACATTAATTACACCTTTAGGTATTCCAGTTTCCTCAACAAGTTTTGCAAATTCAAACATTGTTGCTGGTGCTAATTCAGAACATTTGATTACTACTGTATTACCCATAGCCAAAGCAGGGGCAACTTTTGTTGCAGTTAAAAACATTTGAGAATTCCAAGGAATGATAGCTGCAATAACTCCTATTGGAATTCTAGTTGTGATTGCTTGAATATTTGGTTTATCTATTGGAAGAACTGTTCCCTCAACTTTGTCGGCTAATCCTGCGTAATAATCATAATATTCAGCAATGTATTTTGCTTGTTGATAAGTTTCTCTGTACAATTTTCCTGTATCAATTGTTTCAATTTTACCTAGCAATTCAGAATTTTCTCTCAACTTGTTTCCAATAGCTCTTAAAAATTTTGCCCTATCTCTTGCAAGCATTTTTGGCCATTCACTTTCAAAAGCTTTTTGCGCAGCTTTTACAGCTCTGTCTACATCGTTTGCACTAGCTTCCGGAACTACAGCCCATGGCTTATTATCTTCTGGATTTAAAGTTTCAAAAGTTTTTTTTGTATCAGAGTCTACCCACTGACCATCTATAAACATTTGATATTTTTTTAATTTAGACATTATTTATATGTTTCATTATTGCATTATTTACTTCGTCTGCATATTCAATAGTACACAAATGCTTTCCGTTTTTAATTTCAATATATGTTGAGTTTTGAATATCTTTATTTAAATTTTTAGACATATCGGGCGTGGATCCTGGATCATCTGAGCCTGTAATTATTAATGTATTAGTTTTAATATTTTTTACATTTTCAAGATTATCTTTGTAATTCGCAAATAACTCATAAGCTTTTATAAAATTTTCTTGGTCGTTTCCCTTTTTGTTAAGAGTTTTCATAAACTCGTCATATAATTCAGGATTTTGTTCAAGGTACTTATCTGAAAACCATCTCTTCATTGCCATTTGAGAAATAGGCATATTTTTTTTTGCTAAATTGACCCTATCAACAACATTTTGTCTTTCCAAATCTGTCCTTTTGTATGTAGTGGAAATCAATGTTAAGGAATTTAAATAATTTTCAAATTTTGATGCAAATTCTATTGCTATTAACGATCCGATAGAAAAACCAATTAAATCAAATTTTTCTATTTTTAAGTTTTTTACCAAACCTAGCAACTGGTCAGTAAAATCTTCCATTGTTAACTCTTGCTTATCAAAAGGGGTTTTTCCATGTCCTAACAAATCGTAAGTTACAAAGGAATTTTTCCTAAAAAATTCGATTTGAGGTTTCCACATTTTTTGATTTAAGCCCACACCATGAATAAAGATCAAAGGTAAAGAATTTTTATTATTAAAATAATAATGATTTTGATTAGTATCAAAATTATAAGACATCAATTAATTATCAATGCCCATCTCTTTCATATCTTGATATCGATCACCAGTTCTTGCATGAGCTCTTCCCGTTGGAGCCCCACCTATAGCAACAACTATTTCATCTTCATTAGGCGCATCATGAATTGTAAATTCATGGGTTAAATAAAAAGGTCTTAATCCAGCATCAGTTTTATGCATCATTGGAATTGAAATTTTTGCTCCTGCAGGACCTCTAGTATTTGTAAAGCTTAAATAAGAAGTTCCACCGACAGCGTCTCTAAATTTATTTCCAAATCTAAGAGTATGAATAAATGCAGAGGCGTGTTCTATTTCACCATTTAATCCTACCATCGCCGCCTTACCGTAGGCTAAAATTTTTTCACCTGATCCAATTTCTTTGGTTAATTCTGGTACCAAGATGTCTCCTAATTGAGGTGCAAGATCTAATATTTCTGGTTTTAAATCTTCTACAAAACCTTTTCCAGCCCAAGGATTTTCTATAACAGCTGCAACAGAAACTAACAAAACAGGTTCATTTGCTTTTTTTCCACCTTCAATAAAAGTTTTATCTACAAACTTTGCAAATTTTCTAAGTTTTAGCTCCATGTGTTAACTCACCTTTTGTATATTAGAATTAATAGGTTTTATATTTGGAATTACCTCTTCTGTAAATAATTTGATGCTTCTCATACAGTCTTCATGTTTGATACCAGGAAAGTTAGACCAAACTTGTAAATTTTGAAGATTTAATTCTTGCTGAAGTTCGTTTATTTTTTCTATTACAAACTCAGGTGTTCCAAATAAAAGATTTCTTTTATGAAGAAATTCATAATTTAATAAATCTAATTTATTTTTAGTCTCAGGTAATTTTTCATCTGGGTCCATATGGTTTCCTAACCCCCTCCAATGGCAGACCCATCTCATATAATTTACAATATGTTCTCCAGCCATTTTTTCTGCTTCTTCCATAGTTTCTGCAACAAACATGTCTCTAACTAAACTTATACCTTCACCTAAAGGAACATCTCTGTTTTCAGCTTTAGATTTTGCTTCTTTAAAAATTTCAAATCTTTTTTTCAAAGCTTTTACAGTTGGGATCCACATAATTGTATTAAGTCCATTTTCTGCTGCCCACTGAATTGATCTTTCTCCATCAACTACTTGTGATATTGGTGGAAATGGTTTCTGATAAGGTTTTGGCAATACTGATATTTGTTTTAATTCGTTTGTTTTTAAATCCACAACATTTTCTTTGGGAGGACTCATGTCGTGTTGCCAAATAAAATTAGGAGATGGATAAGTATAAAATTCTCCTTGATGAGAGAAAAAGGCTTCAGACCATGCTTTTTTCATTATTTCTAATGTTTCCGAAAAAAGTCTAAAATTTTTTGCCTGATCTTTTAGGTCAGCTTCTTTATTCATATTGATTGCTTCTCTACCGTAAACACCTCTACCAATACCGACCTCAACTCTACCTTTAGACATTTGGTCTAGTGTAGCGATATCTTCAGCAAGTCTTATTGGATTATGAAATGTGATTACGTTACATGCTTGCCCTAAACGAATATTTTTAGTTCTGGCCGCAGCATCTGTACACATCATTAAAGGATTAGTACAGGACTCCATCCCCTCATGATTAAAATGATGTTCTGTGTACCAAATAGAATTCCAATTATTTTGGTCGCAATATTCTGTGATTTCTCTAGCTTCGTCTAAAAGCTGAGTATAAGGTTTCTTGTCCCAGTTGGTAGTATTACAAAAATATCCAAAGTTCATAAAGCCTCCTTTAAAAATTAATTTAAAGACGACCGATCCCACTTTCGTAAATCTTTGATTTTAACGACGAGTTATGTATCGCTTTATAAAATAACGATATCACTTTTTAATAGCAGTGGAAATCTAAAAAAGCTTCTTTTTATCTGTCCATGGGCCTTTTTTTGTTTTGGGTAAAAACTTTTTAAGATCTAATAGGACTTTCTCAGATAACTTTCTGTATGTAGTAAGTTTTCCTCCATAAATGTTTAAAAGTGGCAATTTTTTTACAATTTGTAAATCAAAAACATAATCTCTTGTAACTTTTGAGGCCTCTTTAAAATCCTCTATTAGAGGTCTTATTCCTGAATAAGTATCAACTATATCTTTTTTGCTAATTTGTTTTTTTAAATAATTATTCACGGACCGAATTAAGTATTGAGTTTCTTGTTTTGATATTACAGTATTTTCTGGCGATTTAACTTCCACCTCAGTTGTTCCAATTAATGAAAATTTCTTTTTATAGGGAATTACAAAAATTATTCTTTTATCTGTATTTTGAAATGTAAATGCAACATCTTCTTTGTATAATTTCTTAGTAATGATGTGACTTCCTTTAACTAATCTTATTTTATTTTTAGATTTTATTTTTATATTTTTATGCAAAGTTTCATTTATCCATGGTCCAGATGCATTGATTAAAACTTTCGATTTTATTTTTTTTCTATTTTGAAGACTAATGACCCATTCATTATTAATAATTTCAGCTTTTTTAACTTTATTGTATTCTAGTATTTTGGCTTTATTTCTTTTTGCATCTTTAGCATTTAGTTTTGTTAATTTTTTATCATCAATTTGAATATCGTAATATTGAAAACCAGTTTTGTATTTCTCTTTAAGAATATAAGGAAATTTTTTATTAAGATCTAATGTTCTTGATTTTGGAATGCTAGTTTTCCCACCCAAATTATCATACAAAAGCAAACCAAATTTAATTAACCATGCTGGTCTAATTTTATCAGTATGAGGGATAATAAATGGAATTGGCTTTGAAATGTGTTTTGCAATTTTGTAAACAATTTCTCTTTCTTTAAGAGACTCTCTTACTAATTTAAATTCGTAATTTTCTAGATAACGAAGACCACCATGAATTAATTTTGTTGACCAAGAAGAAGTTGCGCCTCCTATTTCTCCTTTATCTGCTAAACATACAGACAAACCTCTTCCAGAAGCATCTCTTGCGATACCAGCTCCATTTATACCACCACCTATTATAAATAAATCAAATACTTTAGACATCAAACTAAATTGTTTATAAAATGTAATAATAAATTTTCAACGACTTAAATTATTTTAACGCTGGTATTCGATAAATTTTTTTAAAGATTGATTTAGAAATTTTTCGTAAATCTGACCTGTGTTAGAATATTTTTTTGAATTAAGGAAAGATTTATTCATTTTAAAGTCATAAGAGGGCTCAAAGAAGAATGGAACGGAAAGTCTCTTGCTTTTATTCCATAGTACTCTGTGATTTGTAGCTTTAAATTTACCTTGACTTAAAAACTCTAAAGCCTTTCCTGTATTTACTACTAAAGCTTTTTTATTAAATAGTACATCATACCATTTTTTCGTTTTTCTATTCTGTACTTGAAGACCACCTTTTTTATCTTGGTATAGAACTGTAAATATTCCACTATCTACATGCGTTTCACATCCAAGTGCAACTCCATCTTGTTTTGATATCTCCACTGGCCTTGTTTGATTTGGATAATAATTAAATCTTAAAGTACTTAAAGTTTTTAACCTTGAAAAAGCTTTGTTTGAAATATTTGGATCAAGTTTATTTAATTTTATTACACTTTTAAACAAAGTTTCACTTAAATTGTAAATATTTTCAAAATATTTATTCAAGGCCTCAATAGAAGTTTTGTTAAAACATTTATTAAGATCTAAATATTCAATGTATTGGTTTCTGGTTTTTGAAGAATATTTCTTAGTAATTTTTAAATCTCCTATATCCAAACCCTCCTTTCCATTTACATCATTTGGAAAGTAACCTCTGTAAAGATTATTATTTTTTTTATTCCATTTTTTTGGTGATAATTTTCTTTTTTTATCGTCTGACAAATTGAAGAACTTGTTTCCTATTCCACATATTTTATTAATTTCTTTTAAATTAAGACCATGTCCAGTCACTTGAAAAAAACCTATATTTACACAAGCTTTCTCAATTTCTTTAATTGTTTTTAACGCACTCCGGGTCTCAAAATTATTTTTGATAAGTGATGATATGTTAATTGTGGGTATATAATTTTTCGTCATCTTCTAACAGGTGTTTCTGTTGCAATGTATTGCTCTCTGACTTTCTCTCTCAAATATATGTATATTCCAGCTGCTATTATACACGCAACACCTAGAAATGTTCTTCCAGATGGAATCTCGTTAAATAGGAAATATCCTGGTATCATCGACATTATAATTAGAGAGTATTCAAATAAAGAAACAACTGATGGAGATGCAACTATGTATGCAGAAAATATACAAAGAAAAGCAATTGATGCTGCTACACCAAAAAATAATATAAATTTCCATGTGTAATCAAAGTTAGAAAACCATTCTCTAAAAATAAATTGTGTTGTTGGATCAAAATTAGAATTGTTAAACTGACCATTGCCCATAAACAGATAAATAGCTCCACATAATATGAGCGCAATTAAATAGAAATAAAATAGTTGAGTATTTACATCATCTTTGTCGGAGGTATATTTTGTAATTGTCATAGAGGCTGCATAAAAAAATGCACATCCGACAGGAAGTAGACTTTTGTATTCAAAATCTGAAAAATTTGGATCTAAAACTATAAACACACCAATAAAACCAAATACAATTGCAGACCATCTTCTAATTCCAATAAATTCTTTTAAAAAAAATTTAGCAAAGATTGATACAAAAAAAGGGCAGGAGAAAAAAAGTGCATTAGCTGTTGCTAATGGCATGTAAGTTAGAGAAATAAAAAATGCAGAAAAAGCTAAAAAATGTAAAATTACTCTTACCAAAGTTAATATTGGATAATGCGTTTTTAAACTAACCTTTTGCTTTTTAAATTTGATGTAGCAAAACAGTAAAATTGCAGCAACAAAGTATCTGCCAAAAAAAATTTCATATAATGCTGCTTTTTCAAATATAAATTTTATTAATGAGTCCTGCATTGCAAATAAAGTCATTGCAATAATAATAAGAACAATTCCTTTAGAGTTATTATCTGTACTCATTTCGCACCTATACCAAAATAAGATAATGAATAATATTTAATTATTTTTTCAGTTTTGAAGAGAACAAAAGATTTTCACTTGAAAATTCAGCTTCATTTTCCTTTATAAAAGCAGCCATCAACTTCAACTTTTCTTCTTCGAATTCTGTTACCTTTCTTTTGCTGAGATCAATATATAGAGATATCCATTCCATTGATGCCGAGATTTTTCTTGTCTCTTTTGCAATCATTTCCATTTTTAAGTGCAATCTTTTTTTATCATGGTCAAAATAAGTAAGGTTTATATCAACGGATTCTCCTTCTTTGACCTCATTAAGATATTTAGTGTTTGTCTCAACAACCATAGTGCTTCTATTTAGATTTTTTGCTGCATCTGCTCCCATTTTAAATTTTTCAAGTGCTACTTCCCATGCTTCATCAAATATCAAAACATAATAAGCCATGTTCATATGATTGTTATAATCAACCCAGTTCTTTTTGATATTGAAGCTTTTAAGAAAAACTGACATTTAATTTTTTAATTTAATATTAATATCATATAATAAATCTTTTATGAAAAAAGTATTAACAGCCAGTTGTTTATGCAAAGGTGTAAAGTTTAAAACACTTAATAAACTAAGAAGTGTATCTAATTGCCATTGTGTGCAATGCAGAAAAACTCATGGTGTATTTGGAGCCTATACAAATATTAAAGACAAAGAACTTAAATTTTTAAACAAAACTACTTTAAAGTGGTTCAAGTCATCTAAGAATTCCAAGAGAGGTTTTTGCAATAAATGTGGGGCAAGTATATTTTTTAAAGTTGATAAATCTGACAATGTTTCAATTTCCGCAGGAATGTTTGATGGTAAAACAAAACTAAAAACTTTTAGAAATATATTTGTAGGTTCAAAGTCAGATTTTTATCAAATCAATGACAAACTTCCAAAATATAAAAGATTTGCTAAATAATATTATTTTAAGATTTAGTTAAAGAAGACTGTAATTCTTGATTAGTAATATAACCCTTAATATTACCGTTCTTATCAACTACTTCACAATTTGAGTCTGAACAAACTATTTGAGGTAAAAATTCTTCAATAAATTGATCTTCATTTACTTTAATAACGTTTGATTTATCTATATTTTCAGAATCATTTAAATTTTTCATAATTATTTTTGCTTTGATTACTTTTGCTCTATTCACATCTTTAACAAAAGCTTTTACGTAATCATCTGCAGGATTCATTATAATTTCTTCTGGCGTTCCAACTTGTACTAATTTTCCTGAATTTAAAATTCCAATATGGTCACCTAATCTCAATGACTCATCAAGATCATGAGTAATAAATACAATTGTTTTTTTTAATTCTGATTGAAGATCAATAAGTTGTTTTTGCATATCACTTCTTATTAGTGGATCTAGAGCACTAAAAGCTTCATCCATCAACATTATATCCGTATCTGTTGCTAATGCTCTTGCCAAACCAACTCGCTGTTGCATTCCTCCAGATAATTGATTTGGATATTGATTTTCAAATCCATTTAATCCAACAGCATCAATTTTTTCCATTGAGATTTTATTTCTCTCATCTTCGGACTTACCTTGCATTTCCAAACCATATCCAACATTTTGCAAGACTGTTTTGTGCGGGAATAAACCAAACCTCTGGAAGACCATACTCATTTTGTGTCTTCTAAACTCAATTAGTTTTTCTTTATCAAGCGACATCACATTTGTGCCCTCAACCAAAATTTCACCATCAGTTGGATCTATAAGTCTATTTAAATGTCTAATTAATGTAGATTTTCCTGAGCCCGAAAGACCCATGCAAACAAACGTTTCACCTTCTTCAATTTTAAGAGAAACATTATCTAATCCAACTGTGTGCCCAGTTTTTTCTAATATTTCATCTTTAGTTGAACCTTCCTTGACCATTGGAAGCACTGATTTTGGATTATTACCAAAGATCTTATATACGTTGTTGATTTCGATTTTTGACATCAATTAAGTTCTAACAGTTCATAGAGCATAATGTAAAACAATTTCTATACAACTGATAATTGATTTTTATAAATTCGATTTTGTTTGATTTTGTTAGTCATTTAAATAATCATTTAATTTATGACCAAATCAGACCAAGATATTCGATGCGAACTATCTGCTCTTTATAGAATTTTACACATGTATGGGATGACAGATTTAGCTAATCAATGTGCTGGAGCTAGATCAGCTGAAGATAAAGATTGTTCTTTTGTTCATCCTTATGGAATGTTTTATGAAGAGATTACAGCATCATCTTTAGTAAAGATTGATAAAGATGGTAAAAAAATAAATTCAGATGGACCATGGTTAAATGATGGTTGTATCAATCTTGCACAATGGATTTTTAATTCACGTTCTGATGTTAACTTTTATGTTCACGGACATGCTAATGATGTTATGGCAGTTGGAGGAACTAAAGAAGGTTTGATGCATCTTTCACAAGCAGCAGTCTATTTAAATCATTTAATTGGATATATCGATTACGAATTTGTTGAGGATAAAGATTTTGGAAAAAAATTTGAAAACCTTATAGGGAAGCATGATATTTTAATTACAAGAAATCATGGATACTATACTGTAGGTAAAACTGCTGCAGAAGCTTTTTTTAGAGCATATTATTTAGAACAAGCATGTACTGTTCAAGTTAAAAATTTATCTATGGGATTAAATAAACATGAAATAGACAAACAAAAAGCTGCTTATTTTTGGGATAATATGAGTAGTTCAGATGATTATAATTATGATGGAAAAACAGAGTGGGCTGCATTATTAAGAAAATTAGATCGTGAAAATTCAAATTATAAAAGTTGATGGAACAAAATTATAAAATTGAAAATATAACTAAAAATTCTACTAATTTAGAAGTTGATTGGAGTGATGGAAAAAAAAGTAAGTTTAATTATTTGTGGTTAAGAGATAATTGTCCTACAGCACACGATAAAGATTCTCGTCATAGAATGTTTAACATTCTCAAAGTATCTAAAGATATAAATCCTAAAAAATTTTCTTTAAACAATGATGGTAAACTCCAAATTGAGTGGAGTGAGGGAGATCATGTTAGTTATTATGATCAAAAATGGCTGAGAGATAATTGTTATACAATTAAAAACAATTTGGAATACAAATCACCCTACAAGCTTTGGGATAATTCTCTTCAAGATCATTTAAAATCTGTAGAAATTGATCATGATGAAATCGTTAATTCAGATGAAGGCTTAATTAAATGGTTGGAACTTTTGCATCATACTGGAATTGCAATTGTAAAAAATGCACCGACAGATGAGAACTCTGGATTTAAAGTTTTAAATAGAATTAGTCATACTAGAGAAACTTTTTTTAAAACTCCATTTGAGGTAATTAATATTCCAAAACCAAACAATTCTGCTTATACAGCACATGCTTTGAGAAATCATATGGATTTACCTTGGTTTGAAACACCTCCAGGTTATCAATTCCTTCACTGCCTGGTTAATTCTGCAAATGGTGGAGATTCTTCAGCTGTAGATGGATTTGCAGTTGCAGATTATTTAAGAAAAAATGAAAAGGAAATCTTTGATACACTAGTTAATGTTCACCTCAAATTTCGAGATATGGATTATACACAAGAGTCAGTAAGAAGTTATTATGCGCCAGCAATTTCTTTAACTAAAGATAATGATTATCACGACATTAGATTTAGTGTTGCAACTATGGATGCCTTAGATTGCCATCCTGATTTAATGGACAAAGTTTATAAGGCTCATCATCGATTTGGAAATTTATTACACGATGATAAATTTCAAATTAAATTTAGATTAGGGCCAGGAGATATATTTACTTTCAACAATAGAAGATTGCTTCATGGGAGAACTGAATTTGATCCAAATTCTGGTCACAGACATCTCCAAGGATATTACATGGATCGTGATGAAATTATAGGAAGATTAAAATATTTAAAGAGCAATTAAACCTGAAGTAGAAATTAAAATTAAAATTTGCCACACACTGGATAACTCTAAATAAATTTTGGAATTCTTTAAAATTTTTTTGTAGTCTTTATAAAAAAACAACGAGAGGGAAAAAATGAATATCAAAAAAATATTTATTCAATTTAGTATTTTCCTAATGCTTTCTACTACTTCTGTGTTTGCAAAAACTCAAATTGAGTGGTGGCATGCATTTGGTGGAAGACTAGGAGAACTTTTGGACGAGCAAGTTCAAAAATTTAATGCAAGTCAAAATAATTATGAAGTAATTCATACTAGAAAAGGTAATTACTCAGAGACTTTAAATGCTGGTATTGCTGCATTCAGAGCAAAGCAACAACCACATTTACTTATGGTTTTTGAAGTTGGAACTGCAACTATGATGGCTGCAAAAGGTGCAATCAAACCAGTTTACGAAGTAATGGCTGAGTCTGGCTTAGGTTTTAATCCTGATGCATACATTCCACCTGTTAAAGGTTATTACACTACAACAGATGGTAAAATGCTTTCATTACCGTACAACTCTTCAACTCCAGTTTTATGGGTTAACAGAGATTTGATGAAAAAAGCTGGATTAGATCCAAACATGAGTCTTGCTACTTGGTCAGATGTTGGTATGGCACTTGATAAAGCAAAGTCAGCAGGAACTTCTTGTGGTCTTACTACTGCTTGGCAAAGTTGGATACATTTAGAAAACTTTTCTGCTTACCATAATGTTGCTTTTGCAAGTAAAGCAAATGGATTTGCAGGTTTAGACACATCTCTATCTTTCAATAGTGCATTACACGTTAAGCATTTAGAAATGATGGGTAACTGGGCTAAAGAGGGTAAATTCTTTTATGCTGGAAGAAGAAACGAAGGTGGAGCAAACTTTAGAGCAGGTGAGTGTATGTTCTTTACAGAAAGTTCTGCTGGATATGCTGGTATAAAAAAAGAAGCTCAATTTGATTTTGAAATCAGACCTTTGCCTTATCATGCAGGAACAAAAGCTCCTCAGAATACTATCATTGGAGGATCATCATTATGGGTAATGTCTGGTCACTCTGCAGACGAGTATAAAGGTGTAGCAGCTTTTATTAATTTCCTATCAGGAACTGATATCCAAGCTAAATGGCACCAAGATACTGGTTATTTGCCAATCACAATTGCAGCAAGTGAAAAGACAGCTGCAGATGGTTTTTACAATGCAAATCCTGGTACGGATATTGCTGGAAAACAAATGATGGCAAAAGCACCAACAGATAACTCAAAAGGTTTGAGACTTGGTTCTTTTGATCAAATCAGAGGTATTATCGATGAAGAGTTAGAAGCAATTTGGACTGGTAGCAAATCAGCTCAAGTAGCTATGGATAGTGCTGTTAAAAGAGGAGATGCTCTTTTAAGAAGATTTGAAAAAGCTAATAAGTAAATAGTTTAATCTATCTGGGGGTTATCCAACCCCCAGATTTTTCATATGGAAAAAAAAGTTTTTTTTAGAGGATGGTTGTTACCCATTTTATTAATTTCACCACAATTAATAATTTCTATAATATTTTTTTTCTATCCTGCGGGACAAGCTATTTCAAATTCATTGTATCTACCTGATCCATTTGGATTAAGTTCAGAATTTGTTGGGTTAGAAAATTTTTTATTTTTATTTGGTGACAGTTATTATTTATCAAGTTTTGTAACTACAATTTTCTTTTCCACAAGTGTCTCTGTTCTATCAATGGGACTTGGTTTATATTTTGCATTATTAGCTGATAGAATTTTTAAAGGTGCTGGAGTTTATAAAACACTTTTAATTTGGCCATACGCAGTAGCTCCTGCTGTTGCAGGTGTGTTGTGGATGTTTTTATTTTCAAGTAGAGTTGGTGTTGTCTCTTGGTATTTAGGTTTATTAGGTTACGATTGGAACCATGCTTTAAATAGTGAAGAAGCAATGGGATTAGTTGTATTAGCTTCGACATGGGGAAGAATAAGCTATAATTTTCTATTCTTTCTTGCAGGATTACAGGCAATTCCAAAATCAATCATAGAAGCAGCAGCAATTGATGGAGCAAGTTTTTGGAAAAGATTTAGAACAATAGTGTTTCCTTTGTTATCACCAATTACGTTTTTTTTATTAGTTGTTAACATCGTTTATGCCTTTTTTGAAACATTTGGTGTAATTCACACAATTACATCTGGGGGACCCGAACAATCAACCACAACTTTAGTTTATAAAGTCTATTCAGATGGTTTTGTTGGTCAAGATTTAGGATCTAGTGCAGCACAATCTGTTATCTTATTAGTAGTTGTTGGTTTGTTAACTGTTATTCAGTTTAAATACATAGAAAGAAAAGTTCATTACTGATGATTGAAAGAAATAAAAAAGGATATTTCATGTCTCACCTAGGTTTGATTATAGGAATTGCTTTTATTTTCTTTCCAGTTTGGCTAACTTTTGTTGCTTCGACAGTCACTCAACAGGATATCATTCAGCCACCACTCCCACTTTTACCTGGGTCTCATTTTATTGAAAATTATACCTATGCTTTAACTGAGAAATCAGCAGAAGGATATGAAAAAAATATTCCAGTTTTAAGAATGTTGTTTAATTCAGCGGTAATGGCGCTTGGAATTACTATAGGAAAAATTACAATTTCTTTACTCTCAGCATTTGCAATAGTTTATTTTAGATTTCCTGGGAGAAAATTTTTCTTTTGGTTAATTTTTTTAACATTGATGCTACCTGTAGAAGTAAGGATCGTGCCTACGTATGAGATTGCAGCGAAATTGAATCTATTAAATAGTTATGCAGGATTAATATTTCCATTAATAGCATCAGCTACAGCGACTTTTTTATTTAGACAATTTTTTATGACCATACCAAACGAGATGGTTGAAGCCGCTAGAATGGATGGAGCGAAACCTATGAAATTTTTCATAGATATATTAGTACCTATAAGTAGAACAAATATTGCAGCTTTATTTGTTATTTTATTTATATATGGATGGAACCAGTATTTATGGCCTCTATTGATGACAACTGATCCAAATATGAATACGATTGTGATGGGTATTAATCAAATGATACCAGGTGGTGACGACTTTGGTCATTGGCCAACAATCATGGCAACCTCAATTCTGGCAATGGTACCTCCAGTTTTAATAGTTATAACTATGCAAAGATTTTTTGTTAAAGGTTTACTAGAAAGTGAAAAATAAAAGATATGGCTAAGATAAATTTACAAAATATAAAAAAATCATATGGGAAGAATAATGTCATTCATGATTTAAGTGCTGATATTAAAGATGGAGAATTGATAGTTATAGTTGGGCCATCAGGATGCGGGAAATCAACTCTATTAAGAATGATTGCTGGTCTTGAAGAGATCAACAGTGGGGAAATAATAATTAATGAAAAAAGAATGAATGATCTTGAGCCAATGGAAAGAAACATTGCAATGGTATTTCAAAATTATGCTCTCTATCCACATATGACGGTTTTTGAAAACATGTCATATGGCTTAAAAATTCAAAAAACACCAAAAGATGAGATAATTTCAAGAGTAAATGAAGCTGCTGAAATTTTAGAATTAAGTAAACTATTAGAAAGAAAACCAAATCAATTATCAGGTGGTCAAAGGCAAAGGGTTGCCATGGGTAGAGCAATAGTAAGAAAACCAGATGTCTTTCTCTTTGATGAACCTTTATCAAACTTAGATGCTAAATTGAGAGTTCAAATGAGATTGGAAATTAAAAAACTTCAAAGAAAATTAAATGTAACCTCTTTATATGTTACTCATGATCAGGTAGAGGCAATGACACTAGCAGACAAGATGATTGTGATGAATGAAGGAAATGTTGAACATATTGGAACACCGTTAGATGTTTATCAAAAACCACAAACATTATTTACTGCACAATTTATTGGAAGCCCGGCAATGAATATATTGAATGGTACAGTTAAGGACGGTGAAGTAAAAATTGCTGACTTTAAATTAAATGTAAACTCTTCACATCAAGGAGAAGTTTTTTTTGGAATAAGGCCAGAGCACTTAACTATAAATACAAATGGAAAATTTAAAGTAAACGTAGAATTTATAGAATTGATAGGTTCCAACACTCTTGTACATTGCAGAATAAAATCCTCTAATGAAGTAGTTGTTGTTAGTGTGCCTGGTATTCTTGATAAAGATGTTTCTGGTGAGGAGATAGGATTAGACATAGAAGATTCTAAAATACATTTATTCAGCTCGACAAATCAAAATAGGATTGATTGATTTGATACTCTCAAAACCAAACTACATAAAAATATATGGTCACAGAGGTGCGAGAGGTGATATGCCTGAAAATTCCTTGTCAGGTTTTAAATATATTTTTGATAATAATTTTTTTGCGTTTGAAACAGATGTGTTGATATCAAAAGATAAAATACCATTAATTGCTCATGATTTTTATCTCAATCCTTACTTCACTAAAGATCAAAATGGAGATTGGATAAAAAATAAAAAAATTAAAATATATGATTTAAATTTCCAGGAACTATTAAACTACGATATTGGCACATTAGACAAAACAACATCTTATGGAAAAAGATTTAAAGATCAGAAATCAATTAAAAATCAAAAGATCATCAAATTAGATGAGTTATTTGATCTTATAAAAAAATATCCTAAAGAAAATATGTTCATAAATTTAGAAATAAAATCAACACCCGAAGAGAAAAATTTAACTCCAAGTCCAAAAGATATGATCAGTATTATTAAGAAAGCATTGTTAAATTACGATTATTTTGAAAAAATTTTAATATCCTCATTTGACTGGAGAATTTTAAAAGAATGTAAACTACAAATGCCAGATGTTTTAAGAGGTCATATTAGTTTGCATACTAATTTAAAAACAAAACCCAAGACTGTATTTCCAAATTCTCCTTGGCTTAATATTAAAGAAGAATTTAATGTTTTTGAGATACCCAAAATAGTAAAAAAACAAGGAGGCCATGTTTGGTGTCCATTTTATAGAGATGTCACTAAACAGAATGTAGAAATGGCTCATGATTTAGGCCTGGGTGTAAATGTTTGGACAGTAAACAGTGAGAGAGAAATGTTAAGAATGATCAAGTATGGAGTTGATGGGATAATAACTGATTTTCCAAATAAATTAAAAAAGGTATGTGAAAACAATAAAGTTCAATGCTTCTAAAATTTATTTCCAACCTGTAACATTTTTTACTTCTAAAAATTCTTCCAATCCCCAAACTCCTCCTTCTCTACCATTTCCAGATTGTCTGTAACCACCAAAAGGAGTTCCAACATCAGCTGCATTACCGTTTATATATACACATCCTGATCTTAATTTTTTTGCAACTCTATGTGCTTTTTCTTTATCATCGGTTTGAAGATAATTTCCTAAACCATAAGAAGTATCGTTTACAATTTTCACTGCTTCATCTTCAGTATCAAATGGAATAATTGATAAAACAGGCCCAAAGATTTCTTCCTTTGCAATTCTCATCTCGTTAGTAACATCTGTGAAAATAGTTGGTTTGATAAAATATCCTTTGTTTAAACCGTTTGGTAATTCTGGCCCTCCTGCAGCTAAAGTTGCTCCCTCAGAAATTCCACTTTCAATAAGATTTATAATTTTATCGTACTGAACTTTTGAAATTACAGGGCCAATGTGATCTCCTTTTTTAGTTGCTTGATCTACTTTAATTTTGTTTGCTTCATCAACAGCTTCCTTTACTGCTCTTTCATAAATAGATTTTTCAACCAACATTCTTGTAGGTGCATCACAAGATTGACCTGAATTACTCATTACATTTCTGATACCATCTCTCACTGCATCTTTATAACTGTCAGCAAAAACAATATTTCCACCTTTGCCACCTAGCTCAAGACAAACTCTTTTAATTGTATCAGCAGCATTTTTAGAAATTAATTTACCAGCTCTTGTTGAACCAGTAAAAGAAACCATATCAATATCTGGATGACTTGAAATGTCTGTTCCAACTCCAGCTCCATCACCATTTACTAAATTAAAAACTCCTTTAGGAAAACCAGCTTCATGGATCATTTCAGCAAACAACATTCCCGATATAGGAGCAATTTCTGAGGGTTTTAAAATCATTGTGCAACCAGTTGCAAATGCCGGAGCAACTTTAAGAGCAATTTGATTTATTGGCCAATTCCAAGGAGTTATTAATCCACAAACTCCAATTGGTTCATAACAAATATGATTATTTGATTTTTCATCAAAATGTTCTTCAAAGTTAAAATTTTTAAGTCTTAGTATAAAATCTTCTAAATGATCTCTTCCTGATGCTGTTTGAACATCATTCGACCAATCCATTGGAGCACCCATTTCTAATGAAATAGCTTCTGCCATTTCATTAAATCTTTTTTTGTAAATAATTAATAATTTTTCTAATAATTTAATTCGTTCCTCTTTTGAGGTTTCTTTCCAAGTTTCAAATGCTGTTTTTGCAGCTTTTACAGCTCTATTTGTATCTTCAGTGGATCCTAGAGAAATTACTGCGCATGGATCTTCATTACATGGATTGATAACATCAAAGTCATTACTCTTAATTGGATCTACCCATTCACCATCAATATAAAATTTTCTTTTATCTAACATAATTTTATTTTAGCATACTATTTAGACTTCATATCCTTTTTCCTCGGGCTCATTATCAACTAATTCCTCTGGAAAACCTTTAGCTCTAAAATCAATATTATTTAAATCTTCCATCCTTTTTACGATCATAGAAGACCAAGCTCTAGACCCATATTTTTTTTGTCCATCTTTAAATATTTCAACAATTTTTGGAGATATCTCTAGTGGAGCATTTAATTTTTTAGCCAGATCATCAAATAAACCTGTATCTTTTAAAACTAAATCCATTGTAAAATTTATATTATAAGAACCATTCAAGATTACCTGACTTTCTGTTTCATGAACAAATGAATTTCCTGATGATGCAGCTATTCCTTTGAATGTTTTTTCAAGATCTAGATTAGATTTTTTAGCAACTGTCCAAGCTTCTCCTAAAGCAACCAAATGTACTGAAGCTAAATAATTTGTAATTACTTTAAGAGTACTTGCTGTACCCAATTCACCAGTATGTAAAACTTTTCTTCCCATGACTGTTAAAACAGGCAAAATTTTTTCAAATGCTTTTCTCTCACCACCTACAAAAATTGCAATATTTCCAGTTGCAGCTCTATGACAACCACCACTTACAGGGCCATCTAAAGGTATAGCATTTTTTGCAATTACTTTTTCTCCAATTCTCTTTACCTCAGCTTCATCAGTAGTACTCATTTCAAGCCAGATTTTATTTTCAGAAAGGCCTTGAAGTACTCCATCTTCAGCTTCCATAACTTCTGCGCTTACTTTTAGAGATGGCAAAGAAGTAATTACAAGATCAACTTGTTTTGCAAGTTCTTTTCCAGAGTTTGCAACTTTTGCACCAGAACTTTTAAATTGATCTGTTAAATTTTGATCTACATCTCTTACTGTTAAGTCAAATCCATTTCTTAACAAACTTCCTGCAAGTTTAGCACCTACATTTCCTAGACCAATAAAACCTATCTTCATTATTTTACCTCTTCTTTTTTATTTTTTGTAAAAACTATTAATATGACACCAATAATTATTATTACTCCACCAATGAACAATTCTTTTGTCGGTTCTTCTCCTAAAAGAAAAATTGCAGCTAATAATCCTGTTGGAGGAATTCCCATAGTTACAATTGGTAGAACTTTATAAATTGGATTATTTTTTATGACATAATAAAAGCAACCATATGTAACTGGCTGCATTATAAAACCAATGTAGATTGCAATTATCCAATGATTAATTTCTGCGTTAGCAAAATATTCAATAGTATTTCCATCAATGATTGCTGATAATAGAATTAAAATTGGACCAGAAAATAATGCCATCCAAGCAACCAATGCTAAAGGATTAATTTCTTTACTCAAAGGTTTAACCATTACTTGTCCAAGAGCCCAAATAGCAGAGCCTAGTATGGTCAATCCAATACCAATAATTTTTCCATCTAAATTTGGCGATCCAGTTAAAACGTAAACACCAATAAACGCTATACCAATACCAATTAAAGCCCTAACAGTTGGTTTCTCTTTAAGCATAAAGTAAGCAAAAATAACTCCAAACGGTACTTCCATTTGTACCAGCAAAACTGCTGAAGATGCATCAATTAAGTCTAAACCAGAGTAAGTGATGCTGTACTGTAAAGTATTAGCTATTAAAGATGCTATGAATATTTTTAATAAATTTCCTCTTGGTATTGGAAACCACCAGACTAAAATTGATGCTGCAAATATAAATCTTAAACCCATTAATAAAATTGGTGGAAAAGATTCAAATGCAGGTTTTGCAATGACAAAACCAAAGCCTAAAAAAATTGGAACCAGCGATGCAATGAAGGTATCTTTTAAATTCATGTCGTTAATTTAATATTAATGATTATTAAAGAACTTCTGATATATTCATCTTTTAAAATATGAATTCAACAAAAATAGATCCAAAATATATTAGTAAATCAAATCCAAGAGTTGGTTTAATAGCTCTTGCAAGTGATTTTATGATTGAGAGAGATTTCATTAATGTCATAAAAGACAGGGAAATTGATTTTTTTGTAAACCGTATTGAGTGTTACAATCCATTAACTCGAGAAAACCTGATTAAAATGTCTAATAAAGTAACTGAGGTTGCAAAAGATATTTTACCAGATCAAGATATTGATTGTATTGTTTATGGTTGCACTTCTGGAACCATTGCAGCTGGATATAATTCTATTGAACAAAAAGTAAAAGCAGCAAAACCTATGGCTGATGTTACAACGCCAAGCACTGCAGCAATTAAAGCTTTAAAAAAATTAAATATAAAAAAAATTTCTTTGTTCACACCATATAGTAAAAAACTAAATGATGAGGTTTTAGATTATTTTAAAACTGAGGGTTTTGAAATTACTTCTAATTCTTACTTTGACATTGAAGCTGATTATGACATTGGTAAAGTAGACCAAGATTATTTATATGAAGTATTATCTAAAATTGATTTAAATGGAGCAGAGGCTTTGTTTGTTTCGTGTACAGCATTACCTGTATTGCCAATTATTGATAAACTTGAAAAAAAATTAAACACAATAGTTTTATCTAGCAATCAAGCATTAATTTGGGATACACTTGTAAAAATAAATAAAAACAATTCTGTTGAGGGATTTGGAAAATTATTTGAGGTAAACTAATGTCATTTACTAAAGAAGAATACAAACAAAGATTAAAAAAAGTTCAAAAAATGATGCAAGAAAAAGGCATCGAACTTTTAATTTCTCATGACACAAATAATTTATATTATTTAACTGGTTATGATGCCTGGTCATTCTATTATGCTCAATGTGCAATCGTTCATGTAAATGCGGATGAGCCACTGTGCTTTGTAAGAGCTCAAGATGCAGGTGGCGCTTATATAAAAACTTATTTAAAAGATGAAAATATTTTAGTTTATGATGAAGAGTACATTCATACTTGGCCAAAACATCCTTACGATAGGTTAGTTGAGATAATTAAAGAGAGAAAATGGGATAATCTATCAATAGGTTTAGAGATGGATGCTCACTATTTTACAGCTTTTTGTTATGAAAAAATAAAACAAGGTTTGCCAAATGCCAAAATCAAAGACAGTGATCGATTGGTGAATTGGGCAAGATTTACAAAATCTGATGCAGAAATAAATTACATGAAATCTGCAGCAAAAATTTCAGAACAAGGTATGAAAACTGCAATGGAAGTTATTAAACCTGGTGTAAGGCAGTGTGATGCAGTTGGTGAAATTCAAAAAGCACTTTTTTATGGAACAGAGGAATTTGGTGGTGAATATTCAAGTATTGCAACTCTTCTTCCAACAGGAAAAGGCACTTCTGCTTCACATTTAACTGCTACTCAAGATAAATTTGTTGAAGGAGAAGCAACAATTATTGAACTTTCTGGAGTTTATAAAAGGTATCATGCACCAATGGCAAGAACTGTATTACTTGGAAAACCTAATCAATTAAAAATTGATACGATGAATAAAACTATTGAAGCCTTAAACTCTGGTATTAGTGCAATTAAAGCAGGAAATACGGTAGATGATGTTGCTCAAGCTTTTTGGAAAATACTTGATAAATACGGTATCGAAAAAAGATCAAGAACTGGTTATTCAATAGGGATTGGTTACCCTCCTGATTGGGGAGAGCATACTCTTAATATATATAAAGGAGACAAGACAGTTCTTCAGCCAAATGTTTGTTTTCATATGATTGCTGTGATGCAATTTGGTGACTGGGGTGTTGAGGCGTCTGAGGCTATTAGGGTTACAGAAAACGGTTCAGAGTTATTTTGTAATTTTCCAAAAGAGCTCCATATCAAGAGTTAATTTACTATTGAAATCTACTTTTACAAATGTTTAATAATCAATTTTATGTCTAAAAATCCAGAATTCGTAAAATTTGATAAAGTAGATAAAAGTTATGATGGTAAAGTACTCGTCGTTAAAGATCTTCAATTAGATATTGCCGAAGGTGAATTTATAACGATGCTTGGACCATCTGGTTCAGGTAAAACAACATGTCTAATGATGTTAGCTGGATTTGAAACTCCAACTAATGGAGAAATTTTATTAGACGGAAATATTATTTCGAACATTCCACCTCACAAAAGAGGAATTGGAATGGTGTTCCAAAATTATGCACTGTTTCCTCACATGACAGTTTATGAAAATTTAGCGTTTCCTTTAAGAGTAAGAAAAGTTGAAAAAGATGAAATTGATAAAAAAGTAGACAAAGCTTTGTCTATGGTATCCTTAAATGGATTTGAATCTAGGATGCCAGCACAACTTTCTGGAGGACAACAACAAAGAGTTGCTGTTGCAAGAGCGCTTGTATTTGATCCAGCTGTTGTTTTAATGGATGAGCCACTTGGTGCATTAGATAAAAATTTAAGAGAGAGCATGCAGTATGAAATTAAACATATCCACGAAAGTATTGGTGTCACAGTTGTATACGTTACTCATGACCAAAGTGAAGCTCTTACTATGTCAAACAGAATAGCTGTATTTAACGATGGTAAAGTTCAACAGTTATCTGATCCAGCAGAATTATATGAGAAACCAGTAAATTCTTTTGTTGCAGAGTTCATAGGTGAAAATAATACGTTTAATGGTGAGGTCTCAGATATAGATAAAGATAAATGTAAAGTTAAATTAGGTAATGCAGAAATATTAGCCAACCCTATTTCGGTAAAATCCAAAGGTGAAAAAACTACAGTATCTCTAAGACCAGAAAGAGCTTTAATTAATCCAAAAGATAAAATGGATAATATGTTTACTGGAAAAATTGAAGAAGTCATTTACCACGGTGACCACACACGAGTTAGGCTGGACTTACTTGGTAGTTCTGAGTTTATATTAAAAGTGCCAAACAGCACTTCCAACCTTGAGCTAAAAGTAAAAGAGGATATCAACATTGGTTGGAATAGTGTTGATGCTAGAGCTTTAGATCCTAAATAGTTTCAATTAAATATCCAAAATAATATTAGATAAAATGAGCTGTTGACTTCAGTTGCTCATTTTGGTGTACTTTCGTTATATAAATTAATTTATATTAACGTTTAAACGGAGGAATAATGAAAAAATTAAGTAAATTATTACTTGCTCTTTCTTTTGCTCTTTCAATAACTTCATCAGCATTTGCAGTTACTGTTGCATCTTGGGGTGGAGCTTATACAGAGTCTCAAAAGTTAGGGTATGGTGATCCAACTGCTAAGGCACTAGGAATAGAAATCAACTGGGTTGATTACTCTGGTGGTTTATCAGAAATTAAAGCACAAAAAGAAGCAGGTGCTATTACTTGGGATATCATAGACTTATTTGCATTTGATACAATTAACGGATGTGATGAAGGTTTATTTGTTAAATTTGATTTTGACAAAGATTTTCCACCAGCACCAGATGGAACTCCTGCAAGTGAAGATTTCTTCACAGATATGCCAAGTGAGTGTGCTGTAGGTAACATTTTATATTCTTGGAACTATGCTTTTGATACAAGAGCTTTTGGTGGTAAAGAGCCTAAAACAATTAAGGACTTCTTTAACACTAAAAAATTTCCAGGAAAAAGAGCAATCTATAATAGTGCTTTAACAAACTTAGAAATCGCTTTACACGCTGATGGAGTTAGAATGGGTAAAGGTGGTGAACTACTTTACAGAAAACTTGAAGAAGAAGGTGGAGTAGAAAGAGCGATGAATAAAATTAAAGAACTATGTACAGATCCAAATGGTGGATGTGTATTCTGGTCTGCAGGTGCTCAACCACCTGAATTATTAGTTGCTGGTGAAGTTGTAATGGCAACTGGTTGGAACGGAAGATTCTTTAACGCTGAAGTAGGCGAAGGTGCTCCAATTAAACAAGTATGGGATGGTCAAGGTCTTGACTACGAATATTTTGCACTTGTTAAAGGTGGACCAGATGAAGCAAATGCTAAAAAAGCTTTAGCTATGATGACTAACACTGAAATGTTAGCAGGTAGCGCAAAGTACATTGCATATGCTCCTTGGAGAAAATCTTCTCTTGAAGTAATCACAGCAGGTGAGCCATGGTACAAAGATGGTAAAACTGAAATGATGCCTCAAATGCCAACATCTCCTTCAAATACTAAGAACTATTTCTTAGTAGATCCTTTCTACTGGGCTGATAACGGAACAGAGATTGGTGAAATGTGGGAAGCAATGAAAGCAGGCCTATAATTTCAGTTTTAAACACTGAATTTATATAATATATTTAGGGCGACTAATAACTAGTCGCCCTATTTTTTTATGAGCTCTGAAACAAAACAAATTTTAACAACTGACGGCATCCCGTTAGAAGTCAGCTTAAAAAAAGCTGAGAGAAAAAATAAAATCAAAGCCTTCCTTTTAGTGGCTCCATTATTATTGTTTTTAGTTATCACATACATTTTTCCAATTGGTGAAATGTTTAGCAGAAGTATAGACGACAAAATGATAACCAATATGCTTCCAAAAACATTTAAAGAAATGGAAAAATGGGATGGAAAAGAATTACCTCCAGAAGAAGTTTATAAGGGTTTCTATTATGATTTTAAAGCTTTGGTAGAAAACCAAGAGCATGGAAAACTTGGTCAAAGATTAAATAAAGAAAAAAATGGGTTTAACTCCATTACCAAGAAACTTTTTAGACAAATTAAAAGAAAAAAAATTGATGAAAGTGCAAGTTTCAAAGAACAAATTATGAAAATCCATAAAAGATGGAGAGATGTTGAATATTGGCAAGCTATAAAAAGAACTGCTCCACCTTATACAATGGCAAAGTATTTAAAAGGTATGGATATGTATTATGCTGCTGATGGAAGTATTGCTCAAGTAGACGAAGATAGAAGAATTCATAGAATATTATGGTTAAGAACTTTAGAAATAGCTTTATTTGTTACTATATTTTGTTTTTTAATGGGATATCCAATAGCCCATCTACTAGCAACATTACCTATGAAATATTCAAATCTTTTAATGATTTGTGTACTACTTCCTTTTTGGACATCGCTGTTAGTAAGAACTGCAAGCTGGATGATCTTGTTGCAACAGCAAGGTGTTGTAAATGATTTTTTTGTAATGATTGGTTTAGTTACCGACGATAACCGTCCTGAAATGATGTACAATAAAGTTGGTACCTATGTAGCGATGACACAAATATTGTTACCTTTCATGGTTTTACCACTTTACAGTGTTATGAAAACTATATCTCCAAGTTTGATGAGAGCAGGAAAATCCTTAGGTGGAACACCGTTTGTTGCTTTTTGGAAAGTATATTTTCCATTAACTATACCAGGGATAGGAGCAGGTTGCCTGTTAGTATTTATATTAGCAATTGGTTACTACATAACACCCGCATTAGTTGGTGGAGCTTCAGGAACTTTAATTAGTAATCAAATCGCTTATCATATGAAAACAACTCTTGATTGGAGTTTTGCATCTGCAATGGGATTAATGTTGCTAACAGGAGTTTTGGCAGTTTACTGGGTTTATAATAAATTGGTTGGAGTTGATAATATTAAATTAGGATAAATATGGCATTACCAAGTTACACAGAAACGCGTTATAGAATTTGGCACTATGTTTACCTAGCTATCTGTGCTTTTGTATTTTTCTTTTTAATTGCACCACTGTTTGTAATTTTTCCATTGTCATTCAATGCTGAAGAATTCTTAGTTTTTTCAGAAGGAATGAAAAATCTTGACCCGGATGCGTTTTCTTTAAGATGGTATCATGACATGGTTTATGGAACTAAAAATCCATGGGGTTTAGCTGCAAAAAATAGTTTTATAATTGCAATATTTGCAACAATTGGCTCAATAATTCTTGGAACTTTAGCGGCATTAGGTTTGAGCAGCAGACACATGCCTTATAAAGGAATAATAATGGCAACATTAATTTCTCCAATGATTGTTCCATTGATTATTTCGGGAGTAGCAATCTTTTTCTTTATGGCCAAGGTTGGTCTAGCTGCTACTCATACTGGAATAGTATTGGCACATATAATTTTAGGCACACCTTTTGTTGTGATTACAGTAACAGCAACATTATCTGGTTTTGACCATAGTGTAACTAGAGCTGCTTCTAGTTTGGGAAGCAATCCTGTAAATACATTTATGAAAATTACTCTTCCATTAATATTGCCAGGAGTAATTTCAGGTGGTTTATTTGCGTTTGTGACTTCATTTGATGAGGTGGTTGTTGTTTTATTTCTTGCAGGTTTAGAAAATACTACAATTCCAGTACAAATGTGGACTGGTTTAAGAGAGCAGTTAAGTCCAACAATTCTTGCTGTTGCAACATGTTTAATTATTCTTTCAACTTTAATTTTAATTAGTGCAGAATTATTAAGAAGAAGATCTGAGAGATTAAGAGGAATTAATAGATAAATTAAACTGCTTCAATTACAGTTGCTATACCCATTCCTAAACCAATACATTGAGTAGCAAGAGCGTATTTTTTATTTTCTCTTTTTAAAAGTTGTGCAGCTTTTCCTGTTATCCTTGCACCCGTTGCTCCTAAAGGATGTCCCAAAGCGATCGCTCCACCGTCTAAATTTACTTTATTAATATCTATTTCTAAATCTTTAATACAAGCTAGTGATTGAGAAGCAAAAGCTTCATTTAGCTCCACAATATCAATGTCTTTTATTGAAAGTTGAGCTCTTTCCAAAGCTTTTTTGGTCGCTGAAATTGGTCCTAAACCCATATAATTTGGATCACATCCCTCAACTGCAGTAGATTTTATTCTTCCAAAAATTTCTAAACCATTCTCTTTAGCAAAATTTTCTTCACAAATTAGAGTTGCTGCAGCTCCATCAGTTAGAGGAGATGAAGTTGCAGCTGTTACTGTTCCATTTTGATCGAATACCAACTTTAAACTATCTAGTTTTTCCATTGTGCTATTAGGTCTAATATTTTCGTCTATTTCACAATCACCTATCTTAGTAATTTCACTTTTAAATTTATCTTTTTGTTGGGCTTCATTTGCTTTTCTATGACTTTCTAATGAGAATTCTTGTTGCTCTGTCCTTGAAATATTATATTTTTTTGCAACATTCTCAGCTGTAATTCCCATTGATAAATATAAATGTGGATTTTGTTTTTCTTCATCAGAATAAGGGTAGGGTAAAGGATCAAAGCCAGTTCTAACTCTTGTCATGCTTTCAACACCTCCACAAATAAATATCTTACCTGACCCCATTGCTATTTTTCCTGCTGCAATATGAATTGCCTCCATTGAAGATCCACACCATCTATCTACAGACATACCAGGAACTCTCATATCTAGATCTGATAAAAAAGTTACTAATCTTCCAATATTAAAACACTGTTCACCAACCTGAAAAGCGCACCCAATGACAACATCATCAATTTCTTTTGGATTAACTTTTGATTGTAAAATAAGATTTTTAATTACTTCAGCCAGTAGATTAACTGGTTTTACATCTATCAATTTCCCTTTGTTTGCCATTGCAAAAGGTGATCTGGAGTAACCAGCTATTACTGAATTGTACATTTTTCTCTTTAATATTGTGTTAATTTATATAGCTTACCAATTTAATTAATCAGGAAATTTGTCTTATTTCAAGTTTTTGATTAATTCAATAAAAGTTTACTATTTATGGATATAAAAAAAGTAGTTGTTATCGGATCTGGCACCATGGGTAGTGGAATTGCTGCACACTTGTGTAACGCAAATGTTCCAGTAACTCTTTTAGATTTAACAACAGAAATATCTGAAAAAGCCAGAGACAGAATTTATAAATCAAGACCTCCATTACTTTTAGATAAAACCAAAATTGAAAATATTAAAGTTGGAAATATTAATGATAATTTTGATGTAGTAAAAGAAGCAGATTGGGTTGTTGAAGCTGTTGTTGAAAGAATTGATATAAAGCACAATATTTATGAAAAAATATTTAAGAATAGAAAACAGGGAGCAATTGTTTCATCAAACACATCATCTATCCCAATTAAAATTTTATCAGAAAAATTAACTGAAGAGGAAAAAAAAGATTTTTGCATTACTCATTTCTTTAATCCGGTTAGATACATGGGGTTACTTGAAATTGTAAAAAATGAAAATAATGATTTAAATAAAATTAATTCTCTTAAAAAATTTTGTGAAATTGAATTAGGTAAAGGAGCTATTATTTGCAATGATACTCCTGGTTTCTTAGGAAATAGAATTGGTGTTTATGCAATGCAGGTAGCAATGACTGAAGCATTTAGAATGAAATTATCAATTGAAGAAGCTGATGCAGTTTTTGGAAGACCAATGGGTATACCTAAAACAGGAGTTTTTGGCTTATATGACCTAATTGGGATTGATTTGATGGCTGATGTTTTGAAAAGCTTTATTAAAGAGCTTCCAGATAATGATGAATTTCAAATTGTTGCAAAAGAAATTCCATTAGTAAAAAAATTAATTGATACAGGATATACTGGCCGTAAAGGAAAAGGTGGTTTTTACAGAATGAATAAAAGTGGAAACCAAAAAATATTAGAAGCTATCAATTTAGAAACAGGTGAATATACAAACTCAAAAAAAATAGATTTAGGAGTTGAGACTGTAGATATTAATAATTTAATTAATCGAAAAGATAAATATGGTGAATATGCTTGGGAAGTAATTTCTAAAATAATAAAATATGCTTCTTCTCTAGTTCCAGGAATTACAGATAAGTTTAATGATATAGATGAAGCAATGAGACTTGGTTTCAATTGGGCAATGGGTCCTTTTGAAATGTTGAAATCAATAGGAGTAGAAAATTTTTTCTCACGAATAGATAATTTTGAAAATAATAAATTTTTAGAAAATTTATCAAAATCAAAAAATGAAAACTTTTATGGAGAAAGACAATTATATACTGATATTGAAACATTAGGAAAAATAAGACCAACAGCAATAAAAATAGATAAAAATAATTCTGCTGAAATTCACCGTTTTAAAGATTTTAATATTGTCGAATTTACTACAAAAGCTTGTGCACTAGATTACGATTCTATGGATGCGCTAAAAAATGCAACTGACAAACCGCTTATTGTTATGAATGAAAGTATGCAATTTTCTGCAGGTGTGAATTTAAGTTATACAATGAATTTTGCAGATAAGGATGATTTCAAATCTATTGAAAAATTTATTAAATACTTCCAGGATACTTGCAAAACATTGAAATATTCTAAGTACCCGGTAGTCTCTGCACCTTCTGGTCTTACATTGGGGGGTGGTTTTGAAGTTTTAGTTCAAAGTAATTTTGTAGCATCGCACACAAATATTGTGGTTGGTCTTGTAGAGACAATTGTTGGATTAGTGCCAGCTGGAGGTGGATGTAAGGAAATGCTTTGGAGATGGTCACAAACGGAAGAAGCAAAATCTGATCCTGATTATGCTCCTTTAAAAGTATTTGATATTATTGGATACGCAAAAACTGCAACTTCTCCTGTAGAAGCTGAGCCTTTAAAATATTTAAAACCTGAGGATAAAAAAATCATGAATAGAAACAGTCTTTTTGAGGAGGCTAGAAAACTGATCCATGAACACAACGATTTTGTTCCTCCAGAAGAGTGTAAATTTAATCTATCTGGCAAACCTTTGAAAGAGAAGATGATTAAAGTTTTAGAGAAATTATATAATGAAAAAATTATATTAGACCATGGAATGCATGTTGGAATTGAACTTGCAAATGTTTTAAGTGGTGGTGATACAAATTTAGACAAAACTTTATCAGAAGATGATCTTTATAAGTTAGAGTTAGACTCTTTTATGAGATTGATAGAAACCAAACAAACTCAAGATAGAATTAAACACACTCTTTCAACTGGAAAACCTTTAATTAATTAGTCTAGCATTCTAAAAGTATTTATATAATCAGGTCTAAGTACATAGATTGCTTTATTGCCTGTTTTTATTTTCTTAAGAATATCTAGGCCATACTTTACTTTTCCAAGTGGAGTATATTCTCCTTGATAAATTGGGATTTCTTTTAAGGTTATAAAAAACTCACTGTCTTCAGTGTCAAATTCTGCAGATCTTGCAAAACCAATACTGCCTTCAGTGAATTCAAAATCATTACTAAGTTCTGATTTCAACAACCCTAATCCTGATTTTCCACTTCCAATTTTTGAGTAATCTAAATACTCAACTTTACCAAATTCAATATCACCAGCTTGTACTAAAGTATTTTCAACCACCTTATAGAAAGCTGAACCATCATACATTTTTTTTTCAATTAGTGTTTTAAATCGTTCAACAGCTTTTGGAGAAATTTCAGGATATAACTCAATAATAACATTTCCACATTCTAAATTCATTACTGCAATATTGTCTGGGTTTTTAAAGTTTAATTTTTTTAAATTATTATCGTTTATAAATAGACACTTATTTTTTAATAAAAAAAAAGACGAAAAAACAGAAACAGCCAAAACTATTAAAAAGATAAATAAAATTTTTTCTGAGTTTGAAGCTTTAATTGTTTTAATCATAAAATATTTTCATCGATTTTAGATATATTTAATTTAATAAAATTAACTTTATTATTTAATATAGGGTCTTTTTTTATTTTCTCTTCAATCAAATTTTTATTAACTATTAAAAAAGAAAAGATTTCAGCCATATCTTCTGATGGAATTGATTTAGAGTATTCTGTTAAAAAACCATTAGTATTTTGATATAAATCTAAATTTAATCTATCTGAGCAAGTGGAGCATTCAGCGTATTCAAAATCAGAATTATTAAATAAAGAAAATTTTTGATCATTAAAAACATCCTCATAACTATTTTGAATCATATGAAAAATTTCATGATGAATCATTCTTTCAAAATATTTTTCATTAAAGTTTATATCTAATATTAAAGTTCTATTTTTATTATCTGGTATTCCACCAGTATTAATGTTTGAAATAAATAAACCTTCACAAAATACAATGTATTTTAAATCTATTTTTTTAAGAAATTTAGAATTGTATCTTTTAATATTTCTCTCAATTGTTGGAAATTTTGTATTAAGATTTTCTAGATTTGTCTTATTGCAAGTAATGTTGTCATCTACTCCTATTTTAAAATCTCCCTTTGCATTTAGATAACGGATATTGTTCTCGTTTTTTAGCTTGTAGATTTCTAAGTTAGGAATTTTAATTAGATTGTATATTTCATCAGCATTTACATGTAAAAACTGAAATATTAAGATGAATAATAATATAATTTTCATTAATTAATTATAGACGAATTAGATTAGATAATATTATCTTAGATTATTAAAAAATGACAAAAGAAAGAAATAAAAATCCTATTCAACCAGTAAGTGGAACAAAAGTACCGCGATTTGCCGGACCAAGTACTTTTGCAAGATTGCCTGAATTGAGAGATGTTGAAAGTTGTGATGTAGCGATTGTTGGTGTTCCGTTTGATGCTGGAACCAGTTATAGACCAGGGGCGAGATTTGGCCCTCAAAGTATACGACAGGCATCTAGACATTTAAGAACAAATTATCATCCAAGTTATGATGTGGAGCCTTTTAAAATTCAACAAGTTGCTGATGCTGGAGATATTTCATGCAATCCATTTAGTATTGATGAAGCTATTAAACAAATAGAAGAGGGAGCAACCGATCTATTAAATAAAGTAGGTGGAATAATTAGTTTAGGTGGTGATCATACAATTGCAGTGCCATTGTTAAGAGCAATTAATAAAAAAAATAAAGGACCAGTTTCTTTAGTTCATTTCGATGCTCATTTAGATACTTGGGATACTTATTTCGGTGCTCCATATACACATGGAACTCCTTTTAGAAGAGCAAGAGAAGAAGGTTTATTTTTAGATGATGCTTCTATGCATGTTGGTATAAGAGGGCCTCTTTACAGTAGAGATGATATAAAAAATGATGAAAGTTTTGGTTTCAAAATAATTCACTGTGATGAATTTCAAACTGAAGGAACAGATAAAATTGCAGAAAGAATTAGAAAAAGAGTAGGAGATAATCCACTTTATTTGTCTATAGATATTGATGTTTTGGATCCTGCATTTGCACCTGGTACAGGAACACCAGAAATTGCAGGAATGACAACTAGAGAAATGGTAAATGTATTAAGAGGGCTATCTGGATTAAATTTAGTATCAGCTGATGTAGTAGAAGTTTCACCTGCATACGATCATGCTGAAGTCACATCTCTTGCAGCTGCAACAATAGTTTACGAATTAACAAATTTATTTGCAAAATCATAAGGAAAGGATAATTTTTAATCATGTTAGATAAAAAAAATTTTTATATTAATGGTGCTTGGGTTAAACCAAATAGCGCCGAAGAAATTAGAGTAATCGATCCAGCTACAGAAGAAAACTGTGCTGTAATTACTTTGGGAAATAAAGCAGATGTTGATTTAGCAGTTACCGCAGCAAAAGATGCTTACGAGTCTTGGGCCTTTTCCTCTAAAGAAGAAAGGATCACATTATTAGAAAAACTTTATGAAAATTATAAAAAAAGATGGGCAGATATTGCAGAAGCCATAACTCTTGAAATGGGTGCACCAAAAGACTTTGCTACAAAATTACAAGCAGGAACAGGAGCAAGTCATATTAAATCATTCATCAGATATTTAAAAAATTTCGAATTTGAAAAACCTTTAGGAGAACACGCTCCTAACCAAAGATTAATTTATGAACCCAAAGGTGTTTGTGCATTAATAACACCATGGAATTGGCCAATGAATCAAGTTTGTTTAAAAGTAATGCCAGCAATGGCTGCAGGTTGCACAATGGTTTTAAAACCATCAGAATTAGCACCACTTTCATCAATGATACTTGCTGAAATTATTGATGAAGTAAAATTTCCAAAAGGTGTGTTTAATTTAGTTAATGGTGATGGAGCAACAACAGGTGATGCTCTTACAAGCCATCCAGATATTAATATGATTTCTTTCACAGGCTCAACAAGAGCTGGAGCTTTGATTTCTCAAAATGCTGCTAAAGATTTTAAAAGAGTAAGCTTAGAATTAGGTGGTAAAGGCGCAAATATAATTTTTAAAGATGCCGATCCAGAAGCAATTGAAAGAGGTGCTTTAAGATGTTTTAGAAATTCTGGACAATCTTGTAATGCCCCAACAAGAATGTTGGTTGAAAAATCAATGTATGATGAAGCTATAGAGAGATTAAAAAAATATACTGAAAATTTTGAAGTAGGTGATCCTAAAAAAGAAGGAGAGCACATAGGTCCAGTTATTTCAGAAACTCAATTCAATAAAATTCAAACTTTAATTCAAAAAGGTATTGATGAAGGAGCAAAATTAGTTGCTGGAGGAACAGGCAAACCTGATGGATTAGACAAAGGTTACTTTGTTAAACCAACCGTTTTTGCAGATGTAAATAATGATATGGATGTTGCAAGAACTGAAATTTTTGGACCTGTTTTATCTGTTATCCCGTTTGAAACAGAGGAAGAAGCAATTAAAATTGCAAATGATACTTCATATGGATTAACAAACTATATTCAAACTCAAGACTCTCAAAAAGTTCAAAGAGTTGCCAGAAAATTAAGATCTGGAATGGTGGATGTTAATGGAGCTGGTATTGCAGTTGATGCACCATTTGGAGGTTTTAAACACTCTGGTATTGGTAGAGAAGCAGGTGAACACGGCTTAGAGGAATTTTTAGAAGTAAAAGCTGTGGGTGGTTGGAGTTAATTTACCGATTTATCTTTTACACCTTCTAAAAATTTAAGGCATTTTTTCATTTCGTTTAATTCTATAAACTCATCAATTTTATGAGCTTGTTCTATAGATCCAGGTCCACAAACAACAGTACTGATTCCTAATTCTTGGAATAGACCAGCCTCCGTACCAAAAGAAACTACTTCCCTTGAATTATCACCAGTTATATTTGATACAAATTCACATGCTTCAGACTCATCTAATCTATTAAACCCAACTACTTCACCAATCGTTTCTTTTTTTATATAAGAATCAGGAAATACTTTTTTCATTTCTGGTAAAAGTATTTCATTTGCATATTTATCAATTTCATTTGTTACAAATTCACCATCTTCTTTGACAACTGGCCTTGTTTCCCATTCAACACTACATTTGTCTGCAATAACATTATGAGCAATACCACCTTTAATGCCTCCAATTGATAAAGTTGAATGTGGAGGATCAAAAATACTGTTTTCTTTAACTCGTTTTTTTAACTGTTCTCTTATTTCTAAAAGTTTTCCAACATACCTAGTAGCATACTCTGCAGCATTTACTCCTAAATGTGGTTTTGAACTATGTCCTGCTAGTCCTCCAAAGTGAACTGTATATTCATTCATACCTTTGTGAGCATCTATTATTTTCATTGTAGTTGGTTCTCCAATTATACAAATTCCATTTTTGATATCTCTTTTTTTCAATTCCTCTATCAACAGAGGAGCACCAATACATGCAGTCTCTTCATCAAAAGTGTAACAGAAATGTAAGTCTCTATCTAAATTACTTTCTTTAAAGATTGGTGCATAAGCAAGTGTGCATGCAATAAAACCTTTCATGTCACATGATCCTCTTCCATAAAGTTTATCGTTTTTAATTGTAGCAACAAATGGATCGGTGCTCCAACCTTTAGAAACTGGAACTACATCAGTGTGTCCTGATAGAATGATTGGTTTTTTTATGCTTTGATTTTTTGCTTTTAAAGTTCCAAAAAGATTAACTCTTTTTTTATCATCATCGTAAACTTTGAAAGTATCTATTCCGATGTTATTTAAAATGTTTTCACAATAATCAATCAAATTACTATTATCTTGGCCTGAGATAGTTTTAAATGCAATTAAGTCAGTTAAAATCTTGATTGATTTTTCATATAAATTGTTATCTATACTCATATACTTAAAACACTATATTATATTATGATTAAAGAGCAAATTACCTATGACACTTTTGACAAAGTAGATATTAGAGTTGGCACTGTTATTTCAGTTAAAAAAAATGAAAAGGCTAGAAAGCCATCTTTAGTAGTTGAAGTAGATTTTGGAAGTGAAATTGGCGTCAAACAATCATCAGCTCAAATTACTCATTATTATAATGAGGAGAATTTAAAAGGAAAGCAAGTCATTGCAGTTTGTAATTTTCCTGAGAAAAATATTGCTGGTGTAGTTTCACAAGTATTAGTTTTAGGAGCAATAGATGCTGAAGGGAAAGTTACTTTAGTACACCCGTCACAAAAAGCTGAGAATGGTTTACCAATTGCTTAGCAATGCATCCTGAAATTCTTTCGATAACTTTATTTGGAATTGTTGCTGCATTTACACCTGGTCCTAATAACTTTGTAGCTTTTTATTCTGGTTTTAACTTTGGTATAGTTAGAACACTTCCACATATAATCGGGGTTACACTAGGTTTCCCATTTTTATTATTATGCCTAGCTTTAGGTTTGATAAATATATTTAAGCTTTATCCTTTAATTCAAGAAATATTAAAATATTTAGGAACTCTATTTTTGATTTTTTTAGCTTATAAAATTTCTTTTTCAGGTCCATCAAATCAAGAAAATAAAAATAAAAATCCGATTAAATTTCATGAAACTTTTATCTTTCAGTTTCTAAATCCAAAAGGTGTAATTGCATCTATAATTCTTGTATCTACTTATATAAACCCAGGAGAAACATTTATGAGTTATACGACTCAAATTCTTGTTATGGCTTTACTAGTTTCGGTAACGAGTATAACTCTTTGGACATTTTTGGGTAAATTCTTTAGGAAATTTGCGACAAATCAGAAATTTATTAATTATTTTAATTATGCTATGTCACTGCTTCTTTTAACAAGCATAATAACTTTTTATTTATAAAATATGACACCAGGAAAAAAAAATTCTTATAATTCTCTTAAAAAAATTAACATCAACAACAAAGAGTATAATTATTACTCATTAAGCGAAGCAGAAAAAAATGGGCTAGATGGAATTAATAAACTTCCAAAATCTCTAAAAGTTTTATTAGAAAATTTATTAAGATACGAAGATGATTTGAGTGTTACAAAATCTCAAATAGAAGCAATTAAAAATTGGCTGGAAACAAAAAAATCAAAAACTGAAATTGCATATAGACCTGCAAGAGTTTTGCTTCAAGATTATACAGGAATTCCTGCTGTTGCAGATTTAGCTGCAATGAGAGAGGCTGTTAAAGAAAAAAATAAAGATCCCAATACAATCAATCCATTATCAGCAGTTGATCTTGTAATTGATCATTCTGTTCAAGTTGATCAATCTGCAAAAGCAGATTCATTTGAAAAAAACGTAGATATTGAATTCAATAGAAATGGTGAGAGATATTCATTTTTAAAATGGGGACAACAAGCTTTTGATAATTTTAGAATTGTCCCTCCAGGAACAGGAATTTGTCATCAGGTAAATTTAGAATACTTATCTAAAGTAGTTTGGTCTGAAGAATTTAAAGGTGAGAAATATATATTTCCAGATACACTTGTCGGCACAGACAGCCATACAACGATGGTTAATGGACTTTCTGTTTTAGGCTGGGGAGTAGGAGGTATTGAAGCAGAAGCAGGAATGTTAGGTCAACCTATATCTATGTTGATACCTGAAGTGATTGGTTTTGAAGTTAAAAATAAAATGCCCGAAGGTACGACGGCAACAGATCTTGTTTTAACAGTGGTTAAAATGTTAAGAGATAAAGGTGTTGTTGGAAAATTTGTAGAATTTTATGGAGATGGATTAAAAAATCTAACTCTTGCAGATAGAGCAACTATTGCAAATATGGCTCCAGAATACGGTGCTACTTGTGGTTTTTTTCCAATAGATGATGAAACTTTGAAATATCTAAAATTTTCAGGAAGAGATCAGCACACTGTCGAAGTAGTTGAAAAATACGCGAAAGAACAAGGGTTATGGGCAAGTAATGATTTAGAATTTACTGATGTAATTTCATTAGACGTGTCTACGGTTGTACCAACTATTTCTGGGCCAAAAAGACCTCAGGATAAAGTTTTGTTAACTGATGCACCAACTTCATTTAAAAAAGTTTTATCTGAAGCAACTAATAAAGATAAAAAATCAATATCAAAAGTTTCAAATACTGATTATGAAATTCAAGATGGTTCAATTTTAATTGCTGCTATAACTTCATGTACCAATACTTCAAATCCAAATGTTTTAATTGGAGCAGGTTTGCTTGCTAAAAAAGCTGTTGAGTATGGTTTAGAAGTTAAACCATGGGTTAAAACATCATTAGCACCTGGATCTCAAGTAGTGACTGACTATTTAGAAAAAGCTGGTTTAAATACTTATTTAGATCAATTAGGTTTTAATTTAGTTGGATACGGATGCACTACTTGTATTGGAAACTCAGGACCATTACCTGAAAATATAGTAGAAGCGATTCAAAAAGAAAATATTCACGCCGTTTCTGTACTATCAGGAAATAGAAATTTTGAAGGAAGAATTTCCCCACATATTAAAGCAAACTATTTAGCTTCCCCACCATTGGTGGTTGCTTACGCAATAGCAGGACATATGGAGTTTGATTTATACAAAGATCCTCTTGGAAAAAGTAAAGATGGGAAAGATATATTTTTAAAAGATATTTGGCCATCAAATCAAGAAATAGAAGATACTCTAAAACAATCTTTGAATGCTGATATGTTTATTCAAAGATACTCAAATGTTTCTGATGGTCCTACTCAATGGCAACAAATTAAAACTGAAAAAAGCAGTATCTATCAATGGGATGAAGGTTCAACTTATGTAAAAAAACCTCCATTCTTTGAAGGTTTGTCTGATGAGCCAGAAGGATTTAAAGAAATTAAAGATGCAAGACCGTTATTAATATTGGGTGATATGATAACAACAGATCACATTTCACCAGCTGGAAGTATACAAAAAGATAGTCCGACTGGAGAATATTTTATGGAACATCAAATTTTACCTAAAGATTATAATTCTTACGGTTCAAGAAGAGGAAATCATGAAGTTATGATGAGAGGAACTTTTGCTAATATTAGAATTAGAAATGAAATGGCACCAGGAACTGAAGGTGGATTTACAAAATTATATCCTGAAGAAAAAGTAATGCCCGTTTATGATGCAGTTGTTGAGTATAAAAAAAGAGGAACTGATTTAGTAGTAATAGGTGGTAAAGAATATGGAACTGGCTCTTCGAGAGATTGGGCTGCTAAAGGAACTAAACTTTTAGGTGTAAAAGCAGTTATTGCTGAAAGCTTTGAAAGAATTCATAGATCAAATTTAATTGGAATGGGAATTTTACCACTGCAATTTAAAGATGGAGAAAATAGAAAAAGCTTAAATTTAGTTGGCTCAGAACTAATAAGTGTAGTTGATATTGAAAAAGGCATAAATCCTTCTGATGAAGTTGTTATAGAGATCAAATATATCTCTGGAGAAATTAAAAAAGTGAAGACTTTATCTAGAATAGATACTAAAAATGAGCTGGAGTATTATAAAAATGGAGGAATTCTCCAATATGTGCTAAGGAACATGATTTGATATGGATGAAGATTTATCAATAATAAATGCAAATACTAGAAACGAAAAAATTAAGAATTTTTTTGTTAATAACAAAAAGGTTCTAATTTCTTCAGTTATTGTTTTAGTTTTGGTTGTAATAGGTGTTTACAGTTACGATAAATATACAACTGATAAAAAAAGACAGATATCTGATAATTTTAATGCAATTACTATTGATCACTCTGAAAGTGCTAAAGAGACAACTTTAAATAAATTATTGGAGATAATTAATCAAAAAGATCCTACTTATTCTCCGCTCTCTCTTTATTTTATAATTGATAACAATCTCCTTTCTGATCAAAGCGAGGTTAATAAATTATTTGATGTCATAATCGATGAAACATCACTAGATAAAGAAATTAAAAATTTAGTTATCTATAAAAAGGCACTATTTAATGCAGATCAGGCAAATGAAGCTGATTTACTAAATATGCTAAATCCATTAATTAATTCAGAAAGTGTATGGAAATCGCACGCATTATACTTAATGGCCGAATATTTTTATGCACAAGATCAAAAACAAAAAGCAAAAGAATTTTTTCAACAAATAACGACTTTAGAAAATCCAAATCCAGATATAAGAATAGAATCAGAGAAAAGATTAAACAGAGATTTGAGTGATTAGACTATTAGCATTATTTATTACATTTTTTCTTTTAAATAATTGTTCTTTCAATGAAAATTCAAGAATTTGGAAAGATAAGGAAAAAGATTTATCAGAAAAAGAAAATGTAAAAAAAATATTTGCAGAGGAAGAGGTAAAAGCCTCTGAATTTAATCAAGAAGTTAAACTCGATTTATCTGGATTAAGAACAACCAACAAAATAATAGATAATACCAATAACTACGGTGCTCAAAGCTATGATGGCCAATTAGAAAAAATAGGTAATTTTAAATTTTCAAAGTTAGATGAGATAAATAATCTTAATTACAAACCAATTTTCCTATCAGATGGGTTAATTTTCTTTGATAAAAAAGGTACAATTATTAGATATGATAATAATAAAAAAGTGTTATGGAAAAAAAATCATTACACCAAGTCAGAAAAAAAATTAAGACCAAAGTTAAATTTTGCAATTAAAGAAAATAGTATATTCATTACAGACAGTATTGCTAAATATTATTCGATTAATCTTGAAACAGGTGAATTGAATTGGACAAAAAATAATACCTATCCATTTAATTCAGATATCAAAAGTTATAAAAACAAAATTTTTGTTGTTGATTATAAAAATACTTTGAGATGCTATAAAATTGAAGACGGATCTGAATGTTGGAATTTGCAAACAGAAGATTCTTTTACAATATCAAATGCAAAATATTCATTAATTTTAATTGACGAAATGGTGGTGTTTAGTAACTCAATTGGAGATATCACAGCAGTTGATATTGAGACTGGATTAATCACTTGGCAGTTACCAACTCAAAGCAGTAGTATTATTAATGAAACTTATAATTTCAAAATATCAAAACTAGTATCAGATGGAAAATCTGTCTATTTTTCAAATAATAAAAATGAATTTTATTCAGTAGATGTTAAAACAGGAGTAGTTAATTGGATAAATGATTTAAATTCAAATATTACTCCAATAATTACTGGCAATTTGATTTTTACAGTTTCTAATGATGGATATTTGTATGTTGTTGAAAAAAACAAAGGCAATATTCTTAGAATTACAGATCTTTTTAATAACTATAAAATAAAAAAAAGAAAAGAAATTGAACCAGTTGGTTTTGTGATAGGTAATACTAATTTGTATTTAACAAATACTGACGGAAAAATAATAATTGCTGATTTAAGTGAAGGAAAAGTTTTAAACGTAGAAAAAGTCTCTGGAGACATTGTTTCAGAACCATTTATATTTGATAATAATTTGTATGTAGTTAGAAACGGTTCTATCGTACAATACAATTAAATATGATCTTGAAATTTTTAGAAAAGATCGGAAGAAAAAAAGTAGTTCTAGATAGAGGACCATCACACCCAAAATTTGATCAAGCAAAACCGTGGATGAATAGATATTATGTGATATTCAGAAATAGACCCAAATGGTTTCCATTTAATATATTAATTCATGAAATGTTAGATGATGATCATGGTGATGGGGTGCATAACCATTTATGCCCATACATTACAATAATTTTAAGAGGAGGGTACTGGGAAACAACAAAAAATGGAAGATTTTGGCGAAAGCCTGGATACATTGGTTTTAGATCGGCAAATGCTTTTCATAGAGTTGACTTAGAACCAGGCACAAAACCCATGACAATATTTATTCCAGGACCATTTGGTTTACGAAAAGGACCACGATCAGAATATGGTATCGATTTTAAAACTAAAAGAAGTTAATGGCCTTATCTTTTGAAAAAGATTTTATATCCCACTGTAAAAAACAAAATTTAGAAATTAATCCTAGTCAGATAGATTTAATAAAAAAATTACAAGAATATTACGAGGGTAATTTCAAATCATTAATATCAAAAATTTTTCAAAGCCAATCTTTTAAAAAGGGGTTTTATTTATATGGAGATGTTGGTGTAGGCAAAACAATGATTTTAGATTTCTTTTTTGATCAAATAGATCACAAGAAATTAAGATTACATTTTAATGAGTTTATGTTGAGTTTCCATGATTTTGTTCATGAAAGAAAAGGTAGTAATCAAGAAAATATTATTAATGAATTTGTTAAAGATTTAAAATCAAAAGCATCATTAATTTATTTTGATGAGTTTCAGGTAACTAACATAGTTGATGCTATGATTTTAGGAAAATTATTTGATCAAATCTTCAAAGAAGATATAAAAATAATCGTAACCTCAAATACTAAAATCTCTGAGCTTTACAAAGATGGTCTTCAAAGAGATCAGTTCAAACCATTTATAAAAATAATGGAGGATCAATCTTTTCAATACGAACTTGTAATTGAAGATGACTATAGAAAATCTAATAATTCTCAAGATAGATACTTTTTTCCACTTGATGAGGAGACTAATTTTAAAATAAATAAATTTTTTAGAACTATTACTAAGGATAAAAATAAAACTGAGAAAATAATTAATGTAAAAGGAAGAAATTTTAAAATAGAAAATTTTTATGAAGGAGTGGCTAGATTTGATTTTAAAACATTATGTGATCAGAATTTAGGTGCAGAAGATTATTTAGAAATTATTAAAAATTGTGTTTTTATAGTAATCGATCAAATACCACAGTTTGATAATTTTAATTCTAACCAACAGCAAAGATTTATAACTTTATTAGATATAATTTATGATAATAGTGTTCCAATTGCAGTAACAGCTAATCAAAGTTTGGATAAATTTACATCATCAAAACTATTAGAAAAACCATTTGAGAGAACAATCAGTAGATTATACGAATTAACATCTAAAGAGATGAATTCATGAAACAAGAATTTTTTAATCTTCAAATAAACACCAATGGTCAAAATTTATATGAATTTACAGATCAAACTCTTAATTGGATAAATGAAAATAATTTTAAGAATGGAATTTTAAATTTAAGTATTCAGCATACAAGCGCGTCTTTAGTTGTACAGGAGAATGCAGACCCAGATGTACAAACTGATTTGATTAAATATTTTGACAAGTTAGTACCAATGGATAATTCGCTTTATATTCATACAACTGAAGGTAAAGATGATATGCCAGCTCATATCAAATCTGCATTAACGAATAATCAAATTACTCTTAGTATCAAAAATAAAGAATTGTTACTGGGAACTTGGCAAGGTCTCTATCTGTTTGAACACAGATTAGAGTCTCAAAAAAGATCTATAATTCATCATTTTTTAGGAGAATAAGTTATTTTTTCTTCAGAGATTGAAATGCATTCAATGCAGCAGCTCTTGCTTTTTCATGAATAACTATTGGCTGTGGATAGTCTTTACCTATAATTGTTTTAATAGCCTCTTGATATTTGACTTCCATTTCCCAAGGTTTGTGAATAAATTTTGCAGGAACTTTCTTTAATTCAGGAACCCATTTTTTTACATAAATTCCTTCTTTATCAAATTTTTCTCCCTGAAGAATAGGATTAAAAATTCTAAAGTATGGCGCAGCATCAGCTCCACAACCAGCAACCCATTGCCATTGTGCAACGTTATTAGCTTTATTAAAGTCAAGTAAGCAGTTTCTAAAATGCTTCTCTCCCTCTATCCAATTAATTCTCAAATGTTTTACTAAAAAGGATCCTACAACCATTCTAATTCTATTATGCATCCATCCAGTTTCGTATAATTCTCTCATACCAGCATCAACTATCGGATAACCTGTCATACCTTTTTTCCATGCTTTTAAAAACTTTTCATTTTTAGCCCATGGGAATTTGTCAAATTCTTTTCGAAAATTGCCTTTTAAGAATTTAGGAAAGTAATTAATTAAACTATGAGAAAACTCTCGCCAACCAAGTTCGTTTATATATTTTCTATACCCTATACCTTTTGATTTGAGCTCACTACACTTTTTCCAAATTGTATTCACATGAATTTGACCAAATTTTAAATATGGAGATAACCTTGAAGTACCATTTATAGAAGGGATATCTCTATTAGTCCCATAATCTTTGATTTTATTTTCTAACAAATCCTTTAGAATCTTTTGAGAGTCATTTTCTGAAACTTTCCAATATTTATCAAATTTTTCATACCATTTTTTATTGGGCAAAATATTTTTGAGATCTATAGAATTTTTAAAAAAATTGATGGCTATAGTTTTCTTTTTTACAGTGTAATTTTTACTTGGAGGTTGATTTAGATAAATTTGTTCAGCAGTTCTCCAGAAAGGTGTAAATACTTTAAATGGTGTACCATCATTCTTAGTTACTTCTTGAAATTCATTTAAAATATTTCCTTTAAAATATTTGTATTCTATTTCGTTTTTTATAAATACATCTCTTATTTTTTTTCCTTTAGATATAACATCTGGTTCATAAATTTTATTCCAATAGATACATACATTATCTTTTTTTTTAAGCTTTGAAAAAATATCTAACTCATCACCTTTTAAAATTTCTAGATTGATTTTAAATTTTAAAAGTTCTGTTTTTATTGACTCTAATGATTTAAATAACCACCATTTCTGAGCTTCTCTTTTGTTATCAAATTCATTATTGTTATAAATATATAACGCAATCACATTCTCATGGTTATTGGTTGCAAAGGAAAGAGCTGGATTATTATCAATTCTAAAATCTTCTCTAATCCAAAATATTCCAGTGCTTTTCATTATAATTATTTTTGATTTACTAATTTTTGATACATTTCTTGATCGGTATCACCCTCACAACCAAAAATTAATACATTAGAATTTTCATTAAGATCAATTTTTGTCTTAATTGTTTCATCTTCACAACTTGCAATTAAACTAATTACACCTGGTGCAGCATTTTCACCTGCTATTATACTCTCTTCACTAAAGCTTGCATTTCCAAGTAATTTCATAGTTTTTGCAATATCATCATCAGGTAAACTTATACAGTGTTTAACTGAGTTTTTTAAGATTTCCCATGGCACAAGTGACACTTCTCCACACGACATTCCGCCCATTAAACTTTCTCGTTTAATATCAATTTTTTCAATTTTTCCAGTTTTAATACTTTCCATTACGCAAGCTGCACTATCTGGTTCTACAACAATTATCGTAGGAATATTATCTAGGTATCTCGCTATCCCAGCTACCATTGCACCAGCCATACCACCGACTCCAGCTTGTAGAATAATATGAGAAATTTTTTCATTTTTAATTTGTTCAGCTATTTCCTTCATCATTACTGAATAACCAGCCATTGTATACTTAGGCACTAGCATATAATCTTTCCAAGCAACATCCTGAACTATTTGCCAATTATTTTCTGTAGATTGTTTTATACATTCAATCAAAGAATTTTCGTAATTGCCTTTAACTTTTATAACTTCTGCACCAAGTGCTTCCATAGCTTTGCCTCTTGCATCACTTACAAATTCACTTATGAAAATTTTACATTTTAAACCTAATCTTTTTGCACCCCAAGCAACAGATCTACCATGGTTTCCAGCTGTAGCAGTCGCTACGACTATTTCTTTATTTCCTTTAGTAACTTTTTCAACAGCATAAGCTCCTCCTAGTGCTTTGAAGGATTTTAAATTAAATCTTTTATTTTCGTCTTTATAAAAAATATTTTTTAAATTTAATTCTTTTGTTAATTTGTTTAATTTAATTAAGGGTGTAGGGGAGTATCCTTCCCATTTTGAGATAGAATTGTAAGCATCATCTATATCTTTTAAGGTTAATGAGCTTAAGATTTGATCTTTATCAAATGAATATTTTTTATTATCAGTAAATTCAGTCAATTTCCATTGATGACCGTTAGATAAAATACTCATAAACTAACAATCTAATGTGTTATCTTTTTCCCATTTAGTGACTGCTTTGGCCTTATCAAAACTTTCTTTTGATTTAAATTCTTTAATTTCTGTATCTCTTAATTTTATATAACTTGAAATAACATCTGATCCAAAAGCTTCATTCATACTTTTATTATCTTTTAATTGAGAAAGTGATTGATCTAACTCATCTGGTAATTTTGGTAAGTCAGGATATTTTGCAAAGTCTTCGTACATATTGCAATGCAAAGGATTGCCGGGATTGATTTTATTTTTGATACCATCTAAGCCAGCAGCCAAAATACTAGCTTGTAATAAATATGGATTAGCAGATCCATCCATTAACCTTAATTCAAACCTTCCTGGATCAGGAATTCTAATCATATGTGTTCGGTTGTTTCCAGTGTAAGAAATACTGCTTGGTGACCATGATGCTCCAGATTTTGTAGGTGGTGCATTAATTCTTCGGTAGCTATTAATTGTTGGATTAAAAAATGCCGATAACGATGATGCGTTTTTAATTACTCCACCTAAGAAATTATATGCAATTTTACTCAATCCAAGTTTATCAGATTTATCTAGAAACTTATTTTTCTTACCTTGCCAAACTGATACATGAGCATGACACCCATTACCTGTTAAATTATTGAATGGTTTAGGCATGAATGTTGCTCTTAATCCGTGTTTTTCAGCAATTGTTTTAACCATGTATTTAAAAAAGGTATGTCTGTCTGCAGTTTCTAAGCAGTCAGAGTAATCCCAATTCATTTCAAACTGTCCATTTGCGTCCTCATGGTCATTTTGATAGGGACCCCATCCCATTTCAATCATGCAGTCACAAATTTCTTTAATTAAATCATATCTTCTCATTAATGCAGATTGATCATAACAAGGTTTTGATTGGGTATCTCTTGGATCTGCAATCGACTCTCCATCAGGTGATATTAAAAAATATTCACATTCAACACCTGACTTCATTGTCAAATTTTGTTTCTTAAGTTTTTTAATTTGATTTTTTAACATTACCCTTGGCGATGCTTCCACTGGTTTACCGTTCATCCATAAATCAGATGCTAACCATCCAACTTCTTTATTCCATGGCAATTGAATCAAGCTATCAGGATCAGGGATCCCAAACATATCAGAGTCTGCTGGCGTCATATCTAGCCATGCTGCAAAACCTGCAAAACCAGCACCTGCATTTTGCATTTCTTTGATTGCATGAGCTGGAACAAGTTTTGATCTTAAAACCCCAAAAAGATCGACAAAGCTAATTAAAAAATATTTAATTTTTTTTTGTTTTGCAATTTTAAATAAGTCTTTAGCCATTACTTAGCTTAACATAATTATTTAAAAAAAGATAAGATAGTTTCTTTATAATAAATCAAATTTACAACTATGATAATTATTATTGCTAAAATTACACCGTATTTAGCTTTAGGAAATGCAACTCCTCTCATTTTTGAGGGTCTTAATTCTTCATTTTCATCTGTCATAAAAAATTTAGATTAAAAAGGGCGCTATTAATTAAAACAGCGCCCAAATTTTTATTTTAATTACCAATCGGTAATATTGCTTTTATGATCATTAGCACTGTGTCTCTTCTTTGCCAATCTTGATAGTTCATCACTTTCAGATTTTGCAGTTAAGACGTGCCAACCAATCCATAAAATTATAGCAATGATTACCAGTATACCTTCACTAGATCCAGCACCAGGGTAAACAGCACCAACTACTTCTTCAGCTGGCTTGTTAAGGTGATCTATCCAGTTTGTTACTGTAGCCATATATTTCTCCTTTACCTGGTTGCAGATGAAACTGCTTTTTCATCTTCTTTAGCAGCCTCCATCATTTCATAATCTAGTCCAGCTATTTCTACCTCTCGAGGGATTCTTAATTTACCCATACCGTGAAGCACTTTAGCTATGACATAGCCTGGTATTAGTCCAAGAACAACAAACATAATTATTGCTCCGATGAACTGTCCAAGAGGATTGATTGTTGCATAAGTAGTTCCATCCCACATAGCACCCACACTATAACCAGATGAAGGGTAGCCCCATAAAACAAAACCACAAATTACAAGACCAACAAATCCCGCATAACCGTGAACTGCTACTGCACCAACTGCATCATCGATTTTGAACTTTCGTTCAACCCAGTAATGTAGTTTGTATGCAATCACAACACCGATCATACCAATGATCATTGATTGAATTGGATGATATAAGTCATTTCCAGCTGAAGCACAGATAACACCTGCTAGTCCACTAGAGTATGTCCAGAAAGGATCACCTTTAGCAATCCAATATCCAGCCAGTAATCCTCCTGATAACGACATCAAGAAGTTAAAGGTAATACCACTAAGTGTAGTAGGAGTTACGTAAATGTTTGTAGCTGTCCAATAAGATATACCTTCCATTCCATATTCTGGACCTAAGTCAAAAATTGGAATGTTACATGCAGCATAAAATCCCCAGAAACCAGTATAAATTAAAAATAATCCAACTGTTACTAGCCAAGGATTTCTAGGCCCTATATTTCTAGGTTCACCACTTGATGAGAATTTTCCAATTCTTGGACCTAAAACAACAAGAACACCTAAAGCAAATCCACCCGCTATTGCGTGAATTACTCCTGATGCATATGCATCATGGTATCCTAAAAGTTTTAACATCCATCCATCAAAGTGCCATCCCCAAGCAGCATCAATTGTCCAAAATACAGATCCAATTGCAATTGCTAAAATACCAAATGCAAATGTTGTAATTCTTTCAATGATTGCTCCTGAAACGATAGAAGCAGCTGTCCAAGAGAAAAGCAGGAATGCAGCCCAGAAGACACCAGAAATGTGATCTCCTAGATTGATCGCCATAAGTTCACTTGTAGCTGTATACCAAGTAGCACTAAACGCAGACTCGTCTGTGATTAGAGCAGTACTCTCATTCATTATTGAAGGTGCTAATCCAGGTCCTGTTGGAAAAGCCCAGTAAATCCACCATCCAAATAAAAACCAAGTTACTGTCACCAGTGGTATCAGCATTGTGTTTTTCATAAGAGTATGTTGATGGTGTTTGTATCGAGAAGCTCCAACTTCATACATACAGAATCCAACGTGAATTAAGAACATCAGCACCACTGTTACCCAGTAGTAGAACTCTGTAAATATGGTAGTAAGAGCAGCTAACTGATCAGTCATATTCTCTCCCCATATTTGTTATTCTAAACCCTATAAAATTATTAGGTTAGTTACAAATATAAAGAGAGACTAAAAACCTAGTGTGGTCACTAGGTTTTTAGAATTAAATCAACTATTGATTGTTATTTAAAATTTTAGGTATGCTTTTTTCAAATCAACAAGAGGATGTTTTGGAGACATTTGAAATTTAACTAAAAGCTCTCTTGCAATCATGTCTCTGTCTTGTTGATTGTTAGGTAGTTTAATTGATTTTGGAATTGTTACCCATCCATTTGCATTTCTGCAAAACACAGCAGGTCTTCCTTCTTCGTAACCCATGTGTACATCTTCCAACCAATTTAAATCATCCCATCCCATTGCCTCAATATATTTTTTTAAGAATGGAGTTATTTTTTTATAATCAGGCAACAGGTTAACGTCATATCTATAACCAATCGACTGGCCTATCATTTTTTCTCTAGCAGTTTGTTTTTTTACTCCAAACTTAACTTTTGAAACTTTAGCTTTCGATTTAGTTTTTTTAGTTTTCTTTTTAGCCATCGTTACCCCTTATATTTTGTGATAGTTATCAACACCAACAGTGTAGTTTGTACCTGCAAGTGGAACTTTCGCTAATGCAGAAGCTTCAGAAGTTAAAGCCGCTAAATCTTCTGGTTCTAACGAATGAATATTCGTCTTACCGCAAGCTCTAGCTAATAATTGAGCTTCCAAAGTCATTGAGTGTAGATAGTTATATACTCTCAACGCTGCATCATCAGGATTTAATCTTGCTCTTAATTTTGGATCCTGAGTAGCAACACCAACTGGACATCTTCCAGTATGGCAGTGATAACACTCCCCAGCTTTTACACCCATTTCTTTTTCGAAATCAGCTTCTGGAATATCTTTGTTGCAGTTAAGTGCAATCATTGATCCAGTACCTATAGCAATTGCATCAGCTCCAAGAGCTAAAGCTTTAGCCATATCAGCACCATCTCTTACACCACCTGCGTAGATTAACGTTACTTTTCCAGTTTTACCCACATCATCAATTGCTCTTCTTGCTTCTCTAATAGCAGCAATTCCTGGAATTCCAGTATTTGCAGCAGCAATGTGTGGTCCTGCTCCAGTAGATCCTTCCATACCATCTAAATAAATAGAGTCAGGATCACATTTTGCAGCCATACGTACATCATCATAAACTTTAGATGCACCAAGTTTTAACTGAATTGGAACTTTATTTTTCGTTAATTGTCTTAACTCTTCAACTTTTAGAGCTAAATCATCTGGACCTAACCAGTCAGGGTGTCTTGCAGGTGATCTTTGGTCAATACCAGATGGAAGTGATCTCATTTCTGCAACTTGGTCGGTTACCTTTTGACCCATTAAGTGTCCACCCATACCAACTTTTTGTCCTTGTCCAATAAATACTTCAATTCCATCAGCCAATTGAGCGTGATGAGGATTAAAACCATATCTTGATTGAATACATTGGTAATACCATTTCTCTGAATATCTTCTCTCATCTGGTATCATTCCACCTTCACCTGAACAAGTAGCGCTTCCTGCCATAGTAGCTCCTCTTGCTAAAGCAGTTTTTGCTTCATAGGAAAGTGCACCAAAACTCATCCCTGTAATGTAAACAGGTATATCTAATTCAATTGGGTTTTCACATCTTGGACCAATTACTGTTTTAGTTTCACATTTTTCTCTGTAACCTTCGATTACAAATCTTGTAAGCGTTCCAGGCAAAAATACCAAATCATCGAATGTTGGAATTTTTTTCATTAATGCCATTCCACGCATTCTGTATCTTCCTAATTGAGATTTGATGTGAATGTCGTCTATTACTTCAGGAGTAAAAATAGCATTGTGTCCTAGTAGACTTTTATTTCTTTTACCTTCTTCATGAACATGAACGTCAGCTTTTCCACCAACTCCTTTACCATTCTTTTTACTTTTTTTCTTAGGCATTAAATTGCTCCCTTCTTCTCTGTAGGTTCTAAATTATCGTAATTCCAAAGTTTTTTACCAGCTACAATTTTTTTCATTTTACTAACGTCAAAATTTTCACCAATTTCAGCAACTTTTAATTTTCTTTTTAGCCAATCTTGGTCGCTTGCTGTTAATTCAGCATCTACAGCATCACTACCATAAGATCCAATTTCTCCTCCTACGAATATTGTCCCATCGTACATTGAGTCGCCCAGGTTAATTCCTACATCTCCAAGAATTATTATTCTTCCTCTTTGCATCATAAAACCAGTAAAAGCACCAGCATCACCACCAATAATGATAGTTCCACCTTTCATATCAATACCAGTTCTAGCACCAACGCTACCTTTGCAGATTAAATCTCCACCTCTGATTGCTGCACCAAAACAAGATCCAGCGTTTTTCTCAATTACAACTTTACCAGCCATCAAGTTTTCTGCACAAGACCAACCAACTCTTCCATTGATTCTAACAATTGGTCCATCACACGAACCAATTCCAAAATAACCTAAACTTCCTTCAAAAATTAAATTTAATTTATTAAGGATACCCACACCCAAACTATGTTTTCCTTGAGGGTTTTTAATTACAATTGTTCCGTATCCTTGGCTCATTAAATTATCAATTTCTTTATTAGCCTCTGCAGCAGTCATATCTTTAACATCAAGATCAGTTCTTTTGTTAAAGTCTACGTCATAAGTACCGAAGTAATAAAAATTCTCTGCCTCATCTGGGTTAAAGAATTTTTGTTGAGTTCTCCCTGTTAGAACTTCGGTATGCATACCCATTGATTGGGCCTTAGATTTTTTTGATACTGTTTTTAGATTTGCCATACTTTAACCTCCCCATCAAATGGATCATATGTGTCTATTTCTTGTGGTAACACTGATCTAATAGCTATCTCCTCTGATCCCATTGCAACTAAATCATCTGACTCATATAAAACTAAAGGTTTTGCAGCCATAGTGTCTTTAGCCATTCCCAAAGAGTCTTTTGTAGCCACAAAATAAGTAAATACACCGTCTAAACCAGTTAAACTCTCTTTCATGCCTTCTTCTAAAGTTGCACCATCTCTCATTTTTTCTGCAAGATAAACTGCGATTAATTCTGAGTCACACTCAGACATAAATCTCATTCCTTTATTTTCCAATACTCTTCTGTTGTTCCAATAGTTCGTTAATTGACCATTGTGTACTACAGAAACGTCACTAAAAGGATAGCCCCAGAAAGGGTGGGCAGATTTGATATCAACACCAGACTCAGTCGCCATTCTAGCATGACCTATTGCATGAGTTCCAACAACTTTATCTAGACTATATCTATCACAAACCATTTTTGCGTTACCTAAATCTTTAATAACTTCTAATGATTTACCCATAGATAAAATTTCTACACCTGGAATACTTTCTATTCTTTGAGAAAAATCTAACAAATCTTTTGTGTTGTAATCAATCTCATATCTTAAAGAGTAAGGAAGTGTTCTTTCTTCCTTAACAACTTTTGCTCCCATCTCAGCTAGAGTTTGATCTACAACTTTTTTTCTTTCATCATATACAGAAACATCTTCCATAACAGACGAACTTCCTTCTCCAACGTTCTCACCAACTTTAAAACGCATGATGAAATTTTTGCCATCTGTATCTCCATACAAAGCATATCCAGTTGAGTCTTCACCTCTATGTTTTAACGCTTGAAGCATACCTTGTAATTCGCTTCCAACATTTGAGGATTTTCCTCTATGAATTAATCCTGCTATCCCACACATATTTTTATACCCTTTCTATTATTTTATGACCTACGGTAAGCAATCAAGATAAGTATCCAGATCCCATTGAGTTGTAGCACCCAAGAATCTTTCCCACTCATCGTTTTTGTACCAATGGAAAACTTTATACATTTCATCCGGCATTGCAGATTTAATTACCTCATCCTCTGCAAGTCTAGCCAAAGCTTCACCAAGACTTAATGGAAGTTTCTTAACATCTTTACCAGCCTTTTGAGCTTCGTAAATATTTCTAGACTCAGGAGCGGCTGGTTTTAATTTTTTACTAATTCCATGATCACATGCTTTTAGTAACGCTGCACCTAATAAGTATGGATTATGCATAGAGTCTACAGATCGGTATTCAAATCTACCTGGTGCAGAAACCCTTAATCCACATGTTCTATTTTGGTATCCCCAGTCAGCATAAACTGGCGCCCAGAAACCTTGATCCCATAATCTTCTATAAGAGTTAACTGTAGAGGATCCTAATGCTGTTAGTGCTGGTAAGTGTTCCATGATACCTGCAATTGATTGTAAACCAATTTTACCTGGTAACTGCATGTCTTTAGTATCAGGCATAAAAGTATTCGTTCCACCCTCAACGTAACTAAACACTTCTTCAACACCTGGAAGTGTTTTGTTTCCAAGTTTGTTTACTTTAATTTTTCCACCTTTCCATAAAGACATATTTGTATGACATCCACTTGCAGAAACTCCCATAAAAGGTTTAGTCATAAAGCATGCTATCAAGTTATGTTCCCTTGCAACTTGAGCACAAATTTGTCTGTATGTTGATAATCTATCTGCGTTTCTTAAGACGTTATCATAAGTCCAGTTTAATTCTAATTGACCTGGTGCATCTTCGTGGTCTCCTTGAATCATATCAAGTCCCATCGCTTTTGCGTATTCAATTACCTTCATAAATACTGGTCTTAACGACTCAAATTGATCAATGTGATAACAGAATGGCTTAGAAAAACCTTTACCTGTAGGGGTGCCATCTTCATTTTTTGTTAACCACATCATTTCAGGCTCAGTACCAACTCTTAATTCTAGACCATGTTTTTTCTTAAATTCATCCATGAAAATTCTTAGATTTCCTCTGCAGTCTGAAGTTAAATGACCACCTGGATTTTCTCTTTCTTCTCTGTTTCTAAAACATGTTACAAAAACTCTTCCAACTCTTTTGTCCCAAGGTAATTGTACAAAAGTTTCTGGATCAGGTATTCCAACAAGCTCCATAGCCTCTGGACCATAACCAATGTAGTTATTATGACGATCTAAAAATAAGTTTGCTGTTGCTCCGTAAACTAATTGAAATCCTTTTTCTGCTGTTCTTTCCCAGTGATCTGCAGGTATACCTTTACCTACAACTCTTCCTGTTACAGAAATAAATTGATAATAAATATAAGTTATTCCAAGTTCGTTAATTTTTTCTCGAACTTTTTTTACTAGTTTAGCTCTACCTGGCTGGTTAACATGTTTTTCTAGATCCGTCATTTTCACCCCTCAATGAATTATTAATTATTCAAGCGTAGCTGAAAACTTTATTCGTGTCTAGGCTTAGAGTTTAACTCCAAGGGAACGGACTGTTAGAAGTCGGATGAAGTTCACCCTTCTCGTAACGGTTGAATCTAAACGGCTTCAATAAATCACTTTCAGTACCAAGAATTTCTTTTGCAACAAGTTCACCAACACCAATCATTTTATATCCGTGATTAGCATCAGCAATCATGTAAACGTTTTCAAAAAATCTATCGAAGATAGGAAAAGAGTCAGGTGTCATACATCCTAAACCACCCGATGGTCCTTTTCTGTATAAATCTGATTTTCCTTCAAATCTTTTTTGGCAGTGCGCAAGTGCTGAACACCACATTTCACTAAACGCATCTGTTGTTTGATACTCTGGAGACTCAATTCCATATGGATCAACATTTACTTGATCAAAATGTTTTTTAACAATGTAAGGAGAAGTTCCACCTTGTACACCTAAGCCTTCAATATCAGGCTTATAATAAATTCCCCAAATTTTATCTGTTAATAATTTTTTTGTTTTGTCAGAGTACAAAGGTGCTGTTGAGTCAACGTGAACTACAGGTGGTTGTTTACCATCATTTGTTTTTAAGAAATCTGGCTCAACACCGATAACTCCCTCTTGAAGCATCCAGTAAGTCCACATATCAGTTTCATGCATCTTACCATCTTTACCTTTTATGTGAGCTGTCTTTGGTAACTCTAACATATTCCAAAAATCTCTTGCCCATGGTCCTGCACCAACAACTACTTGTTCACACTCAATAGTTCCTTTGTCAGTTTCAACACCAGTTACTGCTTGACTGTTACTTCCTTTTTTAAAACCAGTTACTCTTACACCTTTCATAACTTGGACACCATTAGATGTAGATTTACTTTCTAAAGCTTTAATTGAATCTTTATTAAAAGCATATCCACCTTTTTTCTCATGAAGCACAGAAGTGATACCTTGAGCCTGCCAATCATCAAAAATTCCCTTCATGTAATTTGCGCAATCTTTTTCACCTTCAATAAAAACTGATTCATATCCAATTGCTTTTTGTTGTTCATATATACTTGCAACATCTTCATGCATTACTTCTGGAGATATTTGTAAGTACCCAACTGGATTATATTTAAATGCTTTAGGATCACTTTCCCAAACTGAAACTGAATGAGCCATCAATTCTCTCATTGCTGGCTGAAAATAATTATTTCTTACAACTCCACATGCAATTCCACTTGCACCAGCAGCTGTATCTTTTTTTTCTAATACAACTATGTCGCCAGGATTTTTGTAAGTTTCTGAAAGTTTCCATGCAGTACTTAAACCGTGTATTCCACCACCGATTATCACTACTTTTGCTTTTGAAGGTAATGTCGTCATATTTAAACACTATTTTTTGATGCGAGCAATTAATATAATTATTTATAGAAGTAAATTTTATATATAAAAATTAGATATTTTTTTCAGTCATCAAAATTTATTTAATAACTGATGTTTTTTAGCGTATCTAAATAGTCATTAAATTCTTTAATGAATGACTCGCTTGGGACTATATTTTTAATTCGCTGGTCAGTTGAAGTTTTTTCCAGTTTAAAGAAACCTTTTTCACAGGCTTCTGTAATTATTAATGCTGATTTTGGCCTAGATGTTTTAAATAATTTTGTTTTTAATTCTTCAACAGATAATTTTGTACCTTCTTTAAAAGCTGACATAACTAATAACATCATATGATAATGAGAAGGTGACTTTCTAAAAAAATAATTACTAGAGGTATGGGATTGTTTCATTTGTTCTTCCCAAAAATCTAAAAGGGTCTTTTTTTCTTTTGGCATTTTTTAAGATCTTACTCTTGATTTAGTTGGATCATAGAATGGAAATCCAACGACTTTTGCGCCAATTCTTTTTTGGTGACCATCTATTTTTCCAATTTCAACTTCTGTTCCAATTTCTGAATATTGAGAATCTATTCTACAAAGAGCCACATTTTTATTTAGGGTTGATGATAGACATCCACTTGTAACAATGCCCACTTGTGCTCTACCAATATGAACACAATCACCATGACCTGCAATTTCTTTTCCAATTAATTCTAATCCAACTAATTTTTTCTGTGGATTGTTTTTTCTTTTTATTAATTCTTCTTTACCAATGAAGTCCTCTTCTTTTGTTTTTAAGGGAACTGCAAAACCAATCCCTGCTTCAAAGGGGTCTTGTTGACCATCAAATTCATTTCCAAATAAAATTAACCCAGCTTCTATTCTAAGTTTATCAAGAGCAGCAAAACCAGCGGGAATTAAACCATCATCTTTTCCTGCTTCCATTAATTTATCCCAAACTTCAGGAGCATGATTTGGATGACACCATACTTCATAACCAAGCTCACCTGTATAACCTGTTCTAGAAACAATTAGTGGAATACCTTGCAATTCTTCAATTCTACAAATTGTAAATCTAAACCAACCAAGCTCATCAATAGATGGTTGAGTAGGTGGTGTAAAAATTATCTTTTTTAAAATCTCTCTACTTTTTGGACCTTGTATAGAAACATTACTAATTTGGTCGGTTGAATTTTTAACATTTGCATTAAAATTTTTTTTCTTCGCTATTTCTTTTAACCATTCTCCAGCATACTCATCACCACATATCCATCTAAATCCTGTTTCACTTAATCTTAATAATGTTCCATCATCAAACATCATTCCATTTTCATAACACATTGCAGAATAGACAACTTGACCAACTGATAATTTTTTAATGTTTCTAGTAAGTGTGTAGTTTAATAATTCTTCAGCATCTGGACCTATTATTTCAAATTTTCTAAGTGAAGATAAATCAATTAATACCGCATCGTTTCTGCAGGCATTATATTCATTTACTATTCCGTGTTTTGTATAATCATTTGGAAGCCAAAAACCTCTTGCATCAACATAATTTCTAGTTAGTTGAGATGTTCGTTCGTGGAAACCTGAATTTCTAGTTAGTTTTTTTTCTGAATCTGTTTTCATCCGAAAAGCAAATGACTTTCTAAATTCTTTATTTTTGTCATAAGTTCTAACAAAAATCTCAGTAGGATTCCATGAATTACAAGCATCAATATCGCTAGGACAAGCGGTAGTACCAATTGTTAAATCTTTTAACGCTCTAAACATTACATAATCACCAGGTCTAGAATAAGATTCATCAGATATTACCGAATTTAATCCAGCAGCCGAAGTATTAAAAAATAAATTAATTGCATGCCATCCCTTTTGTTTTTGAACTCCATATTTAGACATACTCTCAGTTAAATTGTCAGAGCAATTAGGATGACCAAAATAACCAGCATCTTCATAATATTTTGAAGTGCATGCAAGATTAAAAGTATCATGCTTACCAACTGTATCTCTTATTACCTCTACTAAGGGTTCATGATCAGTATCATAAAATTTTGAATGCAATCCAGGACCAGGAAAAGTATTTCCCATAAAAGTTCTAGTTGTTTGCCAATCTAATCCTTTTTCTATTCCTTTTTCTAATTTTTTTGTATCAAATGCTACAAAATCTGAACATTGTCTTCCAGTAGGACTTATAACTTGAATGTAATCTCCTTCTTTAACCTGATATGATGTTGAAGTTTCTTTATCTATGTTTTCTTCATAAAGTGGTTCAAAAACTGGATCAGGTATAACACTCAACTCTTTATCATTTATAACTTTCGCTCTTTTAATAAAAATAGTTAAATCTGTTGGTGGATTTTGTTTTGTAACATCCATATCTTCACCAGGTGCAGCAAAGATTGCATAACATTTATCTTTTGATTTAAGTTTAACCTTTTCTTCAGCTTTTGTATCAAGATCAAAAACTATTGATGATTTAGACTCTTTTATATTTAGGTTTCTTTTTTTTAATTGATAATTTGTTGCTAAGATTGTTTCATCTTTTCCATTTAAAATGTCTCTTATAAAATTTTTTTGACTATTTTCTTTTAAATTTAAAATTCCTAATTCTGACTTTCCATCTTTATTAAAACAAATTATTTCACAAATTTGATTTCCTTCATCATTAATAATTTCTATTTCATCATCAGGAAAAATTTGAAAAGCAGTAAGAGCACCTCCATTTACAATATGTCGTTCAACTCCAGGTGGTAAAATATTTAGTCCAGGATTTTTAATGTCTTTACTTGTTCCAAACATTTTTAAAATTTTTTAATATTGATATATTTTTTATCACCATTTTTATTGATTAAATATATATATATTTTTTAGAACTAATAATTCTTTACCTAGCTATTCGTTTTAACATAGAGTGTTAATATTAATATTAATAGAGGGGAAAAAATGAAAAAAATAATGTCATTATTATCTGCTCTAGTTATTTCTGTAGTAAGTTTCTCAGGAATTTCTAACGCTGATAGCAAAAAGCCCATCGTAATCCCAACTCATAACTGGTCATCTCAAATTGTAATGGCTTACGTTATTGGTGGAATTTTTGAAAGCATGGGTAACAACGTAAAATATGTAAACGCTGACTCACAAGCGGTTTATGAATCAATCAGAATTGGAGACGTAACTATTTCTCACGAAGTATGGGAGTCTGCATTCGGTAAGTCATTTACTACTGCTTTAGACAAAGGTGGTTTACTTGACTGGGGTGATCATGAGGCAAGAACTCTTGAAGATATGGGTTACCCAAACTGGGTTGTTGAAAAAGGTTTGTGCCCAGGTCTACCAGATTGGACAGCTTTAAAAAATCCAGACTGTGCTAAAAACTTTACAACACCTGACTCTCCAGATGGAAAAGGAAGAATGTTGGAAGGACCTCAAAGTTGGCATGGTGATTTAATTCCTCAAAGAGTTGAAGCTTTAGGCTTAGGTGATCTTTGGTGGGTTAAATTTGCTGGAGGTGCAGATGCACTTTGGGCTGAATTAGCAGCGGCTGAAAAAGAAGGAAGAGGAACTATAATCTTTAACTGGACACCAAACTTTACAGATGGTGCTGGTTTTACATTTATTGACTTCCCTCCATACACAGCAGGTTGCAGACCAGAAGATGGTGGTGATGGTAAATGTGGTTCTCCTGATGGATACTTGAAAAAAGCTGTTCATGAGGATTTCCCAAAAACTCACCCAGATGCAGCAGCAGCATTTAAAAAGATGTCATTCTCAACAAGTCATATTGGTGCAATGGCAGCTTTAGTTGATGTTGATAAAATGACTCACGAAGATGCAGCTAAAAAATGGTTAGCTGACAACGAGTCAGTTTGGAAACCTTTTACTAAATAAGGGTAAAAGTTAAAAAAATTAAAATCTCCCCCAACTTGTTTGGGGGGGATTTTTTTTTATTCTAATTTGTGTAAAGTGACAAAATGAAAAAATTTCTAATTTTCATATTTTTAATTTCTTTGATTAACTCATCTGCATTTGCTCGAAGCACAGGATGTAAAGAAGGAAACTGTGAAAATGGTTTTGGTAAATGGATTTATACCGATAAGACAACCTATGAAGGTGAATGGGTTGCAACAAAAAAAGAAGGCCAAGGAGTTGAGACATGGCCTAACGGATATATTTACAAAGGTGAATTTAAAAATAGTCAATGGAGTGGAAAAGGAGTTTTAACTTTTCCAGATGGATCTACTTATGATGGTGAATGGTCCAAAGGTTTTATGAATGGACAAGGAACATTTACTTGGGCAGATGGAAAACAAAAATCAGGCACTTGGGTAAACGGAAAGTTACAAGAGTAATGTCAAAAGAAAATAGTTTAAATAAAACTGAAGACAATTCAAACTCAACAAAGCAATTTATTGGTTTAGTTATTGTTACAGCAATAGTGATAGCTTTTTTTGCTGTTTTAAATGGAATATTTGGAGGGGGAGACGAGCTTGTAGAAAAAATGAAATTGGAAGAACAAAGAATTGCTGAAGAGAGAAAACTAAGTGAATTGATATCTAAATTACCTTCAGGGATACTTGTATCCTTTGATGGAACTGACCATTATAGATTAACTGATGAAGTATATGAGCAAGTATGTAAAGCTACAAAATTAATTCCACAACGAGCAATTATGGGTGCTAATTTTTTAAATTTTAGAGCACACGAGATTTATACAATCAACGGAAATAAAATTGATGAAACTTTTGTCAAATGGGATCAAGAAAAAGGCAAGTGTTATGCAGGTTTTACAGTAAGTGGAAACAATGTTGGGGTAGATGAAACTATTACTGTTAGTGGAGAAGCTTTAAGTTTTTTAAGCACAGGTATTGATACTAGAGTTTACTATATTAAGAATTTTTAATGATGAAAGGTTACAATAATTAACATTTAAATTTTATTGAATTTCATATAACTTTAAGAAGATTTATGTCTGAAACCGTTATCAAGTGTGAGTCAGTTTATAAAATTTTTGGTGAGAATGCCAAAAAAATGCTTGAAGAATCTAACGGTAATGTAGATGCAAAAACATTTCAAGAAAACGGCTGCATAGTTGGAGTTAACAACGCTTCGTTTGAAGTTGCAAAAGGAGAAATGCTAGTAGTAATGGGTTTATCTGGTTCAGGTAAATCAACATTACTAAGATGTATTTCAAGATTAACAGATGCAACTGGAGGAAAAATTTTTATAGAAGGCCAAGACCTACTTCAATTAAACAATAAAGAATTAATTGAGCTTAGAAGAAATAAAATGGGAATGGTTTTCCAAAGCTTTGCCTTGTTGCCTCATAAAACAGTTGTAGAAAATATTGCTTTCCCGCTTCAGATAAAGGGTATTAAGACTGAGGATAGTATTAGTAGAGCAATGGAAATGGTTAAACTAGTTGGACTTGATGGTAGAGAAAACTATTTTCCAAGAGAACTTTCAGGAGGTCAACAACAAAGAGTTGGGATTGCTCGATCTTTAGCAGTGGAACCTGACATTTGGTTCTTAGATGAACCATTTTCAGCATTAGACCCACTAATAAGAAAAGAAATGCAAGACGAGTTTTTAAGATTGCAAGAAAAATTACAAAAAACAATTATGTTTATTACTCATGATTTTGACGAGGCTTTAAAATTAGCTGATCGAATTGCGATCATGAAAGATGGTATTATAGAACAGTTAGATACACCTGCTAACATTGTTTTAAATCCAGCTACAGAATATGTAAGAAAATTCACAGAAGAAGTTCCAAGAGAAAAAGTTTTAGTTATTGAAGATGTGATGGATAGTTCAAATAAAGATAATTTAGGAGATTTAAAAGTTTCAAAAGATGACATTATCGAAAATGTTGCAGAAAAAATTCTTACCCAAGAAAAAATTGTAGGAGTGGTTGACTCCAATAACAATATTATTGGTTCAATAAAACCTTCAACAATCATTGATACAGTTTTTGGAGGAAGAAAAAATAGTAGCTAGACCATGGAATATTTAAAAAAATACCCAAAGTTGTTTCAATGGATATTTTTGCTGGTTGTATTTTTTGCTCTATGTTTTGCAATAGATGTTCCTGAAACTTATAAATTTATAAGAGGCCAAGCAGAATTTGTAAAAGATCCTAACCAAAGTGTTTATTTTTTTCTAGGTAAAGAAGTCCGATATTATGCATTTGATGTGTTTTGGAGGTTACCACCTTTACTTGGTTGGTTGCCTATCTGGATAAACGACTCTTTATTTTTCTTAATGAACGAGTGGATGCCAATGGAGTTTTGGAATGAAGATACTCAAGAGTTTAAAACAAGACCGCTGTTATTAGAGATAAGTAGAAATTTAACGTCTTTTATGACGTTTTTGATTGAGTTGATTAGAGAAATTTTACTTGGTGGATTAGAAACTATAGTAGCATTCACTAGCTGGGATTTTATTGATGCTTATCCTTGGTTAGAATTACCAGGTTTACCTTGGACTATCGTTGCAGCCGGAGCAACAATACTTGCATATAAACTAAGTGGTATAGGACTTGCTTTATTTGCAGGTTTAACGATGGTCTATATTTCAATCTTTGGTCAGTGGAAACCTTCAATGCAAACACTTTCTTTTATATTAGTGGCTGTTCCTTTGTCATTTGCATTCGGTATCAGTCTAGGTATTGCTGCTTACAAAAGTAAAAGAGTTGAAAATGCTTTGTATCCAATTCTTTTAGTGATGCAAACTATGCCTCAATATGCAGTATTAGTTCCTGCACTTGTTTTATTTGGCGTTGGTGATCATGCAGCTGTAATAATTACAATGGTAGTAGCAGTTCCTCCAATGATTTTATTAACCATTCTTGGACTACGAGCAGTTCCTCCAGAAGTCATCGAAGCAGGAAGAATGAGTGGATGCACAAACTGGCAGCTGATGACTAAAGTACTTATTCCAACCGCAAGAAGAGATATCTTAATCGGAGTTAACCAAGTAATTATGGTTTGTTTTTCTATGGCAGTAATCTCTGCATTTATTGGTGCAAAAGGATTAGGATTTAATCTATTGCTTGCTTTAAACCAACTTAACATTGGTCTCGCTCTTGAAGCAGGTTTATGTATTAGTTTGATTGCAATTCTATTAGATAAAATGTCATTAGCATGGGCAAATCAACAACAAGATTATTTTGGTAATCTTACTTTTTTCCAAAGGAATAAAAATATTATATTTTTTGGTGGATCAATAATTGTTGGAGCTATTCTTGCTTATATCGGAACATTTATTTTTAAAGATACATTTAATTATTTATTTGAAGTTCCACACAACAAAGGATTTTCAACAGCTGATTTTTGGAACAAGGGTGTTGATTGGATTTTTGATACATTTTTTGTTTATATAAAAGCATTTAATACGTGGTTAATTACAGAAGTGCTTCAACCAATGAGAGCTTTATATTTAAGAATGCCAGCTGTTGCCACTTTAGTATTAGCTGTAGGAGCTGGTTATCTAATTGGAGGAATTAGATCAGCATTAGTTGTTGCTGCTTTAACTTTATTTATAGCATTAAGTCCATGGTGGGATAGAGCATTGGTTACGTTGTACATGGCAACTTTTGGAGTAGTTGTTTCTTGTTTAATAGGTTTCACAGTTGGAACTTTATGTTTCCAGAATAAAAAATCTGCAGCGTTTATGTTAGGGGTTTGTGATATTTTTCAAACATTCCCATCGTTTGTATACTTAATTCCAGTAATGATGTTATTTGGAATTACAGATACTTCAGTTTTAATTGCAGTAATTGTTTACGCAACAATTCCAGCAACCAGATATACTATTGAAGGGTTAAGAAGTGTACCTGCTGGTTTGCATGAAGCTGCAACGATGTCTGGTGTTAATAAATTTCAAAGATTAACTAAGATTGAATTTCCATTAGCTTTCCCACATATGATGCTTGGGATAAATCAAACAATCGTATTTGCTTTATTTATGGTGATTATAGGAGCTTTTATTGGAACAGAAGATCTGGGCCAGTACATTTTGAAGGCATTATCGGATAAAAATGGAGCTGGAATTGGTTTAACCTTGGGTATTTGTGTTGCTTTCATAGGATTGATTTTTGATAATTTAATCAGAACTTGGGTAGAGAAAAGAAAAAAACATTTAGGTATAGCTTAGTCCATTGAAAAAATTTATTATTTCTATCGATCAAGGAACAACATCATCAAGAGTAATTTTGTTTGATACAAAAGGTAATATTGTTTTTGTTTCACAATATGAATTTAAACAATATTTTCCAAAAAATGGATGGGTAGAACATAATCCAAATGAGATTTGGTCCACAACACTTAGAGCTTTAAAACAAGTAATAAATAAAGCCAAAAAATTAAAAGGTCACATACTTACAATTGGAATTACAAATCAAAGGGAAACCACAATTCTATGGAATAAAAAAACAGGAAAGCCAATTTATAATGCAATTGTATGGCAAGATAGAAGAACTCAAGATTACTGTAAACTGCTTAAGAAAAAAAATTATGAAAATCTATTTAGAAATAAAACTGGATTATTTATAGATCCATATTTTTCAGCAACTAAAATTAAATGGATCTTAGACAATGTTAAAATTTCAAAAAAACTTCTTAATTCAAATGATTTATTGTTTGGGACTGTAGATACATTTTTAATTTGGAAATTAACAAAAGGTAAGCAGCATTTAACTGAAGCATCTAATGCAAGCCGAACAATGCTGTATAATATTAATAACAATAAATGGGACAAAGAAATTTTAAAAAAACTAAATATTCCACTTAAAATTTTACCAGAAGTCAAAAACTCAGCAGATAATTTTGGAAAAACAGATAAAAAAATTACAGGGGTCGAAATTTCAATTTCTGCAGTTCTTGGTGATCAGCAGGCTGCAGTATTTGGACAAACTTGTTTTGAAAAAGGATCTATAAAAAGCACGTATGGTACTGGTGCGTTTGTTATTATGAATACTGGTCCAAAGAAAATTAATTCAAAAAATAAATTACTGACTACTATTTGCTATCGATTAAATAATAAAAATACTTACGCCTTAGAAGGTTCAATTTTTATAGCTGGCGCAGGAGTACAATGGCTAAGAGATAAAGTAAAATTGATAAAAAAAGCACCCGAAACTGAAAAGATTTCAAAATCATCTAAAATTAATGATGGTGTTTTTGTTGTACCAGCTTTTAGTGGAATGGGAGCACCTTATTGGAGACCAGATGCAAGAGGAGCAATCACAGGACTAACAAGAGACAGTGATTGGAAAAGTATAGTGAGAGCAACAGTAGAATCTGTTGGTTATCAAAGTTTTGATTTGTTTGATTCAATGAACAAGGATGGTTTGAAACCAAGAATAGTTAAGGTAGATGGTGGAATGGTTGCAAATAATTGGTTCACACAATTTTTAGCTGACATTATTAATTTAAAAGTAGTTAGACCAAAAATATTAGAGACAACTGCTTTGGGTGTAGCTTTGTTAGCTGGATATCAAATAGGAGAATATAAATCTTTAAATCAAATTAAAAATATGTGGAAAAAAGACAGAATATTTAATCCTAAAATGAAACAAAATTTTAGAAAAGATCTTTTAAATGGTTGGAAATTAGCAATTAAAAAGACTTTAGCTTAGTATAATCTATGAATAAGATTTTAGTAATTGGCGCTGGTGCGATGGGTGCTGCATTTACATTTCCTTTGATTGACAATAATCATCAAGTAACTTTGACTGAACCATACAGCAAAGATCTTCATAAGAAATTATTAAAAAAAAATAAATTTCATCCAGCATTAAAACTTAAGTTATCTAAAAGAGTTTCTGTCAAAAAATTTTCATCAGAATTACTCAATCAAAAATGGGACTTAATTGTTGTTGCAGTAAGTTCTATTGGAATTGAAATGGCCAAAGAACATTTAAAAAATATAAAAAGAAAAGTTTCTATTCTCGTTTTGACCAAAGGTCTTAAATATGATCGAAATAATAAAAAAATTATTACTATGTCAGAGCAATTAAACAAAGGGAATCAAAATTTAAATATTTCAGTATTAAAAGGGCCTTGTTTAGCAAAAGAGTTAGCAAAAAAAATCAAAAGTTACACTGTGATAGCAAACAAGAATATTAATATCGCAAAAAACATAGGAAAATTAATCTCAACTAAATATTACAAAACAGAATATTCAACTGATGTAAAAGGAGTTGAATTTTCATCTGCAATTAAAAACATATATTCAATGATTATTGGATCGGGTGAAGGTGAAAATACTGCTTCAGCCTTATTTAGAAAATCGTTAGATGAAATGGAATATTTGATAAAATATTTTAGAGGTAAAAAAGAAACAGTTCATGGGTTAGCTGGAGTGGGTGACTTATACGTTAGTGCAGTTGGAGGAAGAAATAGTAAAATGGGTGAATATTTAGGAGAAGGTTTTACTTTTAAAGTTGCAAAAAATAAATTTATGAAAAATGATACAGTTGAGGGCGCAGATCTGGCTAAAGAGATTGCACCCTACATATTGAAAAAAATTAATAAAAATAAAATACCACTTATGCATGCACTATTAAGTGCAATCACAAAAAATAAAAAATTAAAAGTTAACTATTAATTATTTATTTAAAAAAGTCTTCATCGAGTCATCCATCGCAGTTTCCCATGGAGTATGGTGTATAGGTGCAACAGAACCTGTAACAGGTGATGAAAACGATTTGTTTCTGTAAGTTAAGATATCTTCTACTTTGTGATGTTCCCACTCTTTGAAATGTTTTCTAATTAGTTCAAAATCTATTTTTGGATAATCAGACATATCATGAAGTTCTTTTGTGTATTCAGTTTGAAAATCAATCATTTGATCTGGGTTTTCTAATTTTTCCTCCATAGCGACCCATTTATTGATATCTTTATTGATTTCATCAGCACTTGGCATTTTAATTTTTCCCATAATTACATCTCTTGCAAACCAAGCTTGGCAATCAAACATATTAAAAGTATGGAATTGATCTTGCATACCAAGATATAAAATTTTGTGATTTTCTTGCCAAACAACTCCTTTGTATAATTTCGGTGGATATAATCTGTTGTGTGTTTTTAACTTAATACTTTCATCTAAAAATGGAAAATGATGCAAGTATCCTGTGCACAAAATTATTGCATCCGCATCTTGTTCAGTACCATCTTTAAAAATTGCTTTTTTTCCTTCTAATCTATCTAGATAATGAACTTCTTTCATTCCTTTGGGCCATTTAAATCCCATAGGTGCATTTCGATATCCAATAGTTACACTTTTAGCTCCATATTTATTACACTGTAGAGCAACATCTTCAGCTGAATAACTGCTTCCCAAAACTATCACATCTTTTCCTCTAAATTCTTCAGCATCTCTAAAATCATGTGAGTGCATTATTCTTCCAGGGAAAGAATTCATTCCCTTGTATTCAGGAATAAATGGAACAGAAAAATGACCAGTTGATACAACAAGATAATCGAATGAATCTTTTGAAAATTGATCTTTTGCCTTATCTTGATATGTAATTTCAAATTTTTCATTTTCATAAACTACATTGGTGACTCTTGTATTAAATTTGACTTTGTCTTTTAATTTACCTTTACTCACTCTACCCAAAATATAATCCTGCAAGACTTCTCTTGGCGGAAAAGAGGGAATTGGCTGTCCAAAATGTTCATCAAAAGAGTAGTCTGCAAACTCTAAGCATTCCTTAGGACCATTGGACCATAAATATCTATACATACTATTATGAACTGGGTCTCCATATTGGTCACTACCTGTCCTCCAATTGTAGTTCCATAAACCTCCCCAATCTTCTTGTTTTTCAAAACAAACTATTTCAGGAATTTTTTCACCTTTATTTTCTAAGTGTTCAAATGCTCTTAACATTGATAGACCACAAGGTCCTGCTCCAATAATTGCAATTTTGCTCATTGTGTTTTCTCCAGTTTATAAATATGCTAAATAAATATAAACAAATATAAACTGAAAATACAATATAATTATTAACTTAAGATGGCTGAGATAAATATTTCAAACATAAATAAATCTTTTGGATCTACACATGTAATTAAAGATGTGTCTCTAGATATTAAAAGTGAATCTTTCACTGTATTGGTTGGACCAAGTGGATGTGGTAAATCAACAATGTTAAGAATGATAGCTGGTTTAGAGGAGATCAACTCAGGAACTATTTCAATAGATGGACAAGTTGTGAATGATCTTCCACCAAAAGAAAGAAATATCGCAATGGTATTTCAATCTTATGCATTATATCCACACATGACAGTGTTTGATAACATGGCTTTTGGTTTAAAAATTGAAAAAAAATCTAAAGAGGAAATTACAGAGAGAGTTATGGAGGCTGCTAAAATTCTTCAAATAGAAGAGTACTTAGAAAGAAAACCAAAGCAATTGTCTGGAGGACAAAGACAAAGAGTTGCAATTGGAAGAGCCATTACAAGAAAACCAAAAGTATTTTTATTTGATGAACCTTTATCTAATTTAGATGCAGCTTTAAGAGTGCAGATGAGAGTAGAGCTTGCTAAATTGCATGATCAATTAAACGCAACAATGATTTATGTTACTCATGATCAAACCGAAGCAATGACGCTTGCAGATGATATAGTTGTGCTAGATCAAGGTATCGTGTCTCAAAAAGGATCACCATTAAAACTATATAATGAGCCAGAAAATTTATTTGTAGGTGGATTTATTGGTTCACCAAAGATGAACTTTATTAACTCTAAAGTAATAAGCTCAAATAGTTCTGGAACTGAAGTTGAAATTTCTGGACAAGGAAAAATTATTGTTCCAAAAACTTCAGATAAAGTTTCACCTGGTGATAGTGTAAAAATTGGAATCAGACCTGAGCACATCTTAATCAATAGTGGTGAAAAATGCTGGGAGAGCAAGGTTTTCGTAATTGAAAAATTAGGTTCATCTACTTTTTTATATCTTGAAAAAGAGGGAGAGCCCCTAGTTGTTCAAACTGATGGAGCCAGCAAAGTTAATGTTGGTGACAATCTTAGCCTAAGCTTCGACCTGACCAAATGTCATTTATTTGATGGAAGTAATTTAGCTTTTAAATAAAGGTTTTTTCAATAATTTATAGTATTTTCTCAATACAGGGATGACACTATTGCATAGGAAATTCTGTACAAAAAATATTAAAGTTTTTAAATAAAAATTAACAAGAGGTAATTATGTTTAAAAAAACTTTAATATTATTATCTGCTATAGCATTTTTTATTAACAATGTTGCATTTGCAGATATTAAGTTTTGGACAACTGAAACTCAACCAGCAAGAATGGCTAAGCAAGAAGATATGGCCAAAGCATTTGAAGCTAAAACTGGTATAGCAGTTGAAGTTATTCCAATAGACGAAAAAGAATTAGGTAAAAGAGCAACAGCTGCAGCTGCAGCAGGTGATTTACCTGATGTAATTTATCATACACTGCAATATGTGTTGCCATGGGCTGAAGCAGGAATTTTAGATGTTGATGCCAACAATGAAGTTGTGAAAGATTTAGGTAAAGATACATTTGCACCTGGCGCTTTAAACATGGCCAAAAAAGGAACAAAGATAGCAGCCGTTCCAGTTGATGGTTGGACTCAAATGATTGTTTATAGAAAAGATCTTTTTGAAGCAGCTGGATTAGAACCGCCAACAAGCTATGACAATATAATTAAAGCAATAGATACTTTATCATCTAACGATATGTTTGGATTTGTTGCTGCAACAAAAACAGATGAAAACTTTATGAGTCAAGTTTTGGAACATGTTTTTTTAGCACAAGGAGTAAATATTGTTAAAAAAGGTGGAATTCAAAAACAAGGTTGGAGAATTAAAAAATCATTAGAATTCTATAAAGCAATAGCAAAAGCCAGCCCTCCAGGAGAGTTATACTGGAAACAATCAAGGGAACTTTACTTTGCTGGAAAAACTCCAATGATCATTTGGTCTCCATTTATCATGGATGAGCTTGCTGGATTGAGAGACTCAGCTCCACCAACTATAAATAGTGATCCTACTTCTCCAGAGCTAGCATCAAAAACAGGTTTCATAACTAATTTTAGTGGACCTAATAATGAAGATGGCGCTGCTTGGGCAGATATAAGATATTTTGGTATTACAGCTGATGCTGACACTGATGAAGCAAAACAATTTGTAATGTATTCTATGGACGAAGGTTATACGAGTACTTTAGCAATTGCACCAGAAGGAAAGTTTCCAGTAAGAAGAGGAAATTCATCTGATCCAGAAGCGTTTACAAAAGCTTGGAGTAAATTGCCAGTTGGTGTAGACAGAAAAGCTGCATTATCAGATCTGTATTCATCAGATGTTATCAATAATATTGTAGCTGGTTTGGATACTGCGAGTAGATGGGGAGTTAAAGAAGGTGAACTTTCTAGAGCCTCAAAAGTAATCAACTCTCAATTCTTAAACAGAATTACTAGGTTGTATATTGATGATCAGATCGATGTAGATGAAGCTGTTGATATGATCAATAAATCTTTAGCACAATTCAATTAATTTCAATTTTTTAAAAAAGCGGATAATATTAATTATCCGCTTTTTTTATGAGTAATTCACTTTCAAAAATAGAAAAGAGAACTGCCTATGCTTTAACTTTGCCTGCAGTTCTAATCGTATTTGCAATAGTATTATTTCCAATATTTTCCAACGTTTGGATTAGTTTTAAAGAAGTTCAATTAAAAGATATAAGAATTCCAGAGCCTCGAGCAAAAAAAATAGTTAAATCAATTAAAAATGAAGATTCAAAAATCAAGATTATCTATAAATTAAGAAATAGTTCCTTAATTCAAGATATTAGAGATGTAAAATTCCAAGATAAATTTCCAAGCAATGTTAAACCAATTGATTTAGATAAAAGATGTAAGTTCACCTCAAATAGAGTTCAGTGTGATTTTGGTAACTGGTCAAAAAAATACAGAGAGCAATTTGTGATTTTTTTTGAGACAAAAAATGGTGAAAAAATTGATAAAAAACAATTTAAATCAAACAAACCTAATTTAAAAGGAAATGCAGACAACATTCTTTTGACAAGTGATTTTACTTTGTCAAATTTTAAAAAAGTAATCACAAATTATGAATTTAAAGATTTATTATTAACAACATTTTATTATACTTTTTTTGGAACAGTAGGTGCAATTGTTTTTGGAATTTTGTCAGCCCAAATGGTAAATCAAAAGTTTAGAGGTAGAAGTTTTGTAAGAAGTACATTATTATTTCCCTACGTAGCCCCAGTTGTGGCCTTGGCTTTTACATGGGAGCTACTGTTAGATCCTAATAGTGGTACTTTAAATAATTTACTACTCAATTATAACATAATAGATAAGCCAATAAATTTGTTGGGTCAAAAGTATGTATCTATTTTTGTTTTTGGTTTTGAATTCAAATTAAGATTGGCTTTAACAACTGTTATTATCTTTGAAATCTGGAGATATTTTCCTTTGGCATTTCTATTTATACTAGCAAGACTTCAAGCTGTACCGAAAGAACTTTATGAGGCAGCAGATATTGATGGGGCTGGGCCTTACACTAAATTTATGAATATAACATTACCACAGATTACAGCAGTGATTTCTATTTTATTTATGATTAGGTTTATTTGGAATTTTAATAAGTTTGAAGATATTTTTCTTTTAACAGGTGGTGCATCAGGAACTAGAACACTTCCAATAAATGTTTATGAACAGGGATTTTCAATAGGAAATATTGGTATGGGTTCTGCTGTTTCGATGGTGATTGTATTATTACTTTTATTTTTCATGTTAATTTATTTTAAACTGATAGGAAAAAGAGCCAATGAGAGTTAAATCAATTATCACTTTCAGTTTAATTTCCTCATTTTTTTTATTTTCTTTGATTTCTATTTGGAAAATTTTATCCACATTGCAAGGTATTGAGCTTAAAACTTTAAATTTCAATTTTTATTTTATAAGTGGAATTTTAATTTCAATAATTTCAATTTTCTTAAGTGAAAAATTAAACAAACTATCTAAAGTGATTTTATTATCATCAGTGTTCGTATTGATTGATTATTTTAATAATAGCTCTTTACCTATTTGGCATTATATAGGTACATTTTTGATCTTATTATTTTTTGTTAATAAGCTGTCTAACTATAACAAAAAAAATTTTAATTATGATTTTTCTGCACAAATTATATTTTTTGATTTTGTAACTTTATTTGGAATAATCTTTTTTTCTTTTGTAATTTTATTCCCTTTTTACTTGATGTTAGTAACAAGTTTCAAAACCCAGGCTCTTTTATTAATTAATCCTTTAGATTTCAGTGTCGATTTAACACAAGATATTAAATCTTTATTTAAATCTTATATTATAGTTTTCACAGAATATAATTTTGGCAAGTATATGCTTAATAGTTCAATTGTATCAGTGGGCACAGTTATAATTACTTTATTACTTGGGATCCCTGCAGCTTATGCAGTAGCAAGATTAAACTTTTTTGGAAAACACTTTTTGTCTACGTCTATTTTAATTATATATATGTTTCCAGCTATTGTCCTCGTCATACCTCTTTACACAGTTTTTAGTCAATTAGGTCTAAGAAATTCTGTATTTGGATTATTAATTATTTATACAGCTACAACACTTCCAGTGGCAATTTATATGCTCCAAGGATATTTCAAAAGTATACCAAAAGAACTTGAGGAGGCAGGTATAATGGATGGACAAAATTGGTTTGGAATAATTGTTAAAATCATTTTACCTTTAAGTTTACCGGCAATTGCCTCTGTAGCATTGTATGTATTTATGATTGCTTGGAATGAATTTTTATTTTCACTAATGTTTTTAGATAGTCCTAGCTCATTTACATTATCAAGAGCAATACAGTTCTTAAATGTAGGAGCTGAAACGCCAAGACAATATTTAATGGCTGGTTCAGTAGTTGTAACTTTGCCAATTTTATTTATTTTTGTTTATTTTGAAAAATATTTAGTTAGTGGATTAACATCAGGGAGCGTTAAGGGTTAATGAGTTTGTTAAAAAGAGAAGCTGAGTATGTTTTATTAAATAATAGGCGTGAGGGATACACGCTGCCTACAAACAATAAGTTGTACCCAGCTCAATGGAATTGGGACTCAGCATATATAGCCCTCGGTTATTCTTATTTTAATAAAGAATACGCAATAGTTGAGTTAGAAAAGTTGTTCGAAGGACAATGGTCAGACGGTATGGTTCCTCATATTTTGTTTCATCAAAAGGATGAAAATTATTTTCCCAATCATAATACTTGGCAGTGTGGCGATAAAATTCCATCATCTGGAATAACTCAACCACCTATAGTCTCAAGTATTTTAAAATTAATGTTAGATAAGAATGAATTTAGTTCGAGTGAAATGAAAAGAATTTTGAACTTAATAAAAAAAACAAAAAAATATTTAGAATGGTTTTATAAATATAGAGACCCAAATGATACTGGTTTAGTGTCAATATTACATCCTTGGGAAAGTGGCACAGATAATTCACCTTTATGGGATTTTCCTTTAAGTAAAATTTTAATTGAAGAAAATTTGGAATATAAAAGAAGAGATTTGGATGTCTCAAGTAGTGATGTACGACCACTTAAAAGAGATTATGATTGTTATATTACTCTTTTAAATCAGTTCAGAAATGAAAAATATAATCCTGAAAAGCTCTATGATATTTCAATGTTTAATGTTGCTGATATAGGTTTTAATTCTTTGTTTTTGAAAGCTTGCAAAGATCTAGTCTATATTGCAACAAAAAATAATATTGACTGTACTTCAATTGAAAAAAAAATAACAAAAACTGAAAATAAATTGATTAGTTTATATAATCAAAATGATAATTCGTTTTATTCATTCGATGTTTTAAATAAGCAATCTTTAGAAATCCCTTCTATTACAAATTATTTTATTTTGTTTGCAGATATTCAAAATAAAGAAATTAATAATTCGATAATTCAAAGTTTAAAAAAGTATAATTCGAATGAAAAATATTTCTTTTCGTCAATAAAGCCTGATAGCAAATATTTTGAGGAGATAAGATATTGGAGAGGACCTGTTTGGATTAATTGTAATTGGATCTTATATAAAGGATTATTGGAAAAAGACCCTGATTTTGCTAATAAAATAAAATCACATACATTAGATTTAATACATGAAAAGGATTTTCATGAATACTACAGTTGTAAATCAGGAACTCCTTATGGTGCTAATAATTTTTCTTGGTCAGCAGCTTTATATTTGGATTTAATAAATTAAAAGTCTAGTGGAATGGAATTCTCTTCCACAAGTTTTTTGAAAAAATAATATGACTTTTTAGGAGTTCTTTTTAAAGTCTTAAAATCAACGTGCACTATTCCAAATCTCTTTTCAAATCCTAATGCCCATTCAAAATTATCCATGAATGTCCATGCAAAATAGCTTTTAACTTTAGCTCCATCATCAATAGATTTTTTTACAGCATTTAAATATTTTTTAAAATAATCAATACGATCGGTGTCGTTTATTTCTCCATTTTTTTCAATTAAATCTGGATATGCAGCTCCGTTTTCAGTTAAATAAATATCTGGATTTCCATAATTATTTTTTAAATCCATAATTTGATCATAATAAGCATCTGGAACAATTTCCCATCCCATAAGAGTTAACTTTGTATCTTTATCTTCAAGACCAAAAGGTAATTCATCATTAACTGCTCCTCTTGCTTTAAGCAAATTATTGTTATCAGCTTTAATTCTATAATGTTGATAATGATTTAATCCTATAAAATCATTTTTTTGAAAAATAGTTTTCATATCATCTTGTTGAATATGTTTTGAGACATCATTAATTAATAATTCTGGATACTTTCCAAGATACATAGGGTCGGCAAATGATCTATTCCAATAAGTATCAAATAATTTAGTAGCATGAAGATCTTCACTTGATTTTGTGGCAGGAATACAGGGTGCCATATTAAATGAACAACCAATTTTAATATTATTGTTTAAAGCTTTCATTGCTTGAAAAGCTGTACCATGTGCAAGATTAACATTATGTATTGATGCAAAATATTTCTCTAAATCTTTGTATCCTGGAGCCATATAACCATCTACATATCCATAAATTGTAAAAACAGCTGGTTCATTAAATGTGATAAAATGATTACATCTGTCTCCAAAATTTTTAACAATAGACTCTGAATAATCTGCAAATATATTTGTCATATCTCTATTTGCCCAACCTCCTTTATCTTGCAGAGATTGAGGAAGATCCCAGTGATATAAAGTTATGAAAGGTTCAATATTTTTTTCTAAACATTTGTCAATTAATCTTGAATAAAAATCTATCCCTTTTGGATTTATTTTACCTTTTCCTTCTGGAATAATCCTAGTCCACGCTAAAGAAAATCTATAGGAATTTAGATTTATATTAGCCATCAACTCAATATCTTCTTCGTATCTATGATAATGATCTACAGCTGTATCCCCGTTTTCATTATTTTTTACTTTTCCAGGTGTATGTGTAAAAGTATCCCAAATACTTTTACTCTTTCCATCTTTATCAATAGCACCCTCTATTTGGTAACTTGCAGTTGCAGTCCCCCAAAAAAAACCATTAGGAAAGTTATTTTTCATGTCAATTAAATTTTGGTATCCAATTTTTATGAGCTATTAACAACTCATCTACCATAGAACTTATTTGATCTAAACTTAATAAAGAGGAGGTAAGTGGATCCAACATAGCTGCATGATAAATAGCATCTTTTTTTTTAGTTCTTAAAGCTTCAACAGTTAACTGTTGTACATTTATATTAGTTTTCATTAGGTTTGCTAAATGCATTGGTAAATCCCCAACTTTTTGTGGGTTAATTCCTTCATTATTTATTTTACATGGTACTTCAACACAACAATCATCTGGTAAATTAGAAATTAACTCATTATTCAAAACATTACCATTAATTGTGTCTTCTTTTCCGTCAACAATTGATACAATAATCCGTGAAGCATACTCTAAAGATTTCTCACAGACAAATTTTTCTCCATCTAATAAATTTTGCTCTTGTTGATCCCACTCTTTAATTTGTTTTTTGCACCTTCTAATATATTCATTAATTGGAATATTGAATTCACTCAATAAATCCTCTCTGTTATTTTTAATAAACCAAGGAGTATATTCTGCAAAGTGTTCGGATGATTCTGTAACAAAATATCCAAATTTTTCTAAAACTTTATATCTAACTTCATTTGTACATCCGTCCCAATTGGTTCCAAATGTTTTTTCTTTTCCAGCTTTAAAAATTTTAGGATAAAGATTTTCTTTTTTTCCATCAGGATTTATTTTTTCAAACTTAGTATAAAAAGACATATGATTGATACCTGAACATTCATAACTAATGTTTTTAATATCCTCGCCAATATCTTTTGCCAAATCTTCAGCAGTTCCTTGTACAGAATGACAAAGTCCAACATATTTTAGCTCAGGTGCAAATTTAGACAATGCTAAACAATTAATTGCCATAGGATTAACATACTGCAACATAGTTGCGCTCGGACAAACTTCATTCATATCTTTTGCAACTGATAATAAAGCGGGGACAGTTCTTAATCCTCTCATAATTCCACCTATTCCCAAAGTGTCACCAATAGTTTGTTTTAGTCCATATTTTGCTGGAATTTCAAAATCAATAACAGTAGAGGGCTCATAACCTCCTATTTGAAACATTAATATTACGAAGTCAGCTCCACTGAGTGCTTTTTTTTGACTTTTTTCAATTATAATTGTTGGATTTACACCTATTGATTTTGCAACTTTTTCTGCAACCAAATTTGAAGTTTTTAATCTTGTATCATCAATATCTTGCAAGACTATTTCACAGTTACTGAAATTTTTTTCAAGCAAAATATCTGTAAGTATATTTTTCATAAATACAGTACTTCCTGCTCCAATAAATGTAACTTTAATCATACTAACCTTTAGTTGCCCCAAGAGTTAATCCAGCAATAAAATGTTTTTGCATTAAGAAAAACATAATAACGGGAGGTATAGCAGCAACAATAGATCCAGTTGATAGCAAGTGATAAGCTGTAATCCATTGACCGTTTAATGATTTTAACCCAGCGGTAATGGGCATTGCATGATCACCTTGTATTAAGACAGTCGCCCAAAAATAATCGTTCCATATAAATGTAAAAATTAATACACAAAGTGCTGCTATAGCTGGTCTAGTTAAAGGTAATATTATTTTCCAAAATATTTTAAATTCAGATGCGCCATCCATTCTTGCAGCTTCAATAAGCTCTTGAGGTAAAGCTTTAATAAAATTTCTCATAAAAAGTGTGCAAAACCCTGTTTGAAAAGCTACATGAAATAGCACTAATCCTGTAATAGTGTTGTAGAGACCAATTTTAAAAGTAAGATCCCTAACTGGTATCATTAAAATTTGAAATGGAACAAAGTTTCCAGCTATAAAAATAAAAAATATTGTTAAATTTGTCTTAAATTTATAGTTAGCAAGAGCAAAGCCAGTCATACAACTTAAAGCAACTGCTCCTAACATTGTTGGTATAGTTACTTTAAAACTATTTAGAGTATATTTAAGCATTGGAGTGTTAGTAAAAACATCGTGTAAATTTGAAAAAAGTAAAAATTCACTCGGTGTTCCCCACATGTTTCCAGCTGTAATATCTCCCAGGCCCCTGATAGATGTCATTAAAATACCAAAAATTGGTATCAGCCAAATAATTAACGAGATAGGTAAGAATATTTTATAAATATATTGATTTACAACTGGTCTTTGATGAATAGGAGTAGGGAACATTTAGTTATTATCCTCTCTCTCATTTCGATACATTCTGTATATGAAAAACAAAATATAAAACATCATTATTGTAAATAAAACAGTTGCTATTGCTGACCCGTATCCCATTCTGTATCCATATTCACTTAAAGCTTGCTCAAACATGTAATACGCCAAGACATTTGAATATCCATAAGGACCTCCTTGAGTCATTATTGCTACCATATCGAAGCTTCTTAGTGCACCAATTACAGTAACTACAATTGCTAGGAAAGTTGCGGGTCTAAGCTGTGGGAGTACTATATTCCAAAATAAATGAAACCCCTTAGCACCATCCATTCTTCCAGCTTCGATTTGTTCAGGGTTAATATTATTAAGTCCTGTTAAATATAAAATTAAACAATAAGCAATTTGAGGGTATAGACCTGCAAATATTATCCCATAAGTAGCAGTATCTTCATTTGCAAGAATTGAAAATCCCTCTAACCCAATGAAATTTAGAAATGGTGCAATCACTCCATAATTTGGTTGGTAAAACCAGGTAAAAATTAGACCAATAACTACTTGAGATATAACAAATGGAAAAAAAAATAGAGATTTTACTAATCTTATTCCAAAAACAACTTGATTTAAGAATATCGCTAATCCTAGACCAATAGGAACAGCTAGCATGAAAAATACTAGCCATTTAAGATTATTCCAAAGTGAAATATAAAAATATTCATCATCTAGTAGCTCAATATAATTTTGAAGACCAACATATATCGAAGGGGATAGGCCATCCCATTGATAAAAAGATATACCAATAGATACAAATATTGGAGCTATTACATAAATGAAAAAAAATATTAAACCTGGAGCTAAAAAAATCCATGGGCTTACTTTAATTTGATTTTTTTGCCACCAAGTAATTCTTTTTGCTTTTGAATTATTTAGTTCCATTTAATTCTATTTTAAAAATTGATGAAATCGATTTTTAAACTTAGGGGCTTATTAGCCCCTAAGTTAATTTAAAAGTTTATTTATAAACTCTTTGACGTACTTTTTCTAATCTTTCCAAGATTTTTTGTCTTCTGTCTGGATTAGACATATATTCTTGGAAGCCCTTCATACCTTCTGATGCCATTTGAGCTGGAGCATCTCTATCGTAGAATTGCGCCATTGCGTAAGCATTATTAAGCATATTTAATCCTGCTGATAAGAAAGGATCTCCTTCTTTAACACCAGAGTTTTTGTTAATAGGTAGCTGACCTAATATTTTATTAATCTCTTCTTGTACATCAGCTCGAGACATAAATATTAAGAAACGTTTTGCATCAGTTTTATTCTTAGCTTTTGAAGGTATATGTACTGTATCAGTAGGCGCCTCCTCAGCCATTGGAATACCTGGAGTTATTTCAGGAAATTGAAAGAATCCTAAAGTATCATCATTTAAACCACCCTCTTTTAAAGGAGCAACTGCAAAATTACCCATAACGTACATTGCAGCTTCACCATTGATCATTGGGGTTAGAGCCTCTTGCCAACTTAGAGCAGCATGATTTTCTAAAAAGTAACCAGGTTTAACCAATTCATCCCATTTATCAAAAACTGCTTGAACTTTAGCATCAGTATAAGGAACTTTTCCTAAAGTAAGATCCATATGGAATTCATATCCATTTGTTCTTAAATTTAAGTAGTCAAATACTCCTGCAGTAGTCCATAGATATTTTGATCCAATAGTTATTGGTGTTACTCCACTTGCTTTTATTGTTTCACAAGCTTTAACGAACTCATCCCAAGTTTTTGGAACACTAATACCTAAGTTATTAAAAATATCTTTTCGGTAATAAACTCCCCACTGATAGTAAGTATAAGGAATTCCCCATTGCTTGCCACCAATTGTCATGGATTTTTTAGCATGCTCCATATTTTCACTTAAGTTTCCATCAACCCAACCTGAGTCTGACCAGATATCAGAAACATCTTCAAACAAACCTGCTCTTACAAATGGTAACATCCTGTTTCCTGCATACCAGTTTGCCACATCAGGTGGATCAGTGTTCAAGAAATTTCTAATAGATTGTTTGTAACCTTCATGGTCAAAAACATTCCATTTTACTGTGACATCAGGATTTTCATCTTCAAATTTTTTAATGATATATTCAAAAGCTGCTTTAGGTGCTGCATCAGATGTATCTGTGTTTATTACTAAAGTTCCAGCAAATGAAGTTGAAGAGATTATTCCAAACGTCATTATTAATGAGATAATAATCTTTTTCATTTATACTCCTTTTATTATGTATGATTGATAGACTATGTATTTTTCAAATCGATTACAAACGAAAATTTCGATTACTATTTGTCGCAAAAAAAAATTGGTAAATTATAAATAGTTTCTAATATTAAATTATAAAAAATATCTATATAATTATACTAATTATAATTATTTTATGGCTTGGAATTATCCCACTACTATTTGGTTTGGAGCAGGTAAAATAGAAGATCTTACAACCGCCTGTTTAAACTTAAAAATTAAAAATCCACTTTTTGTAACCGATAAAGATCTTTTAAATCTTCTAATGACTTCAAAAGTAATTGAAAAATTAAAAAATGACTTTGATAATTTAAAAGTATTTTCAAAATTTTCAGGAAACCCAACTGGAAAAAACGTAATGGAAGGTGTTTCTTTATATTTAGAAAAAAACTGTGATGGAGTAATTGCCTTTGGTGGAGGTAGTGCATTAGATGTAGGAAAGGGAATAGCTTTTATGTGCGGTCAAAAAAGACCTATATGGGATTTTGAAGATATAGGTGATTATTGGACAAGAGCTGATGTAAATAAAATTTCTCCAATTATAGCGGTTCCAACTACTGCAGGAACAGGATCAGAAACAGGAAGGGCTTCAGCCATTATTAATCAAGAAACAGGAATAAAAAAAATAATTTTTCATCCAAAAATTTTACCTTCTATTGTAATTTTAGATCCAAATTTAACTAAAGATCTTCCGCCAAGAATAACAGCTGCAACAGGAATGGATGCACTTGCTCACAACCTTGAAGCTTTTTGCGCACCTGGATTTCACCCAATGGCAGATGGTATCGCGCTTGAGGGTATGAGGCTAATTAAAAATTCTTTAATAGAGGTTTATAAAAATGGTACGAACATAGAAGCTAGATCTGAAATGTTAGCAGCATCTAGTATGGGTTCTACTGCTTTTCAAAAGGGTCTTGGTGCAATACATTCTTTAAGTCATCCAATAAATGCACAGTTTGATGTACATCATGGTTTAAGTAACGCTATATTTATGCCTTATGTTTTAACTTTCAATAAATCAGTCATTGAAAACAGAATTATATCTATTTGTAATTATCTTAATCTAAATAGTACATTTGAAAGTTTTTTAGGATGGATACTAAATTTGCGTAAAGAATTAAATATTCCTCATAAACTTTCAGATGTTATGGACTGTAGTGAAATAGATTTAGAAAAACTTTCTCTAATGGCATTTGAAGACCCATCTACAGCAGGCAATCCAAAAAAAATAACAAAAGAAGATTTAAAAGAAATGTATAAAAAAAGTATTTCAGGAGAATTATTTTAATGAAGAAAATTTTAGTTGTAGAAGGTAATTTACAAGAGGAAAATCAAAGTTTTACAGAAGCAGGTATTCAAACTCATACTGAAAGCTTAAAACATAGCCTTTCTCATTTTACTGATCAACTAAATATAGATGTGGTTAATCCCTCTTCAGATGAAAATATAAGTAAGAATATAGATCCACTAGAAAGTTATGATGGTCTTATTTGGGGCGGAAGTAGTTTAAATATTTATAACAAGACACCTGAAATTTTAAGACAAATAGAATTTATGAAAGAGTGTCAGAAAAAAATTAAAAAAGTTCTAGCGATTTGTTGGGGAATGCAAGTTGCGGTAACTGCTGCTGGTGGTGAAGTTAAAAAAGCTGAGAGAGGATCTCATCGAGGTATTGCAAGAGATATTGAAATTAATGAAAATGGTTTAAATCATCCATTATATAAAAACAAAAATAAAAAGTTTAATACTCCAGCATTTAATTTTGATGAAGTTGTAACTCTTCCAAAAAATTCGACATTGCTAGCTTCGAACCCAATTAATAACGTTCAAGGTTTAAATTTTAAAATTGGAAAATGTGATGTGTGGGGCCTTCAGTATCATCCAGAAATTACTTACAACAAGATGATTAACTTAATTATTTTCAGAAAAGATAGACTTATAGAACGTGGTGCTTTTAAAGATCAAAATCATATTGATGATCACATTAAAAATATAGAAATAGAAAATAAAAAGTTAGATAAAATTTCTAGAATGCGAGAATTAGAAAATTGGTTGAGTTATCTTAATTTAGAATAATCCTTCTATCTCACCTTTTTCATTTAGTTTAATAGAATCTGCTGCAGGAACCCTTGGCAATCCAGGCATAGTCATGATTGCACCGCAAATAACCACAATAAACTCTGCTCCCGATGATAGCCTTACTTCTCTTACTGGTAATGCATGACCTGTTGGTGCTCCTTTAAGATTTGGATCTGTTGAGAAACTGTATTGAGTTTTAGCAACACAAATTGGTAAATCACCATATCCAGCTTCTTCAAAGTTTTTAAGTTGATCTCTAATTTTTGTATCAGCGATTACTTCATCTGCTCTATAAATTTCTTTTGCAATAGTCTCTATTTTTTTAAACAATGGTGTTTTGCTTTCGTATAAAAATTGAAATTTAGCTTCATCTTTTTCGCACAATTCTGAAACATGAGCTGCTAATTCTTTTGTACCTTCACCACCATTTGCCCAATGAGTACATAGACTAGCTTTAACACCCAAATTATCACAGAAATCTATAAGTGCTTTTACTTCATTATCAGTATCTTTTATAAAATGATTAACTGCTACAGCTACAGGTAAACCAAACTTTTTAACATTTTGAATATGTCTTTCTAAATTTACTAAACCTTTTTTTAAAGCTTCAACATTTTCATTTTTTAAATCATCTTTAGCAACACCACCGTGCATTTTTAAAGCTCTTATAGTTGCAACAATTACTACACAGCTTGGTTTTAAATTTGATTTTCTACATTTAATATCTAAGAATTTTTCTGCACCAAGGTCTGCACCAAACCCTGCTTCAGTTACAACATAGTCTGCTAATTTTAAACCAGTCTTAGTTGCGATAACTGAGTTACAACCATGAGCAATATTCGCAAATGGACCACCATGTATAATTGCAGGATTGTTTTCCAAAGTTTGTGTAACATTAGGTCTGATAGCTTCTTTTAAAAGAACTGTCATAGGACCTTGAGCATTTAGGTCTTTTGCATAAACTGGTTTTTTATCTCTAGTATACCCAATAGTTATATTTCCAATTCTTTTTTCTAAATCTTCCAAATCATTTGATAAGCAAAAGATTGCCATTATCTCTGATGCAACTGTAATATCAAAACCATCTTCTCTTGGAAAACCATTTGCTACACCACCTAAATTTATATTTATAGATCTTAACGATCTATCATTCATGTCCATAACTCTTTTCCAAACAATTCTTCTAACATCGATATCCAGTTTATTTCCCCAATAAATATGATTATCGATTAATGCTGATAATAAATTATGAGCCGATGTAATTGCATGAAAGTCACCTGTAAAATGCAAATTGATTTGTTCCATTGGAACGACTTGTGCATAACCTCCACCAGCTGCTCCACCTTTCATACCAAAAGAAGGACCTAAGCTTGGTTCTCTAAGACATACGATAGATTTTTTTCCAATTTTATTTAAACCATCATTTAATCCAACTGAAGTTGTAGTTTTTCCTTCTCCTGCTGGTGTTGGAGTAATAGCAGTTACCAAAATTAATTTTCCATCTGGCTTGTCTTTTAGTTGCTCTAAATATTCTAAATTTATTTTTGCAATATGTCTGCCCATAGGACTAAACGCAGAGCTTTCATCAGGTACATTTATTTTTGCTAAAATATCATTTATTGGTTGCATTTTAGCTTCTCTAGCTATCTGTATATCTGATTTTACATCGCTCATTCGTTATCCTTTATTGTAAATTTTTTTGCATAATAATTATCTTATTTGAGATTTTTCGAAACTTCTAAAATATATATATAAAAAAAATAAGAACTATTTAAATTCATTAATATAAAATTCTAATATGCAAAAGTATTCTATTTTTAGCTTGGTTAAAAATGCATTAACAGGCCATCAAAATTGGGATTTAGCTTGGAAAGATCCAAATCCTAAAGAAGAGTACGATGTTGTCATCATTGGAGGCGGTGGTCATGGTTTAGCTACAGCGTATTATCTAGCTAAAGAGCATCAAATTACAAAAGTAGCTATCATTGAAAAAGGATGGATTGGCGGTGGAAACGTTGGACGTAACACTACAATTATCAGATCAAACTACATGCATGATGAAAATGGTCTTTTCAGTGAGTTTGGAATGGATCTATGGAGAAAGATGAGTCAGGACTTAAATTACAATGTAATGTTTTCTCCAAGAGGAATAATTAATCTTGCACACTCAGATGCACAAATGAATGCATACGCAAGAAGAGGAAATTCGATGAGATTAAATGGAATAGATGCAGTTCTTTTGAATAGAGAAGAAGTAAAAGAATTAATTCCAATGGCTGATTTTTCAGATAACGTAAGGTTTCCAATCTTTGGTGGATTGATGCAACCAAGCGCTGGAACTGCTCGTCATGATGCAGTTGCTTGGGGGTATGCTCGTCAAGCAGACTCGATGGGGGTAGATATAATTCAAAATTGTGAAGTTACAGGTTTTGATGTTTCTGCAGGAAAAATAAAAGGGATCAGAACATCTAGAGGAAATATTAAAGCAAAAAAAGTAGGTCTATGTGTTGCTGGTAGCACAAATATTTTAGCAGAAAAATTAAATATGACTTTGCCAATTGAAACTCATCTTTTACAAGCTTGTGTTTCTGAACCAGTGAAACCAGTTTTAGATAAAGTTGTAACTTTTGGTGCAGGTCACTTTTATATTAGTCAATCAGACAAAGGTGAAATGGTAATGGGTGGAGACCTCGATGGTTACAATAGTTACGCTCAAAGAGGTAATCTTCCAACATTACAACATGTTTTAACTGAAGGAATTGCGATGATGCCATTTTTAAGTAAATTAAAAATGCTAAGAACTTGGGGTGGGATTATGGACATGTCAATGGATGGTTCACCAATAATTGATAAAACTCATATTGATGGTTTGTATTTAAATTGTGGATGGTGTTACGGAGGCTTTAAAGCAACTCCAGCATCAGGATGGACATTTGCACATACTATTGCTCAAGATAGAGTTCATGAATTAAATGCAGGATACAGTTTGAACAGATTTAGTACTGGTCATCTTATTGATGAAAAAGGTCTTGGTACAAAAACTTGGATTTCATAAATGTTACATATTAAATGCCCACATTGTGGAATGAGATCTCAAAATGAATTTTCTTATGGTGGAGATGCTACTGTTAAAAGACCAGAACTAAATAAAGAAGTTACAGATCAAGAATGGGATAATTTCGTATACAATAGAGTTAGTCCCAGAGGAAAACATTTAGAACTTTGGCAGCATTTATCTGGTTGCAGACAGTGGATAAAAGTTGAAAGAGATACTGCAACACACGAAATTTTTAAAACTTATAAAGCTAACGAAGAAATTGCTTAATGACTCAGAGTTATCGAATAGAAACAGGTGGCTTAATAAATAGAAATAAAAAAATTTCTTTTAAGTTCAACGGTACATCTTATTTTGGATATGAAGGTGATACATTAGCTTCAGCTTTACTGGCAAATGGTGTTCATTTGGTCGGTAGAAGTTTTAAATATCATAGACCCAGAGGGTTTTTTGGTGCAGGAGTTGATGAACCTTATGCTGTTGTTCAACTTTATAGAAATGGTGAAACGGAGCCAAATATTAAAGCAACTGAACAGGAATTGTTTGAAGGATTAGAGGCAAGCAGTGTTAATTGTTGGCCAAGTGTCAACTTTGATATTGGAGCTATAAACAATTTTTTAAAGATTTTTTTACCGGCTGGATTTTATTATAAAACTTTTATGTGGCCAAAAAGCTTTTGGTACAAAATTTATGAGCCATTTATTAGAAAAGCAGCTGGATTAGGTGTAGCTTCAACGAAACATGATAAAGAGAGATATGAACATAAATATGAGTACTGTGATCTTTTAATTGCTGGATCTGGACCATCAGGTTTAGCGAGTGCGTATTCTGCAGCGAAAAATGGAGCCAAAGTAATTTTGGCTGAGGACAAACCAAGATATGGTGGTTCATTATTAACAAGCGATGTGAATATCGGTAACCAATCTGGAAAAGATTGGGCGGACGGTATTATTTCAGAATTGAAAGAGATGCCAAATGTAATCGTAAAAAATAGATCTCAAGTTTTTGGATATTATGATCACAACATGTTGGTAATGTCTGAAAAAGTTAGTGATCATTTACCTAAAACTAAAAAATATCATCCAAACAAAAGACTTTGGTACATTAGAGCAAAAGAAGTTCTAATTTCATCTGGATCAATCGAAAGACCAATTGTTTTTGGAAACAATGATACTCCTGGAGTAATGCTTTCATCTGCAGCTAAAGAATATTTAAAAGTTTATGGCGTCTTAGTTGGAAAAAAACCTTTAGTATTTACAAACAATGATAGTGGCTATGAAACTGCAATTGAATTTAAAAAACATGGAGTTGAGCCTATAGTTTTAGATTCAAGATCAAATCCACAATCAGAAATTATTGATGAAGCAAAAAATTTAGGAATTAATATTAAAGATTCATATGTAGTAGTTGCAGCACAAGGTTATAAAAAAGTAAAATCAGCTGATGTGGCAACTATTTCTGAAGACAAGAAAACACTTGGCAAAATAGAGAATATAAATTGTGACTGTATATGTGTTTCTGGATTTTGGACACCTACAATTCATTTGGCATCACAATCAGGAAATAAAACTAAATTTAATGAAGAGATAGACGCGTTTGTTCCAGGAGTTTCAAAACAAAATGAAACAACTTTGGGAGCTGCTAATGGTGTGTTTACTCTAGAAGAAACTTTAAAAACATCATTTGAAAAAGGAAAAGAATTATCAAAAAAAATTACCGAGAAAGATAACGAAATATCTATTCCAAATGTAGTTGAAAAAAAATATTCTAAACATGATAAGTTTTGGTGTGTTCCATTACCAAAAGGTAAAAGTTATAAAAGATTTTTAGATTTTCAAAATGATGTTGCTGTTTCTGATGTAGAGATTGCATTAAGAGAAGGTTATAGATCAATCGAACATGTAAAAAGATATACCACTTTAGGTATGGCAACAGACCAAGGAAAAACAAGTAATTTAAATGGATTACAATTAGTATCTGAGATTGAAAATAAAGTTGTTCCGTCCGTTGGCCACACAACTTTTAGACCTCCTTATACACCTATTTCCATAGGTGCTATTGTTGGTAGAGAAGTAGGAAAGCATTCAAAACCAACAAGAAAATCTCCAATTCACAATTGGCATGAAGAGCATAACGCTGTTTTTGTTGATGCAGGAGTTTGGTTAAGACCAAGATACTATAAAAGAGGAAACGAAACCTTGTTCGAAGCATCAAAAAGAGAAGCAAAAAATGTAAGAACAAATGTTGGTGTTTGTGATGTAACTACACTTGGTAAGATCGATGTTAAGGGTCCTGATGCTGCTGAATTTTTAAACAGAGTATACACAAATGCTTGGTTAAAGTTACCTGTTGGAAAAGCAAGATATGGAGTGATGTTAAGAGAAGATGGGATAGTGATGGATGATGGTACAACTACTAGAATTTCAGAAAACCACTATCACATGACAACAACTACTGCTCAAGCAGCGAATGTGCTTTCGCATTTAGAGTATTATTTGCAACTTGTTTGGCCTGAACTTAATGTAAATGTAGTTTCAACAACTGAGCAATGGGCAGGAGCTGCCATAGCTGGTCCTAAATCAAGAGATTTATTACAGAAATTGTTCCCTAAAACAGATGTATCTAATGAAGGTCTTCCGTTTATGGGATATGTCGAGGGTGATTTATTTGGTGTTAAAGCTAGAATCTTCAGAATTTCATTCTCAGGTGAATTAGCTTACGAAGTTAATGTTGAGTCTGATAACGGAACATTTATGTGGGAAAAAATAATTGAACTTGGAGAAGAGTTTCAAATTCAACCATATGGAACTGAAGCACTGTCTACACTTAGAATTGAAATGGGGCATGTTGCAGGTTCTGAATTAGATGGAAGAACAATTCCTTACGACAATGCATTAGAAGGGTTATTGAGTAAAAAGAAAGACTTTATTGGAAAAAGATCATTGCAGAGAGCAGCTTTTGTAGCTGAAGATAGACAGCGAATTGTAGGCGTTGTTCCATTGGATAAAAAAACTAGTATTCCAGAAGGTTCACACTTAGTTAAAGACGCTAACGCTCCTTTGCCGAATAAAAAATTAGGTCATATCTCAGCCTCTTGTTGGAGTGTTGAGCATGATAATCCATTTTCACTAGCAATATTAAAAGATGGAAAAAATATGATTGGAGAAAAATTATTCGTAATGTCTCCATTAAAAAACAAAGTTATTCCAGTAGAAATAGTTTCATCACATTATGTTGATCCAAAAGGAGAAAGAGTTAGATCATGAGTTTAATTTCAGCTTTAAATAATGTGCATGCAAAAGGTCAATTTGGAGATTTTGAAGGTAAAGATGATAAAAATTTACTTTCAATATCTGAAACTACTAATTTATTAATTGTACAGATAGTTCAGTATAAAAGTTCAAACTCATCATTAGACAATATACAGGTAGATGGTCTAAATTTAAGAGACAATCCATCTTTAGTTAGCTCAAATGATAACACAAGAATACTTTGGAACGGTCCAAGAAATTGGATTTTAGTTTCTAAGAAAAAGGACACTTTAAATGAAATAAAGCAAAAATTTAATGATAATGAATTTGCAATAACAGACATATCTCATTCAAAAGCAATAATTGAAATTGAAGGTAAAGAAGCTAAGGAAGTTTTAAAAAAAGGATGCCCATTTAATTTTGGTGAGCTAGAAAAAAATCAATGTTTAAATTCTACTTATAACGGAATGTCAGTAACTATTGATATGCTTGATGATGATCCAGATAAATTTAGAATATTTGGATTAAGAAGTTTTGGTGAATCTCTTTATCACTCAATAACAGACTCATCTTTAGAATTTGGATATATTGCAAAGTAATTATTTATCTCTAGTAGCAATATAAACACCAATAGTAGCTATAAAAAATCCTAAAAGATCTAAATTAGATAATTTCTCATTTAAAAATAACCACGCCATGAACGCAGATGTAGGAGGAATTAAAAAAAATATCGAAACGGTTTTGCCTGCGGAATTTTTTTTAATTAAGAACATAAGTATTGTGAATGCTCCAAAGGACACTAAAAAAATTTGATGACTCATTGCAATTATAAATGTTTTTGAAAATTCAATGTAAGGATCAGCAAAAAAAATTATAATTAATAAATGAAATGAAAAACCCCCAAGTGCTTGGTTCATATTACTTACTGATAAGGGTAGGTTGTTGCTTATTGTTTTTTGCCAAAGGGTTGAACTTGTTATTGCTATCAAAGCTATAATGGTTGCAATTAATCCAGCAGTAGGAATTTTTGATCCAATTTCAAAACCTAGAACCAAAGATGCTCCAATAAATCCAAGTAAAACACCTATCCACTGTTTAATAGAAACCTTCTCTTTAAGTATTGGTCCACTTAACGCGTTAGTTAGTATTGGCTGAAGTGTTACAATTAAAGCAGCAAGGCCAGTGGGCATTCCAATAGAAATTGAATAAAAAACACCCCCCAAATAAAATCCATGAAAAAGCACTCCACTGAAAAAAGATTGTAAAAAATTTTTTTTACTTACAATTATTTTCTGCCTTGAATAGATAGAAAAAATTAGAAAACCAAATACTACTAGTGCAAATCTAAAGGCCAATGCAGCAAAAGGATCGCTGTTATCAATGATTGGTTTTGTAGTTATGAATGCTGATGACCAAAGTAAAATAAATATAAATGGGAATATCTTAATCACTATATTTAATAAATTTAAATTTAATCAATTAAATTTAATTTAATCAAATTTTTTTGCTTAGTTTCTTTACACCACATTTCATAACTTTCACAAACTCTCCAAAGATGATTAAAGGCTCTTTGAGATAATTCCAAAGGGAAATGAGTTTTTGTATAATACAACTTTGGTATTTTAAGCAAAAATTTAACCATAGAATCTTTTTGAATATCTAAAAGTCTTAATGTTTCTTCATTAATTTTCTTACCAGTAATTTTATCAATAAAATCGTTATCTTTTAATTCTGATATCCAATTTTCATGAAATTCTCCTGAGCTAATAAAATCATAATCTTTTGTTGTCATGAAAATCTCAAAAGCTTGAATGTTACTAACTTCAGGATTTTGGTTTTTTATCTCAATTATTTTAGAATATATTAGTTCAGCAACTCTTAAAACATAGGGCTTATCAATTTTTGATGTCACTGTTTATCTTTTGTGTTTCTGCATTGCAGAGTGAGCAAGAATTAAATTTGGATCCAAAAATATTTTTGAAGATTTAATATTCTTGAATGATTTAAAAGCAAATATTGCAATTGGTAACTCAGTACAACCTAAAATTATTTTTTTACATTTCATTTTTAGCAAATATTTTATAGCTGGTTTAATAGCTTTTTCAGCAGCTCTAACATTGCCCATTTTTACAAACTTGATTGCTTTATTTACTGAATTTTTTTGAAGATTTTCAGATGGATTAATCAATTGATAGGTCTCATCAAAAAATTTATTATACACTCCAGTTTTTAAAGTACCTTCAGTGGCCAATAAACCAACTTTTGAATTTTTTTTACAGTTCTTTTTTGTAAATTTAAAAACTTCTTTTGGCATATTTATAATTGGAATACGGATTTTTTTTTGTAGATCATCAAACCAATAATGTGCTGTGTTACATGGGATAACAATAAATTTGCATTTATTCTTTTCTAATAACTTACAGCCTTCAAGAAGACTTTTTAAAACTTTATTATATTTTGTTTTATTAGATTTATTTGTATTTAGATTTGATAAGTTTTTTGTTTGAGTACCTATAGACTCTGGTCTTCCTGGGATATTTGATTTGTTATACAAAACAAATAAAGGATACTCTTGATCAATTTTACCTCTATTCAGTACTGCAAGCTTATTGCAAAAATCAAGACCAGCTTGAGTACCCATTCCACCTAAAATTCCGATCATAAATTTTTTATTATTTTAAATACAACTTATATAATTAAATTTTTTGACTAAAAGTTGTTTTTTATAAGATTTGGTACTGGCTGAATAAAATTATTTACTAAAAAATAAAATTTTTTCAGCCAATAGGAAGTGTGAAATTATGCAGTTTTCAAGTTAACTGCTGAAGGACCTTTAGGACCATCTTCAACATCGAAAGTCAAAGCTTGACCCTCATCTAAACCGTTCATACCAGCATCTCTTACTGCTGAAACATGTACAAACACATCTTTTTCTTTGTCTTCTCTTTCAATAAAACCAAAACCTTTGGTTGGATTGAACCATTTTACTTTACCTGTTAGACTCATATTATTTCTTCTTACTTTTTGTTATATTAATTATTACTTAAAATTTATAATTAAGTAATTTTGGCTTTCTTTAGATTTTAATGGGTTTTGTCAACAAAATAGAGAAATTATTCGATCTTATTGTCAATCTGTAGCAATCAATTTAGTCAAATAAACAGAATTAACATCTTCTTTATAATGAGCAAAAGGTTCACAAGGCTCAAAACCACAAGATTTAAAGAGTTTTCTAGCAGGAATAAAAAAATTTCCAGCACCTGTTTCAATACTTAATCTTTTAATATCTAATTTTTTTGCCTCACTTATTAGATGATTAATAACAATAACACCGTGTCCTTTTTTTCTAAAATTGTCATGAATTCTAATTGATTTAAATTCTCCATGACCCTCATCTAAAAATTTTAATGCACCACATCCCATTAATTGATCATTGTTATATAAACTCCAGAATTTAATCGATGGAACTTTAAGACCAGGGATGTCTAAAACATGAGCACTTCCCTCTGGTGAGGCAGCTCTAAGCTCAACAAAATGCTTAGTTAAAAGTTTGTGAACTTCTGGATCATCAAAATTTCCTTCAATTGATTTTAACATATTATTCCAGAATAGTGATATGACCCATTTTTCTTTTATCTTTAATTTCTTTTTTTAAATAATCAAAAAAGAATTCATTATCTTTAAGTTTTGGAGAATTTCTATAGTGAGATATTTGATCTCCTAGTAAATTTATCATTTTTGCATTTGATAATTTTTTTAAAGGTATCTGTTCAAGTCCACAAACAGCTCTGATGTGATTTTCAAATTGACTTACATTAAAAGCATTAATTGTTAAATGTCCAGAATTATGAACCCTTGGAGCAATTTCATTTACATAAAGATTATCATTTCTATCTATAAAAAATTCTACACATAAAGTGCCGACATATTTAAGTTCTTCAGCAATAAGTATTGCCCAATCTTTAGATTGATTAAATATTTTTTCATTTATATCTGCTGGTATCTTAGAATGTTTTAAGATCTGATCTTCGTGGGTATTTTCTATAGGTTCGTAAATTTCATATTTATTGTTACTAAACCTAGTTATAATGATTGATATCTCTTTTTTAAGTTTGACTAATTTTTCTAAAATGTATCCTCTTGACAAATCTAATTTAAGATTTTTTAATTCTTCTGATGATGAAACAGGATGTTGTCCTTTACCATCATATCCTAATGTCGTAGTTTTTATTATACCTGGTAAAAAATCTTCCAAAACATCAATATCGGATTGATTTTCAATTGAGACGTATCTAGTCGTTCTTATATTTAATTTATTTACAAAATCTTTTTCTGCTAACCTATGTTGAATTAATCTATTTACTGAAGGCTTTGGCAAGACTGGTTTTAACTTGTTGATATCATTTAATGTTTCATATGGAATGTTTTCAAATTCATAAGTTACGATATCAACTTTGTTTACAAATTCATTTATTTTTTCTTTATCATCATATTTTGCACCAATAAATTCGTCACAAAAATTTTGAGCTGGTGCTTCTAAATCATCACAAAAAATTATTATCTTTATCCCTAATTTTTTTGCAGCAATTGCAAGCATACTTCCTAATTGGCCACCTCCAATAATCCCAAGAGTAATATTAGACATTTTTATTTTGGAGCTCTTTTAACAGATTTAGTTTGGTTTGATCTCCAACTTTTTAACTTATTTTTGATCGATGAATTATTAATAGCCATTATTTCAGCTGCAAGTAATGCAGCATTAATAGCCCCATCTTCTCCAATTGCTAAAGTACCAACAGGAATCCCTTTTGGCATTTGAGCAATCGAAAGCAAACTATCTAAACCTTTTAATTTTTTGCTTTCAATCGGTACACCCAAAACTGGAATTTGAGTTAATGCAGAAATCATTCCCGGCAAATGTGCTGATCCACCAGCTCCAGCAATAATTACCCCTATATTATTTTTTTCTGCCTTTAATGCAAAATCGTACATTCTCTTTGGGGTACGATGAGCAGAAACAATTTTAGTTTCAAACGAGACACCTAATTGTTTAAGAGTTTTTTCTGCTAATTGCATAGTTTTGTAGTCTGATTGACTACCCATAACTATTGAAACTTTTTTATTAGTATTTTTTTTCATGAAAATAGCTCTCTTGTTTATTTCAAAATTAATCAAAAATTTCAATAAAATTAATAGTATTTCAATTTAGATTGATTAATCTTATTTCGTTATGAATTTTAAAATCGATAATTTGCAATATTGCAATTGGTCTAGAAAAATTTTTGAAACAAACAGAGCTGCAGGTTTAGATGCAGTTCATGTAACTATAGTTTATCATGAAGATTATGATGAGCTACTAATTGAATTAAATAAGTGGGAAAAAATTTTTGAATCAAATTCTGATCTTATATTTCTAGGAAAAGATTTTAAAGATATTGAAAAAGCAAAGCTTGAAAACAAAACTGCAATATTTTTTGGTTTTCAAAATTGTTCACCAATTGAGGATGACATAGGTTTGGTTGAAAAAGTTCATGAACTTGGATGTAGATTTATGCAGCTAACTTACAACAATCAATCTCTTCTTGCTACCGGTTGCTATGAAAAAATTGATAGCGGAGTAACTAATTTTGGAAGAGAAGCAATAAAAGAAATGAATAGAGTAGGCATCGTTGTTGATATGTCTCATTCTGCAGAAAAAAGCACAATGGATGCAATTGAAATAAGTGAAAAACCAATTGCGATTACACATGCAAACCCTTCTTTTTGGCATGCTGCAAAAAGAAACAAGTCTACAGATTTGCTTAAGATGCTAAGTGATAGTGGAGGAATGTTAGGTTTATCTTTATATCCACATCACCTTAAAGAAAATACTAATTGTACTCTTGATAGTTTTTGCGAAATGGTAGCAAAGACTGCAGAAATTATGGGAGCAAGTAAAATTGGCATAGGGTCTGATCTTTGCCTTGATCAACCTGACAGCGTAGTGGAGTGGATGAGAAATGGTACTTGGACCAAAACTAAAAATTACGGAGAAGGATCAAAAAATAAACCAGGCTTTCCAAAACAACCTAATTGGTTTGAAGACACAAGAGGATTTGCAAATATAGAAAAAGGTCTCAAAAAGATTGGATTTTCAGATGATGAGACACATGGGATACTAGGAAATAATTGGTACAATTTTTATAAATCAATTTAAGTTATGCAAGTAGAACTAAGAGATCCAAATACTATTATGAAATTATCTCGTTTGGGATCTTTTCATCAATCTAAATTATCTTTTTTAAGAAGTTTTTTGAATGAATTTAAAGACTGGGAATATAAACAAGATTTGTTTAATTTAGATGAAAATGGTTATGGTGAGGCAGTATATTCATTTAAAAAAGACAGAAGAGTTTATTCTTTAGTTTGTTTTGCAAATCATATTAAAGATGAGGAAAGATCAGACAGAGTTATAGCTACTAAATGGGATGCGGCTTTTACTCTTCATGATGGAGTGCCAAGTAAAAAAGATATTGAAAGATTAAAAAATGAAGTTCCCAAACAAGAAGTAGGAAGACTTTCTTATAAAGAACTTACATTATCAAGAGCGAATAAATCTGTACGTTTATTTAATCATGTAACAGAGAGTTTAAGTCAAGGATTGCAACCAGATTTAAATTTATTATCAAAAGTTGGTTATTTATACAGAACTACTGCTGTTTATGGATCTGGTAAATTTGGTTTAGCAGATAGGTTTAGAATAAAAAATCGTGAGGAAATTAACGGACCATTTAGATTAGAAATGATGCTAGTTTATCTTGTAAGACAGTTCACTTTTGACCAAGTAAATCATGTTGCTTATCATAAGAACCCAAAAAAAGCAGTCAAACTAGACGAGCAAATCTCTAAAAATCTAGGTATTGGAAATTCTACTGGATTAGGAATGGCACCTTTTATTGTTAATCATCCAACACTTTTAAATAACTGGATTTTAAGCAGAGAAATAGCTTTAAAAAAAATTAGAGAAATTCAAAATGTAAATAAAATGGATAGTGAACTTTTTATTGATTGTGTAAAAAAATCACTAACAAACATTACAAGTTGGAACACTGATAGTGAATATCAAAAAAATAAAATTAATAATCTACTAAAAGATGTTCAAAAATTTTTGAAATTCATTGAGAATGATTTTGATTTTACAAGAGAATATCCTTTCAACAGTATTTATAAGTGGCTTGAGAAAGAAACATGTGAAGAATGTATTGAATACATAGTATCCATTATGATGGAACCATATAGTGAAATAACTGAACCTTTAGTAAAAGAAATGAGCTCTGATGAAGAAAAATTTTTTAATATACCAACTCATAGGACTGTTGAAGATTTAAGAAATATAATTGAGAAAAAATATCCAAATATTTTAGAAATAAATTTTGAAAAAAAAGAAAATAATCAAAATTTTTGGTTTATCTCAAAAAATAAAGAAGAGCCAAGATTAGCTGATAGATTTGAAGAACACGGCTCAGAATTAGAGCAACCTTTAGCTATAGCTAGAGATATAAAAAAACTTTACGAAATACTAATGGTTTCAAAAAATAGTCAAACTGTATCTGACTTTTTAATAAAAAACTCTAATTTAAGACATGTTATTAGAAGAGTTTTTATAGTTGAAAAATTTCCTTATTCAGAAATTCAAGATAATACAATTGGTAAAAATATAATGCCTATTGATATGTTGAGATTGAAGCTATCTTTCTTTGGGGCGTTAAAATTTGACCCAAGATCTGACAAGTGGTTAAGAATTTGTATGTTTCAAGGAGCACCATTACCTCATGAATTAAAAAATTATGATGAGCAGTGGGTTTATAAAACTAGCATTTAACATGAAATCATTAAGTGAAATCGAAACTACTGTTAAAAGAGCAACTAAAGCTAGCGGATATTCATGGGGAGTTGCTGAAGAAACAGCAAAGTGTGTAAGACTGTTAGAGTCCTTTGGTCTTCCCGGTATTAAGCATATAAATAAATATTTTTCTCAAAGGAAAGAAAATAGTTTTCAAAATTTAAATCTAATATTAGAAAAAAACCCATCTTCAGCAAAACCTTATTGTCCAATTATTCTTGGAGTTAGTTTTTTAGACCAATCAAAATCTTTGGAATTCTTAAAAAAAATTGAGCTAAATAATGTTGCTTATCCTTCAATATTTTTAGCTTTTGTAAGTAGAGCATCAGAAATTATTGGCAAAAAAATTCAAATAAATTTTGATAAAAAAGAAATTATTTTAAATTTGAATTTAAATATTTACTCTAATATTGCTAATAACGAATTTCCCTCTGTTGCAAATCATTTAGAGATTAGTTTTTTAGAAAATATTGATAGCTTTTCGGAGGAAGAGTGGAAGAATTTGTACAAATTATCTGAAGATACTTTTGTTGAAGAATCTGAGAGTTTAAAACAAGGTGGGGCAGGTGCAGGCCTAACAGATAATGACTGATAATTTTGATGAAATTAAGGATCAAGATAACATTGAAGATTTAAATAATATTTGTGATGAGTGTAAAGAAGAGGATGAGAGTGTATCTCAAAATTTAATTTTAACTGGCTTTAAAATTTGTAAATCGTGTAGAGTTTCAAAGACTATTTTTCCAATCTAGCTAATCTGATTAGTTGGAAGTATGTTCATTCTACTCATTACGAATGTAATTGACAGAAAAGCTATTATCAAAAAAGATAATAAGACTATACCAAAAGATTTAAAATTAGATTTTAAATTTAAAATTTCTTTTGTTGAAATGATTAAACCTGCAAAAATCCAAAATTGAGTAAGAAAAATTATAGGTATCATTAAATCTGGAGTTACTGCAAAAAATCTTAGTAAACCAGGAGCATGAGCAAAACCAACTGCAGTTAAAACTTTTTTAAATGATACTTTGGTTTGTTTATCTGGAAAAAGTTTAACACCTATCACAAAAATAAAGATCGCCCATATTAACCAAGTAACTATTGCTGTTAGACCCGACATTCCTATTGCTGTTTTAATGACAGTGTTAGCTGCTACTGCGCCAGCAACTCCATCTAAAATCATTATCAATCCCGCAAAATATATGGAAGCTTCACCAAAATTTCTGTTATCAGAATAAAGTGTTTTATCTAATTTTATTGATTTGAAAATTATATTTAAAAATTCACCAAACATTAATTTTTATCTCTTTTATTTTTTTGAGCTTTATATGAAACAATTAATGGAAATACTATTAAAGCAATCGCAATAATAATGCAAATTGCTATTAAAAACCCTTTTGTCATTGAAATTTGGGGGAGTTTAAATAACTCCCCCTAAATAAATTTAGCCTTTTACAACTTCTCTTGTGTTTGCGTTGAAAGACTCTTTGAATGGAATATCCACTACTACAGCATCAACAGGTGTTCCTGGAGTTTCTGAATATTCTGCAGGTAGATGAACTTTGAATTTAGTTCCTACTTTTCCTTTTGGAAAACCATTTGCATTCAATGTTCCATCAAAAGGAACGTATCCCATTGCAATGTTGGTTTTCTTTTCAGGGTGCCACCATGGTGATGTTAAGAATCCTACTGGATCTCCACCACTTTCAGGAGAAACTAACCAAAAGTCCGGTGCATAATTATCAATAGGTTTACCACCTAATTCCATACCAACTAGTTGGAGTTTGTATGGTTTTTTACCTGCTTTTAATTCCTCTTTCATCTTTTCTAGTGCAGCCTTACCAACATAATCAGCGGTTTTGTTCCATTCTCCTTTTCCAGACAAAGAAACTTGATAACCTAAATTACATTGGAACGGATTGTGTTGTTGATCCATGTCTTGTCCCCATGAAAGAATTCCTGCTTGAATTCTTCTGTGGTGAGCAGGAGCAATGACCATCAAGCTGTGTTTTTTTCCAGCTTCAAGTACAGCATTCCACATATCCTCAGCATATAAAGTAGATTTTCTTAAATAAATTTCATAACCAGCTTCTCCTGAGAAACCAGATTGTGAAATCACAACATCTCTTCCACCAACTTTCGCTTCAGCTAATCCATAGAAAGGCATATTATCGAAATCTACTTGATCTCCACACAAATCTTTCATTAATGCTTTTGATTTAGGACCTTGAATTTGAACTGGACTGACATCAATTTCTTCAATTTTACAATCAAATCTTCCATCTGCATTTACACCTTGAAGATATAAACCAATATCAGAGTCTGATAATGAAAACCAAAATTCATCTTCAGAAATTCTTAAAAGAATTGGATCATTTAAAACTCCACCATAAGCATTACATAGAATTACATATCTTGCTCTCATTGGTGAAATTTTAGTTGCATCTCTAGTGATCACATAATCAGTAAATTTTTCTGCATCTGGACCTTTAACTCTTATTTGTCTTTCAACAGCAACGTTCCACATTGTTACATGGTTTACGATAGCATCGTATTCAACCATAGCTCCACCATCTTCAGGTTTTACATAACCTCTTGGGTGATAAATACGATTGTATACAGTTGCTCTCCAACAACCTGCTTGCATTGATAAATGCCAATAAGGTGATTTTCTTACCCTTGTTGAAATTAACATTTCAACTTTTGTTGGCCCACTTTGTCTTAAGTTGTATGGTACTTCTCTGTCTGACTGATCAACTGAAGTAACATGTTTTAATTTAGTATAGTCAAATTCATTAGACATAACTATTCTCCCTCAACCACTTGTTAGTTTCCTTCAAGCCGCCGAATGTATAAATGTGGAAGTTATCAGTGTGCGATTTAACTTTCCCAATTAAATCATTAGGGTCTTTAGGTTTCAATAAATCTAACGCCTTACTAAAATTAGATTTAAGAAAGTTTAAGGAATTTTTTGCCCCAACGATATTAGCAAATTTTATTAAGCTAGATATTTTTAAGGGCCCAGTGATTCCAACATGCACTGGTACGCTTTGTTTAGAAATAAAATCAATAATAGGCTGAGGATCTAATAACCATTGAGTTACTATATAATCAGCGTAAGGCTTTTTATCTATCATTGCTTTTTCTAAATCTGTGTCGGATATATCAGGACTCCCTTCAGGATGTCCAGCTATTCCTATTTTCATTTTTTCAAAATAACCTGTTTCTAAAAGTTGAAATGAACTATCAAATTTTCCAAGAGGCTCTCTTCCTCCTCCAATAATTAAAGCTTGTTTAACTCCTGCATCTTTACATCGTGTAACATAATCCTTAAGCTCATTTTCATCTCCCATAGATCTTGCTGGAAAATGTGGAACTGGATTAAATCCTTTTTTTACAAGCTCTGCTGCTTTATCTGCAGTTTCTTTATAATCTCCTCCTGGAAGCATCGTGATATAGACATCACTTAGCGGAGGTACAGATTCAAGATCTGTTTTAGGACCAATCTCCAAAGAAAAATTCATATTTTGGATCTTTATTGATTTTGAAATATGAGTCTAGAAAATTCGATTATGACAATTGGTCTACTTTTTAAGTTGACCTCTGTGCTTTTGAATTCTTTGTCCGTACTGCTGAGTGACCCTGTCGAAGATAATTGCTAAGGCTACAATTGCTAAACCATTCATCATTCCTAATGCCAAATATTGGTTAGAAATTGCCTGTAAAATAGGCACTCCAAGGCCTTTTACACCTATCATAGATGCAATCACAACCATTGCTAAAGCCATCATAATTGTTTGGTTAATCCCAGCAAAAATTGTTGGAAGTGACAATGGAATTTGAACAGATTTAAGTTTCTGCATTGGAGTTGCTCCAAATGCCTCACTTGCTTCTAAAGTTTCTTTATCCACTTCTCTAATTCCCAGATTGGTTAGCCTTACAATTGGAGGCAAGGCATAAATACAAACAGCTAAAAGCCCTGGAACTTTTCCTATACCGAGTAGCATGATTATAGGAATTAAATAAACAAAACTTGGAATAGTTTGCATCATATCAAGTATTGGCAAAATTGCTTTCTCAGCTCTTTGGGATTTTGACATGATAATTCCTATTGGGATTCCAACTACTACACAAACTAACGTCGAAACAGATATTATGGCAACGGTAGCCATGCAATTTTTCCACATTCCAAAATAACCAATAATTAAAAAACAAGCTACAGTACCAATTACAAGCTTAATACTTCTTGATCCAATCCATGCCAACAAAGCAAATACACCTATTACTAATGGCCAAGGACTATTGACTAATAATTTTTCCAACCAAATTAAAAAATGCAAAAGTGGATCAAAAAAACCTTCGATCCCATCTCCATAGGCTCTTGAAAATTCTTTAAAACTAGAATCAATTCCTTTTTTAAGCTCTCTAAGAGCTGTTCGATCCATAACAGGAATTTTACTAAAGAAATCCATAATTTTACTCAACCAAACCCACTTCAAAGAGTGGGTTTGGTAATATTTTATTTTATTAAAGCGCTTTTTTTATTTTTGCAGCAGCTTCACTTGAAACCCACTTAGACCAAACATCTTCTTGGTTTGTAAGGAATTCAATTGCAGCATCAGCACCCTCTGCTTGGTTTTCACCCATCCAAACTAACATGCCGTTCATTACTGGACCTGGATAAGTTCTTTTTTTGAAGTAATCCATACCAGCACTTCCAGCTGTATTTTTGAAATTATCAGTTACGATTGTGTAAACTTCAGATTTTGTCCATGAAGTTGCTTTAGGGTCTCCACATTCTTGTTCTGGTAAAACTATACATTTATCCCAGTTATCTTTTCCACCCCAAGCTCCCATGTCTACAGCTCTCATATCATATTTACCAATGATAGCTGTTGGTGACCAATAGTAACCAAACCAGTTTTCACCTCGTTCAGCAGCTTTAGCAATTGAACCATCTAATCCTGCTGCAGAACCTGTTTCAACAATAGCCCAACCTTTTGCTTCCATGTCAAAAGCTTTGTAAAGATTTCTATTACTTAGTTCACAGTTCCATCCTGGAGGACAAATATGAAACCCACCTTTTGATGGATCTTCAGGATGAGGAAATAGATCTGGTCTTGCTAAAATTGCTTCTGCAGTTGTAAGTTCAGGATGTTTTTCTAAAGTAGCAGGCAATACCCACCATCCTTCGCCCAAACCAGTAATTGGCGCTTTATTAAGTGAGTGCATTTTTCCTTCATCTACTGCTTTATTTAATGCAATGATTGCAGCGTTAGCCCAAAATTCTGGAGCAACATCTGGCTCACCTTTTTCTTGCATAGATGTAAATGTAGGCATTGTTGCACCTGGCACCAATTCAACAGAACATCCATAACCTTCTTCTAATATAATTTTATCAACTTCAGCCATGAAGTTTGCTGAAGCCCAGTTCATATTAGCGATAGTTATATTTCCACAAGCAGCATTAGCTACACTTCCAAAAGAAGTAAGACCAAAAACAACTGCTAGGGAAAGAAGTATTCTTTTAATTTTCATTATATCTCCCAATATTTGATTCATTTAAAAATCAAATTGAACATATTGAGGGAAATATTGCAAATTAAATTCAATTGTAAGTTGAAGTCAAATTGTCTTTAACTATGCAATAAATTTAGTTATGGTTTTGATATGAAATTTTCAGCAAATTTTTTTTTCAAAGAATTTGTTTATATTTTAAATTGCAAAACAGTTTTTCAGCAAATCATTATTAGAGAGTCGTAATTTTTAAACCCTAAATTAATTTTTTAATTAATTAATTAAAGGAGGTTTATGAATTTAAATAAAAAATTATCAGACATCTTAGATCCTAAAAAAATAGAAGTTGTTAAAAATCCCATAGAGAAAGCTCATGGATTACCTAATGAATGTTATTTGAATAATGATTATTTAGAGTTTGAGAAAGAAAAAATATTTAAAAATAATTGGACAATGATTGGGGTTGCAAGCTCTGTACCAAATCCAGGCGATGCAAAACCTTTTAATCTTTTAGGGATACCAATATTAATAGTTAGAAATAAAGAGAAAGAAGTAAAAGTTTTTCATAATGTTTGTAGTCATAGAGGTTTCAAATTAGTTGATCAGGAATGTAAATTAAAAAATGTTATAAGATGTCCTTATCATTCTTGGTCCTATGATTTTAATGGAAAATTAAATGTTACCCCACATATAGGAGGACTCGGAAAACATGAAGTTGAAGGGTTCGATAAAAAAAAGAGCAACTTGAAAGAAATCAAATCAAATATTTGGATGGATTTAATTTTCATCAATATAAATTCTAATGCAAAACCATTTGAAGATTTCATTAAACCTCTAGAGGATAGATGGTCTAAGTTTATTTCTAAAAAAGATCAACAATTAATAAGACATTCTACTGATAATGGATATTTTAATATGACAGTAAATAGTAATTGGAAATTTGCAATTGAGAATTATTGTGAAAGCTATCATTTGCCCTGGATACATCCTGAATTAAATAGAGTTTCAAATATTGCAGATCATTATCATATAGAAGATGAAAATTTTAATTTTTCAGGACAAGGAAGTGATAAATATTCACAACAGTTTGATGGAAATATAAAATTTAAATGTTTTCCAAATTGGCCTGCAGAACTTTCTGAAAAGTCAGAATATGTCTCATTATATCCAAATGTAATGTTAGGAATACATATTGATCATTTTTATGCATTTTGGTTAGAACCAATTTCAAACAATCAAACAAAAGAACATTTTGAATTATATTATATTGGAGATGAAAGCGCTTCGAGCGATGAGTTTAAAGGGATAAGAGAAAAAAATTTTGCATTTTGGCAAGAAGTTATGAATGAAGATGTAACTGCAATAGAGGGAATGCAAAAGGGTCGAAGTTCCCCAGCTTACAATGGTGGAAATTTTTCACCTGTAATGGATACTCCTACTTTGATGTTTCACAAGTGGGTTGCAACAAATTTAACTAAATGAAAGGGTAAATTATGAAAAAAGATCTTATTACAAGATTAAATGAAGGTCCAATAATGTGTGCAGAAGGATATCTTTTTGCAATGGAAAGAAGGGGTTATCTTTCAGCAGGTCCATTTGTTCCTGAAGTTGTTATGGAACATCCTGAGGTAGTAACTCAATTACATAGAGAATTTATCAGAGCCGGTTCAGATGTTGTTCAGGCGTTTACTTATTACGGTCACAGAGAAAAGTTGAGAATAATTGGCAAAGAACACTTGTTAGAACCAATGCAAAAAGGTGCTCTTAAAATTGCAAAAGATGCTGCTGCTGAGTTTAAAGATTTGGATTTGATGGTTTGTGGAGATGTAGCAAACACCAATGTATTTGATCCAGGTGATCCAAATACTCATAAGCAGTGTCAACAAATGTATGAAGAGCAAGTTGCTTGGGCAAAAGAGGCTGGAGTTGACTTTGTTATTGCTGAAACAATAAGCTGGACTGATGAAATGAAAATTGCATTAAAAGCAATTAAAGATGCAGGACTAATTGCAGTTTGTAATTTTGCAATTCCTAGAGGGGATAAAACTAGAGAAGGACATAGTGCTGAGGATGCATGTAAGATGATGGAGGATCTGGGTGCTGATGTTGTTGGATTGAATTGTTACAGAGGACCAGAGATGACAATGAAACTTTTAAAAAAAGTTAGAGACAAAGTTTCTTGTCATGTATCAGGGCTTCCAGTTCCTTATAGAACTACCGAGGAAGAACCTGGTTTTTTAAATATTACTGATCATGGTTGTGATTGTATTCCTGGTGGAAATGCATTCCCCGTAGCTTTAGATAATTTATTTTGTAACAGATTTGAAATGGCAGAATTTGCAAAAGATTGTGTTCAGAATAAAATAAATTTTATTGGTATATGCTGTGGTGCTGAAGCTCATCATGTTAGAGAAATGTCTGTTGCAATTGGCAAAAAACCAATTTCAATGAAATACATGCCAGATATGAGTAAACATTTTCACCATGGAACAGATAAATCTCTTAAAAAAGTAAATAAGGAGATCAAATACTAATAATAAATATGAAGAGAAAAACTTTTTTTGACTCTAGAGACAAATATTTATCATTTGTAAACTCAACTAATGAAAAATCAAAAATTGCTTTTTATTTATTTAAAAAAATAGAAAAAATCAGTACTCGGTCACCAATTTTTAACGTTTTAGACGCGGGTACTGGTGAGGGAACAATTATATCTACTTTTTTGTCAGGTCTGCATAAATATTTGCCAAATAAACCTATATTTGTTGTAGGTAAAGAAATAAGTATCGATGATATTAATGTGCTTCTAAGTTTTTTAGGGGATAGATTTGCTGAACATAAAACTTTAATTTTTAATATTACTAATTGTAGTTATAAAGATTTAAATAACTCTACATCTGACAAAGTAAAATTTGAAAAATTAGAATTAGTTGGAAAAAAAGGTATTGATTTTACTAAGATCTTAATGAGTTTAAGTCCTTATGTTAGAAAAAATTGGAAATTATCTTTTAATAACAAAAATGGTTCAATTAAACCCAAGTCAAAAATTTTTTTGACTATTTACAGAAAAGATCAAAAAAAAAAATTAAAAGACTTTATACCTAGAAATATAAGTGAAATTCCAAAAAAATATGATTTTATTATTGCATCTCAATGTTTTAAGCTTCGGTCTCCTTTAATTCAGACTGTAAATAATGTTATTAAACCTCTTTTATCTTTGTTAAATTTTAAGGGAAAAATGTTCCTTATATACTCATCAGGAAAGGATTTTACAGGATCATTTCTCAAATACTACTATCCAAGGAATGGTTTTTATAAAAATTCAGAACCCAAAAAATTAGTATCTCAAATAAAAAAAAATATAGAAAAAGATAAATTTAAAATTAAACTAGAAAAACTAAAATATACCTTCAATAATTTATCTATCAATTTGAAGGAATTCTCACTAAATAATATTTTTTCTGTCTGGAATGCAATAAACTATGTGGGTCAAGTTTCTGAAATAGAGCAAAAAAAAGTTTCATTTACTAAAAAAAATATAAATATTCTTCAAAAGAGATTGTCCAAATTAAAAAATATTTATTTTGAAGACAATATTTTAAATTTTGAAAAAGAAAGGTTATAAATAAATTTATGGAGAAAAATGCTAAAGTTGTAATCATAGGTGGTGGTGTTGTAGGATGTTCTATTCTTTACCATTTATCTAAATTTGGGTTAAAGGATTGTATTTTACTTGAAAGAAATGAACTAACATCAGGTTCTTCTTGGCACGCAGCGGGAAATGTTCACGTGATTTCATCTGACCCTAATATCTCTAGGATGATGGCTTATACAATAGGCTTATATAAAGAAATAGAAAAAGAGTCAGGTCATTCTGTAGGCTTTAAACCTAGTGGAGGTTTTTATTTAGCTTCAAATGAAGTGTGGGCTGATTATTTAAAGAGAGAAAGATCAAAAGCAAGATACATGGGACTTGACCAAGAATTTATTTCTTTAGAAGAAGTAAAAAAGAAACATCCTTTAATTGACCCTTCTAGATATTTATTAGCGTTATGGGATCCTATAGATGGTGAAGTTGATCCATCAGGAGTTACTTATGCTTTTGCAAAAGCAGCAAAAGTTCATGGTGGAAAATATTACACCCACACTGTTGTAAAAGACACGAAACAAAAAGAGGACGGAACTTGGGATGTCTTTACTGAAAAAGGAAACATCAATGCTGAAATAGTAATTAATGCAGGAGGACTTTGGGCAAGAGAAGTTGGTCAATTAGCTGGGCTTAATCTTCCAGTTCAACCAATGGAGCATCATTATTTGATCACTGAACCTATTCCAGAAATTGAAGCAATGGGTGACCAAAGATTACCAATTGGAACAGATTTTGAAGGAAATATTTACTTTAGACAAGAAGGAAAAGGGATGTTGCTTGGAACATATGAACCTAAATCAACACCTTGGAAAGTTGAAGGTACACCAATGAATTTTGGACATGAATTACTTGAGCCAAAATTAGATAATATTGAAGATCGATTAGCAATTGGGTTTGAGAGAATGCCAGCATTAGAGCGGGCAGGAATAAAAAATATAGTTAATGGACCTTTTACTTTTGGTCCAGACGGAAGTCCATTAATTGGTCCAGTGCCTGGAATGAAAAATTATTGGGTTGCAGTTGGTGTTATGGCTGGATTTTGCCAAGGCGGTGGTGTTGGAAAATGTATTGCTGAATGGATTATTGATGGAGAACCTTCCATTGATGTTTGGGCAATGGATGTTGCTAGATTTGGAGATTACGCTTCACCTCAATATGGAACAATCAAATCCTCAGAAAATTATGAACGAAGATTTATTATGACATTTCCAAATGAAACTTTACCAAAAGGAAGAAAACAAAAAACTACTGCACTATATGATCGTTTTGTAAATCAAGGTGCTGTTATGGGAGATAGTTTTGGATTGGAAAATGTTTTGTGGTTTGCAAATAATAAAGAAGATGCTCATGAGGAACCAACAATAAAAAGATCAAGATCACATGATTATGTTTCAAAGGAAGTTATTAATGTAAGAGAAAACGTTGGTTTAATTGAAGTTGCTAACTTTTCAAAACATGAATTCAAAGGTCCTGATGCTAGAAAATTTTTAGATCACATAATGGCTGGAAAACTTCCAAAACCAGGAAGAATATCTTTATCACCAATGTTATCGTATAGAGGAAAATTATGTGGTGATTTAACTGTAGCTTGTTTAGACGAAAATGAATTCATGGTATTTGGTTCTGGAGCTGCTCAAGAAATGCATAGACGTTGGTTTGAGAGTCATTTAGATAAATTTAATTTAAGTTATTCTAATAGATCTGATGAATATCATGGTTTGTCTATTGCAGGACCTAACTCGAGGAAAGTTTTAGAAAAAATTGTAAGAGACGATGTTTCAAATGAAAAATTTAAATTTAGAGATTCTAGAAGAATGTTTGTTGGCGGAGTTCCGGCAATAATAAATAGAATTTCATTTACTGGCGAACTTGGATATGAAATTTATGTAGCACCTCATTATCAACTAAAATTATACGAAGAATTAATGGAAGCTGGAAAAGAATTTAATATTAAACCATTTGGTGGAAGAGCATTAATGTCAATGAGGTTAGAGAAAAATTGGGGAGCTTGGACATTAGATTATAGACCAGATTTTACTGCTAAAGAAACAGGATTAGATGCTTTTATCAATTGGGATAAAGAATTTATAGGTAAAGAGAGTGCACAAAAGGAAAACTCCTCACATAAACTTACACCTTTAATTGTTGAAACCAATGATATTGATGTAACAAATAATGAAGCTGTTATGAATGGAGATCAAAGTATAGGTTATGTTACCTCAGGTGGTTTTGCACATTTTGTAAATAAGAGTGTCGCTTTTACTTTTGTTGATCAGGATAAAATTAAATCTGAAAATAAAGTTCAAGTGGAGATAAATGGTGATTTATTTAATTGCTCAATAATTAAAGAACCACTTTATGATCCAAGTGGTCAAAAAATGAGAAGCTAATGGCACAAAAAGACGTAGGAAACAAAATACCAATTTATAAACTTAAAACCACCGATGAAGTCATGAAGTACTACGACGAGTGGGGAAATAAAGATAAGTATAATAAAGATATGGTTGATTGGAACTATACAGGCCCAAAGGAAACTGTAAAAACTTTCAATAAGCACGAAAATAATAAAGATACGCTAATTTTTGATGCAGGCTGTGGAACAGGTCTAGTTGGAGTTGAGTTAAAAAAGTATGGTTTTAAAAATTTTCATGGAGCTGATTTATCTCAAACCTTATTAGATACAGTTCCAAAAGATCTTTATCAAAAATTAGTTAAAGTTGATTTAAACCAACCAATAGAAGCTGAGAATAATTTTTATGGTGGACTGATGTGTGTTGGTACGTTTACATTTGGCCATGTAAAACCTAATGCATTAGATGAGTTCATAAGAATAACAAAACCAGGAGGATTGATTTGTTTTACTATAAATGAAGGTATTCACGAAGAGTATGGTTTTGATAAAAAAATTGATATACTAAAAGATAATAAGAAATGGGAAGAAATAGAATTTTTTAAATCTGATTATATTGCAAGCAAAGATGTTAATGCATGGTTAGGATTATATAGAGTAATATGAGGTTTAGTAGAAAAATAGCTCCAGAATTTAAACCAAAACAGAATTTTATTACCAAAAAAAGATTAAGAGAAGATGAAATAGATTTTGATAAACTTAGATCATATCGTTTAGATAGAGTTAGAAAAGAATTAGAAAAAAATAATTTAGAAGCTTGCTTTTTATTTGATCCAGTAAATGTTCGATATGCTTTAGACACTTTAAACATGAGTGTTTATAATATGCACAATCTTACAAGATATTGTTTTGTACCAGTTAATGGCCCAATAATTCTTTACGAATATTTTAATTGTGAAAAATTATCTGAAGGATTAAATCTTATAGATGAAATTAGGCCAGCAATAACCTGGGATTATTTTAGTAACGGTGATCAATCAGAAGTACAATTACAAAAATGGGTTAATGAGGTAAAAGATTTATCTAAATCATATTTTAAATCAAAAAAAATTGCTATTGATGTTTTAAATGGTCCTGCAGTTGCAGCTTTAAATAAAGAAGGTATTGAAATTGTAGATGCAAAATTAATTTTAGAACAAGCAAGAGTAATTAAATCATCTGAAGAAATTAAATGTATGAGATCAGCAATAGATGTTGCTGAAATGGGCATTGTTAAAATGAGAGAACAACTAAAACCAGGAATGACTGAAAACGAATTATGGTCAATTCTTCATCAAACAAATATAGAAAATTATGGTGAATGGATTGAGTGTAGATTATTAGCTTCAGGAGAAAGAACAAATCCTTGGATGCAAGAATGTGGAAACAAAGTTATTCAAGATGGTGAACTAGTTGCTTTTGATACAGACATGGTAGGACCCTATGGATACTGTGCAGATATTTCTAGAGCATTTGTAGTTGGTAATAAATTTAATGAGGAACAAAAAAAATTATATTCAATGGCTGTTGAACAAATAGACTACAATTCAAGACTAATTAAAGATGGTTTATCTTTTAAAGAATTCACAGATAAATCATGGGTTTTACCTGAAGATTACTACCCAAATAGATACTCTGTAATGGTACATGGAATAGGTCTTTGCGATGAGTGGCCTGCAATTAGATATCCAACAGATGGTGGTGAACGTAGTGGAATGTTTCAAAAAAATATGACTATAACAGTTGAGAGCTACATTGGTAAAGTAGGTGGTAAAGAAGGTGTTAAACTTGAGCAACAATACCTTATTGGTGAAAATGGACTTGAATTAATGTCCCATCATCCCTTAGAAGATATTTAATGAAAATTATTTTAGTAATGGGTTTACCTGGTGCAGGTAAAACTACTTTAGCAAATGAAATGGCACCTCATTTAAATGCAAATAGATTGAATGCTGATGAAGTTAGAAAAGCAGCTAATGATTGGGATTTTTCAGAAGAAGGTAGAGTAAGACAAGCTAAAAGAATGGCAGAATTTGCTCTAAAATTAAAGGCTGAGGGTAATTATGTAATTGCAGACTTTGTTGCTCCTACACCGGAGGCAAGAAGTATGTTTCCAGCAGATTTTAGAATTTGGGTAGATACAATAAAGAAAGGTAGATTTGAAGATACCAACCAAATGTTTGTTAATCCAAAAAACTTTGACTACCATGTAACAACTCAGGATGCTAAGAAATGGGCACCTTTAATAATTGAGGAGATAAAAAAATGACATATCAATGGGATAATAAAAAACCTACAGCGCAAATGTTAGGAAGATGGCAACCCTTTCATGATGGGCACTATAAACTGTTTAAAGAAATAATAAAAAAAACAGGACAAGTTTGTATTCAAATAAGAGATGTACAAGGAGTGGATGATAATCCATTTGATTTTGAAACTGTAAAAAAAAATATTGAAGAAAGATTAAATCCTGAATTTGAAGGTCAATTTAAAATTATGTTAGTTCCTAATATTACAAATATTTGTTACGGAAGAGGCGTTGGTTACAAAATTGAGGAAATAGTTTTAGATGAAGAAACTCAAAAAATTTCAGCTACTAAAATTAGAGCTCAAATGAGAGAAGAGGGTAAGTTAAAATAATTTTTAATGAACGATAGATTAAATACTATTGTCGATTTAAAAAAATATCCTATTCACGATTTAAATTCTCCGATCATTAAAAATTTAGTAAAAAAATGTAAGGAAGAATTAGACCAATATAGTTGTTCAACTATTCCAAATTTTATTTTACCTAAATCTTTAGAGGTAATGAATTCAGAATTAGAAAAACAACTTGATGAAGTTTATATGTCTAAAGAAAGCATCAATGCATATCTTTATGCTAAAGATGATCCAAGTTTACCTGAAAAACATCCAAAGAGAAATTTTATGGAAAGGTATAATGGATATTTAAATTCAGATTGCTTTGCAAAAAATTCAGAAATGAAATATCTTTATGAAACAGAAGAACTTTTAAAATTTGTTTCTGCATGTTTAGGTATTTCCCCTATTTATAGATGGGCAGACCCTTTGGCTTGTCATGCGTACAATGTTATGAAGCCAGATGGAATTCTTCCTTGGCATTTTGATAGTTGTGAATTCACTCTAAGTTTGATGATACAGAAACCTGAAAAAGGAGGTGTTTTTGAATATTGTCCAAATATTAGAGCACCAGGAAACGAAAATTTTGATGAGGTTAAAAAAGTTTTAGAAGGAGATCGATCAAGAGTAAAACAGCTTAAATTAGAACCAGGGGATCTTCAAATTTTTAAAGGAAGATTTACTTTGCATAGAGTAACAAAAGTAGAAGGTCAAAAATCTAGATATATGTGTATTCCTGCTTATGTCTTAGATCCTTATAGAGTAAATACCCCAGAACACTCAAAAGCAATTTATGGTAAAGTTTTACCAATTCATATAGAAAGAAATCAGGCTAGATCCGATGGATTAACTGATTAAATGACTAGTAATATTAAAATAAAGAAAATTAATTCTGAGATTTCATCAATAATAATTGATGAACCAAAAACATATAATTCTCTTTCATTTAAAAATCTTTCCGATTTATTAAAATCATTAAAAAAATTAGATGCTGATAAAAAAACTAAAGTAATAATCATAGAGGGCGCAGGAAAAGGATTTAGTGCTGGCCATAATCTAAAAGAAGTCAGAAGTCTAAAAAAAAAAGATAAATATCAAAAGTTATTTAATCTTTGCTCTAAGGTTATGTTGCAAATTGTTGAAGGAAAAAAACCAGTTATTGCAAAGGTTCATGGGGCAGCTTTTGCAGCAGGCTGTCAGTTAGTTGCAAGTTGTGATCTCGCATATAGCACCAAAGACGCTTTATTCGCGACACCTGGTGTAAATATTGGATTGTTTTGCAGCACACCAATGGTGGCGGTTAGTAGAAAAATTAATCGTAAACCAATGATGGAGATGCTTTTAACAGGAGAACCTATCAAAGCAAATTATGCAAAAGAAATTGGTTTAATAAATGATCATTTTTCTAAATCAAAATTAAACGATGAAGTTTTAAAAGTAGCAAAAAAAATTGGATCGAAATCTAATTTGACCATTAAAATCGGAAAACAGGCTTTTTATAAGCAATTAGAAATGCCTCTAAGAAATGCTTATGCATACACTAGCAAAATGATGACTGTTAATATGATGGCAATGGATGCAAAAGAAGGCATCTCGGCCTTCTTAGAAAAAAGACAACCAAATTGGAAACATAAATAATAATGAAGAATAAAAAAAATATACTCATTATTTTATTTATTATTTTTGGAATGTACTTTGTATTAAATTTTAAAGATCATAATTTTAAAAGAGCAGTAGATGCTTGTATTGCAGGAAGTCAAAAATTATCTGATACTAAAATTACTGATTTGAATGCAGCAAGAAAATTCTGCGAAGAACAAATTAAAAAAGAAAACAAATAACTAAATGAGTGACATAAAGAGAATTTTAGAAAATTCTAAGTCTATAGCGATGATTGGTGTTAGTAATGATTTAAAAAAACCTTCAACTATTGTTATGAAATATATGCAAGAGTATGGCTATAAAGTTTATCCAGTTAACCCATCAGCTAAGGGTAAAAAAATTTTAGGTGAAGAAGTGTATGCTTCGATAACAGAAATTAAAGATCCTATTGACATTGTAGATGTTTTTAGACCTTCTAAAGAAGCCTTTGGCATAGCTGAAGATACTGTGAAAATTGGTGCTAAGGTATTATGGTTACAACTTGGAATAAGAGACGAAAATGCAAAGTCACTTGTAGAAAAAAATAATATAGAATATGTAGAAAACAAATGTACTAAAATGGAATATCAAAAATTTTTTTTAAAAGTAAGACAGGCTTTTCCTGTTTTGAGTAATTAATTTTATGAACATAGAAAATTTTACACCAATTCCGGCTTTTACTGGCGGATTGATAATTGGATTAGCAGTAGTGGTATTTTTTTTACTGAACGGTCGTTTAGTAGGAATAAGTGGTATCGCAAGTAATGCGTTAACAGAAAAAGAAAATAAATTTGATAATTTATTATTCTTATTGGGATTAATTATTGCACCATTTATTTATTCCTTATTTTCTAAAGGAGGAATTAACATTAGTATTTCTAATTCTTATGTCTTGATGATAGCAGCGGGTTTGTTGGTTGGAATCGGAACACGGATCAGTGGTGGCTGTACAAGTGGCCACGGTATAAGTGGTATTGGAAGATTTTCTTTAAGATCAATTATTGCAACAATTACATTTATGATTGTTGGAATATTAACTGTATTTATAAAAAATTTATTATGAACAAATTAGCTTCCCTTATTTCAGGTATAATATTTGGTATTGGTTTAGTGATATCTGAAATGGTTAATCCAGCAAAAGTATTAGGCTTTTTAGATTTATTTGGAGATTGGGATCCTTCTCTTGCATTTGTCATGATGGGAGCTTTGGCTGTTTCATCTCCTTTGTTTCATATAATTAAGAAAAAAGAAAAACCACTACTTGCAGAGAAATTTAATTATTCAAATAACAAAACAATTAATAATCAATTAATATTAGGTTCAGCATTATTTGGTGCTGGATGGGGCTTAGGAGGGTTATGTCCTGGTCCAGCGATAACATCTGTTGCTTTATTGAATATTTACTCAATAACTTTTGTTGTTTCAATGTTTGTAGGATTTTACTTAGTTAAATCATTCAATTTAAGCTCCTCAAGATAAATTTATAATTTTTCTTAATTGTTTATAATGAGTAGAAATAATTTTTATGAATAAAGTTTTAAAATTTTTAGACAGTACTTTTTTAGATTTAGGTCGACAATTTAAATGGACTTATTTGCCTCCTTTGATGGTTTATGTTGCGGCTGGTATTTCTGGATTAACTGGAATAGTTGGAACTTTTTTTGTTAAAGATTATTTAAATTTATCTGCAGCTTTTTTAGCTGGACTTGGGTTCTGGGCTGGAATTCCATGGGCATTAAAAATGCCTTTAGGACATTTGGTAGATCTTATATGGAATAGAAAAAATTATATGGTTTACTTTGGCGCTTCTTTAATCGCTTTAAGTTTGCTGATTATGTATGGACTTATAATTCATACAGAAGACATGTCTGAAATTTTCACAGTTGAGACTTGGTTTGTGATTAGCGTAATTTTAGCACCTGTTGGTTATGTAATTCAAGATGTTGTTGCTGATGCTATGACTGTTGAAGCTGTCCCATTAACTGATGAGAGTGGAAATGATTACAGTAAAGATCAAGTTAAAATTATGCATACAACAATGCAAACCCTTGGTCGTTTTGCAATTATTGGAGGCACTGTTTTAGTTGCGTTGGTGAATGTAATTTTATTTAGAGATGTAGATAGCCTAGATCAGTCTGCTAAAATTTCTCTATACGGTAAAATTTATTTATATGCGTTAGTTATTCCAGTTGTTTCAATCTTAGGGGTATTTTTAGCAAAATATTTAAGGAATAAGAAAATTCAAAATTTAAAATCTAAAGGACTTGAATTTAAAGAAGAAAGAGGAACTGAGAAAACAAAAATTAATTGGTGGATCCTTGGAGGAAGCTTAATTTTTGTTATTTTCACTTTATCTATCGGATCGTTCAAAGTTCCTTTTGCACAAGAAATTGTTTTCATTGGTTCAGTTATCATAATTTTATTTTTGATGTTTAAGCTCATCAAAGAGTTGCCAGAAAATTTAAGGTTAACAATTGTTGGTACTGCAGTAATTATATTTATATTTAGAGCAATGCCAGGTCCTGGTCCTGGTCTAACATGGTTTGAAATTGATGAACTTGGTTTTAATGAACAATTTTTTTCAATTTTGTCTTTACTGGCATCAATTTTAACATTGGCTGGAATTGTTTTATTGAGACCTTTTATGGCCAATAACTCAATTGCAAAAATTATTGTTGTATTAAGTATAGCTGGTGCAATTTTATTTTTACCAAGTGTTGGAATGTATTATGGATTTCATAATTGGACCGCTTCAATAACAGGTGGTGTAGTTGATGCTAAATTTATAGCGATACTAAATACAGCTTTAGAGTCTCCATTAGGTCAGGTATCAATGATACCTTTATTAGCTTGGATTGCTAAAAATGCCCCTTCACATCTTAAAGCAACTTTTTTTGCAGTTTTTGCTTCTTTTACAAATTTAGCTCTTTCAGCAAGTGCTTTAGGGACAAAATATTTAAATCAAATTTTTACAGTTACTAGAGAAGTAAAAGATAAAGTTTCAGGAGAAATTCAAACTACTGCTGATTATTCAGAGCTTGGGATATTGTTAATTGTTGTAACTTTACTTACACTTATTTTGCCTATTTTATTTGTCTATATAATTAACAATAGTAAGTACAAAACCTCAGAATAAACAATAATTTTATAGTTTTTTTGGTTTTTTTTGTTAATTAAAAATTATGAAAAAAATTTTCCTAGTTTACGGTCATTATAATGAAAATTCATTTAACGCAGCAATTAAAAATGAATTCATAAAACATTCTGAATTAAAAGGTAACAAAGTAGACGTTGTAGATTTATACAAAGAAAAATTTGATCCTGTATTTGCTGGAGAAGACCCAAGTGCTGAAGTCTTAGATCATCGTAAGAGAATAGAAGAGTGTGATACAATTGTATTAGTTGCGCCAATATGGAATTTTAGAATGCCAGCAATTGTTGAAGGGTGGATTGATAAAGTATTGGCACCACCATGGGCATTTAGATTTAAACAACTAGTTGGAAACTATGGTTATCCAATTGGTAATTTAAGAAAAAAGAAAGCGGTAATTTTTTGCACATATGGTTCACCAAGACTAGCTATCACAACATTTTTTTTAAATTTACCGATTAGAAGACTTAAAAGAGGGGTATTTCATATGTGTGGCATATATAACATTACCTATCGAAGATATTTTGCAGTACCTTTTGTAAGCGACTCAAAAAGACAAGAGTTCTTAGAAGATGTTAGAAAAACTGCGAATAATATTTAGTACTTTATTAATTCTATTATTAACTACCGTTTATTCATTTTCGGAACTGGTAAATCCAAATAAAAATATTACTCCAAAAGAAGTTGTTGAAATTCAACTTAATGGTCTCAAACAAAATGATTTAGAATATAAAGATAGAGGGATAGAACAAACCTGGACCTTTGCTCACCCTAATAATAAAAGAGTAACAGGTCCCCTAGGTAATTTTAAGCGAATGATCAAAGGAGCCTCATATAAAATGATGATTAATCATCTAAGCCACACTATTACAGAGCTTGGCAGTAGTGACAAATGGGCTCAATTTGAGGTCATCATTTTAGATAAGGACAAAATTTATCACAAGTTCAATTGGCAGGTTGAAAAATATACAGACGAAGGAGTTTTAAAAGATTGCTGGTTGACCACAATGGTCTCAAGTCCAATTCCACTCGGCAGCTCAATTTGATTATCCACAGATACATTTTTGTTTCGTTACTAATAAAAATTTAGTAGGAATCACGAAATGAAAACAAAAACTAAAGTCGTAGTAGTTGGTGGTGGAGTAGTTGGTGTCAGTGCTCTTTATCATTTAGCAAAAAAAGGTTGGTCTGATGTTGTGCTTGTTGAGAGAAAAGAATTAACTTCAGGTTCAACTTGGCATGCCGCAGGTTTATTGCCGTTATTTAATATGAGTTACTCTGTAGGTCAGCTACATAAGTATGCAGTAAATCTTTATAAAACTTTAGAAGAAGAAACTGGAAAAAATGTTGGCTTTAGCGTTGTTTCAAATATTCGTTTAGCAAGTACTAAAGATAGAATGGATGAGTACCATCAGTATGCAGGTGTTGCTCGAACAATTGGAGTAGATGTAAAATTTTTAACTCCACAACAAGTAAAAGAAATTTGGCCTCTATGTCATACAGATGATTTAGTTGGAGCAATTCAACACCCAGAAGATGGATACATCCAACCTGCAGATTTAACTCAAGCTTTAGCTACTGGTGCAAGAAATAGGGGAGCCGAGATTTATAGAAACACAACTGTTCTATCAATGAGACAAACAAAAGATGGATGGATTGTTGAAACAGATAAAGGATCAATAGAGTGTGAACATGTAATTTCTTGTTCTGGAAATTTTGCAAGGCAAACTGGTGAAATGGTTGGATTAGATATTCCAGTTATTCCTGTTGAACATCAATATATCGTAACTGAACCTCATCCTGCTATTCAACAAAGAAAAAAAGATGGTTTACCAGAAATGGGTGTTTTAAGAGATAGTGATAGCAGATGGTATATGAGAGAAGAAGCAGGTGGATTAATTTTAGGACCTTATGAAGATGGTGCACCAGCATGTTATGTAGAAGGACCATCAAAGAATTCTGAATACGAATTATTTCAAGAAGATTTAGATAGATTAGCTCCACATATTGAAGGGGCAATACATAGAGTTCCGGCTTTTGGAGAAGTTGGAGTAAAGAAAGTTTATAATGGAGCAATTTGTTATACACCTGATGGAAATCCAATTGTTGGACCAGCTTGGGGATTAAAGAATTTTTGGATTAATGAAGGTCATAGTTTTGGAATAACTGCAGCAGGTGGTGCTGGTTGGCAACTTGCTGAATGGATTGTAGACGGTGAACCAACAATTGATATGTTGGGAGTTGAGCCAAGACGATATGGAAACTATGCAACAAAATCTTATTTAAAAGCTAAAAATGAAGAGGCTTACAGTCATGTTTTTATAGTTCACTATCCAGATGAAGAAAGACCTGCAGCAAGACCTTTAAGAACAGCTCCATGTTATGAAAGAATGAAAAATTTAGGAGCAGTCTTTGGTCAAAAATTTGGATGGGAAAGACCTAATTTTTTTGCAACAGATGGAATGGAACAAAAAGATGATTGGTCGTTTAGAAGATCAAAATGGTTTGATGCTATTAAAAAAGAATGTCAAAACGTAAAAGAAAATGTTGGTCTTTTAGATATGACTGCTTTTGCAAAATGTAGAATAAGAGGACCTAAAGCAGAAGAGTTTTTAGACTATTTAGTTGCAAACAAACTTCCAAAAAAGATTGGAAGAATAAATCTATGTCATGCATTAAATACTAAAGGTGGTGTGCATTCAGAATTTACAATTATGAAAGAAGCTGAAAATAGTTATTACTTAGTATCAGCTGGAGCAAATTTAAGATTAGATCATGATTGGATTCAAAAATGGATGCCAGATGATGGATCTGTAATTTTTGAAGATTTAACAAATAGTACAGGTGTATTGGTAGTTGCTGGCCCTAAAGCAAGACAACTAATGCAAAAAGTTTCAACAGATGATTTTTCTAATGAAAACTTTAAATGGCTTACAGCAAAAAATGTAAATGTAGGATATGCACCAGTTAATGCCATGAGAGTAAATTTTGTTGGTGAACTTGGATGGGAACTTCATCATCCAATCGAGTATCAAAATCATATTTTTGATAAATTAATGGAAGCTGGTAAAGATTTAGGAATTAAACCATTCGGTATCAGAGCAATGAATAGTTTAAGAGTAGAAAAATCTTACAAACTAGTAGGAACAGAATTATCGATTGAATATTCTCCTTATGAGTCTGGACTTGATAGATTTATTCATCCAAATAAAGGAAACTTTATTGGTTTAGAGGCACTTAATAAATGGAGAGAAAAAGGTTTTGATAACAAATTAGTAACTTTAGAAGTTCACAATACTAAAGATGCAGATGTTCTAGGAAATAATCCTATATTTAAAGACGGTAAAGTTGTTGGAAGAGCAACAGGTGGTGAGTTTGGATTTAGATTAGATAAATCAATTGCTCTTGCAATGGTAAAACCTGATTGTTCTAATGTGGGCGACAAATTACAAGTTGATATATTGGGTGAAATGTATGACGCTACCGTTTTAGATGAAAGTCCATACGATTCAGAAAATAATTTGTTGAGAGCTTAATGAAAATCTTAGTAGCAGTAAAAAGAGTTATTGATTATAACGTTCAAATCAGAGTCAAAGAGGATGGCACTGGTGTAGTTACAGACAATGTAAAAATGTCAACCAATCCACCAGATGATAATGCAATCGAAGAGGCAGTAAAAATTAAAGAAGCAGGAAAGGCAACTGAAGTGGTTGCAATAACTGTAGGTGAAGAAAAAGCTCAAGAAACTGTTAGAAAGGCTTTAGCAGTTGGAGCAGATAGAGGAATTCATGTTAAAGCAGATGGAATACTAGAACCTTTAGCTGTTTCAAAAATTTTACAAAAGATTGTTGAAAAAGAAAATCCAGATTTAGTTTTTATGGGAAAACAAGCAATTGATGATGATTGTAATCAAACAGGTCAAATGTTGAGTGCATTATTAAATTGGCCACAAGCAACTTTTGCATCAAAGATTGATGTAAAAGATAATAAGCTAGAAGTTACTAGAGAAATAGATGAGGGACTTGAAACAATTGAAATAAATGTTCCTGCTATTGTAACTTGCGATTTAAGATTAAATGAACCAAGATACGCTTCTCTTCCAAACATTATGAAGGCAAAGAAAAAACCAATTGAAGAAATTTCTGCATCTGATCTAGGTATTGATACTTCTCCAAGAGTAGAGCAAATTAAAGTAGAAGAGCCACCAAAAAGAAAAGCGGGCATTAAAGTGGCTAATGTAGCAGAATTAGTTCAAAAATTAAAAAATGAGGCAAAGGTAATATAATGGCAGTTTTACTTATAGCAGAGCATAATAATAAAGAGTTAAGACCATTTACATTAAATGCGGCTACAGCCGCTTCACAAATTGATAGCGAAGTTCATGCTGTGATAATTGGAAATGATAGTGCAGAGGCATCAAAACAATTATCAGAACTTCCAGTAATTAAAAAAGTATTAAGTGTTGAAGCACCACACTATGAAAATTTCACTGCAGAAAATTTTGCTCCAGTTGTGGTTAAGTTAGCAGAAAATTATTCTCATATTATTTGTTCAGCAAATACATTTGGTAAAAATTTAATGCCAAGGATTGCAGCTCATCTTGATACTTCACAAGTTAGTGACATTATCAAAGTAATATCATCTGATACTTTTGTTAGACCAATTTATGCTGGAAATGCTTTTGCAACAGTTAAAAGTAATGATGCAAAAAAATGTGTAACTATTAGACCAACTTCATTTGAACCTTGTGAAAGCTCAGGAGGTTCAGCACCAATTGAGAAAATTGATGCTGGTGAAGAATTTTCAAATACAAAATTTATAAAAAGAGAAGAAATTAAATCTGATAGACCTGAACTAGGTACAGCTAGAATTGTTGTATCAGGTGGAAGAGGAATGCAAAGTGGAGATAACTTTAAATTAATTACAGAAATTGCTGATAAGCTTGGAGCAGCTATTGGAGCATCAAGAGCTGCAGTTGATGCAGGTTATATAAGCAATGATCATCAAGTTGGGCAAACAGGAAAAGTTGTTGTGCCAGATTTATATATAGCTGTAGGAATATCAGGAGCAATTCAGCATTTAGCGGGCATGAAAGAAAGTAAAGTTATAGTTGCAATTAATAAAGATGGTGAGGCCCCAATTTTTAGCGTTGCTGATTATGGTCTTGAAGCAGATCTCTTTGAAGCTTTGCCTCAGTTCATGGAAGAGCTGAACAAATTAAACACTATACAAAAATAATCCTTACAGTTAAAAATTAGATTATGTCTAGAGAATCTATGGAATATGATGTTGTAATCATTGGTGGTGGCCCATCAGGATTAGCGACTGCAATTAAATTAAAACAATTAGATTCAAATTTGAATGTTTGTTTGCTTGAAAAAGCTTCAGAAATAGGAGCTCATATTTTGAGTGGGAATGTTTTTGAAACAAGAGCTCTAGATGAGTTATTACCTAATTGGAGAGAACTTAACTCGCCAATTAAAACAAAAGTAACAAAAGAAAAATTTTTATTTTTAGGAAAAACAAAATCTTTAAGTTGGCCAACTTGGCTTTTGCCAGCAGTTCAACAAAATCATAAAAATTATATTATTAGTTTAGCTAACTTATGTAGATGGTTAGCTGAACAAGCAGAAGCTTTGGGTGTAGAAATTTTTCCAGGTTTCCCAGCAAGTGAAATTTTATATAACGATGACGGGTCTGTTAAAGGAGTAGCTACCCAAGATATGGGTATAGATAAAGAGGGTAACAAAAAAGATAGTTTTGAACCAGGCATTGAGCTTTTAGGAAAAGTAACAGTATTTGCTGAAGGTTGCAGAGGTCATCTAGGAAAACAATTAATTCAAAAATTTGAACTGAGTAAAGGAAAAGATCCCCAGCAATATGGAATTGGTTTTAAGGAAATTTGGGAAATAGAAGAAAAAAATCATGAAGAAGGACTAGTAATGCATACAGCTGGATGGCCACTTGATAACAATACTTACGGTGGAAGCTTTATGTATCACGCTGAAAATAAACAAGTGTTTTTAGGCTATGTAATAGGATTGGATTACAAAAATCCACATTTATCTCCATATGATGAATTTCAAAGATTTAAAACTCATCCAGCAATTAAAAAAATAATAGAAGGAGGAAAAAGAATTTCATATGGCGCAAGAGCATTAATCGAGGGAGGATTTCAAAGTTTACCTAAAATGTTTATGCCAGGTGCATTATTAGTAGGATGTGATGCCGGTACATTAAATATGCCTAAAATTAAAGGCTCTCATACCGCAATGAAAAGTGGAATGATAGCAGCTGAAACTATTAATGAACACTTAAAAGAAAATAAAGATTTATCTAATTATGAAGATAAATTTAAAAAAAGTTGGTTATATAAAGAATTATTTGAGGCTCGAAATGTAAAACCTAGTTTTAGTTGGGGACTAATTTTAGGGATTATCTTTACAGGTATTGATCAAATTTTGTTTAGAGGAAAACTTCCTTTCACTCTTAAACACAAACATGCAGATCATGAAACATTAAAACCTGCAAGTCAAATGCCTAAAATTGATTATCCAAAGTACGATAATGTAATAACTTTTGATAAAACTAGTTCAGTTTATCTTACAGGAACTAACCATGCTGACAATCAACCTGTCCACTTACAACTTAAAGATCCCGATTTACCAATCAAATACACTTTAGAAAAATTTGATGAACCTGCACAAAGATATTGTCCTGCTGGAGTATACGAAGTGCAGAGAGAAAATGATGTTAATAAGTTTGTAATTAATTCGCAAAATTGTATTCACTGTAAAACTTGCGATATTAAAGAACCTTCACAAAACATAACTTGGGTGACACCAGAAGGTGGTGGCGGACCAAGATATGGAAATATGTAAATTAGGACAAATCTATTGCAAACTTTTTTAAAGTTTCAATAGGCACATATTTAAGAGTGTTTTCGTGGGTTCTTTTTAGAAATATTGGACATCCTTTACCAGCTTCAACTGCCCGTGCATACCAACTTGCACACACGCACCAGCCATCTCCATCTTTTAATCCAGGAAATCCAAATTCCGGATGAGGTGTAATTAAATCATTTCCTGCTTCCTTTAACCAATCTAAAAATTCATTTGTAACTTTTGCACAGACAGTGTGTATACCGTGGTCATTTTCATCTGTATTACAGCACCCATCTCTAAACCAACCTGTAAGTGGATCATTGGAACATTCTTCTAGGTCTTCGCCTAGAACATTTTTTTGATTAATATTTATAGACATTGTAAATATTTTCATCAATAGTTGCATTAAATGAAATTGATCTTCTCTCTTCATTTGTATTTTTAAATGGGAAAACTGAATGCATCAGATAATTAGGAAAAAAATAAAAATCCCCAACTTCTGGTTTAATATCAAGAATAGAATTACACAAAAACATTCTTGAACCATGTATTAGCTGTAAATTTCCACCAGAGTATTCTATATCATTTTTCTTTTGCTTATGTTTTCCTAAAGATTCTGGAACCTTTAAAAATCCAGCACCCGAAACATGTCCTCCATGCCAATGTGTTGGATTGTATTCATTTTCAAACTGTCTAACAATCCATGTTTTTTCTAAATGAAATTTTTTAATTTTTTTACCTGTTTCAATTTCTATCCATTTTTGCACACATGTTGATAAAAAATTTAACCATCCAGTCTCTTTGATAGTGTCTGGTTCTAAAAAAAATTCTTGAGTGACATCACCTACTAGATTATTTCCAAAATTTAATTTTTTTTGTTTTTCTTTATCCTCAATGATTTTATCAACATAAGAATTTAACTTATCAACTATTTTATTAGGTATTTTGATTTTAAATATTGATGGCCCAAATTTTTTTATAACTAAATATTTAACTTCTTCCATAAATATTAAATTTTTGTAGGATTTGGTTGTCCTTTATAAACTTCTTCAGGATCAAATTTTTTTTCTTTTTCAAGAAATTCCATTTCTACTTTACGTCCATTATCAATTGGTCCCATAGGAATAGATCTATAAAAGCATGATCTGTATCCAACATGGCAGCTAGCACCGTCTCCTATATCAACTGTTAACCAAATTGAGTCTTGATCATCATCAATTCTGATCTCTGTTACTTTTTGAGTGAACCCACTTGTTTTACCTTTGTGCCAGATTGCTTTTCTAGATCTACTAAAGTAGTGAGCTTCTTTGGTTTCAATTGTTTTTTTTAATGCTTCAACATTCATATAGCCGTGCATTAAAATATCTTTGGTTTTTGAACACATAGTAATGACAGGTATTAAGCCATCATTATCAAATTTTGGAGAAAGAAGATTTCCTTCCTCGATATCGTAGATATTTTCTCTTTTTTTGAACATAGAATGTGATTATGTAGCACATATCTAGATATAATAAATATTTTAAAATTAGGTAATTACTGTATAAAAAGGCGCTATGAAATTAGTAAAAGACACTAACAACAAGTTAAATGAAAATAAGCAAGTTTCAGACAAAGATGCTGAAGAAGCTTTTAAAACAATTTTAACATGGATGGGAGAGGACCCAAATAGAGAAGGTTTATTAGAAACTCCAAAAAGAGTTGTTAAAGCATTTAAAGAATATTTTAAAGGTTACAAAGAGGATCCAGATAAAATTTTGGATAAAACATTTGGTGATGTAGAAGGATATGATGACATGGTTGTTCAGAAAAATATTTCTGTTCAAAGTCATTGCGAACATCACATGGCACCAATTATTGGAAAAGCTCATGTTGCTTATATTCCGAAAGAAAGAGTTGTAGGCTTAAGTAAACTCGCAAGAGTAGTTGAAGTATTTTCTAAAAGACTTCAAACTCAAGAAAGACTTACAATGCAAATTGCAAATACTTTAATGGAATCATTAGATGCAAAAGGTGTTGCAGTAACAATTGATTCAACTCATCAGTGTATGACTATGAGAGGAATTAAAAAAGAACAAGCAACTACGGTAACAAATTATTATTTAGGTCAATTTAAAGAAGATTTAAGTTTTCAAAATAGATATTTACGATTTATTAGCACTACGCTAAAAGATTAAAGTGTCTGATCAATTCAAAGCAATAGTTCTTAATCAAGAAGGTGAAAATTTTTCTAGAGAAGTAAAATCTTTAGATAGAAGTTTTTTAAAACATGGGGATGTAACTGTTCAGGTAGAATATTCAGATTTAAATTTTAAAGATGGAATGATTCTAAAGAATGGTGGAAGACTAGTAAAAGAGTATCCGCACATACCAGGAATAGATTTTTCAGGAAAAGTAATTGAAAGTGAAAATTCAAAATTTAAATCAGGCGATGAAGTAATATTAACTGGTTTTAGAGTTGGAGAAGTATTTTTTGGTGGTTATTCTCAGATAGCAAAAGTTAATGCAGACTTCCTAGTAAAAAAACCTGATAACTTAAGTAGCAAGCAGGCAATGATTTTAGGGACAGCAGGCTTAACTTCTTTAATGAGTGCTTTTGCAATTCAAGCAAGAGAAAGTATTTTGCTTGGGGAAAAAGTAAATGATGTTTTGGTAACAGGAGCAACTGGAGGCGTTGGCAGTGTTGCAATAATGGTTTTAACAAAATTAGGATACAATGTAACTGCAGTATCTGGAAAAGAAAGTAAGTCAGATTATTTAAAATCTTTAGGAGCAAAAAACATTATAAATAGAGCTGAATTTGATAAAGACCCTAGACCAATAGATAAAGGTTTATGGGACGGAGTGGTAGACACTGTTGGAGGAAAAATTTTAGCAAACGCAATTGCACAAACAAAGCCTAATGGAATTATAGCTGTATGTGGAAATGCTAACAGTAATGAACTTAACACCAATTTACTTCCTTTTATGTTACGAGGAATTAAGGTTTGGGGAATGGATTCTGCAAATTGCAGTATAAAAAGAAGAGAATTTATGTGGGGTGAAGCCTCGAAGTTAATTGATTTTGAATTGCTTGAAAAATCAGTTTTAACAGTAGGTTTAGAGGAGCTAATTGAAACTTATCCAAAAATTTTAAAAGGTGAAATTTCTGGAAGAGTATTAGTAGATGTAAATAAATAATGGATTGGGATAAATTAAAAATTTTTCATGCTGTTGCAGAAGCTGGAAGTTTTACAAATGCTACTGTAAATTTAAACCTTAGCCAATCTGCAATCAGTAGACAGATACAGTCCCTAGAACAAGATTTGAAAGTACAACTATTTGAAAGACATGCAAGAGGATTAACACTTACAGAAAACGGTGAATATGTTTTTAAAACTGCACATGAAGTAATAAGTAAGTTGAAAGAAGTTGAAACATCTTTAGGTGATCAGAAGAATAAACCAACAGGAAAATTAACCATAACAACAGTAAGAAGTTTTGGGACTCACTGGTTAACGCCTAGAATTCAAGAATTTATGAGACTTAATCCAGAGATTGAGATTGAATTAGTATTTGATGATAAAGAATTAGATTTAAGCACAAGACAGGCTGATATTGGAATTTTCATGAGAAGGCCAAAACAGCTTAACTATATTCAAAAAAAGCTAGTTGATATTAAATATTATATTTATGGATCAAATAAGTACTTAGAAAAAAATGGAATGCCAAAGACAATAAATGATCTAAATAAACATAAATTTATTTCGTTTGGAAAAGGAGCACCTTCTCCAGTTTATAATCCAGATTGGGCATTAAAAATTGGAATGCATGATGGTAAAAAAAGAAAATCAATCATGAAGGTAAATAGTGTAATGGGTCTTTTGTTAGCCGTAGAATCCGGTGTAGGATTGGCGGCACTTCCTGAATATCTAGTAACAAACTCAAACAATGTAATTAAAGTACTTCCGAAAGTAGAAGGGCCCATAACAGAAGCGCACTTTGTTTATCCTCAGTCATTAAAAAATACTGCTAGAGTTCAAGCATTTAGAAATTTCTTATTTAGCAAAATCGGCGACTGGAAATAAAAATACTCTACATTTATTAATTGTAAAAAAAGTATTGATATATGCGTCAATATATGCGATTGATAATCATTCGCATTGAGAATAATTCTCATTCGCAAATAAACCAGGGTAAAGAAAGAGATACAAATGAAAAAAATAACATTATTAGCATTAATTTTATTTTTCTTTGCCAAAATGAGTATAGCAGGTGAAGTAAATGTTTTTAGTGCAAGACATTACGACTCTGACATTCAGTTGTATGAAAAGTTTACGAACAAAACAGGTATAAAAGTTAACGTAGTTTCAGGTAAAGACAAAGCGTTGCAAAAAAGAATAACTGAAGAAGGAAAAGACTCTAAGGCTGATTTATATATTACAGCAGATGCTGGAAGATTAGGTGCATTTGATACAAAAGGTATGTTCCAAAACTCTATGACGGCGACTATAGAGGCTTCTGTACCATCAAACTTTAGATCTGATAATTGGACAGGTATCGCTAAAAGAGCAAGAATTATTTATTATTCACCAGAAAGAGTAAGTTCAGAAGATTTAAAAGGGATAACTTATGAAAGTTTATCAGATTCAAAATGGAAAGGGAAAATTGTAATTAGAAAATCTAATAATATTTACAATCAATCTCTTGTTGCATCATTAATTAAAAATAATGGTAAAGAACAAACTTTAGAGTGGGCAAAAAAACTAGTTTCAAATTTTGCAAGAAATCCTAAAGGAAATGATAGAGCTCAAATTTTAGCTGTTGCTGCTGGTGAAGCTGATTTAGCTATAGCAAATACTTACTACTATGCTTTGATGTTATCTGGTCAAAAAGGAGAAGATCAAAAAGAAGCTGCTCAGAAAGTCTTACCTTATTTCCCAAATCAAAATGATAGAGGGACACATATGAATATAAGCGGTGGAGGTATTTTAAAAAATTCTCCTAATCCTGAAAATGCAAAAAAATTACTAGAGTTTCTTCTAACAAAAGAAGCACAACAACATATAGTAAACAATACATTTGAATACCCAATGATAGATGGTGTTGAACCACATCCTCTTATAAAAAAAATGGGTGAAAATTTTAAACAGGATTTAAAAACAAAAGTTGGAGATTATAAAAAAAATCAGGCTGATGCACTAGAGGTAATGTTGATGTCTGGTTGGAAATAAAAGAGGTTAACACTAAGTACTTTTGGTATAAAGTTTATTACCCTACTTAATACCATTAGTACTTCGTTAAAAATGGGTAATAAAATTAATATTTGGTTTTTGAGCTCTTTGCTCATTTCTATTATAGTTGCGATACCAATTATAACTGTATTTAGTAGTTTTTTTGAACCAACTGGTGAGTATTTATCAATAGTTAAAAACACATTTTTGTTTGAATATATCTTCAATTCAATAATTCTTGTAATTGGAGTTTTAATTACAACTTTTATAATTGGTGTTGGATCTGCTTATTTAGTTTCATTTTATAAATTTCCTGGAGTTAATTTTTTTAAATGGGTTTTAATTTTATCTTTTGCAGTTCCAGCTTATATCTATGCATATTCATTAACTGCTTTTTTTGAATATTATGGAACAGCTTTTTCAATTATGAAAAGCTTATTTGGTGATGGAAATTATAATACTGTTTTACCTAAATTTGATGGAATGCTAGGAGCTATAATTTCAATTTCATTTTCACTATTTGGTTATGTTTACGTGTTAACAAGAACTTCATTTCATTATCAATCTCAAAATTTGCTAGAACTTGGTAAAAACCTTGGTTTTTCAACAAAAAAAACATTTTTTAATATTATTTTACCATCAGCAAGACCAGCAATTATTGCAGGATTATCTTTAGTTGCTATGGAGACTTTATCAGATTTTGGTGCAGTATCTTTTTTTGGGATATCCACTCTAACTACTGGAATTTATGATGCGTGGATATCTTTTGATGATTTGGCTTTAGCAAACAGAATATCTTTTTTTCTTTTAATTTTCATATTTGGATTATTTTTTTTAGAGAATATATCTAGAAAAAAAGCACAGTATCATTCGCCTGCTAAAGGAAATTTTAAAACGAAAACTCTCAAAAAATTAACTGGTTATAAATCTTTAATGGCAATAACGTTTTGTTCATTTGTATTTATCGCTAGCTTTATATTTCCAGTTTTGCAAATGCTGTATTGGACAATTAAATTTCCAAAGCATTTTATGGATTTGAATATTGTAGTATTACTGTCAAATACATTGATGTTAGTCTTCTTATCAGGATTTCTTTTAATATTTTTATCTTTCGTATCAAATTATGGAAATAGAATTAGCAAAAATAAGTTACTAAATGTATTAACAACTTTTTCAATTACTGGTTATGCTATACCAGGAATAATATTAGCTGTAGCTTTCATAACTTTTATTTCTTGGTTTGATGAAAATGTTTTTTATTTTTTTGATATAAAACAAATTTTTATTGGATCTATACTTGGTTTAGTAATTGTTTATTTTGTAAGATTTTATTCATTAGCTAACAATGGTATTAAATCTGGATATTTAAAAATTAATTATTCAATTGATGAAAGTGCATATCTATTAGGTTATTCAAAATTAAAAACTTTTTTAAATATTCATATCCCTTATCTTAAAAACTCAGTCTTATTAATTGCTATTTTGCTATCAATCGAAATAATCAAAGAATTACCAATTACATTAATTATGCGTCCTTTTAATTTTGAAACATTTGCTACCCAGGCCTATATATTTGCCTCACAAGATTTATTAGAAGCTGCTGCTGCACCTTCATTAATACTTATTATGATTGCAAGTATTTTTATTTTAATTACATCTAAGTATATGTTTAAAGATAAATAAAATGAGAAATAATTTTTTAGAAATTGAGAATGTTACTTTTGCTGCAAGCTCTAAAAATAAAGTAATTAATGTTTCATTTAATATTGAAAATGAAGGAGATATAGTTTGTTTGCTAGGCCCTTCTGGAATTGGAAAAACTACAATTTTAAGAACAATAGCTGGACTTGAAAAAATTCAGTCTGGTAAAATTATTTTAAAAAATAAAATTATTTCATCTAAACAAAACCATGTTGAGCCCGAGGATAGAAATATATCTTTGGCTTTTCAAGACAACTCTCTATTTCCTCATTACAATGTTATGGAAAATATTAATTTTGGTGCTGAGAGAAATAAAAAAAAGAAGAAAGGTCTAAACCTTAAAGAAATAGTGAAATTTCTACATTTAGAAAAAATCTTAGAAAAATATCCTCATGAAATTAGCTCTGGAGAAGCTCAAAGAGCCTCTTTAGCTAGATCTTTGTTATCAAACCCTGATTTGTTACTTTTAGATGAACCGTTGTCAAATATAGATCAAAGTTTCAAAGAGGAAATACAAGTAAAGTTAAAGCAAATTTTAAAAGAATTAAAAATTACAACAATAATTGTTACTCACGACTCTTACGAAGCATTCTATTTAGGTAACAAATGTGGAATTATTTTAGACGGAGAACTCAAACAATTTGATGATCCCTATAATGTTTATCACTTCCCAAATTCTGTTGATGTAGTTAATTTTTTAAACAGAGGAATATTAATTCCAGCAAAAGTTACAGATGAAAATACTTTAGAAAATGATGATTTAGGTACAATTAAAGGTAAATTTACAAAACATTATCCAAAAGGATCTAAAGTCCAACTATTGTTACAGCCAGAAGATCTAGAACATGACGATAAAAGCAATTTAAAATTAGAAGTGGTAGATAGAAAGTTTAGAGGAACAAATTTTATATATACTCTAAAAACTAGCAGTGATTTATTAATACCTGTTTTTGTTCATTCTCATCACGTCCACCAACATGAAATTGATGAAAAATTTGGGATTAAACGACCGATAAATATTGATCACATAGTTTGTTTTTAATAGAACCCAAATAAATGCTTACAAAAAAACAATTATTTACTAGGGGTATGCTGGATATTTCTCCACACATGTTATCTGTGATTCCATTTGGAATAATTTGTGGAGCTATCGGTGTTGAATTGGGATTTGACCCATTATTAGTATATGCGATGTCTATTATTATTTTTGGTGGTGCATCACAAATTGTTTTTTTGCAATTATTATCAGGTGGTGCGTCTGGATTGGTAGCAGCAACATCTGTTGGCGTTATTAATTCAAGACATCTTTTGTATGGAGCAGTTTTATCAGAGTACTTAGAAAAATTATCATTAATAAAAAAATTATTAATCTCTTATATTATAGTCGATCAAGGTTTTGCAGAATCTAATAAATTTTTTAAAAAAAATAAATCAGAGCAATACTTACATTATCATTTGATTGGTACAGGTTGTACAATGTGGGTTTGTTGGCAAATTGCTACATTGTCAGGAATCATTTTAGGTTCATTTGTTCCAGAGGAACTTGGATTAAAATTTGCAATACCACTTACGTTTATAGCTATCATAATACAAGATTTAAAAAAAATTGATCATTTAATTGTAATGATTGTATGTGGATTGAGTTCATTATTATTTTATGATGCTCCATTTAGATCTTACATAATTATTTCACCTATACTTGCTTTGTTTGTTGCAGCTTTAATATTAAGGTTAAAAAAATAAAATGACTTGGTTATCTATTATAGTTGCAGGAATATTAACTTACTTTACTAGGATGACGATGGTGGCTTTAGTGAGTAGAGACATGTTGGGAGATAAAATAAAAGCTGTTTTAGCTTATGTTCCATCAGCAGTATTTCCAGCAATAATTTTTCCAGGAATTTTTATAAATGACTACGGCCAGTTTATTGAAATGGATGACCCTAAAATATTTGCTGCAATTGTTGCTGTAATTGTTGGTTTTTTTTCAAAAAATATAATCGCAACTATTTTGTCTGGTTTAATTTCTTATTGGTTTTTGATATTTATCTAAAATGATCTTTAGACAAATATTCGACAGTGTTTCTTCCACTTATACCTATTTAATTGCATCTGGAAGGGGACGTGAAGCTTTAATAATAGACCCAGTCTTAGAAAAAGTTGATCAGTATATTAATTTGTTAAATCAATTAGATTTAAAATTAGTAAAAGTGATAGATACCCATATTCACGCAGATCATATCTCTGGAATTGCTGAACTAAGAGATAAAACTAATTGTGTAACTGTTATGGGCAATAAAACACCTGCCGATGTAGTTGCAATGAGAGTATCAGATGAAGAGATAATTAAAATAGATGGAATTGATCTACAAGCTTTATATACACCTGGTCATACTTCTGAGAGCTTTAGTTTTTTGATGGGTGATAGAGTTTTTACAGGAGATACATTATTAATTAGAGGTACAGGTAGAACAGATTTTCAAAACGGTGATCCTAAAGACTCTTATAATTCAATATTTAACAAATTATTAAAACTACCTGATCAAACTCTAGTTTATCCAGCACATGATTATAAAGGAGAAATGGTAAGTACTATTATAGAAGAAAGACAATTTAATCCAAGATTACAGGTAAAATCAGTAGAAGAGTACGTGGATATTATGAATAATTTAAATTTACCAGATCCCAAAATGATGGATGTTGCAGTTCCTAGTAATCTTAAGTTAGGTATTGATTTAAACCGTCAAAAAGTAAACAATGGAATTGAGCCAGAGGAGTTTAACAAGATTAAAAAAGATGAGAATACAGTTCTGATAGATTTAAGAGAACAAATTGAAATAGATAAAGAAGGTAAACTAGATAACAGCAATATAGTCCCATTTCCTTCCATGCATGACTACATTGAGAAAAATAAAGATAGTTTAAAAAATAAAAAAATTCTTTTCTACTGTGCTCATGGACACAGATCTACTTTGGCAGTTCAGATTTCTAAATCGTATAATTTTGTTAACTGCTTTCACTTAATTGGTGGTTTAGAAAAATGGAAAAAAAAAGGATTAGAAATTAACTAATGACAGCATCAACTTTTCATTGGTCTTGTAAACATACATGGAGAAGAAGCGCAAAGAATACAGCATGGTGTCTATTAGGTTGTGCCATCGGAGATTTTGGAACAATTTTATTTTTTCAACTTACACAAATTCCGTTTCCAGTATTAGGAATAATGATTCTAGCAATAATAAACGGTTTAATCACAAGTATAATATTAGAAACAATAATTCTAATGAGACAAGGTTTTGAATTTAATAATGCTTTGAAGACAGCTTCTGGAATGAGTTTGATTTCAATGATTAGCATGGAAGTGATGATGAATTTGACTGACTTTGTTTTAACAGGTGGTGCAATTTTAACTTGGTGGGTTATTCCAATTATGTTGATAGTAGGTTTTTTAACTCCGTGGCCTTATAATTACTGGAGATTAAAAAAATACGGGATTAACTGTCATTAAATCTTAAATAAATCCTGTTTAAATAAAAATATAAAGATAAAGCTCTCAAGATCATAAATATCGTTAAAGATATCCATACCCCATGATTTGAAATGTAATTTGTTAGAACTAAAGAAATTAGTAAATATAAAGAAACAGAAAAAAACATAGCATTTCTAATTTCTTTTGTTTGAGAGGCTCCAATAAAAATACCGTCAAATTGATAACAAAAGGATGCAAAAAAAGGCAAAATAATCATCCAAATTGAATAATCTAAACTTAAAGATCTTATTAAATCAATATCAGACATCATAAAGATCACATTCTTATGAATAAAATAATACACAATAGAAATACCTAAGCCTGTTACTGAACTTAAAATAAATGAATTTTTTACAATAGAACTAAATAAATTTTTATCTTTTTTGCCCAAAGAATAACCAATAATGCCTTCAGTTGAAAATGCATAAGCATCTAAAATAAATGCGGATAGAAAAACAAGATTAATTAAAATCGCGTTAGCAGCTATATACTTCTCTCCAATTTTTGATCCAAGGTATGTGAACCATAAAAAAGAAAAAGTAAGCAATATAGTTCGAATAAAAATATTAAAATTAATATCAAAAATATTTTTTAATTTATTTAGATCAACAATTTCCCTTATTATAAAATTAATTTTTGTAAGATTGTTTAAATAAAAAAAAGTATAAATTAAAAATACTGTAGAGGTAATTATCCCAGAAAAAAGAGTTCCATAAGCAACACCTTTAATATTTAAATTGTATTGGGTTACAAGAATTATACTAAGTATAATATTTAATATTGAAAAAAAACCTACTGCAATACTTGAAATTTTTGTTTTTTGTAATCCAACAAAAAGACCTGTTATTATATAAAGAGTAAGTTCTCCAGGAGCTGAATAAATTCTAATTTTAAAATATTCCTTATAAAAAGTAGTAGTTTGTGAATTTAGATCAAATATTTGAAGACTTATCTTAAGAATTAAATTCTGAGCAAAAAATAAGACAATAGAAAGAATAATTACAAATAACAAATTTCTTAAAATAATATTTAGAATTTCTTTATAATTTTCTGCTCCATTTGCTTGAGAAACCATACCGACAGTCCCCATTCTTAGAAATCCAAAACTCCAAAAAATCATTGAAAATAAATTTGCTGCAACAGACGTCGCAGATAAATAGGAAACATTTCCTAAATTACCCATTAAAGAAGTATCAATTATAGCCACTAATGGAATAGCTAGATTGGCAAAAAATATTGGAATAGATAATTTTAGAATATATCCAATAGATGATTTTTCCATGTCTGATGATTAATTATTATAATATTTTTTTTAATAAATTTTCTTTAAAGAATAATTTATGTATTATTACAGCACTTACATGTAAGGCAACTAAACCAATAAGTACATAGTTAGATATAATATGAATATTATAAAATTGATCAGCAAGCTCAAAATTGTCTTTTATTTTTATTTCTTTTAAAAAAATCATCAGAGGCTCACCATTGAAGAGTTTCTTCAATATTCCTGAAATGGTTACTGATAAGACAGTGATGTATAATAATAAATGATTGAGTTTAGCAATAAACCTTTGTCCTATAAAAGTAGCAGGTCCTAACTTTGGAACAGGGTTAATTAAATTATTAAGTAACCTAAAAATTATAACGTAAAATATCCCAAGCCCAATTGTCACATGTATATTTTCAATAGTTATTCTTTCCTCTCCAAAATCTAAATCTACTAAATAAAAGCCAAGAGGAATTTGTATCAAAAGTAAAATTGCACTTAGCCAATGCAGAGACTTGGAAATAAATCCGTATTCTGTTAAAGTGTTCTTAACATGCATAGCATATTAAAACATACCAAGAAGATCTTTGGTACAGTAATCTTATCTTTAATAATGGTATTTTCTGGTTCATTAGCTAATGCAGAGTTGTCAGTAGAAGATATTATTAAAAGTAGAAAAGCACTATTTAGTAAAAATTATAGTACTGCAAAGAGGGTACAGTCTTTTTCTTCAAATGGAGATTTTGATAAAGCAATAGAGCTAATGAAGGAAATGAATGAAAATTACATTACATTGTTAGATCTATTCCCAGAAAATTCTAAAGAAGGATTTAAAACAGAGGCACTACCTATAATTTGGGAAGAAAAAGATGCTTTCAATGCATTAATGCAAAAATCTGCTGATGACATGATTAAACTCACTTCCATTATAGAAGATGTAGATGATATTAGAGGAACTCTAGGAAAATTAATGTGGGCGAATTGTAAGGCCTGTCATTCCAAATATAGAAAACCTCATTAATAAATTTATATACCCATTTTGGTTAATTAAAATTAATTTTGTTTAATTAATTTAAAATCTAAGTAGTTTCTTTTTCCATGGATAAAATTCAATCTCACGCCAAGCTCGTAATTGTTGGTGGTGGAATAATGGGAGTTAGTTTACTCTATCATCTTACAAAAGAAGGATGGAGTGATGTCGTATTAATTGAAAAAAGCGAACTTACTTCTGGATCAACTTGGCATGCTGCAGGTCAATGTCCTCATATGTTAACGAGTCTAAATCTTGCAAAAATACATCTTCATTCAACTAACCTTTATAAGTCGCTAGAAAAAGAAACTGAACAACCAACAGGATTTCATGAAACAGGAAGTTTAAGGTTAGCTTATACTAAAGAGGATCTTGAGTGGTTTGATTATACTAAAGGAATTTTAGATATAGCTGGTTCTCCATGTTCAATTATATCAACAGAAGAAATTCATCAATATCATCCTTTTATAAAGTTAGATGGAATTAAAGGTGCTTTTTTAACTCCAGAAGATGGCTACACAGATCCAACTAGCACAACAAATGCAATGGCTAAAGGAGCAAGAAATAGTGGAGCCAAAATTTATAGAAAAAATAGAGTAACTGATATTGAACAATTGCCTTCAGGAGAGTGGAAAGTAATTACTGAAAAGGGTGATATTGTTTGTGAGCATGTTGTTAATGCTGCAGGAAGTTTTTGTCCAGAAGTAGCACAGATGGTTGGTTTAAAAAATGTTCCAAGTATAAACATGATCCATCAATACTTAGTTACAGAAGCACATCCTGAAATAGAAAAATTAAGTAAAGAATTACCAGTTGTAAGAGATCCAGACTCTTCTTCTTATCTAAGACAAGAGGGTAAAGGACTTTTAATTGGTCCTTATGAAAAAGATGTAGCAGCTTGGGCTTTAGATGGAATGGATTGGAAATTTGATATGGAGTTGTTAGATCCAGATCTTGATAGAATTGCAGAACACTTAGAAAAAGGAATGGATCGTATTCCACAGTTTAAAGATGTGGGTATTAAAAGAATTATATGTGGTCCTATTACACATACACCTGATGATAATTTTTTAGCTGGTCCTGCACCAGGACTTAAAAACTTTTGGATGTTTTGTGCAGCAAGTATTGGAATTGCTCATGGAGGGGGAGCTGGAAAATATATGGCTCAGTGGATTGTACATGGTGACTCGGAAATAAATATGATGGAATTTGAACCAAGAAGATACATGAGTTGGGTTGATAAAAATTATTCAGTTGAAAAATCAAAAGAGCAATATCGAAGAATGTATGTAACTCCAATGCCTAATGATGTTGTAGAGGTTGGAAGACCAATGAAAACAACACCAATTTATCAAAAGTTGAAAGAAAAAGGTGCTGAATATTTTGATTTATATGGATGGGAAAAACCAGCTTGGTTTAATAAAGATAATATTAAAGAAGAATTAAGTTATAAAAGAAATAATTTATTTCCTATAATTCAAAAAGAATGTCTGCATGTTCATAACAATGTAGGCTTGATAGATCTATCAACTTTTTCAAAATATGAAATTACTGGAGAAGATAGTTATAACTTTTTAGAAAGACTTTGTGTTAATAGAGTTCCAAAAAAAGATGGAAGTATTGTTTTAACTCATCTTTTAAATGATATTGGAAGAATTCAAACTGAACTAACTTTAACTAAACTAAAAGATAACCATTATTACGCATTATCAGGAGCAGTATCAGAAATTAGAGATTTGGATTGGCTAAATCAGAATAAAAAAGAAAACGAAAAAGTTGAAATTAAAAATATAACTTTAGACAAAGGTGTAATTGGTATCATAGGACCAAAATCAAGAATGGTTTTACAAAAATTAACAAATACAGATTTAGGAAATGAAAATTTCCCTTGGTTAAAAAGTAAGGAAATAAGTTTAGGCGACATTACTGTAACAGCCTTAAGAGTAAACTATATGGGTGAACTTGGCTGGGAGTTGCATCATGACTTTAAAGATATGGAAAAACTATATGAGTTATTAAGCGAAGCTGGTAAGGAATTTGATATTATAGATTTTGGAACTCATGCAATGAATTCTATGAGAATTGAGAAGGGATATAGAGGTTGGGGTTCAGAATTAACTCCAGAAATTAGTGTAGTTGAAGCAGGCTTGGAAAGATTTTTTAATATTGAAAAAAAATCTGAATTTAAAGGGTCTAAAATTGTATCTAATTTAGTAAAAAATGACCCAAAGATTAAATTAGTTTATATGGAAGTTGATGCTGTAGATGCGGATGCTCATGGAAATGAACCAATTTACTTTAATGGTATTATAGTTGGTCTTACAACATCAGGGGCTTATGGGTATAGAGTAAACAAAAGTTTAGCTTTTGGATATGTTGAATCTAAATTTGCTAAAGTTGGAAATGAGTTTTTGATTAAAATCCAAGGAAAAGATGTTAAATCAAAAGTTATTGATGAACCTGCTTTTGATGTAAATAACGATAGGCTAAAATCTTAAAATAAACAATGCTTCCAGTATCAGTAACAGATCATATAGAGGAATACGTTTCTCAAGAGATATATGTTCAGGTTGCAATAATTAAGGGTAAAGAAAAAATTTCTACAGATTCAGCAATCAAAAAATATTTTATTAGTAATCATTTTAAAGAATTAAGTTTAGGAAAACCTTATGATCATTTTATTGATGGTTTAAGAGACAAATGTTTAGGTAAATTAAAAAATTCTCCTATGAGAAACACAGAAACAGATGATGAAACAATTATAATGTTACAAAAAAAATTAAATGAATTAAGTGAAGTAGAATTAGAGGATACTTATTGGGAAATAGAAACTGGAGAATTTTTTTCAGGTGAGCAAATTAAAGAGTTAGAAAAATATCGAGATAAATTAATTACAAAATTAAACTCAAGAGATGAAAATGAAGTTGTAAAAACAATTTTTAACTTTTGTGAAATTTATGAAAAGTTGTGTGAAAAAAAATATCCAGAAGCACCACTTCCACTAAAAATATTAAAATCTAAAAATTAATTTTTTTAAGGGTTCGCTCTTTAGTTGATACCTAAAGAGCTCCCTTTTTATCGCCTCTTTGGCATTAAATCCAAACGGATTTTATTATTTTAAGTTTTTTTATATCTAAAGATCTTCAGCTAAGTATCAGGTGGTAGCAATTTTAACATAAACCTCCTTCATATAAAAAGGTAATTATATCAAAATTATTTGCAATAAATTTATTTGCATTTAATGCAAATATATAAGTTGAATACAACCTACTGCTTTAGTAGATTCCCGATATCTTATTTAACTTCCTTCAATTAATTTTTATTAATTAATTCACTAATAAAATTTTCTCCATGACCATCATCAACAGCTTTTTGAAAATAATTTTTATTTAGTTCAGCAACTTTTTCTGCTTCAGGAAAATCTTTTAAAAGATCCTGAATGTAAGTTAAATCTTTAACAGAATTACTTGCAGTAAATTTAAATCCTGTGTAATCACCTTTAAGTAAATTATCAAAAACTCTGTTCAGAGCCGCAGAGTTTCCAGATCCTAGTTTTGCAACATCAAATACTTTTTTTAGATCTAATCCTAATCCAGTAGCACATTTTGCTAAATGATTTACTAATGCTCCATTTCCTAAAGATAAAAAGTTATTTAAAAGTTTTGATTTTGCACCCATACCTACTAGACCAAAATGAAAATAATCCTTACAAAATATATTAAAATAAGGCTCTGCTATTTTAAAATTCTCATCTGACGCCCCAACTATACCACCCAAAACACCTTCTTCTGCTTGAACAGGTCCTCCCATTACTGGACATTCAACGTAGTTGATATTATTTGATTTAAAAATTGCCTCAGTTTCAATAGAGCCCGTTTTATTGTGAGTAGTAATATCAATTACAATTGTTTTATTGCTTAAGATATTTGATAATTTTTCTGAAATAGATTTCGCAATAGGTGTATTGGTAACACACATAAACAAAGCATCTAAATTTTTAGATGCAAAATCTTCAAAAGATTTAACTTCTTTAGCTCCCTCACTTACTATCTTTTCAATAGGTTTACGATTTTTGTTAGCAATTACAAAAAGATTATTTTTGTGCTTAATGATGTTTTTAGCAATTCCATAACCCATATAACCAACACCAATAAAACCAATATTTTTCATCAAACCTCCAATTTTAAGTTTTTTTACCTTCAGTTCTTATAAATAATAAACCAAATATTATTACACCCACAACACCCACAATCTTATTTATATCAAATGGTACACCAAAAATGAAAAAATTAAAAATTGTAGACCAAACTAATTGAGAATATTGAAAATTAGTTACAAAAGATAAATTTGATAATTGAATTGCATAAATAATTAAAGAGTGGCTTACAAAGCCTGCAAAACCAAGTAGCGCTAAGTATAACCAAAAAATATTATTACTTAATGGTTCCCATTTAAAAAAAATATAAATACTAAATATTATTGCTCCCAAAATAGAAGTATAAAATATTGCTGCAAATGGATCGTTATCACTTGATACTACTTTTGTAAAAAATTGGTAAAGCGCCCAACATATAGGTGGAACGATTGGAAAAATTAAATCTACACTAAATATTTTCATGCTAGGACTTAAAGAATAAACAATTGAACTAAAACTAAGGAGCATCAAAAGAATTCCTTTAAAAGTCAAAATATCTTTTAAAAAATAAGCAGAAAGTAAAGCAACGATTAATGGGGCTGTAAAGAAAACTACATAAATATCTACTAGGTCAAACTTTTGAAGAGAAAAAAACATAAACGTTGTAGCTGTCACCATTAATGTTGATCTAATTATTTGAACTTTGAAATTTTTTTTTAAGTTTACTTTTGGCTTAAAAATTAAAAAAAACACAATTAAAGATACTAGATGAAAAAAAAATCTTCCCCATATAGCCTGTGGAATAGGCATGACTGTACCTAGGTATTTTGCACTAGAATCCATACAAACAAACATAAAGAAACCACCTGCAGCTAATAAAATTACGTTTAATAAAGATGTTTGATTTTGCACTTTAGGAAATTTTTTACATTACAACGCCTACTTGCCAAGGATTAAACTCCTCGTCACCGTAGCCATTGATTTCGCTTTTTGATTTATTTCCTGATGCAGTATTTACTACTAATTCAAATATTTTTTGACCAACTTCCTCAACTTTTTCTTTTCCTTCAGCTATTGTTCCGCAATTAATATCCATATCTTCTGACATTCTTTCAAACATTGCTGAATTAGTTGAGAGCTTTAAACTTGGAACTGGCTTACATCCAAAACAAGATCCTCTTCCAGTTGTAAAACAAATTACATTTGCGCCTGATGCAACTTGCCCTGTAACAGATACTGGATCATATCCAGGTGAATCCATAAAATTGAAACCTTTATTTTTTAAAGGTTCAGCATAATTCAATACGTCTTGTAAAATTGAGTTTCCACCTTTAGCAACTGCTCCTAAAGATTTTTCTAAAATAGTTGTAAGTCCACCTTTTTTATTTCCTGGTGCGGGGTTATTATCCATAGAACTATTATTTATCGATGTATAATGTCTCCACCATTCAATTCTTTTAATTAATTTATCTGCAGTTTGTTGTGAATTAGCTCTATTAATTAATAAATGTTCTGCTCCATATATTTCTGGTGTTTCAGATAATATTGAGCTTCCACCTTTTTTAACTAAAATATCTGCAGCAACTCCCAATGCAGGATTTGCTGTAATTCCTGAATAACCATCAGATCCTCCACATTGTAAGGCTAAAGTTAAATGACTAACAGGCTGAGATGTTCTTTGAACATTATTTGCTTCAGATAAAAGGTTTTTTATTTGAGATAATACTTTATCAACAATTTTTTTTGTTCCACCTTCATCTTGGATAGTTAAGAAGTGAATTCTGTTGTGCTTTTTAAGAGACTCATCAAATAAACTTACCTGTGCACATTCACAACCTAAACCTATAACAAAAACATGAGAAAAATTTGGATGATTTTTAAAACCATCAATCGTTCTTTGAAAAATTTGCATTCCTTCACTTTCAGTATTCATTCCACATCCTGTTGAGTGAGTAATAGGAACAATTCCATCTATATTTGGATAATCTTTTAAAATGTCTGAATATTTTATTTTTTCAACAATCATTTTTGTAACTGTTGCAGAGCAATTAACGGTACTAACTATTCCAATATAATTTCTTGTAGCTACTTGGCCGTTATCCCTTAAAATTCCATTGAAAAAAGTATCTGCTTTTTCGTCAACATTGTGTGATTTATCAGTTACTTTGAAATCTCTTTTAAATTCTCTAAATTCTAAATTATGAGAGTGAACATGCTCTCCTGGTTTAATATCATTTAAAGCAAATCCAATAATTTGATCATATTTGATAATAGGATCACCTTTTTTAATCTCTTTTAAACATACTTTGTGACCAAAAGGGATTGGATCTAACGTACTTATATCATGTCCTTCAATTTTAGTTTTTTCTGGTATGATAAATTGACTTACGCCAACATTGTCATTGCCATTTAAAACTATTAGATTATTCATAAATTTATTATATAACCAATAACTTAAACAAACCATTATATTAATTATGCCTAAAAAAAGAAAAAAGAGTTTCCGAAGTCAACAGTGGTTCAATAATCCAAAAAACCCTGACATGACGGCTTTATATTTAGAAAGGTACTTAAATTATGGTCTTACAAGAAAAGAATTACAATCTGGAAATCCAATTATAGGTATTGCTCAATCAGGCAGTGATCTTTCTCCATGTAACAGACATTTTATGTCTTTAACTAAAAGGATTAAAGATGGGATCAGAAGAGCTGGAGGAATTCCAATGGAATTTCCAACTCACCCTATTCAAGAAACTGGAAAAAGACCAACAGCTATGTTGGATAGAAATTTATCTTATTTATCTTTGGTAGAAGTTTTGTATGGTTATCCAATCGATGGAGTTATTTTAACTACAGGGTGTGATAAAACTACTCCTGCAGCCTTAATGGCAGCAGCCACAGTTAATATTCCTGCAATAGTTCTCTCAGGTGGTCCAATGTTAGATGGAGTTTACAAAGGAAAACTTGCCGGATCTGGATTAGTAGTTTGGGAAGCTAGAAAAATGTTAGCTAAGGGAGAAATTAAATACGAAGAATTTATGGACATGGTTGCATCTTCTGCGCCAAGTGCTGGTCATTGCAATACTATGGGAACAGCATCTTCAATGAATTCAGTTGCAGAAGCTTTGGGAATGTCATTACCTGGAGGAGCTGTAATCCCTGCACCTTATAGAGAAAGAGAACAGATTTCATATGAAACAGGAAAAAGAATTGTCGGAATGGTTCATGAAGATTTAACACCATCAAAAATTATGACACGTAAAGCATTTGAAAACGCAGTAGTGGTTGCAAGTGCAATAGGTGGATCAAGTAACTGCACAACACATTTAAGTGCAATAGCTAAACACATGGGAATTAAGTTTGATTTATCCGATTGGCAAAAATTAGGTCATGATATTCCTTTGCTAGTCAATTGTCAGCCAGCTGGTGAATATTTAATGGAAAGTTTTCACAGAGCAGGAGCAATACCAGCTGTTATGAAAGAATTAATTAAGAATAAAAAAATTCACACTAATATAAAGACTGTAACTGGAAAAACAGTTGGTGAAAATTTGAAAAAGAAAATTGATGTTGATAGTAAAGTAATCAAAACATTTAAAAATGCTTTAACAGAAAAAGCTGGTTTCTTAGTTATGAGAAGTAATTTCTTCTCATCTGCAATAATGAAAACATCAGTAATCAGTAAAGAATTTAGAGATCAATATCTATCAAACCCTAAACATCCAAATGCTTTTGAGTGTAAGGCAATTGTTTTTGAAGGTCCTGAAGATTACCATAAAAGACTTAATGACAAGAAATTAAAAATTGATGAGAACTCAATATTAATTGTTAGAGGATGTGGTCCAGTAGGTTACCCTGGTTCTGCAGAAGTAGTTAATATGCAACCACCTGACAGGTTGTTAAAAAAAGGTATTAGACATCTACCTACTTTAGGAGATGGAAGACAAAGTGGAACATCTGAAAGTCCTTCAATACTTCATGTATCACCAGAGTCTGCAGTTGGAGGAGATTTAGGAATAGTTAAAACAGGTGACAAAATTAAAATTGATTTAAATAAAAGAAGAGTTGATTTACTAATTTCTCAGGCTGAGTTTAAGAAGCGAAGAAAAAATAGAAAGAAATTTAAAGCAAATAATCAAACTCCTTGGCAAGAAATATTCAGAGATACAGTAGGTCAATTAGATGATGGTGCTTGTATTAATTCTAGAGGAAAATATTTGGATGTATCTCATACAAAAGGTTTACCTAGAGACTCTCATTAAATGAAACCAAAGATATTAGTTTCTAGAAAAATTTCAGATTTAGCAGAAGAAAAATTAAGCAAAGAATTTGATGTAACATTAAATCCAAAAGACGAGCCAATTCCAGAAAGTGAATTAATTAAGATAATAAATGACTATGATGGGATGATTTCTACAGGATTTGATAAAATTGGAGAAAATTTTTTCAATAATCTAAATGGTAAATTAAAAATCATTGCTCAGGTAGGAGTAGGTTACGATAATATTTCTGTTAACTCTGCTTTAGAAAAAAAAATAAAAGTTACCAATACACCTAACGTTTTAAATGAAGCTGTTGCAGAGCTTACTATTCTTTTAATTTTAGCTGCCTCAAGAAGAATTGGTGAAGCTTATAATTTAGTTAGAACTGATAATTGGAAAAATCAAAAACCCGACTTAACTAAATTTATGATTGGTAATTCGGTTACCGGCAAAACTTTAGGTATTATTGGCATGGGACGAATAGGAAGAATGGCTGCTAAAAGTGCAAAAGCATTTGGCATGAAAATAATTTATTATAATAGAAATAAGTTGTCTGCAGATTTAGAGGATGGTGCAAAATATTATTCGGATTTAAATTCAATGTTACCGAATTGTGATTTTGTAAGCATACACACACCAGCTACCGCAGAAACAAAATACATTCTTAATAAAGATACAATAAGTTTATTACCAAAACATGCAGTTGTCATAAATACATCAAGAGGATCAACAATTGATGACGATGCATTAATTGATGCACTAGAAAATAAAAAAATTTATGCAGCAGGTTTAGATGTTTTCAACAATGAACCAAATTTAGATAACAGATATTTAAAACTAGATAACTGTTTTGTTCTTCCTCATGTAGGTAGTGCGACACATGAAACACGTCTTGCAATGAGTATGATGGCAGTAGACAATATCTATTGTTTTTTTAATGAAAAACCTTTGATTTCAGAAGTAGTTTAGAACAATTCTATTCTCTGTGTTTATAAAATATATATAATTTCTATATATAATAATTAAACCGATTTAATTGAAATAGAAAATCATTTATGATTAACTTTCGAAAAAACATAAACGAGAGGAAGATAATGTTTAATTTAATATCTAAAACTTTAGCAGCGGTGGCTATGGTTTCAGTTGCTTTATTTGGCTCTGCAAATGCAAAGACTTTAAAGATTGAAACTCACTTTACTGCTAGCTCACCAAATGGTGAAGTTGCGGCTCAGTTCGCAAAAAATGTAGAAAAGTTTTCTGGTGGAAGCTTGAAAATTGAAATGTTCTACTCATCTTCAGTAACAGGTAAATCTGCTGAGGTATTTAACTCTGCACAAACTGGAATTATCGATTGTGATATGACTGGTGCTGGTTACCAAACTGGTAAAAATGCAGCATTCCAATTCGCAGGTGATGTAATGGGTGGATACGATAACCCATACCAACAATATGAATTCTTGAACTACCCAGGTGCTCAAGATGCTGTTGATGCATTATACAACAAATATGGAATGACTTTAATTGGTTGGTGGATACCAGGACATGAGTCTTTAATATCTAGCAGACCAATTCCAGATGTTGCTTCATTGAAAGACTTTAAATTTAGATCACCTCCAGGAATGGAAAGTATGATCTTTACAACTTTAGGTGCGAAGCCAATCGTTATGGACTTTGGTGAAGTTCCTACAGCTTTACAAACTGGTCTAATCGACGGTGCTGACTATTCATCTTTAGCAACTAACTATGCTGGTGGACACTATGAGCAAAACAAATATGCTACATACCCAGGTTTCCACTCTATGCCGGCTGACCACTTAGCTTGTAACACAAAAGTATGGAACAAGTTAAAGCCACATGAGCAAGGTGCTATGAAAGCTGGAATAGAAATCGCTGGAAGAACTATTACTAGCTTAGTTGAGAGAAAAAACGCTGAAGCTGTTAAAGCTTTAAATGAAATGGGCGTTACTCTTCATGACTGGTCTAGAGAAGATAGACTTAAATTCAGAACAGCTGCACTTGCTGCTTGGGAAGAATGGAAGACTAAATCTCCAGAAGCTGCGGCTTTAATCGAAATACACAAAGCTTACATGAAAGCTAATGGTATTATGTAATAAATAATTTTTGAAGGGCCTGAAAAGGCCCTTCGAATAAAATCTAAAATTTTTACTCAATGATAGATAAAGAGTTACAAGAACAAAACGAAAAAGTAGCGAGTAAAGATGATTTTCCAATTAATTGGATTGATAGAGTTTCCTTATTTTTAAGTCACACAATAAAATATTTAATTCCTGTAATTGTAATTGTGATGATGTATGAAATTTTTATGAGATATGTTTTATTTAAGCCAACCTTGTGGGCAAATGAGTTATGTTTGTGGCTTGCTGGTGTTTGCTATTTGGTTGGTGGAATATACGCAACAAGATTAAGAAGCCATATTAGAATAGTTTTACTTTACGACTGGGTTGGAAGACCAACTCAAAGAATTTTTGACTTAATTAGTACTATAATTATTGTTCTTTTTGCTACAGCAGTAATTTATGGTGGATGGGAAGATGCACATAGATCTTTTACTACCTGGGAGAGATTTGCAACTTATTGGGATCCTCCAATTCCAGCTACAATGAAACCACTTACACTTTTATGTGTATTTCTTATAGCAGTTCAATCTGTAAATAACCTAATCATTGATTGGAGAAATCCAAAAGAGAAACAATACGACCCTTCTAAAGAATTAAAGTAAGATGGAATTTGAAATAGGAACACTCTCGATAATATTAATAGTTGGATTATTAGCACTGATATCTATTGGTGTTCCGATGGGATTTGCATCAGGTTTCATGGGTGCAGTACTAGTATTTTTATACATAGGTGAGCATGCATTAGGAATATTGCTTTCAAGGTATTACTCACTGGTTGTTACTTATTCATTTTTATCAGTACCTTTGTTTATCTTTATGGCCTCCTTGCTCGAACGCTCTAATATTGCACGAGATCTTTATGATGCATTAAACGCGTGGTTAAGAAAAACTAGAGGTGGAGTAGGTGTAGTTACTGCAATCATGGCAACCATCATGGCTGCAATGAGTGGAATTATTGGAGGAGAAATAGTTTTATTAGGATTAATTGCATTACCACAAATGTTAAGACTTAAATATGATCAAGACATGTCTATTGGTATTATTTGTGCATCTGGATCTTTAGGAACAATGATACCTCCATCAATTGTTTTAATTATTTATGGATTAACAACAGAGACTTCTATTACGATGTTATTCCAAGAAGCAATTGTTCCAGGTTTAATGATCTCAGGTTTAATTATTACATACATTCTTATTAGAACAAGATTACAGCCTCATTTAGCTCCATTAAGTGATGAGCCGGCTTTAACTTTAAAAGAAAAAATGTCTTACCTACCAGGTCTACTTCCGCCAATTGGAATTGTAATTATTGTATTAGGTTCAATTTATTCTGGAATGACCGGTATTACTGAGGCAGCAGGAATGGGTGTTGTTGCTACTTTAATTATTATTTTTGCAAGAAAAGAACTGACATGGTTTTTATTTAAGGATGCATTAACAAGAACTTTCAAAGCATCTGGAACTATTTTGACAATTACATTTGGTGCAACAGTTTTAGCGGGAGCTTATTCTCTTGCTGGTGGCCCAAAATACGTTGCAGAAACAATTTTAGCTTATGATTTAAAACCAATGTATTTAATTTTTATGATGCAGATTATGTTTTTAATCATGGGAGCATTTATGGATTGGGTTGGAATTGTATTGTTAGCAATGCCAGTATTTTTACCTATAGTACTTGCACTTGGTTTTGATCCGATTTGGTTTGGAATATTATTCTGTGTAAATATGCAGGTTTCATTTTTAAGCCCACCATTTGGACCCGCTGCTTTCTATTTAAAATCAGTTGCTCCTCCACATATATCTTTAACAGATATCTTTAGAGGTTTTGCTCCATTTATAGTTATTCAGTTAATTGTATTAGCATGTGTTATGTTCTTCCCAGAAATAATGACACAAAATTTCCACGAGTTTAAACCAAAACCATGATAACAATTGGATTTATTGGAACAGGCCTAATGGGCCTACCAATGGCAAAAAATATATTAAAATCTGGATTTAAATTAAAAGCTTTCAATCGATCAATAGAAAAAGCAGAACCCTTAAAAGAGTTTGGTGCAGAAATTTCAAAAACAATAAGTGATGTAGTTAAAGATAGTGATTTTGTCATTACCATGTTAACTGATGATAGTGCTGTAGATGCAATAACTTCTAGTTCAGATTTTCTAGACAATTTAAAATCAGGCTCAACAGTCATTGATATGAGTTCTGTAAAACCTACGACAGCAACAAAACACGGAACTAATTTAAAATCAAAAAATGTAAATTATTTAGATGCACCAGTTTCAGGAGGAACAATCGGAGCAGAAGAAGCTTCTCTAGCCATCATGGTTGGCGGTGAACAAATTATTTTTGATAATTCAGAAAAAATTTTAAAAGCAATGGGAAACCCAACATTGGTTGGACCTATTGGAAGTGGACAAGTATCAAAACTAGCAAATCAAATTGTTGTTGGAGTTACAATAGGAGCTGTTGCAGAAGCCATAACATTATGTGAAAAAGCTGGAGCAGATCCAAATAAATTAATCAAAGCTCTTTCAGGTGGATGGGCGGATAGTAAAATACTTCAAACACATGGAAAAAGAATGATTGATAAAGATTTTAGCCCTAAGGGCAAGACCTATACTCATTTGAAAGATATGAATAATATTTTAGAATGTGCAAATTCTTATAATACTCATTTACCTATTTCAAATTTAGTTAAAGAAATGTATAAAACCTTAGTTGATAATGGTCATGGTAACACTGATCACAGTTCACTTTATAACGAGATTGAAAGGATAAATAAAAAATGAGCGGAAGACTTAATGGGAAACAAATTGTTGTAACAGCAGCAGGACAAGGAATTGGAAAAGCAACAGCAATTGCATTTCATAAAGAAGGAGCTCATGTAACGGCTACAGATTTAAACGATAAAACTTTAACAGAATTAAATAAAGAATATCCAGATATTAAAGTTACCAAATTAGACTCAACTGATAACAACGCTATCTTAGAATTTACTAAAACTCTTGATAAAGTAGATGTATTATTTAATGCAGTTGGATTTGTTCACCATGGAACAATATTGGAATGTGAAGAAAAAGATTGGGATTTTTCTTCTAATGTAAACGTCAAGTCGATGTATTTTATGTGTAAAGCTATTTTACCTTTAATGGTCAAACAAAATGGTGGAAGTATTATTAATATATCTTCATGTGCATCTAGCTTTAAAGGTTTTCCAAATAGATTTGTTTATGGGACAACTAAAGGTGCTGTTATCGGTTTAACCAAAGCAATTGCAGCAGATTTTGTGAAACAAAATATCAGATGTAATTCAATTGCTCCTGGAACAGTTTATTCACCTTCTTGGCAAGATAGGGTAAATCAAAGTCCAGATCCTGTTCAAGCAAAAAAAGATTTTATAGCAAGACAACCTATGGGAAGATTAGGTACCGCAGAAGAGATTGCTGCAGTTGCAGTTTATCTAGCAAGTGATGATGCAACATTTACAACAGGAAGTACAATTCATGTTGATGGTGGAATTTCAATATAATTTAATAACAAAAGGACAATTATGAAATTATTAAGAGTAGGCCAAAAAGGACAAGAAAAACCAGCAGCTTTAGACAAAGATGGTAAAATTAGAGATATAAGTTCACATATTTCAGATTTAAATCCTGATCATTTAAATTTTGAAACTATTTCAAAATTACAAAGCGCTGATTTGTCATCTCTTCCAGAAATATCTTCAAGTGAAAGAATTGGTTCATGTATTACTAAACCAGGAAAATTTATTGCAATTGGTTTAAACTTTTCAGATCACGCTGCTGAAACAGGAGCAGAAGTTCCATCTGAGCCAATTACTTTTATGAAAGCAACAAGTTGTATCAATGGTCCTAACGATGATATCGAAATTGTGTCTGGTTCAAAAAAATTAGACTGGGAAGTAGAATTAGGAATTGTAATTGGAAAACATACAAAACATATTTCAGAAGCTCAATCACAAGATCACATCTTAGGATATTGTTTAGTAAACGATATTAGTGAAAGAGAATGGCAAATAGAAAAAATGGGTCAATGGGTAAAAGGAAAATCTCATGACACGTATGGACCAATTGGACCTTACTTGGTAACCAAAGATGAAATTGCTGACATTAATAATTTAAAAATGAGTTTAGATGTTAACGGTCAAAGAATGCAGACTGGAAATACTAATACTATGATTTTTAATGTTAACGTTATTGTATCTTATTTAAGTAAATTTATGTCATTACAGCCAGGTGATATAATTACAACTGGTACACCTCCAGGAGTTGGTATGGGAATGAAGCCACAACAATTCTTGAAAGCTGGTGATACAATGAGATTATCAATTGAAAATTTAGGAGAGCAAAACTCTAAAGTAGTTGCTTTATAATCTTTTGTGAAAATAACTTCTATTAAAAGTCATGTACTTAAATATGAGTTAGAGAAAGAACTAGGTTATTCACAACAATATTATAAACACCGAACAGCCCATTTGGTTGAAGTACAAACTGACGAAGGCATTACGGGATGGGGTGAATGTTTTGGTCCAGGTAATATTACTTTAGCCAATAAGGTCATTGTTGAAAAGGTAATTCAGCCTTTAATAATAGGTGAAAACCCTTTGAATAAAGAACATATCTGGCAAAAAGTTTACAATCTTTTAAGAGATAGTGGTCAAAAAGGAATGCCAATACAAGCTTTGTCAGGAGTTGACATAGCTCTATGGGATATCTTAGGAAAAAAAACAAACTCTCCTCTTTACCAACTTGTTGGTGGGAAATGTAATAATGAAGTTCCTGTTTATGGATATGGAATGATGTTACAAAAAAAATCAGTGGATGAACTAATTCCGTTGTTTGAAGAAGAAGCTAAACAGATTAAATCAAAAAATTTTAAAGCGATGAAAATGAAGGTTGGATTAGGTCCAAAAGAAGATTTAAAGTTAGTTCAAGCAGTTAGAAATTCTATAGGTGAAGATTTTAAATTAATGGTGGATGCTAACCATGCTTATAATTTGAAAGATGCTCTTTATGTTGGAAAAGGACTTGATGAACTAGATGTTTATTGGTTTGAAGAACCTGTCGCTCCCGAAGATTACAACGGTTATCGAGAATTGAAAAAAAATATATCAACTAGTGTAGCTGGAGGTGAGGCAGAATTTACAAAGTATGGATGGAATAAATTAATTACCAATAATTGCATTGATATAGCTCAACCAGAAGTATGTGGATTAGGAGGTATTACAGAATATTTGAAAGTTGCAGCCTTGGCGCAGGCTAACTTTGTTCCTGTAATTAATCATGTTTGGGGATCTGCTGTAAGTATAGCGGTAAATCTTCATTTATTGACTGCACAACCAGATATGCCAGGGGGATTATTCCCAACAAAATCTATGCTAGAATTTGATACAACAGAGAAAAATATCTTTATTACAGATCTACCAAAAGAAAATTTTTCAATTTTAGATCAAGTTAAAAACAATAATGGATTTGCATCAGTGACAGACAATGTAGGTATTGGTATAAATCCTAATGAGGACTTTATTAAGGAGTTTGAAGTAAATGAATAAAATTAAAACTACAGAGCCAAAACCTATTTGGAAAATAAGATGTACTTTAGGTGAAGGAACACTTTGGGTTAAAGAACACAACTCAATTTATTTTGTTGATATAAAGAAAAAGAAAATTTGTTCTTTAAATATTAAAAATAAAAAAAAGAAAATATTTAAAGTAAATAAAGAAGTAGGTTTCATTGCTCATGTAAGAGATGATATATTTATTTTAGGATTGCAGGGTGAAATAAGAATTCAAAATTTAAAATCAAAAAAAGTTTTAAAATCGATACCTATAGAACCTAAATTAAAATTGAATAGAATAAACGATGGTAAAACAGATCCTGCTGGAAATCTTTGGTTTGGAACTATGGATAACTTAGAGAGAAAAATTGAAAAAGGATCTTTGTATAAATTAGATAAAAATCTTAAATTAACTAGAGTTGATAAAAATTATAGAATTACAAATGGCCCAGCATTTATTGATCAATATAATTTTTACCACACTGATAGTCCTAAAAAAACTATCTATAAAATTAAGATAAATAAAAATAATAAAATAATTAGTAAAAAAATATTTAAAAAGTTAACTCCTGAAGAAGGAGTTCCAGATGGAATGACTGTAGATAAAAATAAAAATTTATGGGTTGCCCATTTTCGTGGGGCATGTGTTTCAGTATTTAATAGTAGAGCAAAATTAATTCACAGAATTAAGTTTCCAGCCAAAAATATTACTAATTGTGCGTTTGGTGGTAAGAATAATCAAGAACTGTACGTTTCAACAGCTACAAAAGGAATGGACAAGGCTGATTTGCGAAAATTTAGATATTCAGGATTCTTTTTTGGTGTAAAAACAAACACAAAAGGAGTTTTACAAAAAAAATTTATTTTAAGTAATGAAGCAGAGAGATCTTTACTATGAACGAATACCTACTAAGCTTTTAAGAGAAGATATAAGATTATTAGGAACTTTTCTTGGAAGAGTAATTAAAGATCAAGAAGGCACAAAATTTTTTAATATTGTTGAGCGATTAAGATTATTATCTAAAAACACCTTATTAGATAAAAATAAAAGTAAGGTATTTTCCAAAATTTCAAAAGACATAAGAAAGCTTTCACCTGAAATTACATTTAAGGTCACTCGAGCTTTTTCACATATTCTAAATTTAATGAATTTAGCTGAGTCGTTAGATGCTTCTAGAAAACTTAATGAATACGACAATCCATATTTTAAGAATAAAAAACAAAATCTATTTATTGAAGATATAATCAACAGTCTATTTAAAAATAGAAAAATCTCTGACAAAAAAATTTATGATCAGGCAACAAAACTTGATATTGGAATAGTTCTCACCGCACATCCAACAGAAGTTAAGAGAAGAACACTAATTCAAAAATACGCAAATTTAACCACTTTGATGGAGCAACGCCATCTTTATAAAAAATACCCTGCAAAGATTATTGAAATTGATCGAAAACTATATTCGGAGATAGCTATTATTTGGAAAACTGATGAACTAAAAAGAACCAAGCCATCACCACTTGATGAAGCTAGATGGGGCTTGGCTGTAATAGAAGATAGTTTATGGGATACAATTCCAAGAGTTTATAAAAGGTTGAATGATATTTTTAGAAAAAACTTAAATAAAGATCTTCCTAGAAACTTTAATCCTATTCAATTTGGTTCGTGGATGGGTGGAGATAGAGATGGAAATCCAAATGTTACATCTGAAGTAACAAAAAAAGTAATTTTATTTTCAAGATGGCAAGCTGCAAAGTTATACGAAAGAGAGCTCACAAAATTAATTCAAGATTTATCAATGGAAGAATGTTCTAATAAAATTAAAAAAGTTACTGGAAATAGTTTTGAACCATATAGAGTTTATTTAAGACCTTTAAGAGATAAAGTAAGAAGAACACATCAGTTAATCGAAGCACATATAAATTACGATAAACCATTAGATGAAAATAAATTACTAAAAGATAAGTATGAAATTATAAACCCATTAAGAGAAGTTAGAACTTCCTTAAACATGCACAAAGGTCAACATATAGCAAATGCAGATTTGTTGGATTTGATAAGAAGAGTTAGATGTTTTGGAATAAATTTAGCAAGATTAGATATCAGGCAGGAGTCTGATAGACATGAAAAACTTTTAAATGAAATATTTAAAAAGAAAAATAAAATAAATTATTCACAATTACCTGAAGAAAAGAAAATTGAATTACTTAATAAATCAATAAAACAAAAAAAATCTTTTGTTAATAAAATTAATTTAAGAGACAAAGAGAATTTAGAAGTTTGGAAAACATTTAAACAAATATCTAAAGAGCCAGAACAATGTATGGGTGCGTATGTAATTTCAATGACTTCAAAAGCATCTGATATTTTATCTGTTTATTTATTGCAATTACAGGCCGAAACAAAGAATTTGTTAAGAGTAGTACCACTTTTTGAAACTTTAGATGATTTAAAGAATGCCAATGGTGTTATGCAAAATTTATTTAAACTTCCTTGGTACAGAAAAATGATCAACTCAAAACAAGAGGTAATGATTGGATATTCAGACTCTAGTAAAGATGCGGGAAAACTATCTGCAAGTTGGCATCAATACAAACTTCAAGAAGAACTTAGAAATTTAGCTAAAAAATATAAAATAGATCTTGTATTTTTCCATGGAAGAGGAGGATCTCCAGGAAGAGGAGGAGGACCAATTCAGGCAACTCTTAAATCTCAACCATCTGGAACAGTAAATGGAAAAATTAGAATTACTGATCAAGGAGAGGTGATACAACAAAAATATGGATATAAACCTTTAGCTGAATACAACCTATGTAGTTATATCGGTGCAGTAATGGAGGCAACTCTAAATCCACCTCCTAGATCAAAACCAAATTGGCGAGAGCTTATTCAAAAAATGTCTGAGATTTCTACATCTGCTTACAGAAAGTATTTAAATCAAAGTGAAGATTTTATTAGATATTTTAAAACTGTTACTCCACATAAATCTCTTGGAAAACTTGCAATTGGTTCAAGACCCACCAAGAGAAAAAATGTTGATAATATTCAAAGTTTAAGGGCAATTCCCTGGGTATTTGCATGGACACAAATTAGATTAATGCTACCTGCATGGCTTGGTACAACTGAGGCTTTGAGATATGGATCAATAAAAAAATTTAAAAAAACTATGACAGACATGGAGAGGAACTGGCCTTATTTTGTATCAACAATGGATATTTTGGACATGGTGATTTCAAAGGTTGATCCTGAAATATCAGTGATTTATGAAAATAATTTAGCTGACAAATCTTTGATAAGAATTGGAAAAAGATTAAGGTTTCAATTTGATGCATTGGTCAAATTGCACAATAAAATTACTCCAAAAGAAGTTATAAAAGAGAGAAAAGAGTTTAGAAAAGCATTATTTATCAGAAACAACTACACTGAGATGCTAAACATTCTTCAGGCAAATATAATGAATAAATTAACAAATAAAAAATATAAAAATTTAGATAAGAAATATTTAGACGATGCTTTAATGACATCTATTGCAGGAATTTCTGCAGCAATGAAAAACACTGGATAGATGATTGAATATTTAATTGCTTTTGGGGCAGGGTTAATAAGTTTTTTATCTCCTTGTGTTTTACCCTTAATCCCTGGATACATTTCTTATATCTCAGGTCAGTCACTACAAGAAATTTTAAATAAAAAACAAACAAATATTTTCCCATTGATTTTATTTTGTCTAGGGTTTTCAACTGTATTTGTTATCTTAGGAGCATCTGCATCTTTTTTAGGACAAGCACTTTTACAAAATTCAGAAATATTAAGAATTTTAGCTGGAATTATAATTGTAATTTTTTCTCTTCAATTAATTGGAATTATTAATATTTCGTATTTAAACTTTGAAAAAAGATTTGATGCAAAAGAATCAAGAAATATTCTTTTTCCATATGTAATTGGTGTTGCTTTTGGTTTCGGTTGGACACCATGTATTGGTCCAATTTTAGGATCAATTTTAGCTTTAGCATCTATCGAAGAAACATTATCAAAAGCAGTCATAATGTTAATTTTTTATTCTTTAGGTTTGGCTATACCATTTGTTTTATCAGGATATTTAATTCAAAGATTTTTATTATTTTCTAAAAACTTTAAGAAGAATATTAATTTAATATCAAAAATAGGTGGAATAACTTTATTAATAACTGGAATTTTGATTTTAACTAATCAATTGCAAGCAGTTGGTTTTTATATAATTAAAATCTTTCCTTTTATGCAAAATTTTGGTTAGTGTGTTTTATGAAAATTTATCAAATAGATTCAAGCGCTAGAAAAAAAGGCTCAACATCAAGAGCATTAGCAAAAAAACTTTTGGAAAAAATCAAAAAACCAGAGGATGAAGTAATTTATAGAGATTTAGATGATGAAATGCTTTTTGTAAGTGGCTTAACAGAATCTGGAATGAAAATTGATGAGAAGGATCAAACTGCAGAACATAAGAAAATGTTTGAACTTTCTGACAAGCTTGTAAAAGAATTAAAAGAGAGTGATATTATTATAATTTCAGCTCCAATATATAATTACGGACCACCCGCAACTCTTAAAGCTTGGTCAGATTTAGCTGCAAGAATAGGGGAAACCTTTAAATTTAAACCTAATGGTAGAAGAGAAGGGTTATTAAAAAATAAAAAAGCATACCTTGTAATTACTTCTGGCGGAACAAAACTAAATAGCTCAGAAGATTTTTTAACGCCTTGGTTAAAATTTATTTTAAATTTTTTTGGAATTGAAAAAGTTGAAGTTATAAGCGCTGATCAAATGGCCTTAGATTATGAAAAATCTATTAGGGATGCAGAAGCTCAAATAGAAAATATTTCTACAAATTAAACTTTCTTTTTAAGTGTCTTAATTTTCCTTCGGTACTATCGTAGTCTATATAGCAACCTTGTAAAAATCTTTCTCCTTCATTAGCATCATAAACTGTTCGTCCATGAAGCAACCTATGATTATCCATCATCATTAAATCTTTTGGGACAAGTTTAAATTCTATTCTATATTTATCTGAATTGTACATTTCAGACAGTTTTTTTCTTGCTTGATAGTATAAATCTAATTCTTCTTTATCTAAGATTGGAACAAAATCTAATCTTGGACTAAATCTTACTTGCTTAAAATTTTTATACTCATCTAATTCAATTAAAGGACATAAAGATTCTAAAATTACTTCTTTATCAATAAATTTAAATCTTACTTTTACTTCTGTTAAGATTTTATAATAATCAGGATAACTTTTTTTTAAATCTTCAGTAACAGTATATCCATCAACCAATGTAGAATATCCTCCTGAAACTTTACTTTCTATGCAATGCAAAAGTTGGATACATGGTACAGGGTTTCGATATGGATTATCTGTGTGCGGTGCAAGAGCTAAAGAAGTATATGCAAGATCATTAGGGTCAGGTTTTGATTTAACATCAAAATATTCTCCAAAGTTTGTTCGTCTAACACTGCCTATTGAGTTTGCAAACTCAACAATATAATTTTTATTTGTTGGTATATTTTTAATTACAACAAATCCAAACTTATAGAAAGAAACGAGTAAGTCATGCATTTCTTTACTTTCATAAAAATTATCTTGGTATTCAAAATTTTTGATATTGCTTAAACTGGAATCCCATTTAGTTTTTTCTATAGATTTTATAACTGTATCTTCTTTTGAGAATTCTAAAGCAATTTTATTAAGATTAAGCCTAGAACTAATTCCATCATTAAAGTTGACTTCTAAAAATTCCTCATGAATGGAGGCTTTATTAATGATTATATCATCACTCAAACTAGTTGGGTCAAAAAGTCTTTGTTGAGTTCCTTTATCAACAAATTCTTCACCATCCACTCTTTCTCTTAACCAAAAAGGATGTATTTCTTTTTTTTCAGTACCATTATTGAAGTAGACTTTATTTTCGTGAAGCTCAATTTTCATAAATAATCATTGAGCATTATTTAAAATTTAACTTTAATCAATATAAATTAAATAGTATGAGTTCTTTGTGAATAATTTTGATACAAAAAAATATCCAGTATTTTCAAGTTTTTTAAACCAGTTAGCAAAAGATCTAACAAAATTTTATTATGCTAAGTTGGATAAGCCATTCAAGATAACCAACAAGATGAAAGGTAAAGGTTACGATCCAGTAACTACATCTGACAAAGCTTTTGAAAAGTTTATAAGGTCTAAAATTTCTAAAAGATTTCCAGATCATCAAATTATAGGTGAGGAGTATGGTCACAAAAATACCAAAAGTGAATTTTCATGGGTAATAGATCCAATTGATGGAACTAGATCATATGTTGTTGGTAATCCTAGTTGGAGTAATTTGATTTCATTAAATTATAATGGGGAGCCAATTTTAGGATTAGCAAATTTTCCTAAAATGAAAAAATATTACTTAAATGTAAATAAAAACACCGCATACGTTTTTGAAAATAATAAAAAAAGAAAACTAAAAGTTAATTCTAAATTAAATTTTGCAAATTCGAAATTAGCTGCAGCTTTTCATAATCAATTAACCTTAAAACAACAATCCAAAATTCAAAAATTTATTAAAAGAATGCAATTTCCATGTTTTGATGCTTTAACATATTGTCAACTAGCTGAAGGTAGATTGGAAATGGTTGCACAGTGTGCAAACAAAATTTGGGACATTCATCCAATAATGCCAATAGTGAGAGCAAGTGGAGCCATAGTAACTACTTGGGGTAATAGAAATCCTGTTGTAGGAGGAAATATTATTGTCTCAAATAATAAAGCAAATCATAAACAAATATTAAAATTATTAAAGCCTTTAGCTGAATGATACCAGAACGAGCGCAATCAATTTTAGATTTCTGGTTTAAAGAAACTCCTTTTGAAATGAGATTTAAGAAGGACGATAAATTTGATCAAAAGATAAAAAAAAAATTTTTAAATGATTATGAGCTTGCTTGTCAAAATGAATATGATGATTGGCAGGATAATCCCATGAGCTGTTTAGCTTTAGTAATTTTGTTTGATCAATTTTCAAGAAATATATTTAGAGATAATAAAAAAGCATTTGCTCAAGATCAAAAAACTAGATTGATAGTAAATGATGCAGTGTATTCTGGATATTTAGAAGCTATGAATGTTGATCAAAGACTTTTTATGCTTTTACCTTTAATTCATAGTGAAGAAATTAGTGATCATGAAATGGCTTATTACTTATTAAATAAATATTTAAGGGAACATGAAGGATACAATAAGATTAAAAAATTTTGGCAAGACCACACCAAAACTATTAGACAATTTCATAGATATCCTCATAGAAATGAAATTTTAGGAAGAGAGTCTACTGAAGAAGAACTAGAATTTTTAAAAGGACCGAACTCTTCCTGGTAAAATGAATTTAGAATTTATTTTTAAAGTTATAGATAAAGAAGAATGGCAAAAAGCTAAGCAATTTGGAACTTATGGTGGATCTGAAAAAGATATTAAAGATGGCTATATTCATTTCTCAGAAGAAGATCAGGTCGAGGAAACCTTAAAAAAACATTTTCCAAATAAAGAAAACCTTGTTTTGCTTAGAGTAAATGCTTTTAAACTTGAGCACTTACTTTGGGAACAAGCATCAAATGGTGATATGTACCCACATTTATATTCTCCATTAGATATAACTACTGTTGTTAATGAATATGAACTATCTTTAAATGAAGATGGAAGTTATCAACTTCCAGACATTTTAAAAAAATATCAATTTAATCGACCTAAGTAATTAACCATTACTACACCAATAATAATCAAAGCAATTCCAATTATCCCATAAACATTAGGAACTTGATTAAATTTTAATACAGCAAAAAGAACAACTCCTGTTACTGTCAAACCACTATAAATTGAATAGGCAAATCCAACAGGTATTGCATGCATAGCTTTTGCAATTGAAAACATTGTAATACACATAAAAAGGATACATAAAATTGAAGGAGTTAGCTTTGTAAAACCTTCAGAGATTTTAGCAAAACTGTTTGAAGCTATTCCAAAAATTATACCGTTAGCTAAAAACAAATATCCTATAAGAGGTTTCATATTATTTACTACCTAACAAATTAACCATTAAAACTCCAATGATAATAAATGCTAATCCGATCATGGAGTAAAGGTTCGGAACTTGATTATATTTAATTACACCTACTATAACTGTTGCAATGATTGTTAATCCTGCAAATGAAGCGTAAGTGATACCCATTGGTATATTCTTCATCACCAATGAAAGCGCATACATGCACAATACAATTGTAATTGCGGTAATTATACTTGGGAAGAGAAGAGTGAAACCTTCAGCACTTTTAGCAAAACTATTTGAAGTAACTCCTAGGAATACAGCAACACCTAGGAACAAGTATGAAGTAGCGAGACTCATTTAATAATATTAAATGAAATCCCGCTAAATATATATAATTATTTAGGCATTGGAGTAGCACCAGTTTCTAAACTAACAATTTTTCCATTGTCATATTTATAAACTGCCATTACAGCTTCAACATTTCCATCATTAAATGTAACAAAAGCATGATGAATTCCAACTTCATCATTCTCGTAAACAATTCTAACTTTATCTTGATTGATGTCACCACTCATTGCCCATTTGATAACATCACCTTTAGTTAAAACATTTCCTGATTTATGCATTGTAAATTTAAAATCATCATGCAAAAGCTCATTCATCGCTGCTTCGTCTTTATTTTTTAATGCAGCACTATATTTTTCTAAGATAGACATTTATTCCTTTCTTTTATTCACCTGGTTTTTTAAAGTTTTTTCCAGCATCTGCAGCTTTGTTGAAAGTTTTATTATAATCAAATACTTCATGAATCATAATATCTTCCATTAAACCTGCATTCATAATTGCAACTTTCATTCCAAGAACACTTTCGTAATCACCTTCAATCACGTTAATTACATCAAATCTTCCTCGAACCCATTCATAACTGTGAAATTTTACTCCAACAGTATCACAAATAGCTTTGATAGCTGCTCCTCTGTCTGCATTAGGATCACTTTGCATTCTTAAAGCAAGATCACGACTTATCTTTCCAATAATATAAAATTTAGACATTTTTTCTCCTGTTGCTTAATTTAATAATTAAAGTCTAGCAGAGATAATCCAACATGTGGAGTCTCTGTTCTTTTTATACTTTAGCTAACTCGTAAATTTCATAACCATCCATTACTTCATCAAATACAGGTTTTGAAACTGGGTTTGACCCATCCATAAATGAATGAAGTGCTGCCATATCATGAACTACAATTTTAAACATTACTGTTGATTTATCAGGTGAAACACTAGCTATTGTTTTAGTAACATCAGCTACTTTTTTTCTTTCAGCCATACCTTCATCTGATTGCATAAAGCTCATAAACTTTTCAAAGCATCCTTCTTTTAATTTTCCTACTACCAATATATCTTTCATTTTTTTTCCCTTATCTTTATCTTTTATTAATATAGAGTTTGAACTACTTTCTTAACTCTATCTTCTCCATTAGGTACTGTTGAATTTATAAAGTCATGACAAGCGTTAGTTTTAGCCTCATCAAATTTAGATCCATAAAACTTATCAACAGCTTTGTTTACTCCTTCATCCCATTGCTTTTCAGGGACTCCAACTTCTAGGGCATAAGCTTTTAAAACTTTAACTGATGCCATAGATTTTTCTTTCATACTATATTCAAATGTTTCACCAATTGGCAAGAAATAGTTAGCCATATAAATACCACTACATTCCCAAGCTCTATTCTTGTCACTATCAGACATATCCGCATATGCAGAGGTCAGAAATAAAACACTGAATAAAATCACTATTATTTTTTTCATAATTTTCTTCTATTTATTTTATTGTAACAACAGTTGTTCCGGGAAAAGTATATCCCACAACATAACTAAATAGCATTTTTTGAAATTCTTGTATCATTGGCCATTTGCTTCCAAGCTCTTGGTGATTTTGAAAACCAGCAGGATTTTCATAATACTCAGTTAAAATAAAATACATATTTCCAGTCATACCTTGTGAAGGATCTGCAGGATTATTCCATTCAGGTCCTTTGATAACTGAATATGAATTTAATTTTTTTTCACCGGTCATTGGATGAGTTTCTTTCATCCATTTATGGTGCGTTTTTAACATTTCTTCGACTTTAGCAACATCACTAGCTGGAACTTTCAAAGTAATAGCAAACGCATTTGCTTTTGCATGGCCGTCAGCGTTAGCAATTGTAGTAAATAAACTAAGCATCAAAATTATTATTATTTTTTTCATTTTATCTTTCTTTTTAATTATTAATTATAAGTAACCGAAGACTGTTACATATTCATGACAAAGTCTCTCGTGTTTATAACGCGCGTCAGTTATGCAATTAAGGAGCACAAAAATTGCTGATTATGTTGTTTTATCTGATTATAAAATTTGATAGAGTTTTAATATGATCGAAAAGTTTAATGGAATTTTCTATTTAATAGTGTTCCTTGCCCATTTTATTGGAATAGGAGTTTATTGTTTTCAAACCATTGTTGGAACTAAAAAATTCATGGACAAATTTGAAATCGATCATAGTGCGGCAGTCATTGTTAGATTTGTAGGAGCTTTAATGCTTGGATGGGTAATCATGGCTCTTTATATAATGTTTGTTAGACCAAACGGAGTTGAAGATACTTGGGCATTTTTTACCTTAATAGTAATTATTCATGCATGTGTTTTTCTAACAAACTTTTATTCTATCAAAATTGATAAAACTGGAATAAATGAAAAAACTTCTAACGAAGGAATAATTGCTCCTGTTGTATTTCTAATTTTAAGTTCTATTCTTTGCTACGGTTTGGCAGATAAAATTTACGTTTAAAACCAAGAAGGTATTGGTAGACCTTTTTCTTCTAAGAATTTTTTATTAAACATTTTAGTTGCATACTTATCACTTCTGTCACAAAGAATAGTTACTATAGTTTTACCAGGTCCTAATTCTTTTCCCATTCTAATAGCGCCAGCAATATTTATTCCACAACTAGTTCCTAAACTTAGACCTTCATTTTGAATTAAATCATAAAGAATAGGTAGAGCTTCATGGTCATCAATAGAGTAAGCATCATCAATTTTAGCCTCACCAAAGTTTGCTGTAACTCTACTTGAACCAATTCCCTCTGTTATAGATCCTCCTTCAGATTTTAACTCTCCATTCTTTATATAATTATAAAGAGCAGAACCTTTGGGGTCTGAAAGGTAAATTTTGATATCTTTATTCTTTTCTTTTAATGCATTACTTACACCCGAAATGGTGCCACCAGTTCCAGATGAACACACAAAACCATCTACCTTACCATCTGTCTGTTCCCAGATCTCTTGACCTGTTCCCTCATAATGACCTTTTGCATTTGCAGTATTATCAAATTGATTAGCCCAAATAACTCCATTGTTATTTGAGGGTCTTAACTCATCTGCAAGTCTTGCAGCAATCTTTACAAAGTTATTGTCATCTTTATAGGGCTTCGGTTCAACTAATCTTAACTCAGCACCAAGGTTTCTTAGTAAATCTTTTTTTTCCTGAGTTTGATTGTTGTTCATTACAATAATAGTTTTGTAACCTAAAGAATTTCCCAAAAGACCTAATCCAATTCCAGTGTTACCGGCAGTACCTTCAACAACAGTTCCTCCTTTGGAGATTAATTTTTTTTCCTGTGCGTCTTTTATTAATGCAAGTGCAGCTCTATCTTTTACGGATCCACCTGGATTTAAAAATTCTGCCTTACCATAAATATTACATCCGGTAATTTCTGATGCAGCTCTAAGTTTTATAAGTGGAGTATTTCCAATCCCAGAAATAAAATCGTTTTGTGTATTATTCATTTTCTGATTTTTTATCACTATCAGGAGTAATTCCGTAAGGTTTAAATTCACTATCAGCTATTCCAACATTCTTAGCAGGAATTCCGACCATAACAGCATTCTCAGGAACATCTTTTGTAATTACAGCGTTTGCACCAATTTTTGCACATCGTCCAACAGTTACTGGACCTAACACTTGTGCTCCTGATCCAATGACTACTTCATCTTTAATTGTTGGATGTCTCTTCATGTTTCTTTGGTCATTTGAATTTATACTTGGTGCAATTCCACCTAATGTAACCATATGGTAGATAGTAACATTATCTCCAATATCTGAAGTTTCACCAATCACAACTCCCATGCCATGATCTATAAATAAATTTTTTCCAATTTTTGCATTAGGATGAATTTCAATTCCAGTTAAGAATCTTGAAAATTGAGAAATGATTCTTGCAACTAGATAAAATTTAGCAGTACTAAAAAAGTTTGCTATTCTATGAAAGAATACTGCTTTGACACCTGGATAGGTTAAAATCAAACTAAGCTTTGATTTTGCTGCAGGATCTCTATCAATTATCGATTGTAAATAATCATTCATTGTATTTTATGCTCACTTGAAATTTTAATAAGTGGCTTATATAGTCATTATATTCTGTTATTAAAGATTAATTATGTACAAAAACACTAATTGTTTTCATTTAGCTATACCTTGTGGTGATCTAGAGGTCGCAAAAAAATTTTATAGCGAAACTTTAGGATGTAGATTGGATAATTCTGCTCAAGAGTGGGCTGATGTTGACTTTTGGGGTAATGAATTAACACTTCATAAAAGTGATCATAAATTAGATAACGAAAGACATGATGTGGACATGGGAAATGTGTCTGTACCCCATTTTGGTGTACACTTATCTAGAAAAGATTTTGATGCACTTAAACAAAGATTAAAAGATAGTGGCACTAAATATTATGACGAACCATACTTAAGATTTAAAGGCACTAAGTATGAACAAGAAACATTCTTCGTAAAAGACCCTAACGAAAATATACTAGAGATTAAAACTCTTACATCTAACCCAGAATAGTAAAAATACATCTAATTTTTAGATACTTATTTTCTTTGACACCTTCTCTCAATTCGCGTTAGACTTTATTTATAAATAATTAAGGAGACATAATGAAAATAATCAAATCTACACTTGTAGCTGGATTAATTTCAATTTTATCAATTTTCTCTGCAAACGCTGAAAAAGTTAAAATTGGAGATCCAGGTTGGACAGGTGCAACTGCAATTGCAAATTTACTTGCTGCAGTAGTTATAGACAAAATGGGTGGTGAAGCAGAATTAGTTCCTGGAAACAATACTGCAATTTATGCAGCAATTGACAGAGGAAAAGGTGAAATCGATGTTCACCCTGATATTTGGTTACCAAACCAAGAAGCTTACACTAATGATTTAGTTCCAAAAGGAACTTTAAAATTAAGCAGCAAACCATATGAAGGAAACCAAGGTTACTGTGTTTCTCAACAGTTTGCAAAAAAAATGAATATTACAGCTATTGAAGACTTAGCTAGACCAGAAGTTGTTAAAGCAATGGACAGCGATGGAAATGGTAAAGGTGAGTTTTGGATTGGTGCTGATGGTTGGGCTTCTGCAAATGTTAACCAAGTTAAATTAAGAGACTATGGTTTATATGACGCTGGTATCGAAGAAGTTAGAGCTGCTGAAGCAGTTAAAAATGCAAGAGTACTAGACTCAATCAAAAAAGGTGAAGGTTATGCATTCTATTGTTACAAGCCTCATGCAATTTGGGGAATGGCTGACGTAGTAATGTTAACAGAACCAAAATATGATCCTGCAAAATATAAAATGATTCAACCTAAAGCAGATGCTGACTGGTACAAGAAATCTTATGTTGCATCAAAAGATGCTCTTAAGCAAATCCAAATCGGTTGGGCTACTTCTTTAGAGAGTCAATCACCAGCAATTGTAGAATTCTTTAAGAATTTTCAATTAACAGCTGATGATGTTTCTGCAATGGCTTATGCAGTTTCAGTTGAGAAAAAAGATCCAGCTGATGTAGCAAGAGCTTGGATGGAAGCAAATAAATCAACTGTAGACGGTTGGTTAGGACTATAATCTAAATCAAAATCTATACTCGGCAATTTAAGATTGCCGAGTATATTTTCCTATAATAAAAGACAAAAATGGATTCATCGAGTTCAGCAATACAAATTCAAAATGTTTGGAAAGTATTTGGTAATACTTCTAAAGAAGCATTAGATGCAATCCAAAATAAAAAAATTTCAAAAACAGAAGCTTTAGAAAATTACAACTCAGTTATTGGAGTTTCAGATGTTTCATTTGATGTTAAACAAGGTGAAATATTCTGTGTTATGGGGCTTTCTGGAAGTGGAAAATCTACATTAGTAAGGCATATTAATAGACTTTTAGAACCAACATCAGGAAAAATTTTAATTAATGGTCAAGATGTAATGGCCCTAGATAGAGAAAACCTTCAAGAATTAAGAAATAAAAAAATAGGTATGGTTTTTCAAAACTTTGCACTCATGCCTCATAGGTCTGTTGTTGATAATATTGCAATGCCGCTTGAGATAAGAGGTGTAAGCAAAAATGATAGATTAGATGCTGCAAATAAAATTTTAGAAATTGTAGAGCTGCAAGGTTGGGGTAATAAGTTTGCTCACGAACTATCTGGAGGAATGCAACAAAGGGTAGGTCTTGCAAGAGCACTAGCAGCTGATCCAGAATTTCTTTTGATGGACGAGCCTTTTAGTGCATTAGATCCACTGATAAGAAGACAGCTTCAAGCTGAGTTCATAAAACTCTCGAAACAAATGAAAAAAACCACAGTATTTATTACTCATGATTTAGATGAAGCAGTAAGAGTAGGACACAGAATTGCTATTATGAGAGATGGAAAAGTAATCCAAATAGGTACACCCGAAGAAATAGTTGTAAGTCCTGCAGACGAATATGTTGCTGACTTTGTAAAAGGAATTTCAAGACTTAAAGTTGTTCAAGCAAAAACAATTATGCAATCTATTGAGAGTTACGAAAGTGCTAATGAAAAATTAAATGAAAACAGCAATAGTGTTGGAGAAAATGAATTACTAAGCAAGCTCATAGAGTTATCAAAATCTAGCGAAGGACCATTGGTAGTTAAAGATAGTAATCAAAATAATATTGGTGTGTTAACACAATCAGATCTTTTAAAAGCGGTTATAGAAGGTGGAGATGGAGAATAAACAAATTCATAATCCAACCAGATCAGAATTAATTACAGATTTTGTAAAATCTAATCCTGAATATTATATTAAAGAATTTCAAAAAATTGGAAGCAAGCCTTCTTTTTCATTTTCATTTAATTTGTATGCTGGAATTCTAGGACCTATTTGGTTTGGAATGAGAAATATTTGGAATTGGGCTTTAGCTTTCTTAATTATAGAGACGTTTTCAGTTGTTCAAATTATTAGAGGTTTGTTTGGTAATATTACTAAAGAAGCTGTAGAAAAAATTAAACAAGTTGAGTCAACTATAGCTTTTAGAAACAAACAGTTAGAAGCAGCTATTACAAATAATCCAGACAAAGTTGAGGTTTATAAAAGAAATATCAAATCACTAGAGGATGCAATGCAAGGCTACATAGATGAAGTAGCAAGGATTGAGGCATCAGCTATTTGGATTACAATTTTTGGTATTGGATTGTTAATTGCCATTAAAATTGTTCAAGGAATACTAGCTAACTCGATATTAGAAAAAAGATATTCAGAATGGTTATCAGACAAAACTCTAAGACCTGGAATGCAAGTTAAGAATTTTGTCTCAAGTACAATGTTTGCTGCAGTTATTATGTTTTTTTCTGTAGTGCATTATAGTTTTCCAGGTGTCATTACATTAATGGATGATTTTCCAACTCATCCAGATATCAGGTTAACATCAATAAAATGGGTAGAAACAATCTTTGATTATGCAGTATTAAAAGGAGATGCGTTATTTACGGCAATAACTATAGGTATTAGATCAGTACTAGATTTCTTAGAGTTACTTTTTGTAAAAACTCCTTGGATAGTAATTATTACAACTATTGTAACCTTAACGGGATTAGCGGCAGGACCTAGAGCTGCAATATATTCAGCAGGATTTTTATGTTACATGGGATTTTTAGGTTTCTGGGTTAAAGCTATGACAACATTAGCTCTTTTAGGAACAGCAGCAGTATTAAGTATTGTAATTGGTATTCCTCTTGGAATTTTTTGTGCAAGGAGACAAAAATTTTATTCAATGATCAGACCAATTATGGATTTCATGCAAACAATGCCTGCTTTCGTATTCATGATTCCTGTAATAGCATTTTTTGGAACTGGAAAAGTTGCAGCAGTTATTATTACAATGATATTTGGTGGAACACCAGTTGTTAGATTAACTGTTCTTGGTTTAAGAGGAGTGCCAGAAACAATTAGAGAAGCTGCAATCGCTTATGGTGCATCCAAATGGTATTTGCTTAGAAAAGTAGATTTACCATTAGCAACTCCATCTATATTAGCAGGTGTTAACCAAACAGTAATGTTAAGTTTAGCAATGGTAGTTGTAGCATCATTAATTGGAGCCAAAGGTTTAGGTCAAGATGTATTAGAAGCACTTCAATACGCCAATGTAGGACAAGGTATTTTAGCAGGTGTTGCTATATTATTTGTAGCTCTTATTCTTGATAGAGTTGTTCAGGGTAGAAAAAGAGTTTAAGAAAAATCAATGGAATACGCACTGTTAGGTTTTTTTACTGGCCTAAGTTTAATTTTAGCAATTGGTGCTCAAAACATTTTTGTAATTGAACAAGGTTTAAAAAAACAACATGTATTTATAGTTTGTTTTATTTGCTCAGTTTCTGATTTAATATTAATTTTTTTTGGAATTTTTTTATTTCATTTCTTTAATCAATATTTTAACCCAATTGTAGAATTTATTTTTAACCTTCTTTTAGTGGTTTTTTTAATTCATTTTATCTATTCAAAAATTAAAACTCATTACAAAGAAGTTAATTTTCAAAGTAATGTTAGTGCAGTATCAAGGTTAAATATTTTCTTAAAAACATTGGGGTTCACATATTTAAATCCACATGTTTACTCTGATACGGTTTTTATTCTTGGAAATTTCTCTAAGAACTACTTATTAAATCAAAAATTTTCATTTGCGATAGGCGCATCTTTAGCTTCTTTTTTATTTTTTTTTATTCTAGGATATTTATCAAATTACCTTTCTAAGTATGCTAATGACAAAAAAATATGGCAGGTAATAAATATATTCATCATAGTTTTTATGAGTTTTTTAGTTTTGTTTATTTTAAAGGAAATGATAATTAAGCTTTTATGAGTAATATTTTTGTAGATGATAAAGGTGAAGGTTTTCCATTTGTTTTAGTACATGGATATTTAGGTTCCTCAGAGATGTGGTGCTTTCAAAAAGATTACTTTTCAAAAAATTTTAGAGTTATTGCACCAGCACTTCCTGGTTTTGGTGAAAGTCACAGTGCACAATCATTAAATTCTATTAATGCGATGGCAAAAAAAATCATTGAAATACTAGATGAAAAAAAAATCGAAAAATTTAATTTAATTGGACATTCAATGGGTGGAATGATTGTTCAAGAAATAACAAAATTAATTGGTGATAGAGTTAATAAATTAATCTGTTTTGCAACAGGATCTATTGGAGATATCCCCGGTAGATTTGAAACTATGGACGAAACAAGAGAGAAACTTAAGAAAGAGGGTGCTGAAGTATCATTTTCAAGAGTTCCACCTAAATGGTTTGTAAAAGGGGATAAAGATAAAAATTATTTTTTATGTGCTAATGCAGTTAAAAATGTTTCATTAGAAACTGCTGATAACGCCTTGCTTGCAATGAAAAATTGGAGAGGTATTGATAATTTAAAAAAAATTAAAAATGACACCTTAATTATATGGGGTGATAAAGATATCTCTTATAATTTTGAACAAGTCGATACATTAAATAAAAATATTAAGAATAGTCGATTAGAGATATTTGAAAATTGCAGTCACAATGTTCACTTAGAAGAACCAGATAGATTTAATAATCTAGTATATGATTTTATTTCAGAATAATATTTTTATTTAATTTCTCTAATTTTTTAAAAGCGTTCTTAAACTTTTTATTTAAGTGAAACTTTCCTGGACAAATTATGCATCTAATTTTTGCATTAACTGCTGAATTCAAACTTTCTTGAGAATCTTCAATAGCTAAACATTCCTTAGGTTTTAATTTAAGTTTTTTTAATGCAAGAAGGTATATGTCTGGATTTGGTTTTAAATTTTTAACTAATTTTGAATTTCCAATAAAATCAAAGTTTTTTTGACTAATTGATTTTCTTAATGAGAAAAGAATAGAATTAATATTATTTTTTGATGTAGAGGTTACAAAAGCTAATTTAATTTTTTCTTTATTACAAAGATTAATTATATTTTTAACACCTGGTCTTAATTTTAAATGATTTTTCTTTAAGTAATTATTGAATAGTTTAGTTTTTAAATCTCTTAATTGCTTAGCATTAACTTTAATACCTTTTGTTCTTGCATATTCTGTTATTCTGTCTTTACCACCTGATTTGTTTAGAAGTTTGATATATTCTTTTTTAGTCCAATACCAATCCAATCCTTTTTTTTTAAAAGCTTCATTAAAGGATTTTCTCTGAATTTCTGATGTTTCAACAAGGGTTCCAATAGAACCGAATAACAAAGCTTTGTAATATTTCTTCAACCTTTTACAGCTCCAGTAGTTAAACCACTGATAACTTGTCTCTGGAAGAACATGACTAACATAAATAATGGTGCCGTTGCAGAAACTACTGCTGAAACTGCCCACATTAGATTACCCTCATGTTGGTTAGTTCCTAAATAACTTTGTATCTTTGGAACCATTGTATGATTTTCTTGATTAAGTAGTAAAGCCGTTACAGTGAAATCATTGTAAGCAAGCATTAAACTAAATAATCCAGCAGTAATAACTCCAGGCCACATCACTGGCATTATGATATGTCTAAATGCTTGAAAATATGAACATCCATCAATCAACGCACTTTCATCAAGCTCTTTTGGAATTGTTTTAAAGAATGAATAGAGTAACCATAAAGTAAATGGTTGATTAATAGCAACCAAAACTACAATAGTTGTTGGCAGTATTCCCCATATTTGTAATTCAAAAAATGGAAATAGATAACCCGAGACTAGAGTTATATGTGGCATAGCTCTAAAGATTAAAGCTGCCATTAAAATCCAAAATGCATATTTCTCAGTTGATCTTGAAAGAGCGTAAGCTCCTAAAGTTCCCAAAAATAATGAAATACTAACAACAAACACAGTAACGATAATGGTATTTTTTGATGCTTTCCAAAATTCACCCTCAAACCAAGCTTCATGATAAGCATTTGTTGTAAATTTTTCACCAGTTTCAATTAATGTATTGAAAGCTGAAATCGCATACCACCAATCTGATCTTGAAAAAAAGTCTGCTCTTACTTTAAATGATCCCCAAAAAGTCCAGATGAACGGAAAACATGCAACTAATAACCAAGAAATAATAAATATGGTATTAAATGTTTTTAAAGTATTTGATTTTTTATCTAAACCGTAATCCATATTTATCTCGCAGTTTTAAATTCTTTCCATGTTCTAATTAATACAGGGGCAAGCAAAATAGCTATTCCTATGATTGTCATCATTGATGTTGCTGCAGCTGAACCAAATAAAATAACCTCTTCATTTACTAAGTTATCGTAAATTAACCATGAAAGAGATTGTGCACTACCTTCAGCACTAAAACCGATAATTGGTTCAAATACTCTAAAATTATCCATCAATGATATTAATGCAACAAATGTTACTACAGGGTAAATATGAGGTAGCACAATATGTTTAATTCTCTGAAATCTTGAAGCACCATCAATAATTGCAGCTTCAATAGGTTCCTGCGGGACAGTTTGAAGTGCAGCATAAAAAACTACGAATGCAAAAGGGGAGTGATGCCAAATTCCATATATTATAATTGTTATCCATGTAAGAGTTTTAGAGGATTTTAAAGATAAATATGGATCATCCATTAAATTTTGAATGTTGGCTCCTATTATTCCTTGAGAATCTATCATCCAGAATAATACTAAAGACCCAACTAATGGGGTTACAATCATTGGTAAAATAGTACCAAAGATTAAAGGACCTCTAATTTTTCTTGAGATTGCGTTTAAACTCAAAGCTATAATAAAACCTAACAACAAGACATTTGGAGTTACAAATATACAATAAGTTAATGTAAATATTAGTGCTTTGTAAAAAGGTAGATTAGTTACTTGATCAACAAATTCACCAAAAGTTTCTGTTTCATTCCAAAATTTTTTTATTTCTTCTGTTGCTAAATGGTTTCTATCTATATACGTCCCAAAACCATTAAATTTTCCAAGAGGTTTTGCTTCTCTTATTTTAGTAGTTGCTTCATTGTCGACTACAATTGAAACAGTACAGCCAAATGGATCACATTTTTTAACTTCTTTAACTACTTGATCATGCTGAGCGTAAAAAGATTGAATTCCTGTAGATATTATAGGAAGCCCAATAAATAGGATCATTGCTAATCCTGTTGGTAAAAAAAACCAAAAAAATGTTTTATTAGGCATTGAGAATTTTATTTAAAGTGGGGACTAAGTCCCCACTTAAAGATTAGATTTTATAGAAAGCCTTGTTCTTTAGCTTTACTAGTGTAAGCAGCTTCAACATCTTTTAATGCTTGTTCAGCTGACTCTTTACCTTGTAAAAACTCAACAATCTCACTTCCTAATGCACCATGCATTAAACCCATTTGTGGTAACATTGGATAAGGTTTTGCACCCATTTTTACAGCTTCAATTACACCAATAGATTTTGGTCCTGGTACAAATCCTTCTACTAACCAAACAGCTTGGTCAGCAGCATCAGCAACCATTTTCTTATTCGATGCAGCGTGAGCTAAAGCTCTAAATGTAGCTTCAGCATCAGCATCAGATCTATTTTTTGCAAGTGTGAAACCATCCCACCATAAAGTTGCAGCTGGGATATTTCCACCAGCAACTGTAGCTGGACCTGTTAGTTTTGTAGCTTTAGTAATATTAGCATCACCTTCATCATCTAAAAGTGTACCTGATCTAGAAGCCCATAATGTCATTAATGCAACATTTCCAGACTCCCATTCAACTTTAATAGCTTCACTATCATGAGTTAAATAATCTGGGTTACTTAACTCAGATAATTTTTTAAGCATGTTTAAAGTAGCAACACCTTTTGCATTATTTACATTTGGTTCTGCACTTCCAGACTTAAAGAATTCACCACCATGACCAATGTACATGTTCACAAATTCCTCAGCTAAGTTCCAACCTGCTTTGTAAGCAGCAGCATATGGATATTGCATTTTTCCTGAAGCTCTAATTTTTTCAGAAGCAGCAACTACCTCTTCATATGTTTTTGGAACAGCTATGCCAAGATCCTTTAAAACGTCTTCTCTATAGTATAAGTGTTGAGTGTTAGCCATAAATGCTACAGCCATTACTTTTCCATCAATTGTGATCAATTGAGAGTCTTGAATTCCTTTTCCATATTTTTTAACAAGATCATCTAAAGGTCTTATTAAATCTTGGTTCATCAAAGGAACGATTGAACTGTTTGCTGCAATTCTAGCTGAAAATTCAGATGGATTTGCAGTAAGAGCTGGCACTGCGATTTTATTGTGTTCAGAAGAATGAGTCACTTTAAAATCTGCACTTCCTTTACATTGTTTAGAAGTTTCAACGAAAGTTCTTAATGCAGGAAAATCATTAGCCAAAATATTTATTGAACCACTTTTTATGTTACAATCTGCGTTAGCAGAAGTTCCAAAAAGTAAAAACAATAAAGTAACTAGTATTTTTCTCATATGTTTTCTCTCTTTATATTTGTTGTTAAATTATAATTTAAGTTCAAAAACTATATCTATTACGAAGTTTAAATTAAAGAGGAAATTAAATCACTTTTGACGCAAGTTCTGCACCAAGCACCAAAGATTCTAGCTTCTTATAAACAATATTTTCATCAACATTTCCAAAGCCAGCAAAGGTACTAAAACCACAATCTGTTCCAGCAACCAGTTGATCTTTATCAATTACTTTTGAATAAGTTACAATTCTATTTTTTACAACCTCGGGATGTTCGACAAAGTTTGTGGTTGAGTCGATTACTCCAGGAGCAATTATTTTATCTTTGGGAATTTTTAAATTTTCAAAAATTTGCCACTCATGAGAATGTCTTGGATTTGACGACTCAATTAAGTAGGTTTGTATATTTGCCTTTAAAGCTATTGGCATAATTTTTTCTAGCGCAATATCGTGTAGATGGGGTCCTTCATAATTACCCCAGCAAATGTGCATTCTTATTTTGGAACTATCAATATTACTAATAGCGTTGTTTAAACACTCTATTTGTTTTTCTGCTCTGATTAAAAATTCTTCCTCAGACAAATCTTTAAAAGTCATATGTCTTGCAAGAGCTAAATCTGGACAATCTAACTGAAGTTTTAATCCATTTGATGTAATTTCTTCATATTCATCTTTCATCAGATTAGATAAATTTTCTAAATATTCATCATCATTTTTATAAAATTTATTTGGTAAGAAAGCTGAAATAACTCCTGGCGAGGCAGCATTCATAAAGGCATCTTTATGATTATTTTTTTCTAAAGCTTGTTTAAAATTATTTATATCTTTTGTTAGAGAAGTTTTGTCTTTAATTTTTAATTCACTTGTACAACAAGGTCTTGTGTAAGTAGGAGTACCGCCTGTTCTTGCAATTCTTTCTTTAAAAGATGGAAAGTCATCTAAATCTTTTGGCGCTTTTCTTTCACTCTCTCCTGAAAAGCCATCAATTCTATCTTTAACATAAGTTGCATAGCTAATCTTAGACATTTCACCGTCACTAATATAGTCAATTCCAACTTCTATTTGTTTTTTAACAATATTATCTACATCTCTTTGAACAATTTCATCAAATTGATTTAAATCTATTTTTTCTTTTTGATCTTTCTTAAATAAAAGATCAGATAATTCATCTGATCTTGGTAAACTTCCTACATGTGTTGTTTTAATTTTACTCATAATTTATTTCATTAAAATTTGTTTCCAAATTGCAACCTCATCAAACAAAACCCATTCTCTTATAACATTTCCATCAATTATTTCTGCATGGTTTATACCCATTATAAAAATATTTTGATTTGATTTTTCTCCAAATTCTTCAGTGTCTTTAGAATGTTTACCTTCTAGAAACCATCTTATTGATACTTTAGGATTTTTATCTGCTTCTTCTAAATAACCAATGTGCTCAACAGAAAACTTCATATCACTCAAAGTATTTTTCAAAGTATTCCAAAATTTGATTATATCCTCTCTCCCATGTCCGATTTTGTTTCCGGGCCAATAAATAGTTGCAGCTCTTGCATAATCGGAAAAATCATAATCATCTTTAAAGATATTTTTTAATATTTTGGAGTATTTACCTCCAGCAGAATCATTAGGTACAACGCCTTGCTTGTAATCTGAAATCATCTCAGAATTTGAATTAAATAATTGTTTTGCTTTTTCAACGCCGCCTTCTTTATCTATAAGCATTTGAGCAAAATCTTTTGGTGTAAATCCTATTTGTCTTACCATTGCACCTTGATCACGAACAATCCATTCATCATAGACTTGATTATTTTTGCATGCACAATCAGCAATTACTCTGTAATAAATATCTTTACCGGTTGGTTTGCCGTATGAACCATCACCAAGATGTGTTCCTTTACTTAAAATTCTATGAGATGAATGATAACCAATATCATCATTTCCATTCCAAATCACATCTTCTCCAAGCAGTTGTCTGTTAGGAAATTCTTTTAAGGTTGCATAAGTAGCATCAATCACAGGTTTATTTCCATACGTGACACCAAAAGGTGATCTAACTGGAATATTATCACTATAAAATTGAGCAATAGACTCAACATCTTTGTTTTCCCAAATTTGTTTAGTTATTTTTAGTATGTAATCAGGAAAATTTTTATATTTTGGATCAAAACCTTTCATTAGATTTGTGTTACACAATTTAAGTAACATTCCTCATTTTCATCTATTTTAATATTAACGTTAGAATTAATTGGAATAGAAATTGTATCTTTAGAATTTAAAATACACTGAAAATCATCAATCATTATTTCCCATTTTCCAGTTCTTGAGAACATTATTGTAGGTTTTTCAAATTTTAAATTAGCAATATGGCCTTTACTGGATTTTAAAATTGAAAGATTAAATCCTGTATCTTGATTTATAACTGGAGAGAATTCCTTCTTTTCAAATTTATTTCCAAGAATTTGAATTAAATTAATATTCTCATTTAGTTTACTCTCATATTTCGAATTTTCATTACCTTTACATATAAATTTTTCTAGTTGATCTAATTTGTAGTTATCAAATTTTTTTATTTCTTCTTGAGAAATAGGCTCAAGAATTGTTTTTCCCTCTGGAATTTTATTTACAGATAAATCAATTAATGAATTATCGTTTAATAGTGCCATACCAGTTTTTTTTGCTTTTTCCAAAACACTTGGAACCCAAGTTATAATTCCAGGATCATCTCCACCCAAAACAACAAAAATTAATCCTTCTTCGTCACCTGCGTTTTCAAATGCTCTAAACATGTTAGTTGGCATTGAAATTATGTCACCAGCATTCAAAATTGTTTCATCTTTTCCTTCTGCTCCCCAATAAAATCTCCATCTACCAGAATAAATAACAAATACTTCTGCAGTTGTATGACTATGTAGGCCTGAACCATTTTGGGGAAGTGCTGACACAGCGCCTAAATTAAAACTATGAGGCATAGCAATTTTTATAAATTGTTTGCTATCTTCAGCTACACCAGGTCCAACTATAGAGTAATTTTTTCTTTCTTTGTGACCTTCAAGTTTTCCTTCTACAAACGGTAGGGTACTTGGAACCAGCTCATTAAATTTTGCCAACCTATTTTCCATATGTTTTTCTAATTGAATTATGATATTAACCCTACTTAAATTATTATAAATGCCAATACAACAATTTGATACAGGTTTAAAAGAACAACAGGGTGTAAAAAAATTAGAAATTACACCTGAAGAAAATTTCAATAATAAAACAAAAGTAAGAAACTACTTAAAAACAATCATAGAAGGTGGAATATCTAAATTAGATCAAAATATAGAAAATTATTTTGATAAAGATGTAAAAGTTAATTGTTTTCACCCTGTTAATGAATTTGAGGGTTCAAATACTTTTAAAGAAAAATTTTGGCTACCTCTATTTGAAGCTTTCCCAGACATTGAGAGGAGAGAACAGATAGTTATTGGAGGTACATTTAGAGATAAAGTTCAAGTTGGATCAGTATCGATGCTTTCAGGCACATTCAAAAAACCTATTTTTGGGATAAAGCCAATTAATAAAATGGTAAATCTTAAATGCTGCGAAGTCCATGAATTGAAAAATGATAAAATTGTAGAGAGTTATATCTTAATTGATTTATTAGATTTGATATTTCAAACAGGAAAAAATCCAATTAATCCTTCAAGAGGTTCTGAGGGAAATTGGCTAAATCCAATTAATACCGATGGTGTAAATTATTTCGAAAAAGATATGAAAGTTTCTGAAGCAAGTTTAGACCAATCTTTAACGATGCAAAGGAGCTTGAACATAAAGCCAGAGTTGGAAACTAATTCAAATGAAGAATTAAAAGATAAATTAATTAATCATCCACAAAGTGAATTTTGGCATGATAAAATGATATGGTATGGACCAAGTGGAATAGGCACTGGAAGAAACTTAGAGGGATTTGTTGATAATCATCAGTTACCATTTAGAAAAACTTTTAAAGAAAGAAATTATTGGAAGCTAGGACATTATTGTGAACTTGGCGATGGAAACTTTTCAATGACTGCTGGCTGGCATAGCATACAAGCAATTTATGGGTCAGATGACTGGTTAGGATACAAATCTGATAATCAAAAAGTTACTATGAGAGTAATGGATTTTTACCATCACCACGAAGGTAAAATTAGAGAAAACTGGGTACCTATAGACTTAATACATATACTAAAGCAAATAGGTATTGATGTTTTAGATTTAATAAAAGACTAATCTTTTAACTTATTCCACTCAGACATACCGCCTGTAATATTTTTAACGTTCTTAATTCCCATTTCCTTCATTGTTTTTGTAGCAAGAGTTCCTTGACCACCTAAACCACAAAATACAACATATTCTTTGTCAGGATTATTTTTAAAAGTATCATTTTCAATAGGACTTCCTTCAGCTAAATAAAATTCTAGCAAACCTCTATCTAAATGCATTGCATTTCCAATAGTCCCTTTAGAAAAGCTTTCTTTGTCTCTAACATCAATAAATTGAACATTAGGATCATTTAATTTCTTTTTAGCTTCTTCAGCAGTGATATTTTCAATTTCATTGCTGACGCTCATTACTTCTTCAAATTTTTTCATTTTAAATCCTATTTATAAATTTTTTAGTAACCGTATTTTTTTAATCTAACATCGCCAGTTCTTGCATGAGCTTCCATTCCTTCATATCTTGAAAGTCTAGCAGCAGCTGCTCCAACAAGTTCAGTAGATTCTTTGGTCATTCTTTGGAAACTTAAAGTTTTGATAAATTTACCTACAAACAAACCACCCGTATATCTTCCAGCACCTTTAGTTGGAAGAATATGATTTGTTCCTGAACATTTATCACCATAAGCAACAGTTGTTTCTTCACCGATAAATAAAGAACCGTAATTTTTTAATCTTTTGTGGAACCACTCTAAGTTTTTAGTTTGAACTTCCAAGTGTTCAGGTGCGTACTCATCACTAATTGTAGCCATTTCCTCGTCTGTATCACAAAGAACAACTTCTCCGTAATCCCTCCAAGCAGCTTCAGCATTAGTTCTTGGTAACTCAGGAAGATCAGCAATAAGTTCAGGCACTCTTTTAATTACCTTTTCTGCTAATTCTTTACTTGTTGTCCAAAGCCATGCTGGTGAATTATATCCGTGCTCTGCTTGACCAACTAAATCTACTGCAACGATTTCTGGATCTGCGTTTTCATCAGCAATAATTCCAATTTCTGTCGGGCCTGCAAATAAATCAATACCTACTTTACCAAATAAAATTCTTTTAGCTTCAGCAACAAATTGGTTTCCAGGACCCACTAATATATCAGCAGGCGCATTTCCAAATAAACCATTTGTCATTGCAGCTATTGCTTGAACACCACCAAGGTTCATAATTACATCTGCACCACAAAGATCAGCTGTGTAAACAATAGTTGGATGAACACCAACACCAGGTTTTGGAGAGCTACATACTAAAATATTTTTAACTCCGGCTACTTTTGCAGTTGTTACACTCATTACTGCAGATGCAATGTGAGCATATCTTCCAGCAGGTACATAACATCCAGCTGTATTAACAGGAATTAATCTTTGACCTGCATATAAACCTTCAGACAATTCAACTTCAAAATCTTGACCATAATTTTTTAATTGAGCTTCCGCAAATTTTCTCACTCTTTCGTGAGCGAACTGAACATCATCTTTAGTTTTTTGATCTAAATTTTTTTTAATATCTTCAATTTTTTCTTTAGAGATAACTACTTCACCTTCATACTTATCAAATTTTTTAGAAAGTTCTTTGCAACCTTCTTCTTTACTTGTTTCAATATCTTTAAGAATATTTTCAACTATTTCTCTAGTTTTTGTATCGTCAGTTGATGATGTCTTTGGTGATTTTTTTAAGTATGTAATTGCCATTTCTCTCCTTTTAAATTTAAAGTTTTTTAGGTTAATTTTTTATAAAATTCAATTAATCATTTAGTCCAAAGCTACTACTGCCGCAGCTATTGATGCTAATCTTGCTTGCGCTTCATCAGATCTACTAGTTATTACAACTGGGACTTTTCCTCCCACCACAACTCCTGCAGCACATGCACCCATAAAATAAATCATCATTTTAACTAGGGCATTTCCAGTTTCAACACTCGGAACTAATAATACATCAGCTTCTCCAGCAACTAAATTTTTAATACCTTTTATTCCAGCAGATTTTTTTGAAATACTGTTATCAAATGCTAAGGGTCCAAAAACATCTGCATTCAAATTTTCTTCTTTAGCAAGTTTTGTTATTTCAGCTGCTTCAATAGAACTTGGTACACTTTCTAAAACTTCTTCTGTTGCAGACAATACAGAAACTTTTGGTCTTTCTATTCCAATACGATTTGAAAAATTTATTACATTTTTGAGAATATGCATTTTGGTTTTAACATTTGGCAAAACATTTAAAGCACCATCTGTTATTATTAATGGCTTATCCTCTTTTTCAACTGTCATATGCCAGATATGACTTAATCTAGTTTTTCCTAATAAGTTGTACTCTCTCTTTAAAACTTCTTTCATTAGAACATCAGTATGAATATGTCCTTTAACAATTATTTTAACTTTACCTTCACTTGCAAGTTTAGCAGCAATTTTTGCCGTATTGTTTTCAACTGGCTCATGGATAAGTTCATATTTTGAAATATCCCAACCAAGATCCTCAGCACATTTTTGTATTTCAACATCATGACCAATAAAAACTGGTTCAATTAGATTTTCATTTACAGCATCTTGAACAGACAGCATGGGTAGGGGTTTGCCAGCATTTACAACTGCAACTCTTACTCCTTTTTTACTGTGAGCTATATCTAACAGTTTATTTGGACAGACAATTTCTTTATTTGAAAGCATAATTTTAGTCGTTAAGAATTTTTACTTCTTGCTCATTTATACTCAAGAAAACTTCTTCTCCAACTTTAAAAATGTCATTTGTATCACCTGATACAACATATAATTTCCCAACTTTAGAATTTAAAATGTATTGATAACTACTGCCCACAAAAGATGCATTATTTACAGTAGCATGAATACAATTATCACCTTTATTTCTATCAATTGATATTTTTTCGGGTCTTAAGGCAACAGAAATATCTCCATTTAACTCGTTGTCACTTTGAATTTTGATATTCATTTCAGCTATTTTGATATCATATGAATTTGAATTTTTATTTATGACCTCAGCTTTCACAACATTTGCATCACCAATAAAGTTTGCAACAAATTTGTTTCTAGGAAAATTATATAGATCTTTTGGACTACCTTCTTGAGCAATTACTGCATTATTCATTACAATTACTTTATCCGAGATAGCTAAAGCTTCCTCTTGATCATGCGTTACGTAAATAGTTGTTACCCCCAACTTTTGTTGTATTTCCCTAATGTCTTCTCTCACTTGTCTTCTTAATTTTGCATCTAAGTTTGAAAGAGGCTCATCAAACAGAAGCACTTTTGGCTCCAATACAATTGCTCTTGCAACAGCAACTCTTTGTTGTTGTCCTCCAGATAGTTCAGAAGGCATTCTGTTTTCATATCCTTCAAGGTTTACTAGTTTTAATGTTTCTAATGATTTTTGAACGTATTCCTCTTTATTTACATTGATCATTTTTAAACCATAAGAAACATTTTCCAATACACTCATGTGTGGAAATAAAGCGTAAGATTGAAATACCATAGACACATCTCTATCTGTTGCAGGCAGTAATGTTACGTCCTCATCATCAACTAAAATTTTTCCACTTGTAGCTCTTTCTAGACCTGCAATAATTCTTAGTGAAGTAGTTTTCCCACATCCAGATGGACCAAGCAAAGTTGTCAACGTTCCAGCTTCAAATTTACAACTAACATTATCAACAGCTGTAGTTTCGTTAAATTTCTTTGTAATATTTTCAAACTTTACTTCAGCTTTTTTCATTATCTAAATTCCCTGTAAAATTGATGAGTTTTGATCTCTTCTTCCTAGTTTACGTTTTCCTATTATTAATTGCATTAACATAATTGTAAACAACATTACTACAATTAAAGCAGATGAATATACTATCGCTAAACCATAGTCATTATTTTCTAATCTTCCTAAAATATAAGATACTGCTAGATCGTAATTTGCACTGACCAAGAATATAACAGCACTAATTGCTGTCATTGCTCTTACAAAACTAAATACTAATGAAGCAGTAATTGCTGGTTTAAGCAATGGAAGAATTATATTTCTAAAAGTTTGAGCACTTGATGCATTTAAAGTTGAAGAAGCTTCATCTAAATGAGGATCAAGTTGGTTCATGGCGGCTATTCCAGCTCTTACACCAACTGGCATATTTCTAAATACAAATGCAATTACTAAAATAATTCCTGTTCCTGTTAGCTCTAATGGTGGGACGTTAAAAGCAAAAACATAACTAACACCAATAACACTACCAGGTATTGCAAAACTCAACATGGTTCCAAATTCAAAAGCATTTTTACCTTTAAATCTATGTCTTGTTAAAAGATAAGCAGTCAAAATTCCTATTGCAGCAGTTGGTAAAGATGAAATTAAAGCAATTGTAAATGTTGTATTAAATGAATTCCACGCAGTTCCAGTCCATAAAAATCCTCTATCTTCTACCCACTCAACACTGAAGGCTTCAATGTAATGTTTTAAAGTAAAGCTATGATCAATGCCCCACATCTCCACAAATCCACCAAACATAATCATGACGTAGATAATAAAAGTTAGTAAAGCCCATGGAAGTACTGTTGAATAAATGACCCATTTTGTTTTATTTGGTAGCTCAGGATGAACACCGCTATCTCCTTTACCTGAAATTGAAATATAAGATTTTTTTCCTAACCACTGATTTTGAAGATAAAAAACAACTAAGACAACAGACAGTAAAATCATTGCAAGTATTGCCGCTTTAGTTTCATCATATTGTGCACCAACAATTGCAAAAAATATTTCGGTAGATAAAACATCATATTCGGCTCCAAGCACCAAAGGGTTTCCAAAGTCTGCTAAACTTTCAATAAACCCAAGTAAAAATGCATTGGCTATTCCTGGCCTCATTAAAGGTAATGTAACAGTTTTAAAAACTTGCCATTTAGAGGCTCTCAATGTTTGTGATGCCTCTTCCATTGATGGGCTGACACTTTCAACAACTCCAATTAAAACTAAAAATGCAATAGGTGTGAAAGCAAGTGTTTGTGCAAACCAAATCCCTGGTAAGCCATAAATCCATCTTGAAGGTTCGATATCAAATCCCCATTCAAGAAACGAACTTACAACACCGGTTCTTCCAAATAAAATTATGATAGCTAAACCAATTACAAATGGAGGGGTAATGATTGGTAAAACAGATAATATTCTAACTGTTTTTTTAAATCTAAAACTGGTTCTTGCAATTAAAAGAGCAAAACCTAAACCTAAAATTGTTGACGAAAAAGCAGTAAGTGTACCCATGGTAATAGTATTCCAAAAAACACCACAAGCATAATCACTGTATAAACAATCTAATCCCCATATCCCTTTGTTAAAAATCTTTTCTGAAAAATTACTTATTTCGTAACCACCTTCTGTACCTTTAAAGGCAACACCAAACATTCTAAAAATTGGAAAAAATACAAATGTTGATACTAAAATAATTATACTTCCAATACTTCCTACAATAAAATTATCTCCATTTAACCAGCCACGAGATGCAAGACCATGAGTAATATAAAATATAAAAGCACAACATGTTAGTACTGCACCTGAACCCATTCCATATTGATTTTCTACATCTCCAAAAATTGATTGGAATATTTCATAATTCCACCCTCTGATCCCAACAGCAAAACCTTGTAAGAAAAAATAAAAGAAACCAAATAAACCTGAGTATAAAAATATTTTTGAATACAGAGGATTGGTTTGATTTAATTTAATTGTAGTTAAGGGTAAAAATAATGGAAAGATTAATGGGAATAACCAATATTTTTTATTTATAAAAACTTGAGGTAGGGCAGATCCGTAATCTTCTAAAGAATACTCTAAAATCCAATTGATTGAGAAAAACCCGTCACCTGTTACATACCATGGAAAGAGAAAGAAACCTGTTCCACCAATTAGTATCCAGCAAATGACGAGCCCTCTCATTAATTCCTAAAATTATCTAGGAATTACAGATACGTCTTTATCCCACTTAGATAACAGACTCGCTCTTGTTGCTTTATCTCCATAAACTTTAAAATTGTAATCAATCAAGTTTATAGTTGATAAATCTGGAGCATCAGGATCAGCTTTTGCTTTAGTATTAGATGGTACTTGCAAAGATTTTCCTGAAGTGAACACCATAGTTTGTATTGCAGGACTTAATGCCCAGTCATAAAACTTTTTAGCTTCTTTCATATTTCTTGCACCAGCAATAATACTCATTGATCCAACTTCATAACCAGTTCCTTCTTCAGGAGAAACAGTTACTACAGGTAAACCTTTCTTAGTTTGTTTCACACCATCGTGTTGGAAACAAATACCAATTAAGTTTTCACCTCTTCCAGTAGCTTTAATTGGAGCAGAACCAGATTTAGTATAAGTGTTTATATTTGCATGAAGTTTCTTCATGTAATCCCAGCCTTTATCTTCTCCAAAAATTTGAAGAATTGTAGCTAAAGTTGTGTAAGCAGTTCCAGATGAATTTGGATTAGCTACTTGGATTTCACCTTTGTAAATAGGTTTTGTTAAGTCCATCCATGATTTAGGAGCTGGAAGACCTTTTTTTGCTAAAAGATCTTTGTTGTATCCAAAACCTAATGCACCAACATAAATCCCTACAGATTTATAGTCAGCATTTTTTGCTTGGTTTTGTGCTGCTGGCAATAAATCATCAAAGTGTTTTGATTTATATTTTTCAGTTAAATTTTCCTGAGCAGCTGTTAAGTGTGGATCACCTGTTCCACCAAACCAAACATCACCTTTTGGATTAGAAGCTTCTGCTTTAATTTTTGCAAAAGTTTCACCACTACTTGCTCTTGTCATTGCAACTTTTGTGCCTGTTTCTTTTTCATAAGCTTGTTCAAGCATTTCACAAACATCAATTTCAACACTGCAATATAAAGTTAATTTTGCAGCTGAAGCTTTGTTTGTTAAGCCAAACATTGTTAATGAAAAAAGAAGGACAATAGATGCTATTTTTAATAGTTTATTCATAATATCCTCTCTAAAGTTATATTAACGAGAAAGTTATTATGATTTTAATTTAATTGTTACCGTTTTATTACAAAATACACCTTCAGGTTTAATTTTTTTTTTAGTTATCCATATCAGATGTATGATATAAAAATTTTTATTGAGAGGGTAGATATTTGGAGATTGTAACTAAAATAGCACCGTTAGCTTTAGCGTTGATAATGCTTGGCCTAGGACTTGGTTTATCTATTAAAGATTTTACAAGAGTAATTAGAAATCCAAAAGATTTTTTAATTGGAATAACTTGCCAATTAATTCTTTTACCAATTGTAGCTTACATATTAGTTTTGATTTTAAGATTACCAATCGAAATAGCCTTAGGTTTAATGATTATAGCTGCAGCACCAGGAGGTATTACATCAAATGTTCTTACAAAGTTTGCAGATGGAGATGTAGCTTTATCAATTTCCTTAACAGCTGTTGGAAGTTTAATTAGTATTATTTCAGTTCCATTTATAGTTTTTACCTCAGCTGGAATGCTAGGGGTTACTGAAATGTCTACAGATATTACTATGACTGGGATTGCATTAAAAATGGCTTTAGTTGTAACTGTTCCAGTGATTATAGGAATGGTTATAAGAGGATTTGCAGAAAATTTTATCTCTTCAAATATTAACATCGTCAATAGAACTACTAGTTTATTATTTGTTATTGTGTTTGCAGCAATATGGATTGAGGAAAGAGAAAATATTTTTAATTATTTAGCTCAAGCTGGAATAGCGGTTTTAATTTTAAATATAGTGATGATGATTTTAGCTTTTTATATTGCTAAAGTTTTTGCAACTGGAGTTGCTCAGAGAAAATGCATTTCTTTAGAGTGTGGTCTTCAAAATGGAACTTTAGCAGTATTTGTTGCATCTCAAATTTTTAATGATGTTGCTTACATGATACCAACAGCTGCTTATGCTTTAGTCATGTATATTACGGGATTTATTTTTATATATATTTTAAGAAGATCTAGTTAATTGTAGTTTTATTTAAAATTCTATAAATTAGTTCTGAAATCTCTTGGATTGTTTTTTCTTGTATTTTTTGGGTTTTTGAAAAAACTTTTTTTTCAATACTAAGTGAAATTAATTTTTTTTGATCTATTTTAGCATAACCCTTTTTAATTAAAAAATTTACTTTTCGAACAACAGTTGGTCTTGGGATACCCGTAATGTCTGATATAGACATAGAATTTAAACCAACTTTGTCTGCAAAAGATATTCTTTTTCTCCATTTTTCAATATCTATATCTTGAATAACTAAATCTTTATTTGATGATGCATTAGCTATTAAAAGTAAGCCTATACATAATGTTTCTAAATCACCGAATTCTTTCCTCCATCGAAAATAGTAAGAAAAAATAAATTTATAAAATTCGTACCAACAAAAAGAAAAATGTTTCTTAATACCATCTGATATTTCTGTTGAGGAAAGAGAGTTTGTAATTTGATTTTCTTGTTTTAAAATTTTTGAAGAAATAGATATTAAATACGATAAATTTTTTAATGCAGATATTGGCTGCACTGTTTCATAAGCAGATCTATCAATAAAAATTTTCTTCCTTGTTCGTTTTATTACGCCTATTTTTTCTAAATAAATAATCTTTCTTCTTACACTTTCTTTTGGGATTTGAAGATCTCTAGAAATTTCAATAATTTTAATTTCTTCGATTTCTAAAGTTTTGTCTTTATAAAAGGTGTTGTAATCGACCTGAATTCCATTTTTTCTATAGAATTTAAAATCATTATTAACTAAATAGATTAAGACCATATACATTTCTATATCTTTGAAATTGGAATAAGCATTAATTATCCATTCAGATACAAATTTATAAAAAGCTGGAACGAAATTATTAAATTTTTTATTGATTACTGAAGTAACCATTTTTTCATCTAGTGCGTCAGATATGCTCGGTAGTGTGCTCATGATTTAAAAAAACCCAATATGGACAATACATAAATAAGAGTCAACCCATTTTGGACATTCCTAATATGTAATAATGTAACTATTAATGATTAAATGATTTTGTATTTAAAAATTATGAGTACAGAAAGCTTAAATAGAACATCCGTTGAAATTGAGAACCCCCCTCAAAATATTGAAGCTCCACAAAGAGTGAATGTGGATGTTCTAAAGCAAAGACTTCTTGAAGAGAAAAAAAAGGAAAAAGTTAAAAGAACAATTATTGTTTCTTCTGTTGTTGCTTGTTTAGGAGTTCTAACTTTTTTAACTTATTAAAGTTTCTAAATCTTTTTTAATAATATCTGGAATATTAATTTCTTTTTTAAGATTTTGTTTGAAACGATTAAATTTGTTTTGTCCTGGATACATTATTTCTTTAACACCTTTAATCTTAGGAAGTTTTTTTATTGTTTTAATATTGTCTTTAATTCTTTCATTATAATTTTTTTGAAATAAGTTTGCTTTAAACGTTATAAATAAATGTCCAATATTTTGTGGTCCTGAAAAGTCATCAAAAGGATCTTTAACTCGACCTGCATGATTTCCTCCAGTTAGTACACCACTTAAAATATCTACCATCCAAGCAAGTCCCGAACCTCTAAATCCAGCAATAGGCAATTGAACTCCTGCTAATGCTTTTTTCGCATCAGTAGTTGGTTTTCCAAATTTATCTAATGCTACACCAGCTGGAATTGTTTGATTGTTTCTTGCAGCAACTCTAATTTTACCTCTGTTAATCATTGAAATTGATGTATCTAAAATAAAAGGAATTTTAGAACCAGTGGGAGTTCCAAAACAAATTGGATTAGTTCCAAATAAAGTTTTTAACGCACCATGAGGAGCAACTGCTGGGGGAGCATTTGTATAAATCATTGCTATTAAATTTTTCTTAACCGCTTGTTCTGCGTAATAACCTGATAAACCATAGTGACCACTATTTTTTACCGCAACCATTCCAATACCAGTTTTTTGAGCATTTTTGATTGCAGTTTTTATTCCAAGATCAGCAGCAACAAATCCAATACTATTGTTTGCATCAATATGTGAGATAGAAGATGAAATTTTTTTAATTTTTATTTTTGGTTTTGGATTAATTACTTTCTTAGAAATTCTATCACAATACATTTTAAGTCTTGATAAACCATGACCATAAGCACCAACTAGTTCTGCATTGATTAAAGCATTAGCAGAAATTAAAGCATGATCTTTACTTAAACCGAATTTTTGAAAAATCTTAATTACTTGTTTTTTTAATAGGGGTGTTTTCACTTATTTGAATATTTTTAAATCTTCGTTAAAAAAATTTTTAATATCATTAATTAATAAATTTGGAACCTCTAAAGCTGCAAAATGACCACCTTTAGGAAATTTTTTCCATCTTTTAATATTAAAAATTCTGTTTACGTAAGATTTTGGAGGCCACTCTAGCATTTCTTTTGGAAATTCTGCTATTGCTGTTGGAACATTTATTTTTTTAAAATTTTTTGGAAAAGACCTGCCACCTTCTTTTCTTCTTCCAAAATAAATCCAAGCAGCAGTATTAAAACTATTTGTAATAATATAGATCATTATGTTTGATATTAATTCATCATTTGAAAATGTTTTTTCTATCTTCCCTTTATTTAGGTGTGACCAACCGTGAAACTTTTCTAAAATCCAGGCGGCTGTTCCGACCGGACTATCTATCATTGCATAAGATAAACTTTGTGGCTTTGTTGCTTGTTGAGTTCTGTAGCCTTCTTGCATTATTTGATCAAAGTTGAATTTTTTTTCCCATTTTTTCTCTTTATTATTTCTTGGTCCTTTTGGATGTCGGATTGGCAAACAATTAATATGAATTCCCTTACAATTTTTTGCACTATCAAGACCAATCCATGCAGCAATAGTCGCTCCCCAATCTCCACCTTGCACAATGTAATTTTTATGACCTAAATTTTTGACCATAAATTTATTTAAAATTTTTCCAATCTTTCTTGGACCTAAAGCTTTTTTAATCGGAGTTGAAAAACCAAATCCTGGTAATGAGGGCACAATGACATCAAAACCATCTTCAATTTTTCCACCAAATTTTTCAGGATGAGCAAGCTTTGGAATGATATCAAAAAACTCAATTACACTGCCAGGCCATCCGTGCAAAAGTAATAATGGTCTTGATTTAGGGTTTTTACTTTTTTCAACAATAAAATGCAGATTTATACCATCCACATTAGTCTTATAGTTTTTAAAAGAATTAATTTTGTTTTCAAATTTCTTCCAGTTATATTTTGAAACCCAATATTGAGATATTTTTTTTAAATAATTATAATTAGTTCCATACTCCCATCCATTTACATTTTGCATCATGTTCCACGGATAGGCTCTTACTTTTTTGTAAATATTATTAAGCGTGCTTTTAGGCACACTTATTTTGTATGGTTTGATCATCAATTAGTTATGACTTATCCAAATAGTTTTCGTTTGAAGAAATGAATTTAAAGCTTCAGTACCTTGATCTCTACTTAAAGAGCCTGATTGCTTATATCCCCCAAAAGGTGTTTTGATATCTCCCTCAGAAAAAGTATTCACTGACACAGTTCCACAAGGTAAACTTTTAGCTAAATGAAATGCTCTATTTATATCTTGAGTAAACACACTTGCATGCAATCCATATTTAGAATTACTAGCAATTTTCAAAGCTTCTTCATCATTTTTTACAGTTAACACTCCAAGCACAGGTCCAAAAATTTCCTCTTGAGCGATAGTCATATTTTCTTTTAATCCATCAAACAAAGTTGGTTTTGCATAAAAACCCTTTTGCTTCTTACTTGAAACTCCACCAGATAAAAGTTTTGCTCCTTCATCAATACCTGTTTGAATATATCCATCAACAGTTTGTAGGTGACCTTTAGAAATCATAGATCCCATATTTGATTTAAGATCTAATGGATCTCCAACTTTTAACTTTTTAACTTTTTTGATAATTTTATGTAAAAATTCATCTTTAACTTTCTTATGAACTATCTGTCTCATATTGGCTGAACAGTTTTGTCCACCATTCCAAAATGCAGAATTCATCGCGTTATCTATTAAGTCATCAGTAATTTTAGCATCTTCTAATACTATAAACGGACTTTTTCCTCCCATTTCTAATGCAACAGGTTTTAAATTACTTTCACTTGCGTATTTTAAAAAGTATCCTCCAACCTCAGTTGAACCTGTAAATGAAACTGCATCAACATCTTTATGTCGACCTAAAGCTTCACCAACATCACCATAACCTGGAAGCACATTTAAAACACCATCCGGAACACCAGCTTCTTTTGCAATTTGAGCAACTCTAATAGCTGTGAGTGGTGTATCCTCCGCTGGTTTAATTATTACTGAACAACCTGCTGCAAGTGCTGGGGCCATTTTCCATACTGCCATCATTAAAGGAAAGTTCCAAGGAACAATTCCAGCAACAACACCAATTGGTTCTTTAACAATTAAACTAGTTATAGACGGCTCCGTTGGACCAACTTTTCCAAAAACTTTATCAATTAATTCTCCATACCACTGAAAATGCATTGGAGCATCATTTGCGACTTCATTGATACAATCAGCAATAAGTTTACCAGTGTCTATACATTCTAAAACTGAATTTTCATCTCCATGTTTTCTAAGTAATTCAGCAAATTTTAATAAAACTTCTTTCCTGTGTTCTGGAGAACTTTTAGACCAAACTCCACTGTTAAAAGCTTTTCTTGAAACTTTAACTGCTAGATCAACATCTTTATGATTACATTTTGCAACAGCACAAAGTTTTTTACCAGTTGCAGGATTTATTGTTTCAAATTTTTTTCCATCAATAGCATTTACATATTTTCCATTAATAAATGCTCTTCCTTCAAATTTAATTTTACTGGCTATTACTTTATATTTGTTACCTGAGCTCATAAATTTTCCTATAAATTGAATTTATTTTTCTTCTTAAATTAAGTCTAAGACACCTTGCGACTAAAATAAATACATTAACTATTAAATTATTAATACAACTTTAAATTGTAATCCCATTTTGATTAGACAAGTTTTTTTTTGTGTGTACTTCCGTTGTAAACTTAATTAGGCTTAAATTAATTTAAATTGATACTTTAACTAACTAAGAGGAGATAAATAAAATGTTTATTAAAACAATAAGCAAGACACTTATTAAAGTGGTTGCGATTATTTTCTTTGCACAAGCTGCTTATGCAGAAGTAACTCTTAAGCTTGGAACTACTGGTAGATTGGGCATGCCAATTGGCGACGCAATCGATCAGGCTTTAATACCAGCTATGGAGAAAGCATCTGGAGGTAAAATGAAAATTGAACCTCACTACCAAAGAAGCTTATGCGCAGAACAAAAATGTGGTGAACAAGCTAACCAAGGGCTTATAGCTTTGTGGACTAGTTCTACTGCAAACTATGGTAACTTTGGTCCTGAATTAGCAATTTTCGATTTGCCTTTTATTTTCAAATCATTAGAGGATGCTAAAAGAATATCAGATGAATGGTTAGCTGAAAGACAGTGTAAACTAGCTCTTGAAAATGCTGGTCACATTTGCCTTTCTGTATATTCAAGTGGAGGATTTAGACAGCTTGGAAATGCAACAAAACCCGTTCACGAACCAGATGATATGAAAGGACTTAAATGGAGAACTACTAAAAGTCCAGTTGAGTTCATGCTAGTTAAAAATTGGGGTGCAACACCAACACCTTATGACTGGAGTCAATTATATCAAGGTCTTCAATCAGGTGTAGTTGAAGGTCAGTATGTTGCTACTCCATGGCAGCATGTAGCAAAACTTCATGAAGTTGCAAAATATTTCACTGAGATCGGAGGAATGTGGTCTGGAAATATTTTAGCGATGGATGCTAAACAGTATAATGCATTGTCTGACCAACAAAGAAAATGGTTACACGAAGCAGCTGATGCTTATGGAGAAAAAGTAAACGAGTTGGATAACGCTTGGATTAAAAATGGTGAAGATGCAATTAAAGCATCTGCTAAAGAGTGGTATGTTCCAACAGAAGCAGAAATGACTAAGTGGAGAGCTGGTGCAATCGGTGCTTGGTTAGATGCTAAGGGTACTTTTGAACCAGAAGTAGCTAAAAGAGTACTTCTAGAACAAGGTATGGATGGATTTGTAGCTCAGTTAGAAGCAGCTGGAGCTCTATAAATCTTCAATTAAAACTTTGTGAAGACCATTTAGTTCTATTTTAGAATTAGATGGTCTTTACCTAAAAAAAATCATAACTTATAAATATCTATGGAAAGTATTATTTTACTTGTCGTACTTCTTTTGCTAATTTTATTAGGAGCTCCAATTGGCTTTATATTAATACTGATACCATTTGTTTATATTCTATTAACAGATGCTGTTCCTCTTGTTTTAATTCCTAGTCAAATGTTTACCGCTATAGACTCGGTTCCATTGACCGCCATTGCATTCTTCATGTTAACAGGTGAGCTGATGACAAGCGCAACAATTACTGACCGTTTAGTTGCTTTAAGTAGAGCATTAATTGGACGTATAAGAGGAGGGTTGGCTCAAGTTAATGTTCTTGTGAGTATGTTTTTTGCAGGCATGAATGGTTCTGTTGTAGCAGATACAGCAACCGTTGGAGCGTTAGTTTTACCAGCTATGAAGAAAGCAGGTTATCCTGCAGCATTTTCAGCTGCGGTTACAGGTGTAAGTTCCACAATAGGAGGAATTATTCCACCTAGTATCATGATGATCGTTCTTGCTAACGCAACTGAAATTTCAATTGCATCTTTATTTGCTGCTGGGATTGTTCCAGGTATTTTGATTGGTGTTGTGATAATGGTAATCAATCATTACTTTGCAGTTAAATATAATTTCGAGCGTAGTGATCAGCCGTTCTCAGTTCGTCGAGCTGGTAAAGAATTGTATCGTTCTTCATTTGCTCTTTTGATACCTTTGGTATTGGTAGGTTCAGTAATGGGAGGTGTCGCATCGGTTGTTGAGGCAGGTGCTATCACTGCTTTAGTTGCATTGTTTACAGGCGTATTTGTATACCGAACTATCAAATGGAAAGATTGCACAGGTGCTTTTCGTAGAGCATTCCGTAATTCAGCAATGGTTTTTATTATCATAGCTGCTTCAGGACCTTTTAGTTGGTTACTTACCTCACTTGGAGCAATTGGTGACCTTGAAACTTGGCTTTTAGGTTTAGCGGATTCTCCAATATTATTTATTTTAGCATTAATATTGTTTATTTTTCTTCTTGGAACCGTAATGGATTCAGCAGTAAACATTATTATTGTTGGCCCAGTACTTGTGAATGTTATGTCTCAAGCAGGTTTTCCAGAGGTACAAGCTGCAATCGTTGTAATAGTAGGGTTTTTAATTGGGTCAGTTACACCACCAGTTGGCGTTGCGTACTTTACATCTGCAACAATAGCACAAGTTCGTTTAGAAAAAGTAGCTGTTGCTTTAATTCCTTACCTGGTTGGACTTTTTTTACTTTTATTTTTTATCTTGGTTGTTCCAGAATTAACAATGTTTCTTCCTAATCTATTGAGTAATTAATGATGAAATTTTTGAATAGTATTGATCGTTTTGTTCATAGGATACTCGAAGCTATGTGCTCAATATTTTTGGCGGCGATGGTTGGCTTTACTCTTTATAACGTTACGATGAGATATGTTTTTAATAATCCTCCTGTATGGGGAGACCTACTAACAGTATTAAGTAATATTTGGCTGATGTTTATAGCACTCTCTTTGACAGCTAGAGATAATGAACATGTAGCTTTAAATTTAATATATGAAAAATTACCTGAGAGAGTTTCCTTGTATATTCGTCAGTTCTGGAAAGTTATGATTATGATAATTGGTATCGTCTTAATTATATATGGAATTGAACTTGTAGAGGGTATGAGAGGGAAGTATTGGGAAATGTGGTACTTTGAAATTAGTATGCAGGGTATTGAGTTCAAACCAAATTATATGCCTAAAAAATATGCAGTTGCAATTTTGCCATTAGCTGGATTTTTAACTACCGTTGGTGCTGCAATAAGTTTTATTAAAAAAGTCTAACTTTAAAATAAAAGCTAATTAACCTTTACCTCTCCAAGGTATAGTTTTATCGATTATTTTTCTTAAAGTTACATCAAACAACAAACCAAGAAGACCCATTATAAATATTGTTATCCATATAACTTCGTACTGGAAGTATTTTTTAGCAACGTTTTCAACGAAACCAATACCAGTTGTTCCAGCTAAAAATTCTGCTGCAACCAATGTTCCCCAGCACATACCAACCGCAACTCTTATTCCTGTTAGAATTTCTGGAAGAGAATTTGGGAAAATTACATATCTTAAGATTTGTTTTTTTGTAGCTCCTAATGAGTGAGCAGCATGAATTTTTGATAATTGAGTTCCTGATGCTCCAGCTCTTGCTGAAATAATCATGATAGATAAAGAGACCATAAATAATAAAAATATTTTTCCAGAGTTATCAATTCCAAGTACAGAAATAATTAATGGAGCCCAAGCAAGTGGGGGAACGGGTCTATAAAGTTCAATTAATGGATCAAAGAAACCTTTTGCAAATCTATTAAGACCCATAAATAATCCTAATGGAACACCAATAATAATTCCAAACACTAATCCTAAAAATACCCTCATAAAAGAGTCCCAGATATGTCCGTATGGAACAGGAACTTTGAATAATTTAAAGTCACCAGTAACAACTTTTAAAACATTGCTTTTAAAGTTCTCTTTAACTATTCCATCTTTTGTATGAACCGGATATTCACCTGGCAAAATATCAGCTATCCAATCTGGTAAAACGAAGCCAATCATTTTACTAACATCAACCATTTCAATCCATAAAAGAGGAACATTTTTGTATCCAACACTTGGTTTAGACATCAATACAAATTTATTAAAAGTATCAGATGGTTTAGGTAACCATCTACCAGAACCTTGCTCTGAACAAGTAGGTCCACTTGCTACAATTGTTCCAGCAGGAAATAAAAGTATATCGATTAATCTTAATCCAGCTTGTTCTTTATTTTGTAACTCATCAAATTCTATGATTGCTGCTTGCATTTCATTTAATGCATTAGGAGGGTAGATACTTGCAAATTCTATTCTTCTTGCAATTTTAACAATATTTTTTGCATAGTCAGAAGCTATCTCTTCACTGTCATCTAAACCTTTTCTGTAAGCTTTAATGTCATCTTTAAGTTGTTTAATTGAGTTTTTGAAAGGTGGATTATGATTTTTTAATTTAAAAAACTTGTCGTCAATTTTTTTTAATTCTGCTGCAGCTGCATGAAATTTTAAACCTTTATTTGTTTGAGGTGCAGTTGGTATTTCAATTGTATTTTCAATAGAACCACTTCCAGCGTCTATTGTAGTAATTCCCCAACCACCTTGCTCATCAATAAGTTTTTGTCTTTCATTTTTTTGTGCATCTGTCTCAAAAGGATAATCTTTCTTTTTGAAGTTTGAACTTAGAAGTTTTATTTCCTCTGTTATTTCTTGAAGTTTAATTTTGGTATCCATTTCCATTAATTCTTCACTTGTTAAAAGTGGAATTAATTTAGAAGTTCTATCAATGTAGCTTACAAGAATTGTTTTTTGTTGATCATTTAGATCAGGAGATCCATTTATTTCATTTGCAATTTTTACTAGATTTTTATTTTCAATTTTAATAATGGATGTACTTTTGAATTCTCTTTCTTCAATAGGGAATTGATATTTTAAACCTAACAAAGACTCATTAATTTTAGCAACCTGACATAATTCATTTGCTGATTTTGGATAAAAACCTTTTGCAATATCCCATGAATAATAAAGCCAGAGCATTAAGATTGCACTACTTCCAACAATTACCCAGTGTGTTCCACCTTTAGCTCTTTCTGGATTTCCAAAAACAGCATCTACTTTTTCAGTTCTAATTAATCTTCTTCCATAAAGAACACATCCAATAACAGAAACGATAATTAGTATTGTTACAAATTGGGTTAACATTAACTATCTTTCCCCATTATCTCTTCTTCCATATTCCAGATCATGGATAAAATTTCTTCTCTAGTAGATGAAAATTCTTTATTTTTTTTAATTTCTCTTAAATCTTGAGTAAGACCCATTTCAGCAAATGGAAGATTGTACTCTTTATGTATTCTTCCAGGTCTTGGCGCCATTACATATAATCTTTCACCAAGTAAAAGAGCTTCTTCTACAGAGTGAGTAATTAAAATAATTGTTTTTCCAGTTTCTTTCCAAATTTTTAAAACTAAAGACTGCATCTTTTCTCTTGTTAATGCATCTAAGGCACCTAATGGCTCATCCATTAAAATTAAATCAGGATCATTGATCAAACATCTTGCAAGAGCAACTCTTTGCTGCATACCACCTGATAATTGATAGGTTGGGGTGTTACCAAATCCTTTTAGTCCAACTATATCTAACCATTCTTCAACTTTTTTTGCTGTTACTTCTGGATCTTCACTTTTCATACGAAGACCAAAGTTTACGTTTTCAGCAACTGTTAACCATTCAAATAAAGCACCTTGTTGAAACACCATTCCTCGTTCAACACCAGGTCCATCTATTTCGTTGTTGTTTAAAGTAATTTTTCCTGAAGTAGGTCTTAAAAATCCTGCAGTAATATTTAATAAAGTTGTTTTTCCACAACCAGATGGGCCAAGAACAGTAAGTAGTTCTCCTTTTTTTAAAGTAAAACTAACATCTTTTAATGCATGAACTGTTTCTCCTTTTGGAGTTTTAAAAATCATATTTAGATTTTGAGAAACAAGATCACTCATAGCGCCCTTATATTAGAAATTTTTTAAAAAAAATAGGCACTAATTTTTAAATCAGTGCCTATTTAAAAAGTTTTAAACCTTTAAAATTATAAAGGTAAGAAACTTGTGTCTACGTTACCAGATGGAGTTCCCATTCCTTTTAAGAAACCATCTAAGTTTCCGCTCTCCATAGATGCTTTAGTTTCTTCTGGAGTTAAGAATTTAAATCCACTTAAAGTTTCTTTCATATCAGCAACTTTCATTTCAGAAGCTTTTGCCATAGAATTCATATCAGATTTACCTGATCTGTATCTGTCGTTTGCTTCGTGAGTTACTTCGATGAAAGTTCTTAGCATTCCTGGATTTTCTTTCATGAATTTATCTGTAACAGATGTGATATCTATACCTAAGATACCAGCAGCTCTTGCTTCATCTACAGTTAATAATCTTGAACCAACTGCAGTTGCTGCTTTAATAGAGTTACCACCAAATAAACATGCCATTACAACATCACCACTTACTAATGCAGCAGCACCTTCTTCTGGGTCCATTTGAATGATATCCATTTTGCCTCTGTCAGCACCAACAACTTTCATACTTTCATCAAAAACGTATTCAGCCATTGTTCCTAGTGGAACAGCAACTTTTTTACCTTCTAATTCAGTAGCGTTAGCTTTTGTAATTCCAGATGCATTTGATGTTACACAAGTAGTTCCACCCATTCCGTATTCCATTGCGATATCAACTAATTTTATTGGCGCGTTAGATTTTACAGCGTTAATGAAAGGTACTAAACCTTGTGAGTAAGAAATATCAATATCTCCTGCTAACATTGCATCAGTCATAGCTCCACCGTTAGTGAAGTTTGTCCACTTAACTGGTACACCAAGAGCTTTTGCAAAATTTTTCTTCTGCATGTCCTCTAGATTTGGACTTGGCCATTCTAGAAAGTATGCAACTCTAACTTCAGTAGCTGCAGAATTTGCAACTGAAATTGAAAGGTTAAGAGCAAAAATAGATCCTAGAATAAAACTTAGTATTTTTTTCATTTATTCCCCTATGTTAATTTAATTAAATTATCGTTATTTAAATTCAATTTTGAGCGGTTGTAAAACAAAAAGATAAGTTCAATTAAAAGTTGTATACTTATGACGCATCATTTTGGGTGGTCAAAATATTTCTAGCAAACTAATTGATTTAGTCTAATAGTTGGAAATATTTATAACAGTTAATAAAGAGAGAAAAAAATTTTATGAGCTCAGAAACAAGAACTTCAGTTCCAAATTCATTAAATGAACATTGGATGCCATTTACATCGAATAAAGATTTCAAAGCAAACCCAAGATTAATTACTGAAGCAAAAGGAGTTTATTTAAAAACTCACCATGGAAAAACACAAATTGATGCGAGCTCAGGATTATTTTGTAATCCATTAGGACATGGAAGAAGAGAAATTACAGAAGCAGTTACTAAACAATTAGAGACTCTTGATTATGCTCAACCATTTCAACAAGGCTTTGGTGGATCATTTGAATTAGCTACAAAAATTTCAAAACACACTCCAGGTGATTTAAACAAAATGTTTTTCACTATTTGTGGTTCAACTGCTGTTGAAACAGCAATTAAAATCGCAATTGCTTATCATAGAGCAAAAGGAAATGCTCATAGATTTAGATTTGTAGGACGTGAAAGAGGTTATCACGGAATGAACATTGGATGTGTTTCAGTTGGTGGAATGATTAACAATGTTAAAACATTTGCAAGTATTTTAATGCCAGGTGTTCAACACATGAGGCATACACATTTACCAGAACATAAATTTGTTAGTGGTCAGCCTGAAACAGGAGGAGATCTTGCAGATGATCTAGAGAGAATTGCAAGTAACTTTGGACCAGAAAATATTGCAGCATGTATCGTAGAACCAATTGCTGGATCTACTGGTACGTTAGTTCCACCAAAAGGATATTTACAGAGATTAAGAGAAATTTGTGACAAGCATGGGATTCTTTTGATATTTGATGAAGTGATTACTGGATGGGGAAGAACAGGTTCTTCTTTTGCAAGTCATGAGTTTGGTGTTACTCCAGATTTAATGACTATGGCTAAAGCAACAACTAATGGTGTCGTTCCAATGGGTGTAGTTGCATGTAAAGATGAAATTTATGATGCAGTAATGGATGCTTCTCCAATGGGATCTGTTGAATTATTTCATGGTTATACTTATTCAGGAATTCCAGTTGCAGTAGCAGCAGGTTTAGCTGTTCAAGATATTTTTGAAAAAGAAGATATTTTTAACAGAGCAAAAAATTTAGCACCTTATTTCCAAAAAGGATTATTTTCTCTTCAAGACTTAGAGTCTGTTGAGAACATAAGAGGTTATGGAATGATGGGTGGTATTGATATGAAAATGAATACCAAACCAGGTAAAGCAGGTTATGAATGTTTTAAAGCTTGTTATGAAGCAGGAGTAAACTTTAAAGCAACTGGTGACTGTCTAATTATCGCTCCTCAATTTATATGTGAAGAAAAACATATAGATGAGATTATTGATAAACTAAGAACAGGTATTACGAACTATCAAAAAAACCAAAAGAACTAATTAGTTTTTTTTAAAGACATGGAGAGTGCTTATGAAGATAGGCGTACCTAAGGAGATAAAACCTCAAGAAAACAGAATAGGGTTAACACCAGAGAGTGTTAAAACTTTAGTTTCGGAAGGTCACGAAGTTATTGTTGAAAACAATGGTGGGTTTGAAGCTGGATTTGAAAATGATCAATATACAAATGCAGGCGCAAAAATAGCTAGCACTGCAGCTGATATTTTTAATGATGCAGATATAATTGTAAAAGTTAAAGAACCTCAAAAAGTTGAGGTTGATATGATTAGAGAAAATCAAATCGTTTATACCTATCTTCATTTAGCAGCAGCGAAAGAATTAACTGAAGGCTTAATTAAATCAAAGAGTGTAAATATAGCTTATGAAACAGTAACAGATGATAATGGGAGATTACCATTATTAGCCCCAATGAGTGCAGTTGCAGGACGTATGTCAGTACAAGCTGGTGCTCATTGTTTAGAAAAAAATCAAAGTGGAAGAGGACTTTTGTTGGGAGGTGCTCCAGGCGTTACCGGTGGAACTGTTGTAATTTTAGGTGGTGGTGTTGTAGGTGAAAACGCTGCAGTTATTGCAACAGGAATGCAAGCTAAAGTTCATATCGTTGATAAATCAGAGGCTAGATTAAAACAATTAGTAGAGATGTTTGGTGACAAAATTATTCCAGAGCAAAGTGATAAAATTGATCTTCCAAAATTAGTTTCTGAAGCAGACTTATTGGTTGGTGGGGTTTTAATTCCAGGTGCGGAGGCTCCAAAATTAGTTACTAAAGATATGATTAAAAGTATGAAAAGAGGCTCTGTAATAGTTGATGTTGCAATTGATCAAGGTGGATGTGTTGAAACAAGCAAACCAACTACTCACGGCGAACCAACTTATATTGTTGATGATGTTGTTCATTATTGTGTAGCAAATATGCCAGGTGGAGTTCCAAGAACTTCAACATTAGCATTAAATAATGCAACATTACCTTATCTAGTTAAACTTGCTAACAATGGTTATCAAAAAGCATTAAGTGAAGATAAAAACTTTTTAGCTGGATTAAATGTTCATAAAGGAATGGTAACTTATAAAGCAGTTGCAGATGTGTTTGGTCACAACTTTGTAGATCCAGGAGAAGCTGTCAAACATTAGTAATGGAAAAAAAGTATCCTTCTAGCACAAAGGTAGTTGTTGTTGGAGGTGGAGTTATTGGTTGCTCTGTTGCTTATCACTTAACAAAATTTGGTTGGAAAGATGTTGTTCTTTTAGAAAGAGATCAATTAACATCAGGTACAACTTGGCACGCAGCAGGATTAGTTAGTCAGTTAGGTCCAACAGCTGCAGTTACAAAAATTAGAAAATATACTTTAGATTTATATAAAAAATTAGAAAAAGAAGTTGATCACTCGGCTGGTTTAAGAATTAACGGAGCTTTATCTATTGCTCAAACAGATGCTAGATGGCAAGAGCTTCAAAGACAGGCAACTACGGCTCAATTATATGATGTTGATATTAAGATTTTAGATAAAGATCAAATAAAGAAAAATTATCCAATTATGTACACAGAAGATTTAAAAGGTGGAGTATTAATGCCTGGTGATGGTGCAGCTGATCCAAGTGGTGTTACACACATGTTAGCAAAAGGTGCAAGATTAGGTGGTGCAAAAATATTTGAACAATCACCTGTTGAAACAATATTAACTAAAAATGGTAGAGTTAGTGGTGTTAGAGTTAATGGGCAAGATATTGAATGTGAATATGTGGTTCTTGCAACAGGTATGTGGTCCAGACAAATTGGAGAAAGAATAGGAGTAAGTATTCCTTTGTACCCTGCAGAACACTTCTATGTAATTACAGAGCCAATTGAAAATCTTTCACCAACATTACCTGTAATAAGAGATTTTGACAGTAGTACTTATATTAAAGAAGATGCTGGAAAACTTTTAATTGGAATATTTGAAGGTAAATCAATCCCAGCATTTAATAACACTAATAAAGTTCCAGAAGATTTTTCATTTGGTGAATTTCCAGAAAATTTTGATCATTTTGAACCATATTTAGAAAAATCGATGAAACGATTTCCAGTTTTAGAGCAAGCTGGAATTAGAAAGTTTTTTTCTGGGCCAGAGTCTTTTACGCCTGATACAAATTCTTTATTGGGTGAAGTTCCTGAGGTTAAGAATTTATTTGTTAGTTGTGGCTTGAATAGCATTGGTATTGGTAGTGGAGGCGGAGTTGGAAAAGTAACTGCAGAATGGTTAATGACTGGTCATATCAATGAAGATATTTTTAATTATGATATAAAGAGATTTCAAAAGTTTCATTCAGAATTAGGTTTTATTAAAGATCGTATCACGGAGTCACTTGGGGATTTGTATGGAATGCATTGGCCTTATAAACAACACAAAACATCAAGAAATGTAAAAAAACTACCATACCATGATGAATTGAAAAGTTTTGGGGCATGCTTTGGAGTTTCTGCTGGATACGAAAGACCAATGTGGTTTGCTTTAGATGGAGAAAAAGCTGAGTATGAATACAGTTATAACTATCAAAATTGGTATCCATCAGTTGAATACGAGACTAACAATACTCTTACAAATGTTGGTCTATATGATTTATCTCCGTTTTCTAAATTCGAAATTAAATCTGATAAAGCTTATGAAGATCTTCAGAGAATTTGTACATCAAATATAAAACAGGAACCTGGAAAATGTACTTATACTCATATGCTTAATAATGATGGAGGAATTGAAACAGATCTTACAGTAGTTTGTATTGATCAAAATCATTTTAGAATAATTAGTTCTGCGGCAACAAGAGAAAGAGATAAGTTTCATATTAAAAAGCATCTATCTGAAGATGTTGAGTTAATTGATGTTACTGATGATTATTGTGTATTTGGAATATTTGGACCAAAGAGCAGACTGTTGTTGCAAGATTTAAGTTCAGATGATTTTAGCAATGAAAATTTTAAGTTTGCAAATTCAAAATATATAGAAATTGATGGAATTAAAATATGGTCCCAAAGATTATCTTATGTTGGTGAGTTAGGGTATGAACTTTATGTTAAAATTTCAGACTCTAAAAATATTTATGAGAAATTAATAGAAAAAGGTAAAAAATATAATTTATCTAATTGTGGAATGCATGCACTAGATACAATGAGAATGGAAAGTGGTTTTTTACATTGGGGTCATGACATTTCACCTGAAGAAAATCAATATCAAGCGGGTCTTAATTTTACAATTAGTTATAAAAAAGATTTTAATTTCATAGGTCGAGAAGCACTGGAAAAAATTAAAGATAAAAAAGTTGATAGGAAATTTGCTATGTTTGTCCTTAAAAATAATGAACCTGGAAAACCTCTTCTACTTCATGATGAACCAATTTATAAAGATAATAAAATAGTTGGAAGAACTACATCAGGTAATTATTCTTTTAACTTTAAAAAAAATCTAGCATTTGGTTATATAAATAACGACTATTCAGATAATGAACTTTTAAATGGAAATATTTCAATAGAAATTGAAAAAGTTAAATATCCAGCAGAAATTATCTTTAAACCATTGAAACAAACTAATTTTAAAAATAATTAGTTTTGGTTTAGATTAAAAGTTTATTGAAAAATTATTGATTTATAATAAAAGTAAGATTTTTTATGGCGGGGTAGCTCAGTTGGTTAGAGCGCGGGACTCATAAGCCCGAGGTCAGTGGTTCGATCCCACTTCCCGCTACCATTCCAAAAACTATATCAATTCGCAATCACATCAAAAGCGAGAACGATTCTATCTTCGTCAGATTTGAAAGGTATTGTGTAATGAAATAAAGATGCGGGAAAAAGACATAAAGTACCAGTTTTTAAATTAATAATTTTAAAATTTGAATTCTGAGAATTTTCTAAATCTTCTTTCTTTTTATCATCAAGAGACACAACTAGATTTCCACTATTTAAATCCATTTTTTTTGGAACATTTATATAAATACTTCCACTTAACCACCCATGCTCATGAATATGAGGTTTTATATTGCCACCACTCTTCATTTTAATTAACCATCCATCTATATAATAATTTCTAGGCCAATTTTTCAAAAAACCTTCCTCGCTTCTTAAAAATTTCTTATAGTAATTTTGAATTTCAGTATCGATTACTTTTTTTATTTTTGGAATATTATTATTTTTGTTAAAAAAAATATTATTTGCACTCTGAACACCATTAATTAATAAAGGTTGTGGATTAATTTTAAATTCATCGCTTTCAATAATATTCTTACTCGTTTTTACAAACAAATCTTTAAAATCACATATTTCATTTAAGTCAATTACTTGAATAAAATCTAATGGATTTTCACAAAATAAATTTTTTTTTCTAATACCAAATTTATTTTTTGATAAATATATAATAGAACCATTTAAGGCATTAATATTTTTATTCTTTATTTCAATATCAAGTTTTTTTGATAATTTTTCTTTATCATTTAACTCATATAAGCTTTTTAAAAGATAGCTTTGACTTTTTTTAAAATTAATATTCTTAAAAATTTTAATTGCTTTTTTATATTGTTTAATTTTAAAATATAAAAGCCCCAAATTATATTGAGCGTTTAAATAATTTTTGTCTTCACTAGGTACCATATTGTATGCATGAATAGCTTTTTCTGCTTCATTTATTTTTTCATAACATAAACCTAAATTACAATAAGCTGCAAATTGATGTGAGTTGATACTTATTAGCTTTTTAAAATTATCAATTGCATTATAGAAATTACCTTTTTCTAGGAAAACTATACCGAGATTATTGTATGCATTTTGATATGATGCATCTATTTTAATTGCTCTATTAAATAACTTTATTGCTTCATCAAAATTTCCAATTTGTTTATGTATCAATCCTAAGTTATTGTGACTTTGTAAATTTAAAGGGTCTAATTCAATAATTTCTTCATATTTACTTTTAGACTGTTCTAATTTTTGTTCATTATAAAATTCAAATGCCTCTGTAAAAAGTTGATTAATTTTTAAGTTGTTAATCATTTTAGTTGTTTTTTAAATTAATTAATTATTAGATTAAATTAATTTTTTTAATGACCTGGAAAATCAATTAAATTTTCTACTTTGTAATTTTTCTTTATTAAATTATTAGACCCTCCTAAATCAAATAGATTAATGACAAAAACAAATGCACTTACTTTAGCATCGCACATTTCTACTAATTTAGCAGCAGCTTCAGCGGTACCTCCAGTTGCAATTAAATCGTCTATTATCAAAACAGATTCATCTTTTTGAATAGAATCTTTATGAACTTCAATAGTTGCAGTTCCATACTCCAATTCAAAATCTACTGAATGCACTTCAGCTGGTAATTTATTTTTTTTTCTTAACATTATGAAAGGTTTTTTAAGAATATAAGAAACCGCAGAGGCAAATACAAAACCTCTAGATTCTATTGCAGCAATTTTGTCAATTTTATATTTTTTAGATCTTTCAATAATTTGATTAATACTTTCAGCAAAAGCTTCCTCATTCTTAATTAAGGTAGTTATATCTCTAAATAGAATGCCTTTTTTAGGATAATCGGGAATCGATCTAATATGATCTTTTAAATTCATAATACTTATTTATAAATAAATATATTTTAAATTATGACAACAAATAAATTGGGAATAATTGGTGGAAGTGGACTTTATGATGTTGAAGAATTTACAAAAAGAGAATTATTAGAAATCAATACGCCTTGGGGTAAACCATCTGATCAAATATTAAAGACAAATTACAATAATAAAGAAGTTTATTTTTTACCTAGACATGGAAGAGGGCATTTTGTTTCTCCATCGAATATAAATTTTAGAGCAAACATTGATGCACTTAAACAACTAGGTGTTACTGATATTGTTTCAGTCTCAGCTGTAGGATCTTTGAAAGAAGATTTACCACCTGGAAAATTTGTTATTGTTGATCAGTTTGTTGATAGAACTTTTGCACGAGTAAAAACTTTTTTTGATGATGAAATCGTTGCTCATGTATCGATGGCACATCCTACATCGAATGGACTAATGAATGCTTGTGAAGATGCGATTAAAAAATCCAATATAGAATATCAAAGAAATGGAACTTATGTTGTTATGGAAGGACCTCAATTTTCAACATTAGCAGAGTCTAATTTATATAGATCTTGGAAAGCCGATGTAATAGGCATGACCAATATGCCTGAAGCAAAACTCGCAAGAGAAGCTGAAATTAGATATGCATCAGTTTCAATGGTAACAGATTTTGATTGTTGGCATCCAGATCATGAAAATGTTGATGTTCAACAAGTGATTAAAGTTTTATTAGGAAATGCTGAAAAAGCAAAAGTTATGATAAAAAATTTAATTGATAATTTTGAGAACCATATAGATCCAAATGATCCAACCAATAATTGCTTAGATGTAGCTATTATTACTGCTCCGGAAAAACGAACCCAAAAAACAATAGATAAGTTAAAAACGGTTGCGGGTAGAGTTTTAAGTAAATGATAATTAAAGGAAAAGAATACCGAACAATATGGTACGAGGATAAAATAGTAAAAATAATTGATCAAACAAAACTTCCACATCAATTTATAATAAAAGGTCTTAAATCAGTTAAAGATGCAATAAATGCAATCAAAGTTATGGAAGTTAGAGGTGCTCCCTTAATTGGGGCAACAGCTGCCTACGGAATAGTTTTAGCTATTCATGAGGACAACTCTCAAGAATTTATAAACAAATGTTCAGAAGAATTAATTAAATCAAGACCTACTGCTATAAATTTAAAATGGGCAGTTGATCGTATGATGAAAAAGTTATCTGGCATCAATAGTGATCAAATTTTAGATATAGCTTTAAAAGAAGCTAAAGATATTTGTGATGAAGATGAAAAGTTTTGTGAGAATATAGGTATTAATGGATTTAAAATAATTGAAGAAATTTACAATAAGAAAAAAAGTACAGTAAATATTTTAACTCATTGTAATGCAGGTTGGTTAGCAACTATTAACTGGGGAACAGCGACTTCACCTATTTATCACGCTCATAAAAAAGGAATTCCAGTTCATGTCTGGGTAGATGAAACAAGACCAAGAAATCAAGGTGCAAATTTAACTTCATATGAGCTAAACGAAGAAGAAATTCCAAATACAATTATTGCTGATAATACTGGAGGTATCTTAATGCAGAGAGGGGAAGTTGATATGTGTATTGTTGGAACAGATAGAACTTTATCAAATGGAGATGTATGTAATAAAATTGGAACTTATCTAAAAGCTTTAGCTGCACATGATAATAAAGTTCCTTTTTATGTTGCACTTCCAAGTTCAACAATTGATTGGAATATTAAAGATGCAAAAGACATTCCTATTGAAGAAAGAAATTTTGAGGAATTGTCTCATGTTGAGGGTATTGATGAAAACAATCAAGTTAAGAAAGTTTTGATATACCCACAAAAAAGTAAAGCAATGAATTTAGCTTTTGATGTAACTCCTGCAAAATATGTAAGTGGATTTATTACTGAGAGAGGAGTATGCGAAGCTTCCACCAATGGACTAAAAAACTTATTTAAATGAAAAATTTAATTTCTGAAATTATTCGATATTCAAAAATGTTGAATACAAAAAAATTATCAGCTTTAAGATCTGGAAATATTTCAGTAAGGTATAAAAATGGTTTCCTAATTACCCCTTCTGGAAAAAAATACTCAACTTTAAAAAGTAAAGATATAGTTTTCGTTTCATTAGATGGTAAGTTTGACAAGAAAAAAGGTATTCCATCTTCAGAATGGAAATTTCATCAAGATATTTATAAAAATAAAAAAGATGCTAAAGCAATTGTTCACGCTCACTCAACAAATGCAACTGCTGTATCTACTCATAATAAAGGAATCCCTTCTTTTCATTACATGGTTGCAATGGCTGGTGGCCATGACATTAAATGTGCAAAATATGCAACCTTTGGAACAAGAGAGTTATCCAAAAATGTTTTAAGAGCTTTAAAAGGTAGAAAAGCTTGCTTAATTGCAAATCACGGTCAGATTGCATTTGAAGATAATTTACCAAAAGCTTTTGAGTTAGCTGAAGAGGTTGAAAATATATCGCTTCAGTATATAACGAGCCTGAAATTGGGTAAGCCGCGAATTCTTTCTATTGCAGAAATGAATAAAGTTTTATCCAAAGCTAAAAATTATAAAAAGGATAGCTAATGACCAAAGTTGGAGAGCACATAACTTTAGACATCATTGGAACCACAAAAGAGTACGAACCCTCTGTTTATGAAAAAATAATTCATGAAATTGCAAAAGCTGCAAAAGTAACAATACTAAATATTTCAAAATATAAATTTGAGCCTCAAGGTTTCACAATATTGGCTCTTTTAGCAGAAAGTCATATTAGCTTTCATACATTTCCTGAAAAAGGAATTATTAGTTTTGATTTTTTTACTTGTGGAAAAGTAAGTCCATCAGTTGCAATTGATATAATTAAAAAAGAATTTGAACATACAAGAATTGTTAAAAAAGAATTTAATAGAGACACAAAATCACTATATCATGACATTTATAGCTCTCCAGGTTTGCAAAAATCTTATGTTGTAAATGATGTTTTAGAAGATTTTAAATCTAAAGTTGGTCAACATATTGAAATTTTAGATCTTGAGCAGTTTGGAAAATCATTATTTATAGATGGTGAAATCCAAGTTGCTGCAACAGATGAACACTTATACAGCTCTACATTTGTTGGTTCAGGTTTAAATCTAAACAAAGATAATGAAAGGGTAGCTATAATCGGAGGAGGTGATGGTGGAGTTGCAAGAGAATGTATTTCTAAAAATTTTAATTTTATCGATTGGTATGAGTTAGATCCAGAAGTTGTAGATGTTTGTAATAAACATCTTGGTGATATTGGAAAAAAAGCTACAGAAAAAAATTCAGTTAAATGTGTATGGGGAGATGCATTTGAAAGCATTAAATCAGTAGCTGATGATACTTACGATCATATTTTTGTAGATCTAAATGATGACCAGTTTTGCATCGACTTAGCTGCAAAAAATATGGATTCTTTGGTTAGAATATTAAAACCAAAAGGAGTAATTACAGCTCAAGTTGGTAGCCAAGATAAAAAACCTAAGCAAGTTGATAACTGGTTAAATGTATTTAATCAAAATTTTGGTAATGCTAAATTATCTAGAGTTTACATACCAAGTTTTGATTGTGCTTGGAATTTTTCGTCATCAATAAATCATTAATTTTTCTTTTTTCTTTCTAAAAATTGTGAAATAATTATTCCAATTAAAGGAGAAAATATGAATATATTCAAAAAAACTATTTTAACAGTTCTAGCTTCTTTTTTGATCATCGGAAATGTTTCTGCTGAGAAAATTAAAATTGGAACTGAAGGTGCTTATCCTCCATGGAATTCAAAAGATGCTTCTGGCAATTTAATTGGATTTGAGGTTGAGCTAGCCCAAGAGCTTTGCAAAATTATGAAATATGAGTGTACAATCGTTGAGCAAGATTGGGATGGAATGATACCTGCGTTAGTAATGAGAAAATTCGATGCAATCATGGCCGGTATGTCAATCACTGATGAAAGAAAGAAAACTATCACTTTCTCACAAGGTTATGCTGATGAAGTTGCATCTCTTGCTGTAATGAAAGGTTCAAGCTTAGAAGGCATGGATACACCAGAGGGTATCAACTTATCTTTAGGTGGGTCAGATGTTAAAAAAGCTCTAAAAACTTTAACAGGAGCTCTTGCTGGAAAAACAGTCTGTACTCAAACAGGTACAATTCACCAAAACTTTTTAGAGTCTGGTGATGTTGGGAGTGTGAATGTTAGAACTTACAAAACTCAAGACGAGGTAAACTTAGATTTAACTTCTGGAAGATGTGATGTTGCACTTGCTGCGGCTGTAGCATTTACAGATTATGCAGATAAATCTGGTAAGCCAGTTGTTTTAGTTGGACCAACTTTTTCAGGTGGAGCATTTGGAAATGGAGTTGGTGTTGGAATCAGACAAGCTAGTGATAGTGCTATTGGAAAAAGAGACGCTAAAATCTTAAAAGATTTCAATAAAGCAATTAACAAAGCTAGAAAACAAGGAATTATTAGCAAACTTGCAATTAAACATTTTGGTTTCGACGCTTCTATGTAATTAATTTTGGATTTGGCGACTATAATATATAGTCGCCAATCTATATGGAACTTCTTGCATTTGGAAAAACAGGTTGGGGTGATGAGTTATTTTACGCAACCTTAATGACAGTTGCTGTATCTGTTACAGCAATGTTTGTTGGGTTTCTTTTTGCTTTAATTTTTACTCCGCTTAAACTTTCAAAGTATAAAACACTAAACTTTGTAGGTAATTTTTACACCACAGTAATTAGAGGTGTACCAGAACTATTAGTAATATATTTATTATTTTTTGGTGGGAGTGGTGCAATCATGTATGTTGCATCAATATTTGGTTATTACGAATATATAGAGATTAATGCATTTATCACTGGCGCAGTTGCTATTGGTATAATTTCAGGAGCTTACTCAACAGAAGTTTTTAGAGGAGCTATTCAATCAATAGATAAAGGGCAATTCGAAGCTGCAAAAGTTTTAGGAATAAACAAGTTTGGTAAATTTTATAAAATTATTCTTCCTCAAATGTTAAGACTTGCGATTCCAAATTTAAGTAATGTTTGGCAAATTACTTTAAAGGACACCTCTTTAATATCAGTAACTGGTTTGGTTGAAATCATGAGACAGTCTTACATTGCTGCAGGGTCTACAAGAGATCCATTATTTTTTTATTCTTTTGCAGCAGTTTTATATTTATTGCTCACTTACATAAGTATGAAGTTAATTAATAAATTAGAAGCAAAATATAGTAGGGGTTATTAATGGATTTTGATTTAATGATCACTAGTTTTCCAAAACTTTTAGGAGCAACTGTTATTACTTTAAAACTTTTATCAGCTTCTTTATTTTTTGGATTATTCCTTGGACTATTTTTTGCAATTTTAAGATTAAACAAAAATATATTTATTAACAAATTTGCTTATGGATACTCATATGTTTTCAGGGGCACTCCGTTATTAGTTCAAATTTTTATTATTTACTTTGGTTTAGGACAAATTGAATATTTAAGATCAACAGTTTTATGGGTTGTTTTAAAAGAACCTTATTGGTGTGCAATTATTGCTTTTACATTAAATACAGGTGCTTATACCTCAGAGATTTTAAGATCTGCATTTCAAACTATAAAACCAGGAATTATTGAAGCTGGAAAAAGTCTAGGTATTTCAAATAAAATTATATTTTATAAAATTCAAATACCTATTGCTATTAGACAATCACTTCCTGCATATGGAAATGAAATTATTTTAATGATGAAAGGTACTTCATTAGCAAGCACCGTAACACTAATGGACTTAACTGGTGTTGCAAAATACATCATATCAACAACATTTAAACCTATTGAAGTATTTATTGTAGCTGGTGGAATATATTTATTTATGACTTTTGTTATTCATAATGTGATTAAGTATTTAGAAAAAAAATATAGCTTCCAACAATAAAATGTATCTTTCTCAAAAACAGATTGATGATTATCAAAATCTTGGTGCAATAATAATTAAAGGTGCATTTCAAGATTGGATTGAACCATTAAGAAATGGTTTTCAAAAAGTTTTAGACAACCCTAGTAAACATGGAAGGGAAAATGTGAGTGTGAATGAGGGAAGATTTTTTGAAGATTATTGCAATTGGGAAAGAATAAAAGAATTCAAAAATTGTATGTTTAATTCTCCTGCAGCTCAAATAGTTGCTGAGGCTACAAATTCAAAATCTATAAAGATTTTTCATGATCATCTTTTTATTAAAGATCCAGGTACAAATAAAGAAACACCTTGGCATCAAGACATGCCATATTATTGTGTTGATGGAGATGATACAGGAAGTTTTTGGATACCATTAGATGAAGTAAATAAAGAAAATAACCTTAAATTAATTTTAGGATCACATAAATGGCAAAAACTTTTAAGACCTACTAAATGGTCTAACGATCAACCTTGGTATGAAGATGATAGTTCATTTATGAGTCTTCCAAAAAAAGAAGAATTTGAGGAAAATATATTAGTTCCAGACCTAAAATTAGGTGATGCAGTTTTGTTTAATTTTAAAACTGTTCATGGTTCCACAGGAAATCAAAGTTCTCAATCCCGTAGAGCATTCTCTATGAGATTTATAGGTGATGATGTTACTTTTACTGAAAGAGGTGGTCCAACATCACCACCATTTGATGGAATTAATTTAAAATCAGGAGATCAAATGAGGGAGGATTGGTTTCCAAAAGTTTTTAGTAACTAGTATACTCTTTAATTTCTTTAATAGCAGAACCAGTATGGTTATTCATTTCTAGTTTTATTTTTGCACGATCATCATTTAAAAAATGAACATCTCTAGAAAGTTTTATAAATTTTTCTCCAAAATCTTTATTTTTTTCACAATCTCTTTTATCATCTTCAATAACCCAAAGTTTGGCATTTATATCTTTTAAGTCTTGAAATAATTTTTCAAGCTTCTCATCAGACTTAACATTTTTTTCTAACTGATTTTTAAGAATAGAGTGTTCGTTATTTATGAAATTTAATTTTTCTGGGTCTTTTATTTTACCTTGTTTGATTTCTAATATTGAAATCTTGTCTAAAAGCTCTCCAACAGAAACCTCGACTATAATTTTATTCATAAAACTTTATACTATGTTAAGTTGTTAGAATTATGTCTAATATTTTAATTATTAAACATGGATCTTTAGGCGATATAGCTCAAGCATGTGGGGCAATTCAAGATATTTCTGAAAATCATAAAGAAGATCAAATTCATTTATTAACAACCAAACCTTATTTTGAACTATTTAAAAAAAACCCACATATTTCAAATGTTATTCTAGATAAGAGATTGTCAAAGATTAACTTAATTTATTTATATTTACTAATGAGAGAGATTAAAAAACATAATTTCTCAAAAGTTTATGATCTTCAAAATTCTAGCAGAACATCATTTTACAAAAATATATTATTTCCTAAGGCTGACAAAACCATCTGGTGTTCAACAGAAACAACTCTACCAGAAGGAACAACTAAAAAAGATTTTGATAAAGATTCTGTTCTTTCAAGATTTGATCATCAGTTAAAATCTTCAGGAATTAATACCAATCATACAATGAAACCAGACTTTTCATGGAGTACAGTTGATATTTCAGAAATAAAAAATAATTATGAATTAGTTAAATACATAATACTTTTTCCTTTTTGCTCACCTCATTTAACTTCAAAGAAATGGCCTTACTACAACGACCTAATCTCTTTAATAAATGAAAAATTTGAAAATAAATTTAAAGTTGTTACTGCACCTGGACCAGATGAAATTAAAGATGCAAAAAATATAAATGCTTTATGTGTTTTAGATAATGGTAAAGCTTTAAATATTTCGCAATTATCTGGATTGATTAAAGATAGTTCGTTTGTCGTTGCTAATGATACTGGACCCGCTCATATAACCGCACACTTAGGATCAAAGGGTGTTGCTTTATTTGGTTCACATACAACTCCTTTTAAAGTCAGTATTGAAAGAGATAACTTTAAAGCGATACAAGCCCCTGAATTATCAAAACTCTCAGCAGAAAAAGTTTTTGAAAGACTTTCTGAAATTATTTCTTAATTTTTTCTAAAACTCTTAAAAATATTGGAACTGTGAAAAGTATAAAAAGCAATCTTATTATATGGTGAAAAGCAACAAAGTCTGGGTCTAAATCAAAAGCAATTGCTATAACTGCCACTTCATAAATTCCTCCAGGACTAAAAGATAATATTAAAGTTAAAATATTTGTATCAACAAAGAATGTCGCAAGATAGGCTGCAATCAAACCTAATACTACCAAAATAGTGGTAGCAACAATACTATGAAGAGAATTATTGGCTATCTCTTTAACAGTTTTTTCAGCAAACCTACATCCGACAGAAGAGCCAAGAATTAGCAGACAAAAATTTACCGTTTCATCTGGTAATTTATATGAGGCTATATCTGTAATTTGTAATAAACCACTCGCAAATAATGTTCCAGATAGTAAAGCAGCAGGAATTCTAATTTTATCAAAAACAAAAATAAAAAATAAAGATACAACAATAAGTAAAATTAAATTTAAATGATTTTGAGCTAAATAATTGAAGTTATCATTTAACAAAACATTGTTGTCAGTATTATTAACTATAATAAATGGAATGACGGTTATAATAATTATCAATCTAATTAAGTGAGAGGTTGCAACTTGAGATAAATCCGTTTTTTCATTTTCAGCTAAAATCATTAAAGGACCCAGGGCACCAGGAGCTGCCGAAAAAATGGAAGCTTTTTCTCCATAACTAGCAAATTTTTGGAGGTATTTAGCAACAACTAAAATACAAATTATTATGTAGATTAGCATAATTAGTGAAGTCCAAATCCAATCAAACATTTGATTAAATAGATTTTGATCGATGTAATTTCCAATATGCAAACCTAAAATTATCAAGATAAAACTTAACACAATTTTAGGCATAATGATTTTTAGTCCTGACAATGCAGCAATTGAAGTGATTATCATTGGCCCTAAAAACCATGCTAGAGGTATATTTAAATATTCTGCAAATATTGCACTAGGAAAAGCAATAATTAAAACAGAAATAAATTTAACTGTGAAAATTTGATTAATCTGTTTTAGCATTATCTAGTTTGAATTAAATTCTTTTCAATTTTTACTCTAGATGACCTAAGAACATTTAGAAAGTTAATACAGTTTTTTTTATTAAAATTAGAAATATGACCAGCAACAGTTAATGCACCAAGAATTTGATTTTTTTTTCTAAATATTGGAACTGATATAGATGCCATTTCAGAATCTCTTTCTCCAAAAGTCATAGCATATCCATTTTTTAACACGTCATTTTTATCTTTAATTTCTAAATTATTATAAGCCGACAAAACATGACCACTTGAACCTTTGTTAATAGGTTTTTTGCCTCCAATTACTTCTTGGTGTCTTATTGATTTGTTAGGTGAACTTGATTGGATACATACTCTTACATCATTTTGTCTAACAAAAAAACTTGCTGTCTCTTTTGTTTTGGATGATATGAAATCTAATTCAGCTTTAATAGAATTTTTTAAATTAAAACTACTTTCATAAATTTCAAATAATCTTGGGATTGTATGACCAATTTTAAATTCACCACTTTTTATTTTTCTAATGTATCCAAAATTCTCAAGTGATTTTGATATTCTTGAAATTCTACTTTTATGATCTCCTGTAATATTAGCGATCTTTGTTATAGTTAAAGCTTCATTTTTTTCGGTAAAACAATTTAGTATTTCTAAAGCCTTATTTACAGCATCTACTCCAATAGTTTTTTTGTCAGTTTTCATAATGTTCTATTAATTAGAATATATTGTTCTATTCAATAGAACAATAGTATTTATTTATTTAGACAACGGTCATTAAAATAAATTAAATCCAATTAAATTAAATAGAGAGGGAAAATAATGAAAAACATAAAAAAACTATTTTCAGTATTATTCTCAGCAATCCTATTATTCTCAGCAACAACTACTAGCTCAGTAGCAATTGATAAATTGCACTTTGTAATCGGTGGTGGTGCTGGTGGTGGTTGGGATGGAACTGCTAGAGGTACTGGAGAAGCTTTAACAAAAGCTGGTATGTTAAAAAGTGCATCATTTGAAAATATGTCAGGTGGTGGTGGTGGTAAAGCACTTGCTTACATGATTAATACTAAACCTGCTAATACAGTTTTAGTTCAATCTACACCATTAGTATTAAGATCAATTACTAGACACGAAGGTTACGTAAAAGGTAGTGGAACTTTATCTTATAAAGATGTTGTGCCGATTGCTGGTGTTATTGGTGACTACGGTGCTATTGCAGTTGCAAAAAACTCACCTTACAAAAACTTTAAAGATGTAGTTGATGCATACAAAAAAGATCCAAGCTCAATTAAAATGGCTGGTGGATCAGTAAGAGGAAGTATGGACCATTTAATTGGTGCTTTAGCATTCCAAGCTGCAGGTGCAGATCCAAATGCTGTTGCATACATTCCTTATGATGCTGGTGGAAAAGCTTTAGCAGGACTTTTATCTGGAGAAACTCAAATCATTTCAACTGGTTTAGGTGAATTGATGGGTGCAAGAGATCAAGTAACAATTATTGGTATTACTGCTCCTTCAAGAGTTTCTGATGCACCAGATGCACCAACTCTTAAAGAACAGGGTTACGATGTACAATTCGTTAACTGGAGAGGTTTCTTTGGCCCTCCAGGTATGAGCAATGCTGATAAAGCAGCAATTGCAAAAATGCTTGGCGATGTACAAAAAACTCCTGAATGGGAAACAGTGAGAGCAAGAAATGCATGGGTTAATATTTATAACCCTGAAGGTAAGTTTGTTTCTTTCTTAGAAAAACAAACTGAAGAAATGACAGCTCTTATGAAAAAACTAGGAGTAATCTAACCTTTGGTTAGAAATTAAAATTAGAGCAGTGAATATAAATACTACAAAAATTATATCACTGCTCTTTTTTGTTTTTTCTGCATTCTATTTATATTTAGCTTATCAAATTCAAGTTTTCACGTTTGATGAAAATGCTCCATTTAATGCTAGAACATTTCCAATTTATTTAGGTTATGCAGGATTATTTTTTTCTGGATTAAAACTTATTTTACCAGACCCAAATACGATTAAAGTAGAGCATAAAAATTTAGAGTATAAAAAAACTGGTATACTTATATTAATTGCAATTATTTACGGAGCTACAATTTTAAAAGTTGGTTATTTTTTAACCACTTCATTATTTTTATTTGCTTCATATTATTTTTTAGGAGAACGAAGGTGGATTTTAATGTTTTTATTATCCTTTCCATTTGTTGCTGCCTTTATGTATTTGCTTCATGGTATTCTTGATATTTATTTAAGAGATCCATTTTTACAATTAATTGGAGTAATGGGATGATTGAAGGAATACTAATTGGATTAACAACAGCACTTACACTTCAAAACATATTAATGGTAATGGTTGGTTGTTTTTTTGGAACAATCATTGGAATGCTTCCTGGTCTTGGTCCAATGACGGCAATAGCCTTAATGATACCTATTACATATGGTTTTGAACCTGCAACTGGATTAATATTGATGGCTGGAGTTTATTATGGAGCAGTGTTTGGAGGTTCAACTTCTTCAATATTATTAAATGCCCCTGGTGTTCCAGGAACAGTTGCAACTTCATTTGATGGTTATCCAATGGCACAACAAGGTAAAGCTGGAAAAGCTTTAGCAATTGCTGCTTGGAGTTCATTTGCAGGTGGAACACTATCTGCAATTTACTTATTATTTATGGCACCAAGTTTATCTAAAGTGAGTTTATCTTTTAGATCACCTGATTATTTTGCTTTGATGATTTTAGGTTTAACGGCCATTGCAGCTTTTTCATCTAAGGGACAATTTTTAAAAGCAATGATGATGGTTGTTCTAGGTTTAATGTTAGCTTCAGTTGGTCAAGACAGTTTGTCTGATATTACAAGATATACATTTAACAATATGAACTTAACTGATGGTATTAGCTTTGTACTAGTTGTGATGGCTACTTTTGCAATGAGTGAAGCTTTAACAATTATTTTAAAGAGAAATGATCCAACAACTGCTGCTAAACAAGTTTCATTAACTGAATTAGGCTCAATTAAGATTAATAAAGAAGAACGAACTAAAATGTATAAAACAATTCCAAGATCATCAGTAATTGGTTTTTTAATTGGTGTTTTACCTGGAGCTGGCGCAACAATTGCTTCTTTTTTAGCTTATGGAATGGAAAGAAATGTAGTTAGTGATCAGGAAAAAGAAAAATTTGGTAAGGGAAGTGTAAATGGTTTATCAGCACCAGAAACTGCAAACAATGCTGCTTGCTCTGGTTCTTTTGTGCCAATGCTTACTTTAGGGATTCCTGGGAGTGGAACTACAGCAGTAATGCTTGGGGCTCTTTTAGGTTTTGGTGTTCAGCCTGGTCCTAGACTTTATATGACTAATCCAGAGATTTTTTGGTCGATAATTATGTCTATGTATATTGGAATGGTAATTCTTCTTATATTAAACTTACCACTCATACCTTATATAGCTAGAATTCTTGCTGTACCTAAAAATTATTTAATTCCTTTAATTTTATTTTTTTCTGTTACTGGCATTTACGTCATGTCATTTAATAATTTTGATATTTATTTAATGATTGGGATTGCAGTAGTAGCAACTTTTTTAAGATTATATGATTTCCCTATGCCACCTTTGATATTAGCTTTTGTACTTGGTGGATTGATGGAAGAAAACTTGAGACGATCTTTATTATTAAGTAATGGTTCGTGGGAATTTTTGTGGGACAGAACATTAACTGCGTGTATCCTTGCTACTACAATTTTAATTGTAGTTTGGCATATTTACAAAACTTTTAAGAAGAAAAATTAAGATTTAATATCTATTCGTTTTCTAATTATTTCTTTATTAAGCTTCATTTCACGATAAGACATAATGAAAACTCCTAAAAATATAATACTAGCACCAATCCAAGTGAAGAGATCAGGGATTTCGCTAAATACAAAGTAACCAATTAGAGATGCAAATACTAAACTTAGAAAAGAATAGGGTTGTGTCATGCTTACATCAACTAATTTATAAGCGTGATTAATACAAAGATGCAACAATGTACCAGATAGACCTGCAAAAAATAAATAAACCAAAGTTTGTAGACTAGGTGTTTGCCAATAAAACAATGCAATAAGGAAACTAAAAATAGTCATATAACAGTATCCATAAGATAAAATTGTAATCGAACTATCGTCTTTTGTTATAGTCTTTGTAATTATGATCACAATTGACCACATAAAAGATGATGCCAGCGCCATATACACTCCAATAGAGATGTCAATAATACCTGGTCTTAAAATTACCAGCATACCTATAAATCCTAAAATCAGTGCAAAACTTCTGTAGATATAAATTTTTTCTCCAAGAAACAAAACAGCCAAAATAGTTACTATAAAAGGAACAACAAAAGATATTGCAGTAGCTTTTTCAATTGGCATCATTGTTAAAGCTGAAAAATATAAAAGCATTGAAGGCAAGTTTAAAACTGCTCTAAGAAAATGTTTTTTATGATGATTTGATTTAAAAACTGCAAATTTAGTTTTTAACATATAAGGAAAAATAATCAGAAAACCAAATAAAAATCTAAAAAAACCTGCTATATAAACATTAACTTCCTCTTGTGCTAATTTTAAAAAAGTTAACATTAATGTTCCACAAAAAACTGAGATTATAATTAAAAAAATTGCTAATTTATTATTCGAAATCAATTTAATATTTTTTTGTATTCTTCAATTATTTTTGACCATTGAAATTTATTCGCAAATTCTTTTGCATTTTTTCCATGTTCTAAATATTTTTTATTTTCTAACATTGAATTAATTGAAGAATAAATATCATCAAGATTATTTCCATCACATATTAAACCAGTATTTTCATGATTTATTGCATCTGCCGCACCTCCATCTTTACCACCTATAGATGGTACACCGTACTGTGCTGCTTCAACATATGCAATTCCAAACCCTTCAACAGATTTTTTATGAATTATAGAAGGCATTACAAATAAATTTGATTTAGCGATTAGTGCATTTTTTAAATCATCACTTATGTCTTTAAAAAACATTACTTGTTCATCTAAATTTAATTCTTTTACTAATTTTTTGATATTCTCTTCTTCATCACCGTATCCAATACAAATGTAGACAATATCTGGGTAAATTTGTTTTAGATTTCTAAGAGCCATAACTACTTTTTCATGATTTTTTCTTTTATCAAATCTTGAAACAGTAATTAATCTTGGCGTTTTAACTTTTAGTAAGCTTTCAACTTTTTCCAATGATTTTTTGTTTAATTCTTGAGCTGGATCAACACCAGGATTAATTACAATAATTTTATTTTCATTAACCCCACATTCAATAGCAAGGTTTTTGGTATATTGTGAGTTAGCAATAACTTTTTCTACATTGTTAAGAACATTCAAAACTCTTTTATTTTGACTTGATCCTTTAGGATGATTGATCTCTTTGCTATGAATAAGACAGTATTTTTTTTTAGAAGTTTTAATTAATTCTAAACTTTTCCAATGATCTCCTATTATTCCTTCAACCTTATTCTCTTTGATAAATTCATTAATTAATTGAGCTTTTCTATATTTTCTAAGAAGTTTTATTCCACCAACTCTTTCAATTGAAAACGAAGCTTGTTCATCAAAATCTTTATGATTATCAATATAATCTGCAAACACTTTTATCATAAAGTTTTTAGATAACTCTCTTGATAAACCCCACATCAAGCTTTGCATTCCACCTAGTTCAGGAGGAAAAGATCTAGTAACAATTAAATACATTAATTAGTTTTCCACTTTATGCTGCAGCCAGCACTAGGAATTTGGTCTTTAGGACCTTCACCTGTATTAGCAATTTGTTTCATAGCTTTTAACAAATCACTTTCACCTTCTTTTAAAGGTATAAGATTTCTTAACTCTCTTAATCTTCCTCGATATTGAAGTTCTAAATTTTTGTTATATCCAAAAAAATCTGGCGTACATACAGCATCATATGCTTTTGCAATATTTTGCGTTTCGTCGTTTAAGTAAGGAAAATTAAAATTATTATCTTTTGAAAATTTAATCATATTTTCAAAAGAGTCTTCAGGATAATTTTCTGCATCATTTGCACAGATTGCAACTGAATTTATTCCAATTTTTTTTAATTCATTACAATCTTCAACTATTTCTTTTGTAACTGCTTTTACATATGGACAATGATTGCAAATAAACATTATCAAAGTTCCATTTTCTCCTTTGATATCCTCTAATGAAAGAATTTTATTATCTGTTGATTTTAATTCAAATGGAATAGCTTTTTGACCAAAATCACATATTGGAGTTTGTATTGGCATACTGTAAGAATATATAAATTATGTTTTATGATTTAAAAGATAAAAAACCAAAAAACTCTGGCGAAAATTGGGTAGCTCCTAATGCAACCATAATTGGAGATGTTACATTGGAGAAAAATACAAGCATTTGGTTTAATGCTGTTTTAAGAGGCGATATAGAAAATATTCATATAGGTGAGGGATCTAATATTCAGGATGGTAGTGTTTTACACACAGATCCTGGCTGCCCATTAAAAGTAGGAAAAAATGTTACTGTAGGTCATTTAGTAATGCTTCATGGATGTACCATTGGAGATAATAGTTTAATTGGGATTGGTGCAGTAATTTTAAATAAAGCAAATATAGGAAAAAACTGCATTATTGGAGCAAAAGCTTTAATAACTGAAAATAAAGTTATACCGGATAATTCTTTAGTAGTGGGATCACCTGGAAAAATTGTAAGAGAAGTTACCGAGGAAGAAAAAAAAGCAGTAGAGCAAAATACCAAACACTATCAAAATAACTGGAAGAAATATTCTAAATCTATTTTTTAAAAGTTAAATTTATGAAGAGTAAATTTAAAATAGGGATTGATTATGGAGGTACTAAAATTGAAGGTATTCTTTTAGATCATGATGGCAAACAGCTGGAAAGAAAAAGATATTCATATGAAAGAAATTATTTATCAGGAATTGAAACTGTAAAAAAACTTGTAGATGAATTTGATAAAATTAGTGAAGAAGTATGTTCTGTTGGTATTGGAATACCTGGATTTTCCTCGAGACAAACTGGAATAATTACTAATGCAAATTCTCTTTGGTTAAATGACAAACCTTATAAAAAAGATTTAGAATTAGCTTTAAATAGAGAAGTAAGATTAATGAATGATGCAAATTGTTTTACATTGTCTGAAGCTGTAGATGGAGCTGGAAAAGATTATAAATCTATCTTTGGAATAATTATTGGCACAGGTTTTGGGGGTGGATTATCTTACAATAAATCAATAATTGAGGGATCAAATCAAATTGCAGGGGATTGGGGACATCAACCATTGCCTTATCCAACTAAAGAGGAACAAGAAATAAAAATAAGCTGTCCTTCAAATAACTGTGGCAGAGCTTTGTGCGCAGAACAATTTATGTCTGGTATTGGTTTTAAAGATAGGTTCAATCAAAAATATGATACTAATTTTACTTCAGAAGAAATTGTTAAACTTGATTTAGAAAAGGATCCAAGAGCTAATTTAGAATTGGGTTTGTATGAAGATAGAATGGCAAGATTAATGGCTGTAATGATAGGAATTTTTGATCCTGATGCAATAATTCTTGGTGGAGGAATGTCAAATATTGATCGGTTTTATAAAAATATTCCAACTTTGATACCCAAGTACACTTTTTCAAATAAAGTAGAAACTAAAGTGTTAAAAAATTTACATGGGGATTCAAGTGGAGTGAGAGGGGCAGCTTGGCTTTGGAATAATGAGTAGAACAATTAAAAAAAGGAGATAATTATGTCAGCAGGTTACGTTATAGCTCAATTAAAAGTAACAAATTCAGAAAACTATAAAGAATATGTAGCTAAAGTTACAGAGGTTGTAAAAAAATTTGGTGGAGAATATCTAGTTAGAAATGGTGAATACCAAGTAGTAGAGGGTGAAGATAATTTTCCAAGATTAGTAATCATTAAATTTCCATCATATGAAAAAGCTTTAGAATGGTATCACTCTGATGAATATAAGCCAGTTAAAGACATACGTCTTCAAAACTCTGAAGGAAGCAATATAATTGTGAAAGGAATTTAAGGTACTAGCCAGGTATCTTTATTATTTTCTAAATCAAATTTTGCTCTTCGATGACCTTTAGCGGCTAAATATAACCATTCTATTGATTTTATTTTGCACTGAATAACCGTAAAGTTTTTATAACCTTCTTCACTTTGTTCTTTAGTGTAATCAAAATTATCAAGTTCAGGTTTCAGTCCAGATGTAGGAGTATCAGACTCAGTTCCTGGTCCATTATCAACTAAATAACATTTTCTAGATATGTGCTGGGTTTTTGACCAAGATTCTTTAGTTACTTCGTTATTATGATTAATAGTACACTCTACTTTCAGTCTAACCTGAATTTTTTCATCTTTATCATAAAATAACATTGCTGCATTTTTGTTTGATTTTAATTTTTCAATTTTATCTGAGCGAATATCACTATGATACTGAACTAAATTATTAGATTGATCTGATTTTCGAAGAACTACAATTCTACCATCTAAATCAGATTGGCTACCACATATAAACACAGGTATTCTAAAAGGCGAACTTCTGTCTTTGACAGCTCTATTTAACATAGACCAAATTTTCTTTTTGATCTCTACAAAGTCCTCATAATAAGGAACAGTATCAGTCACAAATTATTTTTTCTTTTTTAATCTAGCAATAAGTGCAGAGCTATCCCAACGATTACCACCCATTTCTTGGACTTCAGCATAGTAACCATCTATGATTTCTGTAATTGGTACAGGCGAACCATTTCTTTTTGCTTCTTCAATTGCAATTTTTAAATCTTTTCTCATCCAATCAATAGCAAATCCATAATCAAACTTATCATCAGTCATAGTTCGATATCTATTTTCCATCTGCCAGGACTGTGCTGCACCTTTAGATATAGTTTCCATTACTTTGTCCATGTCTAAACCTGCATTTATTCCAAAGTTAATTGCTTCTGATAAACCTTGAACTGCTCCAGCTATACACATCTGGTTCATCATTTTAGTAAGCTGTCCACTTCCACAAGATCCAATTAATTTTACTTTTTTACTGTAACAATCAATTACTGGTTCTGCTTTTTTAAAAACTTCTTCATCACCACCAACCATAACAGTAAGTATTCCACCTTCAGCACCAGATTGACCTCCAGATATAGGTGCATCTAAAAAATCAAAACCTTTTTCTTTTGCAGCCTTATATAATTCTCTGGATACTTCTGCTGATACAGTTGAGTTATCAATAAATATTGATCCAGCTTTTGCTGTGTTAAATAATCCATTTTCTCCTGTAGCTACTTCTCTTAAATCATTATCGTTACCCACACATGTAAAAATAAAATCTGCACCTTCTGCTGCCTTAGCAGGAGTATTAGCCATTTTACCTTTGTATTCACCAATCCATTTTTCAGCTTTAGATTTTGTTCTATTAAAAACAGTTACATTGTGTCCGGCTTTTGATATATAACCAGCCATTGGGTAGCCCATAACCCCAAGACCTATGAAAGCAACATTACAAGTCATAATTTTTTTCTATGTTTAAAAGTTTAAGTTTAAAAGTAATTGTATTTGGATTTATTTTTACATTTTTTTCTAGTTTTGGACAGAGTTTTTTTCTTGGACTTTTTAATTCAAGTATAAGAGATACTTTATCGATTACCCATGGACAATTTGGCTCAATTTATGCTTCAGCAACATTATTTAGTAGTATACTTTTTATATGGTTAGGAAAAAAAATTGATGATGTAAATGTATTTAAGTTTTCTTTATTCGTAATTCCGCTTTTAGCCTTTTCATGTTTTTTCTTTTCTAAAATATATTCAATACCATTTTTATTTGCTGCAATATTTTTAATGAGATTTTCAGGTCAAGGAATGATGTCTCACACAGCAAGCACAACAATTTCAAGATACTTTACTAAATCAAGAGGTAAAGCTCTTAGCGCAGGTTGGTTTGGATTATCTTGTGGTGAATTTATTTTACCTGTTTTAATTGTTTATTTATTAACTTTATATACTTGGCAAAATATTTGGTTAACAATTTCAATTATTGTAATTTTATTTTTACCAATTGCTTCTTATTTATTAATTAAAAACTTAAGTTTGGATTCAAGAGAAGTTGACAATAACCAAAAGAAAGAAGATAAAAGTATTAAGCAGTGGACAAGACTTGAAGTATTAAAAGATTATAGATTTTATATTGTTAGTTCAAACATGCTTGCTATGCCATGGATTGCAACAGGAGTTTTTGTTTACCAATCTTTTGTCACAAGCTCTAAAGGTTGGGGTGAATTTACTATCGCACAATCATTTATGTCTTATTCTATATTCACTGTTTCAACATTATTATTAGCAGGTCCATTAATAGATAAATTTAGTAGTAGAAAACTATTAATTTATATGAATATCCCATTGTTGATCTCTACTTTTGTAATTATTTTATTTGATTCATCTGTCACAGCATTTGTGTTTCTTGGGTTGATTGGAATATCAAATGGATTTGCCAATGTGTTAGGTTCAGCTACTTGGGCTGAAATTTATGGAGTGAAACATATTGGATCAATTAAAGCTTTAACTACTGCATTAATGGTATTTTCTACAGCATTTGGAACCGCTTTATTTGGTGTTTTGATCGACATTGGTTTTTCAATTGAAAAAATTGCCGTTGTTTCTGCGATTTATATATTCTCGTCTTTAGCTCTATTATTTTTAACAAGAAAGAAGCTAAATCCTATTTATATTTAGAAAACACTTGATTTTTTTGAGCCTCAGGTATAAACAACCGCCCATGGCTAGAGTAACCGTAGAAGACTGTATAGATAAAGTAGAAAGTCCTTATGAATTAGTTTTAGTAGCTAAAGAGAGAGCTACTCAACTTAATGCTGGTTTAGAACCAACAATAGATAGGGATAATGACAAAAATACAGTGATATCTTTAAGAGAAATTGCTGAAGAGAAAATTAAAGTATCAGATTTAACTGAAAGCGCTGTTTACAAACTTAGAAAACATGTTGAACAAGTTGATGACGGGGTAGAGGATGATGAAGATATTGGTGATGATTTTGAAAATCTTTACAAAGGAGAAATTTCAAAAAGTGGTACTCCAATTTTACCATCTAAAAGAGCAAGAAAAACTCCAGAAAAAATTCAAGTGTCAAAGGAAGATTTAGCTGAATTGTCTGAAACAGCTGCACCTGAAGTTGATGCTGCAGTTGGCCAAGAAACTATGAATGAACAAGGTGAAGTTTCATTAGATGAAGTTTCAGAATCAGAAAATCAAGAAGCAGATGTTGCTTCTGAAGATCCAGAAGCTTCAAACTCATAAAAAAATAATATAAAGTCTTAGTTTATGAATAGGTTAGTATCAGTTGCTCCTATGATGGACTGTACAGATCGTCATGAACGATATTTTTTAAGACTAATATCCAAAAATATACTTCTTTATACTGAAATGGTTGTCGATGAAGCAATCAATAGAGGTGATAAAAAAAAATTACTAGAATTCAATATCAATGAAAAGCCAGTTGCACTCCAATTAGGTGGATCTTCACCTAAGTTGCTTGCGGAGGCAACAAAAGTTGGAGAAGACTTTGGTTACGATGAAATTAATTTAAATTTAGGATGTCCAAGTAGAAAAGTAGAGAAAAATAGATTTGGTGCTTGTTTAATGAAAGAGCCAAACTTAGTTGCAGATTGTTTAACTGAAATGCAATCAAAAACTAAATTACCTGTAACCATAAAAACTAGAATTGGATATGACAATGTCGAAGATTATGAAAACTTACATAATTTCATATCTACTCTAAAATCTACGGGTGTTAAAACTTTTATAATCCATGCAAGAAAGGCTATGCTTGGCAAGTTTACACCTAAACAAAATCTAAATATTCCACCTTTAAAGTACGAGTTTGTTTATAAGTTAAAAGAAGATTTTCCAAATGAAGAAATAATAATCAATGGAGGAATAATCTCTGTTGATCAAATTAAACCTCATTTAGAAAAAACAGATGGCGTTATGATTGGAAGAGCTGCTTATCATACACCTTATTTGTTAGCAGATATTGAGAGAGAAATTTTTAATAATGAGGATATTCCTAGTAGGCAAGATGTTATTGAGCAGTTAATTCCTTATGTAAAAGATGAGCTAAAAAAAGGAACTCGTTTAAACCAAATCATGAGACACACATTAGGTTTATTTCACGGTCAATCTGGTGCTAGTCATTGGAAAAGATATTTAAGTGAAAATATGTGTGTTAGAGATGCTGATGTAAAAAAAATTGATCACATAATGGATAAAATTAAATACAACAATGTTGATATGAGAGAAGGTCAATCTGCTTAGTTCAATCTTAGCAAATGAATATATCTATATTGTTTTATTAATGGTTTTGACTGCAATTCCAGTAGGATTTGTAGCTGGCCTTTTTGGTATCGGCGGTGGTTTAATAACAGTCCCGTTTCTTTATTACATATTTGGCAAACTTGGAATTGATCAAGCTTATATAATGCACTTAGCGGTAGGAACTTCTTTTGCAATAATAATTCCAACATCAATAGTTTCAGTTTTAACTCATCATAAATTTAATTCAGTCGATTTTAATGTAGTTAAAAGCTATGGTTTTTTTGTAGTTGCAGGAGTTGTTTTGGGAACAATATTTGCTGCAACTTTCAAAACAAAATCATTAGTACTTTTTTTTGCAATCGTAATCTTTTTTTTAGGAATTTATTTACTTACAATTAAAGAAAAGGAACAAAATGTAATATCTGAAATGAAATTGTATTTAAAAATAATACTTGGTGCGATTGTTGGATTTATTTCAGCTATAACAGGTATAGGTGGTGCTGTTATGAATGTACCAATCCTAAAATTTTTCGGTTATTCAATTAATAAAGCAATTGGAAGTGCTGCAGCGATTGGTTTTTTAATTGCACTATTTGGTGCTACAGGTTTTTTTATTTCAGGAAGTTATTTAAAAACAAATTTACCATTTAGTATTGGATTTTTAAATGTACCAGCTTTTTTAATCTTTATTCCGATTACAACTTTTATGGCAAGACTAGGTGCAAGAACAGCTCACAGAATAGATAAAAATAAAATTAGTAAATTACTTGCTATTTTCTTACTAATCGTAGCAGTTAAGTTTTTCTACGAATATATTAAATTATAAGTATGTCGTTTAAGTTAAATAGGAAATTTTTAAAGACTTCATATCATCTTCTTGATCTTAAATTATGTACTATTAGGCTAAACGATAATTCTAAATTTCCATGGATAATTCTAATTCCCAAAAGAAATAAGATTACCGACATAACCGACCTTAATTCTAAAGATCAAACTCTTCTAATGAAGGAAATTGTTTATGTCAGTAAAGTAATGAAAAAATTATTTAAAACTTCAAAACTCAACGTAGAAAAAATTGGAAATATTGTTCCTCAGTTGCATATACATATTATTGCTAGAAGTATAAAAGATAGTTCTTGGCCATTATCTGTATGGGTTGTTAAAGGAAACAATTACTCAAAAACAGCTCTAAAAGTAATAGTTGATAAATTAAGAAAAGCTTTAAAATAAAAAGAGGTGACTTCAGTCTCCCTCCATCACCTCAATTAATTTTTTAAATGATTCTTTACAGTTTTATGAACACTTATTAGTTGAAAATTAACTTTATTAAGTACTAAATTTTTTGATCGTATTCGCCTATTTTCCCAGTTTTTTGAAGTAAATCGTCAATAAAATCAAAGATTTTCTTCTTTCTATTATCTGAGGTTGGGCTTTCAGTTACAATTACTAATGAAGGTTTATTAGATGATGCTCTTATCAATCCCCAAGATCCATCTTCAAAAGAAAATCTTATACCATTAACCGTAAGAACATCTGTAATTTCTTGATCATCAATTTTAGTTTTATTATTTTTTAATTGTTCTACTTTTTTAACTAATTCTTCAACTACTTGATATTTTTCTTCATCTTTACAGAATGGCGCCATCGTTGGTGTTTGAAAAGTATTTGGCAATTCATTAATTATTTCACTCATTTTTTTATTTTCATTATCTAATAAATGACAGACATGAATGGCTGAATTTATCCCATCATCGTAACCATATCCTAAAGGCTGATTGAAAAAGAAATGACCACTTTTTTCAAAGCCTGCTAATGCCTTTTCAGTGTTAACTTTACGTTTAATATGGGAATGACCTGTTTTCCAATAAATTGTTTCACAATTGTTTTCTATTAAAATTTTGTCTTTTGAGTACAAACCTGTTGATTTTACATCAACAACAAATTTAGAATTTTTGTGTTTAGTAGATAAGTTTCTTGCTATCAGTAAACCAATTTTATCAGAGAATATTTCGTTACCTTCATTATCAATAACACCAACTCGATCTCCATCACCATCAAAGCCAAAACCTATATCAGCATTATTTTCTTTAACCACTTTAGCAATTTCATGAAGCATTTCTAAATCTTCAGGATTAGGATTGTATTTTGGAAAATTCCAATCTAAGTTACAATCTAACTCGATAACTTCACATCCAATACCCCTTAAAATATCTGGTGCAAAAACACCTGCAGTTCCATTACCGCAAGCAACTACAGCTTTAATCTTTTTATTTATTTTGTTTTTATTAATCAGGTCATCTTTATAAATTTTATCGAAATCTTTTATTTCCTTTTCATTTCCATCACCTTTTGAAAACTTTTCATTCAATGTTATTTCTTTTAATTCTCTCATTTCTTCAGGCGCATGAGTTAAGCCTTTTTTGATACCCATTTTTACACCAGTCCAACCATTTTCATTATGACTTGCTGTAACCATAGCAACTGCATCTGCATCTAAATTAAATTGTGCAAAATAAACCATCGGAGACAATGAAAGACCAATATCTTCTATATGACATCCTGTTGACTTTAATCCTCTTTTAAGTGAAGTTTTTATTTCCTCACTGTAAGATCGGTAATCATGTCCAACAATAATTCTTGGATGATCTTTTTTGGTATGATTTTTTATTTGTGTCCCAAGTCCTTTGCCGAGATTCTCTATACCCGCTGCGTTTATGTCTTTTTCATACAACCAACGGGCGTCATATTCTCTAAAACCATAAGGATCTATTTTTAAATTTTCACTCATTTATCCACTACTTACTCTTTTTATGTTAATTTCTTTAAAAAAATTTTATTTTTTTATTGAAAATCATATTGTCGCGTTCTATAAATGTTCCATTGATTAAACGTTTATTTAGTATACTTAATCAAAGCGCCTACAACATATAGTTGTTTTCGCAAAACTAAAATAATATAATAACAAATATGAACAAGATTCTATCTCAAGCCCTCAAGAAAGCTGTCTCCGAATATAGCCCAGAAGTTAAAGAAGTTTCAAAAGCGAATAAGCCTGATTTATTTTCTTTAAATAACGAAACAGAATTATTTCAAAACGAAAAAGGTATAATAATTAAAATTGATCGTTCTAAAGATTCAAATCTTACTGATTTTGGTAAAGCGACTTTAAAAGATAGATACCTTGGTTTAAACGAATCTTATCAAGATTTATTTGCAAGAGTAGCAAGCACTTATGCTGATGATAATTTACATGCACAGAGAATTTATAATTACATAAGTAATCTTTGGTTTATGCCAGCAACACCAGTTTTATCAAACGGTGGAACTAAAAGAGGTTTACCTATTTCATGTTTTTTAAATGAAGCATCTGATAGCTTAGGCGGAATTTTAGATCTTTGGAGTGAGAATGTTTGGCTTGCTGCAAAGGGTGGGGGAATTGGAAGCTACTGGGGTAACCTAAGATCTATTGGAGAAAAAATTGGTAGAGTTGGAAAAACTTCAGGAATAATTCCTTTTATTAAAGTAATGGACTCTTTAACAATGGCAATTAGTCAAGGCTCATTAAGAAGAGGCTCTGCAGCTTGTTATCTTCCTATCGATCATCCTGAAATAGAAGAGTTTATTGAAATGAGAAGACCAACTGGTGGAGATCCAAATAGAAAAGCATTAAATTTACACCATGGTGTTTTGGTTTCAGATGCTTTCATGAGAGCAGTTGAAACAGATGAACAGTGGGCATTAAAAAGTCCAGCAGACGGAACTGTGCAACAAACTATTTCTGCAAGAAATTTATGGATAAGATTATTAACTGCTAGAATTGAAACTGGTGAGCCTTATATAATTTATATAGATACAGTTAACCGACAAATTCCTCAACATCATAAGTTAGCAAATCTTACTGTTAAAACTTCTAACTTATGCAGTGAGATAACTCTTCCTACAGGAATTGATAAAGACGGTAGAGATAGAACAGCGGTGTGCTGTTTATCATCTTTAAATTTAGAAAAATATGAAGAATGGAAAGATGATCCAGATATGATTAGTGATGTAATGAGATTTTTGGATAATGTGTTATCTGATTTCATTAATAAAGCTCCTGAACAATTTAAAGATGCTAAATACTCTGCTGAAAGAGAGAGAAGTGTTGGTTTGGGTGTGATGGGCTTCCATTCTTTCTTACAGAAAAATAGAATTCCACTTGAGTCTGTAATGGCAAAATCATGGAATAAAAAAATATTTAAAAATATTCATGAAAAAGTTAATCAAGCTTCTAAAGATTTAGCTGAAGAAAGAGGAGCGTGTCCTGATGCTGCAGAGTATGGTTATCAAGAAAGATTTTCTAACAAAACTGCAATTGCACCAACAGCATCAATTTCTATTATTTGTGGAGGAGCTTCTCCAGGAGTAGAGCCCATTGCAGCAAACAGTTATACTCACAAAACTTTATCTGGTTCGTTTAATGTGAGAAACAGATATCTTGAAGAAATTCTTGAAAGTCATGGTAAGAATGATGAGGAAACTTGGTCTAGTATTACTACAAACCAAGGCTCAGTTAACCATTTAGATTTTTTAACTGATTTAGAAAAAGATGTATTTAAAACTGCATTTGAACTTAATCAAAGCTGGATAATTGAATTGAGCGGAGACAGAACTCCTTTTATTTCACAAGCTCAATCAGTTAACTTATTTTTACCTGCAGATGTTCATAAAAAAGAATTACATAAAATTCATTTTGATGCTTGGAAGAAAGGTTTAAAGAGCCTTTACTATTGTAGATCAAAATCAATTCAAAGAGCTGAGAATGTTAACGACTCTAAGTCAACAGACATCATGGCTAATGTATATAAAAATAAATCAACCGAAAATAGTGAACCAGAGTATGAGGAGTGTTTATCATGTCAGTAGCAGAAAAAGTTAAGTCAGAAATTATTCAACCGCAAAAAAACAATAATGGATTGCTTGTTGCAAATCCAGTTTACAAACCTTTTAGATACCCATGGTGTTATGATGCATGGTTAACTCAACAAAGAATTCACTGGTTACCAGAGGAAGTTCCACTTGGAGATGATGTGAGAGATTGGCAAAAAAATCTTTCAGCTTCAGAAAAAAATCTATTAACACAAATTTTTAGATTTTTTACTCAAGCAGATGTTGAAGTTAGTAACTGCTACATAAGACATTACATGAATGTATTTAAACCAACTGAAGTATTAATGATGATGTCTTCTTTTGCTTCAATGGAAACAGTTCATATTGCAGCTTACTCACATTTGTTAGATACAATTGGTATGCCAGAGTCTGAGTATTCAGCATTTATGAAGTACAAAGAAATGAAAGATAAATACGATTACATGCAAGGTTTTGATGTTAAATCAAATCATGATATTGCAAAAACAATTGCTGTATTTAGTGCTTTCACAGAAGGTCTTCAGTTATTTGCAAGTTTTGCAATTTTGTTAAACTTTCCAAGACATAACAAGATGAAAGGAATGGGTCAGATTGTTACTTGGTCGGTGAGAGACGAAACATTGCATTGCAATTCGATGATCAGATTATTTAAAGATTTCATTAAAGAAAATCCTGAAACATGGACACCTCAATTGAAAAAAGAAATTTATGAAGCTTGCAGAACAATTGTTGAGCATGAAGATGCTTTTATTGATTTGGCTTTTCAAATGGGTCCAATGGAAGGTTTGACTGCAGATGATATTAAAAAATATATTCGATTTATTGCAAATAGAAGATTAGATCAATTAGGATTAGAAGCGATCTATGACATTGATAAAAATCCATTAACTTGGTTAGATACAATGCTAAATGCTGTAGAGCATATGAACTTCTTTGAAGGAAGAGCTACAGAGTATTCTAAAGCATCAACTCAAGGAACTTGGGCAGAAGCATTTAGTTAATAAATATATTTGTATTATCTGTAATTTAATTCCATTACTTTTCGATGCTTGCTACCTTTATATTTAGCAAGTGGTCTAATAAGTTTGTTGGCAGCGTGTTGTTCCATAATATGTGCTGACCAACCAGTAATCCTAGAAATAACAAATATAGGTGTGAAAAAATCAGTATCAAATCCCATTAAATGGTACATTGGACCAGTAGGGTAGTCTACATTGGGATGGATATTTTTCTTTTTGATCATAACTTTTTCAACAATGTCATAAATTTTTTCAAACTTTTTATCTTTTTTAAGTTTGGCAACTTTACCAAAATAATTTCTCATAGTTGGAACTCTAGAATCTCCTGATTTATAAACTCTATGACCAAAGCCCATAACTACCTCTTTGTTTTTAAGAGCATTGTTAATCCATTTTAAAGCATTTTCTGGTTTTTTAATTCTGTTCATCATGTGCATCACTTCTTCATTAGCACCACCATGTAATGGACCTTTTAAACTAGCAATTGCACCTGTAATTGCTCCATGAATATCAGATAAACTACTTGTAATCGTTCTAGCAGTAAAAGTTGAAACATTGAAACTGTGCTCAGCGTACAATATTAGAGAAACATCAAAAGCTTTAACAATTTCTTTTTGAGGTACTTTTCCAAAGCACATATAAAAAAAGTTTTCAGCAAAAGTTAAATTCTTTTTAGGTTTGATTATTTTTTTACCACTTCTAATTCTGTAAAATGCAGCAAGAGCAGTGGGTGTTTTTGCAAAAATTCTTAATGCTTTTCGCATATTAGCCTCTGGAGTAGAGTTGGAGGTTTCTTTATCTTCTAATCCCATTACACTAACAGCTGTTCTTGCAACATCCATTGGATGAGATTTTTTTGGCATGTGTTTTATAATTTCATACAAATTTTTTGTAAGTTCTCTATTGTTTCTTTCTTCTTTTTCAAACTGTCTTAATTGGATAGTGTTAGGTAAATCTTTGTTTAAAATTAAATAGGCAACTTCTTCAAATCTGCAGTATTCACATAAATCTTGAGCAGCATACCCCCTATAAGTCAGAGAGTTAATCTCCGGCATAACTTTTGAAACTTCAGTTTCATCTACAACAATTCCAAGTAAACCTTTTTTAATATCATCACTCATTATTCATGTCCTTCTGTACTAAAATTATAAATTTTTTCATCTAAAGAATTGTATTTTTCGTATTCTACCAATTCATACAATCTTTTTCTTGTCTGCATCTTATCTATTATATTATTCTGATGTCCATTTGCATAAATGTCTCTTAATCCATCTTCAACATTTTTCATTGCTAGTCTTTGTGTAGTTACTGGATATATAACAATATTATAGCCAAGGTTTTCTAACTCCTTATAGTTAAATAACTTGGATTTACCAAATTCTGTCATATTAGCTAACAAATAACATGAAAGTTCTTTTCTTACTTTTTCAAAATCTTTTTCATCATGCAAAGCTTCAGGAAATATAATTTCTGCTCCAGCATCAATATAAGCTTTACATCTATCAATCATTTTATCAATTCCCTCAACACTTTTTGCATCTGATCGTGCTATAATTTTAAAATTTTGATCTTTTTTTGCAGCTACACATTCTTTTATTTTTGAAACCATGGCCTCTGTTGAAACAAGTTCTTTATTATCTAGGTGCCCGCATCTTTTTCTTTCAATTTGATCTTCCAAATGAACACCAGTTAATCCAAACTCTTCGAAAGTCTCTATAGTTTCTTTACAAGATTTAAATCCTGTATCTATATCAACAATTGTTGGAAGATTTGTTACCCTAGATATTAAATAAGATCTGGTACTTACATCTTGAAGTGTTGTTAAACCAATATCAGGAAAACCAAGATCATTAGCCATAACACCTCCCGATACATAAACTGCATCATAACCAATTTCCTCAATTAATTTCGCTGTTAGTGGATTGTAAGCACCAGGAACCCTCAGAATTTTATTTGATTTAAGTTTTGAATCAAAATCTATTCTTTTTTGGCTTGGTTCTTTTTCAACAAAGTGCATTAAAAAATTCCTTTTTTTAAATTTCTTTTTAACTTACTTTTTTTTACTTCAATATTTAGTTTGTCTAATTTACCAGCTTTTAAGTTTTTTAAATTTTGAACATTTCTTAAAAAACGATCACTCTCTTTTTTATCTAAAATGCCATCTGTTAGAGTTAAAAATTTATTTATATAATTTTCTCTTTTAAATGGTCTTGCTCCATATGGATGAGCATCAGCTCTATCTAGTTCTTCAGTTACTTTTTTCCCACTGTTCAATGTAACAACAACTTTTGCTCCAAAAGATTTCTTTTTTGGATTGGGATCATGATATTTTTTTGTCCATTTTTTATCTTCATAGGTTGTTATTGAATTCCATATCTTAATAGTACTTTTTCTATTAGCTCTTGATTTTGTATAAGATTTTACATGATGCCAATCACCATCTTCAAGAGCAACTGCAAAAATATACATAATAGAGTGATCCAATGTTTCTCTACTTGCATTTGGATCCATTTTTTGTGGATCATTTGCACCTGTTCCAATTACATAATGTGTATGATGACTTGTATAAATATCTATTTTTTTAATTTCGTTTAAATTTGGTATTTTTGTTTTTAATTTTTTTGCAAGGTCTATCAAGGCTTGAGATTGATACTCTGCAGAATATTCTTTTGTATAAGTTTCTAATATAGCTTTTTTACTTTCTCCTTTTTTAGGTAATGGAACTTTATATTTTGCTTTTTTACCATCAAGAATTCTTGCAATCACACTATCTTCACCTTCATAAATTGGACTTGGAGCACCTTCACCCCTCATAACTCTATCAACAGCCTCTATTGCAAGTTTACCTGCATGAGCAGGTGCATATGCTTTCCAGCTTGATATTGCTCCTTTCCTAGATTGTCTTGTAGAAATAGTTGTGTGTAGTGCTTGCTGAACTGCTTGATAAATTGTTTCAGTATTTAATTTTAACATGGATCCTAATCCTGCAGCAACACTTGGACCTAAGTGAGCAATGTGATCTACTTTATGTTTATGTAAACAAATACCTTTAACTAAATTCACCTGAACTTCGTAAGCAGTAATAATTCCTCTTAATAGATCTAAACCACTTTTTTTATTTTGTTGAGCCACACTTAAAAGTGGGGGAATGTTATCACCTGGATGACTGTAATCTGCAGCTAAAAAAGTATCATGAAAATCAAGTTCTCTTACAGCAGTTCCATTTGACCAAGCTGCCCATTCGCAATCAAATTTTAATTTTGAATTAACACCAAAAAGAGTTGCGCCATTTTTTCTAGAATGCTTTAAAGCCATTTCTCTGGATGAAACTACTGGTCTCCTATTTAAAGAAGCAATAGCAACTGAAGCATTATCAATAATTCTGTTGATAACCATTTCAACTGCTTCTTTATTTAGTTTAGCATTATCACTTGCAATTTCTGCAATTTTCCAGGCAAGTTGTTTTTTCTTAGGTAAATGAATTTTAGACGGAAAAACTTTAACTGTATGTAGTAACAAAATAACTCCTTATAAGTAATTTTGTTTTAATAGCTAAAATAAATTAATCAATATTAAAGATATTTAGATATGATTTTTTCGATACCAACAAAATCTTTTATTAGGTGATTATGGTATATTTCATCAGTTTTTTTTTCAGTGTATCCATCCTCAAGTAATATCATTGGAATCTCTGCAGCTTTTGCAGAATTAGCATCTGTTTCACTATCTCCAATCATAATAGATTTTTTTAAATCACCATCTAAAATTTCTATAACTGTAGTCAAATGTCTTGGATCAGGCTTACAATAATCAAATGTATTGTACCCCGCTACATATTCAAAATAATCATAAATTCCAATTTTTTTTAAAAGATCAACAGCTAGATGTTCTGTTTTATTAGTACATACAGCCATAGAGATATTTTCATTTTTACACCAATTTAAAAAATTTTTTGTGCCATTAATTAAAACACTTTCTCTTAAAATATTTTTACCATAATAAGATATGAACTCATCAGTCATATCATTTTTAACTTTTTCATTAATACTAGTCAGTTCTTTTTTTGCTTGGCTCCATATTGATCTACCAATCATAGCACCAGCACCTTTTCCAACTGAACTTTTTAAATCATCTAGTGATTTGGTAGGGTATCCAAATTTTTTCATCACATGATTGTGCGCAAGCATCAAATCTGGTGCTGTATCGACTAATGTTCCATCTAAATCAAATAATACTGTAAATTTTTGTTTCATATCAAAAGTATTTTAAAGAAATAATTTGTGAATTAATTAACATATATACTTAATGTAAAGAAAATCTAGATGAAACCTACAAAGCAGCAAAATAATCAAAACAAACTTCGAAATAAGTTTTTAAAAGCTGGTGTTAAAATGACAGATCCTGAAACTATTTTTTTTTCAAATGATACTAAAATTGGAAAAGGAGTTACAATCGAACCATATGTGGTAATTGGTTCTAAAGTTAAAATAGGAAATAATGTTATTATTAAATCTTTTTCACATTTAGAATCTTGTAAGGTAGAAAATAAAGTTGAGATAGGTCCTTATGCAAGAATTAGACCCGATACAATTCTTAAAGAAAGTTCAAAAGTAGGTAATTTTGTAGAGATTAAAAAATCAATTGTTGGAAATAAATCAAAAATTAATCATTTATCTTATGTTGGAGATAGTGATATTGGTAAGATGGTAAATGTTGGAGCTGGAACAATTACTTGTAATTATGATGGTGTAAAAAAAAGTAAGACAATAATTAAAGATAAAGTATTTATAGGATCAAATTCATCTTTAGTAGCTCCTGTAAAAATTGACAAAGAAAGTATTGTTGGTGCAGGGTCTGTAATAACAAAAAATGTTAAAAAAAAATCTCTAGCACTAACCAGATCTGTACAAGTGGAAATTAAAAATTATAAAAGAAAGACAAAATAAATTATGTGTGGAATTATAGGAATATCTAGCAATAAATCTGTTTCTGCAAATATAATAAATTCTTTAAAAAAACTTGAATATAGAGGTTATGACTCTGCTGGGGTTGCAACTTTATTTGATGGTCAGTTAAATGAAGTTAAATCTGAAGGAAGAGTTGATAATTTAGAACAAAACTTTGATCTAAAATCTTTAAAAGGAAATATAGGTATAGGCCATGTCAGATGGGCTACTCATGGAATTCCTAATAGTATTAATGCCCACCCACACTCATCAGACAATGTGTCTGTTGTCCATAATGGAATAATAGAGAACTCAACAATTTTAAAAAAACACTTAATTAATAAAGGCCATGCTTTCAAATCTCAGACTGATACCGAGGTAATTGTTCATTTAATTACAGAAAATTTAAAAACTATGGAACTTGAAGAGGCATTAACCAAAACTTTAAAACAACTTCATGGAAGTTTTGCATTAGGTATAATTTTTAAAGATATGCCTGATTTGATTGTAGGGGCGAGAAGAGGATCACCATTAGCTGTTGGTTATGGTCCTAATGAAAATTACCTAGGGTCAGACTCTTATGCTTTAAAATCCATGACAAACAAAATTACTTATCTTGATGATGGAGAGTTTTGTATTGTTAAAAAAGATCAAGTTTATTTTTATAATGAAGAAGGCAAGAAAATTAACAAAAAAATTTTAGAATTATCATCTAATGAATCAACTTATGATAAAGGTGACTTTAAACACTTTATGGCTAAAGAAATAGAAGAGCAACCTGTAACAATTAAAACTGGAATCAAAGAGTATTTAGATAGTGTAAATAATGAGATAAATATTTTCAATTTTCCATGGAAAATCAACGAAATTAAATCAGTTACTTTAATTGGTTGTGGTACAGCTTATCATTCATGCTTAATGGCAAAATATTGGTTTGAAGAATTAACTTCTTTAGATGTTAATATCGATATAGCTTCTGAGTTTAGATATAGAAAAAATAGGTTTAAAAAGGATAGTTTATATATTTTTGTTTCTCAGTCTGGTGAGACTGCAGATACTTATGCGGCCTTGGATCTTTGTAACAAAAATAACATGAAAACATGTGCTGTAGTTAATGTAATTGAAAGCTCTATAGCAAGAGATTCAAATTTTGTTTTACCAATTCACTGCGGACCTGAAATTGGTGTTGCATCAACAAAAGCTTTCTTAGGTCAAATACTTGTATTATATATTTTAGCTTTAAAAATTGGATCTTTGTCTGGTCAAATTGATAAAAAAAATTATCAAGAAAAAATTAAAGATCTTAAAAACCTACCAAGCTTAATAGAAAAAACTTTATTAATAGATAATGATATTCAAGCAATCTCTTCAACATTCAATGAAGCTAAAGGATCTATGTTTCTTGGAAGAGGTTTCTCTTTCCCAATAGCTTTGGAAGGTGCATTGAAATTGAAAGAATTATCTTATGTTCATGCAGAGGGTTATCCAGCAGGTGAAATGAAACATGGACCACTTGCTTTAATAGAAGAGGGGATGCCAGTTGTTGTTCTGGCACCAAGAGACAGTTACTATAAAAAAACAATTTCTAACATGCAGGAAGTTATAGCAAGAGGTGCCAAAGTTCTTTTAATCACAAACAAAAGTAAGGATGAAATTTTTTCGGAGAATATTTGGGAAACTATTGAGGTTGAAAATACCAATGATGATTTATTACCATTCCTTTTAACAATTCCACTTCAAAAGCTTGCATATTATTCAGCCTTGAAAATGGGTTATGATATAGATAAGCCAAGAAACTTAGCTAAATCAGTCACAGTTGAATAAAGTTTAAACTCTGCTAAAACACCTCTAGGTTGAATATGAAAAATTGGAAAAAAAATAGTTGGAGAAAATATCCGGTTAAACACATACCGGAATATCCAGATAAAAAAGAACTGAATAAAGTTTTAGATAAAATTGGAACTTTTCCTCCTTTAGTATTTGCTGGAGAGACTAGGCATTTAAAAGATCAGTTAGCTGATGTTGTAGATGGAAAAGCATTTTTACTTCAGGGTGGAGATTGTGCAGAAAGTTTTGCTGAATTTAACCCTGATAATTTAAGAGATACATTTAAATTAATTTTGCAAATGTCTTTAGTTTTAACTTACTCAGCTTCTTTACCAGTAGTTAAAGTCGGAAGAATTGCTGGTCAATTTTCAAAACCAAGAAGTTCTCCTGTTGAAAATAAAGATGGTGTGGAGCTTCCAAGTTATTTAGGTGACAATATAAACGGAATGGAATTTACCGAAAAAGCAAGAATACCTGACCCAAAAAGATTATTTAAAGCTTATTCTCAATCTGCAGCAACTCTAAACCTTATAAGAGCATTTTCAAAAGGAGGTTTTGCAGATTTGAACAAAGTCCATTTATGGAATCTAGGCTATATTAAAAAAAGCCCAGAAGCCAAAAAATTTAAAGATCTTGAAGATAAAATTGCAGACGCTATAGCATTTATGAGAGCGTGTGGAATTACCTCAGATTTCAATAATAGATTATATACAGTAAATTTTTGGACATCACACGAAGCGTTATTGTTACCTTTTGAAGAAGCCATGACTAGAACAGACTCTACTACAGGTGAGAACCATGATACTTCAGCTCATTTTGTTTGGATTGGAGACAGAACAAGACAGCTTGATGGAGGACATGTTGAGTTTTGCAGAGGGATTGAAAACCCAATAGGTATAAAATGTGGACCAACACTAAAACCAGATGATTTAATTAATCTTTGTAACCGAATTAATCCAAAAAATGAAAAAGGTAAAATAACTTTAATTTCAAGATTTGGAGCAGATAATGTTTCAAAATTTTTACCAAAATTAATTAGAGCAATTAAAAAAGAAGGATTGAACGTAATTTGGTCTTGTGACCCATGTCATGGAAATACAATTAAAGCTGCAACAGGCTTTAAAACTAGACCATTCAACAGTGTACTAAATGAAGTAAAAAATGTTTTTGCATGTCACCAAAGTGAAGGAAGTTATGCAGGAGGTCTTCACATTGAATTAACTGGTCAAGATGTAACTGAATGTATTGGTGGAGCACAAAAAATTTCTGAAGAAGATCTTTCTTCAAGATACCATACTCATTGTGATCCTAGGTTGAATGCTAACCAAGCTTTAGAATTAGCTTTTATGATTTCAGATGAGATTAAAAAGAATAGCTCATATTCTAAAAATGCAGATAGAGCGGCATCTTAAGTCATTGTAAAATCTTAATAAAAAAATATTTTATAAACAATGAATGTTACAGAAAAAACAAAGTTTATATCTAATTGGATTAAAAACTATGTAGACAATATGCCCACAAAGGCACAGTCTCTTGTTATAGGAATATCTGGTGGTATCGACTCATCTGTTTCTAGTACCTTAAGCGCGATGACTGGTTTAAAAACAATAGTTTTATCGATGCCAATTAAACAAAAATCACATCAACATGATCTAAGTTTAAAACACCAGGAATGGTTAGTAAAAAATTTTAAAAATGTTGAAGCTCATACAATTAATTTAGATGAATTGTTTTTGGCATTTAGTTCAAGTTTATCTAAATTTGATAATGAGCATGGAATGGCAAATTCTAGAGCAAGATTAAGAATGACTACACTTTACCAAGTTGCTGCAGCTAATAAAGGAATAGTAGTTGGAACTGGAAATAAGGTAGAAGACTTTGGTGTAGGGTTTTACACAAAATATGGAGATGGAGGTGTAGATATCTCTCCTATAGCGGATTGTAATAAAACTCAAGTTTGGGAGCTTGGCAAAGAACTTGGTATTTTAAATGAAATTATTGAAGCAGCACCTACAGATGGTTTGTGGGATGACGGTAGAACAGATGAAGGTCAGCTTGGGTTAAAATATGAAGAACTTGAGGAAGCTATGGATAATCCTAAATCCTCCAATAGAGCAAAATACGAAACCATTAGAAAACAAAATTTGCATAAAATGGAGCCTATTCCAGTATGCAAAATTCCAAATTAATCAAATAGATTCACAAATCTATAATTTAAGTATATTTCTAAAATTATGAGTAACGATATTTTTTTAACTAACAATCTTACAAACAAAAAAGAAAAATTTGTTCCAATAGATGAACAAAATATAAGAATGTATGTTTGTGGACCAACAGTTTATGATGACCCTCATATTGGAAATGCAAGACCAATAGTTGTTTTTGATATCCTTTATAAAATTTTCAAAAAAAAATATTTAAAAGTTACTTATGTTAGAAATATTACAGATGTAGATGATAAAATTATTAAATCCTCAAAAGAAAATAATATTTCAATTTCAAAGTTAACAAATAAAGTTACAGAAAGTTTTGGTGAAGATTGTAATTATTTAAATTGTGAAACACCAACTCATCAACCTAAAGCAACTGAAAATATTGATTTGATGATTGAAATGGTTTCTGAATTAATCAAAAAAGGTTTTGCTTATGAGAATAAGAACCATGTCTATTTTGAGGTAAAAAAGTTCAATGATTATGGTCAGCTATCAAACAAAAAACTAGAGGACTTAATTGCTGGATCAAGAATTGAAATAAGTGAAAATAAAAAAAATTCGGAAGATTTTGTTTTATGGAAGCCATCAGCAAGTGACGAACCTTCTTGGGACTCACCATGGGGAAAAGGAAGACCTGGATGGCATTTGGAATGTTCTGCAATGTCAAAAAAATTTTTAGGAGATGAGTTTGATGTTCATGGAGGGGGTATTGATTTAATATTTCCCCATCATGAAAATGAAATAGCACAATCAAGATGCGCTAATGGCACAAAGGTATTTGCTAATTATTGGTTGCACAATGCATTTATTACTATGTCTAATGAAAAAATGGCAAAGTCTCAGGGTAACATTTTAAAAATAAAAGATTTTAGAAATAAGATAAGTGGCCAGATTTTAAGGTTAGCTTTAATGAGCGCACATTACAAACAACCATTAGATTGGAATGATAAGCTTTTAGAAGATTGTCAAAATACAATTAATAAATGGTACAATGTTTATGTAGATAGTAAAAAAAATACAGATATCTCGGATGAAATACTTGAACCTCTTTATGATGATTTAAATACACCAGGTTACATAGCAAATTTACATAAATTATATGAAAAAGCACAAAAAGGTGATGACAATGACAAAGCTTTATTTGTTTCTGCTTGTCGATTTGTAGGTTTATTAAATCAAAATAAAGAGCAGTGGTTAAGTTTCAAAAAAAGTAAAGCCTCTATTTCTGAAGAAGAAATATTGAAGAAAATTGACGAAAGAAATAAAGCAAGAGAGGAAAAAAATTATGAAGAAGCTGATAAAATTAGAAAAGAACTCTCAGACAAAGGTGTTTTAATAGCAGATAAAGATGGTAAAACGATTTGGAAATTTAAATGAGTAAAGAACAACTTTATATTTTTGATACAACATTACGTGATGGTGCACAGACACAAGGTGTAGATTTTTCTATTGATGATAAAGAGAAAATTGCATCTGCATTGGACTTATTGGGTGTTGATTATGTTGAAGGAGGTTGGCCTGGTGCTAATCCAACAGACACAGAATTTTTTAATAAAGATTATAATTTTAAATCAACTAAATTAACAGCATTTGGAATGACAAAAAAATCAGAGCATAGTGCTGAAAATGATCCAATGTTATCATCATTAATTAACTCAAAAAGCTCATCTGTTTGTTTGTTCGGTAAATCATGGGATTTCCAAGTGAAAGTTGCCTTAGGAATTACTAACGAGCAAAATTTAACCAACATAAGTGAAAGTACTAAGCATATTGTTAATTCAGGTAAAGAATTTATGTTTGATGCTGAACATTTTTTTGATGGATATAAATCTAATTCTGAGTACGCATTGTCTTGTTTAAAAGCTGCTTATGAAAATGGAGCAAGATGGATTATTTTATGCGATACTAATGGTGGAACACTACCTCATGAAATTTCTAAAATTGTAACTGAAGTAACTAAACATATTCCAGGAAAAAATTTAGGAATACACGCTCATAATGATACTGAAAACGCTGTTGCTAATAGTCTTGCAGCAGTTCAAGCTGGCGCAAGACAGGTTCAAGGTACTATAAATGGATTAGGTGAAAGATGTGGTAATGCAAACTTGATGTCATTAATACCCTCATTTTTCTTAAAAAAAGATTTTTCTGATAAATTTGAACTTAGTATTAAGAGAGAAAATTTGAAAAATTTAACACAATGCTCAAGATTACTAGATGAAATATTAAATAGAAAACCTAACAAACATTTACCTTATGTTGGTGCATCAGCTTTTTCACATAAAGGTGGAATGCATGTATCTGCAGTTCAAAAAGATCCAAAAACTTATGAGCACATTAATCCTGAAGAGGTTGGAAATTCTAGAAATATCGTAGTTTCAGATCAATCTGGACAATCAAATATAATGTCTAGATTAAATTCAATTGGGATTAATATTCAGAAAAGTGATCCAAAAATAAAAAAACTTTTAGATGAAGTAAAAGATAGAGAGTTCATTGGTTACAGCTATGATGGCGCAGATGCATCTTTTGAATTACTAGCAAGAAGATTGATGGGAGAGATACCAAGATATATTTCAATTAATGAATACGATGTTTCTGTAAAGAAAGATAAAACAGGAGAGATTATATCTTATGCTAAAGCACAATTAGAAGTAGATGGAGATAAAATTTTATGTGAGGGACAAGGAAATGGACCTGTTAATGCTTTAGATAATGCAATAAGAAAGAATGTTAACAAGCTTGCTAAATATTCTGAATATTTGAAAGATTTAAGACTTGTTGATTACAAAGTTAGAATTTTAAATACAGGTACAGAAGCAGTTACCAGAGTTAGTATTGAAAGCACAGACTCTAAAGGAGTGAACTGGTTTACAATTGGAGTATCACCCAACATAATTGATGCTTCATTCAAAGCTTTAGTGGATAGTTTAGATTATAAATTGTTTAAGGATAAAGCACCTGGAAGTTTATAAAAATGAAAATTAAAAAATTTTCTGAAAAACCATCAAATATTAATAGTAGAATAGGGGCAAAACCCATCGTTTGTTATCCAAATAATACTATTGAGGATAAAAATTTAAACATTCTACATTCTGCAAGAGATCATTTAGTTAAAAAAAAGGAAGTAATTATACCTCCACGAGATGCGAAAACATTTGAGGTTAAATTTGGTGAGTTTTTTAGAATTGAAAGTGTAGATGGCGCACAAGTAGGAGATTTAAATTTATTTAATTTAAATAATTTAGAAGAAAAATTTTATTCAGGAAAAACAAGAGCTTTATATGGGACTCATCTTTCTGTTGGAGACAAAATGTTTAGTAGTTTTCCATATCTAAGGTCTTTAGCTACAATAACTTGGGATACTTTAGATTGGTATGATTATGATCAGGATGGTGGTTCTGTTCATGATGTAATTGGAACCAGATGCGATCCTTATACCTCAAAACTTTTGAGTGATAATGATTACCACTACTGTTGTCATTCAAATTTAACTAGAGCATTAGTTAAAGAAAAAAATGTTCAATTAGATCATGCAGAAAAAATAGTTCATGATGTATTAAATGTATTTATGCTAACTGGTTTTACTAATGACACCAAACAATACTTCATGAAAGCTAGCCCTGTAAGGCCAGGAGATTATCTGGAGTTTTTTGCTGAAACAGATTTGTTGGGTGCTCTTTCAGCTTGTCCCGGGGGAGATTGTGGATCTGAACACTCTTCCGATGTTGCAAAATGTTATCCATTAAAAGTTTCTATTTGGTCTGTAGATCCCAAGTATTTAAAAGATATTAAACCTTCTGCTGTTTCTAGTTATAACAGAGATCACGGCATTGATTAATGTCTGTTAACAATATTTCTTTCATTTTACATAAGCCTCAGCTTTCAGAAAATATTGGAGCATGCGCACGAGGGATGAAAAATTTCAATTTTCAGAAATTAGTTGTTGTAGATCCTAAACCAATATTTCCAAACGATAAAATTTTAGCAACTTCTGTTGGTGCTAAGAATATTATTAACAAAACAAAGAGTTATGAAAATTTAGAAAGGTCTTTGAAGAATATTGATATTGTTATTGCAACATCTGCGAGATTTAGAAATAAAAATATTAAGCATATTCAATTAGAAGATTTAAAAAAAATTAACTATAAAAAAAAAGTAGCATTCCTTTTTGGATCAGAAGCATCAGGTTTATCTAATAATGAGATTAGTTACGCAAATTATACCCTCCAAATTCCAACAAACCCTGAATTTAAGTCATTAAACCTCTCTCATAGTCTTATAATTATTGCTCAATATGTATCAAGTATTCTTAATTCAAAAGTGACCCCTTTTAATAAATCAAATAAAGTAAAATCTGCCTCTAAAAAAGAGATTGTTGCTATGGCTAATTTATGTATTCAGAATCTTGAAGAGATTAATTTCTTTAAATCAAAAGAGAAGAAGCCAATAATGCTAGAAAACCTGAGAAATGTCTTTTACCGGATGGAATTATCATCAAAAGAATCGCGTATTTTATCTGGTGTATTTGCAAGTTTAGGCAAAAAACGTTGATTGACAAAAGTAAGAGTAAGTTTATAAAGCCCACTATTAAATGACAAAAAGATTAAACTCTAAACATAAAGTAGACAGAAGATTAAAGGTTAACCTATGGGGTAGACCTAAAAGTCCTTTTAATACTAGAGCATATGGACCTGGTCAACATGGTCAAACAAAAACATCTAAGCCTTCAGATTATGGAATTCAGCTACAAGCTAAGCAAAAACTAAAAGCATATTACGGAAATATTAACGAAAAACAGTTCAGAAACATTTACAAAAAAGCAGTTATGCTCAAGGGTGATACAGGTGAAAATTTAATTGGCCTTTTAGAAAGAAGATTAGATGCGGTTATCTATAGAGCAAAATTTGCAACTACTATTTTCTCAGCTAGACAATTAATTAACCACGGTCACGTAAGAGTTAATGGTAAGAAAGTAAATATTGGAAGCTATTTAGTAAAAGAAGAAGATACAATTGAAATTAGAGACAAATCTAAGCAATTAGCAATTATTGATATCGCTCTAGCAAATAAAGAAAGAGAAACTCCAGAATACATCCAAATGGATGAGAAAAATAAAAAATTAAAATTTGTAAGAGTTCCTAAATTTGAAGAAGTTCCTTATCCTGTAATAATGGAACCCAATCTTGTAATTGAATATTACTCTAGATAATTTCTAGATTTAATTTTTAAAATTAATACCTTTATCCTCAAGAACTTTTTTAAGTTCTCCGTTTTCGTACATTTCTTTTACGATATCACATCCACCAACAAATTCTTTTTTAATATACAATTGAGGAATTGTTGGCCAGTCACTGTAAATTTTAATACCTTCTCTGATGTTTTGATCTTCTAAAACATTTACTCCTTTAAAATTTACTTCAAGAATTTTTAACATGTTTGAAACAGCCATTGAAAAACCACACTGTGGAGCATCTGGAGTTCCTTTCATAAACAAACAAACATCATTGTTGTCTATATGATTTTGAATTATATTTTTTGTATTATCGTCCATTATTGCTCCTTTGTTTTAATTGCTAGGGCATGTAATTCATTTCCCATACGTCCTTTTAGAGAATTATATACCATTTTATGTTGTTCAATTTTACTTTTTCCTGAAAACTGAGAAGAAGTCACAGTCGCTGAATAATGATTTCCATCACCTGCTAAATCTTGAATCTCTACAACAGCATCAGGCATCGCTTCTTTAATTAAACTCTCAATTTCTTTTAAATCCATTGCCATTAGTTACTCATATAGTCTTTAAGCCACTTTGTATTTGAACTTATTAATTCGTCAATTGTAACTTTTGTCTTATCATCAAAATATAGTTCATTTTCACTAATTGTACCAAGTTCGTCAAAATGAACAGCATTTTTATTCATTATATCTGTGACTTTTTTTAAATCTTTTTTATTAACCTCAATAATGTAACGCCCTTGATCTTCACCAAAGAAATATTCCAATTCATTGATTAAATATTTTGGTTTATTTAAATTTATTCCTTTTTTACCTTTGATACACATTTTTGCTACCGCTGTAATAATTCCACCTAAAGAAACATCATGAGCACTTTTGATTAGATTAATTTCGATAAGTTTCAGTAAAGTTTCTCCATTATTTTTTTCATTAAATAAATTTATTTCTGGGGGAGGACCATTTTTTTTGTCTAATATATTCCTTGCAAATAACGTTTGATCTAAATGTCCCTCTGTTTTTCCAATAACTAAAACCACATTATCAATCTCTTTAAAATCCATAGTGATCATTTTATTGTAATCCTTTAACAAACCTACACCTCCAATAGCAGGAGTTGGCTTTATACCTTTATCTTTAGTTTGATTGTAAAAAGAAACATTTCCTGAAACTACTGGGAATTTTAAATATTCACTTGCTTCACCAATTCCCTGAACACATTCGACAAACTCACCCATATTCTCTTCATTTTCAGGGCTTCCAAAATTTAAACAATTAGTAATAGCTATAGGTTTTGCACCAACAGCAATTAAATTTCTAAAACTTTCACAAACAACTTGTTTCCCACCGGTAAGAGGATGAGCCCAACAATATACAGCAGAACTGTCAACTGAAGCAGCTATAGCTTTATGTGTTCCATGCACTCTCACAACCCCAGCATCTCCACCTGGTTTTTGAATAGTATCTCCCATAACTGTATGATCATATTGCTCCCAAATCCAATCTTTGCTACAAATATTCGGGTTTGCTAAAACTTTTTTCAGAACATCTATAATTTTGAAATTTTTTAAATCTTCTTTTTTAATTTTATTCTTTTTAGGTAGCTTTGCTTTTTTCCATTTACGATCATACATAGGTGAATTTTCAACTAATGTATTTACAGGGATATCAGCTACATTTTCATTATCAAAGTAAAGTTGTATTTTTTTTGAATTAGTAGTTTTGCCAATCACTGCAAAATCTAAATTCCATTTATCAAATATTTTTTTTGCTTGTTTTTCTTTTCCATTTTCTAAAACAATCAACATTCTTTCTTGGCTTTCAGAGAGCATAATTTCATAGGGAGTCATTTTAGCTTCTCTACAAGGAACTTTGTTGAGATTTATTTCAATTCCAAGATTTCCTTTAGAGGCCATTTCAATACTTGATGAGGTTAATCCTGCTGCCCCCATATCTTGAATAGCAATAATAGAGTCTCCAGCCATTAATTCTAAACAAGCTTCAAGTAACAGTTTTTCAGTAAATGGATCTCCAACTTGAACAGTGGGTTTCTTTTCCTCTATTTTGTCATCAAAACTTGCTGAAGCCATACTAGCTCCATGAATTCCATCTCTTCCTGTTTTTGAACCAACATAGATAACTGGTTTATTTAAACCTGCTGCTTTTGAATAAAAAATTTTGTCTTTTTTGACCAAGCCAAGGGTCATTGCGTTAACTAAGATATTTCCATTATATGAGCTATCAAAACTTGTTTGCCCTGCAACTGTTGGAACACCCATACAATTTCCATATCCTCCAATTCCATGAACAACACCTCTTAATAGATTTTTTGTTTTTTTGTGTTGAGGTGACCCAAAATGAATTGAGTTTAAATTTGCAATAGGTCTAGCACCCATTGTAAATACATCCCTCATAATACCACCAACACCAGTTGCTGCACCTTGATAGGGCTCAATAAACGATGGATGGTTATGACTTTCAATTTTAAATACAATTGCATCATTATCTTCAATATCAATAACACCAGCATTTTCTCCTGGTCCCTGAATTACTTTTTTTCCTTTTGTTGGAAGTTTTTTTAAATGAAGTCTTGAGGATTTATAAGAGCAATGCTCATTCCACATTGCAGAAAAGATACCAAGTTCAGTAATATTTGGTGTTCTTTTTAATAATTCACAAATTTTAGCATATTCATCTTTCTTTAAACCATGATCAATAGCTACCTGTTCGTTTACCATCATTTTAAATTGTTAATTAAATTATTAAAAAACATTGAACCATCTTCTCCGGATAAACAATTGTCAATCATTCTTTCAGGATGAGGCATCATCCCTAAAACATTTTTTTCTTTATTAAATATACCAGCGATATTTTTAACCGAACCATTTGGATTAAAATCTTCTTCTACTTTTCCATTTTCGTCACAATAATTTATTGCAACTTGCTCATTATCTTCAATTTCCTTTAATTGATCTTTTGTACAAAAATAATTTCCTTCATTGTGAGCTATATGAAATTCTAAAACATCATTTTTAATATTATTAAAATAATTATTTGATTTGTTATTAATTTTTACAAACACATTTTTACAAATGAATTCTAAATATTTGTTTCTTAACAACACACCAGGAACCAAGCCTGTTTCAACTAGTATTTGAAAACCATTGCAAATTCCCATGACCATACCACCAGAGTTTGCAAAATTAATTACTGATTTCATAATTTTAGATTTAGAAGCCATACTTCCACATCTTAAATAATCACCATATGAAAACCCTCCAGGCAACACTATTAGATCACTTTTTGGAAGTTCCACATCATCATGCCAAACCATTTTGTTTTTAAATCCAAATTTTTTTAGAGCAACATCCATATCTCTATCACAATTAGATCCAGGAAAAGTAATGACGGATGATTTCATTGATTATTTAAGATCAATAATTTTATAGTTTTCAATTACGAGATTAGCTAAAAGTTTTTTACACATTTCTTCTACTTTATCTTTAGCTTTTTTTGGATCATTTTCTTTTGTATCAATTTCAAAGTATTTTCCTTGTCTAACTTCGTTGACATCATCAAAACCCATCCCATCTAAAGTTTGATGAATAACTTTACCTTGAGGATCTAAAACATCTTTTTTTAAGGTAATGATTACTGAGATTTTCATTTTTTCTTTCTTTTAACAGATGACAATTTTGTAACATTCACAGCACTCACATTTGATTGTTCATGCAAAATACCCAATCTTTTTGCAACTTCTGTGTAAGCTGGAATTAAATCACCTAAATCTTTTCTAAATCTGTCTTTATCAAGTTTTTTATCGGTAATACTGTCCCAAAGTCTGCATGTGTCAGGGCTAATTTCATCTGCCAGTATTACTTCTTGCTTACCATTAGATTTTAATCTTCCAAACTCTAGTTTGAAATCAATCAATTTAATTCCAACTCCTCTAAACATGCCAATCATAAAGTCATTAATTCTTAAAATCATTTTTTTAACTTTATCAACTTCATTTTTAGTAGCCCAATCAAAAGCTATTATGTGCTCTTCTGCAATTAGAGGGTCACCTAATTTGTCATCTTTTAAACAGTACTCAATTAATGGTTCTTTTAAAACAGTTCCATCTTCAATACCTAGTCTTTTAGTGATAGATCCTGTTGCAACATTTCTAACAATAAATTCAATTGGAATTATCTCAACTAGTTTTATTATTTGTTCACGCATATTTAATCTTTTTACTAAATGATTTTTAATTCCTATTTGAGATAAATTTGAGAGAATATGTTCAGATATTCTATTATTTAAAACACCTTTTCCTTCAATTGTAGTTTTCTTTTGATTATTGAATGCTGTCGCATCGTCTTTAAAATATTGAATAACTATATTTTTATCATTTGTTGCATAAATGATTTTTGCTTTACCTTCGTATAGTTTTTTTCCTTTTTTCATTATTTAAAAACTCTTCTAAAGATCAAATTCACATTTTTAAAGTGTTTTGCGTAACTAAATATTGATTTAAGCCTTTTCGTTGTAATTTTGCTCATAATAAACTTATCATTAGATATCACATCAAATAAATTTAGGTTTTCTGCAAAACATTTTTTTGCATACGATTGAACCATTCTGTAAGATTTTTCTCTACTTAAACCAGATTTAGTTAATTCTAGCATAACTTCTTGAGAGAAAATTAGCCCTTTTGTTATATTCAAGTTTTCTAACATTTTTTTAGGGTAAACAATCATGTTGTCTAAAATATTTGTTAATCTAACTAATGCAAAGTCTGTTGTAATATTTGCATCAGGACCAATGTTTCTTTCAACACTCGAGTGTGAAATGTCTCTTTCATGCCATAGCGCTATATTTTCTAGAGCTGGTATCACAGCACTTCTAACCATTCTAGCTAAACCAGTTAAGTTTTCACTTAAAATTGGATTTTTCTTATGTGGCATCGCAGACGATCCTTTTTGTTTTTTTGAAAAATACTCTTGTAATTCATAAACCTCTGTTCTTTGTAAATGTCTTATCTCAATTGCAACTCTCTCAATTGAACCTGCAATAATACCTAAAACTGAAAAATAAAATGCATGACGATCTCTTGGAATCACTTGTGTTGAAATTGGCTCAACTTTTAAACCAAGTTTTTTTGCAACATGCTTTTCTACATTTGGACTTATATTTGCAAAAGTCCCAACTGCTCCTGATATTGCACAGGTTGATACTTCATCTATTGCATCTTTAAGTCTTTTTCTGTTTCTTTTAAATTCCTCATAAAAAGAAGCTAATTTTAATCCAAATGTAACTGGTTCGGCATGAATTCCATGACTCCGCCCCATACATGGAGTCATTTTGTATTTTTTTGCCTGCCTTTTAAGTACTTTTAAAATTTGGTCGATGTCTTTTAGAATTATTTTTCCAGATTGAACTAATTGAATATTAAAACTGGTATCAAGCACATCTGATGAAGTCATCCCTTGATGTAAATATCTTGCTTTAATTCCTGCTTTTTCTGTAACAGAGCTAAGAAAAGCTATAACATCATGTTTAACTTCAGATTCAATTTTATGTATTCTATTTACATTAATAACTGCTTTTTTTCTGACAATTGAAGCTACTCCTCTTGGAATTTGACCAAGTTTTTCCATTGCCTCAGCAGCTGCAACTTCTACATCTAGCCAAATTTTATATTTATTTTCCTCTGACCAAATATCAGTTAATTCTTTTCGAGAGTATCTTTTAATCATTAATTATAAGTATGGAGGCTTTGAATAACCTTTAGCAGATTCTGTAAAGATTTCATAACCATTTTCAGTAATTCCTAACGTATGTTCAAATTGAGCTGATAAAGATTTATCTTTTGTGACAGCAGTCCAACCATCATTTAACATTTTAACATCATATTTACCTGAATTTATCATAGGCTCTATTGTAAAAGTCATTCCAGGTTTTAACTCTGGTCCTGAATTTTTATTTCCATAATGTAAAATGTTTGGTGGTTCATGAAATGTTGTACTTATACCGTGACCACAAAAATCTCTAACAACAGAGTATCCTTTTTCTTCAACAAATGATTGAATTTGGTAACCAATATCACCTAATTTAACTCCTGGTTTTAAAATTCTAATTGCTCTCATCATAGATTCGTAAGTAGCATCTATTAGATTGTTTAATTTAATTGGTGTTTTACCAATGCAAAACATTCTACTGGTATCACCATAATGTTCATCTACAATTGCAGTAACATCAACATTTACCGCATCACCATATCTTAAAACTCTATCTGAAGGAATTCCATGACAGACAACATGATTTAATGAAGTACATAAAGATTTTGTAAAACCTCTATAGTAAAGTGGAGCAGAGTGTCCTCCATTATCTCTTATAAATTCATATCCTAATTTATCTAAATAGTCTGTTGAGACACCTTCCTTAATGTTATCAGTTAACATATCAAGCGTCCTTGCTGCTAAATCACCAGCAACTCTCATTTTTTCAAATTTTTCTTTATAATCACTCATCTAAAATTTTAAGTTTTTTATCTATAATAATTTTTTTTGAACTTATATCACATTTATAAGCTAGAAAATTTACCCCAGCTTTTTTAGCTTTTTTATAATTTTCATAATATTCTTCATCTATATCTTTAGCTATTTTAAAATATTTCATATTTTGAATTTGAACTAAAAAAATCAGATAACCTTTGTAACCTTTATTTATGGCATCAATAAGAGTTAATAAGTGTTTAGACCCTCTTGAAGTGATGGCATCTGGAAACTCAGCAGTTTCTTTGTCTCTAAATAAAGTAACGTTCTTGACCTCTACAAAGCTTTTTTTATTTTTTTTTTCTAGCAAAAAATCAAATCTAGTTTCCTTATTAAAAAATACCTCAGGTTTTATTTTATCGTTATTTTTTAATTCTTTGATCAAATTATTTTCGATAGCATGATTTACTATCTTATTAGCCATATGAGTATTGACACCTACTAATTTTTTTCTTGATTTAATTATTTCAAGTCCAAACTTTAGTTTTCTCTTAGGATCATTATTTGGTAGCAAATACACTTCATTACCTTCATCTAATAAACCTTTCATAGAACCCGTGTTAGGACAATGAGCTGTGACAATTTCTTTACCAAGTTTTATGTCGGTAAAAAACCTTTTGTAACGTTTGATTAGTTTGCCTTTTACTAAAGACTTGGTAAATTCCATGAGTAAATTATATATTTCATATGGATAAAAAAGCAAAATTTAAAGCTTCAATTTTAATTATTGGAAATGAAATTTTATCAGGAAGAACACAAGATACCAATACCTCAACATTAGCAACCTGGTTAAATTCTATAGGGGTAAAAGTTGAGGAAGTTAGAGTAATCCCTGATGTAGAAAATACTATAGTTGAAACACTAAATTTACTTAGATCAAAATATGATTATGTTTTTACAACTGGTGGTATTGGACCTACACATGACGATATAACAGCTCAATCAGTTTCAAAAGCATTTGGTATAAAATACGAAGTTCACAATGAAGCTTTCAAAATTCTAGAAGAATATTATCAACCTGGAGAATTTAATCAGGGAAGACAGAAAATGGCATGGATGCCTGAAAATGCAAATCTTATTTTAAATCCAACAAGCGGCGCTCCAGGATTTAATGTTGAGAATGTTTATTCGCTTCCAGGGGTTCCTTCTATATTAAAATCTATGTTAGGTGGATTAACAAATAATATAGTTGGAGGTGAACCAATCAAAAGCTTAACTATAAGTTTAAGAACAGTTGAAAGTGAAATAGCAAGTTCATTAACAAAAGTACAAAATAATAATTTGGACGTAGAGATTGGTAGTTATCCATTTTTTCATGCTGGGAAGCTTGGTGTATCGATAGTTATTAGATCAGAAGATCAAAATAAAATTGATGATTGTAATTTGCAGATTTTAAAATTTGTAAATGAAAAAAAAATTGAGGTAGTTGAACGCTAATGTTGTATTTTGCTTACGGTAGTAATCTCCACCATTTTCAAATGAAACGAAGGTGCAAAGACAGTGTTTTTTTAAAAAAAATAAATTTAAAAGATTTTAAATTAACATTTAGAAGCAAATATAGAGCAGCAGACATTGAGCCAAAAAAAAATTCCATCGTACCTGGTGGATTATTTGAAATTTCAAAAAGTGATGAGAAAAAGTTGGATGTTTATGAGGATTTTCCAATTTTATATAAAAAACATTATTTTTATTATTATGGAAAAAAGGTCATGACTTATACTATGGTGAAAAAAACTCCTTTTATGTATCCGACTGAACGATATCTAAATATTGTTAAAAGAGGTTATAAAGATTGTAAACTGAATTATTCAGCTTTAATCAAAGCAATAAAGCAATAAATAAATTGATAAAATTAAATTCAAAATCAAAAAAATTACTTCTTTTGCAACGAAATGAATTGCTTTCAAAAAAACAGTATAAATTAAGAAAAATTTTTGGAAGATTAATTTTTACAAATTTTTTTGTTAATTTTTTTCAAAATCCAAATATTGAAAAAAATGCTGAATTTCTTTTTTCTAAAGAGATTGAAACATTTAAAAATTATTTACCACACTCTGTGAAGAATATAATTGATATTGGATGTGGATTAGGCATTATAAATATCTATTTAAACAATTTGTATTTAACCAAACCTAAGTTTTTTCTTTTAGATAAAAATAAGATTGATAAAAAAATAAAATATGGTTTTAGTTATAAGTATGAGAGCTATAACGATTTAAATGAGACTAAAAAATTACTTTTAGAAAATAAGATAAATATCGAATCTATAAAAGTGTTTGATGTTGAAAAACAAATTAAAATAAGTGAAAAAATAGACTTGGTAATCTCATTAAAATCAATGGGATATCATTATCCTTTTGAGATATATAAAGGTTTATTTAAAAAATGCTGTTCAAGTAATACAGTATTTATTTTTGATGTAGCTGATGATTATTTTAATGAAAAAATTTTTAGAAAATATTTTGATACTTTAGAGGTTATTTATGAGGAAAAAAGTATCCATCCACTAAAAAGATTATATTGTACAAACTTAAAATTTTAGAAAAAGTATTTTTTTTAATATTAAATTAAATTGAGAATATTTTTGATTATAATATCCTATAAGTAAAAATGATTAGATTAATTTGTTATATTTGAGAGTGATTGAATGAAAAATATTATCCATATCATTTCTATGAAAAGAGGACTAGGAGGTGTTCAGCAATCTTTCTTATCATATTACAAATTTGCTCAACATAGCTCAAGATATAAACATTATATTTTTAGCAATCATGAAGTATCTAAAAATTATGGTTATTTAAGAAATTTTTTTAAAATACAAAAAAACTTTTTTACTTTTTTAAAACATATAATTTCAAAAAATTCTATTATTTATTTACACAATAAGTTGCCTAGTAAAAAAATATTTTATTTACTTAAATTATTACCAACAAATAATAATATTATATTTGCTGAGTCAGGTACAGCTTGGAATATTAAAACACAAGATCAGATAGAAATTTATAAAAAAAATGCAGATTTAGCAAAACAAATAATTGTATGTTCTATCGCAACAAAGCACATGTTAGTTAAAAGGTTCAAAATAAACGCAAAAAAAATAAAATTAATTTATAATGGTCAAGAAGATCCATTAATAAAAAAAAAAAATTCAAAAAAAAAAAAATTAAATATTGGTTTTATTGGAAGATTAGAGACAATTAAAGGTGCTCATTTATTTATTGAAGCTGCTAATTTACTAAAAAAAAAAAATTTAATTTTTTGGATAGCAGGTGATGGTGATTTAGAAAAAGAACTTAAGGAAATATCTAAAGGAAATAAAAACGTTAATTTTATTGGTAATGTAAAAAATCCTTTTGATTTTATTAAAAATTTGGATATTTTAGTTGTACCATCAATCAGGGAACCTTTAGGTCTTGTAAGTATAGAAGCTGGTCTTTGCAAAGTTCCAGTTATTGCATCCAATATTGATGGGATACCAGAGGTTATTTCAAATAAACATAGCGGGATATTGATTAATCCAACTAGAAAAATAAATCTAAAAAAATATAATAATCAAAAATCTTTACCAAATTTTGTCATAAACCCAAATAATCAAAAATTAGTTAAACCCAAAGAATTAGATCCGAAGATATTATCAAAATCTATTTTATTATTATCCAAAAATAAAATATTAAGATTAAAATATGGCCTTAAATTATATCAACATGTAAGAAAAAGGTTTTCAATCAAGAGTTATTTTAAGGGTATCGAAGATTTATATGAACAATTTTAATTACTAAAACAATTAACTTTAAAAATCTCAAATTGAAACTTTGATAAGGCAAAACAAGCATAACTGAGACAATAGATAAAAAATATGTTACTTTAAAGTTAAATTTAAATATAGTCTAATAGGATTGTTTGATAATTTTTATAGTTTAATTCAATCAATAGAATTAATGAGTACAAATTATTAATAGATAAATATAAAAAATTATATATTAAGTTAATTAAAGTATTAAATATGAAAAATGTATTAATTACAGGTCACAATGGTTTTCTTGGAAAAGTTTTAATAAAAAAATTAAAAAATAAAAAACTAAATGTATTTGGTATTTCTCGAGGAATTAATCCAAGTTTGGAATGTGTAAATTATTTTGGAGACGTCACTGATTTAAATAGACTTCACAATATAATGTCTTCAAAAAGTATAGATACTGTAATTCATTTAGCGGGAAAGGCAATTGTTTCAGAATGTGAAGAAAGTCCATTTGATGCTTTTAAAGTAAATGGATTAGGGACCGCAGCGGTATTGGAGGCATCTAGAATAACTCATGTAAAAAAAATAATTTCTGTAGAAACTGACAAGGTTTATGGTAAGCAAAAGATAATGCCCACACCAGAAACTTCTAAATTGAATCCAGGAGGTCCTTATGAATTTTCAAAAGTTTTATCGGCTGAAATTTCAGATTTCTATCGAAAATATTATAAGATGAATATTATTAGTGTAAGGCCAGCTAATTTAATAGGAGGTGGTGATCATAATACAACAAGGATAATGCCAAACGCTTTTAGACATATATTACAAGGTAAAGGAATTCCTATTTATGAAGAAGCTAAAAAAATGACAAGAGATTTTATATATGTGTCAGATGTTGCTGAAGCATTATATATTTTGTCTAAAAGAAATAATAAGCATTACAGATATAATTTAAGTCCTAATAAAAAAATAAATATTTATGAATTTGGTAAGTTAATTAACAAAACATTAAAATGCAAAGTGCCTCCGCAAATAATAAAAAAAAATATTAAATTTAAAGAAATACCTGAGCAATCAATTGATGGTTCTTTGTTTGAAAAAGAATATAATTTTAAATATACAGATTTAAAAACTATTATAAAAAAATCTTTTCTAGAATATAAAAAAAATATTGTTTAAATTAACGTTAAGAATCAAAAAGATACTAAGATCATAAATTAAGTATAAAGAATAAATTATAAATTTTACATATTTAACTTGTTCAATTATAAATATTAACATAAACACTAATAAAATCTTTGATGCCCTCGTGGTGAAATTGGTAGACACAAAGGACTTAAAATCCTTGCCGCTTGCGGAGTGCCAGTTCGAGTCTGGCCGAGGGCACCATTAAATGAGCATGCTTCAAATAATTTCTGATAATAATAAAAAATCTTCAAATATAAAAAAAATTCTATTAAAGAAAATTAAATCAAATCATTATCAAAACAAGAATTTAATTATTGTTATTGGGGGCGATGGTTTTATGCTCCAAACTCTTAAAAGAAACAAAAATTCAAATAAATTTTTCTATGGGATTAACTCTGGAAACTATGGTTTTTTAATGAATAAATTTTCTTCGAAAGATGTTATAAAAAACCTTTCTAAAGCAAATATGGTTTCAATTTCTCCTTTAGAAATGATTGTAAAAAATAAAAATAATCAAATCAAAAAATCTATAGCGATTAATGAAGTTTCTGTATTAAGGCAGAGCAGACAAGCAGCTTCGTTATCAATCAAACAAGGTTCTAGACAAATTATAAAAAAATTAGTTTCTGATGGAGTTTTGGTGTCTACACCTGCTGGAAGCACTGCTTACAATTTATCTGTTCATGGACCTATATTAAGTCTTCATTCAAAAAAATTATCCATATCTCCAATTAGCGCATTTAGACCAAGAAGGTGGAAGGGTAAAATAGTTAATGATAAATCTAAAATTGTTATCACAAATCTCAATCCATCTAAGAGACCCATTAGTGCAGTTGCAGATAATTTGGAAGTAAGAAATGCAAAATCTATTACCGTTAAAAAAAATAATAAAATTAAGTTTAATCTTCTCTATGATAAAAGTAGAAGTCTACAAAAAAAAATTAAAATTGAACAAATAAGAAAAGAAACAAGTTAGATTTAATGAATAAATTTAATCCAATTATAATAGTTGCTTTAGTTTTGTTTGCAGGATTTTTTGCATTTAAATTAATGTCATTCTTCGGTTGCTATGTTCGTATCGAGAATTTTGATAAGTGTTTGAAGTTAACTGCTTGGTAAAGAAAGAAGTGGTGCCCCCGCACGGATTCGAACCGCGGACCTATTGATTACAAATCAATTGCTCTACCAACTGAGCTACAAGGGCATGCGCAATAATTATTAATTATTTGTTAAATAATCAACTCTTTTTTTTTAAATAACTTAAATGATGAAACACTATTGCTGCACTATTTGATATATTCAAACTTTCTATTTCTTCATTGATGTCAATTTTGACAAAAAAGTCTGCATATTTTCCAGTGTGTTGCCTCATTCCAAATCCTTCTGATCCAAAAAGTAAAATATTATTTCCCTCCCATTTGACATCAGTAAAATCTTTTTGGCCCTTTGAATCAAAACCATAAACCCAAAAATTTTTTTCTCTTAAATTTTTTAAAGTAGAATTAATATTTGAAACTTCAAAAATATTTACATGCTCCATACATCCACTCGCTGATTTATACATTAGTTTACTATCCTTTGGAAAATGTCTCTCTTTAATAATTACACCATCAATTTTAAAAGAAGCTGCACTTCTAATGAGTGAACCTATATTTCTTGGATCAGTAACTTCATCCAAACATACAAAGGTTAAATTATTTTTTTCTTTAATAAATTCCTTTAATTCTGGTTGATCTAAATGTTCAATCTCAGCAACATATCCATTATGCATTAATTGTTCTTTTGATGAGTATTTGTCTAACTCTTTTTTTGATTTAAAATAGACTTTTACCTCTTCAAGAAGATTTGTATTTGGATTTTTTCTATGAATATTTTTTTTAGCATCCTCTGTTAAAAATACTCTTAAAACTTTCCTATTTGGATTACGCAATGCTTCCATTACCGCATGTTGACCAACAATAAAAAAAGATGATTTATTCATAAAATTATGATCTGTTTTACACGGTTTTTAATAGTTTTTCTTAATAAATCACGTGTTGCATTTGGATAAATAAAATATATAAAACGCATGTTATTTGAAGCTATATTAAACAAGGGGACACTTCCCCAAAGGAGGGGTTCCAGAGCGGTCAAATGGGGCGGGCTGTAAACCCGTTGACTTCGGTCTTCGAAAGTTCGAATCTTTCCCCCTCCACCATTTAATATAATTTTAAATAACAATGGAGTGTTACTCTTGGGGTCGTGCGGGTGTAGTTCAATGGTAGAACGCTAGCCTTCCAAGCTGGATGTAAGGGTTCGATTCCCTTTACCCGCTCCAAGAAATTAAAGTAAGAAACAAAAAAAAAAACTGAGGTTAAAAAGAAATGTCAAAAGAAAAATTCGTACGAAGTAAACCCCACTGTAACATTGGGACTATTGGTCATGTCGACCATGGTAAAACAACTCTTACTGCAGCTATAACAAATGTATTAGCTGAAGCTGGTGGTGGAACAGCTGTAGCATACGATCAAATCGATAAAGCTCCAGAGGAAAAAGAAAGAGGAATTACAATTTCAACAGCACACGTTGAATATGAAACTGAGAAAAGACACTATGCTCACGTAGACTGCCCTGGTCACGCTGACTATGTAAAAAATATGATTACTGGTGCTGCACAAATGGATGGAGCAATATTAGTTGTTAATGCAGCTGATGGTCCTATGCCACAAACAAGAGAACATATTCTTTTAGGAAGACAAGTTGGTATTCCAGCAATTGTTGTTTACTTAAATAAAGTAGACCAAGTTGATGATAAAGATATGATTGAACTTGTAGAAGAAGAAATTAGAGAACTTTTAACTTCATACAAATATCCTGGAGATACAACTCCAATCGTTAAAGGTTCGGCTTTAGCAGCAGTTGAAAAAAGAGATGATGAAATTGGAAAAAATTCAATTTTAGAATTAATGAAAGCTGTTGATGAACATATTCCACAACCAGCTAGAGAAGTTGATAAACCATTCTTGATGCCAGTTGAGGACGTATTTTCAATTTCAGGAAGAGGAACAGTTGCAACTGGAAGAGTAGAATCTGGTGTAATTAAAACTGGTGAAGAAGTTGAAATCGTTGGAATTAAAGAAACAAAAAAATCAGTTTGTACTGGAGTAGAAATGTTTAGAAAACTTTTAGACTCTGGTGAAGCTGGTGATAACGTAGGAATTTTATTGAGAGGTATTGAGAGAACTGACATTGAAAGAGGTCAAGTTCTTTGTAAGCCTGGATCAATAACTCCTCATACTAAATTTGAAGCTCAAGCCTATATTCTTAAAAAAGACGAGGGTGGAAGACACACTCCTTTCTTTACAAAATATAGACCGCAGTTTTATTTTAGAACAACAGACGTTACAGGAGAAGTAGAATTACCAGCAGGTACTGAAATGGTTATGCCAGGTGATGATGCTAAATTCACAGTTAAACTGATTACACCTATTGCAATGGCAGAAAAATTAAATTTTGCTATTAGAGAAGGTGGAAGAACTGTTGGAGCAGGAGTAGTAACTAAAATTATAGAGTAACTCTATAAATAGGAGTGTAGCTCAATTGGTAGAGCGCCGGTCTCCAAAACCGGAGGCTGAGGGTTCGAGTCCCTCCGCTCCTGCCAATTTGAGCTAAAGAATTATGAAGAACCCGATTAAATTTATTCAGGAAGTAAAACAAGAGGCTTTCAAAGTTACTTGGCCTACTTGGAAAGAAACTTTGCAAGGTGCTTTAATGGTATTCGTTATGGCAGTTGTAATGTCTTTATTCTTTCTTTTATTAGATCAGGTTCTTAAATTCTTCTTAGAATTGTTGTTAAAGGTGAGTATTTAATGAAAAATTGGTACATTGTTCAATCACACTCCAGTTTTGAAAATAAAGTTGCTTCATTAATTAAAGAAGAAGCAGATAAGGCTAAAATAAGTGAGAAATTCGAGGAAATTATAGTTCCAACTCACGATGTAACGGAAGTTAAAAGAGGAAAGAGAATTCAAAGAAAAAAGAAATATTTTCCTGGATACGTATTAATAAAGAGTGAAATGGATAACAATATTTATCATATGATCAAAGGAATAAAGAGAGTTAGTGGTTTCCTTGGATCAAAAGGCATCCCAGTACCTGTTTCTGATAAGGAAGTTGAGAAGATTTTAGGCCAAATTAAAGATGGTGTGGCTCAGCCAAAATCTGGTATAGATTATAGCGTTGGTGAAAAAGTTCAGGTTGTTGATGGTCCATTTGCATCATTTAATGGAATGATTGAAGAAATTGATGAAGAAAAAGCTAGACTTAAGGTGTCAGTTTCTATATTTGGTCGTCCAACACCGGTAGATTTAGAATATAACCAAGTTGAGAAAGTAAGTTAATGGCAAAAGAAATAAGTGGATTTATAAAATTACAAATTAAAGGCGGACAAGCTAATCCTGCTCCTCCTGTTGGTCCTGCTTTGGGTCAACGTGGCGTTAATATAATGGAATTTTGTAAAGCATTTAATGACAAAACAAAATCTATGGCTGGAAAACCTGTTCCAGTTGAAATTACTGTTTATAAAGATAAAAAATTTGATTTTAAAATTAAATCACCACCAGCATCTTTTTATATTAAAGAAGCTGTTAAATTAAAAGGTGGATCAAAAGAGCCAGGGAGAAATATTGTAGCTTCAATTTCAAAAAAACAATTAGAAGATATTGCTAAAGAAAAAATGAATGATTTAAATGCCCACGATATAAATGAAGCAGTAAAAATTATTGCAGGTTCAGCTAGATCAATGGGTATAGAGGTGAAAGAATAATGTCTTCAAAAAGATATAAAAAATTACCAGAAAAAACCAAAGACTTAAATGCAGAGTCCATTGAAAAATTATTACCTGAACTGAAAAAAAACTGCACAACAAAATTTGATGAATCTCTAGATTTAAGTTTTCAAATAAATAACAAACAAAAGAAAAGTGAAGTCAACATCAGAACTGTAGTAAATCTTCCAGGAGGAACAGGTAAGAAAGTAAAAGTTGCTGTTGTTTGTGAAGATAATAAAGCTCAAGAAGCAAAAGATGCAGGTGCAGATATTGTTGGTGGAGATGAATTTGTTGAACAAATAAAAGGTGGGGATTTAAATTTTGAAAAATTAATTTGTACACCAGGAATGATGATTAAACTTTCGAAATTAGGAAAAGTATTAGGTCCTAAAGGATTAATGCCAAATCCAAAACTTGGTTCAGTATCTGAAAATATTAAACAAGCAGTTACTGATGCAAAATCAGGACAAGTTGAAATTAGAAATGATAAAGATGGAAATATCGGGGTAAGTATTGGAAAAAAATCATTCAGTGATGATCAATTATTAAAAAATTATAATGCAATAATAGATGCATTAGAAAAAGAAAAGTCTAACAACACACTCAAAGGTGATTTAATAAAAGGTGTTTTTGCAACTTCAACTATGGGTGTTTCATACAAAGTTAAATTAGGAAAATCGATATAACTATGATGAACAAAGAACAAAAGAAAAATTATATTGAAGAAATGACCTCTAAATTTGAGAGCAGTAAAGCAGTGATGGTTACACACTATCAAGGCTTAACAATGACTCAATTAGATGATTTAAGAGCAAAAATGAGAGAGCATGGAATTGTCTTTAAGATCACTAAAAACAGAATTACAAAATTAGCGTTGGAAAAAACTAAGTGTAAAGATTTATCTAATCTTTTCACAGGTCCAACAGCAGTTGCATTTGGTGAAGATGCAATAATGTCTGCAAGAATTTTGTCTAAATTTGCCAAAGATAATGAGAATCTTAAATTAATTGGTGGAATAATGGATGATGAGGTTTTGGATCAAGCCGGTGTCCAAAATGTTGCTAGTTTACCTACACTGGATGAAGCAAGAGCCAATATTGTAGGTATTTTAAACGCTCCAGCTTCAAAATTAATTAGTATTTTGCTTGCACATTCGGAAAAAATGAGTAGTTTGTCCGCAGAAAATTCTGAAACACAACCCAAAGAGTAGAAAAATATGCCTGACCTAAATAAAATTATTGAAGATTTATCAAGTTTGACTGTTGCAGAAGCAGCTGAACTTTCAAAACAGTTAGAAGAAAAGTGGGGTGTAACTCCAATGGCAGCAGCAGCTCCAGCAGCAGCAGGTGGTGCAGCTCCAGCAGAAGAGAAAGATGATTTCACTATCATGCTAGTTTCTGCAGGTGATAAAAAAATTAATGTTATTAAAGAAGTAAGAGCAGCTACTTCATTAGGTTTAAAAGAAGCAAAAGATCTAGTAGAGGGAGCACCAAAAGAAGTTAAATCTGGTGTTAACAAAAAAGATGCTGAAGAGATCAAAGCTAAATTAGAAGCTGCTGGCGCAAAAGTAGAACTTAAATAAATTAATTAGAAAGAATTCAAATACTGATTATTTTTAATCAGTATTAATAAATATAGATGCAATTATCTTTTACTGAAAAGAAAAACATTAGAAAAAGTTTTGGTAAACTAAAAGAAAGCTTATCAATACCAAATCTTATTGAAGTTCAAAAAAATTCTTACAAAGAATTAACCGAATTCTATGCTGAAACCGAATTAACAAAAGGTTTTGATAGAGTATTCAAAAGTATTTTTCCAATTGAAGATTTGAATGACAAGGCAACTCTTGAATATGTTTCATACAGATTAGAAAAACCTAAATTTGATGTTGAAGAATGTATAACAAGAGGTTTAACATATTCCTCAGCTCTTAAATGTACTTTAAGATTAGTTGTTTACGAAATAGATCAAGAGAACAATACTAAAGATATTTTATCAGCAAAAGAACAAGAAGTTTACATGGGTGAAGTTCCTATGATGACCAACAGTGGAACGTTTATTACCAATGGTGTTCAACGTGTTGTTGTAAACCAAATGCATAGAAGTCCAGGTGTTTTCTTTGATCATGACAAAGGAAAAACACATGCAAGTGGTAAATTATTATTTAATTGTAGAGTAATACCTAACAGAGGATCCTGGTTAGATTTTGAATATGATGTTAAAGATTTTTTATATTTTAAAATCGATAGAAAGAAAAAAATATTTGCCTCAACATTGCTTTTAGCTTTAGGTTTTTCTAAGTCAGAAATTGTTGATGAATTTTATGATAGTGAGCAATACATTTTTGATTCTAAGACAGAAAAATGGAAAACTAAATTTAACCCTGAAAATTATAAAGCTAAAAACTTTTCAGAAGAAGTAATTGATGCAAAAACTGGTGAAGTAGTAATAAAATTAGGAGATAAGATAAATTTTTTAAATGCTAAAAAATTAGCTAACGATGGACTTAAAGATATTTTAGTTTCAAGGGAATCTCTTTTTGGAAAATTCTTACATAGAGATGTTAAAGTGAGTGATGAAGAAGAGGGTACGTTTAAAATTGGTACCGAGCTTAATGATGCAATTATTCAACAAATATTGGATGCAAATATTCACTCTTTACAAATTTCTGTAACAAATTCCATAAATAAAGGACCATATTTATTAACAACAGTTTTAGCAGACAAAAATAACTCTAAAGATGAAGCTATAACTGAAATATATAAAATGCTAAGACCTGGAGAGCCGCCAACAATAGAAATAGCTACTCAAATATTTAGTAATCTTTTCTTTAGCTCAGACAGATATGATCTATCTGATGTTGGTAGAGTGAAAATGAATTCAAGACTAAACCAAGAGTGTTCTGATAAAATTACAATCTTAAGAAATGATGACATTATTGCAATCATTCACAAAATGTTAGATTTGCGAGATGGTAAGGATGATGTTGATGACATTGATCATTTAGGAAATAGAAGAGTACGTTCTGTAGGTGAGTTAGTTGAAAACCAAGCAAGAATTGGTGTTTATAGAATGGAAAGGGCTATTAAAGAAAAAATGACTACTCTAGATGTAGAATCTGCGATGCCACAGGATTTAATTAACGCAAAACCACTAACTGTTTCATTGAAAGATTTTTTTGCTAGCTCTCAACTTTCACAGTTTATGGATCAAACGAACCCATTATCTGAAATTACACATAAAAGAAGAGTTTCTGCTCTAGGACCAGGTGGATTAACGAGAGAAAGAGCGGGATTTGAGGTTCGAGACGTTCACCCTACTCATTATGGAAGAATTTGCCCAATTGAGACTCCAGAGGGACCAAACATCGGTTTGATAAATAGTTTATCAACTTATGCAAAAATAAATAAATATGGTTTTATTGAAAGCCCATATAAAAAAGTAAAAGATGGAGTTGTGCAGGATAAAGTTGAGTATTTATCTGCAATGGAAGAAACCAAATTTACAATTGCTCAAGCAAATACAAAGTTAGATAAAAATGGAAAGATAGTTGAGGAACTTGTTTCTTGCAGACAAAATTTAAATTTCCTTTTATCAAAACCTGATGCAATTGATTATATCGACGTTTCACCAAAACAACTTGTTTCTGTTGCAGCTTCTTTAATACCTTTCTTGGAAAATGATGATGCTAACAGAGCTCTAATGGGTTCTAACATGATGAGACAAGCAGTTCCTCTTTTAAAACCAGAATCTCCATTGGTAGGTACTGGAATTGAAAGTGATGTGGCTTTAGACTCTGGTGTAACGATTGTTGCTAAGAGAGATGGAGTTGTTGATAAAATTGATGGTAAGAGAATTGTTATTAAAGTAACAGAAGAAACTGATTTTAGTGAATCAGGTGTAGATATTTATAACTTACAAAAATTTAAAAGATCAAACCAAAATACATGTATTAACCAAAGACCACTTGTTAGAGTTGGTGATAAAGTTAAATCTGGCGATATTATTGCAGATGGTCCATCAACAAAATTAGGTGAATTAGCACTTGGAAAGAATGTAACAGTAGCATTTATGCCATGGCAAGGTTACAACTTTGAAGACTCAATTTTGATTTCAGAAAGATGTGTAACTGACGATGTATTTACTTCAGTACATATTGAAGAATACGAAATAATGGCAAGAGACACAAAACTTGGAGAAGAAGAAATTACCAGAGATATTCCTAATGTTAACGAGGAAGCTTTAAAAAATCTTGATGAGTCAGGAATAGTTTACATTGGAGCTGAAGTAAACGCTGGTGATATTTTAGTTGGAAAAGTTACACCAAAAGGTGATTCAGCATCAGGACCAGAAGAAAAACTATTAAGATCAATTTTTGGAGAAAAAGCTATTGATGTTACCGATACATCTTTGAGAATGTCACGAGGTGCTAGTGGTACAGTTGTTGATGTAAGAGTATTTAACAGACATGGTATTGAAAAAGATGAAAGATCAATAACTATTGAAAGAGCTGAAATTGAACAAGTTCAGCAGGATAAATTAGTGGAGGAAGAAATTTTAGAGAGAAGTATAAAACAAAGAGCTTCACAAATTCTATCAGGATCATCATTAACTAAAAAAGTAAAAGATTTATCTGAAGGAACAAAACTTGATTTTGATGTAATTAACAATCTTTCTATAAATGATGTATTTAAAATAACAGTTGGAAATGTAAATGATGAAGCAACTTTGGCACAACTTAAAGATCAATACAACAAAGCAAAACAGGACATTACAGAAAGATTTGAAGATAAAGTTTTAAAAATTAGAAGTGGTGATGATTTATTACCAAGTGTTATGAAAATGGTAAAAGTTTTTGTAGCTATTAAGAGAAGATTAAGACCAGGTGATAAAATGTCAGGAAGGCACGGTAACAAGGGTGTTGTTAGTAAAATAGTACCTGTTGAAGATATGCCATATAGAGAAGATGGTAGACCAGTAGATATTGTTTTAAATCCTCTAGGTGTTCCAAGTAGGATGAATGTAGGTCAAATTTTAGAAACCCATCTAGGTTGGGCTTGTAAAGAATTTGGTGAAAAGATTAAAAACTTAGTTAATGAAAATAACAAAAAAATAGAAAGAACTGAAAAAATAGAAAAATTCTTAAAGTCTGTTTATGGAGAAGATACTTTCAATGAAAAAGTAGACAAATTAAGTAAGAACGAATTTAAAGACCTGTGTGAAAATCTACAAAATGGTATTGCAATATCAACACCTGTTTTTGATGGCGCTAAAGAGAAAAATGTAACTGACATGTTAGAGTTAGCGAACTTACCAGGATCTGGTCAAACTTATTTGTGGGATGGAAGAACTGGAGAAAAATTTGATAGACCAGTTACTGTTGGAATAATTTATATGCTGAAACTTCATCACTTGGTTGAAGATAAAATTCATGCAAGATCTACAGGTCCTTACAGTTTGGTTACACAACAGCCTCTTGGTGGTAAAGCACAATTAGGTGGTCAAAGATTTGGAGAAATGGAAGTGTGGGCTCTTGAAGCTTACGGTGCTTCTTATACTTTACAAGAAATTTTGACTGTAAAATCTGATGATGTTGCTGGTAGAGTTAAAGTTTACGAAACTATAGTTAAAGGTGAAGAGAATTTCGAGTCTGGTATTCCAGAGTCATTTAACGTCTTAGTTAAAGAAATTAAATCATTAGCATTAAACGTGGAGCTTAATTAATGAAAAAAGAATTAACTGATTTATTTAAAGGAAGCGAAATTTCAGAAGCGCAAAATTTTAATAGTATTAAAATTTCTTTAGCTAGTCCTGAAAAAATTAAATCTTGGACATTTGGAGAAATAAAAAAACCAGAAACTATAAATTATAGAACTTTTAGACCAGAAAAAGACGGTCTATTCTGTGCAAGAATTTTTGGTCCAATCAAAGATTATGAATGTTTATGCGGAAAGTATAAACGAATGAAATTTAGAGGTATCATATGTGAAAAATGTGGCGTTGAGGTAACAAAATCTAATGTAAGAAGAGAGAGAATGGGCCACATTAATCTTGCAACTCCTGTGGCACATATTTGGTTCTTGAAATCATTACCAAGTAGAATTGCACTTGCGGTAGATATGAAGTTGAAAGAGATCGAGAGAGTTCTTTATTTTGAAAATTTTATAGTAATCGAACCGGGATTAACTGGTTTGCAAAAAAACCAACTTTTAAATGAAGAGGAATTAGCTAAATATCAAGATGAATTTGGAGAAGAAAGCTTTACTGCAGGTATTGGAGCAGAAGCTGTTCTTGAGATGTTAAAAAATCTTGACTTAGAATTAGAAAGAAAAAATCTTATTAGCTTTATTAAAGAGACTAAATCTAAAGTTAATGAAGAAAGAGCAATTAAGAGATTAAAACTAATAGAGTCGTTTATCGAAACTGGTCAAAAACCAGAGTGGATGATTATGACTGTGGTTCCAGTTATTCCACCAGAATTAAGACCCTTGGTTCCACTAGATGGTGGTAGATTTGCTACTTCAGATCTTAACGACCTATATAGAAGAGTTATTAACAGAAACAATAGATTAAAAAGATTAATGGATCTTAAAGCTCCAGACATCATTGTTAGAAATGAAAAAAGAATGCTTCAAGAATCTGTTGATGCTCTTTTCGATAATGGAAGAAGAGGTCGTGTTATTACTGGAACAGGTAAAAGACCACTCAAATCTCTTGCAGAAATGCTTAAAGGTAAGCAGGGTAGATTTAGACAAAACTTATTAGGAAAAAGGGTAGATTACTCTGGAAGATCAGTAATTGTTGTCGGTCCAGACTTAAAATTACATGAGTGTGGATTACCAAAAAAAATGGCTTTGGAGTTATTTAAACCTTTTTTATACGCAAGATTAAACAAATTAGGTTTAGCATCTACAATTAAACAAGCTAAAAAATTAGTAGAGAAAGAAACTAATGCTGTATGGGATGCATTAGAATTAATCGTAAGAGAGCACCCTGTTTTATTAAATAGAGCACCGACACTTCATAGACTTGGTGTTCAAGCTTTTGAACCAAAATTAATTGAAGGTGATGCAATTGAGCTACACCCTTTAACTTGTGCTGCTTTCAATGCTGACTTTGATGGTGACCAAATGGCTGTTCACGTACCATTAAGTTTGGAAGCTCAGTTGGAAGCAAGAATATTAATGCTATCAACAAACAACATTCTATCACCTTCAAACGGTAAACCTATTATTGTTCCAAGTCAGGATATGATTTTAGGAATATATTATCTTTCACAGGAACCGGTATCAGATAAACCGTCTGGATACTTTACTAATTCTGATCAAATAGAGTTTGCATTATCTTCAGGTGAAATTAACGTTCATAGCACTATTATTTCAAGATATGAAACTGTTGATGAACAAGGAAATAAAAAGATTGAAAAATATACATCAACTGCAGGAAGATTTTTATTAGCCAACCTATTACCAAAAAATAGCAATATTAAATTTTCATTAGTTGATAGATTGCTACCAAAAAAAGTTGTTTCTGAAATAATTGATGTGGTTTTCAGATTCTGTGGTCAGAAAACGACAGTTATTTTCTGTGATAAGCTTAAAGATTTAGGATTTAAGCATGCATTTAAAGCAGGAATTTCATTTGGAAAAGATGATTTAATTATTCCTGAAAATAAAACTCAATTAATTGATGATACTAAAAAATTAATTGCAGATTATGAAACTCAATATGCCGAAGGTTTGATTACAAGAGGAGAGAAGTACAACAAGGTTGTCGACGCATGGTCTAAATGTACTGATAAAGTTGCAGGTGAAATGATGAAAAGAATTTCTGCAACTGAAAAAACTGAAGAGGGTTTAAAAATAAATTCAGTATTTATGATGGCTGATAGCGGTGCTAGAGGTTCAGCAGCGCAAATGAAACAATTAGCTGGTATGAGAGGATTAATCGCAAAACCTTCAGGTGAAATTATTGAGAGTCCAATTATCTCTAACTTTAAAGAAGGTTTAACAGCTTTAGAGTATTTTAATTCTACACACGGCGCAAGAAAAGGATTAGCAGATACCGCCCTTAAAACAGCAAGCTCTGGTTATTTAACAAGAAGATTGTGTGATGTTGCTCAAGATCTAACAGTAACAAAAATTAAATGTGAAGAACCAGGTTTTATTGAACTATCAGAGATCTTAGAGGGGGGTAATGTAGTTGTTAGTTTGGCAGAAAGAGCACTAGGTAGAGTTACAGCTGCTGAAGTGAAAAATCCTTTAAGTGGTGAGGTTATAATCAAAAAGTCTGAAATGATTGACGAGGCAGGTTGTGATAAAATTGATGCAGCAGGTGTTAAATCTATAAAAGTTTATTCAGTAATGACTTGTAGTTCTAAAGAGGGTGTTTGTGCTACTTGTTACGGAAGAGATTTATCTAGAGGTAAAATGGTGCATGTGGGTGAAGCAATTGGTATGATTTCAGCTCAATCAATTGGAGAACCAGGTACGCAGTTAACGATGAGAACGTTCCACGTTGGGGGAACAGCTTCGGTTAAACAAGATAACCAAATTATCAGCAAAAGCGATGGAACATTGAAAATTATTAACTCAAATATTTTAGAAGATTCTAAAAAGAATTTAATTGTTATGGGAAGAAATACTCAACTTTCTATTGAGGATGATAAAGGAGTTCAAATAGCAGTTTATAAAGTTGCTTATGGATCAAGATTATTTTTTAATAATGGAGATAAAGTTAAAGCAAATACAAAAATTTGTGAATGGGATCCATATACAACTCCAGTTATTGCTGAAAAGAGTGGTATTGCAAGTTATGTTGATTTAATAGATGGTGTATCAATTCAAGAAACTACTGATGATGCAACTGGTATTTCATCAAAATCTGTGATTGATTGGAGAGGTCAATCTAAGAGTACAGATTTAAAACCAAGAATTACTTTAAGAGATGAAAAAGGAAATGTAATTAAAAAAGCAGATGACAATGAAGCTAGATATTACTTAGTACCAGATTCGATTTTATCAATTAAAGATGGTCAAAAAGTTTATGCTGGCGATGTTATTGCAAGATTACCTAAAGAAACAACAAAAACTAAAGATATTACCGGAGGTCTTCCAAGAGTAGCTGAACTTTTCGAAGCTAGAAAAGCTAAGGACAGTGCTATTATTGCTGAAAATGATGGAAGCGTTGTTTTTGGAAAAGAAGTTAGAGGTAAACAAAGAATTTCGATTGTTCCAGAAGACGGATCAGAACCATCAAATTATTTAATTCCAAAAGGAAAACACATTAACTTTAATCCTGGTGAAAAAATTCAAAAAGGTGAATATCTTTTAGATGGACAGCCATTACCGCATGATATTTTAAGAATTTTAGGTATTAAAGAATTAACAGAATATTTTGTTAATCAAGTTCAAGAAGTATATCGATTACAAGGTGTAATTATTAACGATAAACATATTGAAACAATTCTAAGACAAATGCTTAAGAAGGTTGAAGTTAAGGTATCTGGAGATTCAAGCTATTTACCGGGTGAAGTAGTTGATAGAATCAAGTTTGATAATACTAATGAAAAATTAGTTGCTGAAGGCAAAACTCCTGCAGTTGGAGAAAGAGTTTTAATGGGTATTACTAAAGCTTCACTTCAAACAGAATCATTCATTTCTGCTGCATCTTTCCAAGAGACAACAAGAGTATTAACAGACGCTGCAATTAAAGGGAAAGTTGATCCATTAAACGGTTTAAAAGAGAACGTAATAGTTGGAAGATTAGTTCCTGCTGGAACGGGTAATATCAAGAACAGATGGAACAACAAGGCCTTAGAAGATGATAATAGCTTCTTAGCAGAACAAGATAAACTTGAAGCTTCTGAGCCTGAAGAAACACAAGTAAATCAATAAAAAAATCACCTAAAAATTGCAGTTTTAGTTTGACAATAGCTGATTAATAAGTATTTTGGCGATGTTTTTGGTTGGAATGTAGTGCTCTTGAGGTACTAAACGCTGCCACAAAATAACCTGTCAGTTATTTTCATCTCAAAAATAAATTAATTAATTTTAAAAAAAAATTATGCCAACTATTAATCAGTTGTTAAGAAAAAAAAGAGTTAAACAAGTTTCTAGGAACAAAGTTCCTGCTTTACAAAAGCAACCTTTGAAAAGAGGTGTTTGTGTTAAAGTTTATACAACCACTCCAAAAAAACCAAACTCTGCATTAAGAAAAGTTGCTAGAGTTAGATTGTCAAACGGTTTTGAAGTAACTGCTTATATTCCAGGCGAAGGTCATAACTTACAAGAACACTCAGTAGTACTAATTAGAGGTGGAAGGGTTAAAGATTTACCTGGTGTTAGATATCATATCTTAAGAGGAAATTTAGATACACAAGGTGTTGCAAATAGAAAACAGAGAAGATCTTTATACGGAACAAAAAAAGGTAAATAATGTCTAGAAAAAAAACTCAACCCAAAAAAAATGTAGTTCCTGATCCAAAATTTAATTCAACTATAATTCCAAAATTAATAAATAACATCATGTATGATGGTAAAAGAGGAATTGCTGCAAAAATAGTTTATGAAGCAATAGAGAAAATTAAAACAAAAACTAAAGACGAGCCTATAAATATTTTCAATGAAGCGATTAACAATATCAAACCAACAGTAGAAGTTAGATCACGAAGAGTAGGTGGTGCAACTTACCAAGTGCCTGTTGAGGTAAAAAGTAAAAGAGCCCAAGCGCTTGCAATAAGATGGTTAGTTGACTCAGCTAGAAAAAGAAAAGACAAACACATGGCAGATAAAATTTTTAACGAACTGTATGATGCTTATGAAAAAAAAGGTGCTGCAGTAAAAAAACGAGAGGATGTTCATAAAATGGCAGAGTCTAATAAGGCATTTGCTCATTTTAGGTGGTAAAAAATTATGGCTAGAACTCATACATTAGATAAATATAGAAACATTGGGATCATGGCCCACATAGACGCTGGTAAAACAACTACTACAGAAAGAATTTTATATTATACAGGAAAAAGTCATAAAATTGGTGAAGTACATGATGGTGCTGCAACAATGGATTGGATGGAGCAAGAACAAGAGAGAGGTATCACAATTACTTCTGCAGCAACAACTTGTTTCTGGAATGACCACAGAGTTAATATAATTGATACTCCGGGCCACGTCGATTTTACAATTGAAGTAGAAAGATCTTTAAAAGTACTAGATGGTGCTGTGGCTGTATTTGATGGAGTTGCTGGTGTAGAGCCTCAATCTGAGACAGTATGGAGACAGGCAGACAAATACAAAGTTCCGAGAATTTGTTTTGTAAATAAACTTGATAGAACTGGTGCTGATTTCTTTAGATGTGTTGATATGATCAGAGATAGATTGGGTGCTAAACCATTAGTTTTACAAGTACCTATTGGAATTGAAGCTTCATTAACTGGTGTTGTTGATCTAGTTAAAATGAAAGCCCAAGTATGGAAAAATGAAGCACTAGGCGCAGAGTGGGAATATAAAGATATACCTGATGATTTAAAAGAAATTTCAGAAAAATACAGAACCGAACTAATTGAGTCTGCAGTTGAGCAAGACGAAAAGTTAATGGAAGCGTATTTAAACGGCGATGAAATTAAAGAGGAAGATTTAGTTAAATGTATCAGAAAAGGAACTTTAAATTTTAGCTTTGTTCCTGTTTTAACTGGTTCAGCTTTTAAAAATAAAGGTGTTCAACCTTTATTAGATGCTGTTATTAATTACCTTCCAAGTCCAGTAGATATTGGGTCTATTAAGGGAACTAAAGTTGGTTCAGATGATGAAATTGAAATGAAGTTTGAGGATGGATCATCTTTTTCAGGTTTAGCATTTAAAGTTGCAAATGATCCTTTTGTTGGTTCATTAACATTTGTTAGAATTTATTCTGGTACAATTAAATCTGGTACAGCTGTGTACAATTCTTCATCAGATAAAGAAGAAAGAATTGGTCGTATGCTTTTAATGCATGCAAACTCTAGAGAAGATATTAAAGAAGCAAATGCAGGTGATATTGTTTCTTTGGCAGGTTTAAAAAATACTATGACAGGTCATACTTTGTGTGACAAAGAAAATCCTGTTTTATTAGAGCCAATGGAATTCCCTGAACCAGTAATTGAAATTGCTGTTGAGCCTAAAACAAAAGGTGACCAAGAAAAAATGGGTGAAGCTTTAGCAAGACTAGCTAAAGAAGATCCATCATTTAGAGTATCATCTGACGAGGAATCTGGTCAAACAATCATCAAAGGTATGGGTGAGTTACACTTAGATATTATTGTTGATCGTATGAAAAGAGAATTTAAAGTTGAAGCAAATGTTGGAGCTCCACAAGTTGCTTACAGGGAGACAATAGAAAAATCAGCTGAATTTGAATATATACATAAAAAACAAAGTGGTGGCGCTGGTCAATTCGCTAAAGTAAAATTATTTGTTGAACCTCAAGAACCAGGTAAGGGTAGAGAGGTTGAAAGTGCCATTAAAGGTGGAGCTATTCCAAAAGAATTTATCCCCGGTGTTGAAAAAGGTATTGAGACAGTTTCTGATAGTGGAATATTAGCAGGTTTTCCTATGATTGATTACAAAGTAACGATTGTTGATGGTTTGCATCATGATGTAGACTCAAGTGTTCTAGCATTTGAACTTGCCAGCAGAGCATGTTTTAAAGAAGCTTGCACTCAAGGTGGATTAAAGCTTTTAGAGCCCATTATGAGAGTGGAAGTTGTTACTCCAGAAGATTATATGGGTGATGTAATTGGTGATCTAAACAGTAGAAGAGGCCAAATTAGCACTCAAGAGCAAAGAGGTAATGCAACTGTAATCACGGCAATGGTTCCTTTAGCAAATATGTTTGGCTACATAAACAATCTAAGATCAATGTCTCAAGGACGAGCGCAATATTCAATGTTCTTTGATCATTATTCTAAAGTTCCACAAAACGTTCAAGATGAAGTAACTAAAAAGGTAGCAGGTTAATGGAAAAACAAAATATTAGAATTAAACTAAGAGCATACGATAATAAAGTTTTGGATGCTTCTACCGAAGAAATAGTTAATACAGTTAAAAGAACTGGAGCTACTATAAAAGGTCCAATACCACTTCCTACTAGAATTGAAAGATATACAGTTTTAAGATCTCCACACATTGATAAAAAAAGTAGAGAGCAATTTGAGTCTAGAACTCACAAAAGATTAATAGATATTATAGAACCAACACCACAAACAGTAGAAGCTTTAATGAAACTAGACTTAGCTTCAGGTGTAGATGTGGAGATAAAAATTTAATTATGAGCGAGATAGCTTTATTAGGTAAGAAAATTGGCATGACTAGAGAATTTTATAAATCTGGTCAGTTGGTGCCTGTTACAGTTCTTAAAGTTGAAAAAGCTAGAGTTATTCAAGTAATTGAAGAAGAAAAAAGAGGTTACAAAGCTGTTCAACTTGGATATGGAAAAATTAAAAATTCAAAATTAACAAAAGCAATGAAAGGTGTTTTTGCAAAGAAAAACACTGAAGCTAAGAAAAAATTAAAAGAATTTAGAGTAAACGATACTTCTGCTTACAAAGAAGGAAATGAATTTGGTTTAGAAATTTTCAAAGATATAAAATTTGTAGACACAAGATCAAAAACGATTGGTAAAGGTTTTGCTGGTGCAATGAAGAGACATAATTTTGGAGGCTTAAGAGCTAGCCACGGTGTTTCTATTTCTCATAGAGCTCATGGTTCAACAGGACATAGTCAAGATCCAGGTAAAGTTTTTAAAGGAAAAAAAATGGCTGGTCATATGGGTGATAAGTTAAGAACAAAGCAAAATATCGAAATAATAAAAACAGATTTAGAAAATGAGTTACTTTATTTAAAGGGATCCATTCCAGGATCAAAAAATGCTGAAGTGATGGTTAAAAAATCAGTAAAAAATATAAACAAAATGACAATCAGTGAAAAGCAAGCTGCTGCTGAGGAAGCAAAAAAAACACCAGATAAAAAGAAAAAATAATGAAATTAGATAAAATTAGCATAGACGGAAAAAAAGATACTATTGAAGTCTTAGATAAAATATTTTCTGCAAAAATTAATCAAAAGTTAGTTGCTAGTGTTTTATACAAAACAAATGCCAACTACAAAGGTAGACACGCTAAAACTAAACAACAAAATGAAGTAAAAGGTCCAACATCAAAAATTTATGCACAAAAAGGAACTGGTGGAGCAAGACACGCTAGTAGAAAAGCTCCTATTTTTGTTGGTGGTGGTATAGCTCATGGTCCAAAAGGTGAATTAGCTTACAAAAAAAGAAAGTTAAATAAAAATGAAAAAAAACAAAGTGTTGCTTCTTTAATTACTGAAAAAAATAATAATAAGAACTTATTAATTTTAAATGATTTTAATTCTGAAATTAAAAAAACAAAAGAAATGAATTCAATAATTAATAAACTAGAGATTTCTAATTCATTAATTATACTTGATAAAAACTCTAAAGAAAAGATAGAAAAATCTGTAAGAAATATTCCTAACGTAAAAGTTACTGACGTAAATCATTTTAGTGCTTACGATATTATAAAATTTAAGAAAGTAGTTTTTACTGAAAGCTCAGTAAAAGAATTGGAGAAAAGGTATTCTTAATATGGATAAAATTCATTTATACGACAAAATTCTTTTTCCAGTTGTTACTGAGAAATCAACAAATCTATCAGAATTGAACAAAATTACTTTTAAGGTTCCTGATGGTGCTAATAAAAAAAACCTAAAAAAAAATATTGAAAAAATTTTTAAAGTTAATGTCACTAAAATTAACATCATCAATAAACAGAATAGAACTAAACTCACTAGAGGTAAAAAAGTGAAAGTTTCAGGATACAAAAAAGCAATTATAACTCTAAAAAAAGGTCAAAGCATTGATCTAACAACAGGAATTTAAGAAAATGGCATTAAAAACTTTTAAACCATACACAAAATCTACCAGAGGTACTATTTTAGTAGATAGAACAGGTCTATGGAAAGGCAAACCTTTTAAAACTCTTGTTTCTCCAAAAAATGCTATGAAGGGTAGAAATAATAATGGACACATCACTTCAATTAACAGAGCAGGTGGTCATAAGAAGATGTATAGACATGTTGATTTTTATAGAAAAAAATTTGACATGGAGGCTACTGTTGAAAGAATAGAATATGATCCGAATAGATCTTGCTACATAATGTTGGTTAAATTTGAAGATGGAACACATTCGTATTTTTTAGCTCCTCAAAAAATTAAAGTCGGAGATAAGATTGAGAGTGGATCGAAAAAAGAAATTAAAATTGGAAATTGCATGCCGTTACAAGATATACCTGTTGGTATCAATATTCATAACGTTGAAATTCAACCAGGTGGTGGAGGTAAAATAGCTAGAGCCGCTGGTTCTTCAGTTACAATTAGTGGATTAGATGGAAATTATAGTTTAATTAAATTAGCGTCAGGTGAAGTACGTAAAATAGACTCTAGAGCTTTAGCTACTATTGGAATTTTAAGTAATCCTGATCAAAAAAATATTAAAATTGGAAAAGCTGGTAGATCAAGATGGTTAGGAAGAAGACCTCATACTAGAGGTGTTGTTAAAAATCCAGTTGATCACCCACATGGAGGTGGTGAAGGTAAGTCAGCAGGAGGAAGGCATCCAGTGTCTCCAACAGGACAATCAGCAAAAGGTTTAAAAACTAGAGATAATAAGAGAACAGATAAATTTATAGTTAAGAGAAGAAATAAAAGGAAGGATACTAAGTAATGGCTAGGGCTGTATGGAAAGGACCATTTGTTGAAGAAAGCTTGATGAAAAAAGTAGACAAGTACAAAGATGATCCGAAGAAAATTCCAATTAAAACTTGGTCTAGAAAATCTACTATTCTTCCAGATTTTGTAGGGGTAGCTTTTCAAATATATAATGGTAAAAAATTTATTCCAATAACAGTATCAGAGGATATGGTTGGTCATAAATTAGGAGAGTTTGCGCCAACAAGAACTTTTTTTGGACATACACCAGCCGATAAGAAAGCTAAACCAGCAGAGAAAAAATAATTATGGGAAAGAAAAAGAAAATTGATAAAAACAACAATAAGACTGTAAAGTCTATAAACAATGGAATTAGATCTAGCGTAAGAAAGATTAATCCAATTCTAAAAAGTATTGTTGGTAAAAAGGTTGATGTAGCTATTAGAGACCTGCAGTTTTCAGAAAAAAGAGTTACAAGAGATATTAGAAAGACAATTAGCTCAGCTGTTGCAAACGCTGAAAATAACTTTCAATATGATATTGACAATTTAATTGTCAAAGAAGCGTATTGTGGAAAAAAAATTGTTATGAAAAGATTTAGACCAAGAGCAAAAGGTAGAGCGGCACCAATTTTAAAACCTTGGTCAACAGTAACTATAATTTTATCAGAGGCAAAACAAATGGAGAAACATGGGACAAAAGGTTAATCCTGTAGGTTTTAGATTAGGTGTAAACAGAGGTTGGGACTCTGTTTGGTATGCTAAGAAAAAAGATTTTGGCAACTATCTAATTGAAGATTTTAAAATAAGAGAATACATCAAGAAGAATGTAATTAATTCGGGTGTATCTAAAGTGATGATAGAGAGAACATCAAACAAATGTTACGTTACAATTTACACATCTAGACCTGGATTTGTAATTGGTAAAAAAGGTAGTGATATTGATAAAATTAAAAATAACTTATCAAAATTTACGACAAATGAAGTCAACTTAAATATCAAAGAGGTTAAAAAACCTGAAACAAATGCATATTTAGTTGCTGAAAACATTGCACAACAGTTAGTAAAAAGGATTTCATACAGAAGAGCCATGAAAAGAGCTATGCAATCATGTATTAGACTAGGTGCAAAAGGCATTAAAGTTTCGGTAAGTGGAAGATTAGGTGGTAATGAGATCGCTAGAACTGAATGGTTAAGAGATGGTAGTATACCATCACACACTTTAAGAGCAGATATAGATTATGCAGAAGCGGAAGCTCTTACAACATATGGAATTATTGGAATTAAGGTTTGGATCTATAAAGGTGAAGTTTTTGCAAGAGAATTTAGCCAGGAAACAAACAAAGTCACTCCAAAGGAAGGTAAACAATAATGCTTCAGCCTGTAAGAACTAAATGGAGAAAAGCTCATAAAGGAAGAATTCATGGTAATGCTACTAGAGCAAGTACTATTAATTACGGTGCATATGCCTTGAAAGCATTACAGCCTGAAAGAGTTACTGGAAAACAAATTGAAGCTGCTAGGGTTGCTTTAACTAGACATATGAAAAGACAAGGCAGAGTATGGACAAGAGTTTTTCCAAATATTCCAGTTTCTAAAAAACCAATAGAAGTTAGAATGGGTAAAGGAAAAGGATCACCAGAATATTTTGCTTGTAGAGTAAAACCTGGAAGAATTTTATTTGAAGTCGATGGTGTTTCTGAACAAATTGCCAAAGAGGCACTTTACAAAGCTTCAGCAAAGCTACCAATAAAAACAAAGACAATAAAGAGATTTGCATAAATGAAAAAACAAGAAATTAAAAAATTAAGCAAAGATGAAGTTATCAAAAATATTGATAAGCTTAAAAAAGACTTATTTAATTTTCGATTTCAAAAAATGAATTCTCAAATAACTAATCCTGCAAAAATTGGAGATACAAGAAAAACAATTGCAAGATTGAAAACAATTTTAAAAGGAAAATCAAATGCCTAAAAAAATATTAACAGGAGTGGTGATAAGCGACAAACCTAATAAAACAATTACAGTTATGGTAGAGAGAAAATATTCACACCCTGTATTGAAAAAAGTCATTAGAGTCAGAAAAAATTACAATGCTCATGATGAAAATAATACATTTAAAACAGGTGATAAAGTTTCAATTATTGAAAGCAAACCATTTTCAAAAAATAAAAAATTTCAAGTTATGGAGAATAATAAATAATGATTGGTGTACAGACAGAATTACAAGTTGCTGACAACACTGGTGCAAAAAGAATAGAGTGCATCAAAGTATTGGGTGGATCTAAGAGAAGATATGCCAGCATTGGAGATACAATTGTAATTGCTGTGAAAGAGGCTATCCCTAAGGGCAAAGTAAAGAAAGGAACCGTTCATAAAGCTGTAGTAGTAAGAGTTAAAAAAGGAATTCATAGAAACGATGGATCAAAAGTAAAATTTGATAATAATGCAGCAGTATTAGTTGACGATAAGGGCGAACCAGTTGGTACTAGAATATTTGGCCCTGTTACTAGAGAATTAAGAAGTAGAGGGCAAATGAAAATAATTTCACTAGCGCCGGAGGTTTTATAAGATGATTAAAAAAGGTCTAAAAGTAAGAGTGCTAACTGGAAAAGACAAAAAAAAAGAGGGTGAAGTTATCGAAATCGACAGAGCAAATAATAGAGCCAAAGTAAAAGAAATTAATATGGTTAAAAAACACGTTAAAACAACAAAAGAGAAAAAAGGTGGTATTTTTTCAAAAGAAGGTTTTATTCATTTATCAAATTTAAAATTAATAGATGAAAAAGCAGAAAAGAAAAAAGAGGCTAAGAAATAATGACTCCAAGATTAAAAGAAATTTTTAATAAAGAAATACAACCAGCTTTAAAAGACCAATTTGGCTTCAAAAATATTTACATGGCGCCAAGAATTGAAAAAATTGTTTTAAATATGGGTCTTGGTTTAGATGGTTCAGACTCTAAAATTCTTAAATCGTGTGAAGAGGATATGGCTAAGATAACAGGCCAAAAACCTGTAACTACAAAATTCAAAAAATCTGTAGCTAATTTTAAGACAAGAAAAGGATCTAATGCAGGCTTAAAAGTAACTTTAAGAAAAAATAAAATGTATGAATTTTTAGATAGATTAGTAAATATTGCTCTTCCTAGAATTAAAGATTTTAGAGGATTGTCGCCAAAAGGTTTTGATAAATTCGGAAATTATACTTTTGGCATAAAGGAACACATCATTTTTCCAGAAGTTAGTTTTGATAGAGCTGATAAAGTTAGAGGCTTAGATATCGTTATTGTTATAAAAGCTATTAACAAAGAGCACAGCTTTGCATTGTTAGAAAAAATGAATTTTCCGTTTATTAAAAAAGGAGACAATTAAAAATGGCTAAACTTAGTGCTGTAAATAAAAACAAAAAAAGAATTAAACTTTCAGACAAGATGTTCAAGAAAAGACAAAATTTAAAAAAAATAATAATGGATAAAAAACTTCCATTAGAGGAAAGATTTAAGGCACAGCAGAAATTATCAAAATTGCCAAGAAATTCAGCTAAAACAAGAGTGATGAATAGATGTGAGATAACAGGTAGACCACATGGTGTTTATAGAAAATTGAAAATATCAAGAATTGCTCTTAGACAATTAGGTTTACAAGGAAAAATACCTGGCTTAGTTAAGTCGAGCTGGTAGGAAGGAAAATTATGAGTTTAAGTGACCCAATAGGAGATATGATAGCTAGAGTTAAGAACGCTCAAGCAAGAAATCATAAAAAAGTAGATCTGCCATCATCAAACTTTAAATCAAAAATTGCAGATATACTAAAAAATGAAGGTTTTATAAAAGATTTTAAAATTAGTTCAGAGGATAATAAACCAACATTGTCTTTAGAACTTAAATATCATTCTGGTAACCCAGTAATTAGTGCATTTGAAAGAGTTTCTAAACCAGGAAGAAGAATTTTTTCTAGTGCTGAAGGTTTACCTAAAATTAATAACGGTCTAGGTATTGCAATAGTTTCTACACCAAAAGGTGTAATGACTGATATTGACGCCAGAAAACAACGTGTTGGTGGTGAAATTATTTGTAAGGTATTTTAATGTCTAAAATTGGAAAAATAAATATATCAATCCCAGAAAAGGTTAAAGTTGCTTTAGCTGGCAACATTATAAATATAGAAGGGCCACTAGGAAAGAAATCAATAAATATTGATTTAGATATGTTTAATTTGGATATCAAAGAAGGAAAAGAGATTTCAATTAAACCAAAAAAAATTGACCAAAATTCAAAAAGACTTTGGGGTATGAACAGAAGTTTAATTAATAATGCCGTGATTGGCTCGAGTACTGGCTACGAAAAAGTGTTAGAGCTTGTAGGTGTTGGATATAGAGCGGCATTAAAAGGAAATCAGCTAAATTTACAATTAGGCTACAGTCATGATATTGATTTTGACATTCCAGAAGGAATTAAAATTGCTGTAGAAAAACAAACTACACTTAAGATCACTGGATCTGACAAACAATTAGTTGGTGAAGTTGCATCAAAAATTAAAACATTTAGAAAAATTGAGCCATATAAGGGTAAAGGTGTTAGAGAAAAAGGCCAATATGTTCTTAAAAAAGAAGGTAAGAAAAAATAATGAAACTAAACACTAGTATTAGAAAAAGATTTAGAGTTAGCAACAAAGTAAAAAAAGTTGCTCCAAAAGATAGATTTAGATTAAGTATTTCAAGATCTGCCAAAAATATTTCAGCTCAAATCATTGATGATACAAAAAAAGTAACTTTGTTATCAGCTTCATCCATTGAGAAAGATGTAAAATCATCTGATAAAATTAACAAAACAGAGCTTTCAAAATTAGTTGCCCAAAAGCTTGCAAAAAAAGCTCAGGAAAAAAATATTACAAAAATTTATTTTGATAGAGGATCTTATAAATATCATGGTAGAATTAAAGTATTTGCAGACACGTTAAGAGAAAATGGGATGGAATTTTAATTATGGAAAATAACAAAGACAAAAAAACAGACGATATTTTAGAAAAGTTAGTTCATATCAACAGAATTACAAAAGTTGTAAAAGGTGGAAGAAGATTTGGTTTTTCAGCTCTTGTAGTGGTAGGGAATCAGGCTGGAAAAATTGGAATAGCACACGCGAAAGCAAAACAAGTTCCAGATGCAATTAAAAAAGCTAATGAAATGGCGAGAAGAAAATTAACACATATACCTTTGAGAGAAGGAAGAACAATTCATCATGATGTAAAAGCTAAAGATGGCTCTGGTAGAATAGTTTTAAGAGCAGCATCAAAAGGTACAGGTATTATTGCAGGTGGTCCAGTTAGAGCAGTATGCGAGGTATTGGGTGTAAAAGATATTGTTGCTAAATCAATGGGCACATCAAATGCACACAATGTGATTAGAGCTACTATGAAAGCTTTAATGAAACAAAATTCACCAAAACAAATTTCAGCAATAAGAAATAAAAAAATATCAGAAATTATTGAAAAAAGAGGATAATGATTACATTAAATACAAGACAGAAAATTAATAAACCTAAAATTAGAGTAGGAAGAGGTATTGGTTCTGGAAAAGGTAAGACATCTGGGAGAGGTGTTAAAGGTCAAAAATCTAGATCTGGTGTTGCAATAAAAAGTTTTGAAGGTGGTCAAATGCCTTTATACAGAAGATTACCTAAAAGAGGTTTTAATCCAATTTCAAGAGAAAACATTGCAATTTTAAACTTGGAAAAAATTCAGTCTTATATTGATAAAAAAAATATTAATCCAAAGGAAGTGCTTAATTCTTCATCTCTAAAAAAATTAAAATTAATAAACAAAAACTCTACAAAATTAAAAATATTAGGTACTGGAGAGTTAAAAGATAAAATTAATATTGAGGCTGACTTGGCATCAAAATCAGCAATAGAAAAACTGGAAAAAATTGGTGGATCTATTCAATTAAAAAAATAATTTGTTTAAATGAGCGCATCATCTTCAACAAATGATCTAAGAAATAGAATAATTTTTACCATAGCAATCCTTGCGGTATATAGATTTGGTACGTTTGTTCCTTTACCAGGAATTGACCCAGAACAATTAAAAATCATGATGGACGGTAATCAAAAAGGGTTACTCGGTATGTTCAATGTTTTTGCTGGTGGTGCCGTCAGTAGAATGGCAATTTTTGCTCTTGGTATAATGCCATACATATCATCAGCTATTATAGTTCAGTTGTTAACAGGGGTTTCTGATTATTTTAAGAATTTAAAGGCTCAGGGAGAAACTGGCAGAGCAAAGATTACTCAAATTACAAGATATGGAACAGTTTTACTCGCTACAGTTCAAGGTTATGGTTTATCGGTAGGTTTAGAGTCTTCTGCCGATTTAGTAATTAATCCAGGAGCATTTTTTAAAATTACAACAGTAACAACTATTGTTGCTGGTACAATTTTTCTTATGTGGTTAGGAGAACAAATCACTCAAAGAGGAATTGGAAATGGAATTTCTTTAATTATTTTTGCAGGTATCGTTGCTGAAATACCTAGAGCTTTAGTTACAACTTTTGAATTAGGTAGAACAGGTGCCGTATCAACTTTCATGATCTTAGCAATTTTTGTTCTTTTAATATTAACTATTTTATTTGTTGTTTTTATGGAGAGAGCTTTAAGAAAAATTCTTATCAATTATCCTAAAAGACAAATGGGAAACAAAATGTACGGTGGAGAGTCTTCTCATTTGCCACTGAAAATTAATCAAGCAGGAGTAATACCAGCAATTTTTGCCTCTGCTTTATTATTGTTACCAGTTACTTTTTCTAATTTTTCTTTTTCGAACAATGAAACTTTTTTAAATTTAAGTTCTTATTTCACTCAAGGTCAGCCTTTGTACATGTTGCTATATGCATCTGGTATAATATTTTTCACATTTTTCTATACTTCAATTACATTTAACCCAACTGAAACTGCAGAAAACTTAAGAAAATATGGTGGCTTTGTACCAGGAATTAGACCTGGTGAGAGTACAGCATTATATATTGAAAATATTTTAACTAAACTTACTACAATAGGTGCTCTATATTTGACACTTGTATGTTTAATGCCAGAATTTTTAATAGCTAATTACCCAATTCCTTTTTATTTGGGTGGTGCATCTATTCTTATTGTTGTTGTTGTAGCCATTGATACTGTAACTCAAATTCAAACAAGATTAATGAGCTCTCAATACGAACAATTAATTAAGAAAACTAAATTTGGAAAGTAAGTGAATATAGTTTTGTTTGGACCGCCTGGAGCTGGTAAAGGTACTCAAGCTAAATATTTAGTAAAGAAATTAAATTCCTTTCAAATCTCAACTGGTGAACTTTTAAGAGAAGAAATTTATAAAAATTCAGATATTGGTAAGATGATTACCAATGACATGAAAAATGGTAAATTTGTAAGTGATGAAATTGTAAATAAGCTTATTGAAAATTTAGTTTCTGACCCTCAAAAAAAAAATAGATTAATATTTGATGGATACCCCAGATCTTTGAGCCAAGCAAAAAATTTAGATATCTTACTCGAGGCATCAAATCAAAAGATAGATTTAATTTTGTATCTTAAAGTTGATAAAGATACAGTGGTAAAAAGACTAGAGAAAAGAAAAATAATTGAAAATAGGTCAGACGATGAAACAAGTACTATTCTAAAACGTTTTGATACATACATGAACACAACAGAGCCAGTACTTAATTATTACTCAGAGAATCCTAAATTTAAGGAAATTGATGGGAGCTTAGAAATAGACGAAATAACAAGGAAAATAGACACTTTTATAAATGTTTAAGACGTTGACTTTGATTAATCTTCTTATATAAAAGGCACAATTTATCACAAAAATTATGGCTCGTATAGCAGGTATAAATATTCCACAAAATAAACTTGTCCACATTGGACTAACATATATTTACGGAATTGGAGATAAATTCTCACAACAAATTTGTTCTTCTCTAGAAATTCCAAGAGCCAAAAGAGTAAACGAGTTAACTGATGATGAAATTTTAAAAATAAGAGAATATATCGATCAAAATTTTAAAGTCGAAGGAGATCTTAGAAGAGATTATTCTTTAAGTATTAAAAGATTAATAGATCTTGCATGTTATAGGGGAACAAGACATAGAAAAAAATTACCTGTAAGAGGTCAAAGAACAAGATGTAATGCAAGAACAAGAAAAGGGAAAGCAATCGCTATTGCAGGGAAGAAATTAACACCAACTAAAAAATAATAATGGCAAAAACAGAAAAAACTGACAATAAAGATCAGAAGGTAGAAAAATCTTCTAAAAAAAGTGCTAAGAGTTCTTATTCAAAAAAGAAAAAGATAAAAAAAAATATTTTAAATGGAATTGCTTATGTGCAGTCGACATTTAATAACACAATAATTTCAATTGCTGATACAAATGGAAATGTAATATCCTGGGCATCTGCTGGACAGAAAGGATTTAAAGGATCAAGAAAATCTACACCTTATGCAGCTCAAATAGCAGCTGACTCCGCAGCATCAAAAGCATTAGAGTATGGAATGAAAACTTTATCTGTTGAGGTAAAAGGGCCTGGTTCAGGAAGAGAAACAGCATTAAGAGCTTTACAAGCAAGAGGTTTTAAAATTTTATCAATTAAAGATACAACACCTATGCCTCACAACGGAACTAGACCACCAAAAAAAAGGAGAGTTTAATGGAAGTAGAAAACGTTAATGTTAAAAATTGGAAATCTTTAATTAAACCATCTAAATTAGATGTTCAAATTAGTGATGACTTAACACATGCCAAGATTATCGCTGAGCCTTTAGAAAAAGGTTACGGATTAACTTTAGGAAACTCTTTAAGAAGAATTTTGCTTTCTTCAATCAGAGGAGCTGCAGTTACTTCAATTCAAATAGATGGTGTTTTGCATGAATTTACATCAATTAAAGGTGTAAGAGAAGATGTAACGGACATAGTATTAAATGTTAAATCACTAGCTTTAAAATGTAATTCTGAAGGTACAAAAAAATTAGTTTTAGACGCAAAAGGTCCGGGTGAAATAAAAGCTTCAGACATTGCTCCTGTGACGGATGTAGAAATATTAAATCCTGAGTTAGTAATTTGTAACTTAGATGAAAACACTACTTTTCACATGGAAATGAATGTAAACACTGGAAAAGGTTATGTTCCAGCTGAGCTAAATAAACCAGAGGAGCCACCACTAGGTTTAATTGCCATTGACTCTTTGTATAGTCCTGTAAAAAAAGTTTCTTATTCTGTTAGCACAGCAAGAGAAGGTAAGGCTCTTGATTATGATAAATTAACAATGGAAGTAGAGACTAACGGTTCAATTTCTGCAGAAGATGCCGTTGCGTATTCTGCTAGGATTTTTCAAGACCAGTTGAAAATGTTTGTTAATTTTGATGAGCCAGTTGAAGCTCCAGTAAAAGAAGTTTCATCTGAACCTGAGTTTAATAAGAATTTATTAAGAAAAGTTGATGAATTAGAGCTATCAGTTAGATCAATGAATTGCTTAAAAAATGACAACATAATTTATATTGGTGATTTGGTTCAAAAATCTGAGGGTGAAATGTTAAGAACACCAAATTTTGGAAGAAAATCTTTAAATGAGATTAAAGAAGTTTTAACTGGAATGTCTCTGTATTTAGGTATGGAAATACCAAACTGGCCACCAGATAATATTGCAGAAATGTCTAAAAAATTAGAGGAAGCAATTTAATGAGACACGGCTTAGCCAACAAAAAGTTAAATAGAACTTCTGAGCATAGAAAAGCTCTGTTAAAGAATATGTTAAATTCTTTAATAAAATATGAACAGATTAAAACTACATTGCCAAAAGCAAAGTTTTTAAGACCTCAAGCTGATAAAATTATTACTTTAGGTAAAAAAGATACATTGCAAACAACTAAGATGCTTGTGTCTCAACTGCAGGATATTAAATCAGCTAATAAAGTAAAAAAAACCCTTTCTAAAAGGTATTCAAATAGAAAAGGTGGCTATACTAGAATTATTAAAGCGGGTTTCAGATATGGTGATAATGCTCCAATGGCAATTATAGAATTTGTAGATAGAGATGTTGAAGCAAAAAGAGTAGATAAGAAGAAAAAAGATACGTCAAAAGAAGCTCCAAAAACAGAAGAAAATAAACAAGCTACAGCTTAAATCCTAAGTCATGAACAAGTCATACATCGTTGATTCAACGTGTAATGATATGCGTATTGATAGATGGATTAGATTAAATATTGGAAAAATACCTCAAGGTTTAATTGAAAAATATCTTAGGACAGGAAAAATTAAAATTAACAAAAAAAAAGTTAAAAGTTCTCACAAAATAAAAAAAGGAGATCAGATAAATATATTTAATATTGAATTTAAAGAAAGAGTAGAACAAAAAAAAATAAAATTTTTACCAACTAAAGAAATAATAAAATCAAACGAAGATCAAATTATTGATGATAATGATAATTTTGTTGTATTAAATAAAGCAGCAGGAATATCAGTACAAGGTGGTACAAAATCTAAAAAAAACTTAGTTGATATTTTTGCAAAGAGTGAAATTTTTAAAGGAACAAAACCTTATTCTGTTCATAGATTAGACAAAGATACATCTGGCGTATTTATAATGGCAAAAAATAGAGAGAGTGCGCAGCTACTAACATCATTATTCAGATTAAGAAAAGTACATAAAACTTATCTTGCCATATGCCAAGGAGAAATTAATAAAAACACAGGTGTTTGGGATGATGACTTAATAAGATATGATGGTGATAAAAAGTTAGTAGAAAAAGCAAAAACTATATTCAAAGTAATAGATAAAAATTCTGAAGCATCTTTATTAGAGTTAAAACCAATAACTGGAAGAAAACATCAGTTACGTAAACAACTTTTTGCAGTTGGTAATCCTATATTTGGAGATACGAAATATAAACTATCTAAGTCAGATAAAGGTATAAATAAAAATCTTATGCTGCACTCGTATCAAATTAAATTTAAAATTAATGATATGAAGCATACTTATTCAGCCTTATTACCAGAATATTTTAAAAAGTTGTTAAAATCAAAAAGACTTAGTTTTTCAAATTTGAAATAAAATTTTCGATAATTTCATTATTTAAGTTAGAATAATCTTGATTTGAAATTTTTTTTAAATTTGTAATACCTTTATCTGAAATTCCACAAGGTACTATTTTTTTATAATTTTCTAGGTTGTTATCAACGTTTATTGCAAATCCATGATATGCAATCCACTTACTCACTCGAATACCTATTGCAGCAATTTTTTGAATTTCATTTTTGTCTTTATACCATATTCCAATATTTTCTTTATCAGGAAAGGTTTCAATATTATATTTCTTTAAACTTTGAATAATTGTGTTTTCAATGGTTGTAATAAATTTTCTAATGTCTTTTTTTTCTCTTAGATCAATAACAAAATAACAAATTAATTGACCTGGACCATGATACGTAATTTTTCCACCTCTGTTTGTTTTTAATAGATCAATTGATTTATCAATTATTTCATTTTCTTTATACGATGTACCTGCAGTAAAAATTTCAGGATGCTCTAAAATCCAAATTAACTCTTTTTCTTTATTAGCTGTAATATTTTTTAATCTAGACTCTAATAGATCAATTGCCTCAAAATAATTTACCGGTTTTATTGACTTTTTGATCTCTATATCCATTTAAAATTTGTAATATTTTAATTATGTATTAATAGTGCACAACTAAATTATAGGTACATTTATGTCTTTAATTAAAAAAACTAAAGATAAAAAAGTAAATTTTGAATTCAATAAAGAATATTTGAGAGTTGTTACCTCTAAAATAGCTAACAATGATGCAAAATTTATTAATGACTCATTTAATGAAATGCACCCTGCTGATGCAGCAGACATAATTGAACACTTAAGCATTAGTGATAGAGAAAGTTTAATTAAATTAAATAATTTTAATATTGATGCAGAGGTTTTTGTAGAATTAAATGAGTCTATACAAACTGAAATAATTAAATATTTATCTTCAGACTCAATTGTAACTATTCTTACTAACCTTGAGTCAGATGATGCTATTTCGATTTTAGAAAATGTACCCGAAGAAGACAAGAACACTATATTAAGCTCATTACCACCTAAAGACAGATTTGCTCTATTAGAAAGCTTAAGTTATCCTGAAGATACTGCTGCTAGACTTATGCAGCGTGAGTTTACAGCTATACCAAGCAACTGGTCTGTAGGTCAAACAATTGACTACCTAAGAGAAAATAAAGATCTGCCTGAGGAATTTTTGGAAATTTTTATTGTTAATGAAGAATTTAAACCTATTGGAACAGTTCCATCATCAAGAGTGCTTACTTCACCGAGAGACACAAAGATGGCAAGCATTATGTCTGAATCTCAACTATTAGTGCCTGTAGATATGGATAAAGAAGAGGTGGCTAACCTTTTTGAAAATTATAATCTTAACTCAGCAGCTGTAGTTGACAAAAATAATAAATTGGTAGGAATGATAATGAACGATGATGTTCTTACAGTTTTAAAAGAAGAGGCTGAGGAAGATGCATTAAGACTTGCAGGTGTAGGTGATGAGGAAATTACAGATGGTGTTGTTACAAAAACTAAAAGAAGATTTAACTGGCTTTTACTGAATTTATTTACCGCTTTTTTAGCTACTTGGTGTATTAGTCTGTTTGGAGCAACTATTGAGCAAATGGTTGTTCTTGCTTTCCTAATGCCAATTGTTGCTTCAATGGGCGGTAATGCAGGAATGCAAACATTAGCTGTTACAGTCAGAACAATTGCAACAAATGACTTAACCCAAAATAATTTTTCATCAAATGTTTTTAAAGAATTTTCAATTGGTATATTAAATGGAATTATATTTGCCGCTATAAGTGCTTTAATTGTTCAAATTTGGTTTCAAGATAGTATTCTTTCAATAATTATTTCAATATCAATGGTACTAACGATGATTATAGCTGGACTGTTTGGTATACTCGTTCCTTTTACATTAAAAAAAATGAATATTGATCCCGCAATTGCATCTAGTGTTTTTGTTACGACCATTACTGATGTAATAGGTTTTGTGTCATTTTTGGGTGTTGGGGCTTACTTTCTTTAAAAGTTATCAATTAATCTTATGTTATCAATATAGTAAGCAACAAATAAACGTGAGCCTTTAACAGTATTAGATATTTTAAGATTTTTAATTGATCTTAATTCCAAGTATTCAATTTTAATTTTTAAAAACTTCTCAAAATATTTCATTTGAATTTTTAAATTTTGTTTTATTTTTTTTCTATTTGCTAAATTTCTTTTAAATTTAATTAAATTTTTGCTCAAAAAACTTGCTTTTTTAATTCCATTTAAGTCTAAATGGTTATTTCTTGAAGACAAAGCTATTTTACTTTTATTTCTGATTGTTTTGCATGGAATAATAGAGGCTTTACATTTATTTTTTAGATAATTTTTTATTAAGAAATATTGTTGATAATCTTTTTTGCCCATAAATATTTTTTTCGGATTTACTAGATTGGTTAATCTTCCCATTACATCTAGAACTCCTTCAAAATGCCCTTTTCTATATTTAGCACATAAAATTTTGTCTTTATTTGCGATTTTTATGTTTGATTTTTTATTATTATTATAAATGTCTTTAAATTTTGGGATGTATAAGAAATCTACTTTTTTAGTTTTTTTTAAAATTTTAATATCCTTTTTAATATTGGTGGGATAGTTCTTAAAATCTTTTTTATTGTTAAATTGTTTGGGGTTAACGAAAATACTTACTATTGTCTTTTTGCAAGTTCTGTTTGATCTTTCTATAAGTGATATATGACCCTCATGTATACTCCCCATTGTGGGAACAAACCCAACATCATTAAATGGCCTTAAAGCTTTATATAATGAATTATTATTTAATATAATTTTCATTTGTATTAGAAATTTAGATAAGTAAAACATTTATATGATTAAACAAGCAATTATTCCTCTAGCAGGTCAAGGAACTAGACTATTGCCTTTAACAAGTGTTTTTGCAAAAGAACTACTCCCAATAAATGGAAAGCCAGGAATTGAATATATTTTAGATGAGTGTATTGAGGCTGGAATTAAAGAAGTTGTTTTCATCATATCAAATAAAAAAAAGATGATTAAAAATTATTTTTATAGTGATTCTTTTTATAAAAAAATTATTAGAAAGAAAAAAGATCCCCGAATAATTGCTGAATATAAAAAAATATTAAAATATAAAAAATTAATAAAATTTGTATATCAAAATATACCCAAAGGGACAGGCGATGCTGTTTTTAAAACAAAAAAATATATAAAAGATAAATATTTTTTAATGTTATTACCTGATGATTTAATAATAAAAAAAAACTGCTCCAAAGACATGATTAAAGTACATCATAAACATAAATCTTCTGTAATGGCCAGTATGAAAGTTAATTCCAAAACAGTTTCAAGATGGGGCATCTATAGTTTAAACAAAAAAATATCAAAAAATGATTATTACATTGATGGAGTGGTTGAAAAACCTTCAATTAAAAATGCTCCCTCCAATAAAGCAGTAATTGGACGATATATTCTTCCTAAAACAATATTTAATAAACTATCCAAGCAAAAACCTGGTAATGGTGGTGAAATACACATAACAGATGCTATTCAGACTTTAATTAAAGAAGGTGAAAAATTTATTGCACATAATTTTTCAGGTAAATATTTAGATTGTGGTACAATGCAAGGATTTATTAATTCAAACAAAGAAATAGGAAAAATATGAAACTTTGCATGATAGGCACAGGTTATGTTGGCTTGGTTAGTGGCGTCTGTTTTTCTGATGTCGGTAATATTGTTTACTGTGTAGATAAAGATAAAAAAAAAATAGAAGAATTGAATAAAGGCAATGTTCCTATTTATGAGCCTGGTTTACAAGAAATATTAAAAAAAAATTATAAACAAAATCGTTTGAAATTTACTACAGATTTAAAAAAAGCAGTTTCAAGTTCAGATATAATTTTTATATGTGTTGGAACTCCAACTAGAAAAAATAGTAATTCAGCTGATTTAAAATATGTATTTAGTGTTGTAAAAGAATTAAAAAAGATAATTAAAAGTTACAAAATTATTATAACTAAATCTACAGTTCCAGTGACTACTGGTGATAAAATTGAGAATATTTTAAAAAATTTAAAAAAAAGAAAATTAGTCGATATCGTTTCTAATCCTGAGTTTTTAAGAGAAGGTGAGGCCATAAGAGATTTTATCTATCCTGATAGAGTAGTCATTGGAACTGATAGTAAAAAAGCTAATAAGATTTTAAAGTCACTTTACATGCCTATTATTAAAAAAAATAGCAGGTATTTTAATACCACACGTAGAGGTGCTGAGTTAATAAAATATGCTTCAAATGCTTTTTTAGCGACTAAAATTTCATTTATTAATGAGATTGCAAACCTTTGTGAAAAAACGGGTATAGACGTTAAAGATATATCTTTTGGTATGGGATCGGATGAGCGTATTGGAGATAGATTTTTGAGAGCTGGACCAGCTTATGGAGGATCATGTTTCCCTAAAGACACTAGAGCTTTAATTGATACTGGTAAAAAATTTAATACAGATTTGTCTATTGTTAAAACTGTAGTTTCATCGAATGATAAACGTAGATTTTTATCAATCAAAAGGGTTGAGAAAATATTAAATAACAAATTTTTAAATAAAACAATTACATTTCTTGGAGTAACATTTAAACCTAATACCGATGATATGAGAGAAGCTTCTAGTATACCAATGATCAATTATTTTAATAAAAAAAATTGCAAGATAAGATATTTTGATCCCTCGGGAGAAAAAAAAGAATTTAAAAATTTAAAAAATGTTAAATTTTTCGATAAGATTAAACCTGCATGTTTGTATTCTGATTTAGTAATTTTACATACTGAATGGAATGAATTTAAATTATTGAATTTTAAAAAATTAGTTAATAAGAGAAATTTTAAGATTTATGACATGAGAAATATGTATTCCCCTGTTAAAATGAAAAAATTGAATATCAATTATTTTGGGATTGGAAGATAGTTTAGTTTAGCTCAAATATAGCATCAACTTCTACACTAACTCCAAGTGGTAAACTATTAGTACTTACCGCAGCTCTTGTATGCATACCAGCATCACCAAAAATTGATGCAATTAAATCAGAAGCACCATTAATTACTTTTGGTTGTTCTGTAAAGTTATCAGTTGAATTAACAAATCCTGTTAATTTGATACAAGACTTTATTTTAGATAAGTCTCCATCACAAGCAGCTTTTGCTTGAGCAACTAAGCTTAATCCACATCTTTTAGCTGCTTCATAGGCTTGATCTGTACTTAAATCTTTTCCAACTTTTCCTTTAATTAATTCTCCATTTTCATCAATTGAAATTTGGCCAGAAATAAAAAGTAAATTTCCTGACTTTTTTGTTGCTACATATGAACCTACAGGTGCTTTCGCTTCAGGCAAGGTTATTTTAAGTTCATTTATTTTATCTTCAATTTTCATTTTTTAATTTCTCCATAAATTCTTTGTGAGACTTGCTATTTTTAAATTTAATTAATTTCTCTTTTAAATTTAGTTTATTAAGTTTTTTTTTTCCTTCTTTATATTTTTCAGAAGTTTTTTCTTTAATTAATTCAGCCTTACATTTTGCATATTCTTTACTTAATTTATCAAATTTATTACAATCATCTGCTAAAGATAAGTTAACATTAGTGATTGTAAAAATTAACAAATAAATAAATAATTTAATTTTCATTATTTTTTAGTTTTTTTCTTCTTTTTAGTTTTATCGTATTCTTTCCTTTTCTCAATAAGGATTAAAGCCTCTTCCATTGTAAGCTCTGTTGGATCTTTTTCTTCAGGAATTGTTGCATTTAAAGATTTATATTTAATATAAGGACCATATTGTCCCTTCATAACTCTAACTGGTTTTTTATCTTCTGGGTGTTCTCCTAAATCCTTAATAATTGAAGAAGACATTCTTCCTGGTTTTGCTTCAGCAATAAGAGTAATTGCTCGATTTAATCCTATAGAGAAAATTTCATCAATATTCTCTATTCTAGCGGATTTGTTTTCACACTTAAGATAAGGACCAAATCTTCCAGTATTTAAAATTATTTCTTTTTGATTATCAGGGTTAACACCAATTGATTTTGGAAGAGAACATAAAAACTGAGCTTTTTCTAAGTCTATACTTTCTAGCTCTAAACCTTTTGGTATAGAAACATTTTTAATTAATTCATTAACATCTGCTTTAGATTTTTTGGTTTTTTTCTTTTTTTTAGTTTTTGGCTCTTCTATTTCTTCTTCCTTAAGTTTTTCATATTGAAGATAGGGACCAAATCTTCCATTTTTTAGATATATATCATTACCATTTTCATGTTTTCCTAAAAATTTAGGTTCTGCTAACTGCGTTTGAGCTGCTGCTTTTGCTTTAGACAACGGTCTAGTAAATTTACATTCTGGATAATTTGAACATCCTATAAAAGCTCCACCTCTAAAACTATTTTTAAGACTTAGTGAACCTGTATCACATAGCTGACACTTTCGAACAACATTTCCATCTTTATCAGTGTCAAAAATTAATGCACCTAGACTTTCATTTAAAAGATCTAACACTTCTCTAGTTCTTTTCTCTTTAACCTCAGAGACGTTATTATTAAAATCCTTCCAAAACATTTCTAAAACTTTTATCCAGCTTTCTTTACCAGATGTAATTTCATCTAATTGATCTTCCAAACCTGCAGTAAAGTTATAATCAACATATTTGGAAAATAATTTTTCTAAAAATGCAGAGATAAGTTTGCCACGATCTGTAGGAAAAAACCTTTTATTTACTATTTCTGCATAACCTCGATTAGCTATGGTTGAAATTATACTTGCGTAAGTAGAAGGTCTACCAATACCCAATTCTTCTAATTTTTTGACTAAACTTGCTTCAGAATATCTTGGAGGTGGCTGTGTAAAATGTTGTTCATCTATTAATGCTTCAATATTAATTGGCCCTTTAGACATTTCTGGTAAAATTTCTTCATCATCATCTTTACTTGTATTTGAGTAAACTTTTAAAAAACCATCAAATTTAAGTACAGAGCCACTTGCCTTACATATTGTTTGATTATCTTCAGATTCTATTGTTATGGTATTTCTGTCAAATTGGGCAACTTCCATTTGTGAGGATAAAGCTCTGGACCAAATTAAATTATATAGTTTTTGTTGATCACTGCTTAAATATTTTTTTAGAGTGTCGGGTGCTCTATTTATATCTGTTGGTCTAATAGCCTCATGAGCTTCTTGTGCATTCTTAGCTTTTTTACCAGAATAATTATTTGCAGAAGCTGGCAAATATTCATTACCATACTCATTTTTAATAAAATTTCTAAAATCATTTACTGCATCAGCTGATAAATTAGTTCCATCAGTTCTCATATAAGTAATCAATCCAACAGTATCCCCATCAATCTCAACACCTTGATATAGTTTTTGTGCAATTTGCATTGTTCTTGAAGCTCCAAAACCCAACCTACTAGATGCTACTTGTTGTAGTGTAGAAGTTGTAAATGGACCTGACGGGTTTCTTTTTACAACTTTCGATGAAATATCTGTTATTTGAAATTTTTTCTCTTTTATTTCTTTGATTGCTTTTTCAATACTATTCTTGTCTTTAAAAGTAAATTTTTCTATTTTATCACCATTTAATTGCGAGATGCTTGCAGTAATAGTGTTTTTATTATTATCTCCAAATTTAAGAGTAAGTGTCCAAAATTCTTCTGGATTAAATAATTCTATTTCATGTTCTCTTTCAGTGATTAATTTTAAAGCTACAGATTGAACTCTTCCAGCTGATTTTGACCCAGGTAGTTTAGTCCAAAGTATTGGAGAAATATTAAAACCAACCAAGTAATCAAGAGCTCTTCTTGCCATGTAGGCATCCACTAACAAAGGTTCGATTTGTCGTGGATTTTCAATACCATGAATTACGGCTTTTTTTGTTATTTCATTAAAAACAACTCTTTCAATTTCTTTATCTTTTAAAAGTTTTTTTTCATCAAGATATTCTTTAACATGCCATGCTATAGCTTCACCTTCACGGTCAGGGTCAGTCGCGAGTATTATTTTAGAGGATTCTTTTGCAACATCAGTTATTTCTTTTAAATATTTTTTTGAAAAACTATCAACTTCCCATTCCATTTTAAAATTATGATCAGGATCAACCGATCCATTTTTTGATGGTAAATCTCTTATATGACCATAACTAGCTAAAACAGTATAATTATCACCAAGGTATTTGTTGATGGTTTTAGCTTTTGCAGGACTTTCAACTATGACTAGATTCATAATTTAACAAACTACTTAAAAGTGTTTGATAGTCAAATTAATAAATTTTAGTCTTGTTTTCTTCTTTATTTATCAGTCGTTTAATATTTTCTCTATGAGTATAGAAAATTAAAATAAACATTATTCCAAAAAATAATTCATTTTCTGCTGATTCAAACAGAAATAAATAAACAGGAACTGAAAAGGATCCAATTAATGATGCTAATGATGAAAATTTAGAGATAAAAAAAGTTACAAGCCAACAAATACCAAAAACTATTCCAAATATTATGTTTATACTACATAATATACCAACATAAGTTGCTACTCCCTTACCACCTTTAAACTTTAACCAAACTGGAAAAACATGACCCAGAAAAGCGCATAAAGCTGATACATAAATTAAATCAGGAAAATTTACTTTTACATATAAAACTGGGATAACAGCTTTAACTATATCAAGTATTAAAGTTGAATAACCAACAAATTTATTTCCTGTTCTTAGAGCATTTGTTGCTCCAATGTTACCTGATCCAATTTCTCTAATATCTTTTTTTAAAAATATTTTAGTTAATATCAATCCAAAAGGGATAGAACCCATTAGGTACGAGACAATACCTATTGTGAATAATTCCATTTTTATATCTTAAATAATTCTTTACCTTTTACAAATGTATTGGTTACTTTTCCTTGAAGTTTTTTGTCCTCAATAGACGTATTTTTGGATTTAGAAATTAAATTTTCTTTTTTTACAATCCAAGGTTTATTTATATCAACAATACAAAAGTCAGCATCATTACCAATTGAAAGATTTCCTTTATTGATATTTAAAATTTTAGCTGGATTAGATGTTAGTGCTTGGATTATTGTTTCAAGTTTTACAGATCCATTATGAAATAGTTCCAAACTTAAAGACAATAAAGTTTCTATACCAGACGCACCTGTTGCTGCTTGCGAAAATGTCAATCTTTTTGATTCTTCATCTTCGGGTTTATGATCTGAAACAATGACATCAATTGTTTTATCTTTTAATCCTTGGACTAAAGCCAATCTATCCTCTTCTTTTCTCAATGGCGGAGATAATTTTAAAAATGTTTTAAAATCTCCAATATCATTTTCATTTAAGGAAAGGTTATTTATTGAAACTCCACAAGAAAATTTAATATCATTTTTTCTTTGTTTAATGATTTCTACTGATTTGCCCGATGATAGTTGAGATATGTGATATCGACACTTTGCTTTTTCTAACAATGTTAAATCTCGTTCAATAATTATTCTCTCAGCCACATCTGGTATACTTGATAACCCAAGTTTTGTAGCGATTATACCTGAATTTATCATACCGTTTTTTGCCAACTCATAATCCTCAGCATGTTGCATTATTAGGCACCCCAAATCTTTTGCTGAATTCATTATTCTTGACATTAATCTAGTATTTTGAATTGTCTTTACACCATCTGTAAAAGCTACAATCCCTTTATTAGCTAATAATCCAAACTCTGTCATATTAGTTCCCTCAACATTTTGTGTAAGAGATGCGCATGGAAATATATTAATCTTAGATTTATCTCGTCCTCTTCGTTTTAAAAAATCTACAATTGAAACATTATCAATTACAGGGTCTGTATTAGGCATTGTTACTACGGATGTTACACCGCCAGATAGAGCTGCATTACTTAAAGTTCTAAAATTTTCTTTATACTCATACCCAGGTTCTCCAACAAAAACTCTCATATCAACTAAACCAGGGAATATATATTTTCCTTTTAAATCAATTGGTTTTTCTCTAGATGGTAAATTATTTGTATTTACTTTTTTTCCTATTGCTTCAATTTTACCTTCTTCTCCAACAATTAGTCCTCCATTTTCATTTATTGAATTTTGAGGATCAATTATATTTGCGTTAATAAAGTATTGTTTTTTCATTTATTCACAGAATATTTTTAAACAGGCCATCCTTACAGCAACTCCAAGTTCAACTTGTTCTTTGATTACACTTTTATTTATATCGTCTGCCAATCTAGTATCTATTTCAATACCTCTATTCATTGGTCCAGGATGCATTATCAATGCATCAGGTTTAGCATAATCTAATTTATCAGGTGTTAAACCGTAATATTCATAATACTCTCTATTTGATGACAAATAAGAACTTGTCATTCTCTCATTTTGTAATCTTAGCATCATTACAATGTCACAATCTTTCAATCCTTTTTTCATATCGGTAAAAGTATTAACACCAAACTTTTCAATTTCCTTTGGCATTAAATTTGTTGGAGCAACAATATTTACTTGAGCACCAAGCATCGTTAATAAATAAATATTCGATCTTGCGACCCTCGAGTGAAGAATATCTCCACATATAGCAATTTTTAATCCTTCAATTTTTTTTTTTCTATTTCTTATTGTTAAAGCGTCCAGTAATGCTTGAGTAGGGTGCTCACGCCTTCCATCACCTGCATTTAATACTACACAATTTACTTTCTGAGATAATAAATTGCATGCTCCAGAGTCTTGATGTCTTATTACAATAATATCAGGGTGCATTGCATTTAGAGTCATTGCTGTATCAATTAAAGTTTCACCTTTTTTAATTGCTGAATTATTCATATTCATTGACATCACATCAGCTCCAAGTCTTTTTCCAGCTAACTCAAATGAACTTTGTGTTCTTGTTGATGGTTCAAAAAATAGATTAATTTGAGTTTTACCTCTTAAAACATCAATTTTTTTGTTTTTACTTTGATTTAATTTAATGAAGGTTTCAGATTCATCTAAAATACAGTTAATATCACTTACTGATAGATCTTGTATACCTAACAAATGTTTTTGAGAAATTTTAATAGCTTTGATGTTTTTTGCCATTAAAATTAACTCTATAACTATAAAGCCATTGAATGGCAAGGATTAATTATTTAGATAATCTATGGCTCCCTGAAGAATAAAAGCTGCTGCGTTCTGATCTATGTTCTTTTCTCTCTTAGATACATTAACATCTAATTGACTTGATAAATTAAAAGCCCCAACAGTTGACAATCTCTCATCCCAGAGACACACATCAACATCTATCTCTTTATCTATATTTTTAGATACATCATTGACCGACTGTGCCGAAGATCCTGAAGATCCATCCATATTTAGAGGATAACCAATGATAATTGCCTTGATGTCATTCTCTTCAATAATGTTTTTTAATTCTTCAATTAATTCATTATTTTTTGATTTGTGTATAGTTTTATAAGGGGTAGCAATTAATTGCTTTTCGTCACAAATTGATACACCAATTCTTTTTGAACCTAGATCTAAACCTATCAAACGACATTTTTCTGACTGTTTTTTTTTGAATTCTTCTATTGTGATCATGTTGTATATTTTAAACTATAGTGATAGTTTGCGTCATATTTAAATATCATATGAGCATCGATCTTAAAACCATAAAGCATATATCTAAATTATCAAGAATTTCAGTAGATGAGAAAAAAGCTGAAAAACTTGTTAGTGATTTGAATTCAATTTTTGATTTTATTGAGAAACTTAATGAACTTAAAACCGAAAATGTTAATCCACTTACATCTGTAGCTGAAACGACTTTAAAATTAAGACCTGATGAAGTTAAAAGTAATAATTTAAGAGAACAAATAATAAAAAATTCTCCAAAAGATAATGAAGATTATTTTGTTGTACCAAAAGTTATAGAATAATGTCTGATATAACTAAGCAAACACTTTCTGAATTAGTTAATAATATTAAAGAAAAAAAACTTTCTTCTACAGAAGTTACCAAAGCTTTTGTTGATAGATCAGAAAAATCAAAAGAGTTAAACACTTATATAACTGAAGATTTTAGTAATGCTTTAGATAAAGCTAAAAAATTTGATGACAAACCAAATTTAGATTTAAAGTTACCAGGAATTCCTATGGCTGTAAAAGATTTATTTTGCACAGCTAATGTAAGAACAACAGCTGGTAGTAAGATATTAAATAATTTTATACCTACTTATGAATCCACTGTTACTCAGAATATTTGGAACCAAGGAGCAATTCTTATTGGTAAATTAAATTGTGATGAATTTGCAATGGGATCTTCAAATGAAACAAGTTTTTTTGGTAATGTTCAAAATCCGATTGATAAAAATTTAGTTCCAGGTGGTTCATCTGGAGGTTCATCTTCTGCTGTAGCAGCACAATTAACACCAATTACAATTGGAACAGATACAGGTGGATCTATTAGACAACCGGCGTCATTTACAGGAACAGTGGGTTTAAAACCAACTTATGGTAGTTGTTCTAGATACGGAATAGTTGCTTTTGCATCTTCTCTTGATCAAGCTGGTCCAATGGCTCAAAATGTTAAAGATTGTGCCTTGTTGCAAGAGGTAATTAGCTCATACGATCAAAAGGACTCAACTTCTATTGATTTTAAAAGAAACCAATACAGCAAAGAATTAACAAAAGACATTAAAGGAAAAAAAATAGGTATACCAAAAGAATATAGAGTTGAAGGAATGCCAAAAGAAATTGATGATCTTTGGCAAAAAGGTATTGAGTACGTTAAAGATTGTGGTGCAGAAATAATCGATATTTCTCTTCCACACACAAATTATGCTTTACCAACTTACTATATAGTGGCACCAGCTGAAGCATCTTCTAATCTTGCAAGATATGACGGTGTTAAATATGGCTTTAGAGCTGATGGAGAAAACCTTATTGATATGTATGAAAAAACTAGATCAGAGGGATTTGGAGCAGAAGTTCAAAGAAGAATAATGATAGGCACATATGTTTTATCTTCAGGTTATTACGATGCATATTATTTGAAAGCTCAAAAAGTTAGAAAACTAATTAAAAATGATTTTGATGAAGCGTACAAAAAAGTAGATGCAATATTAACTCCATCAACGCCAAGTTCTGCTTTTAAAATTGGTGAAAAAACAAATGACCCAGTTTCAATGTACTTAAACGATATTTTTACTGTTCCTGTAAATTTAGCAGGTTTACCAGGAATTTCTATTCCAGCTGGTCATGACAGCAAAGGCTACCCTTTAGGTTTACAAATTATTGGAAAAGCATTTGATGAACAAAATATCTTAAACATTGCTTATGCAATGGAAGAAAAAATTAATTTTAAAAATAAAATTACTGATTGGTGGATTAAGTGAGTAAAGAAAAGTCAGAATATTTAATCAATAGAAATGATAATCAATACGAAGTTGTCATTGGTTTAGAGGTTCATGCTCAAGTACTTTCCCAATCAAAGTTATTTTCTACGTCAGCTACTAAATTTGGCGCTGAACCAAACACACAGGTAAGTTTAGTAGATGCTGCTTTTCCTGGAATGCTTCCAGTGATTAATGAATTTTGTGTTAAGCAAGCAATTAAAACTGGAATAGGATTAAAAGCTAAAATTAACAAAAGATCAGTATTTGATAGAAAAAATTATTTTTATGCCGATTTACCACAAGGATACCAAATCTCTCAATTTAAGGACCCAATAGTTGGTGAAGGTAAAGTTATTTTGGATATGCCAGATGGTCAAAAAGAGGTTGGTATTGAAAGATTACACTTAGAACAAGACGCAGGTAAAAGTATCCATGATTTGGATCCAAAAAACACCTTTGTTGATTTAAATAGGTCAGGTGTAGCTTTAATGGAAATTGTTAGCAAACCTGATTTAAGATCACCAGAGGAAGTTAATGCCTATATTAAAAAATTAAGATCAATAATGAGATATTTAGGAACTTGTGATGGTAATATGCAGGAAGGATCTTTGAGAGCAGATGTTAATGTTTCTGTGAGAAAAAAAGGAACAAAAGATTTTGGTACAAGATGTGAAATTAAAAACGTTAATTCTATTAAATTCATGCAAATGGCTATTGAATATGAAGCTAATAGACAAGTTGATTTAATTGAAGATGGACAATCTGTTGATCAAGAAACAAGACTTTTTGATACTAAAAAAAATGAAACAAGATCCATGAGATCAAAAGAGGATGCTCATGATTATAGATATTTTCCAGACCCTGATTTATTACCACTAGAAGTTTCCGATGAATTCATAAATCAATTGCAATCAGAAATACCAGAGTTACCTGATGAAAAGAAAAAGAGATTTATAGATCAATTTAAATTAACTCCATATGAAGCAAATATCATGGTTTCAGATATAGAAACCTCAAATTATTTTGAAGATGTTGTTAAAAAATCTGATGTTAAATTAGCAACAAACTGGATCATAGGTGAATTATTTGCTGCACTTAATGAAAAAAATTTAGAAATAACCGATAGTCCAATTAGTGCCGGTAATTTATCAAAATTAATTAATTTAATTAAGGATGGGACAATTTCAGGAAAAATTGCAAAAACTGTTTTTGAACAAATGATGGAAGGAGACAAGGATCCTAAAAAAATTGTTGAAGAAAAAGGTTTAAAACAAGAAAGCGATCCAAAAGCTTTAGAGGCTTTAATTGATAAAGTAATTGATAGCAATAGAGATAAAGCTACGGAATATAAATCTGGTAAAGTTAAATTATTTGGCTTCTTTGTTGGACAAGTAATGAAAGTTTCAGGTGGAAAAGCTAACCCTCAGTTAGTAAATGAGATTTTAAAGAAAAAACTTTAGGTTTATGGGCTCAGACCTAAAAATTAGCACCAAAATTCAAGAATACATTTTAAATAATGGACTAGATCTTCATTCAGTTCAAAAAGAAATTATTTCTTATAATGAGTCTCTGGGAGACATTAAAAGGATGCAAATATCTATCTCACAATCTCAATTTTTACACTTAATAGTAAAAACATCTAATGTTAGAAAAATACTAGAGATTGGAACTTTTACTGGCTTAAGTGCTTTGTCAATGTCTCTTGCTTTACCAGAAGATGGTAGAATTATTGCTTTGGACAAAAATCAAGAAACTAACGAAATTGCAATAAAATTTTTTGAAAAAGCAAAACAAGGTCATAAAATTAAAACAATAATTAAACCTGCTTTAGAAAGTTTGAATGAAATAAAAGAAAATGATTTTGATTTAATTTTTATTGATGCTGATAAGAAAAATTATAAAGAATATTACGAAAAATCTTTAATATTATTAAAGAAAAATGGCTTAATTATAATTGATAATGTTCTGTGGTATGGTCAAGTTGTCGATGAAAATTGTGATGATAAAATCACTTTAACTATTAAAGATTTTAATAATTATGTTTCCAAAGATAAAAGAGTTGAAAAAATTATAGTTCCATTAGGTGATGGTATGACAGTTTGTAGAAAATTATAATGTTTGATGTTTTTGGATTTTATAAGTTTATTAAAATTTCTCATTTAAAGAAAAATCAAAAAATACTTCAAAATCAATTATTAAATAAAAACATACGTGGAACAATTATCATTTCCAGTGAAGGGTTAAATGGAACAATTTCTGGAAAGAATAAAGATATTAAACTGATCAAGGATTATTTACACAAATTATTTAAATTTGAAAAATTTGATAGTATTAATAATTCAAAAAGCACTTTTCAGCCGTTTCATAAACCAAAAGTAAAAATTAAAAAAGAAGTGGTTCCAATGAATTTAAGTTTAAAAAAGAGAATTAAAAAAAAAGATAGTCACGTTAACCCTCAAAAGTGGAACTCATTAATTAAAGATAAAAAAACAGTTTTAATTGATGCGAGAAAACCTTTTGAATATAAAGTTGGAACTTTTAAAGGTTCAATTAATCCAGATGTAGATAACTTTAGAGATTTTCCAAAATACCTTAAAAAATTAAAAAAAAATCAACCTATTGCTATGTTTTGTACTGGAGGTATTAGGTGTGAAAAAGCGTCAGTCTTTTTGGAAAATAAAGGCTACAATAATGTCTACCAATTAAAGGGTGGTATTTTAAACTATTTAAAAAAAACAGACCCAAAAAAAAGTTTATGGAAAGGTGAGTGCTTCGTCTTTGACAACAGAATTAGTTTAAAGCATGGTTTGAAAATAGGTTCTTACTCAATGTGTAGTGGTTGTAGAAAACCTATTTCTCCAAAAGATAAAAAATCTAAAAAATATGAAGAAGGTGTTTCTTGTCCAAATTGTCACGATAATTTAACAAATGATCAAAAATCAAGATTTAGAATGAGACAAAAACAAATTAACCTTGCCAAAAAAACTGGAAAAAGTCATATCTTTCAAAAAGAATATTAAAATATTTTAGTTTAAAGAAATGAATTTATTAAAAGATGACGTTTCTCAACTTATAAAAAAACTTGCAATACCAGCAAGTGTTGGGACATTATTTCAAACATTATACACTCTAGTTGATACTTTTTATGCTGGGAAAATTTCGCCTGAAGCTTTATCTGCATTAAGTAAATCCTTTCCAATCTACTTTCTAATTATCGCCACGTCTATTGGTGTCACTGTTGCTGGAACTTCATTAATTGGTAGTAGTATTGGAGAAAAAAATGAAAAAAATGTATTAGGTTATTTTACAAATATCATTTTTTATTCAGTAATAATTTCAATAATTGTATCGATAATTGGATTTAGTTTTTCTGAAAAATTATTTTTAACAATGAATTCATCCATAGAGGTAATTACTCTTGGCCTTGAGTATACTAATGTAATATTTTATGGAACTATTCTCTTTATTCTTGTTGTTGCTTTAAATTCATTTCTTCATGCTGAGGGAGATACAGTTACATATAGAAATGCTCTTATATTATCTTTTTTTTTAAACATTTTATTAAATCCAATATTTATATTTGGATTTTTATTTATCCCAGCTTTTGGTGTTGCGGGTATAGGTTATGCAACTTTGATTGCCCAATTTCTTTCTCTAATAATCGTTTTAATTAAATTGTTAAAAAATAAACGTATTAAAGAGATCACTATTCAAAATTTTAAGATTAAATTTTTCTACATTAAAAACATTTTCCTCCAATCAATGCCAATCACAATAGCTATTCTTGGGTACTCAATTGCTGCAACGATTGTATTTACTTATGTTGCATTTACAGGAGAATATGCCGTTGCTGGTTATGGAGCAGCAACAAGGATAGAGCAGGTTGTCTTACTGCCTGTATTGGGAATAAATACAGCAATAATATCAATTATTGCACAGAATATAGGTGCGAAATATTATGATAGAGTAAAACAATCTTATTTTACTTCAGTAAAATACGGCTTGATTATAATGTTAGCGTCTGGAGTTTTAGTATTTGTAACTGCAGATCTAATGCCAAAATTTTTCTCATCAAACACTGAAGTTATTGAATATGGGTCGATGTATTTAAAAATTTCTGCATTTATCTTACCAGCATACCCAATTTTTTTTCTATCAAATGGTTTTTTTATGGCTTTGAAAAAATCTGAGAAAGCAATGGTTAACAATATATTAAGAAACGTTTTGGTTCCATTTTTATCTTATTATATAGCACGTTCTATTGATGCAGACTTTAAAACTTTCTTTTATATCTGGGCGATATTGCAATGGTTAATATCAATCTTACTATTCTTTTATGTTAAATATTATATTAACAATAAATTAACTACTGGTTAATGTTTTATACAAAAAAGAAATTGGTAATTTTGATAATTATTTCATCTATATTTTTTATACTTACTTATAACGATGTAAGATCTGAAAATATAAATAAAATATCAGGTTTTGCTAAAGTTGTTGATGGAGATACAATTAAGATCAATTCAAAAAAAATTAGATTATACGGTATTGATGCACCTGAAAAAAAACAAAAATGTAAAAAAACTTATTTAACAATATCTTTTATGTCTTTTACTAAAGATTATATGTGTGGAGAAGTATCTACTCAAAAGTTAATTAAAAAGATTAATAAACAAAAATTAAATTGTAATATTTTGGATGTTGATAGGTATAAAAGGTTAATAGGTGAGTGTTTTAAAAGAAACATAAATTTAAATTCTTGGATGGTTTCAAATGGTTATGCAGTAGCATACAGAAAGTATTCTAAAAAATATGTTTCTGATGAAATTAATGCCAAAAATAATAAATTAGGGATTTGGCAAGGTAAATTTGAAATGCCGTGGGATTATAGGCGTAAAGATTAATTTTTATAATCTTGAAGAGCTATCTTCCATCCATTCCCAAAGGTGTTTGGCAAATGATCTTCTAACAAATAAATTAACATAATCTTTGTCTTTATTGTGAATGATAACGTCTATATGATTTAGCAAAGTTTGAGTTGTTGACCCTTTTTTTTCACGAAATAAATTAAAATTAAAAGGACATCCTGAAGAAAAAAGTTCATATATTTTATCACCTTTTATTTCTAATTGAACAAATTGGTCAGTTACATCGGTTACTGCTCCTAATGATGTTTTTGAAATATTGTTAAATAATATATCATTTAATTCGTATATATTGGTTTCTTTGCTAGTAGTCTCATTTGATACAATCATCCATTCATCTGGACTTAACCATATCGCAGTAAGTTTATCACTAGATGAGGATGTATTTGCTTCTATTGGCAAAATCATATTTAAACTTTTTCCTACATTTGTAAAAAATTCTCTTGTTTTGCCTCTTAAATTTAATTTCATTATTGGTGCAATTTCTTTTACAGTAACACCGTTGTTATTAATTTCACTATTTGTTACTTGATTATAATTTAGCATTTAATCTTTCATTAGTTTGATCAAAAAATACTGGATTTGAAACAGTTACATTAATTGTTTTATCTTCCATAGGGATAAATAGTTTTTTACCCATCATATCTTTCCCACCTCTTACAACTGCTAGGGCTATAGATTTATTTAAATTTGGACTAAAGTAACTTGACGTAACATGACCAAGCATTTCAACAGGTTTTTTATCTAGTTCAGAAACAATTTGCGCTCCTTCTTCTAATACAACCTCAGGGTCATCTGTTAATAATCCCACCAATTGTTTTCTGTCTTCTCTCATAGTATCGGATCTGTATAGAGATCTTTTACCAATAAAATCATATTTCTTTTTACTAACAATCCAATCCATTTGTAAATCTATTGGTGTCATTGTTCCATCTGTATCTTGGCCAACAATAATAAAACCTTTTTCAGCTCTCAGTAAGTGCATCGTTTCTGTACCATAAGGAGTAATATTAAATTCTTTACCAGCCTCTATGCATTTCTCCCATAGATCTTTTCCATAACTTGCTTGCACGTTAATTTCAAAACTTTGCTCACCTGTGAAACTTATTCTCATAATTCTGCAAACAATACTTCCGATTTTTGCTTCTTTAAAAGACATGTGTGGAAAATTTTCATCAGACAAATCTAAATCAGGAATAATTTTTTTAAGAATTTTTTTACTATTTGGGCCACACAAACTTGCTGTAGCAAATTGATCTGTAACTGAAGTTAAATATACATCTAATTCTGGCCATTCAGTTTGAAGGTAATCTTCTAATTTTCCAAGAACATTTGCTGCACCACCAGTTGTTGTTGTCATTAGATAGTGATTTTCACCTAATCTTGTAGTAACACCATCGTCATATACCATACCATCTTCATTTAACATTAAACCATATCTACATTTGCCAATGCCAAGTTTTGACCATGCATTTGTATAAACTCTATTTAAAAACTCTGAGGCATCACTTCCTTGTATATCAATCTTACCAAGTGTGGACGCATCCAATATTCCTGAACTTTCTCTTGCAGCCTTGCTTTCTCTTTGAACTGCTTGGTGCATAGTTTCACCATTGATAGGGTAGTACCAAGCTCTTTTCCACTGACCTACGTTTTCAAATTCTGCTTTTTGTTTAACATGCCAATCATTCATAGGTGTTCTCCGAAAGATATCAAAAAACTTCCCAACATTACGTCCTACAATTGTTCCAAATGTTAAAGGAGTATAAGGAGGTCTAAAAGTAGTTGTTCCTAGTTCTCCCATCTTAACACCTGCTGTATCTGCTATTATTCCCAAAGCATGCATATTTCCTAATTTTCCTTGATCAGTTCCCATCCCAGTTGTTGTATATCTTTTGACATGTTCAATAGATCTGAAACCCTCTCTTAATGCTAATTTTATATCTTTTGCAGTTGCATCATTTTGATAATCAACAAAAGGCTTAGTTTTCCCTAAAACTTTATCAGACGGTAATAACCATATGTTTCTTTTTGAAATTTCATGGTCGTTATTAACAGTAATATTTTCAAAATCTGTTTTATTTATATCTAAAAAATCTTTTAGTTTTTCATTTAAGTTTTTAAGTATTTCATCAAGCTTAAAATCACCACAACAAGATCCAACACTTATTTGATCTGAATTATTTTTATTTGGAATAAATATTTTTTTATCTTCATCAAAAGTAAGTTTGCTACCTGACTGAGTATATAGGTGAACAGCTGGAGTCCATCCACCAGCAACCCCTAAACAATCACATGAAATAGAAATTTTATTTCCAGTTACTGAAGTTCCATCATTTGATAGTTTCATTATTGAGACATTGTTTAATCTTTTATAACCGGAGGTATCAACAACTGTATGTTCCCAGTATATTTTTATACCTGCATCAATAACTCTTTTTTCTAAATTTGTTTCGGATTGCTTTCTAATATCAACTACTGCTTCAACTTTGATACCTTTATCGTTTAATGAAAGTGCACTTTCATATGCACTGTCATTATTTGTAAAAAATACAATCTTCCTTCCACAGGCAACGCCATAAAAATCACTATATTTTTTAATTGCAGAAGAAAGCATTATTCCAGGTCTATCATTATTATTAAATACCATCGGTCTTTCCAAAGCACCTGTTGCTAAAATTACCTTCTTTGCTCTTATTTTAAGTAACCTTTGTCTAATTTTATTTGTCTTATCTTTTTTTTCTAAATGATCTGTTAAGTTCTCTCTTGCTAGCAAATAATTATATTGATGGTACGCAGCAACACTTGTTCTACTTTTTATTTCTAAATTTTTAATATTTTTAAGTTCTTCAATTTCTTTTTTTAACCATTCAGATGAAATTTTGTTATCAATTTTATTATTTTCATTGTTTTCATAAATAGTTGATCCTCCTAATTCATTTTTTTCATCTAAAAGTAAAGTTTTGTAGTTATTCTTTGCAGCATTTTTAGCTGCTAGAATTCCAGATATACCTGCGCCAACTACAAGAACATCACAATGAATATTTCTGTGATCGTAAATGTCAGGATCGTTTGATGTTGGTGATTTCCCCAGTCCAGCTGAGTGTCTTATAAAGTATTCATATTTTTCCCAGAAGCTTGCAGGCCACATAAATGTTTTGTAATAAAATCCTGCAGGAAGTAGGGGTGATAAAAAATTATTTATTCCACCAATATCAAAGTTTACACTTGGCCAGCAATTTTGACTTGATGCCTCCATTCCTTCATATATTTCAACTTCAGTTGCCCTAACATTTGGTTCTGTTCTACTAGTATTGGGATTAATTTGAACAATAGCATTGGGTTCCTCAGAACCTGATGTCATTATACCTCTTGGTCTATGGTATTTAAAACTCCTACCTACTAAATGAACATTATTTGCCAATAAAGCAGAAGCAAGTGTGTCTCCTTTAAATCCATAATAAGTGGTACCATTAAATTTAAACGAAACTCTTGTTGTTTCATCAATATATTGACTAGATTTAACTCTTAAATTTTCTGACATTTGTTTTATATCGAAGGGGGTTTCTCTCCCATTTTATAGATTGCTTTAATCTCATCATTCGAAGTGTCTCTAATCATATTAAACCATTTACGACAACCATGAGCATGGTTCCATCTTTCATATTGAACACCTTTAATATTTTTTCTCATAAATAAATATTCTGCCCATTCATCATCACTAAGTTCTGTCGGTTGTTTTGGTCTTTCTATATGGGCTTCACCACCAGCTTTAAATTCTTGCTGATCTCTCTCACCACAATATGGACAATTAATAACAAACATTAGTGAGCAACTGCTGCAGCACCATGTTCATCAACAAGGTCTCCACTTACAAATCTATTTAAATTGAATGCTGCATTAAGTTTATGTGGCTCATCATTAGCAATTGTGTGTGCAAACAAATCTCCTGATCCAGGTGTTGCTTTAAAGCCTCCAGTACCCCAACCACAATTAAAGTAAAGTCCTTTGATAGAAGTTTTACTTAATATTGGACTTGCATCAGGACATATATCTACAATTCCTCCCCATTGTCTTAACATTCTCATACGGCTAAAAATTGGATACAATTCTAAAATAGCATTTAAAGTACCTTCAACTATTTGATGACTTCCTTTTTGAGTATATGAAACATAATCATCTGTTCCAGCGCCAATAACTAATTCACCTTTATCAGACTGACTCACATAAGCGTGTACAGCGTTTGACATAACAACCGTATCAATTATTGGTTTCACTGGTTCTGACACTAGTGCTTGAAGAGGTTTGCTTTCTAGAGGAAGTCTTATTCCAGCCATATTAGCGATCACACTTGAGTGTCCAGCTGCCACAACTCCAATTTTTTTTGTTTTAATAAATCCTTTTGTTGTTTCTATACCTTCAACACTATCACCATTTCTTTTTATACCTTTTACTTCACAATTTTGAATTATATCAACACCCATTTCATCAGCACCTCTAGCATAACCCCAGGCAACAGCATCATGTCTTGCTGTACCAGCTCTCCTTTGCAATGTACCACCAAGTACTGGATATCTTATATCTTGGGATGTATTTATAATTGGACAAAACTTTTTAACTTCTTCTGTACTCAAGTAAACAGCATCAATGCCATTTAGTCTATTTGCGTGTGTTCTTCTTTTTAAATCTCTTACATCTTGCAAATTGTGAGCAAGATTCATTACACCTCTTTGACTAAACATTACATTGTAGTTTAACTCTTGAGATAATCCTTCCCAAATTTTTAGCGCGTGATCATAAAGTCCAGCACTAGCGTCCCATAAATAATTAGATCTAATAATTGTAGTGTTACGACCAGTGTTTCCTCCACCAATCCATCCTTTTTCAACAACGGCAATATTTTTCATATTGTGTTTTTTTGCTAAATAGTATGCTGTTGCTAGACCGTGACCACCTCCACCAACTATAACAGCATCATACTCTTTTTTTGGAGCAGGGTCTTTCCATGCTCTTTGCCAATTCTCATGATATGAAAGAGCGTTTTTGATTAATGAAAATACTGAGTATTTATTTCCCATAATAATTGAATAATTACTTTATAAATATTGAATTTTCAATAAAATCACTTATTACACAATGTCATACGGAGAGATGGGTGAGAGGCTGAAACCAGTCGTTTGCTAAATGACCGTGCGAGGAAACTTGTACCGAGGGTTCGAATCCCTCTCTCTCCGCCACTAATATAAAGGCTGATCTTTAAAAAAATCTTTCATTACTATTGGATTTTGTTCAAGTACATATCTGTACACATTATAATTTTCCAATACACGCTGAACATAGTTTCTAGTTTCTCTAAATTTAATTAGCTCAACCCAATCAACATAATTTATCTGTTTTTTTTGTGGATCCTTATTTAATTTTTTCCAATATTTGACTCTATTTGGACCAGCATTGTATGCAGCTATTGCAAATGGGTAAGCACCATCATATTGCTGAATTAAACCGGCAATATAATGAGATCCCAAATTTATATTGTACTCTGGATCAGTTGTTAATCGAGATTTTGCATAAGGAAGCTTTGCTTGTTTAGCAACTAATTTTGCTGTGTAAGGCATTAATTGCATTAAACCTTTTGCACCAGCATGACTATTTGCTTTTAAATCAAATTCACTTTCTTGTCTTATAATTGATAAAATTAATGCACTTTCAGGAATCTTTCTTCCGTTAATGTATTTAGGTGTGCTTATTAATGGATAATTGTATTTGTTATGAAATCTTTTTTGATAAGATGCAATTTTTGATACTTGTATTGCAAAATCATATCTACTAATACTTGTAGCAAGTTCAGCAGCTAAAAGTTCACTGCCTTCAGAAACGTTATCATTAGCAAGATGTCTTAAGATGAATTTTGTATACTTGTCTTTATCTAACTCATGTAAAAGATGTGTAATTTTTACTAATTCTTTATTAAAAAAAGCTTTTCTATATTCATCTTCAACCAACATTGTTTTATCAAGTTCAAATTTTCCATTAGGATTAATTTTTAAAAATGCTAGTTGTCCGTAATATGTAGTTAAATATTTTGTAGCCTCTTTATACCATTTTTCCGATTGATCCTTATCTTGTAGTTTTTCATATGATCTACCTAACCAGTATGCGCCCCTAGAAACACTTATTGGATAGTTAACATTATCAAAAAAGTTTTTAAAATGATCTTTGGCAAGAAGTGGATCATTTAAAAAACTTAGTGCTATCCAACCACTCATCCATTCTGCCTCTGCAAATTCAGATCCTTCAGACATTCCGTGATTGCTACTAATTTTATAAGCTAGTTCATATTGTTTTTTGTAAATTAACTTTCGAGAAATGATTTCTCTTTCTTTCCACCATTTGTCAGGTCTAACTAAATAATCTTTATCATTTCTTATCTTGAGCAAAATTTCAGTAGAAGACTCCAATCGTCCCTTTTTTCTCCTCCACTTTAAACGATCATAGTTTAATCCAGCATCATTTTTAAATTTGTTTGGAACATTTTTGATTGCTTGATCTACTCCGTATCCCTTGGTCATCAAAATATGTCTTGCAGTATAGAGCAATTCATAGTCTTTAGGTAAATATCTGATCAATCTTTTTAAATCCCAATGATCACTATTCCATGCTAGATGATCAGCTCTTTTAATATAGTCATTTGCATCAAGATATTTTTTGTATTTTTTTCTGAAAAACCTTAACTCATTTTTTGATAAATCTGCAGAAATCCATCCATTTTTAATCAGAGCAATACCTTTTGCTTTATCTCCTGATAAAATATGACTTTCACCTAAAATCATCTTACCATATCCACTTAAAGGTTCATTTTTTGAAAACCAATTTATTATTTTTCTTGGAGATACTTTTTCCGTAGAAAGTTTATGCTCAGCCAAATATCTCAATCTATCTATTCTTGGATAATCTGAATTTTCCTCGATAAAGACTTGGTAATCAAAAAATGTCTCTTGATTACCTGTTGTTAATAAATGTCTCCACTTTATAAAATTATATATAGATCTATCTTTAGCTTTTTTTGAGATGTTAATTGCAGATTTCCACTGACTTTTTTGCATTTCGCCAATAGCTTTTTTTGCAATCCCAAAATCTTTTTTATTATAAAATTTAGAAATTTTTACTGTTCCTGAATTTATTAACCCTCTTATAACTGGCTTTTTTTTAGGTAAAAGAAAACTAAGTTTAGTCTCTTTTTTAGTAACCTTTTTCTCAACTTTAACTTTTGACGGTTTTTTTAGAGGTTTGATTGTATTTAATATTATTTTTTTGTTTAATTCTTCAGAGGATAGCGATGGTTTTTTTAAAGGTACAATCTGTGCCCAACTGAAATTAAAGCTAATCAAGGAAGTTATTATTAAAAATAATAATTTTTTAATCATAATCTTTTGGTATATGAATCTTTAAACTATGTTATAAGTATTTATGTTCAAAGGATCAAATGTTGCTTTAATTACGCCGTTTAAAAACAATCTCTTAGATGAGGAGGCGTATATTAAATTAATACATTTTCATATTGAAAATGGAACTAATGGGCTTGTACCTGCTGGTACAACAGGAGAATCCCCAACATTAAGTCATGATGAACATCAAAAAGTAATTGATCTCTGCATAAAAGAAAGTAATGGAAAAATTCCAGTTATAGCTGGAACAGGTTCAAATTCTACTGAGGAAGCTATTTCTTTAACTTCACACGCTGAAAAGGCAGGTGCAAATGGTGCTCTAATCGTAACACCTTATTATAATAAACCTACTCAAGAAGGTTTGTACCAGCATTATAAAGCTATAAATGACAAATGCGGGATACCAATAATAATTTACAATATACCAGGTAGATCAGTTATTGATATGAATGTTGATACAATGGCAAGACTGTTCGAGTTAAAAAATATAGTTGGTGTAAAAGATGCCACTGGAGATTTGGATAGGGTTGATCAACAGTTATCAAAAATGGGTAAAGAATTTGTTCAATTGACTGGTAATGATGACAATGCGCTAGAATTTAATAAAAGAGGTGGAGTAGGTGCAATAAGTGTAACAGCAAACATAGCACCAAAACTTTGTTCAGATTTTCAAAAATTTTCTAAATCTGAAAATGATATTGGTGAAGCTGAAAAATTAGATAAAATTTTACAGCCAATTCATCATTCAATGTTTGTTGAAAGTAATCCTAGTCCAGTAAAATATGCTGCTAAATTATTAAATCTATGCGAAGATGATGTTAGATTGCCTCTGGTAAAAGTTACTGAACAAACTAAGGAAATTGTTAAAAAGTCTCTTCAGTCAGCAAAATTGATTTAATGAACAAAAAAACCAATTCTGGTTTAAAAATAATTTGTTTAAATAGGAAAGCTAGTTTTAATTATTTTTTTGAGGATATTTTAGAAGCAGGAATTGTTCTTAAAGGTTCTGAAATAAAATCAGTAAGAGATGGAAAAATTAATATAGCAGACTCTTATGCAGTTGAAAAAAATGGAGAAATAATTTTAATTAATTCTCACATTTCACCTTACAAACAAGCAAGTTATTCCAATCATAACCCAACCGATGAAAGAAAGTTGCTGCTAAATAAAAGAGAAATAAATAAATTAATTGGAAAAATGCAAAGAGACGGATTTACTATTGTTCCAACAAAAATGTATTTTAAAAAAGGGAAGGCCAAAATTGAATTAGCAGTTGCTAAAGGAAAGAAGCAATACGATAAAAGAGCAACAAAAAAGAGCAGAGACTGGAATCGTGAAAAGGCAAGATATATCAGAAAATCAAGCTAAAATTGTTTATTTAGGTATTGGCTCTAATTTGGGTGATAGAAAAAAAAATATAGAAATTGCAAAATCTCATTTAAGCGAAAATAATTTGGATTTTTTATCTATCTCAAGTTTTTATGAAACACCTTCTTGGCCGGACCCCAAAAAACCTAAATTTTTAAATGTAGTTATCAAGGCAAAGTTTTGTTTTGATCCAGAAAGTCTCCTTAAAATATGTAAGAAAATTGAAATCTTATTAGGAAGAAAAAAAGGTAAAAAAAATGATCCACGTATTTGTGATATTGACATTATTGATTTTAATAAAAAGGTTTTAAAAGTAAAAAACAAATTAACTTTGCCTCATAAACTTATGCATAAAAGAAATTTTGTTCTCATCCCTTTTTTTGAAATTCAAAAAGAATGGCATCATCCAATTATTAAAAAAGATCTTAAAAGCTTGATTTCTTCACTCTCTAAAGCAGACATTAGGTCTATTAAACAAATTTAAATTAATGTTATAATAAGGTTATGCTAAATTCTAATGAACTAATTAATAAAGTTAAAAATTATAATAAATTTTTAAATCCTGAAAAATTAGATAAAGCTTATAATTTTGCTGTAAAGGCCCATAAGAGTCAAAAGAGAGCCTCCGGTGATCCTTACTCTGTACATCCAATTGAAGTTGCAAATATTTTAACAGAGTTAAAATTAGACAGTGCTACAATTGCCACTGGGTTATTGCATGACACTATTGAAGATACCTTTGCAACTTATGAAACAATAAAAGCTGAATTTGGTGATGAGGTTGCTGATTTAGTAGATGGTGTCACTAAAATATCTGTTTTTGAAAATACAGCAGGATCAAATTCTAAAGTAGAAAATTTTAGAAAATTAATTTTAGCAACATCAAAAGATATTAGAGTTTTGTTAGTAAAAATTGCAGACAGATTGCACAACATGAGAACAATTAAAGCAATTACTAAAGCGGAAAAAAGACAAAGGATTGCTCAAGAAACAATGGAAATTTATGCTCCATTGGCAGACAGAATGGGTATGCACAGAATACGTGATGAGCTTGAAGATTTATCGTTTGAAATTTTAAATTACGATGCAAGAAAATTAATAAAAAAAAGACTTGATGAAATAAAATTAGATAGAAAAGATATTTTTGAAGAACAATCATATGAACTCAGTGAAATATTGAATGATCACGAAATTAATGCTGAAATTTATGGAAGAGAAAAAACTCCATTTTCAATATGGAGAAAAGTTCAAAAAAAAAGAGTTTCATTAGAGCAGATAACAGACATCATTGGCTTTAGAATTATATTAGATACTATTGATAACTGTTATAAAACTCTTGGTATATTTCATAAGAAATGGAACTGTATTCCTGGTAAATTTAAAGATTACATCTCTTCGCCCAAAATAAATGGATATAAGTCAATTCATACTTCAGTTATTGGTTCAAATAAAAAGCCTATAGAGATTCAAATTAGAACAAAAGAGATGCATGACTTTGCACAAAGAGGTGTTGCATCGCATTGGCAATATAAATCTTCTGAAAAATTTAATTCATTAAGTTGGAAAGAGTATGATTGGTTAAAAGATTTAGTGGAGATTATTGAAAAAAACGAAAATCCTGAGGACTCTTATGAGTATACAAAGCTCCAAATGTTTCAGGAAAATGTCTTTTGCTTCACACCAAAAGGATCTGTAATTAAATTACCAAAAGATGCAACAGCAATTGATTTTGCTTATGCTGTTCACACTAAAATTGGTAATTCTGCAATCGGATGTGAAGTAAATGGAAATAACAGTGAATTACAAACAATATTGAGAAATGGTGATAGGGTTAACATTCTCACATCTAAAAATAGTTCACCATCACTGCATTGGATACCTACCACCAAAACTGGTAAAGCAAGAGCTGCTATTAGAAGATATTGGCATGATAAAGGTGAGCAAAAAGAGGAAAAAACAAAAAAATATAACACTACACTTTGGATTTCTTTGCCTGATAAACCCGGTCAACTTGGTGACATAAGTTCATTAATTGGAAGTCATAAACTTAACATTTCTAATTTAGAAATGGCAGGTAAAAATCCAAATTATATTAATTTTAAATTCAGATTAATAATTAGAAATCTTAAGAATTTTACAAATTTTATTGCAGAGCTAAAGCAAAAAGGTATAAAATTTAAGATAATTAGACACGAAGAAAAAAGAAATGCTTTCACTCAAAAAATCCTTAAATATTTTAAAAAAGACTGATGCGTTATTAGAAGGACATTTTGTTTTATCCTCAGGACTACACTCTCCAAAGTATATTCAATGTGCTAAACTTTTAAGCTTTCCTTATTTAGCTGAAAAAATTTGCAAATCACTAGCAAATAAAATTAAAAAAAATTTTAAAAAAATAGATTTAATACTCGCACCTGCTATGGGTGGTGTAATAATAGGTTATGAAATTGGTAAAATTTTAAAGAAAGAAACAATTTTTTGCGAGAGGGTTAATGGAAAATTTACTCTCAGACGAGGTTTTAGTATAAAAAAAGGAGCAAGAGTTTTAATTATAGAAGATGTGATTACGACAGGTAAATCTAGTTTGGAATGCGTAAAACTTATTAAAAAATCAAATGCAAGACTTGTTGGATTTGCTTCTATAATTGACAGATCAACAAAAAAATCTCTGAAAATAAAAAATAAAATTGTTTCTCATTTAAAAATAGATGTGCCTAGCTATAACCTTAAAAATATACCTAAATCTCTAAAATCAATTCCCATTACCACTCCAGGAAGTAGATTTATTAAGTGAAAAGACTAGGTGTAAATATAGATCATATTGCAACACTGCGTAATGCACGTGGTGAAAAACATCCCAATCCAGTATTTGCAGCAAAAAAAGTTATAAAATTGGGTGCAGACTCCGTAACTATTCATTTGAGAGAAGATAGAAGGCATATAAATGATTTAGATACTAAAGAGATTTGTGCTTTGAATAAAGTTTTAGTGAATCTTGAAGTCTCAATGAATAGTGAAATAATTAAAAAAGCTTTAATATATAAACCAAATTACATTTGTATTGTTCCAGAAAACAGAAAAGAAATAACTACTGAAGGTGGTTTAAATCTAAAAGATAATTATAAAAAATTAAAAGAAATAATTTTTAAATTTAAAAAGTCAAATATTAGAACTAGTTTATTTATCAATCCTAATTTAAATGATATTAAACTTTCAAAAAAATTAAATGTGGATTGTGTTGAAATTCACACAGGAAAACTAGCTAATTATGTTAAATCGCATAAAAATTTTTCAAGCGAATTAAATAGAATTAAAAAAAGCTCAAAACTTGCATCTAAGCTAGACATAGAAGTACATGCAGGTCATGGTTTAGATTATAAAACGACTAGAATTTTAACAAAAATTAAAGAAATCGAGGAATTCAACATAGGACATTTTATTATTGGAGAGTCGATATTTTATGGTCTACCCAAAGTAATTAAAGATTTTAAAAAAATTATTAAAAATTAATGAAAATTTTAGGTATTGGAGTGGATATTATTGAAAATAAAAGAATTAAAGAAGCTATAAAAAATAAATCTTTTATTAATCGAGTTTATAGTGTGAGAGAACAAAGACAATCAAACTTAATAAAAAATAAAGTGGCCTTTTTTTCAAAAAGATTTGCAGCAAAAGAAGCATTTGCAAAAGCTTTGGGTACTGGATTTAGAATTAAATTGAACTTTAAAGATATAGAAGTAGTTAACGATAAAATGGGTAAACCAAATTATGTTACAAACAAAAAAATCACTAAAATGATCCAAAATAAATTTAAAATTAAAAAATATAATTGTTTTCTATCCATTTCTGATGAAAAAAAATATTCAACAGCATTTGCCATTATTCAATCATAATGAAACTAGATAAAAACTTTTTTTCAGAAAATATAAAAACTTTATTTTATGCTTTGATAATTGCAGTAATAATTAGATCACTTTTAGTGCAACCTTTTTATATACCTTCTTCTTCGATGGAACCCACATTACTTGTAGGTGACAGATTATTTGTTACGAAATATTCATACGGGTATAGTAAACATTCGTTCCCTTTTAGTCCGCCAATACTTAATAAAAGAATAATGTTTAAAAGTCCTGAAAGAGGGGATGTAATTGTATTTAAAACACCAGCTGACAATAGAACAGATTATATAAAACGTTTAATTGGGCTGCCAGGAGATAAAATCCAGTTTATTGATGCCAATCTATATTTAAATAGTAGCGAAATACTTAAATCTAAAATCCCACTTAAAACAAAAATTTATTGTGGTGATACAACAATAGATGTCTTAAAGTTTGAGGAAAAATTACCTAATGGTAAAAAATTTCATACAGTTTATTTAAAAAATTATACCTATCAAAATTCAGATGTTTTTACAGTTCCAGATGATCATTATTTCTTTTTAGGTGATAATAGGGATTGCTCTAAAGATAGTAGATTTCTTTCAAGTGTTGGTTATGTTCATAAAGATAACTTAGTTGGTAAGGCTCAATTTATTTTTTTTTCATCTGATAAAAAATTAGGAAGTTTTATTGAATTTTGGAAATGGCACAAATCTATAAGATTTAAAAGAACCTTTAATGTTATTAATTAATGAAAATAAAGTATCAAGAACTAGAAAAAAAAATAAATATAGTTTTTAAAAACAAAAATTTATTAGACCAATCTCTAACTCACAAAAGTTTTAATTCCTCTAAAAATAATGAGAAAATTGAATTTTTAGGTGATCGTGTACTAGGACTGGTCATGGCTAAAAAATTATTAGAAATTTATCCCAACGAAAAAGAGGGAATACTTGATAAGAAATTTGCTTCACTAGTAAATAAAAAATCTTGTCTTGAAATTGCAAAATCAATTAATTTAGAAAAATATATAAAAACTTTTAATCCAAGAAATAAAAATATAAAAATTGAAGATAAAATTATTGCAGATAGTTGTGAAGCTTTAATAGGAGCAATTTATCTGGATAAAGGTTTTAATATTGTTGAAAAATTTATTTTAAAGCAGTGGGAAGCAAAAATTAGTGATAGCGTTGTTACCGAAATTGATGCCAAAACCAAGTTACAAGAGCAAACATTAAAAAAATTTAAAAGTCTTCCTAAATATAAATTAATCTCAAATACTGGACCAAGACACAAACCTATATTTAAAGTAGGTGTAAAATTACCTAATACAAAATACTTTATTGGAATTGGCAATTCCAAAAAAAATGCTGAGCAAAGTGCTGCTACAGAGTGTTTAAATAGTTTCAATAAATGATATGAATTGGTCTGATGAAGGTTTTTTGTTAAGTAAAAATAGATATAACGAAAACTCCTTGATTGTAGAAATTTTCACCAAAGAAAAAGGCAAAGTGTCAGGCATCATATTTGGTGGAACATCAAAAAAAATTAAAAATTATCTGCAAATAGGAAATAAATTGCATGTTAATTATAACTCAAAAAATGAAAATAGGATTGGCTACTTTAAAGTTGAAATTTTAAATGCTTACAGCCCTATGTATTTTGATGATAGACAAAAATTATCATGTTTAACTTCTGCCATGAATTTAATTAAAATTTTAACAGCAGACGCCCAATCAAATGAAAAAGTTTTTTTCATAATTCAAAATTTCTTTTTAATTTTACAAGATAAAAATTGGTTAAAAAAATATATTTTTTGGGAATTAGAATTACTAAAAATATTAGGTTATGATTTAGAATTAGAAAATTTAGTAGAGAAAGATACTGAAAATAACGAAACAGTTTACTATGTTTCATCATTAAATGAAAAAAAATATGTTCCAAACTTTCTTATTGAAAAAGATAAAGAGGTTCAAGATATTAAAATTTTACTAAAAGGTTTGAAGTTAGTTAATGATTATCTAGATAAGACAATTTTAAAACCAAACAATATTAATTTTCCAAACAATAGATTGTTATTTCTAAATACTTTAAGGTGATTACTTTATTATCTTGTCAATTCGATCAGCGTAATAACTCACAATTGCATTTGCACCAGCTCTTTTGAAAGCCACTAAACTTTCATACACTACATCTTTATTTACAAGGTTTTTATTAATAGCATTTTCTATTAGACTGTACTCACCAGATACTTGATACGCAAAAACTGGGATTTTGAATTTTTCTTTAATTGATTTAATTATATCCAAATATGGCATTCCTGGTTTAACCATAACCATATCAGCTCCTTCTTTTATATCTAAAGCAACTTCTCTTAATGCTTCATCAGCATTTCTAAAATCCATTTGATATGTTTTTTTATCTCCTTTCAAAGATTTTTTTGACCCTACTGCATCTCTAAAGGGACCATAAAAGCTGGATGCATATTTTGCTGCATAAGATAAAATCTGAACATCTTGGAAATTGTTTTGATCGATTGCTTTTCTAATTTTACCAATCCTTCCATCCATCATATCTGATGGAGCTAAAACATCACAACCCATTTCAGCTTGAAGCAAAGATTGGTTTATTAAAACTTGGATTGTTTCATCATTTAAAATTTTATCAGATTTGATTAATCCGTCATGTCCATGAGAGGTATAAGGATCCAATGCAACATCACACATAATTCCAATTTGATTTTTGTATTTTTTTTTAATCATTCTTGATGCTCTACAAACAAGATTATTTTCATTGAGTGCTTCTGAACCAAGTTCATTTTTCAATGATTTTTTTGTATTTGGGAAAAGAGCAACCATTGGAATTCCTTTGCTTATCGCTTTGTCGATAATTTGACTGATTCTATCTACTGAATACCTGTAGACGCCAGGCATCGATTTTATATGTTGTTTTTTATTTACTCCATCAATAAGAAAAATTGGAAGAATAAAATCATTAGGACTTAGGGTATTTTCCTGTATTAGTTTTCTAGTCCAGGAAGATTTTCTGTTTCTTCTTAATCTTAGGCTTGGATATTTTCCTACAATCATGTTTAAATTTACTTTATTAATGCGACAAATGTATTATACAAATATCTCTTAAATTAAGTACAAAACCATTTTTATGAGCATTGATAACACAAAAGTTGTAAACCTAAACCTAAAAAAAGAAGAAAGAATTTTAGATTTTAGTGATTTTCAAAAACAAAACTTGAAATTTGATATAAATAAACTTCAAGAGGCTTATAACCAAATTATTAAGACAAAAAAATTCGAAGATGCTGGGATAACACACTTTGGAGCTATTTCATTAACTCAAATTCCTGGTGATCCTGATTCAATCAAAGGCAATAAAGCTAGAGGTGTTTATTGGACTAAACCTGATAAAACTGGAAAAGAGGTTTCTAGAGATGTAGAAATTGATGAAGCAGCTTATTCTGAATTTATAAAAGATTATGAGAATACTTATTTTAAAGAAGTTTATGATGTTTTATCAAGTAAATATAAATTGGGTAGAGTAAGAATTTTGCTAAAAGAACCAAGATCAACTTTAAGTTGGCATAGAGATCCAGAACCAAGATTGCATATTCCAATCGTAACTAATCCTGGATGCTTAATGGTTATAGATAATGTTGCAAAACATATGCCTGCAGATGGTTCTGTTTGGGTGACTAATAACACAAAATATCATAATGCATTTAATGGTGGTGAAGAAAATAGAGTCCACCTTGTTGCTTGTGTGCTAGATTATAAATTCAATTAATTTGAAAAAGATATTTATCTCTTCAGATCACGCTGGTTTTAAACTTAAAGAAGCAATTAAAATTTATTTAGAAAAGAAAAAAATTAATTTCCAAGATTTTGGTCCTTCAAATGAGAATAGCGTTGATTACCCAGATTACGCACATAAAGTTGCAAGAAAAGTAAATTCATCTAAAAAAAATATTGGTATTTTGGTATGTGGATCAGGAACTGGAATGAATATTGCGGCAAATAAACATAAAAATGTTAGAGCTGCTCAATGCTTTAATGAAAAATCGACTAAATTATCTAGATTGCATAATGATGCAAATATCATTACATTAGGATCTAGGTTACTAACTAAAAAAAATGCATTAAAATTTATTAGTATTTTTTTAAATACTAAATTTGAAGGTGGGAGACACTTAAAAAGAGTAAAAAAAATATAATTAATTATGTCTAGTGAAAAAAGTTATTTAAACGATAGTTATAAGAGTTTCTTTGAAGATGGTTTATCTAGTAAGGACCCCGAATTATATAAAGCTATAAAAGACGAACTCTTAAGACAACAACAACATATAGAATTAATTGCATCAGAAAATATAGTTTCACAAGCAGTTCTTGAAGCTCAAGGATCAGTTTTAACTAATAAGTATGCCGAAGGATATCCTGGAAAAAGATACTATAATGGTTGCGAACATGTCGATGTTGCAGAAAGTCTTGCAATTGAGAGATTAAAAAAATTATTTAATTGTAAATATGCAAACGCACAACCTCACTCTGGAGCCCAAGCAAATGGAGCTGTATTTTTAGCTTTATTAAATCCTGGAGATACATTTATGGGAATGAGTTTAAATTCAGGTGGACACATAACACACGGATTGAAAATATCTATGTCAGGTAAATGGTTTAACGCTATAGGTTATGACGTTGATAAAGAGTCTGAACTTATTGATTATGATAATGTTGAAAAACTTGCTTTAGAACACAAGCCTAAATTAATAATAGCAGGCGGCAGTGCTTATTCTCGAGTAATAGATTTTAAAAGATTTAGAGAAATAGCTGATAAAGTAGGAGCCTATTTAATGGTTGATATGGCACATTTCTCAGGACTTGTGGCTGGTAAAGGTTATCCAAATCCATGTGATTACGCTCATGTTGTAACCTCAACTACACATAAAGTTTTTAGAAGTGCAAGAGGTGGAATAATTTTGTCTAATGACGAGGAGCTTGGTAAAAAGTTTAACACAGCTGTTTTCCCTGGTTATCAAGGTGGACCTTTGATGCATATTATTGCTGCTAAAGCTGCTGGTTTTCTAGAAGCTCTTCAACCAGATTTTCAAGATTATATAAAATCTGTTTTAGCTAATGCAAAAATCTTAGCCGAAACTTTAAAAAACAATGGATTTAAAATTTATTCAGATGGAACTGATACTCATTTAATGCTTGTTGATTTAAGACCTTTTAATGTTAAGGGAAATCTTGCAGCGGAAAGTCTATCAAGAGCCAACATAACATGTAATAAAAATGGAATACCTTTTGATACAGAGAAACCAATGATTACATCGGGAATTAGATTGGGTACTCAAGCTGCTACTACACGTGGATTTGGATTAAATGAATTTAAAACTGTAGGTGAATTGATAACAAAAACTATTAAAGGTTTATCTGAAAATCCTGATGATAACAGTAAAGTTGAAAACGAAGTAAGAAATGAAGTTATTAATCTAACTTCGTCATTTCCAATATATAAAAATTTATAAATAATGATTTGTCCTTGTGAAAAAAAAGGTGATACGTCAGTTGTAGATTCTAGACCAACTGAAGATGGAACTGCAATAAGAAGAAGACGATTATGTATATGTGGCGAAAGATTTACTACCTTTGAAAGAATTCAATTTAGAGAATTAATGGTTGTTAAAAAAAATGGAAGAAAATCTTCTTTTGACAGAGATAAATTATCTAAATCAATCTATATAGCATTAAAAAAGAGACCAATTGATACGGAAACTGCTGAGAAATTTATAAGTAAAATCTCAAGATCATTAGAAGAACTTGGACAAACAGAAATATCAACTAGTACAATTGGAACAATGGTTATGGAAGGATTAAAAGAGCTTGATCCTGTAGCATACGTGCGTTTTGCTTCCGTTTATAGAAATTTTAGAGAAGAAAAAGACTTTGTGCAATTCGTGGACAGATTAGATGTCTACAAAAAAAGATAATTTTACTATTAAAGATAAACAATTCATGCAAATTGCCCTTAATTTGGCAATTGCTCGTGAAGGTTTAACCGGTACAAATCCATCTGTTGGATGTGTAATTGTTAAAAATAATAAAATTATATCTATAGGACAGACTTCATACAATGGAAGACCTCATGCTGAACGAAATGCAATTAAAGATTCTATAGAAAATGTTGCTGGCTCAAAGATGTATGTCACATTAGAACCATGTTGTCATAAAGGAAAAACACCACCTTGTACAAATTTAATAATTAAATCAAAAATATCAGAAGTTATTTATTCAATTTCTGATATTGACGAACGTGTTAGTGGCAAATCTTTTAAAGTTTTAAAATCAAGTAAAATAAAAGTTGGAAAAAATCTTTTAAAAAAAGAAATTAGTCGGTTTTACTATCCTTATTTTTTTAATAGAAAAAATAAAATACCTTTTGTTACAGGTAAAATTGCAGTTTCAAAGAACAATTTAATTTATAGTAAAGAAAAGCAAAAAATTACTAATATTTATTCTGATAAATTTTCGCATTTTTTAAGATATAAAAACGATACGATATTAATTTCACACAAAACCTTAAATAAGGATAATCCAAAACTTAATTGTAGACTTAAAAACAAAAATAATTTTTCACCTATAAGAGTTATTTTAGACGGTAAGCTAAATTCTAATCCAAACTCTTACTTAATCAAATCTGCATCTAAAATAAAAACAATTATTTTTTATAATGAAGCAACAAAATCAAAACTCTCATTATTTAAATCTAAAAAAGTCTTATTAATCAAATCTAAAATTAATAAAAATAAAGAATTCAAATTAAAAGAAATATTAAAAAAACTTTATTCTTTAGGAAGTAGAAATTTATTGGTTGAAGGTGGAGATAAACTTACAAAATCATTCATAAATGATAAAATTTTTAATAAATTTTATTTGTTTAAAAGTTCAAATAATTTATCTAAAAATACAGAATTTGTTGAATTTAACAGTTTAAATACTTTAAAATCAAAATATAGATATAAGTCAAAACTAAATCTGAAATTAAAAAAAGATAAAATAGAATTATATAAAAATTATGTTTAACGGAATTATATATAACCAAGGTACTGTAAAAAGAATCACCAAAAGACCAAAAGGCATCAATATATTTGTTAAAAGCAACTTAAAGGTTTCATCAAAAGATATGGGATTATCAGTTGCGTGTGATGGTGTATGTCTCACATTAATTTCGTATAAGTCAAAAATAATGGAGTTTTATTTATCTAATGAAACATTAATTAGGTCCAAATTTAAATTTCTCAAAACAAATGATGTTTTGAATTTAGAGTTGCCTTTGAAATATGGAACTAAAATTTCAGGTCATATTTGCCAAGGTCATGTTGATACGGTCGGAATAGTTAATTTTATTAAAAAAATAGATAAATCTTATCTTTTTGATTTTGAAATACCAAAAAAGGAGAGAAAACATCTAATAGAGAAGGCTTCAATATGTGTAAATGGTATCTCTCTTACAATTTCAAAAATTACAAAAAAAGGTTTTCAAATTTGGATTATTCCTCACACGTATAAAGAAACTAATTTATCTACTTTAAAAAAATCTAGTTTAGTAAATATTGAGATTGATATCTTGTCTAAATATGTAAGAAATTATTTTAATGACAAAAAATAATTTTGCATCAATAGAAACTATTATTAGCATTGCCAGAAAAGGCGGAATGTTCATATTGGTAGATGATGAAAAAAGAGAAAATGAAGGTGATTTAGTAATATCGACATCGGATACCAATTCTAAAAATATAAATTTTATGGCCAAGTATGGCAGAGGTTTAATTTGTTTAGCTCTTGATAGCGTTCAGGCTAAAAAATTAAACCTCTCATTAATGTCACCAATTAATCAATCAAGAAATAAAACTGCATTTACAATATCAATTGAAGCAAAAAAAGGAATTACAACAGGAATTTCAGCAAAGGATAGAGCAAAAACAATTAAAGTTGCTTCAAAGAAAAATGCAAACAAAAATGAAATTGTATCTCCAGGTCATGTGTTTCCGATAATAGCAAAAGATGGAGGTGTACTTGTTAGAGCAGGGCATACAGAAGCTTCAGTTGATATTTCAAAATTAGCAAAAAAAAATAACTCAGCTGTTATTTGTGAAATTATGAATGAAGATGGAACAATGGCCAAAGGTAAGGATTTATTTAATTTTGCAAATAAGCATAAACTTAAAATAGGTAAGATTGAAGATTTGATTGCTTATAGACTTAAAAAAGAGAAATTAATTAAACTAAAAAAACAAAGCTCAATAATTGTAAAAGATCAAAAGTATAATATTCGAATTTATGAAAATTTAATTGATGGTGCAGAGCATTTTGCTTTAATTAAAGGAAAAACAAAAAAAGGTATTACTCCAAGGGTAAGAGTAATCTCTTCAAATGTGGTTCAAAATTATTTAATTAATCAACAATTGCCAAACTCATTTAACAAAACTTTAAATTATTTTAAAAAATATAACAATTGTGTATTAGTCTTTATTAAAGATTCTAATTTAAAATCTGTAACCCAAACTTTGAAAGATTATAAAAATAAAGATTTTTATAAAAAGGGTAATGACAAATTAATAAGAAATTATGGAATTGGAGCTCAAATTATAAAAGATTTGAAAATTAAAAATATGATATTAATCACAAAATCTCCAAAAAAAGTTATTGGTTTAGATGGTTATGGTATAAAAATTACTAAACAAGAATTGATATAATGAAGAAAAAAATTTTGATTGTTATAGCTGATTATTACAAAGATATTGCAGATGGACTACTTAAAAGTGCTTTAAAATTAATCTCAAAAAAAAATAATATAAAAGTCATTAATGTTCCAGGAGCTTTTGAAATCCCAGTAACTATTTCAAAAAACATAAATAAGCATGATGCCTTTTTAGCTTTAGGCTGTGTTATTAAAGGTCAAACTCCTCACTTTGATTTTATTTCTCAAGCAGCAACTAATGGTATTATGGAATTATCAATTTCAAGTAAAAAACCAATTGGGAATGGAATAATTACTTGTTTGAATATGTCTCAAGCTAAAGCGAGAAAGAAAAAAGGTGCGGAAGCAGCTGAAGCAGTAATTTCTGTTCTATCTCAAAAATGAGAACACATTTTAATCCAAAAAATAATCCTAGGGTTATAATAATTCAAAAACTCTATGGTAAATTTTATAACGAAGATGATGAATTACAGTTTCCAAAACACAGATTTAAAAAATTTATTAAAGATATTGTACTAGGAACTATCGAAAGAAATGATCTAATTATAGATGAATTAAAAAATAAATTAGGTGATGAATTTGTCTTTGAAAATTTAGATAAGGTTTTTCAAACTATTTTAAAAGCTGCTACATATGAATTAATGTACAAACCTAATTTATCTTTAAACATCATTATTAAAGAGTATTTAAATTCATCAAATTATTTCTTAGAAAATTCACAAACTAAGTACCTAAATGCTTTGCTTGATAATGTTGGAAAAAAATTAAGAACAAATGCATGAATTTGAATTAATAAATAATTATTTTTCTAATATTTCTAAAAAAAATAAAGCTGCTTTAAGTTTAAATGATGATGTTTTTTTTGATAAAAAAAAAGGAATAGTTATTTCAGTAGACACATACAACATAGGTACACATTTTATAGATTTTAAAAGACCAGATTTAGTCATTAAAAAGATTTTAAGATCTTCAATTTCTGATTTGATTTGCAAAGGAGTTAAGCCAAAATATTATTTTATTGCTGGATCAGGGAACAAAAAAAACTTTACAAGAAACAATCTTAAAAAAATATCCAATTCTTTAAGGGAAGAGCAGAAAAAATATGATTTATTATTAGGAGGAGGGGATACAACTTTTTCTACGAAACTTAGCTTTACAATAACTTCAGTTGGATATTCAAAAAAAATAATCTACAGAAATCAATCTAATGTAAATAATGATATATATGTTACAGGAAATTTAGGTGATAGTTTTATTGGACTTCAAGTTTTAAAAAATAAAATTAAGTTAAATAAATCAAAAACTAAGTATTTTATAAATAAATACTATATGCCAGATATCCAAAATAAGTTTTCTAAAAATTTACTTTCTCTAGCTACCAGCTCTATGGATATATCCGATGGTTTAATCACTGATTTGAATAAATTAATAAATAAGCAAAATGTTTCTTATAAAATTTATGAACAATTTATTCCTGTATCAAGAAATCTTAACAACTTAATCAATAGCAGGAATTTAAAAAAAATTGATCTAGTATCTTACGGAGATGATTATCAAATTTTATTTACTGCTAAACCAAACAAAGCCAGAATCATAAATAAATTAAGTAAATCTCTCGGTGTAAAAATTTCGAAAATAGGAACTATTTTATATGGTAAAAACAAGTCTTTAATTTTAGATCAAAAAGGCAGAGAAATCGCCAATAATGTAGGTGGTTATATCCATCAATTTTGAAGTTAATTATTGTCTTTTTTGACTTTTTTTGTATTGTCCGGGCTTAAAAAATTAACAACCAACAACTAAGGGTTATATGAGCGCAACTGTCGAAACTATTTTATTATACACAATCGGAGCTGGTTTTTTATCCATCGTTTATGGATTTTTAACTGGAAAAAACATTTTAAATTCAAGTGCAGGAAATGCAAAAATGCAAGATATTGCTTCAGCTATTCAAATTGGAGCAAAAGCTTATCTAGCAAGACAATACAAAACAATTGCAATTGTTGGTGCAGCTGTTCTTGTAATTGTTAGTATTGCATTTAGCCCATTAGTTGGTCTTGGTTATTTAATAGGCGCAGCATTATCTGGTATTGCAGGGTATGTTGGTATGTTAGTTTCAGTAGAAGCTAACGTTAGAACTGCTGAAGCTTCTAGAAAAGGTCTAGCTCAAGGTCTATCAGTTGCTTTTAAATCTGGTGCTGTAACTGGTATGTTGGTCGCTGGTTTAGCATTGTTAGCAATAGCAGTTTATTATTTTTTATTATTGAAATTTGAAGTGGATGAAAGAGAAATAGTGAATGCTCTAGTTGCTTTAGGGTTTGGTGCTTCTTTGATTTCAATTTTTGCAAGATTAGGTGGGGGTATTTTTACTAAGGGTGCAGATGTTGGAGCTGACCTTGTTGGTAAGGTTGAAGCTGGAATTCCTGAGGATGACCCAAGAAATCCAGCTGTAATTGCAGATAACGTTGGAGACAACGTTGGTGACTGTGCTGGAATGGCAGCAGATTTATTTGAAACATATGCCGTTACTATTGTTGCAACTATGGTTTTATCATCAATTTTCTTCGTAGGTGATCTTAATATGATGATCTATCCTCTTACAATTGGTGCTGCTTGTTTATTGACATCTATTGTAGGTACATTTTTTGTTAAACTTGGAAAAGATAACAATGTGATGAACGCATTATACAAAGGATTTATTGTATCTGCTGTTGCGTCATTAGTTATTCTTTGGCCTGTAACTGATCATGTAATTGGTTTTACAAATGAATACACTGTTAATGGAAATACGTTTAATGGAATGGATTTATATTACTGTGGAGTAATTGGTTTAGTTATTACTGGTTTGTTAATCTGGATTACAGAATATTACACAGGAACAAGTTATAGACCTGTTAAATCTGTAGCTTTATCATCAACAACTGGTCATGGAACTAATGTTATTCAAGGTTTAGCTGTATCAATGGAAGCAACAGCAATACCAGCGTTAATCATTGTAGCTGGTATCTTAATTACAAATTCTATTGCAGGTCTATTTGGTATTGCAATTGCTGTTACAACAATGCTTGCATTAGCTGGAATGGTTGTTGCATTAGACGCTTACGGTCCAGTAACTGATAATGCTGGTGGGATAGCCGAAATGTCTAACTTGGATAAAAAAGTTAGAAAAACTACAGATGCTTTAGATGCCGTTGGTAACACCACAAAAGCTGTAACAAAAGGATATGCAATAGGTTCAGCTGGTTTAGGTGCGCTAGTTTTATTTGCTGCTTACACTGAAGATATTAAACACTTTTCTAAAGAAGCAGGTTCTGCTCTTGAAGGAATAGTTGTAACTTTTGATTTATCAAATCCATATGTTGTTGTTGGTTTATTAATCGGAGGAATGTTGCCTTACTTATTTGGTTCTATGGGAATGCAAGCAGTTGGAAGAGCAGGTGGTGCTGTAGTAGTAGAAGTAAGAAGACAGTTTAAAAAATTCCCAGGTATTATGAAAAGAAAACAAAAACCTGATTATGCAAAATTAGTTGACTTGTTGACTGTTGCTGCAATTAAAGAAATGATAATTCCATCATTATTACCGGTGTTATCACCTGTAGTTTTATATTTTATAATTCTATCAATAGGCGGTCAGGTTGCAGCTTTAGCTGCAGTTGGTGCAATGCTTTTAGGAGTTATAATTACAGGACTTTTTGTAGCTGTTTCTATGACTGCTGGAGGCGGCGCATGGGATAATGCTAAGAAATATATTGAAGATGGTAATCACGGTGGTAAAGGTTCAGAAGCTCATAAAGCTGCTGTAACAGGTGACACTGTTGGAGATCCATATAAAGATACAGCAGGTCCGGCTGTTAATCCAATGATTAAGATTACAAATATTGTAGCTTTATTATTATTAGCAGTTATCGCTGGCTAATTTCTTTACGTTTTTTGGCCCTCGTACCTAGAGGGTCATTAATCTTTTGTCTCATACTAGACATGAAATCGTATATAAATGAGTTTCTTTTAAAACCAGCTTGTGTTGTAGCTTCCACAATTTTTATATTTTCCATATCATCTTTATTATAAAACTCCTTCTTTTTTAAAATACCGTATTTATCTATTTCTAAAACTAAGACATCATTTTTAAAAATTTTCATTCTACCCAAGTTTTTTAGCTGCGATTGTGTTTGCTTTCTTTCAATATATATCCAAACATCATTATTGAATTTACTTGTAGTAGATGGAACACCTAATATTTTTTTAATATCATTTTTGTTTGTTTGATTTATGATTAGCGTTTCTTGTTTTTTCTCTAAAAATGGAACACCATGGTGCTTTACAACAGGTTTAAATGAACAATTTGAAAGTATTAAAAATAAAAAAAATATATATAATTTATTCATGAGCAATGAGTATATACATATCTATAATAAATTGATTAATTTCACTAGAAATAAAGATTTATATAAGGATTTAAATAGAGAAGATAGTTTTTCTGATCGATTGACGTTATTTTTACTCCATTTTTCATTTTTTCTTAAAAATTATAAAAATGAAGAAAATAAAAAAGTATTACAAGAAATTTATGATTTCAACTTTAGACAATTAGAATTGAGCATTAGAGAAATAGGATATGGAGACCAATCTATAAACAAAAAAATGAAAGATTATATTAATTTGTTTCATTCAATGGTTTCTGAGATTCATTTTTGGGACGATTTATCGAAATCAGATAAAATTGAAAAATTATCAATATTTTTAGAAGATTTTAATAATATTGATGATTTACTTGATTATTTTGATGAATTTAACTTAAATTTATCAAAAAAAACTTTGAATTATTATTTAAAAAGTGTAATTAACCCATAATTATGGCTGTACCGAAACGAAAACAAACCCCATCCAGAACTGGAATGAGACGGGCACAAACAATGAAATTTTCAACTAAAAATATAGTTGAGGATAAAAAATCAGGTGAATACAGGCTTTCTCATCATCTAGATTTAAAAACTGGCATGTATAAGGGTAGACAAGTTTTAGACCCAAAAGAATAGTATAATTATCTTAATGTCCGAAAAAATTAAAATTGCAGTTGATGCAATGGGAGGTGATGGATCACCAAAAAAAGTTATAGATGGCATAATTTATAACCACCAATCAAATAAAAACATTTTTTACAAAATATTTGGAGACAAAAATAAAATTTCTCAATTAATTGAAAATAAAATTAATAAAGAGTTCTATGAAATTTTCCATACAGAGAATGCAATTAAAAGCACGGACAGTCCTTTAGAAGGCGCAAAAAGAGGAAAAGACACTAGTATGTGGCTTGCTATTCAAAGTGTCAAAGAAAAGCAGGCTGATATAGTTATATCTGCTGGTAATACTGGTGCTTTATTAGTTGTATCAAAATTAAATCTTAAAATGATCGAAAATATAGACAAACCTGCTTTGTCTGCGCTTTGGCCAAATAAAAAAGGTATGAGCGTTGTATTAGATCTTGGAGCTAATATTGAGTGTAGTTCAAAAAATTTGAGTGATTTTTCTTCGATGGGAGCTGCTCTTTATAATTCATTATACCCAGATGAAATAGCCAATGTTGCTTTATTGAATATTGGCTCAGAAGAATTAAAGGGTAATGAAGTAATAAAAGAAACATATCAAGTTCTTAATGATAAAAAATCTGAAAATTTTAATTTTTCTGGATACATCGAGGGTAATCACATAATGGATGGTGAAGTTGATGTAATTGTATCTGATGGATTTACTGGAAATGTAGCATTAAAAACAGCTGAAGGGACAGCAAATTTTATTACAAGTGAATTAAGAAAAGCGATGACTGGAAATTGGATAGGAAAACTATCTTCTCTTTTAAACATTTCAAATTTAAAAAAATTTAAAAAAAGATTAGATCCAAGGCTGTACAATGGTGCAATTTTTATAGGATTAGACTCTCCAGTAGTAAAAAGTCATGGTGGTACTGATTACGTTGGCTTTGCTAACTCATTAGATGTTTGTCATAGAATTGTTAAAGGTAATTTGATAGAAAAGATTAAACAGAATCTTTAAATGAGAATAAATTTAACTAAAAAAGATTTAGTTAATTTAGTTTATATGCAACTAGGTTTTTCTAAACAGATCTCAGAAAATTTAATTGATGATTTTTTATCAACAATTGTTTCCAACATTAAATCTAAGAAAAAGCTAAAATTATCTAAATTTGGAACTTTTTCTATTAGACAAAAAAAAAGTAGAATTGGTAGAAACCCAAAAACCAAGGAAACTAAAGTAATAACTAGTAGGGATGTTGTTTTATTTAAACCTTCAAAAGAATTTAAAGAGTTTATAAATCTTAAAGATTATGGATAAAGCTGATCAGGCTTATAAAACTATTGGTGAAGTTGCTAAAATTTTAGACTTAAAAGTCAATAAGAGAGGTTCTTTGCCAACTCACATAATAAGATTTTGGGAAACACAGTTTAAACAAATCAAGCCAAAAATTCTTAATTCTAATAGAAGATACTATGATGAAAAAAATATTGATCTTCTTAAGAAGATTAAATATTTGCTAAAAGATCAAGGAATGACAATTAATGGAGTCAAAAAGATCCTTGATAATGAAGATACATTAAAGCTTGACGAAATGGCAGATAAATCTATAAAAGCTGAAAAATTAAAAAATAAGTTAACTAAAATATCAAATATTTTAAAAACACTAAAATAAATGGCGAAAAAAACACACGTAAAAGTTAGAATGGTGCCTGAAGCTAAACCAGATAGTCCTTACTTTTATTATGTAAAAAAACCTGCAGGTGGCGAAAAAGCTAAAGTAAAATTATCAGCAAAAAAATACAATCCTGATACTAGAAAACACGAAATGTTTGTGGAGAAAAAGCTTCCACCACATAGTAAATAAATTATTTTTTTTTAAAATTTCTTCTTTCGTAATCAATATAAGACCAAATCATATTTTTCCAAATACGATTAGTTATTTTTGGATCTATGCCTTGTTTTAAGGATTTTGCTTTAATTTTTCTTAAAATAAAATTAATTCTTTTCTTATCTACGATTTCTTTTTTAAATTCTTTAAGCTTTAAAACTTCCTCAACTAGCTTTGTTCTATATTTTATAAGTGATAACAGTTTATTATCTAATTTATCTAGCTTAACTCTTATTAAATCTAGTTTTTTTTTATTATTTGGCGACATTTAATTTATTGGAATACTTAATAATTATTATATTTATTTGAGCATGTACAGTGAGAATAATCATTTAAATAATCAACTTAAATTGTGGATGCTATCATTATTAGTTTTAGTTTCTTTAATAATATTTGTTGGAGGCTTGACTAGATTAACTGACTCCGGTTTATCAATTACTACTTGGGAATTATTTGTTGGTTTTTTTCCTCCTTTTACAAATGATAAATGGTTGGAATATTTTAGTTTATATAAAACAATTCCTGAATACAGCCAACAAAACTACAATATGACTCTTGATGAATTTAAAGTAATATTTTGGTGGGAGTGGGGGCATAGGCAGTTAGGGAGAATAATTGGTTTAACCGTATTATTCCCAATGGTTTATTTTTCACTAAAACAAGGAGTTTGGATTATAAAAAAATATGGAATTATTTTTTTATTAGTTTGTTTTCAAGGGTTTTTAGGTTGGTTCATGGTATCAAGTGGATTAGTTGAAAGAATTGATGTTAGCCATTATAGACTAGCAATACATTTGGTAACAGCATTTATCATTTTATCAATTGTATATTGGCAATTTTTAAAGTTATCATCCTCTTCAAATCAAACAATTTCAATTAATCTTTTTATAGTAAAAATTTTTTTAGTTTTATTATTTTTCCAACTAATTATAGGTGCTTTTGTATCTGGTATGGATGCTGGTAAAATCTATAACACTTGGCCATTGATGGGAGTTAATTATTTTCCTGATGATAGTAGTTTTAAAGAGTTTTTGAATTTGAAAGTTTTTGATAATCCTTCTATTGTTCAATTTATACATAGAAATTTAGCATACTTAATTATAGTCATTTATGCCTTAATCCTCTTTAAGGTAATTAACACTGGAAACAAAAAATTATACAAACCTATCACTGTAATTGGTTTGACTTTGGCATTTCAAATTTTTCTTGGTGTGATAACTATTTTATCTGGAGTAAAAATGTTATTTGCATCTTTACACCAGATAAATTCTATTTTGATAATACTTTCAACTTTGTATTTTATATTTATCTCAAAATACAAAAGACAGATTAATTAATTTCTATTTGTAGACATATAAATAACACTAACTAACTGCTTTTAAATTACCTTTTGATGATTTGTCTAAAGCTTGATCTAAATCGTCAATTATATCATCAATATGTTCTAAACCAATACAAAGTCTAACATATCCTGGAGTTACACCTGAAGCAGCTAACTCATCATCATTTAATTGACTGTGAGTAGTTGTTGCTGGGTGTATTGCTAAACTTCTAGCATCACCTATATTTGCAACGTGATAAAACATTTTTAAAGCCTCAATGAACTTTTTACCAGCTTCGATACCACCAGCTAATTCAATACCAACTAAAGCACCATTACCATTTTTCAGATATTTTTTTGCTCGACTTGATATCTCTTCAGTATGTTCAGTGGAATAAATTACTCTCTCAACAGCTTTATGTTTTTTTAAGTACTCCACAACTTTTGCAGCATTATTACAGTGTTGTTTCATTCTTAAAGCAACTGTTTCAAGTCCTTGTATGACGCCGAATGCATTATCTGGAGAAAGTGCTGATCCTAAATCTCTTAATAGGGTTACTCTTGCTCTAACTGCAAAAGCAACATTTGCACCTGTTAATTCGGGCACAGCTTTACCCCAAACAACACCTCCATAACTTGCATCAGGTTCATTAAATAGTGGCTGTCTTTTTGGATCTGCTGTCCAATCAAAATTTCCACCATCTACTAGTGCACCCCCAACTACTGTTCCATGACCTGCTATATATTTTGTTAAAGAATAAACAACCACAGCAGCACCATGTTCAATTGGTTTACAAATTACAGGGGCAGCAGTGTTATCTAAGATTAATGGAATGTTATATTTTCTACCAATATCTGAAACCTCTTTAATTGGAAAAACTCTTAAATATGGGTTTGGTAATGTTTCTCCATAAAAAGCTCTAGTTTTATCGTCTATTGCTTTTTCAAAGTTTTTTGGATCTGAAGGATCTGCATATCTTACTTCTATACCAAGCTTACTTAAAGTATGCGTAAATAAAGAAACTGTTCCACCATAAAGATCTGTTGAACTAACAATATTATCTCCAGCTTGAGCAACGTTTAATATTGCAAAAGTAGAAGCGGTTTGCCCAGATGCTACAGTTAAACTTGCAAGACCACCTTCAAGCGCAGCGATTCTCTTTTCCAACACATCGTTAGTTGGATTCATTATTCGTGTATAGATGTTTCCAAACTCTTTTAACGCAAATAAATTAGCTGCATGTTCAGTGTTATTAAATTGATACGAGGTTGTTCTATAAATTGGAACTGCTACTGAATTTGTAGCTGGATCACTTCTGTAGTCTCCACCATGTATAGCAATAGTTTCTGGATTATTTCTTTTTGTACTCATTTTTACTCCTTTTTTAGTGCTTTTGCTTTATGCAAGGCGCACAATACAGTTCAAATGCCTACCGATTATAATTTTATGAAAATTCCATTTTAGCAGTTTTATGCCCGCAATAGGATCAAATCGGCAAGTGATAAATAGCATATTAGTTATGTTTTACAAGCTAAATATAAAATTGACTTTGAATAATTTAATAGTATTAATCCTCGCACAATGACAAAATTCACAAAAAAAGATCAAGTTACTTCATCTTGGTACGAGATAGACGCAAAAAATGCAGTTGTTGGAAGATTAGCGACTGTTGTATCTAATATAATTAGAGGCAAAAATAAGACTACTTATACACCTCACATGGATGATGGAGATTTTGTTGTAGTAAAAAATATCGAACAAGCAAAATTTACTGGCAAGAAGTTTCAAAACAAAAAGTACTATAGACACACAGGACATCCTGGTGGAATTAAAGTTACCACACCAGAAAAACTTCATGAAAAAAAACCTGGAGAAACTTTGAAATTAGCAGTTAAAAGAATGTTGCCTGGTGGTGTTTTGGGTAGAAAACAACTAACAAAATTAAAAATTTATTCTGGAAGTGAGCATCCTCATGCTGCACAAAACCCAAAAGTTATAGAATTAGATAAACTAAACAATAAAAACATTGCAAGAAATTAATATGGAAAACGTACAATCAAACATAAAAACTCCTAAATTAAAGTTAGACTTTAAAGATAGTAAGTACGCGACAGGTAGAAGAAAAACTTCAATAGCAAAAGTTTGGTTAAAAAAAGGTTCTGGTAAAATTTATGTTAATGGCAAATTATATAATGAGTATTTTGCTGATGAAATTCACAAAATGCAAATTACAAGACCTTTTGAAATTATAAATCAAGCTACAGATTATGATGTTAGATGTAGTGTAAAAGGTGGCGGACCTACAGGTCAAGCTGGAGCAATGGTTCATGGTATTTCTAAAGCTTTGGTTCTCTTTGATGAAAATTTAAAAACAACATTGAAAACTGAAAAGCTTACAACCAGAGATTCTAGAGCTGTTGAGAGAAAAAAACCTGGTAGAAGAAAAGCTAGAAGAAGCTTCCAGTTTTCTAAAAGATAATTTTTTTTACAATTTAAACTGCTATAATAAAAAATGCCTAAGCTTAATGCATTAGTTGCCGGATCTACAGGATATATTGGTGTTCAATTAATTAAGTTATTAATTAACCATAAATATATTAATATTAAATATCTATGTGGAAACTCGTCTGTTGGAAAAAATATTTCTAATTATGATAAATCTCTGTCAAAAAAAAAATTACCTAAAATCGTAAAATTTAATCCTAAACTGTTAAATGGTATTGATGTTGTCTTTACAGCTCTACCAAATGGTGAAGCTCAAGATATAGCAAAAAAACTTAATGATAATGTTACTTTAATTGATTTAGCAGCAGATTTTAGATTAAAAAAAGCTAATGATTATTTAAAATGGTATAAACAAAAACACCGAGCTCCAAAATTACAGAAGAAAAGCATCTATTGTTTACCCGAAATAAATCGCGATGAATTAAAAAATCACAATATAATTTCATGTCCAGGATGTTATCCAACATCAATATTATTACCTCTTGTTCCGCTAATTAAAAAAAAATTAGTTAAATTAGACAATATAATCATTGATTCAAAATCTGGATATTCTGGCGCCGGTAGAGGAGTTCATAAAAAATATAAAGATAAGAATTTATACGAGTCTTTGAGTGCTTATGGTGTTGGTTTTCATAGACATAATTCTGAAATTCATCAATTTTTAAGCAAATTTACAAATAAAAATTTTCAATTTAGTTTTACTCCACATTTATCTCCAATGTTTAGAGGTATATTAAGTACAATTTATTTAGATTTAGAAAAAAAAGTTAATCAATCAAAAATCATCAAAACACTTAAGATCTCTTATAAAGGAGAAAATTTTGTTAAAATATTAGATTCTGATAAACTGTTGAGCACAAATGATGTTATCAATACAAACAATTGCTTTATTACAGTGTGTAAATCAAAATATAAAAACAAAATAATCATTATTTCTGCGATAGACAATTTAATCAAAGGTGGAGCAGGTCAGGCTGTTCAAAATTTAAATAATAAATTTAATTTTCCTGAAAGAACTGCTTTAAAATGAAATATTTGTTAATTATTTTTCTAATTTTTTTATGTAATTGCTCTTTAAATAAAGATTCTCAGTATTGGAAAGAACATCCTGCTGAAAATAAAAAAAATCAAAAAAAAATAACTGAAATACTTAAAAAGTCAGACGATATAACAAAAATGACATTAGAAGAATATGAGATTTATATAGATGACTATACTAAAAAAAGTAAATATCCAGATATAAGCAAATGAATAATATAGTGAATGTTGCAATTGTTGGACTTGGTCAAGTTGGTAATTATTTATTTAATGAACTAATTGTTAAAAAAAAAGATATTGAACTTAAAACAGGAAAAAGAGTTCATGTAGTAGCTATTTCTGCAAAAAATATAAATAAAAAAAGAAAATATAAAATTAATAGAAAAATTTTTTATAAAAACCCTTTTGAAATTTTTAAAAAAGAAAAAGTTGATATTTTATTTGAAGTAATTGGACAATCTGATGGGGTTTCTAAAAAATTAGTTGAAACTGCTTTAAAGAATAAAATTCATGTAATTACACCAAACAAAGCTTTAATTTCAAAACATGGAAACAATTTAGCAAAACTAGCTGAAAAAAATAATGTTAATCTAGAATTCGAGGCATCTGTTGCTGGTGGGATACCGATATTGAGATCTATTAAAGAGGGATTAGCTACAAATAAATTATCTAAAGTTTATGGAATTTTAAACGGTACTTCAAATTATATATTGTCAGAGATGGAAAATTCTGAGCAAAATTTTGCTGATGTTTTGAAAAAAGCTCAAATGCTTGGATATGCTGAACCAGGAAATCCAAAATTAGATTTAAATGGTTTTGATGCATTTGCAAAAGTGAGAATTTTATCCGCTTTGGCTTTTAATAGTAAAATATCAAATAAAAAATGTTTAATGGAAGGAATAGAAAAGATTGATTTAAAAGATATTAAAATTGCAAATCAATTAGATTTAAGAATTAAACTACTGGGTATCTCTGAACTCAAAAATAATCAACTTTTTGAAACTGTTCATCCATGTCTTGTAAGTAAAAAATCATATATTGGTAATGTAAATGGAGTAATGAATGCTGTTATCCTTAATGGCAAACCAGTAGGAGAAAGTGTATTACAAGGGGAGGGTGCTGGACCAGGTCCCACTTCATCATCTTTATTATCTGACTTATTATCTATTTTAAGAGGAAACATTAAAAAGCCATTTGGTGTAAGTGTAAATAAGCTTAAAACTTTAAAGACTTATAACGTAAATAATTATGTTAATTCTTTATATTTAAGATTTGAAGTTAAAGATAAACCAGGCGTTTTATCTCAAATAACCAATCGTTTAGCTAAATATAAAATTTCTGTTAAAAGATTAATTCAAACCCCAGATAAAAAAAATAATAAAGCTACCATCGTAATAGTTACTCATAAAACCACAGAATTAAATTGTAATAGCTGTTTATCTATATTTAAAAAAAATAAGAATATCTTAAAATCACCTACGTTAATTAGATTGCTTGATTAATGGAAATATATTTCAAACTTATTGAAGTATTATTTCCTGTTTTTTTTGTTGTTGGGATTGGGTATTACCTTGGTAAGAAAAAACCAGATTTTGATAATTCCTTTATAACTACTTTTGCCTCAAATGTTGGTACACCTGCAATGGTTATATATTCTATTACTTCTACAGGTATAACATTTGAACAATATACCAGTTATTTTATTTATTATTTAATTGCTATTGCTGGTTTTGGTTTAACAGGCATAATTATTTTATATCTATTAAAAACTAAAGATATCATTAGAGAAATCCCAGTATTTCTTCTTCCTAATAATGGAAATATGGGTATTCCTATTTGTCTTTTTGCTTATGGTTCACAAGGTTTAGGAATAGCTGCATCAATATCTTCTCTTATAATTTTACTTCACTTTACATTAGGAGTGTTTCTAGCCGACAGAAAATTTGACTTTAATATTTTAATTAAAAATCCACCTTTTTACGCAATTATATTTTCAGTTACTTTTATTTATTTTGACTTGGAGATGCCCAAGGCAATTATTAATTTAACTGAATTGTTAACATATACAGCAATTGTTTTAATATTAATGTCGTTAGGAATTGCATTAACAAAATTAAAAATTTTTTCTTTCACTAATTCAATAATTGCCTCTATTGGAAGAGTAATAATTGGACCCGTGATTGGTTTTTTAATTATAATTTTTTTTGATCTTTCTGGATTTGGTGCAGGTGTAATTTTAATTCAATCTGCTATGCCAAGTGCTATTTTAAATTATTTAATTGGATCAATGTACTCACCAAAAGAAATAGTAGATAACATCGCTAGCACTATTGTTGTTTCTACATTAATGTCATTTATTACAGTTCCAATAGTCGTATTCTTTGCTTTAAAATACTTCTATTAAGATATATCTTTCAGTTGTGAAGGCTATAATTTTAAATGCATCTGCTTGGATGATTGTCCCTGTTATGGATGCGTTTGCTAAATATTTAAGCTCATCAATGGATGTTTTGCAAATAACATGGGCTAGATATTTTTTTACCATAGTTTTTACTCTGTCTTTAATGCTTATATTTTATAGAAAGTCATTAGTTTGGACTAAAAAACCGGCTCTTCAACTAATAAGAGGTTTGATATTTGTTTTTTCTACGTATTTATTCTTTTATGCGATTTCTGAAATTTCACTCCCTAAAGCTTTAACTTTAGCATTTGTAGCACCAATTTGTGTCACAGCTTTATCTCCATTTTTTTTAAATGAGAAAGTAGGGGTAAAAAGATGGACTGCTGTATCGTTAGGATTTGTTGGTACTTTGATTGTTATTAGACCTGGATTTATTGAACTTAATTTAGCTACTTTAGCTGCTTTAGGTAATGGAATTTGTTATGGATTTTACCTTATTATAACAAGAAAACTTAGCACTTCAGATAACCCTCTTTTAACGCTTTTGCTTTCAGGTTTAATAGGAACAGTCATTATTAGCTTATTTATGCCATCTGTATGGGTAAATCCAACTACAAATCAGTGGATTTTAATGGCTTTAATCGGCCTTATAGCCTCTGTAGCCCATCTTTTCTTAATTTTATCACTCAAATATGCTGATGCCTCAAAATTAGCTCCTTTGGGCTATACAGAAATCATAACAAACATATTAATTAGCTATTATTTCTTTCATGAATTACCAGATAATTGGACTTATTTAGGTCTTTTTATAATTGTCTTAAGTGGTCTATATATAACCAGAAGAGAATACATTTTAAAAAGAAATAATTAATAGTAACTATTTTTATACTAATTATTAATG
>NZ_JBNAIN010000001.1:0-460269 GCF_052048055.1 Candidatus Pelagibacter sp. HIMB1485 | reverse complement strand
AATTAAAATAGATTAATATAACATTTTAATTTAAATGATTATAAAATAATTTAAAAATATAATTAATTTTAAATTATTTTTTTAATTTGTGTTATCTTTGATATAAATTTATGGACATCACAATAACTATCTATTCCGTATTAAGTTTTTTCTTATTCTATATAATTTCTAAAATATCTTATCAATTAAAAATTGTTGACTTACCGAGTAAGAGAAAAATTCATACTAAAGCAACAGCTTGTACGGGCGGTTTTATAATCAGCATTATCTTAATTATCTCACTAGAATTATTTGAATTATTTAATTATTTAAATAATAAGTTAAATTTAATATTCTCAATAGGTTTTTTAATTTCCCTAATTGGTTTAGCTGATGATAAATATAATCTTAGTGCTGGTAACAAACTTAGTTTACAAATCATTCCTATCTTTTATCTTGTCGTTTTTGAAAATTTAGCATTAAGAAATATTGGAAATTATGAATATTTTAATTTAACATTAGGTGCTTTTTCAATACCATTTACTATTTTAAGTGTCTTATTTCTAATTAATTCATTTAATTATTTTGATGGTTTAGATGGCACTTTAAGTTTAGCTTCTATTTCAACTATAATTATATTATTTTTTTTAGTTCCAAGTCAAAATTTTAAATTTTTTTTAATAATTATAATTATTCCATTAGTTATTTTTTTGTTATTTAATTTTTCTTTATTTAAGCTTCCTAAACTATTTTTAGGAGATAGTGGAAGTCTGCTTATTGGTTTTATAATTGCTTTCATTTTAATTTTTTTTGCTAATTTAAAACAGGTACACCCAATTTTACTTGCATGGTCTGTAGCTATTTTTGTATTCGAATTTTTATCAATAAACTTTATAAGACTAAAAAATCATCAAAAACTTTTCAGACCTGGTCAAGACCATCTACATCATATCTTGCTAAAAAAAAATAATTCAATTTTAATAACCAATTTTTTAATCATTATTGCAAATTTTTTATTTTTTATTCTTGGATATATTGCATATTTAGCAATCAATCCTTTATTTTCTTTAATTTTATTTATTTTAATTTTTAATATTTTTTTATTTTTAAGAAATAAGCACTCAATAAAAAAAAAAATTTAAAATTATCATAACTTTTACTTTATTTAGAAATAACTTAAAATCATGTCATGAAGCTCCGATACATGAATTGTCTCTTTTGGAGTTTTAAAATTTAAATTTGGTGAATAAAAAACATATCCTTTAGAATCGTGCATTCCATTTTTGATTGCAACAAACAGTACTTGATCAAAAAAATCTAAAACTTTTTTTTCATTAACTATTAAAAGATCATTTTTTTTAATTTCGTTAGGATAGGTTAAGGTAACAAATAGACTCTTAGTTCTTTTTTCAATTTCTGAAAAAATATTTATATTATCCTTTTTAGATTTTATGTTATGTAATATTTCTTTTGCTTTTAACAAATCTAGTTCGTTATCAAATATTATTTCAAAATCTCTTGTCATTCTTGTTAAAACTTTAGAAAATTTAATTCCAATATTTTCTAAAAAATCTGAATGGTTTTTAAGTCGATAATAAAATTTATTATCATCATAAGGTATTTGCCTTAAACCCGTTGAAATTAATATTTGTTTTCCTTCTTTTGACAATTTTAAATAATCTCCAATTATTTTATCGTATACCTCCAACATATCCTCGATTGGATCAAAAAATGACTTTATATACCAATCTGGATTTTTAGGAAAATTTTCAAGAAACTTTGAATTAAAAAAATAATGATGTTGAATATGTGCTCCTGCATTTAAAAAAATTGTTGAAAAATTTGGAGATTTTTTTTTAAAAAAATTTAAATGAATTAAATGAATTAGATAATCCAAAACTAGAGATTTTTTCCAAGGTTTAATAATTGATGAAAAAATTAGTTTTGCTAAAAACGTTGTCTTTTTATAATGAAAAGTTTTAAAAATTATTTCAAAAACACTTAATATTGAGCTAAATGATATACCTCCTGATGCATTATCATTAACAGTTTGTTTTAACATTAATGATACTCTCTTCGAAAAATTTGAGTCATCAGGAAATGTATTTGTCCAAGGATCTGGAATAAAGTAAGAAGGATTTTTTAATCTGTTCTCTGTATTCATTGGAGAAATTGCTCCAACCTGAAAACCCTTACTTTCAATTTTTTCAAAAATCTGTTTTTCATTTGGATGATTAATTATATCTCCCAATCTAAAAATCTTATGCTGATTATAATCTTTACCAAGATATACTGACACCCACTGGATCCATGGTTCTAGATTTTTGTATTCTTTCTCAGAATGCGTATTAAAACATTTATATGTTTTCTTTAAAATTTTAAGATTAGGATATTTTTTTTTATTAGATTGATTTAAATATTTATCAACAAGATCAAAATTAATTTCATTTAATTGAATTAATAAAAATTTAATATCCATTTAAATAAAATTTTATTACAAAATTAGTCATAAATAAATTTATAAAAATTAAATAGAAAAATTATTTTTATTACTGATAAGATCATTATAGATTTCAATGTGTTTTTTAACAATCATTTCCAACGGAAACTCTTTTTCAGCATGTTTTCGTCCAGCTTTACCCATAGAAATTCGTTTTTGTGGGTTATTAATAAGCCATTGAATTGCATCTGCTAATTTAGATGAGTCTTTTGGAGGCACAAGTATACCAGTGGTATTTGGGATTATTGCATCTCTACAACCCGGAACATCAGTTGTTACAATTGCTCTACCTGCTGCTGATGCCTCAATTAATGTTTTTGGCAAACCTTCTCTGTAAGATGGCAAACATACTATGTGTGATTTTTTATAGAGAGATGAAATGTTTTTTTGATAACCTATAAATTCTACGTAATTTTCTTTCTTTATTTTTAATAAATCATGATTTTTAATTCCTGATGGATTGTTTTTGTCCAAATCTCCAGCAAGAAAAAAACGAGCATTAATACCACGTTTTTTTAATATCTTTGCTGCTGTTATAAATTCATAAACTCCTTTATCTTTTAATAATCGACCAGCAAAAGTTACAGTAATTATTCCACTAGGTTCTTCAAGATCTATAAAATTTTGTAATCGTACTCCAGATCCTTTAATTAGCTTTACATTTGAAGACTTTAATACCCCCCAACTTACCAAAGTATTTAAATCATCTTTATTTTGAACAATAATTTTTTGATTTTTGTGATTAAAAGCATATTTGTATAAAGGATAAAGAATTGATCGTATAAATTTTGTTTTTATATTTTCATCAATAAATAAAGTTCCTAAACCAGAAACTGCTGTAACTAAATTCTTAACACCAAGTAAACGAGAGATGATTCCTCCATAAAGATATGGTTTAACAGTAACGAGGTGTACAATATCAGGTTGAACCTTATTAAAATATTTCCAAATGTGGTATAGTGTTTTTAAATCTTTAAAAAAGTTAATGCTTCCTGGATGCATTGGAATTAAATTTAATTTAAAGCCCATTTGTTGTAATAATTTTGGATCCGCGCCTCTAAGCTCACCGTATCCAATAAATACTTCAAATCCCTCCTGCAATGCAGCTTCAGCAATTTCTACACGATGAGATAAAAAAAAACTTAAGTAATTTACTAGAATCAAAAGTTTTTTTTTTTTCATAAATTTAAGGTTCCAAAATATTATATGTTAAATTTATTTAGATTATATAATTTTTAATGATCTACCTAATTTTAATATAGTTTTTGAGTTTTTTATAATCTTATAGTTGATTTATTTTTTGGTAATATAGATTTTAAATCATATATAATACTATTCTTCTTGCCCAAGTTTAAAATATTTTTTAATCCCATTTTTTTAAATTTTTTATGTGCAACAGCAATAATTATTCCCTCATAGCTATTTTTTTTGAGTATTCTAACTGGATTAAGATTATAAATTTCTTTTATTTCTTTTCTTTTTACCCAAGGATCATAAAGGTCTATTTTGCAATCAAATTTTTTTAATTTTTTAATAACATTTTTTACACCTGAATTACGAATATCTGCACAATCTTCTTTAAATGTTAGACCCATAATTAAAACTTTTGCTTGATCAATTTTAATTTTTTTGTTTTTCATTTCTCTTATTAACCTATAAGCAACAAATGAGCCCATTTTGTCGTTTATTTGCCTACCCGCTAAAATAACTTTTGGATTGTACCCAATTTTTTTTGCTTTATAAGTTAAATAATAAGGATCCACGCCGATACAGTGACCACCTACTAAACCAGGTTTAAAGGGTAAAAAATTCCATTTTGTTGCTGCTGCATCTAAAACAGCTTTTGTATCAATATTTAATCTAGTAAATAATATAGATAATTCATTTATTAGTGCAATATTCAAATCTCTCTGGGTATTTTCTATAACTTTTGCAGCTTCAGCGATCTTAATACTTTCTACCTTGTGAGTACCTACAGTTATAATTTCATTATACAAATCATCTACTAAATCTTTTATTTTTGGTGTTGATCCTGACGTAATTTTTTTGATTTTTGAAATAGTGTGGATTTTATCGCCAGGATTAATTCTCTCAGGACTATAGCCACAAAAAAAACTTTTATTATATTTTAAACTAGAAAATTTTTCTAAAATTGGAACACATACTTCCTCAATGCATCCTGGATAAACTGTGGATTCATAAATTATGATATCATCTTTATTAATTATTTTTCCAATCATTTCAGAGGCTTCAAGTAAAGGCTTAAAATCTGGTTTTTTAAAATCATTTATTGGGGTCGGAACGGTAACTATGTAACAATTAGCAGCTACAATATTTTGTACCTTGTGAGTAAACTTAATTTTTTTATTTGTATTTAAGTCTCTTTTATTAAATTCTAAATTCCGATCAAAACCAAAATTTAATTCATTAACCCTTTTTTTGTTTATATCAAATGCAATTACAGGTCTATTTTTGGCAAATTCCAAGGCTAAAGGTAAGCCCACATATCCTAAGCCTATAACGGCTAACTTGATATCATTAAATCTATCAATCATATTCATAATAAGATTTATACCATTTTACAAATTTTGAAACTCCTTCAAAAACTGAAGTGGAAGGTTTGTAATTGTATTTATTTTTTAAATTATCAATATTAGCATATGTATCTGGTACGTCACCTTGTTGTATTGGCAAAAAATTTATTATTGCTTTTTTTCCCAAGTGCTTTTCTAGAGCATGAATATATTCCATAAGCTGAACAGGTTTATTATTTCCTATATTGTAAATTCGCCATGGAGCAATACTTGTAGCCGGATCTGGTTGGTTACTATTCCAATTTATATTACTAGTAGCAGAATTATTGAGTGTTTTAGTAATACCCTGAACAATATCATCTATATATGTAAAATCTCTACTATGTTTGCCGTAATTAAATACATCTATTGGCTTTTCTGACAAAATATTTTTTGTAAATTTGAACAAAGCCATATCGGGTCTCCCCCATGGCCCATAAACTGTAAAAAATCTAAGTCCAGTGGTTGGAAGTTTATAAAGGTAGCTATAACTATGAGCCATTAGCTCATTTGATTTTTTTGTGGCAGCATAAACAGATAAAGGGTGGTTAGCAGAATCGTGCTCTGAAAAAGGCATTTTTGTATTAGCACCATAAACACTTGACGTGCTTGCATAAACTAAATGTTCGATGTTATGATTTCTGCAATTTTCTAGAATATTAGCAAATCCAACAATATTAGATTTTATATAAGCTAAAGGATTTTTTATAGAATATCGCACACCTGCCTGTGCTGCTAAATTAATTACTTTATAAATTTTATTTTTTTTAAAAACATCACTTAAACTCTCTTTATTAGATATATCTAATTTATAGTGCTTATAATTTTTATTTTTTTTTAATCTATTAACTCTTTGATCTTTAATCTTAGGATCATAATAATCATTATGATTATCTATTCCTATTATATATTCTCCACTGCTTAAAAGATTTAAACTTGTGTGATATCCGATAAATCCTGCTGAACCAGTAACAATAATATTTTTTTCTTTACTCACAATATTTAAACATAAGATTTATTAAAAAATAGAATTTAAAAATTTATTCTTTATAACATAAAAATTCATTTATTAATTTTTATTAGAAACTTTATTCCATATTTGATTGTATGAATTAATCATTTTAATTATTCCAAATTTTTGTTTAATTCTTGATCTTGCTTTAAGAGATCTTTTAATCCATTTTTTTGAATTAAGTTCAGAAAGAGCATTTTCTATAGATTTGGCTAATTCATATGGATTATTTGGTGGTACTATCCAGCCAGTTTTATCTATTATTAAAGATGCATCTCCAACATCTGTTGCTACACAAGGTGTTTCACAGGCCATTGCTTCAGCAACAACATTAGGAAAACCTTCACCATAACTACTACACTGAACATAAAGATCCAAACCATTCATAATATTTGGAATATTTTTTCTTTGTCCCAATAGTTTTATGTTTTTACTTAGTTTTAGTCTTTTTATTTCTTTAATTAATTTAATATTTTTTTTATTTATATTAGACCCAACCAATACACAGCAGAATTTTTTATTTTTTGTTTTAATAATTGAAAGTGCACTTAGTAAATTTAAATGATCTTTTTTTGGATCATAACGTGCAACATTTCCAATTATTGGAATTTTATTTTTAATTTTTAATTTTTTTTTAAAACTTAATTTACTAGATCTATTAGATTTTAAAAAATTTAAATCAAACCCATTTGGAATAAACTTTAATTTTTTTTTATCAAAGCCTTTTTTTGCATAAAATTCTTTTGCATTTTTAGAGTTTATAATTATCAATTTTGGAATAGAATATGATAATTTTTTTAAAATTGATATTAAGAAGATTGTAAATAAATTAGCTTTTCCTAATGCTAAATTTGAATATCGTATATTCCAAACTATATTTTTAACTCCTGATAATTTTGCTGCGAAACTACCTATTAAGTCTGCGTGAACAAGCCAAGTTTGTATAATTTTTGGCTTAATAGATCTTATCAATTTAATTAAGTAAAAAAATTTATTTACTGAATAAAAATTCAAATTTAAATAATAAACTTCTATACCTAATTTTTTTAATTTTAAATAGTATTTTCCTGGACCTTTTAAGGAAATAACAACATGCTCATAAGAAACATTTACTTTGCATATTTTAAACAAAGTATGCTCAGCACCACCATCTCCCAAACTTGTGATAATATGTAAAATTTTCATTTAGAAATATTTAATTTTTTTGTTTTTTATGTTTAAATTTTGTAAAAATTAAATTCGGAATAAAAGGTGCAACTAATATAATTGTAATCATTAAAAATTTAGTTCTATGACGCAATCCAGTTCCAAAATTTCCAGTAATAAGACCATAAGATATTAAATAAAATATTAAAATGAGCAAAATAATTTTCAATGTTTTATCATTCCATATTACTTTAAAGTTCCTAAAAATTAAAATAAACAAAAACATATGAAAAATTGAATCAAACAAGCCTATAAAATGTTTTATCTGGCTTACATCCCAAGGAAAAGGCGCAAATATAAAATACAAAACTCTTATGGGACCTTTATAAATTAATTCAAAAACATTAATAGGTATAGTCCATTCAGGATAAGCTGCATTATTAATATTTCTGTTAGCAATTTTTTCAAGAAGGACATCAGAGATAAACTTTTCACTTAAAAATTCAAATTTTGGAATATTTCCAATATTGATTAAAATAGCTAAAAAAGAAATAATTAATATAATTAAAAAAAAAAACGAATTTAACGATATTTTTAAATCAAGAATTTTTTTATAAAAATTATAAAAATTAAGTCCTATCAATATAATTAAAAAAATTACAAAACCTATTAACATTCCTCCATGAAAAAAAGTTGCTCCTGAAAAACCTATTAAAATATATATTAATGATTTAAAGCTTGCTTCTTTTGTCCAAATTACAATCCCATAAATTGAGAATAATAAAAAAAACCAAATAAGAGACTCTCTTAAAAATATACATGAATATAATACTAATGATGGATAAAAAGCTAGGATCCATCCTACTTTCATTGCGGTTTTTTTATTCCAAATTTTATTTGTTATAATGATACCTATAAAAACACTTGCCATACCAAATAACAAACTAATTGATTGAGCTAATATCATGCTCCTTCCTGTAAGTGAGTAACAAAAAGCTAAAATCCAACTCAAATAATAACTCGAACTATCTTTTGGAAATTGATTAAAGACTTCAAAAAAACCTCCCTGAGACATTTCCCAAGCTTTTTTTTCAAATGCATTTGTGTCACCCCAACTATCAGGGAGTTCAATAAAGTTATTTCCTAAAATAATTGTGATTAATCTAATAAGTAAAGATACTAATAAAATTAAAGATAAAGATTTAAATTTGTTTGAGATTAAAATTGTGAAAATAAAAACTAATACTAAACTTATAAGACCTCTTATATCAGATTGAATAGTTGCAAATGTTGTCAATGAGCATAAAATAGCAAATATAATAAAATTTTCTTTTTTATTATAATTTAATAATTTATTACCCAAAAATAATTTCATTTAGCAGTTATTATATTAAAATTTTTAATAAAGATTTTTGAACGCTTATAAGAGCCGTGAGTGTTATAGTATAATATATAATTTTTTTCATAATAATTTTTTTAGTATTCTATAATACTGTTGGTCAATTTTTGTAGTAGATGCCTTATCTAAGATATTTAAACTATTATTCTGCAAAATATTATTAGATATATTTAGGGCTAACTTAATTTTCTCTATCCAAATTTTCACATCAAATTTTTCGACTAAATAACCTCCAACTCCATCTTTTATCCAGTAGTCAGACGAACCTTCCATTTGGTTTGCAACAACTGGAACGCCACATGCTTGAGCCTCTAAAATAGGAGTACCTAGTGCTTCATTCCAAGTAGGAAATAGAAAAATATCACTTAATTTTATATATTCATCAATATTTTCAACAAAACCTTTTTTTAGAAAAACTCTTTCATTAAGATTTAGTTCTTTAATCTTATCTTGAACAAGTTGAAAATTTCTTTCTTGATCTGAATTTGCAACTGGTCCACCTAAATAAGCTTTATAGTTAGTAGGTAATTCCTTTAATATTTCTAAAATAAAAATATGATTTTTTTGTCTCATAAAACTAGCTATGTGTACTAACACAATATCTTTTTCAGAAAATTTAGTTAATTTATTTCTTAATCTCTGTTTGTAATTTTTATTAATAAAGAAAAATTTATCTTCATTTATTGGATTTGGTCTTAACCAATAATTTTTAACATTTTGGATTTCACACAAATTTTCTAATTTTTTGGAAATTGGGATCATCATTGTATTATTTTTTTTAAAAATTATTTTAAAAATTTTTTTAAACTGAATTGGATAATATGGTGTTTTCATGTTGTTAACCAATTCACGCAAAATAGGTTTTTTGTGTAAGTAAAAATAAAACGTTAAAAAAGCTACAGACCAAGAATTTCCAAAAGTATGAATTAAATCATATTTATTTACATTGTGTTTTTTGATAAATTTATATGAAAAATAAAATTCATATATCATTGAAAAAAAAACATGAAATTTTCTTAATATGCCTTTAAATTTCTCAATTTCTATTGGATATGAAATTTTATTAATTTTTACACCTTGATATTCGTATATTTTATTTTTCTTTTGTATCAATGAATTACAAACTACATCAAAGCTAATGTCAAATTTTCTGGATAACCTTTTGTATAAATTATGAGCTCTAAATCCTGAGCCAGAATATTCAGGATAATATTTACTACTAACTAAAAGTATCTTCATTTAAAACTTGTTTTAGAAACGATAATAAGTTTTTTTATGATAATCTAATAAAAAATAAATGATAGCAAAATTTTTATTTAAGTAATGTTTTCATTCAAACCAACAATACCCAAAAATTTTCCTTCAAACTCAAAAACTCTAAATTTTTTTTTATTTTTTTCTACATAATCTTTGAAGTGTAAATTATTTTGAATATCATCAAAAATAATAATTGTATTTGAGTTTATTTTTGAATTTAAAATTTTCAAAGCATTTACTCTTCCCGAATAAGATTTATCACTATCATAATGGAATAGATCTATATTGTTATCTAATCTTTTTACAATTTCGGGAAGAGCAACATCGTCTCCTCTTATATCTAAAAACCAATTATTTTCGTTGTTGTCATTTTTTGCTAAATAGCCAATATATTTTTCCGGATTTTCTAATCTAAAATATGGAAAGTCGCTCGAATAAAGAAAGCCTTTACCATTTTTTTTTATTGCTTTCAAAATTGCTAAACTAGTCCAACCTGCTGCAACTCCAGTTTCAACAATATTAATCAAATTAAATTTTCTTATCAAAAAGTATAAAAGTATATAATTACCTCCACCTCCAAATGACATATTTAACTTAGAAATTTTATTTTCTGCAAATTCTTGTATAGATTTAATTTCGATTTTGACTTGTTCATATAATTTAGAATCTACTGAACAAAAAAAATCCTCAATTGATTGATTTTTATTTTCTACGGCCCATCTTTTTGCTTCAACTGAGGTATTTTTTTCAAATCTTTTCAATAATTTTTTTAAAATAACTAAGTAATAATTTTTTTTAAAAAAATTTGCGATTATATTTTTCATTTTACAATAAAGTTACAATTTATTTTTATGTTCCTTTTCTTGAGATAAAATTTTATTTAATACAATGCATTTATATATTAGTTGATAATCATTATTTATTATGTCGTTAAATTCTATTTTATCAATATCCAGCATATCTTTAAATAACTTGATATTTTGGGTTTTCATCCAAAGTGTTTTTATTTTATCATTCTTAGTGTACTCTTTAAAATTAATCCAAGACCCATCTCCAGCGATATAATTATCTTTTTTAATTTTTATTAACTTGAAAAGTTTATTTTTTATTATGCTAACAACATAAATGATTGCTCCAAAATATTTGTTTATTCCAATTTTATGTTTTTTGTTTGCATGAGGAATATTTTTTGTTTTATTCAAAATATTTGCAACTGCTTTATCATAAACTTCAGAATTAATTTTATACTTTGCTGGTATCTGTTGGTAAATTTTAATCACATCATTATCCGAAAAAATGCTATCCCATGGAAAAAATTGTTGCAATGTCATTCTAGTGGCTGAAGTTTCCTCTTGAAATAAAGGAAATAATCTTACAATTTCATTATTTAAATGAGATTCTTTATGATTAAAAATTAAATCTTCTCTATCTCTAATCATTTTTTCATATTTTTTTTTTAATTGAGTTCTTTTTGCGAAAAAATTATAGTTAAATTCTCTTAATCTATACAAAGGTAATTTTCCTATAAAAGAAAATGAAAGCTTAGTTCTATCTAAAGCTATACCCTTAAATAACCAGTCTGCATAACAACCTGTCAAGATTGTATCATATTTTGCAATTATTTTGTCATTTCTAAGGTTCAAAAAATGATCATCAATAGGTAAACTTCTACCACTATTGGCCTCAATTGAATCATCGAATGAATCAAGATAATAATCATCATTTCTTTTTATTAACTCATGTTTTGAATTTAATGATTTAGCAATATTTTTTGTTATTTCTATTTCATGGTTTTTCTGATTGTAGAGAGTTACAGCATCAGTATTTTGGTCAGAGGAATTTGCCAAGATCATTCTAGAGTCAGATCCACCACTTAAAAAAACAGCTTTTTTTCCAAAATATTTTAGTGTTCGTCTTTCAATAGATTTTAACAATGCTTTTGAAAGTTCATTTACTAAATAATCAAAATTATAAATAGGTTTTGCTTTAACTGTAAAATATTTCTTTTTAATAATTTTTTTTTCTTTAAAATCTAAAATACAATAAGAGCCATTATCTAAAGTTTTAATTTCTTTATAAAAAGTATTTGGATGATAAATAAACCCTTTTTTTAAAAATTCAGCAATAGATACAATATCTTCATTAATTTTCTTATTTATATTATCTATTAAAGTTTTAAAATTAGATGAAAATTGAAATGAGTTTATATTATCACATCCATAAGTATATATTGGGTAAATTCCAAGCTTATCTGTAATTATTGTTAGTTTATTAAATTTATAATCTACAACTAAAATACTAAAAGCTCCATTCAGCTGATTACAAAAATCATCAATCTGTAAATTAATATATTTCTCAATTAAAAGTTTTGTAATATAGCTTTCTTCTGATTTTTTAAATTTTTCCCAATCTGAAACTTCAATTATTGGTCTACCTAAAATTATTAATTGTATATTATTTTTTTTATCAAAATGAGAATTCCAATGCTTTAAATTACAATTTCTATTTAAAGTTATATATTTATTATTAAAATTTATGTAATTAATAACATTAGGAATTTTATTCAGCACTGAAAAGTAATTCATTTAACAAATTTTATAAATTTTGCTGGATTACCTGCTATTAAACTATTATCTTTAAATTCTCCTTTAACAACTGATCCAGCGGCAACTATACAATTATTGCCTATTTTTGTACCTGGTAATATTATTACTGAGGTGCCAATCCAACAATTATTTCCTATTAGAATAGGTTTTGAAATGCCAGTAATTTTAAGTCTTTTTGTTGGATCATCTAAAGAGGTTTCATGTCCATTACCATCAAAAATTTGGCAATTCGCTGCTATCAAACAATTATCACCTATATTGATAGATTTGTAGGCATGTAAACAACTTCCATGAATTCTACTATTATTTCCTATTGTAATTTTAGCTCCAACTTTATCTAAATAAATCTTTACAGGCGCAAACATATTGACATGATATTTTGCATTCTTAGAATTTAGAGTAACATTGTCTCCTATTATCAATTTTGTTCCATCTAAAATATGAACTAAGGGTTTATTTTTAATCTTTAATTTACCATTCAAAATTACATTTTTGTTTCTGATAAATAGAAAATATCTAAAAAAATAATTTAATAAAGTTTGTATCATCTAAAGAAATTTTCTCCTTAAATTTTTAAGTATATTTTTTAAAATAAAAAAAATTTTATATATTGGATAAAATATATTTTTAAATAATGATAATGACAAAAAGTTTTTATTCTTTTTAATTTGCCATCTATCTAAAATGTGATCAAAATTATAATCTTTTTTAAATTCATTTCTCATATAATCTAGATCTGAATATTTTTTTGAAAGGTTTGTATACTTATTAATTAAATTATTTCTATATAAATCAAAATTGTAAAAAAAAGATAGATTCTCTGAGAAGAAATTATTATTAGGATTGGTTCTCTTTAAGTATGTTAGCCATAATTTATCACTTTGAACTAAAAAGTTATTTAATTCAGTAATTTTTTTAGTAAATTTGTTTGTAGAAAGTAACTTTAGATTAGTTTTATCAATTTGATAGGGTACAAAATTAATTGTAGATATTTTATTGTCTCGAATCTTTATATTTAAGAATATTGAACTGTAACAATTTTTTCTTAAATTTTTCTTCCACATCGTAAAATTTCCTAATGAGTAAAATATTGGAACATCTTTATAAATTTCAAAACCTTGTAGTACATGAGGATGATGTCCAACAACTAAATCAGCACCTTCATCAACAAAATTTTTGTAAATATCTTTGATATATGGTGGCGGAAAAGGAATATACTCAATACCAGCATGAGCTATTAAGATTGTTAAATAACCTTTTTTTTTGCAACTTCTTATTTGATCAATAACCTTATATGATTCAATATCTGAAGATCCTATATGATTATTATACTTTTCATTTGCCTCCTCTCCTTCAGAAGTATTTATAATTGCAATCTTATGATTATTTTTTTTGAATAAAAAAGGTTTATAAATATTTTTAAGAGATAATTCAGCTCCAACATGATTTATATTATATTTTTTTAAATACTTTATAGTATTTTTCAATCCAACATAACCGTTATCCATTATATGATTATTAGCAAGACAGGCTAAATTTAAATTAATATTTTTTAGACAATTAAGAATTTTCGGTTCATTTATAAATTTAATCGCATTTTTGCTAAACTTTCTTTTTTTTAGGTCAATAACAGTTTCTAAATTTGTGATATTCAAGTCTCCTTTTTGAAAAAATGGTAATAAATTTTCAAAATAATTTTTTTTTAACATCAAATCACAAGCTTCTCTAATAATAGGCGCAAAATCACCTGTAATATTTATTGTTATTAATTCTTGATTATTTTTAGTTAATTTATTTCTTAAAATTAAATTTTTTTTATCAATTTCAAACATAAATTAATTTATTTATTAAAATTATTAATTAAAAAATTTAAAAAAATTTCTAATTAATCTTATCTTATTATTACAGTTATTAATTATTAAAATATTTAAAATATATTCTATTTGATAATTTAAAACCAGAAATAACTATTTATATCATTCTATTTTGTTAATTCTTTTTTGGGTAAAATTTTTTATATATTTAGCACCAAGTTTTCCTGCATGGGAATTTTTATCAGTTAACCATTCTGCATCATATTGATCTCTAAAAACTTGCTTATCTTCCCAAATTTTTTTTAATTCCTCATATGATTTATTCAGTGTATTCTTCAAATTGTCTTCCCAATTTTGTTTATCTCTATCTACAAAAATAAAAATCTTTTTCATTAAATTTATAGCCTCTTCACTAATTAGTTTATTTTTATTTGAAAACAAAAATATTACTGGTCTATTTAAGTTTATTAACCAGGTAACTGTGCTTGAGATTCCAATACTTGTTAAAATAAAAATATCTCCTATAGAATTGATATATCTAAAGTCAAAATTTCCATCTATAACTTTGATATTATCAAATTTTTTTGCATATTCTGTCATAGGACTAGGATCGATATAATTTCGTCTTGGATAAGTTTTATAAATAACTTTTTTATTTATATTGGATAATAAACTAATCATTTTCTTTTCAAAATTATAATTTAGTTCATCAGACTCTGTAAGTTGATATACTCTGTTATTATTTAGGGGAAATGTATTGGAAGCATAAAATACATTTGTCTCTTTTCTTATTTTAAACTTTCTACGTACGATGAATCTTTTAATTTTATTAAATCTAGGTTTTTTTGCCTCTTGAACTGATGATATTGGAAAAACATTCACTTTTGGGTCAATTTTTTGATACATGTTTAGTTCAGATTTATTAAAACAAAGTAACATATCTAGATCTGAACATTTGAAAGCTTTTAAATTTGCTGTATCTCTTCGAAAACTTGAAGTTAATCCATGCATAATGTTAACAACTTTATAACCTTTATCTTGTAATTCTTTTAATAAAATAAATCTATCAAAGCCATAAATACTATTTGTAACAATTGTATTTATATTTTTGTCTAATTTTTCTATATATTGATTGATAAATAATTTTTTACTCAAATAGTAATGTACTCTTTTTTTGTAAATTATATTAAGCGCATATTTAAAAATTTTTTCAAACTCATTTTCTCCAAAATAATTATCAATTAATAATTCTAATTTTTTTTCATCATATAATAATTTTGAATTATCAATTTCATTGCTCATTTGCGGCATGTGGACAAAGCTAAATCCTAAATCATACAAATATGGTTCTATTTCTCTCAGAACATTGCTCCAACGATAAATGTAGATTTTATTATTCCTTAATTTATTGAAAGAAATTTTTTTCAATAAGTTATAAAATAAAACTTTCTTATCTAAATCAACCAATCTTAAAAACCAGGAATCCATTGGTAAATGGTCTTGAAATAAATCAGATCGTTTTAAATTTTCACATACAAATTTTATATTTTTTATTTTTGAAATTTTAGCAACCCAATAATAAACATTTGTAAATCTATCAATGGTATTTGTACTGTCATAATTGTATAACTCATCTTCAGATATTGCTATCGTTATCTCATAATCACTATAATAATTAATAAGATTTACAAGTTTATAAATATTTATAAAAATATTTGTATAGCCACGATCAAGATCTAGAATATCAACACTTTTGTCACTATATTTTGAAAAAAATTCTTGCTTTATTTTTTTATTTAATTGAATGCCTTTTTCCTTAATTCTTTTTATTTGATTATGATATTCATGATCTAAAAATAAATCTAAATATTTTGCTCCTTTACAATATTCTATTACACTAGGTGAGTCTGTAAAAATTTCGTCAAAAGTTTTTTTAATTAAACTGCAATTATTTGTAATAAGTAACTTTTTCACATCATCATTTATTAATTAAAATAGTTCTTAATAATCTTAATAATTTTATCTTGTTTTTTTTTACTTAGGTTTACATAAATAGGTAAGCTTATCGAATTGTTGTAATATTTTTTTGAACCAATTAATGAACTAATTTTTTTTTTATAAATACTAAATTTATAAATTGGAATGTAGTGCTGTTGTGCAATAACTTTTTTTTGCAATAAATATTTCATAAAGTGATCTTTATTTTTTTTTAATTTATGAAAAAGAATATTTATTATAAATAAATGAAAAGATGATTTAATATCACTTGAATATTTTGGTATTATTAAATTTAAATTAAAAGTTTTTAATTCATTTAAATATTTTTCATAAATTTTTTTTCTTTTTTTTAAGAAAAAATTTATCTTAGATAATTGAGAAAATCCAAGTGCACAATTTATGTCGGACAATCTATAATTATAACCATTTTCTATTATATCATATTTCCAATGCATTTTTTTATTTCTCAAGATCCCATGACTTCTAAATAAAGTAATTTTTTTAGCAATAGAGTGATTATTGGTTGTTATTATACCTCCCTCTCCAGATGTGATAGTTTTTAAAGGATGTAAAGAAAAGGTAGAAATATCTGCATGTTTGCAAGATCCAACTTTATAATATTTATTTTTATATTTATATTCGGCACCAAGTGCATGACAAGCATCCTCGATTATAAAAAAATTATATTTTTTTTTAATTTTATAAATCTTTTCTATATTTTCTGGATAGCCTCCATTATACATTACAATAAGTGCTTTTATCTTTTTAAGCTTATTGTAGTTGATGCATTCTTGTATTTTACCGGGAGTTACTTGACCCGTTTGCTCATCAACATCAACCAAGTAAATTTTTAACTGCATAGATTTAGCCATATTATAAGAAGCTATAAAATTCACAGCTGGCATTAAAATTATATCATTTTTTTTTAAACCAATTGATAGCATTGCTAAATGAATGGCAGCTGTTCCGCTATTACACACATAACTATAGTTACATTTGAGAAATTTTTTTATTTTTTTTTCAAATTTTTCAACATATGGACCTGTGGTAATTAAATCATGTGATAATGAATTTATTACTGATTTTTTATCTTTATTATCAATAAATTGTTTTCCGTAGGGAATGTTTTTCATGTTTAATTTATTCTATTAATTGGTTTAAACCTTACTTTGGACTTTAAAATTTTATTTATGTTTTTTTTTGATATATCGCTAAAGATACTGTCCAAAGTTTTTATGTATTTACTGATATTTTTTTTTGTATGAAAAACAGTAATGTAAATAACATTCGTTGCTAATATTCTTTTTTTTAACATTTCTTGAGACACAAATGTTTTTCTTTTTTCATTATCATGTTGAAATTCAAATGATGGTATAGCATTTGTTCCCATAATCTTTATTGGAACATTGTGTTTTTTTGATAATTCTAACCAAATTTTTTTTATCATTTTTCCATTAATTTCAATTTTTTTAAAAATATTTAATCTCTTGAATTCTTTAATTGATGCAAGCGCTGCGGTATATCCAATTCTCTCACCCCAAAAGGTACTACTAATAAAAGTATTTTCAGCTTTCTTCATGATATGTTTTTTGCCAATTACAGCATTAATTGCATAACCACTACCTAATGCCTTTCCAAAAATTGCTAAATCTGGAAATACATTAAATTTTAGATGGATACCCCCCATATTTTGTCTATATCCAGATGTACACTCATCAAAAATCAGAACAATTTTTTTTTTATTACAAATTTTCCTTATATTTTTTAAATAGTTAGTTTGTGGTTTGAAGTTTCTCATTACTTCCATCTTGATAATTCCAATATTTTTTTTTTCTATTAATCTTTTCAGGTAATCCAAATCATTATAAGGAAAAGGAAACGAGGTATTTCTTAAATTTTCAGGTATTCCATCATAATTTAATCCCGACATTAAATGTTGGTCTAAATTGTTTTTTGAATTTATATTTGCTGATAGGTACCAATCATGCCAACCATGATAACCACAAAATGCAATATTTTTTTTTTTAGTAAAGGATCTTGCAATTCTTATTGCCAAAGCATTTGCTTCTCCGCCACCCCTTGTAAACTTTGCCATTGATGCCCAAGAATGATGATTAATAATTGTTTTTGCCAAAGTTACTTCTTCAGGACAATTCAAAGTTGACAGATTGCCATTATCTATATTTTTAAAAACTGACTTATTTACACTTTCATTACCATAACCTAATATACTTGTTCCAACTGCACAAAACATATCAAGATATTTTATTCCACTTAAATCCCAGACATTTATTTTTTTTGCTTTTTTAAAATAAGCAGGCCATTTATTTGGTAAATACAGCTCTGACCTCTTAGAAAATAAAGTAGTACCTCCTGGGATTAGAGTTTTTGCATATTTGTATAAATTTATTCCATTCCTAATTTTCATTTTATTCCCAATTCCTTGGATCAATTAATTTTTTATCATTTATACTAAAATTAATCATTTTTTTTTTATTTATAGTTTTAAAATTTATAACTTCATCTAAATTTTTTGAGTTATTAATACCAACTATTATTCTATCAAAATCACGATTTAATAAATCGCTCATGCAATAGTCAATTGGTGAAATATCATTATCCTCCAACCATATAAACCATTTTGAAATCTTTATTTTCCATTTTTTAAAATATTTTTTTTTGTGAATAAGTTTATTTACTAGTAATCCCTGCAAAAATATAGATCTTGCATGAATTTCTACTCCATATTTTTTTAAGTCATCAAACCATCCGGAGGTTAATATTCTTCTATCCAATATATTATATGGACACTGCACGACATCAAAATTATATTTTTGAATAAGATAACTTAAACATTTTGTATCATAAATTGATACTCCAATTTTTTTAAAATATTTTTTTTTTTTTAATATTTCTAAATTTCTAAATATTTTTAATCCATTTTTTGTAAATAAAACTTTAATATCATGAAAAAGTATTGTCTCAATTTTTGTTGTATTAAAAATCTTAAAGTGTTTTTCTAATTTTTTTTGACAAAACTCTAATGAAACCCACCTAGAATCAGGAGTAATCTTTGTATAAAACTTGAATTTTTTATCTATATTTTTAAAAACATTTTTTTTATTTAAGTAAGCCTCGGCTGTATCAATCTTATAAATATTATTTTTTTTTGCTAAATTTAATATCTTTTTTATTTCATTATGTTTTATTTTTGTAGGATCTGCCCCATATATTTGAGTAAAATTTGCAGATCCAATTACGATCTTTTTTTTCAAGTTATTTTTTCTCATTCTATCTTTCTTTTATATTGACGAGAGATTTATCTATTTTTTCTGCTTTGATCAAATCTTTCCAAGAAAAATGAATTTTTGGTAAAAAATATCTTACAACTTTTTTTAAATATAAATAATCTTCAAATTTATCTAATGTCCATCTTCTATTTGAATAATTAAAATGGTTTGCATAATTAATTTTTTTAAACAATTTTGATTTCCTTATAAAATAAGTTACGTGCTCTTTATTATTTCTACTTTTTGAAATTTTTTGTGACCTTATTAAAGCATCTAATTGTATGACTTCAACGTCCAACCCATCAGGAAAAGTAAGTTTTAATGTATTTGATGTATAGTCTGATCTTTCATTAAAATGCAATTTAACACATTTATCAATTAATTGTGGATCTATTATAGGACAATCTGCAGTAATTCTAACAACTGTTTCAATAGAGTTTTTTTTGGCACAATCTATTATTCTTTTCGCAACATTTATGTTGCTCCCTTTAAACAGTTTTATTTTATGTTTATTGCATATATTATCAAATTTATAATCCTCTTTTTTTTTAGTAGTACACAAGAAAATTTTATTTGCTAATTTCGATTTTTTTAATCTCAATATACATAAATCTATAAATCTATAATTTGAATTAATTTCTAAAAAATGTTTATTAGGTAATCTTTTTGATCCTGATCTTGCTGCAAGAAAAATTGCAATTTTATTTTTGTTTCTCATCTAATAAAAAAAATATTTTAAATCTTAAATAATTATTTAAGTAGTATGGCTTAATTTTAATGGAAACCCTTTTTTTAAATTAGTCTTAAATTTTTTACCTAACACTTTTTTTAAATATTTTGGATGCATTCCGTTTGAAGGTCTAATAACCACAATATTATCTTCTGAAACTGTATCATTTTTATTCACATTTCTTGAAATAAAAATAGATCTACGATATTTTTTATTATCTCCCTCAATTTTTTTTCTATTAAAATTTTCATTTCCCATGCAAGCAAATGATAAATTAATTTCATCTAAATAACTTTTAAAATTTAATGGATTTGTAGAAAATTTTGAATCTATTCCTTTTTTGCTATCTAATTTTAAATGTTTTTCAAAAATTTTTACTCCCATGCCCACTGCCGTTTTAGCAACAGAATTCCCGACAGTGTGATCTGAAAGTCCGATTGGAAGATTAAATTTTTTTAATTTATTAATAAAATTTAAATTGTAATTTTGTGGTTTGCTAGGATAAGCACTAATACAATGAAGTATTGCAATGTCTGTGGAACCAGCTCTTTTTAGTGTTTTAATTGCAAATTTAATGTCTTCAATACTAGCCATTCCAGTAGATACAATGACTGGTTTTTTTGTTTTTCCTACCTTTTCTAACAATGGAATATGGTTAATTTCAAAAGAAGCTATTTTATATAATTTAACTTTTAATTTTTCCAATAAATTCACTGCATCAATATCAAATGGTGTACTGAAACATAAAATATTTTTTTTTTTGGCGTAATTAAATATTTTTTTATGCCACGAATATGGTGTTGTCCCTTTTTTATATAAGTCGTATAGATAACTATTCTTCCAAGGACCATTTTTAATATAAAAATATTTATTTTTACAATCAAGTGTCATTGAGTCTGGTGTATATGATTGAATTTTAATAGCACTTGCTCCATTTTTTTTAGCTTTATCAATTAATTTAAAAATATTATTAATTTTACCATTATGGTTTGCTGATAATTCAGCAATTATAAATGGTTTTTTTAATTTAGATAAAGTTATACTCATATTTTAATTTAAAATTCATTTTTTTAAAATTCCGTGTATCAAGGAATCATAAGCTTGTTTATTTTTAATTACGTGCTTTTTCATTATTCCCTCTAACTTAAATCCTGAATTTTCTAATATCATTATATGTTTTTTTCTAAAAGAGAAAGTTTCAGTGTAAAGCCTCCTTAACTTTATTCTTGTAAAAGAGTATTCTTTTATAAAAAGTAAAAAGTGATTAAAAATTTTCTGGTATATGTTTGAATTATGTTTGATTTTATCATCTATTAAAAATGAAACTTCTGCAGTTTTGAAATGACTTGAGATATTAACTAAACCAGCATATCCAATTAATTTTTGATTTAAATCTATAGCGAACAAATCTAATTTGGGATTTTTTAGAAGTATATTTTTTTTAAAATATACTTTTTGTTCTTGTTTTTTTATTTTTTCATTTTGTCTTAATACTTTTATTTGGTTATTTCTCCATATTCTTATTTTTTCGGCATCAAAAAATTTTAATTTGCGATAAGTTATATTCATTTACTATTTATATTTATAATTAATAATCGATTTTTGCTAAGGTTTTTTAATTAATATTAATAAGAAATCCACCTTACCATATTTTGCATTGGCAAATATCCATCCCAAGGATTAGAATAAATTGACATTGTTCCAATTGAAGGAAATCTATCAACACCTTTTTCTGACAATTTACTAACTATCTTTGGTTTTTCCGAACTTGACACATATAAACCAACTGATTGTGTATTTTCAGGCAATGCATCACATAGATTTTTTAAACTTTTGGTATAGCTTATAAAAATTGATCGATTATAAATTGGTTCATGAATTTTCATGTTTTTACTTAAAAAAATGTTCCATTCATAGTTTTTTGCAAAAACCATTGAATTTGACTTGTCTAAAGAATAAATAAAATTTTTAACCAATAAGTTATATTTATTAACTGGATCAGTTTCACTGTTAATCTTTCTTTTGTTGAAAGAATTCGCGATTATCTTCGAAATTTTACTGAGACTAAATTTTGTACCTCTTTCAACGATCAAATTATGAGGAGAATTGCAACCTAGTTGATCAAAATTAAAAACATCATCAACAAATAAATCAGAAAAAAGTTTTAAATCTTTTTCAGATTTAATTTTTTTTCTCGAAATGTAAGCTAGAGAAACTTTGGGTCCAAAAATTATATCTTTGCAATTAATTTTTTTTTTTAATCCACTAACATTTTTTACTGAAACAGAACCACCCCAAATAACTCTTATATCTGAATTTATTGATAAATATTCCATACCAACTGTATCAGTGTGATCTATATAAATAACAAGAATAGACTCTAAGATATTTTTAAAAGTTTTTTTTAATTTTTTTTTAATTTTAAAATTATTCTCTAAGTCATAAAATATTATTGAAAACAAGTTTATGAATGTTTTTGAAACCTTTATGATATTTTTATTTTTAGTAAGTAAACCTTGAAATAAGGATATTAAACTTATTACAGGAACGTTTCCTGCTAACCAGTGCAATGCAGTACCTTGCGGTTTTGCAAATGAATTAATTTTGGGATCTAAATAAATAGACGGATTATCGAGTTGCTTATAATTAACAAAATTTAAATTGAGAACATCAATTGAATTTTTTTTTTTTATCCAAGGTATTATAAAACCTAAAGAATTTTCTATAAATAAGTGTTTAGACTTAAAATCCTCAGAAATCCAATATCTAGATATTTCATCAAATGTTTCAATTATATTTTCTATTCTTTCATAATAAAGAGGATTTTTTTTTTTATAAAATTTATTAATAATCTGTATGTTGTTAGAAGAACTACTACTGTTTTTTTTTTTGAGATATGAATATATAATTTTCATTCTTTAAATATAATAATGATCTGGTAAAGTATCGCCACAGCCTCTCAACTCGAGTTTATCTAGCCTAGAGTGAACTTTAAATTCAATTTTTTCAACATTCTTTTCAAAAGTTCTTTTTGAGATATAACCGATATCGTCATTAAGTATTGAAATACCTGGGTAACTTAAAGGCAAAATAGATAAAAATTGCATAAACCCAACTTGTCCATCTTCAACTACTTTAAGAGTTTTTGGATCTCTAATTAAAATATGTGAATAATTACTAACTTTACATCCACCATTACCATTAGAAACATATATAGATCCTAATTGTTCAGAAAAACCATAAATATCCATTATATTATTTGCATCTATTTTAAATTTAGTTATTGCCTGATTATTAAATTCTTGTTTAGTAATTTTATTATTGTGAAGTTTTTTCCAACCACCAAAATGTACAAGTTTTGTATTTTTATTACACAAAGAATTTTGTAATTTAATCTCTTTGTTTCTTATTAAATGATCATAGATAATATATGTATAACCTATAATTACAATAGGTTCTTTCTCAATTATGCTGTTTAATTTTTTTACAGTATCATGATTCACTTCCAATTGATTTTTATTATTAAGTTTAAATAAATAATTTGTCTCTTTTGATGCAAGAAGATAACCTGACATACCTGCATACCTAGCTGATATTAACATTTGTCCGAAATTTTCTTTAGGCTCAGCGTCAGCAATAAAGAATATTCTTCTTTGTTGACCTATTGTACTTTTAAGGATTTTGCTTAAACATTTTTTTTGTAAACTAGATGTTGCTTCATCTATTGCTATTGAACTTTTATTTTTACCAGAGGATCCACTTGAACTTATTATTTTAGTTTTACTTTTAATGCTTTTCAATTCAACATTTTTAAATACTGCACTGGGTACAAATGGAATTTCCTCATATTTATTAATTTTATCAGGTTTTAGAAAATTATTTTTCTCATACCATAGCCTATAATTTTTACAGTTCTTAATATGATGTCTTAATTGATGTCTAATTATATCAATAAATTTTTTTTTTTTAACATTCTGATCCAAAATGAAGGGATCTACTTCAAGATAACTTTCAATTTTATTTCTAAGAATTTTCATTTTTAAGAAAATTTATTAACAATTTTATATCAATATTCTTATTATATAAATTCCAGCAAATATCATTTTTTGATATATCTATCAAGTTATCAATAAAATTTTTGTTATGTATTAAACTTTTAATTTTTTTTGAATTCTCATTTTTGTTTGTATATTGAGCCAACTTAGAAATGTATTTAAATAATTTTTTATCTACTGATTTTAAATCTCTTCTATTTTTTAATAATAGGTATTTGTAAACAGGTTTAATAAAAAAACTTACTCCTTCTGAATGATTTATTTTTAAAATTTTTTCAGAAGAATGAGTCAATGCGTGGCAAATACCCGATCCCGCATTAGACTGTGCAATTCCACCATTAAAAGAAAGTATAGATAAATCTAAATAGTTAAATTTATTTTTATTTAGTAGAGAGTTAAGAGAATTTTTGTAAATAAAAGAATTTAATGTTTCTACAGATAAAAAATTAAGATAATGATTTTTATTTACTGATGTAAGAGACTCTATACAATGTGAAAACGCGTCTAATATGCCCATCAATAAACTTAATTTACTGGCGGTTTTAATCAAATTTTCATCATAAATTATTCCATCTGGTAAAAAATTTTCATCTATAACAAAATTTTTTTCAGAGGGTGTATTAATAATAGATGAAATTGAAGACTCAGCACCTGATCCTAAAAGAGTTGGTAAAATATAAAAATTAATTTTTTTATGATTTTTAAATTTTAAAACCAATCTTTTTGTAAAGTCTATAATAGAACCACCACCCAAAGCTATAATTGTATCAATATTTTTATTTTGAGTATAAATTTTATTTACTGAGTCTATATTACCTCTATCTTCTTTTATCTTAATGTGCCTAGTTTTTTTTTTAAAAATTTTATTTAATTTATTTAAAACATTTTCATAATCTGAACTTAACCCAGATATTAAAATAACTTTGTTAATCAATTTTAATTCTTTAAGAAAAAGGCTATATCCCTTGCTTCCAAATCCAATTTTTTTACTAAAATTTTGATACATTAATAAATTATTTTTTGTGGTGTTCTAATTTTTTTTCCATTTTTCGTTAGTAAAATTTTTTTAAAAAAAATTTTTTTTGGAATGTAATAATTGGGTAAATCAATTAATTTTTTTTTTATTATTTTTAAAATATTTTCTTTTTTAATATTTTTTTTAATTTCTAATGTTAATGCTAAACTACTGCCGTAAATTACATCCGGTTGAGTAAAGCAAACACATTTTTTAATATAATTTATATTTTCAATTAATTCTTCAATCATCTCTGCTTGAATCTTATTGCCTCCAATATTAAATTGATTATCTGCTCGACCAATTAAATACAAATTATTTGATTTCTTTTTTACAATATCCCTTGTTCTAAACCATCCATTATTAAAACTCTTATTTTCTTGATCGAAATAACCATCAAATAAATTTTTACCTTTTAATAATAATTCACCATTTGTTTCATCTATTTTATATTTACATCCTGGTATAATTTTACCAATTAGATTTATATTTTTTTTTAGGTCGTCTCTTTTGCCCCTAGATAACAAAAAACTTCTTGAGGCTTCAGTCATTCCATAATGGTGTATAATGTTGGTTTTTAAAAAATTCTCTTTTAACCAAACACGCACTTCTTTACTTATGTGGCTACTTCCTATTTCAATATAATTAAGCTTTTTAGAAAATAAATTGACTTTATCTTTAAGTAATAATTTAATTAATTCTAAACCAGATGGAACTAATGAAAGACCAGATATCTTATTTTCTTGTGAAAATTTAAATATTTCTGGGAATTTTTTAAGTCCATCAGAAATAAAAATTTTTGTTCCTGCAAAAATACAACATCTCAATCTAACTAATCCAAAAGAATGGTCAAATGGCATTGATAACAGCTCAATATCATTATCATTTTGATTTAATTTATTAACTAAAATTTTCGCAACGTGTAAATAAGCTTTTTCAGATATAATTACTCCTTTTGCAAAGTTTAGAGATCCAGATGTAAATAATATATCTCTTCTTTTACTTTTATTATTGCTTTTGATTTTTAATTTTAAATTAAATTTTTTTGGGATTTTACCTGCAATGTAATCTATCTGATATTTAGCTTTTATTTTATTAAGTTCTTTTTTTTTAGTGTCATTTTTTATTAAAACTATTTGACAATCATAAGAATCTGCTGCCAAATACCAGAAAAACCAATCAGTCGAATTTTTATAATTTATACCAATGTTTTTTATTTTATATTTTTTAATAAATTTTCTTAAAAAATTAATTCTTTTTTTACAGCTATCTCCATTTAAAGTTTCATTAAAACTATAAATAAAAATTTTACTAGGTTCTTTTTTAATATTTTTTGAAAATATTTTATATAATGATGACATTACATAACTTTTTTCTTTGTTAACTCAATTAGTTTTTTAACTGTGTTAATTCCAATAATTTCATCTATTTCAAAACTTATAGATAATTTTTTTTCAATTTCACTTATAATCTTCATGTGACCTAACGAGTCCCAACCTTTTACTTTTTCAAATTTAGAAGAAAGAATTATCTTGGTATTATTATTTAAAGCTACTTTGAAAACAGATTGCATAAATTTTAAATCTATTACTTTATTTTTTTTCATTATTTTATTTTTTCCAGTTTAAAATTGGAAAATCAGATTTATATCTTTTATATTTTTTAAAATTCCAATTTTTTTTTGACAATATCATTCTAATATATTTTATGTCCTTGTTTTTTTTTTTTCTTATGTATACCTTTTTTAAAGTTTTGTATCCATGTAATTTATGAATTTGAATTACATTATAGTTATTAATAAAAACATTGGCATAAATTCTATTTATTTTTAATTTTCTAAATATCCAATTATATAAATATGGAGGGACGTAACCTCCTAAAGCAAAATAATTTTTATTACCAATGTACCATGACCATGTTGTTTCTTTTTTTTTTAGATCTATGTCATTTATACTAATAAAGCCTATTGTTTTTTTTTTATATAATATAATCCAATGGTAATAATTTTTTTTCTTATAAGAATCTAAAATCCACTTTCTTTGAAGTTTAATAGAATTTTTAATATCAGTAAATTGAAAATTTGTTATTCTATCTTTTCTTCTCCAATTTAAAATTTTTTTTGCATCTGAAATTTTAATTTCTCTAAATTGTATTTGATTTATGTTCATTATTAATAATTGAAATACATCTTAGTTTATATTCCTAAATTTTAACTAATTTATTTAATATAATATTTTTAAGTTATATTATTGTTTATATTTGACCTATGTAATTTTTATTCAAAGAAAGCCATTTTTTTAATTCATCTTTTGTGACCCACTCTGAATTATTTTCACTACTATAAACAAATCCTTCGGGTACTTTTTTACCATTTTTGATCCGTAACTTATCTTTTCCCCAGTCATTAATCTGCGGTAAAATTTTATAATAATTTAAATATTCATATGTTGAATAACTATCTTCAATACTAATCATTTGTTCGTGTAATTTTTCTCCAGGACGAATTCCTATAATTTTATGTTTTGCTTTAGGAGCAATAACTTTCGCAATATCTGTAACTTTCATAGAAGGGATTTTTTTAACATAAATTTCACCTCCCAACATATCTTTAAAAGCATGCCACACTAATTCAACACCTTGCTCTAAAGATATCATAAAACGTGTCATTCTATTATCTGTGATAGGCAAAACCTCTTGGTTTTTTAGTGACAAAAAAAATGGTATTACAGATCCTCTTGAACCCATAACATTTCCGTATCTTACCACTGAAAATTTTGTCTCATGTCCACTTGCATAAGATGAGTTACTTGCAACAAACAATTTGTCGGATGCAAACTTAGTTGCTCCATAGAGATTAATAGGACTACTGGCTTTGTCAGTTGAGAGTGCTACTACCTTTTTTACATTTTGATCTATGCAAGCATCAATTAAGTTCATGGCACCATTAATATTTGTTTTGATACATTCGAATGGATTATATTCTGCAGTTGGAACAATTTTAGTTGCTGCTGCGTGTACAACATAATCCACACTATGTAAGGCGCGATGTAATCGTTCTTTATCGCGCACATCTCCAATAAAAAAACGTATTCTTGGATCATCATTAAACTTTTTTGCCATTTCCCATTGTTTCATTTCATCACGTGAGAAGACTACTAAACGTTTGGGATTATATTTTTTTAAAGTTAGTGATACAAAACTATGACCAAATGAGCCCGTTCCTCCAGTGATCAGAATGTTAGAATTTTTAATCATATCAAATATTTTAATACTTAGCAGTCATATACAAGATTGTCATTAATTTATTGCAAATATATCCTGATAGACATGTCTTATAAAATTATAAATAAATTCATATAATTTAAAAAATATTTTAAAAAAAATTAAATTAATTTTATTTAAAATAATATAAATTTTTCAGGGACCTAAATATTGTAATATTATTTATTATGGGAATAATTTTTCCAAATTTATTGGAAAAAAAATTATCTATTTTTTCAAGCGGGTAATTTTCATTTTTAAGATAAAATTTAATATCATTTGAGGATTTACTATATTTATCTATTATTCTAATTGAATATGGTGTTGCATCTTTAACGCTTTTACTCCATAAATCTTCAACAAATATTATATTATTTTTTTTTAAAATTTTGTTTAAATTAAAATTTAATTTAAATTTTTTCATCCTTTGTAATTCAGTATCTGTAATATTGCTATTTCTTGGCTCAACTAATATTAATCTTTTTTTTGAAACTCTTAATAATTCCAAAAACATATCGTTCATTTTTTTATTTGTCATATTTTCAAACACACCAAATGTAAGAACTACGTCTATAGAGCTCTCTTTAAATGGTAATTCAAAGTCTTTATTACAAAATAAAAAAATTTTTGATAATTGATTTTTTTTTAATTCTTTTTTCAAATAATTACATCCTACATGCAGTCTATTAAATGAAACATCACATGCATAAAGTTTTTTGAGTTTTTTTTTGTATTTTAAAATACTTGGAAGTTTTGTTCCTTCACCTGTTCCAAAGTCTAAAATAGTTTTAAAATTTTCACTTTTAATATATTTGAATAGACGTTTCATATTTTGAAGATAGATGTTTTTTTTTTTGCCTTTTAATAATTTTTTATGAAATTTAATATAACTGCCTGACTGTAAATCGTAGGAAAGACTTGTAATTTGTGATATACTTAATTTTGTATTTTTAATTAAGTACTCTCTATAATTAATTTTTTTTTTTTTTAAATTACTTAAATTAAGATTATTAATTTTCATATTTCATTTTTATACTATTTAAATTTTTATCATTTATTTACATGAATCAAGTTATGACTTTCAAGCTTTTGTGCAATATCATACAAATCCCACATTGGTACATTTAGATTATCAGCAATTTCAAGAAGTGAACATTCACCATCACAAAAACTAATGAAATCCATCATCAACTTAACTTCCTTGTCAAATGCTTTTGTAGAAAGAGTTGGGTACAATCCTCGCTTACTCATCTGAGGTTCACACTTAACAGAAACTTTATATTTCTTATTTTTTTCGATTGCTTCTATTGCTTTTCTAATTGCCCAATAACCCCCATTAAGACCTTTTGGAGTAACTACGTTTTCTAAATCATCTAACGAAGTATGATACTCATCATATTCTCCATATTTTGTTCTTAAAATAGAAGCGATTGGCAAATCAATTCCAGGTGCACAATACTGACGTTCATCACTACCCCTATCCAACCAACTATATTGTACAAAATTACGATCAATCCACTTAAGAACATGTTTGCCAATTTTATCACTTATCGTTTTACCATTTCTTGATGGTACAAATGAATAAGCTCTATCATCGCCAACACAAGTTACATTATATCCAGCAATAGTTTTATCTTTCATTTCTTTGAAATTTTGGCTTAAATAAGCAATGGAACCAATTGTTTCTGGGATAAACACTATACGATAGCTATACTCTAATTGGTTAACCATTTGTAACCATTTTGCCAAAAAAGTAACAACTGTTGGACCAGATAATTCATTATTAGCCATGGAAGGATGGCAGATATAAGTACTTAAAAATATTTCCTTATCACTTTTACCTTTAATTAACAGCTCGCCGTAATTCATTTTACCATCAGACAAAGTAGAAGAGATTACAATTTTGTATAACCCATCATCTAAAGTATCAAACTGTTCTTGTGATAGACAAAAACCCCATCTTTCCTTATAGTAACTTGTTATATATGGGATTGCCTTTGGTTGTTTTGGCAAAGTATATAAATTCTTTTTTAATTCATTTAAACTTAGAGTTCCTTTAAAAGGTATACTGTATCCAACTAGGTGAAGATTGTTTTTAGAAAAATCACATATTTTTTTACCATTAGGAGTTACAATATAAGCTTCATGAACTTCCCACTCTTTTGGAATTACCCAGTCAAATACTTTAGTGCCAGATTTTATAGATTTAATATTTAAATTAGGTATATGATTAGAAATTTGATTTAAAGTATCAATTACTCCCTGACCAGTTAGACTCCTATTATATGGCCAAAGCTGTTTAGCTAATTTATGTATATCATTACCAATCATGTATTAAATTTTTTTTAAACTCTTAATTTAGCAATTATTTTTAGATCCATTTTTTTATTTTTGGCATTTTTTTTAACCAAACATATATATCATTTTCCATTAAACTCATCGTTTCTTTATAAAAATCATTTATAGAATATAAGTAGATATTACCTTTTCCCAGTTTGTCTGTATAAATTTTATTTTTTTTTTTAAAATTATCAAAAATTTTTTTATTTTTGTCTCTATGATTATCTTTAATCTCACTATAACAAACAGATAGGTAAAATTTTTCTCTAAATAATTTTTTCTTTTTAATTTTGACATTAAACTCCTTAACAAATCTGTAGGGAACACCTAACATAAACTCTATATGATGAATTTGTGAACATGTTAAATTTGGGGCTAGACCTATCGAAATAAACTTGGCATTTAATTTTATAATTTTATCAAAAGGAGAGTTAGGACCATTGGCATGTTTACTTTTACTTTCGGTAATATACTTTGCATATTTACCAATTGCTGATATTGATGAAAAAGGATGAAATTGTCTATACGCTCCCTTTTGTATCCTTAAATACTCAGTTAAAACTCCTGTTTCACTTGGGGTATGTTTTGGAGAGAAGGTTTTGTTACTTTTAACCAAACTCCATGAATGTGTTGGAAAAACAATTGTCCCTTTTTTTCCAATAGCATTTAATAATGTATTGTAATAATCAGGAAGTATCTTCTTGGGAGTTTTATAAAGTCCTAAATAGGACAAGTTTCCTGTTACATAAACAACGTCACCTTTAGTAATATTTAATTTATTCCAACATTTGATTAAATCATCTAAATTATAATTGCTTCTCATTTATGTTTTTTAATAAAAGCATATAACGTTTTAAAGTTATTAATTTTTTTTAAATCTTTCTCTTTTATTTCAATTTTATATTCATCCTCAATTACGCTGATAGCAGTAATTAAATCTAACGAATCTAAGTTGTTTTCCATAAAATTTTTTTCAAAATTTATTTTTTTTGAAATTTCATTTTCTATTTTTTTTTTTATTTTATTATCAAACATTTGATTAACTCTATATTATTAATTTAAAATTCCAATAGAAACCGATAAACCTACTCCAAAACCACAAATAAGAATTTTTTTTTTAGTTTTGTAATTATATTGTTTCATTAAAATTGGCAATGTTGACGAAACGGTATTACCAATATTTTTTATAAACGGTGGTTTTGATCTTTTTGGAATATTCAAATGATAAGATATTTGATCAATAATATATTTGCTGCCCTGATGAAAATAAAATTGATCTATTGAATTAATATCTAAATTATTTTTTTTTAAAAAATTTTTTATTTTTAAAGGAACAATACTGGTGCAGAATTTCATAACTTTTTTTCCATCCATTTTTAAACCATTATCGTTTATAATTGCCTCATATTCTCCTCCATAACTGAAAAATTCATAATCAATTAGTTTTTTTCCAGGTCCACCTTTTTTTAAAATAGAAACAGTAGCTGCGTCACCAAATAAAATATCAGTATTAAAATCATTATTTAAAATTATTTTTGAATAAGGATCGCACGTAAATAAAAGTGCGTATTGATTATTTTTTATAAATGATTGAGATGCTACTAAGCCAAATAGATAACCAGCACAACCTTGCGATATATCAAAACATGCTACGTTATTATCTAATCCTAAATTATTATGAATAATTGATGAGTTATGTGGAAGACCATTGTAATCAGGATTTTGACTACACAAAATTATAGCTCCAATCTTTTTTTTTATTTTTTTAATATCTATTTTTTTTGACACTTTAGTACAAAGATTTACTACCGACTCCTTATTAGATAACCTTGGTAATGAAGTGGCTCCAATTTTATTTTTTAAAAATGCATTACTTACTAACTTATATTTTTCTTTAATTTTTATTTTTTTTTTGGGTAATAAAAATTCTATTTGTTTTAATGTAATCATTTTCCAATACCTTGAAAATAGATTTTACCATATATACTTTTATTAATCATTATTTCAGACTCTGTATAAGAATTATTCATTATTTTATTAAATCTAATTGATATTTGCTTATTTTGTTTATCATAAATTTTTTTATATAAATTTACCCTTGCTACTAACCATTTTTTTCTTTTAATTTTTGTTACATGCCAAAATTTTGACATTGAAACTATAAGATCAATATATTTAATTTCTGTATTTAGATCACATTTTACATTTTTATTAGTTAATTTAAAAAATTTATTCAAGAGGTTTTCATCATAAGAATAATCATTTTTTATTTTAACTTTTGTCTCTTTGAATAATAAAAATTTTTTAATGTTTTTTTTTTCAATTTTGGCCACAATACTTGCATGATGACTTTTTTTATTTAGTGTATTAGTAATAATAATTTTTGGTTGAGATGTTAATATTTTATGAAATTTTATATCAATTTTATTAAATGAATAATTTTTATTGATAAAGCTAATTACATCAGAACTATGCAGGTAATTTCTTTTTCCTTTATAGATAAACATTAATTAATCTTTTTTATATTATCGTGTTAGAATTTTCTACGGGATAGATTAAATCTTTATAAGTGCCTTCACTTATAAGTTGACCTTTATCAATTTTAAATATTATATCACAATTTTTTACTGTATTTAATCGATGAGCAATTAAGATAATAGTAATATCTTTCTTAATATTATTTACTGCATCCATTACAGCTTTTTCAGTTTGATTATCTAAAGCACTTGTTGCTTCATCTAAAATGAGCACTTGAGGATCATGATATAAAGCTCTAGCAATTCCAATACGTTGTCTCTGACCACCTGATAACCTTACACCTCGTTCGCCAACAGAAGTTTGGTATTTATTTGGCAGTTCGTTTACTACAAATTCATGTAGATTTGCAATTTTAGATGCTTTTTCTAAAGCTAATTGATTAATATCTTTAGTTTCAACTCCTAGAGCTATATTTGCGGCTATTGTATCATCAGCTAAAAATATATTTTGAGGAACATATCCAATGGATTGCTGCCATGCTCTAAGGTTTTGTTTTGTTATAATTTGACTATCAACCTCTAAGTTTCCTTTTTGAGCTTCAAGTAATCCTAAAATTATATCGACTATTGTTGTTTTACCACTTCCTGTAGCACCAACAAGAGCTACAGTAGATTTTACAGGAATAGAAATATTAATATTTTTTAACGCTGTCCTTGTTGTGTTTGGGTAATTGAAGTGTATATTTTTTAAAGTAATAGATTTATTAATTGATAAGGTATTTTGATACTGATGTTGATCGGTTTTCTTTAATGTCTTTATATCAGCATACAGTTTATCAAGAGATGGTCCAATATATGTAAGTGTGGCTATAGATGCATAAATTTTTTGTAATGCAGGCATTAATCTATAACCTGCAAAAACAAATAAACTTAAAATTGGTAAAACATCACTAAAATTACCTGTTTGAGTCATTAAATAAAGTGTTACTAACAAAATCCCACCAAATGCAATAATTTCAAAAACAAATCTAGGAAATTCAGCGAAAATACTTGCTTTTGTAATAGCTCGAGCAAATATGTGGGCGGGATCAGAAAAACGTTTTAAATAAATTTTCTCTAATCCCCCAATTTTTATTTCCTTAGCCGCTCCAAAAGCTTCACTGACTGAAATAAATCTTAATTCATTTGCTTTCAAACGCTGATCTCCAAATTTATGAAGATATTTTCGTGAAATCATCAATACTATTGCGTATGCTAATATAAGTGAAAAACCAATTATCATTGAAATTTTAGTATTGGTTATGACCAGTAAAGCAACAATTGCTATAGTTACAAAAATTCCCGCAATCAAGTCCAACAAAGGCCTCACACCAGATCCAATTACTTGATTTACTTCTGTTAAAATAGTTTTTCCTAGTTCTGCACTATTACGATTTAAAAACCAACTATATGGTTGATTCAAATATCTCTCAACTAGACGTTTGCTAAGACTGTATTGGCGCATCTGAACAAATCTTACTTGCACATAAAGTGTAAGAGCCTTGAAAGAAATAGAAGTAACTAATAATATGAACAGTAAGACACCTAAACCAAAAATAAAATGTCGAGCATTCTCAACTCCAAAATTCTTAGAAATCTCAAACATTTCATTATATATCATATTAGTTTCGATTATCTCAGGAGATGAGAGGACTGCCATAAAAGGAAGTATAGATGCAACACCGAGCATGTCTAATAAAGCCATTACCAAAATCATGATTAATAGTAATATGGCTTTTTTGATTTCACTAGATGTGAGTAAAAATAAAATTTTTTTAACTGTCTGCATAAATAAAATATTATCTAATCGTCTAAAATCAAAAAACTAAAATTAAAAATACCTTAACATTCAATTGGCAGATTTTTAGAAAAAATTTAAGTCAAATTGAATTTTTAAGTATTTTAGATAAAATTTCTCTAAATTTTTCATTATTTTTATTTATAAATACTAAATCTTTTATAGAGTTATAATATTTTTTTTCCCAAGTAGATTGGCTGCAATTATTTAAATTCGTCAAAATTCTTTTTACTTCACTATAAGACAAATTTTTAGATGTAAAAAAATAATGTTTCTTTTGAAAAGGTTTTGGCCATCCAAACCAAAATTTACTTCCTGTCAAACTTGTTTGAAAACATGCAACCTTTTTTTTTCTTGCAGTCGCTTCATAACCAAGTGTTGACTGCATGAATATAATATTCTCAAATTTATCTACTGTTTGATAACTTTTTTTCCAATCAAAAATATTATGAAAAACACAATTAGACTCAAAATATTTATTGTAAAACTCCATCTCCTCTTTTTGAGTGGAATTCTTACGTCTTAAAAGAATATGAATTTTTTTATTTGATCTAGAAAAATATATATTGAGCAATTCTAATAATTTACAGAAAGATTTAATAACTTTTTTATCTCTTCCATCTTTATCATATTCAGAAATAAGTAAAAAATTTTTATTACTAGATTTTTTAACTTTAACAATGTTATTTCTGTAAGCTCCTAAAACATGAAAATTTGAATTTATAATCTTCTTATATTGTTTAATATAGTATTCGTTAAAAACAAAAAAATTATCACAATAAAAATTTTTATTTAAGAATTCTTTGTTTTTAAAATTTGTTGGATAACGACCTCCACTTTGCATTGAGATAAAATTTATATTTTTAAATTTTTTCTTTAATTCAAAAAATCGCACTTTTGAGTCATTAATTGAAATAACTATCTTTGGTGATGTATAACTTATAAAATTCTTGCAATAAGTAGTATAACTAAAGTCTAAAAAAAAAATTTGTTTAATAAAAATCCAAAAATAAATTTCTATCTCTCGAATTTTAATTACATTAAAATCTTGTCTGATTATATCCTTTAATATTTTTACATTAGACTCGTCATAAAGAAGTATTTTCTTTTTAATTGGAAAACTAAAAAGAAATTTGATTTTGATAAGTTTCTTAATTTTTTTAAAAAATATATTAAACATAACTATTTTTGATCAATTAAGATTGAAGTTATTTTATTTAATTCTTCTTGATTAATAAAAATTTTTTCTTTTTCAAGCACTTTGATCTCCTCTGAAAAATTTTTTTCATTTAAAATAGGTCTATACCTGTAAGTTTTTATATGGTACCATTTTTTAATAAACTTGATTAATGCTTTAATTTCATATGGTATTAATTTTGAAATTTTCCTTAAATAATTTTTTTTAGTATTTTGATTTATTTTTTGGACATATGTTTCAAAAATATTTTTAATAGTATGTTCGTCTAATTTTGACTCTTGATTTAAGTCAAGTTTATTAACAATTTTTTTCATATTATATAGAAATATCTCTTTTTCTTTCTCAAATTTTCCATTATTCCACCAAATATCTATTTTTGGATCACTTTCGATATTGATTTTTGTTTCTTCATTATTTCTCAACCACATTAGTTCTGAAATTATTTTTGATTTTCCAGATATAGTAATCAAAAATTCTACTTGTAATTCAAATGAACCAAAAAAATTAAATTTTTTTTTAAAAACATTTGAAATTACAATTTTCCATATATTTGTTGTAATCACTGAATAAAAATGAGCTGGGACATAGGCTGAAAAATGAGTATGAGCTCTTACTTTCGCATTATTGTCAATTAAATCAAAATCTTTTAATTTAGAATACTGCCTAATGCCAAATATTTTTTTTTTTTTAGTGCGAAAACCTATTGCGCGACCCCCACAACTTGAATAGCTTGGATTTGATAATAAAAAATTAATGCATGAACGTAATGCTGAAGGTAGATAAAATTCATCATCACAAGCTAAAATAACAAACTCTGTTTTAATAAAATCAACTGAATTCAAATATCTTTCGTACAAACTTTTTTGACTATGTATGTATGTTAAATTTTTGTAATTTGTAAAATCATCTTCTAATTTATTTAAGCTCCCATCTATAATTAAAATATTCACCTTATAATTTGACCAAAATTTGATAATTCGTTTTAAGTATTTTTGTCTATTATAAGATATTATAACTATCGTTAATTTATTTAATATATCTTGTGACATTTGGACAAAATTTAATTTTAATAAAAAAAATCTATACCAGGAAATAAAGATTTAAAAAGAAATAAATATAATTCATTCTTAATGGCATTAACTGATCGGTACGATTTGACTTTCTTTATCATTACTGACTCTCCAATGGTTTAAAAAAGCGTCAAGCAAAAGAGATGTACTTTTTTTAACTTCTATCAATTGTGGGAGTATCTTTTCACTTTTATTATTACCTATTAAAATTGGCTCTAAAAATTGTCCCATTTCACTAAATTTTAGCAAGGGCATGCTTTTTAAAAGAATATTATTTTTAAAAATTTCTCCTGATAATTCGTGATATTTAATCTCCTCATCAACATAATCAAAAATCCAAGTTGAATCATTATTATCTTTACTCCAATCCATTATTAATTCAATGTTGTTATTAAATTTCACTTTAAGAATTCCTCTAACATCAAAAAAACCATGGCGTGTAGCTGATGGATGCCAATGATTGTTTAATTCTGTTGTGTCAATTTTTATTAACTCAGCATCAAACCAATAAGAAAATAAATCTATAAAATGAAAAGAATTACTTAAAAGTTCCCAGCGTCCTCCTAAATATCTAACTTTTTTTAATGGCGCGTTATTATCCAATATATTCTTACAAAATTTAGTTGCAGGTTGCAATCTTCTACTATGATTTACATAAACTTTTTGTTTATCAAGACAGTCTACTAAAGTTTTAAGTTGATCCGATGACTGAACTAATACTTTTTCAATAATCCAATTTTTCGTAGAATATAATTGTCTAAGTTCTTGAATAATCTTTAAACGAATATCTGCATTGGTTGAAACAACAATTACATCTAAGTTTTTTTGTGCATCACTAATAGAATTTATAAAACACAATTTGTGTTCATTTAACGCAAGCGATTTGTCATTATCTAGTCTTTTTTTTAATACATTATATTTTGATTGATCAGTGTCAAAACAATAAATTTTTGCTGGCGTCTTAATTTTGGATAAAGATAAAACCCACCATGAACCGAAGTTACCTATACCAACTACTAAAATGTTTTTCATTATTAAAAAATTTCATTTTCTAAACAAAAATATATCCTGCTGCCATGATTTTTTAACTTAATTGCTAATGATTTCCACGCTTTAGATTTTAAATTGAATGAAGATTTAGAAAAAATTAAAATAGGTGTATTTGGATGACTTTCTAAAATATCTAATATCTCTGGATAAAAATCTAAATGATGCCATTCAGAAGTTTCTTTTATAATAGAAAAGCCGTGCTTTATAGCGTAATCATTAATTACTACTCTTTGCGCATTGTGCCCTATATGTTTAACATCACCAGACTGAAAGACAACAGATACACATTGTGTCAACAATTTTTTTTTTGGTTGAGATAACTTTATATAATCAACATCTAACACTCTGGTGCCTGGATCTTCATCAATTGGTAAGCATCGAAAATCTAAAGAAACTCTGACCTGATCGCTGTTATTATGAACTGTCCCGTGGAGTATTTTGTTAGAGAAACATAGCATTTCATTTTTTCTAATCAAAGCAGGCTTAGAATTTTCTCTAGCAATAGAGTCTAGCAAATTTAAAGATAATTGTTCAGACTTAAATTTTTTAAGTAACATTTTAGACTGTTTATCTTCAAGTAACCAAAGACAATTTTCTTGATTTACATTGGTTAGTGGAAACCAGAAATTAAGAATATTCTTACCGTGTCCTGATATTAAATAATCATTATGAAATGTTACCGATTTAGAGCCAGGCAATTGGATTCTAAAAGTAGGTTGAGCCTGATGATAAAAATCACTTAAACCCATATGTTGACTGGCAACACGTAAAATATCACGATATTTTTTTTTAAATATAGGAGACTTTACATGTTGATTACCTAAATTTGTATATTTAGACCAATTTGACTTATTAAACAATCTGTTCCATTTTGAACTTGGCCCAATCAGTTTTTCAAAACTATGAAGAATTGGCTTTACATTAATTTTTAAAACTTCTGCTAGGCCAACATTTTTCATTTAATATTTTATTATATATTTTATATAACACGTTTTAAGTAACCACTGGGTGCAACAGTAATTAATATTTTATTTTCTATGTTTTTATCTATCACAAAATTATCATTTTCTTTAAGATACTCCCAAACTGCTGTTTTTGGATTATTATCTTTGCCCCAAGGCCTTTCCTTTGAAAACTCACTAGGCATATCTTGTACAAGAGTATCAAATACCACACAATAACTTCCAATACTCACAAGCGGTGCATAAGCTTTTAATTCTGCCAAAACATGTTCATGAGTATGATTGCTATCTAAACATACTAGTATTTTTTTACCTTTCTTTATAAACTGATGCACATTTTCAATCATTTCTTTATCTATACTTGAGCCTTGAAACATTGTAATTTTTTTGCTCATAGGGTGAGCTTCTATTGCTTTTTTATTATGCTCTCGTATATCTATATCAATTCCTAGCACTTGACCGTTTTCTATCTCACCACAAGCCTCCAAAAGTGTGAGCATAGAAGCGCTGAGTATGAGCGAACCACCATGAGCGATTCCAGTTTCTATAATTATATCAGGCTTTACATTCCAAATAATTTCTTGCAATGCCATTATATCTTGTGGACTTTGAATTATTGGCCTACCTAACCAGGAAAAATTGTAAACATATTGTTTCATCATGCTATGTTGCAACCACTGGTCTGCTAAGCTTCTTAATTGTGTATCTTCACTGTTTTTTTTAATTCTCTCTTCTCTTTCTCTAACAAATTGTTGTATTTTTTCCATAATTTCTTCCTAAATAAAATTAAATTTTTAACCCATTTTCAAAATCATACTTAAAATCAATAGAAAATTCTTTTTTAATTTTGCTATTAGATAAATTTGAATAAATTGGTTTAATAGTTTCATCACTTTCTATATTTAAATTCAAAAAATTAGAGATGTTATCAATAGAGTAACTTTTTCCATACGACAAGTTATATACATCTGTTCTTTTTATTTTTAACAAGATATTCGTAATATTTTCTACCACATCATTTATATGAATATAATCTTTTTTTGAGTATCTGTTTTCCTTAACGCTTAAATTATTAAGAGACTCTTTCTTATATCTGATTATCTTTTTGATTAAAGTCGTATCATCCAAAAAATCAAAATTGCCATAGACATTTGATAATCTTAAAATTGCGATTTTGTAATTTACAGAATCAGAGTAATTAATTAGCAAGCTCTCAGCTAATTTTTTACTTCCATCATATATATAATCTAAATTTAAACTATTATAACAATTATATGAATCTTCTTCAAAAATAAAATTATCATCATTCGAAAATCCATAAACTCTACTAGAGCTTAAATATATATAGTTATATTTTATTTTTGCTTTTTCCAGAATATAACTATTTAGACTAACATTTGACTCTACAGTTTCAATTAATTTTTGTCTAAAATCTCCACTATTACCAGCACAATTTATAATATAATCAAAAAACTCTTTTTCTATAATATCTATATTTTCTTTTGTGATTGATATTGGATTAATTTTCAAACTTTTCAAATAATTGATTAAGTTTGAACCAATATATCCTTTGCCTATAACTCCAATTTTTTTACTTCGTAATTCAGAAAAATACATTTTTTTATTAAATTATTAATTTTATCATTTCATGATCTTAATTTTAGGTATAGCTACTACAAACTTACCATCCCATTTTTTAATATAGCTGAGCTGTTCAATTACTTCATCTTTAATATTCCAAGGCAATATTAAAATATATTCAGGTTTTAATTCGATTATCTTCTCTTCGCTTACTATAGGGATACGACTTGAAGGAAGAAATTTTCCTTGTTTGTGTGTTGATTTATCCACCACAAACTTTAACAAATCATTTTTTATTCCTGCGTAGTTTAAAATGGTATTACCTTTTGCTGCCGCACCATATGCTACAACCTTATTTCCTAAACGTTTTTGTTCAATTAAAAATAAGACTAAATCATCTTTAATTTTATTCACTTTTTCTTTAAATTTAACATAGGTTTTTAAATCCTTAAGTCCTTGAGATTCTTCCTCTTTTAAGATTTCATGTACTGATTTTGAGGTTTCACGTTTATCATTTTGATGACAACCATAAACTCTTAAACTTCCACCATGTGTTGATATCTCCTCCAAATGACAAACTCGAAGACCAAACTGAGAAAAAATACGGGATACAGTATAAAGAGATAAGTATGAAAAATGTTCATGATAAATTGTATCAAATTGAGTTTGATTGATTAAGCGCATTAAGTGAGGAAACTCCAAGGTAATTGACCCTCCTGGCTTTAAAATAGTCTTCAGTCCTTTAGTAAAATCATTAATATCTGGCACATGTGCATATACATTGTTTCCAATAATTAAATCTGCTTTCTTTCCTTCACCCACAAGTTTTTTGGCTAAAGCTTCACTAAAAAATTTTCTTAAAACTGGAATATTTAATTTTTCAGCAACTTCTGCTGTACTGTTGGTTGGCTCTATTCCTAAGCAAGAAATATTTTTTTCTGTAAAGTTTTTTAACAGATAACCGTCGTTTGATGCGATTTCTATAACAAAGCTCTTATCATTTAAATCACAATACTTTATTATTTTATCTGTATAATTTTTTGCGTGCAAAAGAAAACTACTCGATGTACTGGAAAAATAAGCATATTCTGGTGAAAAAAGAGACTCTGCATCAATATAATCTTCTGTTTGGACTAGCCAACATTGATTACAAACTTTAATCTTTAAAGGTAAATGAACTTCAGCGCGATTTAGATCTTCTTTATCTAGATAAGAATTAGAAGGTGAAGTGCAACCAAGATCTAAAAAAGTATGTTCTAAAGGTGTCTTGCAGTGACGACAATTTATCACAATTCTACTCCTTTAAAGTTATTAGTTAACATAGAATGATTACTGTCACGATTTGAAATTTGAGTAATTTGTTCTGGCCAATTTATATTAATCATTGGATCAATAGCGTTTATTGCACCTTCAAATTCTTTATTATAATTTTCAGTATGAAAGTACAGCATTTCACAATCTGGAGTAAGTGTTTGAAAACCATGAGCAAAACCCTCTGGTATTAAATAGCTTTTATTATTATCACTACTTAGTAACTCGGCATGATAATTTAAAAAAGTTGAAGATCCTTTTCTCAAATCAACAGCTACATCCCACACCTTTCCCTTTATGCAAGAAATGATTTTGATTTCTGCAAATGGCGGGTGCTGATAATGTAATCCGCGAACTGTTCCTTTTTTTTTGGTATACGATTTATTTACTTGTTGTATTGTTTTTTTATCTATTAATTGAGAAAGTTTATCTTTACAAAACAACCTACTTAAAGATCCTCTTTCATCTTTACTGGGTTGATGAACAATTATTTTTAGATTTTCTATAGATGTTTTTTGTAAAATAAAATTACTCATAAACTTTGATAAAGTTTGATTTGTTTAATTGAAAACTCTGATATTTTTTCATTATTTTGATACGCAATATGCCATTCAGCTATATTATCAATCGCATTTTCCAAATTCCATTTTGGAGTCCAACCTAATTTTAATTTTGCTTTAGAAATATCTAATTTTAATAATGTCGCTTCATGTTTTTGTTCTTGTTTCTCTATTATCCATTTAGCATTTGCGAATTTTTTTGATATTCTATCTAAAATCCACATTACTGTTTTAGAACCAGACTCATCTGGACCAAAATTCCAAGATTCTGCAAAATTATTTCCATTCTTAATCAGTTTTTCAGCTAATATTAAGTAACCAGACAAAGGATCAAGAACATGCTGCCATGGACGAACGGCATTAGGCGAACGAATATGTAATACCTCATTATTGTTTATAGAACGAAAAAAATCTGGAAGTAGACGGTCTTGTGCCCAATCCCCACCTCCAATTACATTACCTGCTCTTGCAGTCGCAACCTTTATCTCGGTTTTTAAAAATGAATTTCTATAAGCATCTGTTACAAGCTCAGAGCAAGCTTTACTACTTGAGTAAGGATCAAATCCACCCAGTCTATCAGTTTCTTGATATGGCCGATTCCATTCTTTATTTTCATAACACTTATCAGTTGTAATATTTATGATTGCTTCAACAGTATCTACTTTTCTTGCAGCCTCTAAAATGTTAACTGTACCAATAACATTTGTTGTATAAGTTTCAATTGGGTCATCATAAGATTTTCTAACAATAGCTTGTGCGGCCATATGAAATATAATTGATGGTTTTGCAGCTTTTATAGATTTTATTAAATCAGATAAATTACGAATATCACCTATAGTAGAATTTTCAATTTTATCCTTTAAATTTACTATTTTAAAAAAATTTGGACTAGTTGTGGCATCAAGCGAATAGCCATAAACTTTTGCACCCATTTCTGTTAACCAAAGTGCAAGCCATCCTCCTTTGAAACCTGTGTGGCCTGTAAGAAAAACTGATCTGCCACTCCAAAAATTATAATTTATTTCCATATTTTCCATGGAGCTTGATCTTTGTTCCACAACTCATCAAGTATTTTCTTATCTCTCAAAGTATCCATTGGTTGCCAAAACTTATCATGCTTGAATGCATATAGTTGATTGTTTTTCGAAAGATTTTTCAAAGGTTCAGCTTCCCAACTTGTCTGATCATCTTCAATTAAATCAATTACACTTGGATTTAACACAAAAAAACCACCATTTATCCAGCTACCATCGCCATCTGGTTTTTCTTGAAAACTTTTAACAATATTTTTTGGTCCAAATTGTAAAGCTCCAAAGCGACCAGGTGGACGAGTTGCTGTTATTGTTGCCTGCTTACCATGATTTTTATGAAATTTAACTAACTCAGTAATATTTATATCTCCTAAGCCGTCACCATAAGTAAAACAAAAAGCTTCTTCATCTTTAATATACTCTTTTACACGTTTTAATCGACCTCCTGTCTTTGCATCTTCCCCAGTATTTACTAAAGAAACTTTCCATGCTTCTGTATTATTATTTTTTACCTCCACCTTATTTTCTTGCATATTAAAAGTTACATCGGATTGATGCAGAAAATAATTTTTAAAATATTCTTTTATAACATAACCTTTATATCCACAGCAGATAACAAATTCATTAATACCATGAGCGGAATAAACTTTCATGATGTGCCAAATAATGGGCTTGCCGCCTATTTCAATCATTGGTTTTGGTTTTATATCAGTCTCTTCAGAGAGACGGGTACCATACCCCCCAGCTAATATTACTGCTTTCATAAATTTAATAATTTAAAGTTTTAATTATATTATTTGTATCAATATTTCACTAAATTTTCCTTGAATAGAGCAAATTATCTTTTCTTAATTTAAATAATATCTTGTAATTTGGTGAAATTTAATTTTTTATTAGATTTTAAAATAAGATCAAAAGTTTATTTTTTTGCTATATTTAATCTGTTTTAATAAATCTAGTGCTTGCTTTAAAGAACAAATATTTTTAAAATTTTTCCTAAATATCTCAGTGTACATATCTTTTGAAGTTTTCAATTGAGAATACTTTTCTAATTTTAAAGTTTTTTTTCTATTTTTATTAAATAATTTAATTTCAGAATTTAATAGATCTAAATAAATTTGACCACCATCTTTCAAACAAATTGATAAATGTCTTCTAGGCAACTTGTTAAAGTAAGTTAATTTAATTTTTACTAAAGTATTTTTATTTATACTTCCAAAAATTAAAGCAATATCGTTAGAAAAAATATCTAAATTGGAGATTTTTTTTTGAAATATTTTTGAGATCTTTAAATCCTTAAAAAGCCATCTTAAATAGTCAATTTCATGACTCAAATCCAACAATACACCACCACCTTTACTTTCAAATGCACTATAACTTTTAGAATAATCAATATTTTTTCTCCACAAAGGTAAGTAACTTGAAGTTTCAGCTTCTACAAAAAAAACATTATCTAAATTTACTTTTTTTTTTATATACTGTAAGCATTTGTGAAATCTAAAATTGTAAGCAACAAAAAATTTATTTTTTTTTGGTTCAAAATTATGAAATTTATCAAAAATAGGTTTTTCACAAAGTATTAATTTATTATTAAATTTTTTTTCAAGAAATTTGCAAACAGAGAAATGTTTGTATGTTTCGTTAGCTACCACTATCAGGTCAGGATTTAATTTATTTATTTTTTTAATAAATATAAATTTATTATAAGATTTAATTTTTTGATTTGTTTTTATATAAATTTTTTTTATCTTTTTGTTTGATTTAAGTATTTTTGCGTGTCTTTTGCCAGCTGATCCAAAACCTATAATTAAAGCATCCATCAAAATTATGTAATTGGAACTTTTTTGGAATTTGGGAATTTAACTTTCCATTTTTTTAAAAAAAAATCAATTAATGGATAGTAGAGCTTTGCTGAATTTATATAATGTGGAAGATCTGATTTATTTTTTAAAAGTATTTTTTTTATTATATTTGTCATTTTTATACTAAGTGGATCATTTTTAAAAAATAGTTTTTTTTTATTATTTTTTATTTCAAAAATATCTTCTTTTTCCTTGATAAAGAAAGTTTTATTATTATTTCTAATAGTTATCTTTAGGTTTTTTGGTAAAAAATTTTTTTTTGATAACAGAAAAAGTTCATTACAACCAAATTTAAGTTGTAATTTTGCATTATCTATTTCTTGAAAACCATTTCTTTTTGCTGGGAACCATTTTGATATATTTTTTTCCTTTATTGAATGTAACTGTTGTTTAGTTAGAAAATTAAATAAATCAACGTAATGGAGACTATTACAGCATATTCCCCAACTATTACCTTCGACTCTCATTGATACTTTATCTTTTATATTTATTTGTGATTTAACAAACTTATAAATATCCTCACATCTTCTATCTGTATTGACCCAAATATTTTGCACTGGTTTCAAAATATTATTCAATTCAAGTAATTCTTTGGGGCTTTGTGTCAATGGTTTTTCTAAAATCAAATTTTTAAAATTTGATATATTAATTATTTTTTTTAATAAAATATGTCGATTTTGGCAAGTTGTTGAAATAATACATAGATTAATTTTTTTTGGAATAGATTTTAAATTGCTTGAAGCTTTGACATATTTTCTAATCGAATTATGTTTTTTCATAATCGAATTAATCTTTTTATCAATTATAAAAAGCTGTATATTAGGTATTCGAATTCTTTTTATAGCTTCATAATATCTATATCCAAGTGATCCAAAACCAACTATAGCAATTTTATACATATAGTTTTTTAATTAGCTTAACTGTATTAAAATAGTCATTTAAACTTACTAGTTTATGTTTTTTATCATTAAGCATTTTTAAAAATTCATTTACTTGTATAAATAATCCTGGTTTGAATTTTAAATCTATTTTTGAAATATCGTGAAAAATTCTTATTCTTTTTCCTTTTATTAATTTTTCTTGAACTAGATTTTCTAGTGGTTTCATTTCAAAACTCTGATTTTTTTGAATAATATTTATTGACCAAGGACCAGGTGAGTTCCAATTACAATGATACAATACCTCATCCTTGCTAGAAAAAAATAACCTAGTTATATTTTCAGAAAATTTATTATTTTCAAATTTTTTCAATCGTTGTATTTTAAGCAATTTACCTCTTGCGTATATATTTATAAAATCAATTAAATGAACAGAATTCCAATACATCAAATTTTTATTGTAAAGTTTTGATCTAGAATTTTGTAATTCTTGATCTCTAATTGAAATCAATCTTTTACCATTATTTTTAATAATTAAATTAAATGCTTTAAGATTGCTGCTATAAAATCTTCTATTTAATGCTACATAAAAATCTTTGTTTTTCATTTTTGTAATAATTTTTTTTGTCTCATCAAAATTTATACCAACAGGCTTTTCACAAAGAATTCGATAATTACAAACATTTAAATTATCTATTATATTTTTGGTTGCCTCTGCATTTACAGCTATTATCAAAGCATTAATTTGATCATCATTTTTTAAATCATTTAGTGATTTATATATTTTTTTAATTTTATATTTTTTTTTTAAAATTTCAGATTTAGATATGGTTCTTGAATAAATTGCTTCTAAAATTATTTTTTTTTTTAAAAAAACTTTTAAATATTCTTCAGCCATATAACCGGCTCCGATTATACCTATTTTAAAATTTTTTTTTTTCATATAATTGAATATCCACCATCAATTATAATATTTGAACCAGTAATATAAGTGGAAGCTGATGAGGCTAAAAAAATTACTGATGAAGGAATTTCTTGAGGTGCCCCCATTCTTTTTAAAGGAACCTTTAAATTAAATTTTTTTATAAACAAATTGTCCTGTTTTTTTTTGCTACCTTTTATGTGTCCCTTTATTCCTCCAATTACAAGATTATTCACTCTTATGTTGTATTTACCATAATAAGATGCCATTTGTTTTGTAAAATGAATAGTTGAGCTTTTGACTATTCCATAAGTCATATTTTCACTAATATTGGTATTCTTATATAGATTGCTATCTTGAGCTACTAAACCATACATTGAGCTTAATTGAATAATGCTTCCATTAATATTATATTTTGCCATTTGATCAGCGATACTTTTTGCTATCCACACATAACTATTTAAATGTAATTCAATATTTGTTTTAAATGATTTAAATTTAATTTCTTTAAATGTATTTTTTTTCCAGTCCTTTGAGACGGGATAAGAGGCATTAATTAATACATCGGGACATTTATTTTTTTTAATATAATTTATAAAAAAGTTTTTAATATTTTTTTCGTTAGCACAATTAAATTTAATATATTTTGTTTTTGAATTTTTATTTTTATTTTTATTTTTTAAGTCTATGTCGAATACTGTAATTAATGCATCATATTGCTCTAATGCACTTACAATCTGAGACCCAATTAGGCCACTACCACCAATTATAAATATCTCTTTACCTTTTAAACTAAATAAATTCTTAAAATCAGTCATTAATTTTTTTACCAAAAAATTCCACCATTTTAAAATCAGATAAACTATCTATATCAATTGATCTATTATATGGCATTTCAAAAAAATAAGTTTTTTTACAAAAAGGCCCCTTTTGCTTAAAACATGCATCTCTTTTCCAAAAATAGATTGAAGCATTAAGTTCATAAACTACAGGAGCGTCTTGCGTTCTTACATAAAATTTTTTTGGCTTTATGACAAGCTTAAGTGAATTTTTTCCTTTTTTTTGAACCATATTAAAATATGGGTTTTTTCTAGCTTTATTTCCTGAAATCAACATATCTTGCTTGGAGTGTTTAAGTTTTTTATAAGCATTTTTGATGTCATTTATTTTTCTTAATGGCGATGTGACATCAAGATCGCAAATGTAATCAAATTTATAGTTATATTTTTTTTCTGCCTCTAAAGTTGCATGTCTTATAACTGGCATTTTTGCAGCTTTATCATTTGAAAGCTTTTTTGGTCTAATGAACCAGGCCTCAGCACCATAATTTACTGCAATTTTTCTTAATTTAATTGAGTCTGTTGAAAAAACAATTTTATTGAATATTTTTGAAGATTTCGCTTGTGCAATAGTGTGGTAAATCAAAGGTTTGCCAAATAATTTTTTAAGGTTTTTATTTTTTAATCGCTTAGATCCAGCTCGAGCACATATTATACATAGAACTCTTGGTTTATTCATATTAATCCTTTATTCTAAATATATTTTTATTACTTTTTATCTCTATTGCTCAAATCTACCCAATTTTCATAAATCGAGCAACTAAACAATATCTTATTTTTTTAACTGGCTGCTAACAAATTATTTTCTCGTTAAATTTTTATTATTAAAATTCTTTGATAAATCTTTGCTTACAAAATCAACAAAGCTATTAATTAGACAAGTGATCATCAACTATTTAATTTTCAAATTAGGTTTTTTTATTTGTAAAATTTACTATTATATGAAATTAAATAATTAGTTTGAGATACTAAGATGATAAAATTTTAACAAATAAAATTACATGTTTTACGAAAAAATAATAAATATCTTTTTAAATAATACTATTAATATTGAGTCAAAACTAAGAGCATTAATAATATATGACTCTTCTACTCTCAATATATTAAAGTATTTTGTTTCTGCACTAAATCAAAAAAATATTTTTACAATTTGTAAAAAGATTGATTTAAAAAAAAATCACGGTTTTGAACCTCCAGTTAGTATCACTAATGCTATGAATGATTCGAACTTAGTTTTATGTTTAACAAAATATTCAATGGCACACTCAAAAGCTAGAAATAATTTTTCAAAAAAAGGTGGAAGATTTCTAAGTATGCCTGGTTATTCAAAAAAAATTTTATCTAATAAAGCGTTTTTAGCAAATTTTAAAAAACATGAAGCGATTACAAAAAAAATATCAAAAATATTAAGTCTAGGAAAAAGATGCAAAATTTTATCAGAAGATGGGACTAATCTAGAATGTGATATGAATGGAAGACTAGCGAACTCATGTCCAGGTCATGTAATAGAAAAAGGATCACTCGGATCACCTCCTGATATTGAAGCTAATATTTCTCCTATTGAAAATCAATCAAATGGTTTTTTGACGATAAATGGATCAATTGCTAATGATAAGATTGGTTTATTAAATAAACCTGTTTATTTAGTTATTAAAAAAGGAAAAATAGTACAAATTAAATCTGAATCAAAAAAAATAATTAATTTATTAAAAAAAACATTTTATAAATTTGGTCCAAAATCAAAAGTGCTTGCTGAAATTGGCATTGGATTAAACAAAAAAGCAAAATTAACTGGTCATATGTTAACTGACGAAGGATCTTACGGATGCATTCATTTTGGATTTGGTTCAAATTTTTCTGTTGGTGGAAAAAATAAAGTAGATTTTCATTTAGATTTTATTACAAAAAAACATAGTCTATATGTTGATGAAAAAATAATAATTAAAAAAGGTAAAATTATAATTTAAATAAATCATGAAAAACTTCTTTTTAAACAAAGGTAAATACTTAAACCTAAAAGATAAAATTTTTTTAAAAGAGCGAGACGGTATTAGTTTAACTTTTAGTGAGTTTAACAAATATGTAGATTATCAAATTAAAATTTTTAAAAAAAACAAATTAAATGAGAAAGATCCTGCCTTACTAATTTGTACAAACTCTATTAGATGTTCAATTATAATTTTTGCAGCAATAAAATATGGTCTAAAACTAGTAACTCTTAGTAGGAATCCTACCAATTTAGAGTTATCAAATATGATAGAAGAATTTAGACCAAAAATTGTAATAACTTTAGATAAATCATTATTTAAAAGTAAAAAAATTAAAATAAAAATTCTGCATATAAAAAATAATCTACCAAAAAAGGTTAAAATAGTGAAAAATTTAAAAATATCTAATAATGGATATTTAATTGTAAAAAGTAGTGGGACCACAGGGATTAGTAAAAATATATGTCTAAGTTTTAAAAAACTATGGGAGTCAGGAGAGAATTTTTGTAGGATTCATAAAGTTCCACATAATAGTGTCTTTTGGAACTACTTGCCATTTTCGTATTTAGGAGGGTTATTTAATTTACTTATACTTCCTGCTACTTCTGGATCCACGATACTTATAGACAAGAGTTTTAACAGTACGATGTTGCTATCATTTATTTCTACAATTAAAAATTTTCAAATAACTAATATTTGGTTAGTACCAAGTATATTAAGATCTTTACTAATTCTACATAAACATACTAAAATTGATTTAAAGCAGATTGGATTAAAACAAATATTTGTTGGTACAGCTCCTTTAAACTTTAAGTTAAAAAAAGAATTTGAAGAAAAATTTGGATTATACCCTTTAGAAAATTATGGTTTAAGTGAAACTACTTTTATATCTACTGAACTTTCAAATAATAAAAAATCAATAAAAAATGGATACTTAGGAAAAAAATTAAACCAAGTAAAAATAAAGGTACTAAAAGAAAAAAATTCAAAATTCGGTGAAATTTATGTAAAAACACCATATTTATTTGAAGGGTATTATTATAAAGGAAATTTAAAAAAAATTAATAAAAATTCTTTTTTTCCAACTGGAGACATTGGTTTAACAAAAAATAATCTTATTCAAATAAAATCTCGAAAAAAAAATATAATTAAAAAAGGTGGAATAATGATTTTACCCGAAGAGCTTGAAGATAAAATCAAAAAATTTGATAACCTAATCGAGGCTGTATGCCTTAAAAAGGATAGTTATCTTTATGGTGAAAGTTTTGATATTTTTATAAAAATAGAAAATACAAATAATAAAATTAAACAAAAATTAAAAAATTTTAAAAAATGGTATTACACAGGTTTTAGTAAATTATTTTGGCCTGATTCTTTCTTTTTAGTTAAAAATTTTCCAACGACTAGCACTGGTAAAATAGAAAAATATAAATTGAATAATGTAAAATTTAAAAAAAATGAATTTTAGTAAAAAGGTTATAGAAACACCTCAAGCATTATCTGTATATTTAAATCAGCTTGTTTATGAATTAAAAAGTAGAAAAAAAAATATTGTTACGCTTTCACTAGGTGAGTCTTTTTTTGATATACCTTACTTGGGTATCGAAAATGTTGATTTCTCAAAAGGTTACCATTATTCAGACTCAAAAGGTCTTAAAGAATTAAGAATTAAAATCGCCAATTTTTATAATAAATTTTATAATACAAAAATAAATTATGAAAAAATTTTAATCTCAGCAGGATCAAAAATAATTCTTTATATGTGTTTTCTTTCCTTATTAAATAATAAGGAAGAAATTTTAATACATGAACCTGCCTGGCTGAGCTACAAAGAGCAAGTCAAATTGGCAAATGGGAAACCAATATTTTTTCCATTCAATGAAAATTTAAAAAATTTAAACAAATATATTGGTAAAAAAACAAAAGCTTTTGTTATCAATAATCCCAATAATCCAGTTGGTAAACTATATACAAAAAAAGAACTTAATTATATTTTTAAAATTTGTAGAAAAAGAAAAATATATTTAATTGTAGATGAAGCATATAGTGATTTTGTAATAGGTAAAAAATTTTTTTCCTGTGCTAATTTAGACTCTGAGCTAGAAAATTTAATAATAGTTAACTCACTTTCTAAAAATATGGGTATGTCAGGATGGAGAATTGGTTACTTAATTACAAACCCAAAATTTTTGATATTAATTGAAAAACTTAATCAGCATTTGATTACTTGTGCCCCAACATTTTTACAAATGTATATGGAAAAAAACTTTGAAAAAATACTATCATATACTTTACCCCAAATTAAAAATCTTCTTTATAAGAGACAAAGAATTCAAGCATTTTTAAAAAAATTAAAATTTAAATTTTTGGAAGGAAATTCAACATTTTATTTTTTTATTGATATAACTGAATATAAACAAAATGCTTTTACATTATGCGTTAACTTATTAATTGACGAGTCTATAAGCATCGTGCCAGGAAATGCTTATGGAGAAAATACAAATAACTTCTTAAGAATATCGATTGGAACAGAAAGTGAAGATAAAATTTATCAGTCATTAAAAATTTTAAAATATAAACTTGAAGAAAATAATTATACGACACAGAATACTTTAAAAAAACTTGATAAAAATTCCTTAGCGAGATTTGATTAATGAAGATAGAAAAAATAGAAATATATAAAATAATAAGTAAAATATCAAAAAAGAAGATTGTTAATGATAAACAGTTAAAAACTTATCTTTTAGATTCTTTAGCAATGATGAAAATTATTATAGAATTGGAAAGACATTACAAAATACAAATAATTAAAAATATAAAGCCAACTAGCTTTAATACAATTAAAGGAATTATTAAGCTAATCAATGATAACAAAAAAACAAATAAGAAATAGTTTATTAAAAGTTGGTTTGAAGAAAAATATGACATTATTGATGTCATCATCTTTAATTTCGTTAGGTAGAATTCAAGTTGAAAATTATTATGAAACTTTTCTTAACGAAATTATTAAAATTATAGGAAAAAAAGGAACTCTTTGTGTCAATTCATATACTACTAATGTAGTAAGATACGGTAAAGTATATTTAGGTAAAAAAACACCATCAAATGCTGGGGGATTTGATAATTTCTTGAGAGGATTAAGTTCTTCCAAGACTAGTGACCATCCAGCACATTCTGTTACTGCTTATGGTTATAATGCAAACTACATATGTCGTAATAATGGGATAAATAATTATGATTTAAATTCACCTTATTTTAGGTTGTTAGAATTAAATGCAAAAATTTTAAGAATTGGAATTCATTATGACATAAATTCTTTCACACACGTTGCTGAAGCTTTATGTGGAGCGCCCTATTTTTATTGTAAATGGTTAAAAATAAAAAATAAAAAAAAACATAAATTTTATAGCATGTATGTAAGACACTTAGGTTATGATTTAAGTTTCAATCGCAAAAAAACAAAAAGAGATTTAGATTTAACTAATAAAGTTAAAATTAAAAGCAGTTTATTAGGGTTAGGTAAAGTTCACCTACTAGATGCTAATGAATATTTTAATTATATAAAAAAAAAATTATCTAAAAATCCACACTATTTATTAAGAAAAAAACCAAATTATAAAAAGGGGCAAATTCCTTTTGATGGACTGTCTAAAGGAAGAGACGGTGTTTTCAAGAGATAATATCATATTAATTTAAATTGAAATTAAATTAATCTACTTATTATTTTTATAATCTAATTTATTTCCAATATCTATCCAGTTTTCATAAATCGGATAACAAAAAATTTTTTTATTTTTTTTTATTTGATGTGTTATAAATTCATTCATCATTAATTTTTTATTTTTTACAATAGATTTTAAAATATTTTTATCCATTATGTAAACTCCGGCATTAATTAAATGATAAATTTTTGGTTTTTCTTTAATGGCTTTGACTTTTTCATGATTTTGCAAGATTTCACCGTACGGCATTTCAAAAAATTTGTTTTTTCCACAAATTGTTATATCAGCTTTTTTTTTATTATGATAATCAACTAAATTATTGTAATCAATATCAGAAAGTAAATCTGAGTTAGTAAGTATTAGTGGAAATACCGTTTTTTTAAAATCTACTAATGATAAAGACCCAGCTGTGCCTAGGAATTTTTTCTCATTTATGTATTTAATGTTAACCTTTAATCTCTTGCCGTTACCAAGATATTTTTTAATCTTATGTCCTAGATAATTAACAGATATTATAAAGTTCTTAAATCCTTGGTCTATAAAATTTAATATAATTCTCTCTATAATAGGTATTCCTTTTATTTTTAGAAGTGGTTTTGGGGTTTTTTTTGTTAAAGGCATCAACCTTAAACCTCTACCACCTGCCATTAAAAAAACTGTATTTTTCTTATTTCGTATTAAATTTGTGTTAAATTTAAAATCAACTATTTCTCTCTTTTTATTTACAACTGGAATACAGATAAAATCCTTAACAGATGAAGAATTATTAGTATTTTGCCTAAAATATTTAGGCTTTCTGTACATAATTTTTTCGACTGAATCTTTTAAGTCAATTTTTTTTCTTATTGACCTACGTAAATCACCACTTGATATAGACCCCAAGAGTTTGTTTGTTTTATTAACTACAAAGAGTATTTTTATTTTTGATTTTGTGATTTTATTTATGGCTTCAGAAATATTCTGGTCATTATAAATTATTGGAAATTTTTTTTTTAAATTGTACATTTTTTTAATTTAAAATCTTTTCTTTTAAATTTAAGGAAAATACTTTCAGGCAGTGATTTAATTGACGCGTTAATATTATAAGGATTATTAATTTTTTGATATTTATTTAACCTACTATTTATCATTTTGATTATTTTTTTTTGATCTGCCTCAACATCAATAACATTATTTGGTTTTAATCTTGATTTTTGTCTATCACCAATATTTAAAGTTGGACAATTAAAGACAACGGCCTCTTTAATTCCACTTGAGGAATTTCCCATGCAGAACCCTTTTTTACTTTTTCCAATATAATAAAGTAATGAGTGATAATTTTCTCTTCCCAGATGTTTAAATACACTTATAGTCGGTATATCTATTTTTAAATTATTTATTTTAGATACTATATATTTGTATCCTGGATCAAAATTTGGATATGTTATAATAATTTTATAGTTCTTTGATAGTATCTTTAAAGATTTAAAAACTTCATCTACATCTTTGTTTGGATTAGGCTTAATTTTTATTATAGGATGGAATGTAAATAAAATAAGTGGTTTTTTTTTATTTAAAGAAAAATTATTTTGAATTTTTTTCAAATCAAACTTATTTTTTTTTAAAAAATATAATGGAGAATAGCCTACATTTAAACATCTCCACTTTTCCTCACCCATTTTAATTATTCTTATCAATGATCCTTTATTAGATGTTAGATGTAAATGTGAAAGTTTAGTAATGGCATGCCTTATACTATCATCTAGAGCCCCCCCTTCAGTTACATCACCACCCTCATAATGAATTATTGGTATTTTTTTTAAATATGCAGCAACAGCAAATGCTAAAGTTTCAAATCTATCAGATGACAAAAAAACTAAATCAAAATTTTTCTTTTTTAGTAATAAATTAATTTTGTTTTGAAGTTTATTAAAATAATCTGCTGTATTTTCCAAATCATTTGTTTTAAGTGGAATTTTTATTTTATTAAAAATTTTAATACTATCTTTTTTTATTTCATTTACTGATGACCCAAATTTTTTTTCTAAGTGTGATCCAGCAACTACAAATTTGATATTAAATTTTTTACTTTTTGAAAAAATTTTTATAAAAGGATATATTAATCCATACTCAGCTCTATTTGCAGAAAAAAAAACAATATTTAATTTTTTCATAATAGATAATTTAAAAATGAGTTTTTTTAATTTGAGTATTTTTCTTAATGTCTTTTTTTATTCTTTTTCCAATTAAACTTTGAAATTTTTCAGCACTAAAATCTCCTGTACCAGGTCTTCTTACCCATATATTTTTTTTTGTTAAAATTTCACCTGCTTTAATATTATTATTACTTACCACTGATGCAAAAGCAAACTCAGCAGTTTTTTTTTCTTCATGAACAGGTTTTATTTCACCAGGTATTGCTTGATGAATAAGATTTACACCTTTCATTAAATCTCTCATTTGTAATGAGTTTACTGAAGCGGTTATATCTGGTCCTGATCTTGTACTTTTGTCTATAAAATGCTTTTCAATTATTGAAGCACCTAATGAAACTGCAGCAAAAGACGTATAATTATCTCCAGTATGATCAGATAATCCGTAAACTGTTTTTGGAAAAAATTTTTTAATTTGTTTTAAAGCATTGAGCCTAACTAATCTGTGAGGTGTTGGATAAAGATTTGTAGTGTGTAATATTGCATATTTTGTTTTATATTTTTTTATAATTTTAATTGATTTTTTTATAGATTTAATGTCGTTCATACCAGTACTTATAATTATAGGTTTTTTAAAAGAAGCTATATAATCAATTAAGGGATAATTATTACATTCACCACTTCCAATTTTAAATGCTTTAACCTTAAATTTTACCAACCGTTTAACAGCTTCCCTTGAAAAGGGAGTGCTTAAAAAAATACATTTTTTTTTTTCAATATAATTTTTTAATTCAAGTTCATCTTTTTCATTTAATGCACAATTATTTATAATGTCGAAAATATTTTTTTTTGTATGCACAGGTATGATTTTTTTAGCTTCTTCACTCATTTCATCTTCTGCAATATGCGTTTGATGCTTTATCACTTCAGCCCCGCATTTTATTGCTTCATCAACTATTTTTTTTGCAAGTTTCAAACTCCCATTGTGATTTATACCCAATTCAAAGATTACAAATGGTTTATAATTTGGGCCTATTTTCCTTTTTCCTATTTGGATATATTCAGTCTGACTCATAATTAAATATTATATTTCTGAATATTTGAGTATTTAGATAAATTTTTTTCTACTTTGAACCATTTGTAAGTTTCATTTAAAGCTTTTTTAAAACCTGTATAATTTAAATATTTTGGTTTCCACTTAGAACTGCTATATAATTTTTTATATGAACCTCTCAGATTATATACCTCTGCTTTTCTAAATCTATTTTTTGAAACAATGATTTTTGGGTTATGCCCAGTAATTTTTTTTAATGAATCAATAACGTCTCTAATTTTAAATGATTTACCCGTACATATGTTATAAATTTCCCCCGGTTTGCAGGAAGGTTTCAATAAACTGATTAAACCAGAAACAGTATCATTAACATATACAAAATCTCTACTAGTTTTTAGATTTCCAACTCTAATAATATTATTTTTTTTGTTTATCGTTGCAAATTGAGAAATAATTGTAGGTATAACTGCTCTTAAAGATTGTCTTGGTCCAAAAGTATTAAATGGCCTAGCGACAACAACAGGTAAACCAGTTGCTTTAAACATTGATATCGCCAGATTATCAGCTGCTATTTTTGATGCTGCATATGGCGACTCCGAGACTGTAATAGTTTTTTCTGTAAGTATATTTGAATTTTGAGTCAAATCGTTTCCATAAACCTCACTAGATGATATTTGTATTATTTTTTTCACTTTATTTTTTTTAATAGCTGATGCCCTGAAAATATTTAGTGCTCCCAGTATATTTGTATCTATAAAGGTCTGCGGATTTTTAAAAGAATAGGGTACAGATATACTTGCGGCTAAATTAAAGACATAATCACAATTTGCTAATGCATTATTTACAGAGTCAAAATCTGTTATATCGCCTCTCACTACTTGAAAATTTTTATGTGAAAGATTTTCTAACCACCCTTGAGATTGTGATGAATTATATCTTACGAAAGCCCTTACTTTATATTTGAGATTAAGAAGTTTCTCACACAAATGAGATCCAATAAATCCAGCAGCTCCTGTAACTAAAATTCTCATATAAATAAATTATATTTATTTTTACAAAACTAAAATGAATAATATAGTTTTTTTAACTTAACTATTTAATATCAAATAAAAATTTTTTTCAGTGCATAAATCAAGCCAATTGAGCTATTAGTACTGGTCAGCTGCACGCATTACTGCGCTTCCACATCCAGCCTATCAACGTGGTGGTCTACCACGGCTCTATAGGAAGAACTAGTTTTGAGGTGAGTTTCCCGCTTAGATGCTTTCAGCAGTTATCTCTTCCATACTTAGCTACCCGGCACTGCAGCTGGCGCTACAACCGGTCCACCAGTGGTATGTTCAACCCGGTCCTCTCGTACTAGGGTCAACTCCTCTCAATTCTTCTACACGCATAGCAGATAGGGACCGAACTGTCTCACGACGTTCTGAACCCAGCTCACGTACCACTTTAATTGGCGAACAGCCAAACCCTTGGGACCTGCTCCAGCCCCAGGATGTGATGAGCCGACATCGAGGTGCCAAACACTGCCGTCGATATGAGCTCTTGGGCAGTATCAGCCTGTTATCCCCGGCGTACCTTTTATCCGTTGAGCGATGGCCCTTCCACTCAGAACCACCGGATCACTATGACCGACTTTCGTCTCTGCTCGACTTGTCAGTCTCACAGTCAGGCAGGCTTATGCCATTGCACTCTACGAACGATTTCTGACCGTTCTGAGCCTACCTTCGCACGCCTCCGTTACTATTTGGGAGGCGACCGCCCCAGTCAAACTACCCACCATACAATGTCTTGATGCCGGATAACGGCGATCAGTTAGATACCAAGAAAAACAAAAGAGGTATTTCACTGATGACTCCACATAAACTGACGCCTATGCTTCAATGTCTCCCTCCTATGCTAAATATGTTTTTCCTAATACCAATGTAAAGTTGCAGTAAAGGTGCACGGGGTCTTTCCGTCTAACTACGCGAACTCCGCATCTTCACGGAGAATTCAATTTCACTGAGTTGATGTTGGAGACAGCGGAGAAATCGTTACGCCATTCATGCAGGTCGGAACTTACCCGACAAGGAATTTCGCTACCTTAGGACCGTTATAGTTACGGCCGCCGTTTACTGGGGCTTCAGAAGTTAGCTTGCACCAACCGCATTAACCTTCCAGCACCGGGCAGGCGTCAGACCCTATACATCCACTTACGTGTTAGCAGAGCCCTGTGTTTTTGATAAACAGTCGCTTCTCCCTGGCTTGTGCCACCCATCTCTAGTTGCCTAAAAACAGGTCTTCCTTATCCCGAAGTTACGGAAGCATTTTGCCGAGTTCCTTCAACATCATTCTCTCAAGCGCCTAAATATACTCTATTAATCCACCTGTGTCGGTTTAGGGTACGGTCTAATGATGGAGCTATTTCTTGGAACCTTTTCGCGGCAAGTTCAATCCATTAAGAACTCACAACTTACAAGATCCGTCACTACCATCTGGTTAAGGAATATTAACCTTATTTCCATCGACTACGGCTTTCGCCCTCGCCTTAGGTGCCGACTAACTCTGCGCGGATTAACCTTGCGCAGAAACCCTTGGATTTTCGGCGAAGAAGTTTTTCACTTCTTTTATCGTTACTTATGTCAGCATTCGCACTTCTGATACCTCCAGGACCCCTCACGGGTACCCCTTCACAGGCTTACAGAACGTTCCGCTACCAGTTATAATTTTCGAAAAAATTATAAATCCACAGATTCGGTATATGATTTTAGCCCCGTTACATCTTCGGCGCAGAAACTCTATTAGACCGGTGAGCTGTTACGCTATCTTTAAAGGATGGCTGCTTCTAAGCCAACCTCCCGGCTGTTAAGGAATTTCCACATCCTTTCACACTTAATCATAATTTGGGGACCTTATCTGGTGGTCTGGGCTCTTTCCCTCTCGACCATGGACCTTAGCACCCACAGTCTGTCTGCTGAAGAACAACATTTAGCATTCGGAGTTTTATTAGGTTTGGTAAGAATCTCTTCCCCCTAGCCCATTTAGTGCTCTACCTCTAAATGTCTATTTATTCAACGCACTACCTAAATAGTTTTCGCGGAAAACCAGCTATCTACGAATTTGGTTGGCCTTTCACCCCTTACCACAAGTCATCCAAAGACTTTTCAACGTCAACTGGTTCGGTCCTCCGGTTGGTGTTACCCAACTTTCAACCTGCTCATGGTAAGCTCATTCGTTTTCGGGTCTAATTCATAAAACTAATCGCCCTATTAAGACTTGCTTTCGCTGCGCCTACACCTAGATGGCTTAAGCTTGCTTTATAAATTAAGTCACTGACCCATTATACAAAAGGTACGCCGTCACTCTAAAAAGAGCTTCGACTGATTGTAGGCATGCGGTTTCAGGTTCTATTTCACTCCCCTAATAGGGGTTCTTTTCACCTTTCCCTCACGGTACTAGTTCACTATCGGTCACTGAAGAGTATTTAGGCTTAGAGGGTGGTCCCCCTATATTCGAGCAGGATTTCACGTGTCCCGCTTTACTCAAGAATTTTGTTAAACATTACTCATACGGGACTATCACCCTCTATGGTTAGCATTTCCAAACTATTCAAATTTTTTTAACAAAACTACTGGCCTAGTCCGCGTTCGCTCGCCACTACTAACGGAATCTCAATTGATTTCTTTTCCTCTGGTTACTTAGATGTTTCAGTTCTCCAGGTTGTCTCTTTAAACCTATGTATTCAGTTTAAAGTACCACATAAAGTGGTGGGTTTCCCCATTCGGAAATTTTCGGATCAAAACTTACATACAGCTCCCCGAAACTTATCGCAGTATATCACGTCCTTCATCGGCTTTCAGTGCCAAGGCATCCACTACACGCCCTTAAACGCTTGATTTATGCACAGAAAAAAATTCTGTGTTGAATCAAATTTTTATTTTGAACATTAGCTAATAACATTACTAATGTTCGGATATAGATATTGATATTAATTATTAATTATTTACAATTTTTTATAGCTAAGTGTTTTGGTGGAGGATAGCGGGATCGAACCGCTGACCTCCTGAATGCAAATCAGGCGCTCTCCCAGCTGAGCTAATCCCCCATGATCTTAAATTGGTGGGCCGAGAAAGACTCGAACTTTCGACCCCACCCTTATCAAGGGTGTGCTCTAACCAACTGAGCTACCGGCCCCTATGCAAAGAGAAACACTACTTTAAGAAGAGAAATGAGGACGGTCAACATTACCTGTATATTATTTAGAATGAAATTTTACTTTCATTCATCCTTAGAAAGGAGGTAATCCAGCCGCAGGTTCCCCTACGGCTACCTTGTTACGACTTCACCCCAGTCGCTGACTATACCGTGGTCAAGGGTTTTAAACCTTGCCTTAAGGTAGAACCAACTCCCATGGTGTGACGGGCGGTGTGTACAAGACCCGGGAACGCATTCACCGTGGCACGCTGATCCACGATTACTAGTAATTCCAGCTTCATGCACTCGAGTTGCAGAGTGCAATCCGAACTGAGGTATCTTTTAAGGATTTGCTTGACCTCGCAGTCTTGCTTCCTGTTGTAGATACCATTGTAGCACGTGTGTAGCCCAACACGTAAGGGCCATGAGGACTTGACGTCATCCCCACCTTCCTCCAGCTTATCACTGGCAGTTCTTTCAGAGTGCCCAACTTAATGATGGCAACTAAAAGTGAGGGTTGCGCTCGTTGCGGGACTTAACCCAACATCTCACGACACGAGCTGACGACAGCCATGCAGCACCTGTGTTTCGTCCGGCCGAACCGAAAACTCTAATCTCTTAGAGTCGCGACGAACATGTCAAGTGTTGGTAAGGTTCTGCGCGTATCTTCGAATTAAACCACATGCTCCACTACTTGTGCGGGTCCCCGTCAATTCATTTGAGTTTTAACCTTGCGGTCGTACTCCCCAGGCGGTGTGTTTATCGCTTTCGCTGCGACACTGAAAATAAATTTCCAACGTCTAACACACATCGTTTACGGCATGGACTACGAGGGTATCTAATCCTCTTCGCTACCCATGCTTTCGTTCCTCAGTGTCAGTAATGATCCAGAAAGCTGCCTTCGCAATTGGTATTCTTTCTAATATCTACGAATTTCACCTCTACACTAGAAATTCTGCTTTCCTCTATCATACTCTAGCTGAAAAGTTTTAATGGCAGTTCCAGAGTTAAGCTCTGGGATTTCACCACTAACTTTTTCAACCACCTACGAACTCTTTAAGCCCAGTAATTCCGAACTACGCTAGGTCCCTTCGTATTACCGCGGCTGCTGGCACGAAGTTAGCCGGACCTTCTTATTCGGGTACAGTCATTTTCTTCCCCGACGAAAGAGCTTTACAACCCAAAGGCCTTCTTCACTCACGCGGCATCGCTGCATCAGAGTTTCCTCCATTGTGCAAGATTCCCCACTGCTGCCTCCCGTAGGAGTTTGGGCCGTGTCTCAGTCCCAATGTGGCTGATCATCCTCTCAAATCAGCTATTGATCACAGTCTTGGTAGGCCATTACCCCACCAACAAACTAATCAAGTGCAGGCTCATCCAATGGTGCATAAAGCTTTCTCCGTAAAGACTTATCCGGTATTAGCACAAGTTTCCTCGTGTTATTCCAGGCCAAAGGGTAGATACCCACATGTTACTCACCCGTCTGCCACTAAGTATTGCTACTTCGTTCGACTTGCATGTGTTAGGCGTGCCGCCAGCGTACGTTCTGAGCCATGATCAAACTCTCAAGTTTAAAAACGGCGCACACTAGCTTCCATATAAATTCTAAGAATAAAATTTATATGTGATTGAAGTGTGTACGACAAATTTTTGGTAACCTTAACCGTCCACACTTCTCTTCTTAAATTTTAACTTTTAAAATAGCTAATTGAGCAAAAAAAGCTCAATAATCCTCACTAATTTATTGTATTAACAATAATTTTATTGAGAAAGTCCAGTGCTTATAGGCTAAAAATAATGGAAATCAAGCATTTAAGAATAAATTTTTAAATAAAAACACCCCATTTTAAGGGCTTTTTTTTGATTTTTACCACTCTGTAAACTAATAATTGTGTTCACTTAAATTTAAAATGTTTAAAATTCTATTGAGTAAGATTAAAAAAAACTTTGAAATTTTTAGCTTAGTTTTATTGATTTTCCTTACTGCTATCTCCACTAGTTATTTTAATTCAACAAAAAAAGAGAGTTTAGAAATCTATGATAATTTTATTGATAACATCTATTTTAAAAAAACACTTACACACATAGTTGAGAACCTTGAACCAAAATACAAAAAAATAAAACATAAAATAAGATCTGGTGAAACATTTGATAAAATTTTAGAGAATTATCTAATACAAAAAAAAGAAATATTAGAAATAAAAAATGCTTTAAAAAAAAAAGTTAATCTTAATAAATTAAATACGAAACAAATTATAGAGTTCAGTTTAGATAAAACTACTAATCAAATTAATGAATTTACTTTTCAAATATCAAATAAACAAAAAATATTTTTAGTAAGAGATAATTCTAAAAACACTTTTAATGATGAAATTATATCAATTAAATTGGATAAAAAAATAGTCTACAAAGAAAATTTAATTTTACAAAGTCTATATAAAGCTGCAACAGATGAAAAAATACCAGCAAACATAATAATTGAATTTGCTAGGATATATGGTTTTCAAGTAGACTTTCAAAGAGATATAAGAAAACAAGATAAGTTTCAAATAATGTATGAAATTTTCCTTAATGATAAAAATGAAATTATTGAAACAGGAGAAATACTTTTCGCAAATTTAAAATTAAGTGGTCAAGATAATGGACTTTACTATTTTGATAAAGAAGGAAGCGAAGGACATTATGATAAAAATGGTAAGAGTGTTAAAAAAGCTTTAATGAAAACTCCAATTAATGGAGCAAGACTTTCATCTCCTTTTGGTATGAGAAAACATCCTATAGATGGATACAATAAAATGCATAGAGGTACTGATTTTGCAGCACCAACAGGAACACCAATAATGGCATCTGGTGATGGTGTTATAAAAAAAGCTGGATGGTGTGGTGGAGGTGGAAATTGTGTAAAGATAAGACACAACTCAACTTATCAAACAGTTTATGCCCACATGTCAAAATTTGCTCGAGGTATTAAAGCAGGAGTAAGAGTAAAACAGGGTCAAACAATTGGTTACGTCGGTTCTACAGGTAAATCTACTGGACCTCATTTGCATTACGAAGTAATTGTAAATGGAAAAAAAGTTAATTCTCAAAAACTAAAACTTCCATCAGGTAAAATATTAAAAGGTCAAGAAAGAAAGTTATTTGAAACAAAAAAAATTAAATTAGATGTTCTTAAATCTGAAAAGATAATAGGTTTAAATTAATTAGCTTCTGCTACTGTTTCACTTTTAAGATCTATGTTAGAATTATCTTCTAAATTTTTTTCAGAAACATCTACCTTTTTTGAAATCTCGTTTGTGTCTTTTCCGTTTTCATCAGATTTATCTTCTAAATTTCTCTCTCTTTTGAAACTTTCTCTTTCATTTAGTATCCTGGTAAAATGATCAGCGTGCTGAAGGTAATTTTCAGAGAGAATTTTGTCACCATTTGACAAAGCTTCTCTAGCTAGATCATTATACTTTTCAATCAATTTTGGCGCATTGTGATTGTTTCTTCCTGGAGATTTTCTTTTAAAATTATCACCATTAGAAAAATTTGAACTAAATTTCTGCCTGTCACCATTAGATTTAAAATTTCTATCGTTTCTTCTAAAATTATTTCTTCTATTGTTGTTATTGCTGTTATTCCTAAATGTTACCATGATTTAAAAAATTATATTTTTGTGCAGATTATGCATCGATCATTATTAGCAAGATCTTTTAGAGCACTATTTATATAAAAACCCTCTTTATTTAATAATTTAATTACTTTATTTTTTTGATCAAAACCAATCTCTAAAATAAATTTACCATTTTTTTTAATCAGCTCAGATGATTTTTTAATAACTTTTCTGATTTCTGATAATCCATCTAATCCACCATCTAATGCTATTTTTGGTTCAAACCTAGCAACTCCTTTATCCAAATATTTTATAATATGTCTTTTAATATAAGGAGGATTAGAAACAATTAAATCATATTTGCCCAAACTAAATTTGTCAACATTAGATTTATATAATTTAAGTCTAGTATGGACTTTTAAACTAGTTGCATTCAAATTAGCTATTTTTAAACAATTTTTGCTTATATCTATTCCAGTTCCATAAAAATTTTTTCTCTCTTTTAATATAGACAAAAGTATACATCCAGATCCTATGCCAATATCTAAAATACCAAGTTTACTTTTATTTTTTGTTAAATTTAAAATATTTTCAACAATTAGCTCAGTATCAGGACGAGGTATTAAAGTATCTTCTGTTACAAAAAATTCTGAATTCCAAAATAACTTTTTATTAGTTAAATGAGATACCGGCTTACCTTTGGACCTTTCATTAATTAGTTTTTGAAACAAATTTAAATTTATTTCTTCTATTTTTTCTTGAGAATTAAGTATTAAGTATTTTTTATCTTTATTAATTGCTTTTGACATTAAAATTTCTGAGTCTAAATAAGGATTTAAACAAAATTTATCTTTTAAAATTTGAGCACCTTGAGTTATTGCTGATTGAATATTCATTTATTTTAAATTACTTAAACTTTCTTCTTGTGCTTGCAGTGTAAGTGACTCTATCATTTCATCAAACGCTTCACCTTCAAGAAATTCCTCTAATTTGTGCAAAGTTAAATTTATTCTGTGATCTGTAACTCTACCCTGTGGAAAATTATAAGTTCTAATTCTTTCTGATCTATCTCCAGTACCAATTTTAGTTTTTCTATCTTGTGATCTTTCTTGATCAATTCTTGATCTTTCAAGTTCATACAATCTTGCTCTTAAAATTTTCATTCCTTTTGCTTTATTTTTGTGCTGTGATTTTTCATCTTGTTGAGAAACTGATAAACCGGTAGGTATATGAGTTATCCTAACAGCGCTATCTGTTGTGTTAACTGATTGTCCACCTGGACCACCCGCTCGAAAAACGTCAATTCTTAAGTCAGAGTCGTTTATTTTTAAATCTACCTCTTCAGCTTCAGGTAATACAGCAACAGTGGCCGCAGATGTATGCACTCTTCCTTGTGTTTCTGTATCTGGAACTCTTTGAACTCTATGTACACCACTCTCATATTTTAATGTTGAATATATATTTGTACCTTTAATCGATGCAATTACTTCTTTTAAACCTCCCGCATCACTTCTAGAAATAGAAATAAGTTCTAATGACCATTTTTTTTTATGACTTACTTTTTCATACATTTTGAAAAGGTCTGAAGCAAATAAACTTGCCTCTAGTCCGCCTGTTCCAGCTCTTATTTCTATTATTGCATTTTTTTTATCTGCTTCATCTTTTGGTAGTAGAAATAATTTTAATTTTTTTTCATTGATCTCATGTTGAGATTTCAAATCAACAAGTTCTAACTCAGCCATATTTTTTAACTCTTTATCTGATGAGTTATCCTCTAATATTTTCTCTAATTCTTGCTTTTCATTTTCGAACGATAAATATTTTTTAGCATTTAAAATTATTTCATTAACATCCGAATATTCTTTTGACTTTTCAGCAAATGCTTTGTTATCTAAACTTCCTGATGATAGGTCTTTTTCAAGTGTAGAATGTTTTGTAATTAATTCTTCAATAGTCTTTGTTGGTATCATTGTTAATTTTCTAATTCAGAGGCCTTTTTTTCAACTTCTGCTACGACTTTATTAACTATATCATTAGTAGATACTTTTTCACTTTGAACTCCAGATAAATAAAGCATATTATTACCTTTTCCACCTCCAGTTATTCCAATATCAGTTAAAGCAGCCTCACCAGGTCCATTCACAACACAGCCAATAATCGATAGGGTAATTGGAGTTTTTATATGAGATAATTTTTCCTCTAAAATTTTAACTGTATCAATAACTTGAAATGCTTGCCTTGCGCAAGATGGGCAAGAAATTATTTTAACTCCTCTATTTCGTAATCCTAAAGATTTAAGTATTTCATTTCCAATCTTAACCTCTTTTACAGGATCATCTGATAAAGAAACTCTTAAGGTGTCACCTATTCCATCTAATAGCAATGAACCTAGTCCTATTGAAGACTTAACACTTCCTGATACAAAACTTCCAGCCTCAGTTATTCCAAGATGAAGAGGATAATCAGTAGCATCCGAAAGCTGTCTGTAAGCTGCAATTGACAAAAATACATCAGAGGACTTGACGCTTATCTTGAAATTAAAAAAATCTTGATCTTCTAATATTCTAATGTTTCTTTTTGCGCTCTCTACTAATGCCTCTGGGCATGGCTCTTTATACTTTTCTAGAATATCTTTTTCTAGAGAACCTGCATTAACTCCTATTCGAATTGAACAATCATTATTTTTTGCTGCGCTTAAAACCTCATAGATTTTGTTTTTATCACCAATATTTCCAGGATTTATTCTTAAACACTTTGCTCCATTTTCTGCAGCTTCTACAGCTCTTTTATAATGAAAATGAATGTCTGCAATTACAGGTATTTGAACATTTTTTGTGATTTCTTTTAAGGCTTTTGAAGAGTCTTCATCTGGACAGGAAACTCTTACTAGGTCAGCACCCTCTTCATGAATTTTATTTATTTGTTCTATAGTAGCTGAAATATCTGTAGTCAAAGTATTGGTCATTGATTGAACTGATATTGGATTGTCACCACCAACTTTAACATTACCAACGTTAATTACTTTAGTTTTTTTTCGATTTATATTTCTAAATGGTCTTATATTCATAAGTTTAATCTAGTTTAAATTCTTTATGAAGAGCGGCTATTGCTTTTTTTACATTTTTTGATGAAACTAATACTGAAATTTTAATTTCAGATGTTGATATAACTAAAATGTTTATTTTTTTTGAAGCTAAGGCTTGAAACATCCTGTAAGTAATTCCAGGTGTAGTAATCATCCCAACTCCAATTATAGAAACTTTGGAAAGATTTTTATCAAAAGAAAGTTTTTTATAAGATATCGATTTATTTTGCTTAATTAATTTCTCGGTTTTTTTTAGATCATCAGATTTAATTGTAAAAGTTAAGTCAGTATCTTTTCCATTTTGAGAAATATTTTGTACAACCATATCAACGTTAATTAAATTTCTTGATAGTGGTCTAAAAACTGAAGCAGCGACACCAGGTCTATCTTTAACTCCTACAATTGTAATCTTAGCATCATTTTTAGTTGAAGATATGCCGGTAATTATTTGATCGCTAAATGCTTTTTTAGAGCCTGTTATTAATGTGCCTGGTTTATTAGCAAATGAAGATTTAACTTTAATATCAATGTTATTTAACTTTGCATCTTGAACTGATGTTGGTTGCATCACTTTTGATCCTAAAGATGCCATTTCTAACATTTCATCATAAAATATTTTTTTAATTTTCTTTGCTTTTTTGTGTTGTCTTGGATCAGTAGTATAAACACCATCAACATCTGTATAAATAATACATTCATCAGCTTTAATAAATTTTGCTAACATGATTGCAGTGGCGTCAGAACCACTTCTTCCTATTGTGGTAATTCTATTTTCATTATTAATTCCTTGAAAACCAGTAACAATTGGAATCCCGCCTTGTTTCACATAATTATTTAATTCTTTTGTAACTATCTTATTTATTCTTGCTCCAGAATAAGGTCCATCAGTAATTATTGGTAATTGCCAAGAAACCCATGACCTAGATTTAAAACCATCATGAGTAAGTCTTCCTGCAATTAAAGCACATGAAACCTGTTCTCCAGTGGAGACAAGTGCATCATACTCAGATCTGCTAAAATTATTACTAATTTGCTTCGATTTTTTTACAAGCTCATTGGTAACTCCACTCATTGCTGACGAAATCACCAAAACTCTATTTTTTTTCTTTTTATAAGCAGCTATAATTTTGCATACTTTTTTTATCCTATCGATACTACCAACAGAAGTTCCGCCAAATTTTAGTACAACAGTTTTCATGATCAGTTGAATTAATATAATTTAATTATAAATTGATAAAGTACATCTTAATTGTTATGTCAACTAATTATATATTATGAACAGTATTAATAAAAAAGAAATAGAAAAATTTTCAAATATGGCGGCCGAATGGTGGGATCCAGAAGGAAAATTTAAACCTCTTCATAAATTTAATCCTATAAGAATAAAATATATTAAAGAAAATATAATTAAGGAATTTCAACTTAAAAATAAAAAATATCCTCTTTCTGGAATAAATGTCCTTGATATTGGATGTGGAGGTGGATTGTTATCTGAGCCCATGTGTAGATTAGGTGCTAATGTTACAGCAATCGATGCTTCAAATAAAAATATTACCATAGCAAACTTGCATGCAAAAAAAAACAATCTTAAAATAAACTATATATGTTCATCGCCCGAAAAACTAAAAACTACAAAAAAATTTGATGTAATTTTGAACATGGAGATTGTTGAACATGTTGAGGATGTTGATTTTTTTTTAAAATCATGTGCTAACCTTTTAAAAAAAAATGGATTAATGTTTGTTGCAACTATAAATAAAACCTTAAAATCTTATATATTTGCAATTGTTGGTGCGGAATATGTTTTGAGATGGCTTCCTATTGGCACCCATGAATGGGAAAAGTTTGTTAAGCCTGAGGAATTAAAAAGTATACTAATCAAAAACAATCTTAATCTCAAAAAAATAGATGGAATGAATTTTAATATTCTGAAGGATGAATGGAATGTTTCTAAAGATTTATCAGTAAATTATATTGCTGAATTTAAGAAAAACTAATTTTCTTTTTCATCAACCCATGGAATTAATTGTGTATCTATGCCCTCTTCTTTGAGCTCTTTAATGTCTTTCTGAGAGGCTTTGCCATATATCCCCTTTGCAGGTTTCTTACTATTGTAATGAATAGATCTAGCTTCATATGCAAAATTATCTCCAACATACTTAAAATTATCTTTTATAAACTTTTGGTAATTTTTAATTGTTTTCTTAATTTTTTTGTACTTCTGAGTATCAAATTTTTCTTCATTTTTAGCTTTTCCACTTATTAGCTGAGGAGCCATTAATGTTTTTTCAACTTTTTCAGAATTACAGTTATGACAGATTAAAAGTTTTTTCTTTTTTAATTTTTCATATTCTGATGAGGATGAGAACCAGCTATCAAACTTCAATTCACATTCGTTACACAAAAGTTTGTATTTAATCATAGTATAGAATTAGTTATCAAAATTTATATTTCAATATGTTCAACTTCTATAATCAGCATTAATCTCAACATAATTTTTTGTAAAATCCATAGTAAAAGCAGTAAAGCTTTTAGTACCAGTAAACAAATCTACAGTGACATCTATATTTTCACCTTTCATATATTCCGCTACTAATTTTTCATCGTAGTTCTTATGTAATTTTCCATCCTGAATTATTTGATAATTTCCAAATTTCAAACCTAATTTATTTAAATTTATTTTTGGTCCTGCTTTTCCTATTGCCATCACTATTCGTCCCCAGTTTGGATCTTCACCCGCAATAGCTGTTTTTACCAAAGCTGAATTTGATATTGAGAAAGCAATTGTCTTTGCATCTTGTTCGCTTTTGCTTTTATTAATATTTATAGTGACAAATTTTGATGCTCCTTCTCCATCAGAAACTACTCTTTTGGCTAAATTTAACAAAACATTGTTTAATGCTCTGTCGAATTTTTTTAGTTTTATATCATTAATACTTTTAATATTTGAATTGTTTGCTTTATTTGTTGCAAAAATACTAACCATATCATTTGTGCTTGTATCTCCATCACATGAGATAGCGTTAAATGTATTTGTAATATTTTTTTTTAATAATTTACTCAAAATATCATTCGATAAGTTAGCATCAGTAAATATGTATGCCAAGGTGGTTCCCATATTTGGAAATATCATACCTGAACCTTTGGCAACACCATAAATTTTTACCTCTTTATCTCCAATTTTACATTGCTCCATCGCAAGTTTTGGTTTTGTATCAGTGGTCATTATTCCTAAAGCTGCTTTCATCCAAAGAAATTTGTTTTGTGTATAGTTAATTTTTTTAATCAAGTTTGGAATTTGATTTATTATCTTCTCACGTGGAAAAGTTTCACCTATTGTACCTGTGCATCCAAAAATAATTTCCTTTGAAGTAATTTTTTTAGGATAATCTTCATCTTCAACTTGTTTTTTTGATAATTGCTCAGAAGTTAAATCAGCAATTTTTGCAAGACTTTCGTAACCTTGTTTACCTGTGAAAGCATTTGCATTTCTAGTATTTACAATAAGAGAATAAATTTTTTTTGATTTTTGATTTATATTCCATTTGATATTTTCTGAGATAATTTTTGACCGTGTATAGACAGAGGCATGATTTGCACCATCTCTAAAGTAAAACATTACTAAATCATCTCTTTTAGTTTTGTATAAATCTGCACTTAGAGCTGAAATAGATAAGCCATCTATGTGATCAAGATCCTGAAAATCCATCATTCTGGTATTTTTTGATTTCGAATTTAAAAAATTTGTTAAATTAATACCCATGATATTTAAAATAATTGTTTAATACATATATTAAACAATATATTTAAAGAATAAATCAAATAGTCATGTTTAACCCGCTTAACCTAATTACAAAATTTATCAAATCTAGTAATCAAAAAGAACTAGATAGAATTGGAAAAATTGTAGAAAAAATAAATTCACACGAGGAACAATTCATAAAATTAAGCGATACAGACTTTCCAAAAAAAACAGTTGAATTTAAAAATCAATTAAAAAATGGAAAAAGTTTAGACGAAATTCTACCTGAAGCATTTGCACTAGTAAGAGAAGCTGCAAAAAGAACAAGACAAGAAAGACACTTTGATGTTCAACTTATTGGGGGAGTAGTTCTTCACGAAGGTAAAATTGCTGAAATGAGAACGGGTGAAGGAAAAACGCTCACTATTGCTTTAGCGGCTTATTTAAATGCGCTTTCTGAAGATGGAGTTCATATAGTAACAGTTAATGATTACTTGGCAAAAAGAGATTCGATGGAAATGGGTCTCATATATAATTTTTTAGGTCTTACCTCTGGATTTATAAATAATGACCAAGATGATCTAGAAAGAAAGAAAAACTATAATTGTGACATTACTTATGCAACCAACAGTGAATTAGGATTTGACTATCTAAGGGATAACATGAAGTTTTCTCAAAAAGAGATGGTTCAAAGATCTCATGTATTTTCAATTGTAGATGAAATAGATTCCTGTTTAATTGATGAAGCAAGAACTCCACTAGTAATTTCTGGAGCTGCAGAAGATAAAACTGCTCAATATCTAGCAATAGATAAACTTGTTAAAATTTTAAATAATAAAGATTTTGAAATAGATGAGAAAGAAAAAAATATACTTTTAACAAACGAGGGTATCAATAATGTTGAAAAACTTTTTTCTAATGCAGGTATATTAAAAAATAATAATTTTTATGACCCGGAAAATCTTCATTTAGTTCACCACGTAAATCAAGCACTTCGTGCAAATCATTTATTTGAAAAAGGAAAAGATTACATTGTAAAAGATGGAGTTCTTAAAATTATAGATGAGTTGACTGGTAGAATTCTAGAAGGAAGAAGATTTGGAGATGGACTTCATCAGGCTCTTGAAGCTAAAGAAAAAATTCAGATACAGGCTGAAAATCAAACTTTAGCATCTATTACCTATCAAAATTATTTTAAACTGTATAAGAAAATATCAGGTTGCACTGGTACTGCAGTCACAGAGTCTGAGGAATTTTTTGAGATATATAATCTTTCAGTCGTTGTAATACCAACAAATAAAGAAATGATCCGAAAGGACTATAATGATTTGATCTTTAGAACTGAAAAAGAAAAAAATGATGCAATAATTAATAAGATCATTGAAAAACATGTAGTTGGTCAACCAATTTTAGTTTTCACATCTAGTATCAACAAATCTGAAGTTTATTCTAAATTATTAAATGAAAAAAATATTAAACACGTAGTTTTAAATGCAAAGAACCATGAAAATGAAGCCGAAATTATTGCAAATGCTGGAAAAGAAAAATCTTTGATAATTACAACCAGTATTTCTGGTAGAGGTGTTGACATCCAGCTTGGTGGAAAAAAAGGATCAATTCCTGATGATCAGTTAAAAATAGATAAAGAAAAAATTAAATCTCTAGGTGGCTTATTTGTAATTGGTACAGAAAGAATGGAGTCTAGGAGAGTGGACAATCAAGCAAGAGGAAGAGCTGGAAGACAAGGAGATGAGGGTAGTTCTGTATTTTATGTAAGTTTAGAAGATGATTTGATGAGAATTTTTGGCTCAGAATCTATGAATAATATGCTTGAAAAACTTGGTTTAAAAGATGGTGAAAGTATTGATCACCCCTGGATCAACAAAGCATTAGAAAGAGCTCAACAAAAAGTTGAAGCCAGAAATTTTGATATCAGAAAAACACTTATCAAATTTGATAATGTTTTGAATGACCAAAGACATGTTGTGTTTTCTCAAAGAAAGAACGCAATGAATAGTGAAAATATTTTCGATTATTCCGACGAATTTTTAAAAGAAATATCAGAAGATTTGATAAAATTAAAAATTCAAAATTTATCTAATCCAAAAAGTAATGAATTTAACAACAAAGTTAGGCAAATTGTTGGGAAAAGTTTTAATGATACTGAACTTGAAAGTTTGATTTCTGCAAAAGATAATGAACTAAAAGAGCAAATATCTTCAAAATTTAATGAGACACGTAATGAAAGAATTAAAGTTCTAAACGAGCAGCATGCCAAAGAAATTGAAAAAAGAATATTTTTGCAAACAATAGATTTGAATTGGAAATCACATATACAATATTTAGAACAACTTAGACAAGTAATTGGATTAAGATCTTACGGTCAAAGAGATCCTTTAGTTGAATATAAAAAAGAAGCTTTTGATTTATTTTCAAATTTATTAGAAAAACTAAAGTTAGACTACGTTACAATTTTAATGAATTTAAAAGTTATAACAGAAGAAAGACCTTCCAATGAGGAAAGAGTAAATCCAAAACCACAAACCAAAAAAATGGGAAGAAATGAACCTTGCTTCTGTGGATCAGGCAAGAAGTTTAAACATTGCCATGGAGCTTTGTAATTCTTAAAAAAGAAAAAATAAGGAAACTAAAAATAATAAACCTGCACCAATACCAAATAATAATTTTTTTGATTTGAAAATATTATCAAAATTATTTTTCTTAATAATCAAATTGCTTAAATCTTCTACATTGTTCATAAAACCATCATTTCTTCCAATTTTTAAAAATTTATTTTTTCTTTCATTCGTTATATCTTCTGACGTCATTTCTTTATATTGATCTAAATTTTTAGAAATAGATTTTCTAACATTGTCTAATATCAGGTCTCTATCCCTGTGAGCACCACCTAAAGGTTCTGGGATTATTTCATCAATAACTTTTAATTTAAATAAATCTTTTGCAGAAAGCTTCATTGCTTTTGCTGCATCAAGCATTTTTTTTGGATCTCTCCACAATATAGTTGCACAGCCTTCAGGAGATATAACTGAATAAATAGCATTTTCTAGCATGATAACTTTGTTAGACGATGCTAATGCAATCGCACCACCTGAGCCACCTTCACCTATAATTATTGCAATAGTTGGCACCTTAAGTTCCATGCAACATTCAATTGATTTTGCTATTGCCTCAGCTTGACCTCTTTCCTCTGCACCTACACCAGGATAAGCGCCTGGCGTATCTATAAAAGAGATAATTGGAATTTTAAATTTATTTGCTAAATTCATTAATCGAATAGTTTTTCTATAACCCTCAGGTCGCATCATCCCAAAATTTCTTTCGATTCTACTATCTAAATCATCACCCTTTTCTTGGCCAATAACCAAAACCGAATAACCATTGAATTTTGCAAAACCTGTAAGTACAGATTTATCTTCGCCATAATAACGGTCTCCAGATAGAGAAATAAAATCTTCGAATAAATTATCTATGAAAAATTTAGACTTTGGTCTGTCTTCATGTCTTGCAACCATGGTGGTTTGCCATGGATCTAGGTTTGAATATATATCATTTAATTTTTGATCTAACTCAACTTGTGTTTTTGAAATTTTTTGCGTATCTACTTCTGACAATCCCTCTTGATTATAGGGATCTTTTAATTTTTCCAATTCTGTCTCTAAATCTTTAATCTCAGTTTCAAAATTAAGATAATTTTTCATAATATGGTTATAGCGGATGGTTAATTCATAAAAAAGGCAATAAAATGATATTTAATTTAAAGTGTAATTGTTATTAATTGACTCTTTTCTAGAAGAAGATACATATTTTGCTGTCGGGAGAGACTAATAGATTTAGCACCGAAGGAGCAACCACCCCGGAAACTCTCAGGTAAAAAGGACCGATAGTTGCATAACACTCTGGAAAGAGAATTAATTCCGCCGAAGGAGCAAAACTCTCAGGCAAAAATACAGATGGGGTAATTTAGGTGATATGCAAGAAAAATATATAAATATAAATACTTTAAAAGTATCTGAAAAACTTTCTCAATTTATTAGCGACGAGCTATTAAAAGAAACAGATCTATCTGTTGATAATTTTTGGTTAGGGTTCGAGAAAACAGTCAATGAATTAGCACCTAAAAATAAAGAATTAATAAAATTTAGAGAAGACTTACAAAAACAAATAGACAATTGGCATATAAAAAATAAGGGAAATGAATTTAATTTGTCAGAATATAAAAAATTTTTAACAGAAATTGGTTATTTGAAAGAAGAAGGTGACGATTTTGAAATATCAACTCAAAATGTTGATGAGGAAATAACAAGTATTGCTGGACCTCAACTTGTTGTACCAGTAATGAATGCGAGATATGCATTAAATGCTGCTAATGCTAGATGGATGAGCTTGTACGATAGTCTGTATGGAACAGATGTAATTGAACAATCAGAAGATAGTGTATCTGAAAGATACGACCCATTAAGAGGTGAGATGGTAATAAAATATGGAAGAGATTTTTTAGATAAATATTTTCCATTAGCAGGATTGAGTTGGCAAAAAATTACAAGTTTTGCGGTTAAGTATGGAAAATTTAAAGCTTTAAAAGGTGCTGATATTTATGATTTGTTAGATGAGAATAAGTTTATTGGCCATAGGGGTGAAGCTGACAACCCGTCTGCTATAATTTTAAAAAATAACAATTTACATATAGAAATTTTAAAAGACTCAAGAGCTTTTGCAGCTCAACAAGATCATGCTGGGATTAGTGACATAATTTTAGAATCTGCGGTGTCAACTATATGTGATAACGAAGATAGTGTAGCTGCTGTAGATGCAGAAGATAAAATTGTTTGTTATAGAAATTGGCTAGGTCTGATGAAAGGTGATCTAAAATCAAAATTTGAAAAAGAAGGAAAATTATATGAAAGAAAACTTAATCCTAATAGAAGCTATATTTCAAAAGATGGAAAAGGTTTAAAGCTTCATGGAAGAAGTTTGCTGCTAGTTAGAAATGTTGGTCACTTAATGACTAATCCATCAATAATTTTAAAAGATGGTAGTGAAGTTCCAGAAGGAATAATGGATGCATTCATTACTACAGCTGCAGCCCTTCATGATATTAAGAAAAAAACTAATTCAAGAACTGGTTCTATTTATATCGTTAAACCAAAAATGCATGGACCAGATGAAACTGCATTTACTGATTTGCTTTTCTCAAAAGTTGAAGAAGTTTTAGGTTTGCCAAAATATACCTGCAAGATTGGAATAATGGATGAAGAAAGAAGAACTTCAGCTAATTTAAAAGAGTGCATTAGATCGTTAAAAAATAGAGTTTTCTTTATAAATACAGGTTTTCTAGACAGAACTGGTGATGAAATGCACACCTCTATGGAAGCTGGTCCGATGATTAAAAAAGGTGACATGAAAACTTCAAAATGGATTACAGCATATGAAAACAACAATGTTGATATTGGTTTAAAATGTGGATTATCTGGAAAAGCTCAAATTGGAAAAGGAATGTGGGCAATGCCTGATAAAATGAAAGATATGATGGAGCAAAAAACTGGACATTTAAAAGCAGGAGCAAATTGTGCATGGGTTCCATCTCCGACTGCTGCAGCTTTACATTCGCTACATTATCATGAAATAAATATTTTTGATGAACAACAAAAAATTAAAAATAGAGAACAAGCAAAGCTTGATGATCTTTTAACAATACCTACTGCTGATAGACCAAATTGGTCTGTAGATGAAATTAATAAAGAAATTTCTAACTCAGCTCAAACTTTATTAGGTTATGTGGTCAGATGGATTGATCAGGGCGTTGGATGCTCCAAAGTACCAGATATAAACAATGTAGGTTTGATGGAAGATAGAGCCACTCTTAGAATTTCATCTCAACATATTGCAAATTGGATACATCACGGAATTACAACAAAAATTCAAGTTGTAGAAATTCTTAAAGACATGGCTAAAATTGTTGATGATCAAAATAAAAATGACACTAATTACGTAAGAATGAGTGATAACTTTGAAAATTCAATTGCATTTCAAACTGCATGTGATTTGGTATTTAAAGGAAAAGAACAGCCATCTGGTTATACTGAACCCTTACTGCATTTAAATAGACTTACTAAAAAGTCTAATCTGAATTAGAAATTAAATTAGACCGATTTTTAAAAGCAGAAAACAAAGTCCCATCATCTAAACTTTCAATTTCTCCACCTACAGGTAAACCCTGTGCAAGTTTTGTAATTTTTACATTAGAATTTTTTAGGCTATCTTGAATGTAGTAAGCAGTTGTTTGACCTTCAACAGTTGCACTTGTGGCTAATATGACTTCTTCAATTTTATCTCGGTTAACTCTCTCAACCAACGAATTTACAAGTAAATCTTCTTTTCTTTGACCTACTGATGAAATGGTGCCTCCAAGAATATGAAAATACCCTTGGTAAATATTTGAATTTTCAATTGACCATTGATCTGCAATGTCTTCTACAACACAAATCTTTGAATATTTATTTTTTGTATTTTCACAATTTATACATCCAGTTGAAATTGATTTAAGTGAACCACAAGAATTACATCTAGTTACATTTTTATAAACTTGAGCCAATGTATTTGCCATTGGTTTTACTAATTCATCACGGTTATTAATGAGTTTTAAAACAATCCTTTTGGCAGATTTTGGTCCTAAACCTGGAAGCTTTGAAATTAATTTTATTAACTCTTCAATCTCGTTAATATTTTGCATCTACTATAGTGGCCACTTAAAACCAGGTATCCCAAATCCACCTGTAGCTTTTGATATCTCTTCTGATGTTTTCGACTTTAATTGTGATTTAGCGTTATTATGTGCAGCTACAATTAAATCTTCTATTATTGATTTGTCTTCTTTCATTATTTCATCTGATAGTTTAATTGATTGCATTTCACCTTCTCCATCCAAGACGATTTTTGCTGAATTTGAGCCAGAAACACCCTCTACTCTAATCTCCTTAATTTTTTGCTGACTCTCTTTCATTTTTGCTTCAAGTTCTTTTGCTTTATCTAATATTTTATTAAAATCAGTCATTATCCTTATCCTCCTTAGTTATCGATTTAACATCTACCAGTTCTGCATCAGGAAAATTTTCCATAAAGTTTTTATAAATTTCAGTTTGTTTAGCTTTTTCAATTAATATTTTTTTTTCATTTTCTTTCTTTTCTCTAACTGAGAGATCTCCTTTTGATTTACTAAGTGTGATAATCCATCTTTCTTTTGTCCATTCAAAAAGCTTTGTGGAAAGATCTTTTACAAAATCTTTATCAAGGCTGTCATTAAATGAAATCTCAATCCTATTTTTTTCAAATTTAACCAAATTGACATTTTTCTCTAATTCAAATTTAAGTTTTAATTCTCTTTTACTTGTGCAAGTAGCAATTAATTCATCAAAAGAATTAATTTGAGTTTTAATTTCTGCTTTAACTTCAGTTTGTATTTCAGGATTCTTTTTTTCTTCTTGAGAAATATTTTTTATTTGGTCAATAATTTTAGTCTCTGTTTTTATTTCAATTTTGCTAGTTGAATTTTCTTCTTTAGGTTTTGTATCTATTTGTTTAACTTGTTTTGCAGAACTTAAATGCATTAATCTAATCAAAAACATCTCAATTGATAAATGTTGATTTGATACAATATCTAATTCTTCTAACGACTTGATAGAAAATTGCCAAAATAAAATTAATACGTCTGGTTGGATTTGATTAGAAATATTTTTTATTTTATTAAATTCCTCATCATTGAGAGAAAAATTTGTGCTTTCTAAAGTTAAAGAATTTATATTTTTAAAGTAATATAACAGTTCTAAAAAATCATTTAAAAATATTTTTGGTTCAACTCCCTGATCATAAATTTTTCTATAAATTTTTATTACCTTTTCTTCTTCTCCTCTTAATATCAATTCAAATAAATCAATTAATTGTGATTTATCAAAATAACCAAAAATCTTTTGAGCAGAATTTAAATCTAGCTCTTTATCATTATCTAAACTCAATAACGCTCTATCTAATAGAGATAATGCATCTCTTACTGAACCCTCTGATATTTTTACAATTAATTTTAGAGCGTCATCAGTAACTTTTCCGTTTTCTTTATCTTTAATTTTTTTTATAAAATCTAACAATTCAGAAGATTTAATCCTTGAAAGATCAAAACGCTGACACCTTGAAACAACTGTTATAGGAATCTTTTTTATTTCTGTTGTGGCAAATATAAATTTCAAATATGAAGGTGGTTCTTCTAATGTTTTTAGTAAAGCATTAAAAGCTTGTTTACTTAACATATGAACTTCATCAATTATAAATATTTTGTACTTTGCAGAAGTAGGCCCATATCTAGAAAACTCAATTAGATCTCTAACATCATCAACTCCTGTCTTGCTGGCCGCATCCATTTCAAGCACATCAATGTGACTTGAATTTGCAATCGACTGACAATTTTCACACAAATTATCAATGCACATTTTTTCAATACCATTTGAGCAATTCAATGCTTTTGCTACAATTCTTGCAGTTGTAGTTTTTCCAATCCCTCTAATTCCAGTAAATAAATATGCATTAGGTACTTTGTCAGCTTTTATCGAGTTTATAATTGTTTCAGCAACAACTTCTTGACCAATAAGATCATCAAATATTTGAGGTCTATATTTAAGAGCTAGTACTTTTGAATTGTTATTCATAAATTTTTTAAGGAGACTAGAACCTGAATAACTGTCTCTACGACTGCTTCCGTTAAGATCTGGTCGGGTTCAAGCAGCATCCACCTCTAGCCTCCAAATCTATTATAGCAGTTAAAATTTCTAATCTACAAGAAAAGATTATTGTTTTTTTTGTCTCAAACTATCGGCTTCAAAAACACCTAGGACGTGAAAATCCTCACAATGTAAGCCTAGCTCTTCAAGAGATTTTTGAACTTTTGGATCTTCAATATGTCCATCTAAATCGCATAAGAAAAAATAAGAGTCGAAAGAATTTTTTTCAGGGTAACTTTGAAGCTTAGTAAGATTTACTCCATTGATAGCAAATCCTCCAAGCGATTGATAAAGAGCTGCAGGTTTACTTTTAAGTTTAAATAAAAATGAAGTTATATATTTTTTATTTCCAAACTCAGGTTGAGATATATTTTTTCCCATAACAAGAAATCGTGTTAAATTTCCACTCTCGTTTTCTATATTTTTTTTAATTACATCAAGATTATAAATTTCAGCACTTAGAGATGATGCTATTGCTGCCTGTTTTTTGTCTTTTGTTTTAGAAATCATTTCGGCTGATCCAGCTGTATCTGCTCTTATATGTTCGGCAATATTATTTTCTTTTATGAAATTTGAACATTGCGACAAACCCTGTGCATGAGAATAAACTTCTTTTATATCAGACAGTTTAGCTCCCTTTTGACCTAATAAATTATGTTCGATTTTTTGAAAGTGCTCTTGGTAAATATTCAATCTATGTTTAAAAATTAAATATTCGATACCTATATTTCCTGTAATTCTGTTAGACTCTGGTATTATTATTCTACAATCGGGTTCTTCTGAAGCTTTATTAAAACAATCATCAAAAGTTTTACAAGGTAAAATTTCAGCATCAGGGTCGATTGATAATGCTGCTAAATGAGAATAAGCTCCAAATGTTCCTTGAAAATATATTTTACCCATCAGGACTTATATTCCATTATTTTTTTTAAGGCCAGATAATCTTCTTCTGTATCAACTCCTATAGGGGCTTTGCTTGCTAGAGCAACATTTATTTTGATATTATTGTCTAGAGCTCGAAGTTGTTCTAATTTATTTTCAATTTCATTTTTTGATTGTGGTAATTCAACAAAGTTTTTAAGAATTTCAGATGAATAACAGTAAATTCCAATATGGTGATAAATATTTGAGGTATCTTCAGAATTCCTTAAAAATATTTTTGCTTTAGAAAACGGGTCATCTTCTAAATTATTTTCAGTAATAACTTTAACTATATTCTCATTTGCTAAATCTGATTTATTCTCAATTTTAGCAGCAAGGGTTCCTATTTTTGCTTTGTGATCTATCATCATTTGGTTTAGGTTTACAATATCCTGAATATTTATTGCTGGCTCGTCACCTTGTAGGTTCATTATAAAATCAATATTATCTAAGTTGAGTTTTTGATAAGCTTCATATATTCGGTCTGTACCAGTTTTATGTTGATCACTTGTTAAAATAGCATTTCCTCCATTATTTTTAACATCATTGACAATCTCTTGATCCTCTGCAGCAACAATTACCTCTCCAATATTTGCTTCTTTTGCCTTGTTAAATACATGTGAAATAATTGAAATATCATTGATTTTTAATAATGGTTTTCCTGGAAGCCTAGTTGCGGATAATCTAGAGGGTATAATTATAAGAGTTTTCATTAATCACTAATTAAAATAGAGGCAAATTTGTACATTAAATTTTAGTCAAATTTTAATTTATCATGTTATACGTTCAAAATTAAATTTATAAAAATGGATTCTTTTGAAATTAACAAAATTGTAGCTGCAGTTCTAATGGTAGCACTTCTTGTTATTGGTATAGGAAAATTATCTGATGTAATTTTTCATGTAGAAAAACCAGAAACTCCAGGTTACACGGTGGAAGTTGAACAAGTATCTGCTGCATCATCTTCTACAACAACTACTGCAGAAGAAAAAGTCGACATTGCTGCATTAATGGCTATGGGAGATATAGCAAGTGGAGAAAAAATATTTAAAAAGTGTGCAGCCTGTCACTCAATAATTAAAGGTGGTAAAAATGCTATAGGTCCAGCTTTATATAATGTCGTTGGAAGAAAAGTTGGAGCAGTCGAAGATTATAAATATTCAAAAGCATTAGCTGCTTATGAAAAAGAATGGACATTTGAAGAGCTAAATGGATTTCTAAAAAAACCTGCAAAATATATTAAAGGTACAAAAATGGCTTATGCAGGTTTAAGAAAAGAAGCGGATAGAGCTTCTGTAATTAAATATCTAAATGAAAATTCAGATAGCCCAGTTCCACTACCTTAATTTTCCAAAACAATACAACAGTATACTTTTTTGAACATGAACTCTGTTAAGAGCCTGTATCCATACATGAGATTTTTTTCCCAAGAAAATGTCTTCAGACACTTCATTGCCTCTAGGCAGACAATGCAAAAAAATACAATTCTTATTTGCAAAACCCATTAATTTTTTATCAATTTTAAATTTTTTAAATGCCTGAATTTTTTTCTTTTTGTTTACTTTGTCATTTAACGAAATAACTTTATCAGAAAAAATTACGTCAGCTCCACTAGCAGCTTTTTTTGGATCATTATAAATATAAATTTTTCTCTTATTTTTTTTTACCCAATTTCTCACTTCTTTTCCTGGTTCGAAGTTTTTTGGACAACCAATGCTTAATTTGAAAGAAAATTTAACTGAAGCAGCGATTAAACTATCCAGAACATTATTTGAATCTCCAATCCAGCAAATATTTAATTTAGAAATAGGTTTTTTTGTAATCTCTTCAACTGTAAAAACATCTGAAAGTACTTGAGTTGGATGAGAGGACGGGCTCAAACCATTAATTACCGGAATAGATAAATATTTTTTAAAATCCTCAATTTTTTTATCACTATCTGTTCTCAACATAAATCCATCACCATAAGTTGATAGAACCTTCGCTGTATCTGATATACTTTCGCCACCTTGTCCTAAATGAAGTTCATTAGATCTAAGCGTTACAGTGCCTCCTCCAAGTTGTTTTATTGCTAAATAAAAGCTCATTCTTGTTCTCAGGCTTGGTTTTTCAAACATTTGGATCAAAATTTTACCTTTTAATGGAGCACCTTTGTCTGTTTCTAATGTATTAAGTTTTTTTCGAGAGCTTTTTCTTTTTTTTGCATCAGTAATTATTTTTCTTAAATCTTTACTGGGAATATCTTTTAAGTTAATAAAATGTTTCATTATAATTTAAATTGACTACAAACTTTATTTATAATTTTTAAAGCTTCATCAATCTCACTTTTTTTAACATTAAGAGGTGGTAAAATTCTGACAACATTTTCTGCAGCACGAATAGTTAATAATTTATTTTCCATTAATTTTTTAATAAAATTTGTCTGATCTTGATGTAACTGTATACCAATTAGAAAACCTCTTCCTCTTATTTGTTTAATAATACTAGGATATTTTTCTTTAATTTTATTAAGGTTTAATAAAAAATATTTAGATAGTTTTTTTACATTATTTAAAAACTTTTTATTTGAAACTATATCCATTACTTTATTTCCAACCGACATAGCAAGTGGATTGCCTCCAAATGTTGAGCCATGGGTACCAGGAGTCATCCCTGCGGCTACTTTTTTATTCATAAGAACAGCTCCTATTGGAAACCCACCTCCAATTCCTTTAGCTATTGGAACTATATCTGGTTTTACTTTAGATTTTTCAAATGCAAAAAAATCTCCTGATCTGCCTATTCCACATTGAACTTCATCCAGAATTAAAAGAATTTTTTTCTTATCACACAATTTTCTAAGCTCTCTTAAACAGAAATCTGGAATAACTTTAATTCCACCTTCTCCCATTATCGTTTCAACCATTATAGCTGCAGTATCTTTTGTAATTTTCTTTTCTAATGCTTTGTGATCTCCAAAAATAAAGTGATCAAATCCTTTTACTTTAGGGCCAAATCCTTCTGTCATTTTTTTAGAACCACTCGCATAAATTGCAGCTAATGTTCTTCCATGAAATGAATTTTTAATGCAAAGAATTCTATTTTTATTTGGTTTACCTATTGAAAAAAAATATCTTCTAGCAACTTTAATAGCTGCCTCTGTAGCTTCTGCTCCACTATTTTGAAACATCACATAATCAGCGAATGTTTTTTTACAAAGTTTTTTTGCTAGATTTTCTCCTTCAGGAATTTGAAAAGCATTTGATACATGCCAAAGCTTTTTTGATTGGTTGTTTATAGTTTTGATTAAACTTGGATGAGCATGACCTAAAGAATTAACAGCAATACCCATAACAAAATCAAGATATTTTTTTCCATTATTAGAGTAAAGATAGCTTCCCTTGCCATACTTAAATGAAATTTTTTTTCTGTTATAATTTTTTGCTAAATTGCTCATAAATTAAATTTGTTTTTATAAATTTTATTTCACAGATACAAGTTATGATTGAAAAACTAATTTTATTTGAACTAAGCTTTTTTTGTTGATAACTCTAATTTTTTCATTGTTTCAATTAAATTAATAACAGTATATTGTCATTTTAAAAGTAATTAACACAACATATAGATATGAGTTGGACTGAAGAAAAAGTTTCAAAATTAAAGGAATTATGGGGCAAAGGCAACACAGCTAGCCAAATAGCTGAGATCATTGGTGGTATTAGTCGAAACGCAGTCATTGGAAAAGCCCATAGATTAAATCTTTCAGCAAAAATAAAAACAAGAACTGCAACTTCAAATAAAAATTTCGAAAATTCTATTGAAGGAAATAATGCAAAATCAAGTAGAGGTCGTAAAAGTAAGTTTAAATCATTAATTATTGAAAAAGATTTTGAACCAGAAAATCCTAAACAATTAGAAGAGCTAGATGAGAATTCATGTAAGTGGCCAATAGGTCATCCAGATGAAAAAGAATTTTATTTTTGTGGCAGATCTTCTTTAAAAGATTTCTCTTATTGTAAACTTCATTTACTTTATGCTTATCAACCAAAAGGTAAAAAAGAAGAAGTTACAGAAAAAGAGGAAGTTCCAGAATTTATTGAAAAGAAAATTCAATCTGCTTAAAATTTTAATTCGTCTTAATATCCATATTATCTGAATTATATTTTTCTGTGGAAAATTGACCTCCTTCCCTCCACATATAGCAATATTTTTTAACTTCTTCATCGAAGTATCTCAAACTTGGTACACCTATTTCTGAATTTGATTTATATTTGCCAGATAAAATATTATCATGTTTTAAAAGTTTTAATTGATCTCTAGTCAAAAGTGGTTTTGGCATTATTTCGAAAAATTTCGCTGACATTTGTGCAATTGGCAATGGCATTGGTATTAACAATCTTTTCTTTCCAATTAAATTTAGTAATTTTTCTAATATTTCTTTAAATGAAATTATTTCTGGACCAACACATTCAATTATTTTGGAGTTAACATTATTTGATATAACATTGAAAATAACATCTGTTAGGTCGGAGCAATGAATTGGTGCAAACTTAGTTTTACCTTCATAATAAAGCGGGAATACTGGTAATCTACTCAAAAGTGTCATAAAATTTGTTGTAAAGTTATCATCAACAGAATACACAATAGATGGTCTTAAAATTGTGGCTAAAGGAAAATTTTTTAGAATTTTTTCCTCTCCCTCTAATTTACTTTTAGCATAAACTGAGTCTGTTGCCTCGTTTATTCCAAGTGCTGATAGATGAATAAAATGCTTAAGTTTATATTCTTTTGAAAGTTTAGATAACAAATAAGGAAAAACAGTGTGAATATTTTTAAATGTGTTTCCTTTTTTTGACTCAAATAAAATTCCAATTAAATTTATACATACATCCGCTTTTTCAAAAAGCTTTCTAAGTTTTTGTTCTTCAAAAATATTTGATTCAACAATATCTATATAACCTGCATTTGCTTGAGTTTTTATAATGTAGCTTTTTTGATGAATATTTCTAGTTACAACAGTTACCTGATAATTGTTCTTTGTAAGCTTCCTAATTAAATTTCGACCAATTTGACCACTTCCACCAAAAATTAGACAATTTTTTGCTTTCATATATATATGTTTAAAAAATGAGTAATAATATTCAACTTCACAAAAACGATCTACCAGATGATTTAAATTTAGGCAATATAATTGCCGTAGATGGTGAATTTATGGGTCTAAATGTCAGACGTGATCCCTTATGCTTAATTCAAGTGTCTTCAGGTAACTCTGATGCTCATATAGTGCAATTTGATAGGGAAAATTATCAAGCACCTAATTTAATTAAATTACTTAATGACAAAAACATAACGAAAATTTTTCATTATGGACGAGCAGATATGGCTCATATTAAATATTATTTGAAAACAGACACAAACAATATTTTAGATACAAAAATTGCATCAAAACTTGCAAGATCTTACTCTGATAATCACTCCTTAAAAACATTAATTAAGGAGTTTGTAAATATAGATATCAATAAACAATTTCAGAGCTCTGATTTCGGAGGTGAATTAACACCAGCACAACTTAAATATTGTGCTAACGATGTAATTTATTTGCACCAAATTCATAATGAATTAAAAAAAATATTAGAACGAGAAAAAAGGATGCAACTTTACAATGATTGTTTAAAATTTTTAAAAACAAGAGTGGATCTTGATCTTGCACTGTTTAAAGATGATATCTGGTCACATTAATGAATAAGAAGAAATTTATATCAACTGCAAAAGAGGTCATAAATCTTGAAATAAAAGCCTTACAAAGTTTAAAAAAAAATATAAACAAATCATTTAATGAAGCAGTTTTTCATATAGCAAATTGTCAATCAAAAGTAGTGCTGTGCGGAGTTGGAAAAAGTGGTTTAATTGCCTCTAAAATTGCAGCTACTCTGGCTTCTGTAGGAACACCTTCATTTAGTCTTAATGCTAGCGAAGCATCTCATGGGGATCTTGGTATGATCTCTAAAAAAGATATTTTAGTATTGATTAGTAACTCAGGTGAAACAGCAGAGCTTAAAAATATTATTCAGTTTGCAAAAAGAAATAAAATTCTATTAATAGGAATTGTCTCAAAAAAAGACTCTATTCTTTACAAGTCATCAGATATCAAATTACTTATTCCGAAAGTTGATGAAGCTGAGGGAATAGTACCAACCGCGAGCACAACAACACAACTAGCTTTGGGCGATTCCCTTGCAATAACAGCAATGAAATTTAAAAAATTTGGTAAAATGGATTTTAAAAAACTTCATCCTGCTGGAAGTCTAGGGGCTCAACTTAAAACTGTAGAAGATATTATGATTACTGGAAAAGATATCCCATTTGTAAATGAAAGTTTAAAAATGAGTAAAGCTCTTAGAATTCTGACTGATAAAAATTTAGGAGTGCTGATTGTAAGAGATAAAAATAAAAAAACTTCTGGAATTATTACTGATGGACAAATTAGGAGGTTTAGTCAAAAAAACTCTGAGTTCCACTTATTGCCTGTAAAAAAAATTATGACTAAGAAACCTATTTATATAATTAAAAATGAACTTGCCGCAAAAGCTCTTGCTTTGATGAATAGAAAAAAAATTACATCACTAGTTGTTTATAGTAAAAAAAATTCTTTTAAAACAATTGGCATAGTTCACATTCATACTATATTGCAGTCAAATATAACTTAAAATGATAAAAAAAATTGGCGTTTTTTCTTTCATTTTTGTAATTCTCTTATTCTCATATTTAAAATTAATTCCAGAAAAAAAAAATGAAAACTTAATATCAAATGAAAATAATTTAAAAAATTCGAACTTACTTGAAAACATTAAATATGTTGCAAAAGATGCTGATGGAAATGAATATACAATAATTGCAGAAAAGGGTGAAATAGATATTAACAATAGTGATGTAATATTTTTAGAAAATGTAAAATCCTTAATTAAATTAAAAAATGAAGATGAAATAAATATTATTTCAGACTTTGGAAAATATAATTCAAATAATTATGATACAATTTTTTCTAAAAATGTAGTAATAACTTATTTAGATAATAAAATTACTGGTGAATATTTAGATTTTTCGCTTTCACAAAATAGAATGACTGTTTCAAGAAATGTAATTTTTACAAATTTAGAAAATATTTTGGAGAGTGATGTAATTGAATTAAATATAAATACTAAAGATACAAAAATTTTTATGTATGAAGAAAATAAAAAAGTTAATATAAAAAGTAAAAATTACTCAGATGGCAATAATTAAAAAATTTAGAATTAAATCCTTCAAAAGTACAGATTCAATTGTTGAGTTCAATGATGTATCTCTTTCATATGGTAATAGATTAATTTTAGATAATATAAATTTTAAAATTAATAGAGGTGAAATATTTGGTATGTTAGGTCCAAATGGAGTTGGTAAAAGTACAATTTTCAATCTACTTGTTGGTCTAATAAATCCTAATTCTGGAATTATAAAAATTAGTGGTTCTGAAGTAAATAAATATCCAGTTTATTTTAGAACAAAAAAATTCAAAACTAGCTATTGCCCTCAATATGGAGGTTTTTTTTCAGATCTTAGTCTAATTGACAATTTAAAAGCAATAAGTGAAATAGTGATTAAAGAAAAAAGCTTACGAAGTAAAAAAATTGATTTTTTAGTTTCTAGATTTGAGTTAGATAACCTAAAAGAAATTAAAGCAAAATATCTTTCTGGCGGTCAAAAAAGAAAATTAGTTTTAGCATTAGCTTTATTAAGCGACCCTAAAGTTTTACTTTTAGATGAACCTTTCGCCGCCTTAGATGTTTTAACAATAAAAATGCTGCAAGAAATTATTGTAAATTTACAACGAGAGAATCTTATAACTGTTATTATATGTGATCATCAAGCAAGAGACCTTCTTGCATGTGTTGACACGGCTATGATATTAAACAACGGCAAAATAGTTGCTCAAGACACACCTTCTAATTTAGTAAATAATATAAATGCCAAAAATGCATATTTTGGTGAAAACTTTAAAATCAATTAATTTTTAATGTCAAACATTGTTAAAATAAATAACAAAATCGAAAATTTTAAGAAAACAATAAAAGTTCCAGGCGACAAAAGTTTGAGTATTAGGTGGGTACTTTTTGCTTCGTTATCAAGTGGTAAATCAAAAGCAAAAAATCTTTTAATGTCTGAGGACGTTATGGCCACGATATATACACTTAGAAAACTAGGTATTAAAATACTTATAAAAAAAAAAGAATGTATAATTTTTGGAAAGGGGATTGATGGATACAAATATAAAAAAAATCTCATATTAGATGCAAAAAATTCAGGTACATTAGGAAGACTAATATTGGGACTGTTAGTAAATTCTACAAAGCCAATCAAATTAATTGGGGACAAAAGTTTATCCAAAAGAGATTTTTTAAGAGTATGTAAACCCTTAAGTAAATTTGGTGCTAAGTTTAAATTAAAAGATAAAAAATTTTTACCTTTAAAAATTTGTGGATCTTCCAAATTAAAACCGATTAAATACAACGAAAATAGAGGTTCAGCTCAATGCAAAAGTTCGGTTATGTTTGCAGCAATGAGAACTGAAGGTACTACAATAATCAAAGCAAAAAAATCAAGAAATCATACAGAACTATTATGTAAACACTTGAGATTACCAATAAGTATCAAAAGTCACAAAAATTTTGATGAGATTAAAATCAAAAAAATAAAAAAAATTAAAACTATAAATTATAACATTCCGTCGGATATCAGCTCTAGCGCATTCTTTATTGTTTTAACAGCGCTAACAAAAAACTCAGAGTTAACTATTAAAAATGTTAATATTAATCCATCAAGAACAGGTATTATCGATATTTTAAAAAAAATGGGAGTAAAAATTGAATTTAAAAAACAAAAAATTTATAAAGGGGAAAAGAAAGCAGACATTAGAGTAGTCAGTGCAAAAAATATAAAAGCTATTAATTGTCCTACAAAATTTAATAGTGGAGCTATTGATGAGTTTTTAGTTATTTTTTTAGTTGCAGCCAAAGCCAAAGGTATTTCTTATTTTAAAAACCTTAGTGAACTAAATCAAAAGGAAAGTCCAAGATTAAAATGGGCAGAAAAAATTTTAGCAAATTTAGGTATAAAAACAATTACAACAAATCATTCAATTAAAATTTATGGTAACCCAAATTTAAATTTAGATTATGACAAAAAAATCATTATTAAAAACTATTTGAAAGATCATAGGGTATTCATGACAAGTTTGATTGCGGCTTTGACTTTTGGGGGAAGATGGACTATTCATGATAAAGACTCAATTAACACCTCGTTTCCTAATTTTTTAAAAATAATTAAAAATATAAAAAGTGCTTAAAAGAAAAAATATTTTAAAAATTGCTATCGATTCTCCTGCTGCTGCAGGCGCTGGGACTTTAGCAAAAGCTATTTCTAAACATTATGGTCTTTTTTATCTTGATACAGGTAAAATTTACAGATTTGTTGCTTATTTAAAAATAAAATATCCAAAAAAATTTAATAATAAATTTATAAAATCAAAAATTATGTCTTTAAAAATAAAAGATCTTTCGAACAAGAATTTACTGTCTGATGAGATTGGAACAGAGGCCTCAATAATTTCTAAAATTAAATCTTTAAGAAAAATGGTACATTCTCTACAAGTAAATTTTGCTTATAACCCACCCAAAAAATACAAAGGTTCTTGTTTAGATGGCAGGGATATTACATATAAAATTGTACCTGATGCTGATTTAAAGTTTTATATAACTGCAAATGTAAAAACCAGAGCATTAAGAAGATATAAAGAATTAAAAGGATTAAAGAAAAAAATTACTTATAAAGAAGTCTTAAAAAGCATTAAAATACGTGATAAAAGTGATTTTAATAGAAAAATATCTCCATTAATGAAAACAAAAGATTCACTATTGATTAATACAACAAACCTTAATAAAAGGTCATGTTTTTTAAAAATAAAAAAAATAATAGATAGGAAAATTAATAATTAATGGAAATTTACAAAGACTTATCAAATCCAGCATCACAAGAATTCGAAAAATTACTAAATAGTCAACTCTCAAAAGTTCAAATAGAAGAAGGTAAAATAATTGAAGGTAAAATAAATAAAATTACAGAGAAATTTGTATTTTTATTTGTTGAAGGTCTAAAATCAGAACCAGTTCTTGATATAAATGAATTAAAGAGCATGGGTCTTTCAGATAAAATTAAAGTTGGGGAAACAATTCCAGTTTTACTTGAAAAAATTGAAGATAAAAATGGTGAAGTTTTGGTCTCTGCTAGTAAAGCTCAAAAAATTAAAGGTTGGGACAAATTAGTTGAAGCATATGAAAAAAATGAACCCATTATGGGAAAAATTACATCTAAGTGTAAAGGTGGATGTATTGTCGAACATATAGACACAGGTTCACTAATGTTTTTACCTGGATCGCAGATTAGTGACAAACCTTTAAAAGATATTAGTCATCTAATGAATGAGCCGCAGAAATTTGCTTTAATTAAATTAGATAAAGTAAGAGGTAATGCCTGCGTATCAAGGAGAGAAATAATTTCATCTTTCAAGAAAGAGGATAAAGCAAAAATAGTTGAGAAATATAAAGTCGGAGACATTATAAAAGGTGCCGAAGTAAAAGGATACAGTTCATTTGGTTGCTTCTTTAATGTAAACGGTGAATTAGATGTATTGGTACATTTACAAGAAATTTCTTATTCAAGAGTAAATCATCCTGATGAAGTATTTAATATAGGTGAAAAACACGACCTAAAAGTTATCAGTGTTGATAAAGAAAAATTACAAGTTGGATGTTCGGTAAAACAATTATCTCCAGATCCTTTTGAGCATATTGAAAATTACGAATTAAATAAAATCTACAAAGTTAAAGTAGTAAAATTAATGGACTTTGGAGCTTTTTGTGAGCTAGAACCAGGTTTAACTACCTTGCTTCATTCAAGCGAACTAAGCTGGACAAAAAAAAATATTTCAGCAAAAAAAATGTTTAAAGTTGGAGATGAAATAGATTGTGTAATTACTGAAATTGACAAAGACAAAAGACGTGTTGCAATATCACATAGATTAACTCAAGATAATCCTTTTGAAACATTTGAGAAAAAATATCCTGTTGGTACAATTGTTGAGGGAGAAGTTGTAAATAAAAATGAATATTCTTTATTTGTTAAAATTGAAGATTTAGATATTGACGCTTTTTTACATTGCAATGATTTAACTTATTCAAATAATGGTGAAGAAGAACTGTCTAAGTATAAAAAAGGTGATAAGCTTAAAGTTAAAGTATTAGAAATAAAATCTTCAGAACAAAAGATTAGAGTTGGTTTAAGACAAACTCAAACAGATCCATTTGACTGGTTTAGAGATAAGTCAAAAAATCAAACAATAACTGTTAAAGTTGTTTCAACTGATAACAAAGGACTTATAGTAAGACCAGAGGGTTGTGAAATGGACTTCCAGATTAAAAAATCTGCAATAGCAATTAATGCTGCTGATGCTAGACCAAGTAGATGGACAGGTGGTGAGAAATTAGATTGTGCGATCGCAGATTTGGACATGAATAAGAGAAAAGTAACATTAAGCATTAGGTTACTTGAAGAAATTGAGAAAAAAGAAGCTCTTGAAAAATATGGATCTGAAGGTTCTGGTAAAAACCTGCCTTTTTCATCATTATCTGAAGATTTAAAGAAAAAAGAAGAAGAGAAAGAATAATTGAAGAAGTTATAAATTGGCTATTGTAAAATCAAAGCTTTTAAAACAACTCTCGCAAAACTACCCAAATTTCTTAAAAAAAGATTTAGAGAAATTTACTGATATAATTTTAAATGAAATAAAAAGATCACTTCGCAGAGGAGATGGAGTTGAATTAAGGAATTTTGGAACATTTAGAGTTAAGACTCAAAAGGCCTCCATTAGAAGAAATCCAAAAACCGGCGAAAAAGTTGCAGTTCCTGAAAAGAAAGTAATATCATGGAAAATGAGCAAGGAAATGTTTAAAAAGATCAATAATGAGGAATAAAATTATATTCGTTGCATGTGATACTTCAAATTTAGATCAAATAAAGAAAATTCTTAAAAATATTAATACAAAGAAGTTAAAAATTATTCCAAAATTTGGATTACAGTTTTTTTACTCAAAAAATGGAAGAAAATTTTTAGAAAAATACAAATCAGATTTTTGGTTGGATTTAAAAATAAATGATATTCCACAAACAGCTCTTTCTGCAGTTGATAGTTTGAAAGATTTAAAAAAATGTAAATACATTACTGTGCATGCAAATGGTGGACTTCATATGCTTAAAGCTATCAAGGAAAAAACTAAACAAATTAATAAAAATTTAAAAGTACTCGGAGTAACTGTGTTGACTAGTCTTAACAATAAATCGTTAAAAGAAATTGGTCATACTAAAACAGTTAACCAACTAGTTTTAAAACAAGCTGGTATTGTTAAAAAATCAGGATGTGATGGGATAGTTTGTTCTGCAAAAGAAGCAAAAATGATTAGAAAAAAATACAAAAATTTGTTAGTCATCACGCCTGGTATAAGATTGCCAGGTGACAATACAAATGATCAAGCTAGAGTAATGACACCAAAAGATGCTTTCAAAAATAAAGTTTCGGGGGTGGTAATTGGAAGATCTCTTACAAAAGGTAATATTAAGAATAATATTAAAAAATTAATTAATCATTTATACTGATGATTAAGGGTTGTAAAATTTGTGGGATTTCTGATCCTGATACTTTAAATTTTTTAATTAATCACCCTCACCCACCAACATTTATAGGATTTATTTGCAACTATCCAAAAAGTTCTAGATATGTTGAATATGAAAATTTAAAAAAACTTTTAATCAATAATCCAAAACAAAGTTACTATGTTGCTGTGCTGGTAAAACCAAATATAAATATTTTAGAGAAAATTAAAAACTTACCTTTTGATTACTATCAACTATATGATTGTACACCAGAGGAAATAAAAGAGATAAAAGAAAAATATCAAAAGAAAATTATTACAGCTTTCACAATAAAATCAAAGTCTGATTTGAGTAATTATAAATTATATTCTGATTATACTGATATTTATTTATTTGATAGTAAGGGCTACGAGAAAAGCCAGTCTTTTGATCATGACTTGATTAAAAATATCAAATTAAATAAAGAATTAATGATTGCTGGAAATATTCAATACAATGAAGAGCTTAAAAGTTTCAAAAATTTGGCAAATTTTATAGATTTATCTGGTGGTGTAGAAACATCTGGATTAAAAGACTTATCCAAAATAGAATTTTTTTTAAATAAAGTTAATGAAATTAAAAATGAAGCTTAAAAAAGGTATTCCATTAATTGATCAACATGATCAACAAGGATTTTGGGGAGGAAAATTCGGAGGTAGTTTTATACCTGAAACTTTAAAAAAACCAGTAGAGGATTTAACAAAAGAATTTAAGAAACTTAGAAATAATAAAGCCTTTTTAAAAAAAAGAGATTATTATTTTAAAAATTATATTGGATCTCCAACCTCTTTTGTGAAATTAGAAAATTTGTCCAATCATTTAGGTGGAGCTCAAATTTGGGCAAAAGTAGTTTCTGAGGCAAATGGAGGTGCGCATAAAATCTATAATGCCACTGTTCATGCACTAATTTGTAAAGCTATGGGTAAAAAATATATCGTTGGCGATACTGGTGCTGGATATGCAGGAAAAATGTTAAGTATGGCAGCTAAAAAATTTGGGCTTAAATGTAAAATTTTTATGGGTGCAAAAGACATTAAAAGACAAAAACCAAATTGTGACGCTATGAGAAAAAATGGTGCTGAAATAGTACCTGTTTATTCTGGTAGTCAAACTTTAGTTGATGCAGTGAGTGAATGTATGCGATATTGGGTATCTAATTGTGATAATACACACATGTGCGTTGGTAGTACTGTTGGACCGAATATCTTTGTAAAAATATGTGGTTGGTCAACTGCACAAATTTCTAGAGAATTAAGAACACAGCTTAAAGAAGAATTTAAAAAAATTCCAAATAAAATTAAGTTAATTAATTGTGTTGGAGGTGGTAGTTCTGCATATGGATTTTGGAGTGAGTTTATTGATTTTAATAAAAAAAAAATAGAATTAATTGGTGTAGAAGCTGGGGGTCCTAAAAAATCTAAACTTCATGCAGCACCACTAAGTAGAAATGCAAAAGTTGGTATTTTGCACGGAGCAGCTTCGTATGTTTGCCAAAATAATGAAGGACAAATTAATGATACAGAATCTATAAGTGCTGGTTTAGATTATCCTGGAGTTAGTCCTATTCATTGCTTTTTAAAAGATACTAAAAGAGCACGATATACTTATGCAACAGATGAGGATGCACTTAATGCACATGTAATGGTAACTAAATTTGAAAAACTTAATCCAAGTTTAGAACCAAGTCATGCTTTTGCTGAGGCAATAAAAATTGCTCCAAAATTAAGCAAAGACACAATTATAATTGTTAACTCTTGTGGTGATGCAAAAAAAGATAGAGATATTTTAAGAGAAAGATTGGGAAAACATTAATGAGCTCTCTACTTAAAAAAGCTTTTTTAAATGCAAAAAAAGAAAACAGACCTGCCTTACTGACTTATACAGTTGCAGGTGATAATACTAAAAAAAAATCTTTAGAAATTCTTAAGTCTATTTCAGACTATGCTGATATTTGTGAATTGGGTTTTCCTCACAACACACCCATAGCTGATGGAGGTCAAATCCAGACCAGTGCCTATAGAGCAATTAAAAATGGTATAAAAATTAAGGATGTATTTTCAATTGCAAAAAATTTTAAAAAATCAAAAAAAAAAACTCCAATTATACTAATGGGTTATTACAATATGATCTTTCAGTACGATGAAAATAAATTTTTAGATAAATGTAAAAAATCAAAAGTAGATGGACTAATTGTTGTAGATTTGCCTTATCCTGAAAACAAAAGTTTTGCATCAAGATGTAAAAAGAGTGGAGTGAATTTTATACAGCTGGTGTCACCTACTACTTCTCAAATTAGATTAAAAAAAATAATAAAAGACTCGCATGATATGGTTTACTATATTAGCATGTTGTCAACTACAGGGGGTAAACTAAAAGTTTCACCAAAGAAAATCTTGGAAAGATACAATAAAATTAAAAATCAAAATAAATCAAAAAAAGTGGTGATTGGCTTTGGTATTACAGAAAAGACAATTAAATCTCTTAAAAAAGCTGACGGTCTAGTAGTTGGTAGTGCGATATGTAAGGAAATATCTAAATCAATTGAAAGAAGACAAAATACTGTCACAAATGTTACTAATATCGTTAAAAGATTAAGAAATAAAATTCAATGAACTGGATAACCAAAATTATTAAAGCAGGTGAAAAGATAAAAACTGCTATACGTGAACGAGCTACTAAAGAAGATATCGCAAAAAGTGAATGGACAAGTTGTTGTCGTGGTCCTATTCTAAAAAAAGATTTAGAAGCAAACCTTTGGGTATGTCCAGATTGTAATAAACATCATAGAATTAAACCAAAACAAAGATTTGATATTTTGTTTGGAAAAAACAACTATGAAGTTTTTAAAACACCAATTCCAAAAGATGATCCTTTAAATTGGACAGACTCTAAATCTTACAAAGATAGGTTAAAAAGTGCTCGTAAGAAAACTGGATTAGATTGTGGAATGATGGTTGCATCTGGGACAATTAATAATATTAAAATTACTGCTGTTGCATCTGATTTTGATTTTTTAGGGGCATCAATGGCTGCTGCAGAAGGTGAAGCATTTTTATATGGAATTCAACATGCAATAGAAAATCAAACGCCATTTATATGTATAAGTGCTGGTGGAGGAATGAGAATGATGGAAAGTTTAATTTCATTATCTCAAATGACAAGAACTACACTTGCAATTAATGAATTAAAGAAAAATGGTTTACCTTACCTAGTTTGTATTACAGACCCTACCGCAGGAGGAATAACTGCTTCCTATGCAATGTTAGGAGACATTCATATTGCTGAACCTGGTGCTTTAATTGCATTTGCAGGTGCCAGAGTTATTCAAGGAACAGTAAAAGAAGAATTGCCTGAAGGTTTTCAAAAAAGTGAGTATGTTGAGAAAACTGGGTTTGTTGATTTAATCGTAGAGAGAAGAGATCTAGCATCTAAAATAGGAACTTTATTATCAATATTGTTAAAACAAAATTCTGCTATAAGTTCTGAGCAAAATGAAACTTCAGAAGATACTCAGCAATTTTCAAAAGTTGCATCCTAAAGAAATAGATTTATCTTTAGATAGAATTCAAAATCTTTGTAAGAAATTAGGAAACCCTCAAGATAAAATTAAGGCCATATCAGTTGTAGGAACTAATGGAAAGAACTCTACCATCCAGGCTATTTATGCAATTCTTAAGGAGAAGAATTTAAAATGCAATGTATATACGAGCCCACATATACAAAAAATTAATGAAAGATTTATTTTTAATAATCAGGAATTAAATGACGAGGAATTAGCTGATTTATTAGAAGAGGTTGAAAAAGTTAATAATAACGAACCAATAACTGTTTTTGAAATGTTATCAGCTTGTTTTTTTTATAAAGCTGCCCAATATCCTGACAATATCAACTTAATAGAAAGTGGTTTATTCCACCGTTTTGATGCTACCAATATTTTAAAGAGTAATCTTGCAAGTATAGTAACATCTATAAGTAAAGACCATCTCGACTGGCTTCCAAAAGAAAATCAAACAATTGAGCAAATTGTTTTTGAAAAAACATCAGCCTTACTTAATTCAAATATTATTATTGCTAAACAAAATAAAGAACAGACAATGGAATGTATTAAAAAAACTATAAAAAATAACTCTTCAAATAAGTTATTTTTTAATGAAGACTATAGTTATTCAATTCAAGAGAATGGTTTTTTTTACTACGAGGATAAATTGGGAGGTATGAAACTTCCTCTACCGAACGTTCTTGGTCAGTTTCAATTAGAAAATATATCAACTGCTATTGCAACTATAAGAACTTTAAATCTTGGAATTCAAAGCAATGAAATAGAAAGTGGTATTCAAAATATTAATAATCTTGCAAGATTACAGGAAATTAAATCTGGAAAACTAAAAGAACTTGTAAAAAATAATACATTATTAGTTTCTGGGGATCATAACCCTGATGGAGCTAGAGTGGTAAATGAATACCTCCAAACTTTAGATTGTAATAAACACATAATCTTAGGTATGATGTCCAACAAGGATCATAATGAGTATATTAGTTATTTTAAAAATATCTCAACCTTGACCACTATTGATATTCCAAACCAACCTAATTCAATTGGTGGAAAAGAATTAAAAAACAAACTAAATTCATTCAAAAATGTTCAGTACAAAGAAGATATATTTGATGCAATCAAGTCTATTTCGGTCATGAAAAACGATATAATCTTAATTACAGGTTCTCTTTATCTAGCTGGAGAAATACTTAATTTGAATTAGATATTTTTTTCTAAAAATTCTTTCATGTGGCTTTCGGGTACCCCACCAACTTTTCTATCTACTTCAACACCTTTTTTGTAAATAATAACAGTTGGTACGCCTCTTATGCCAGCAGCACTTCCAGTGTTTATTCCACCATCTTCTACATCAGCATAATAAAAACCAGCTTTACCTTTGTATTCATCAGCTAATTTATCCATGACTGGTTTTAAAGCTTTGCAAGGACCACACCAAGCAGCTGAAAACTGGATTACTGAAACATCTTCATTTTTGATTTTACTATCAAAATCTTCATCTTTAAAATCTATAAGCATAAATCCTTTCTATAAATTAAAGTTTTAAAGTCAACTATGCAATTTCATATTTTTTTTCAATAGACATAATAAATTCATTTATTTCATCTAATTTTTTAAGTTCTTCCTCATCATCTCTATTAGATGCTTGATCTCTTAAGGTGTCTATTTCAGTGTATGCCATTGCTATAGTTTGCCACTTTTCTCTATTTTTACTTAAAATTCTTCTAGCTATCTCACTTTTAATATTTTTATATAAATCAGGTGGCAATACGTGAGGTGCTTCTTGGTAAATAATTTTTTGTCCAAACCATGCACATCTCTTATCTTGAAATTTATCTAATAATCTTAATTTGTCTTCCCACGACGAACTGTGCCAAGTTTTGAATAAGGCAGTGTCTTTGTTTGGAATAAATTTCTCATACAAAGTTTCCTCAGGAAGTAAATCTTCTTGGTTTTGAGTTTGCGCTTTTTCTTCAGCAGCTTCTCTATTAATAATTTGAATGTTTTTACATAAGTTTTCGCTAGATCTAACTAATTTGGCTCTTTTTTGAATTGTTTCCAAATCAAGATCTGCATAGGCTTTTTCTTTTAAAGCAAATTTTTTATCTAATACTACAGGCGCTTTATTTGTTTTAACAACTCTTAAAGCTTTAGGGCTTATTTTTTTAAGATTAGCTTTAAGCTCATTAACAGACATGTTTAAAAAAGGTTCTGGATCTCTTCTTAAGTCCCAAAGATATCCCCAGGAAGCATAAGATGGATGAAAACAATGCTCTGGATGTAATGTTGATACTAAATACATCATATTTCTTCCTTTAACATTTTCAAAAATTGAATAAATACCCTCTCCTTTTAAAATAGATTCCACACTACTCTTTGTGGAAGTGGTTAAAAATTTTTCCCAATTGTCATTATGCTTTTCTTTTATAATTCTTAAAATTTTTAAACTAGTAAATGCATCGTGATACGCAGTATGTTGTTGGGAAGTATCAAATCCTTGTTGTCTTGCTAAACCTTCAAGAGCAAGACTTTCATTTCCAGCATCTGTTAATTCAGTTTTTAAAGTTTCAGAATTAATTGTTTGTGCAGCTCTTGCAACATGAAGACCATCGTGTTCTTTATTTGGAGACGAATGAGTAATGTAAGGATATCTGTTACCTTTAAAGAAATTGAAATGGAACATTCGTCTATCAAAATTTAAGTTACTCCATCCCATAAATAATGCTGGGGCAGCTTTTGAAAAAAAGTTTTCAACTGCTCCTAAAAATTCATAATGAGAATAATTTCCTTTAGTAAGTAAATCGATACTTGTTGAGTTTACCAATAGAGCTTTAGCACTTGGCACTTCTCCTTCTGGCATTCTGCCTCTGATATTTAATTTACCAATTTCATTTAAATTTTTATCAACAACAACAGCTCCAACCTCAATAATTGATCCCCAAATAGTGCTATTAGTTGTTTCAGTGTCGTAGATTACAAATTTGTCCATATTTTCTTATATTTTAAGTTAAATTAGATAGTTCATGAAATTTTTTCAATCTTCCTAAAAACAAATTTTGATAGATGACTAAATTATGTCCTTGAATTTTAAATTCTTGGAATAATTTATCTACAGTGCAGACCAAGATTACACAAGAAGTGATATTAGAGTTATACACAACATTGTGAGCCAAAGAATAAGCACTGGTTTGTAATAACCATGAATCGATATACTCAGCTTTCTTTGGTTTATTGCTTTGTTTAAAATCTATAATTGTTTCTCTTCCTTCATAAACTCCAACACAGTCCGCAGTGCCAGCATACTTATCTGGATAGTACAATGTACACTCAACACCCCATATTTCTTCCAATCTATTTTTTAAACCATGATCTATTATTTCTTTTGCCATCAATTTATATTGTTCATTATCATCAAAAAAACTTAAATTTTCTCTTCCAAGTAAATAAGATTCTAAGTAGTTATGCATCTGTGAGCCTCTGCTGCTTGCTGCTTTTGTGATAGCTTCAGCTTCTTTATATCCTGTTCTCTCTCTCCAATTTGCTAGTGCTGCTTTATCCTCCTCAGATTTAGTAACATCTAAAATTGAAGTAACACTTGGTAATTTTTCTTCTCCCAAAAGGTATCTTCTAATACCATCAACTGTTGCTCTTGAAGATTTTGGATAATCATATTTACGATTCCATTGCATGAGATTTCTTATAAATGGTATTATCAAAAAAAAGAAATTAATTTTTAATTTGTCTTTGTTTATCAACGAATTTTTCAACGTTGTCTGTTTGTACAGCTTTCTCTACCTGCTCTGGATCTTTTATGCTTTCCAAAGTTCTATTTATTGATCTTGCATCTGTTCCAAATTTATCAACTACACCCATAGCATCTTCTAATTTTTTTCTAAGAACTACTATATTGTCAAAGTGTTTTGAAAATCTTGTGCTTATTGTTTTTAAATGATTATAGATTTCAGTTGCCCCCTTTTGAACTTTCAAGGATTGGAAGCCCATGTGTAAAGATTGCAAATATGCTGATAAAGTATTAGGGCCACAAATTACAACTTTATATTTTTTCATTAATTCTTGAGTTAATAATTCTTTTGTACTTGGGTCTTGGTATTCAGTTAATTCTTTGTATAAACTTTCTGTAGGAGCATACACAATTGCAAAGTCAGTAGTTTTTGGTGGTACTATATATTTTTCATTTACACTTTTGGCTTTTGCTTTAAATGCAGTAGCTAATTTTGCTCTAGCATCGGCAACTAACCTTTTGTCTTCCGCGTCATGACCATCGGTAATTGCTTTAAATTTCTCCACCGGAAAATGACTATCAACTGGAACTAAAACATCACCTTGTAGCTTGATTGCAAATTCTACATTCTCACTTGTATTTTCTTTCATTTTCACATTTGTCATGAATTGAGAAGCTGGTAGTAAATCTTTAATCAGTGCATCCAAACTAAACTCTGCAAGAGTTCCATATTTTTTAACTCCAGCCAAAATTTTTGTTATTCCTTCTTGGCTTTGGTTTAATAGTTGAACTTGTTGATTAAAATTTCCAACTTTTTCATCTACTTTAGTCAAAGCTGCTGTCATATCTTTTGTTACTCCAGTAGACAGGTTATTAAATGAAGTGGACATTGCTCCAAGTGAGCTATTGATTGTTGTGTTTAACGTATCCTTCAAACTTGAAATTTCAGATTTTAGGTTAGCAATTTCTTCAGCTTCTTTATTTTCTTTTTGATCTTGAGGCTTAGATCTTAAATTTAAGTAAAGAATAGCTGAAACTACTCCCAGTAACAGAATTAAAATAACTAAAAATATAGCTTCCATGAATCACTTTATATCATATATAAAATATGTAATGGAATTATTATTAATACTTAAAATTATTATCAGTTTAGGAATACTTGTTGGGGTTTATGCAATCCTTCGAAACCTAGATATTATTAAAATTATTCTTATTTATTGGAAAGATTTAATTCTTAGAAAGTAATCTAGCTAAACTTTGAAGAGATTTATTTTTAGACGATGATTTTGATTTCATCATACAAGCTTCTGATTTTAATATTTCACCATCTTTTAAAATCCTTAGATTATTAGCTTTTAAAGTTTCTCCTGTTGAAGTAATGTCAGTAATTATTTCTGATGAACCAGTAAAAGGATATGCCTCGGTAGCACCTAAACTATCTACCAATTTAAATTGAGTAACCCCTTTAGAAAATAAAAATTCTCTTGTTAGATTTGGATATTTGGTTGCAACTCTTAATCTTCTCTTTTTCTTGTCTCTAAACTCAAATGCTATTTCCTCTAAATCAGCAATAGTTTGGACATCAATCCAAGGATCTGGAATTGCAACTACTAACGTGGCCTTCCCAAAGTCATATTTTTTAATAACATTAATTTTCTTTTGAATATTTATCTCACTTTCCTGTAATAAATCAAAACCAGAAAACCCTAGATCTAATGAACCATCTCCAAGTCTTTCTATAATTTCTCTTGCATGAAGGAATAAAATTTTAACATTTTTCTTTTGTTTAATTGAGCCTAATAAATCTCTTTCTCCTCTTTCTGAAATTAGATTTAATTTATTTTTTTTAAATATGTTTAAGACATCTTTTCTGAGTCTGCCTTTGCTGGGAATTCCAATATTTATAATATTTTTCTTCATTAATAATTTAAATTTAATGCAGCCCCAACTGCTGGTATTTGTTTTTTTGACCCAAGATCAGAAATTAATCGATCATAACGACCACCATTAATAATATTTTTTATTTTATTTTTTGATTTAACATCAATTTTAAAAACCATTCCTGTGTAATATTCCAATTGTCTTCCAAAAGAAGTTGAAAATACTACATTTAGTTTTGAAACTTTATTTTTAGAGACAGGAAAATACCTTTGATCAACCAACAAATTAATTCTATTTTTTTTAAAAAATTTGTTTAACTCAGATGCAGCCTCATTTATTGGGCATTTGATTTTTAAGAAGTCTTTAATAATTTTTGAAACACCTTTACCTTTACTAGCTCTTCTTGGATCTTTAATTTTGTTATCAAATCGATTTAATATGTCATTAATTGTTCTACCTGCTATTACTTTTGATAGATCTTCTTTTAGCATTTTTAAATAACGCTTTTTATCTATTTCAACTATAGTTGGATCTACATCAGAGTTTGTTTCTAATCTTTTTAGAAGATCATTAAAGTAATCTTCTCTCCAAAAATGTCTTGATAATCTTAATTTCCATCTTTTCGGGATATCTAGTTTTGAAATTAACAAATTAAATATCTCAACATTCCCTATTGTTAACTTACCTGAAGAATATTTAATATTTTGAAGAGATTTTAGTGAGGTATTGATAATTTCTTTATCATCATTTTTTTCATCTTTAGAACCTAAAATTTCAAATCCAATTTGATCTCGGATAATAGAATCACTTTTATTTTCAGATTTTCTATAAGCTTGACCACTATAGAAAATTTTTTCTTTTCCTTTTAAATTATTTTCTATGTATCTTAGGCAAGAAGCAATTGTTAAATCTGGTCTAAGACATAACTCACTACCATTTTGATCAGTAAATGAAAAAATGAATTTTCTAAAGTTTTCTCCTGACCTTTGAACGATATGATTGGCCTCAATAACTGAGGGTAAATCTATATATTTGTAACCCTTAGATTTTACTGATCTAAGAATGTTTTCAGATAAGTTTTTTGATTTCATCTATTAAATTTGATTTTGGAAATGTTTTGCTATTTTCACCTTTAACACCTTTAAGATTTTTTATCGTTACTGTACCTTCATCAAATTCATTGTCACCACATATAACTGCTACATTTAATTCACGCTTGTTTGCCAAGGTTAATTGCTTACCTAAATTTTTCTTTGTGTCTAAAAAAATTTCTGCATTAATGTTATTTTCTCTTAATTGGTCTACAATTTCGTAATAATTTTTTAGATATTTTTCATCCATCACACAGACTAAAACAGGCTTTTCATCATCGACCTTGATCTGATCCAATTGTAAAAGTGCAAATAACAATCTATCCACACCAAAACTAATCCCTGTACCTGGAATATCTACCCCTTTAAATCTTGAGATAAGTTTAGCATAAGAACCTCCAGAACAAATACTGCCAATATCAACTTCTTTTCCTTTATTATTTGTAACTTTAAAATTTAAGTTAGTTTCAACAATAAAATCAGAATAATAAGCTAGACCTCTAACAATAGTAAAATTGGTTTGTACTTGTTCTAAATTAGAACTAAATCCTAAAATTTCAAAAACTTCCTCAAGCTCTTTAATTCCTTTTTGAGACAATGGATTTTTTAAATTTTCTTTTAGTTGTTTTAAGTCTTTTATTTTTAAAAAATTTAATATTTGTGATGCTTGTTCATCTGTTAGATCAGCCCCTTTTGTAACTGCACCGCTTGTATCTTTTCTCTCTTTTTTAAGAAGATCTTCAACACCTTTTAAACCAAATCCAGGTTTGTCTAATTTATCAATAGCTCTAATTACTTTTAATTGTTTATCTTCAGATATTTTTAAATCATCAATTAAACCTTGTACAATTTTTCTATTACTAATATTGATCGTAAATTGATCTTTATTCAAACCACAATCTAAAAGTGTACTCGAGATTAAATTGCAAAGTTCTGCATTAGCTTGAGCTGAATTAACATTTCCAACAATATCAAAATCGGCCTGCATAAACTCTCTGTATCTTCCATTTCCTGCTTTTTCATTTCTAAAAACATTTTGAATTGCATATCTTTTGTAAATTGATGGAAGCTCTTGGTTGTTTTGAGCAACAAATCTAGCTAAAGGACTAGATAGATCGTATCGAAGAGTAATATTTTTATCACCATCTTTAAATGAGAATACATCAGACATAGGATTATCCTCATCCTCTGCTAAAAACGAACCAATATTTTCGCTGATCTCAAAAGAAGGTGTCTCTAATGGTTCAGCTCCAAATTTTAAAAAATTTTTTTCAATCACTTTTAAAAGTTGTTTTTTTAAAACTAACTTTTTATTCCAACGATCTTCAAATCCAGATGGTAAGGAAGGATTGAGTTTTTTATCTTTTTCCATTTTAGTGGTACTTTGGGTAGGTTACGCTCCTACGACTTCGGATCCACAAACCGACGTGATACTATTTCACCACCAAAGCTTATCCTTTAGTTATTATCTTATTTTATGTGGAATGAAAATTATAATATAAATAAATAGCCTAATGGCTATGGAAACAGTTTCTATGAGTACTTCTATAAGTAATTCTGTATGTAATATTTATATTCATGTGCAGCCTTTTAGACAAAAATTATTAATATTCAAGGCTTAAATAAAAAAAGGACGTTAATCTACTAAATGTAGAAATAACGTCCTTTAGAAATTTTACGAAAATTAGTCTATTTTTTTTAAATTTACTGCAGAAGGACCTTTAGGACCGTCTTCTAATGTGAATTCAAGTTTATCACCTTCATTAAGAAATCTCATTCCAGCAGCTTTTACAGCTGAAGCATGTACAAAGGCATCTTTCTCTTTGTCGTCTCTCTCTATAAAGCCATATCCCTTTTTACCATTATACCATTTTATTTTACCTTGTAGTGTACTCATCTTATTTCTTCGTCCTTTTGTTATTTATTATATTAATTAAGTTAATTTCTTTTACAGGTATTTCAAGATCAAACTTTGTGGTGGTGGCTGAGGAAGGATTCGCACCTCCGACACAAGCCTTTTCAGGGCTCTGCTCTACTCCTGAGCTACTCAGCCTTATTTATCCTCTAAAGATAATTCTTCCTTTAGTAAGATCGTAAGGTGTCATCTCCACAGTTACATTGTCACCTTGAAGAACTCTAATTCTGTTTTTTCTTAACTTACCTGCTGTGTGAGCTGTAACCGTATGACCATTCTCTAGCTTAACTCTAAACATTGCATTCGGAAGTAAGTCTATCACAGTCCCCTTAAATTCAAGTAAGTCTTGTTTTGACAAATTTATTTTCTCCTTATTCTTTTTAATACTGATTGAGCATGCCCAACCAGGCCTTCATAATTTGCAAGTGTTATAACTGATGGTCCAAGACTTTCAATACCCTTTTTTGATAGGTTTATGTATGAAATTCTTTTGTAGAATTCGTTTACACTTATACCACTTGAATATTTTGCTGATCCGTTAGTTGGTAAAACATGGTTTGAACCAACATTATAATCCGTCATAGCCATAATAGCATATTTTCCTAAACAAATTGATCCTGAATTTTTTATTTTTGAAACAATAGATTTATAATTTTTAACATTTAACTCTAAATGCTCTGGAGCAATTTTGTTAACAATATCGATAATTTTTTTATCTGAATTTACATGCATTAAAATACCATTATTTTGCAAACTTCTCTTTGCAATAGTTTCTCTTGGAATTTCTTTTAATTGTTTAATTATTTCAGTTCTAACTTTATTTAATAAGTTTTTATCTTTTGAAATTAATATACACTGTGCAAGATCATCATGTTCTGCTTGTCCTATTAAATCACTTGCAACCCATTCTGGATTAGAATGCTTGTCACAAACTATTGTAACTTCTGAAGGACCAGCAGTCATGCCCTCAATTCCAACATCTCCAAAAACTTCTTTTTTTGCAGCTGCAACGTAAGCATTTCCAGGACCTACAATTTTATTAACCTTTTTAATTTTTTTTGTTCCATAAGAAACTGCAGCTATAGCAGATGGTCCACCAATTGAATAAATTTCCTTAATTTTACATTTTTTGGCAGCATATAATACTGCAGGATTTTGTTTTCCTTTATAGCCTGGGTTGATCATAACTATTCTTTTTACACCAGCAACAATAGCTGGAATTGCATTCATCAATACACTAGATGGATAGGATGCAGTTGAACCAGGTACATAAATTGCAACCGACTCTAAAGGTAAATATTTATACTCAAGTTTATTTTTAAATTTATCAGTGTAAGAAATATTTTTAAACTTTTGTAATGAATGAAATTTATAAATCCTGTTGTAAGCAGTATCGATAGATTGTTTTACAATAGAATTTAATGATTGAATTGATTTTTGAATTTGATTTGAGCTAGGCTTGATTACTGAATTTTTATTAAATTTTTTCTCATATTTTAATAAAGCTTTATCACCATTTTTTTTAACATCTTTAATAATGTTAGTGACTGAAACAAAGCTTGATTGAACTTTTCTCTTTCTTTGCAATAATAAATTATCTAATAATTTACCAAAATTTTTCTTACTGCTATCTAAAACCTTCATCTCTAATTTATTTCGCTTTGATCCTCTAATATTGCTTCAATCGTTTCGGCGGTCAAAGCGATATGAGCATTATTACTAAAAAAGAGATTTATTTCATAAACATCGTTATTTTTCAAATAATCTATTCCTACTAATTCTAAAACCAATTCTTGATTTGATTGATCAATATTTTTTGACTTTACCTTATCAACAAAATCAAATCTGCAGATACTATTGACTTTTTTGTCCTCATTTTCATTTTCTACTTTAATACGTTCAATTGATAATAGAAATACTTTATTAGATTCTAGATACTTAATGTCTGAAACTTTTACTTTAGCTCCTGAGCTACAAGCTGAAATCATTTGCAATCCCTCTTTGTCTGTAGCAATAATTTTGGCTAAATATTTGTTCATCTTTTTAATCTTTTTATTTTAACACCAATATTTTTTAATTTATTTTCAATTTTTTCATAACCACGATCTAAATGATAAATCCTGTTAATTACAGATTTCCCTTGTGCAACCGAAGCTGCTAAGACAAGTGCCACTGATGCTCTTAGATCACTAGACATAACTTCTGCACCAATAAATTTCGTATTACCCTCAATATAAGCTTTATTATTTTTGGTTGTAATATTTGCGCCTAATCTCTGTAATTCGGCAACATGCATAAATCTGTTTTCGAAAATATTCTCAGTGATTGAGCTTTTTCCTTTTGCTTTACACATTAAGACCATTAATTGAGCCTGTAGATCTGTTGGAATTCCAGGAAACTCTTTTGTTTTGATATTTTTAATAGACTTAATTTTTTCTGGTCCATTAATATGAATTTTATTTTTGCTTACTTTTATTTTGGCTCCTGTTCTTTTTAATAAATCAAGTTCTGTATTTATTATTTTTGGATCTAAATTATTAATTTCTAGAGTTCCTTTAGCTAAAGTTGCTGCTACGCAAAAAGTACCAGCTTCAATTCTATCAGCCATCACTGAATAATTTGTTGAATTTAAAGAACTTACTCCGTTAATAGTACAAGTTCTCCCATTCCAATTAATTTTTGCACCAGCTGAATTAAGAAAATTAGTAAGGTCTTTTATTTCTGGCTCAACAGCGCAATTTCTTAACACTGTTTTTCCTCTTGCTAAGCATGCAGCAATTATAGAATTTTCAGTTGCGCCAACAGTAATTTTTGGAAATCTAATTAACCCTCCTTTAAGTTTGCCAAAAGATTTTGCCAATATGTAACCATCCTTAATTTCATAATTCATCCCAAGTTTTTCTAAAGCTGACAAATGATAATTAACTGGTCTTGCACCAATTAAGCAACCACCTGGTAGTGATGTTTTTGACTTATGATATTTTGCAACTAATGGTCCTAATACTAAAATTGAACCTCTCATTGTTTTAACTAATGAATAACTAGCAAAAGTTTTCATATTTTTATTGTTTGAAATTTTTGCAGTTTTTTTATCTTTGGAAAGTTCAATTTTTGATCCAAGAGATTTAAGTAAATTAAGCATAGTACTAATATCTTTTACTCTTGGAAGGTTATGAAGAGTTACTGGTAAATCGAAAAGTAATGTTGCTGCTAATATTGGCAGTGAAGCATTTTTAGAACCTGATATTGAAACTTTACCCTTGATTTTGCTAGGACCATCAATCAGAAATTTGTCCATAACTTACTTTTTAATTTTAGCAACCTGAATAGTAGTTTGTCCCTGATATTTACCGTTCTTAGATTTATAAGTTGTCTCTGGTTGAGTCTCTGATTTAAAGAATAAAAATTGGGCTATACCTTCATTAGAATAAATTTTTGCTGGATTGGGTGTAGTGTTGCTTAGCTCTATAACTATATTTCCCTCAAATTCATTTTCAATAGGAGTTACATTACAAATTATACCTGTTCTAGCATAAGTGCTTTTACCAACACATATACAAAGTACATCTTTTGGAATTCTGAAATATTCTACTGTTTTAGCTAAAACAAATGAGTTTGGAGGAATAATGCAATGTGGTCCCTTTTTCTCTATAAAATTGTCATCTGAAAAATTTTTTGGATCAACTAAGGAATTATTTACATTAGTGAATATTCTATATTCATCAGAGATCCTAACATCATAACCCATGCTACTTAATCCATATGATATTTTTCCCTCTGCAACTTGATGATCTAAAAATGGTTCAATCATGTTGTGCTCTTTACACATCTTCTTAATCCACGAGTCAGGCTGAATAGACATTACTTAGATTTTTTTTTGTTTTTTTTTTGGAATAGTTTTCTTTTTTTTAAGTTTTTTCTTAAAGCTAAGCTCAAACGCTCATTTTTATCTTTTGAACTCATTCTTTGTTGGGATTAGTCAAAAAATCTAACGATATTGGTTTATTAGGATCTAATGGTTTTGATGTGGGCTCTTCTTTTTTTGGGCCTTCTTTAGCTAAACGTTTGGCTTTTTTTTCAGCAAGCTTTCTTTCTCTTTTAGCTTGCTTCTCCATAAGCTTGTTACCTTTTGTAGATTTATAATCGTAGTGAATTCCCATAACATTTTTTTTAGTAGATATAGATCATTATAATCAAAAAATTAAGGCAATAATTAGAAAAAAATGCTTTATTATCAATAAATTACTAAATGTATTTTAGCTCCTGTAGTTAAATGGCATAACAAGTCATTGGTAATGACTAGTTCCCTGGTCAGTACAGGGTGGGAGCACCATTAATTTCTGTAAAATTTTTTTCTAAAAATGATTGAAATCACAATTAGTACAAAAAATGCTAAAAGAGGAACATGGATATCTGGAGAAAATATAATATCCATTATTCCAGGAACTTCTGAATTTTGATCGATTACTTTTTCAATCCCACTTCCAATTGAAACTGCCAAAAAAATCTGAGGTATTATTCCTAAAAAAGTTGCTAATAGAAAATTTTTTACTCTTACATTAAATAATGTTGGCAATAGACAGCTTATTTGCCAAGGAACTCCTCCAATAAATCTGTAAACGAGCAAATAAAAAAATTCAGATTTTTTAAATTTGATTTCAAGATTTTGAAATTTATTAAGAAATTTTTCTCTAATTAAATTTTTTAAAAAATAATTTCCAAATATATACAAAAAAGTTGCGCCTACACTTAAACCAGTTACCACAACTAGTGTTCCAATCCATTTCCCAAAGATAAAACCACCCATAAGTGCTACGGGAGATCCAAAGCCCAGAAAAGGAAATACCCAAATCACTGTTAGAAACAAGAAAGAAATTGAAACTAAAAATAAATTAGAATTCTTCAAATCAATTAAATAAGATCTGTTATTTCTCAAAAAATCATAAGATGTAATCTCCTGAAGACTGAATTTTGAAAAGAAAAAATATAAAAATAAACTAACAATTAATAAGTAAGATAAACCTATAAATAATTTAATTTTTTTTGTTTTTTCCATGAATATTGTTATTTTATTCCTAAATCTTCTATTTGCTATTTTTATTATTGCTAATATAAAGGGGCAAAAATTTATAAAATTTAATCAATTTATTTATGAAAAGAACGTACCAACCTTCAAATAAAAAAAGAGCACGAAAACACGGCTTTAGATCAAAAATGAAGACTAAAGGTGGAAAGAAACTTTTAGCTAGAAGAAGAGCCAGAGGAAGAAAATCTTTAACTGTATCAGTGTAAATTAATGAAAAGCAAAATTGTTGCTCTTTCAAAAAACGAAGAATTTAAAAATTTACTTAAACAAAAAAAGTTTTCAAATAAGTACGTAACTATTTTCTTTGGTAAATTAATGAATAAAGATAATAAAAAACTCAATATTAGTTTTGTAACAAAAAAGAAATTAGGGAATGCTGTTAAGAGAAATAAGATTAAAAGAAGATTAAGGAATATTTTAAATGAGGCAGTTAAAAAAATATCAATAAATTTTAACTATTCATTCCTTGTTATCGCTAAGTCATCTATGCTAAATAATGAATACAAATTAATAAAAGAAACTCTATTTCAGGATTTTGAAAAAATAAAATAATGAATATTTTTACAAATATATTAATTAAAATTATCAAAGGTTATAAATATTTGATTAGCCCTTTATTTGGACATTCTTGTAGATATTTACCTACTTGCTCAGAATACAGTATTGATGCACTTAAAGAATTTGGTCTGTTAAAAGGATCATTTTTAAGCATTAAAAGAATCTTATCTTGTCACCCAATCAAATTTTTAGGTGGTGGTGAAGGTTTTGATCCTGTTAAAAAAAACACAAAATTAAAATAATATGGATACTAAAAATATAGTAGCAGCAATTTCATTATCAGCAGCAGTTATAGTTTTGTATTCACTATTTTTTGCTCCTCCACCAATTACTAAAGAAAATATGGCTGAAGAAAATAAAGTTGAACAAAACAGCGATACACCTTCACTAGATCAAAAAGAAAATGTTGCTGAAATTTCTAGAGAAGAAGCTTTAAATCAAAGTGAAAGAATTAATTTTGAAAATGAGAGTATTGTTGGTTCTATTTCACTTAAAGGTGGTGTTATTGATGATCTAACTTTTAAGCAATATAATGTCAGTCTAGACTCTCAAGAAAAAGTTACGCTACTTTCACCAAGAAATTCAAAAGATGGTTATTTAATTGAAAGTGGTTTTATTACATCTGATAAAAATGTTGAAATTCCAAATTCAAATTCTATTTGGAAAGTTTCAGGAAATAATAAGTTAACAGATCAATCACCTATAAAAATATCTTGGACAAATGATCAAGGTATAACATTTGAGAAAGAGATCGCCTTAGATGACAAATATTTATTTTCAATTAAACAAAGTGTAATTAATCCTACAGATAAAAAATATGATTTTTATACTTATGGGCAAATCATTAGAAATGAAATGCCTGATATATCTAACTTTTATATCCTTCATGAAGGATTAGTGGCAACACTTGATGATGAACTTATTGAAGAAGATTACGATGATATACAAGAGAAAAAATTTTCAAGAACAGCTCAAAAAGGATGGTTAGGGATTGGAGATAAATACTGGGTAACTTCGCTAATTCCACCTAGAGAAAAAGAATTTAAAACAACATTTGATTATAAAGATAAGTTCAGAGCAAATTTTGTATCAACAGAGCCATTAGAGCTTAATGAAAATTCATTGATTGAAGAAACATTACAAATCATTGTTGCTGCAAAAAGAGTTGATGTAATTGACGGATATGCTGAATCTTTAAACATTGATAAATTTGACTTAACAATTGATTGGGGATTTTTATACTTTATTACCAAACCGTTATTTTTTGGAATAGATTATTTCTTTAAATTACTTGGAAATTATGGCCTAGCGATTATAGCAATTACAATTTGTATAAGATTAGCATTTTTTCCACTTGCAAACTTTTCGTTTAGAAGCATGGCAAAAATGAAAGCCTTACAGCCTGAAATGGCGAGGCTGAAAGAGCTACACAAAGACGACAAAATGAAATTGCAACAAGCGATGATGGCTCTATATAAAAAAGAAAAAGTAAACCCAATGTCTGGTTGTTTGCCAATACTTGTGCAAATTCCAGTTTTCTTTGCTTTATATAAAGTTTTATTTGTAACAATTGAAATGAGACAAATGCCTTTTTATGGCTGGATACAAGATTTATCTGAAAGAGACCCTACCTCTTTGTTTAATCTATTTGGATTATTGCCTTATGATGTGCCATCATTTTTAGTCATTGGAGCATGGCCTGTTGCAATGGGTGTTTCTATGTGGGTTCAACAAAAATTAAATCCTGCACCAACAGATCCAATGCAAGCAAAAATATTTATGTTCTTTCCATTATTCCTAACAATAATTTTAGCACCTTTCCCAGCAGGGTTGGTAATATATTGGACAGTAAATAATATTTTAACCATGGCACAACAAGTTTTCATAATGAAAAGAACCACTGTTAAAACAACAACTTAATGTTGGATATTAAAGAAGAAGAATTAAAAACAATTCTACCACTAGATGGTCCATCAACTGAAGAAGTTAAAAAATACTTAGAAAAATATAACGATGAATATATTGTTATTAAATGTGGTGGTAGTGTTTTAATTGATCAAAATCTTTTTGATATTTTTATTCAGGATATTTCAACTCTAAATAAACTAGGTTTCACTCCTATTATTGTTCATGGAGGCGGGAAAAGAATAAGTAATAAACTTAATGAGATAGGTTTAAAAAGTAAATTTATAAAAGGATTGAGGGTAACTGATAAAGAAACTATTAAAGTTGTAGAAGAAGTATTAATTGATTTTAATAAAGAAATTATAAATGCTCTAGATAAACAAAATTGCGAAAGTCAGACTATTAATTCCAAGGAAAATAATATTTTAACAGTTATCCAAGAAAATGAAGAGCTTGGTTTCGTGGGCTCTCCTACAAATGTAGATCAATCAATAATAGATAAAATTATAGCAGATAAAAAAGTGCCTATTATTGCACCCTTGGGTTTAGATAAAAATGATCAAACTTATAACGTCAATGCAGATACTGCAGCTGGCTATATTGCTAAAAAAATTAATGCTAGAAGGTTAATTATATTAAGTGACGTGGAAGGCGTTTTAGATAACAATAAAAATCTAATTCCAGAAATTAATTCAGAATCTATAAAAGACTTAATAGATAATGAAACAATTACTGGTGGCATGATTCCAAAAATAAATAATTGCTTAGATGTTGCTAGAAACGGAGTAAAAGGAGTTGTTATAATAGACGGAAGAAAAAATCATTCTGTTCTATTTGAACTTTTGTCAGATGAGGGATCTGGAACTTTAATTAGACAATGAAAAATTTAAGCCATATTAAAAATATTTTATTTGATTGTGATGGTGTCCTATATAGCGACCTAGAGGCTGTATTTGGTCAAGTAAGCCGAAAAATGACTGAATATATCTCAAGTAAACTTAATGTAGATTTAAAAAAAGCCAAAGAACTTCAGACAAATTACTTTCACAAATATAACACAAGCTTAAATGGTCTAATGATACATCATGAAATTGATCCTAAAGAATTTTTAGATTTTGTTCATGATATTGATTTATCTTTTTTAGAAAAAGATACAGCATTAAGATATGAGTTAGAGAATATAAATTTAAGAAAATTTGTCTTTACTAATGGTAGTCACAACCATGTAAAGCATATCACTAAAACCCTAGGAATTCACGACCAATTTGAAGGTATATTTGATATCGTAGATGCAGAATATCACCCAAAACCAGAAGCCAAAGCTTTTGATTTAATGATAGAAAAATTCAAAATTGATCCAAAAGAAACTTTGTACATTGAAGATATAGCAAAAAACTTATCGATAGGTAAAGAGCGAGGAACAATTACCGCTTGGTTAATTAATGATGAGGAATGGGGCAAAAAAGAATCTGATAAAGAATATATTGATTATAAAATTGAAAATCTTACTTTATTTTTAAAAGAAATAAGGTTATTAAAAAACCAATAAAACTATGAGTATAGAAAACATTATAAATGAAGCTTGGGAGAACAAAGATCAAGTTAATCAAAATTCAGATCAAAAATTAAAAGATACTATTAATCAAGTAATAGAAGATCTAGATAGTGGTAAATCTAGAGTTGCTGAAAAAATTGATGGTGAATGGGTAACTCATCAACACTTAAAAAAAGCAATTATGCTAAGTTTTAGAATTCATGGAATGGAAACTTTAGATGGTCCCTACTCAGCTTGGAGAGATAAAGCTCATTTGTTAAAAGGAAAAACAGCCGGATGGTCAAATGCTGATTTTGAAAAAGCAGGTTTTAGAATGGTACCAAATACTGCAATGAGAAAAGGATCATATGTTGCTAAAAATGTTGTTCTAATGCCAAGTTATGTAAATATTGGTGCTTACATAGATGAAGGAACAATGATGGATACATTTAGTCGTGCAGGTAGTTGCTGTCAGATTGGAAAAAATTGTCATATTTCAGCAGGAACTGGTATTGGTGGAGTTTTAGAACCAGCACAAGCACTTCCAACCATTATTGAAGATAATGTTTTTGTAGGTGCCATGTCAGAAGTTGTGGAAGGGGTAATAGTTGGTGAAGGTTCAGTGCTAAGTATGGGTATGTATATTGGCCAATCAACTAAAATCGTTAATAGAAAAACTGGTGAAGTAACTCACGGTAAAATACCTCCTTACTCAGTCGTTGTTCCTGGATCATTACCAGACAAAAATAATCCTGCTGCACCCTCGTTATATTGTGCAGTAATCATCAAACAAGTTGATGAAAAAACAAGATCTAAAACATCAGTAAACGATCTTTTAAGAGATTAAAATGCAAACCATTAATGAATTACAATTAGCTAAAGAGCTAATTCGTTACCCGTCTATAACACCAATAGATGCTGGAGTAATGAAATTCTTGGAAAAACAATTAAGAAAACTTGGTTTCAAAACTAAAATATTAGAGTTTAAAGAAAAAAACACTAAACCAGTAAAAAATCTTTATGCAAGACTTGGAACCAAAGGTCCAAATTTTTGCTACGCTGGTCACTTAGATGTTGTACCTGCTGGAAACTTAAAAGATTGGACAGTAAATCCTTTCAGACCCTCAATTAAAAAAGGACATTTAATTGGAAGAGGAGCAAATGACATGAAAAGCTCTATTGCAGCTTTTGTTTCTGCTGTCAGCATTTTTGTTAAAAATAACAAAGAATTTAATGGCTCTATAAGCTTACTGATTACAGGTGATGAAGAAGGAATTGCTATTAACGGTACAAAAAAAGTTGTCGAATACTTAAAAAAAAGAAAAGAGAAAATTAATTTTTGTTTAGTTGGAGAACCAACTAATCCAAATAAATTGGGAGAAATGATTAAAATTGGTCGAAGGGGAAGTATGACTGGCAGACTTTCAATTATAGGTATTCAGGGCCATGTTGCTTATCCTCATAGGGCTAACAATCCATCAACTGCTCTTGTTCAAATATTGAGAGAATTAAAGGAAATTAAATTTGATAAAGGAACAAAAGACTTCCAGCCAACAAACCTAGAAGTTACAAAAATAAATATTGATAACACAGCTGATAACGTAATTCCAGGTTTGGCTAATGCAACTTTTAATATTAGATTTAATAATAGACACTCATCGAATTCAATTAAAACAAAAATAAATAAAATATTGAAGAAAATTTGTAATAAAAATAAGTCAAATTACAAAATTGAATATAGTGTATCTGGTGAAGCTTTTTTAACTAAACCAAATCAAACTACATATATGATACAAGATATAATTAAAAAAATTACAAAAATTAAGCCTGAACTCTCAACAACAGGAGGTACATCTGATGCAAGATTTATTAGAAAAATTGCTCCCTGTTTAGAATTTGGTTTGGTTGGAAAAACAATGCATAAAGTAGATGAGGCAGTTTCTTTAGGTGATTTAAAAAAATTAACTTTAATTTATTCAAATATTTTAAAGAATTATTTTAAGTGAAAACAGCTTTAATTACTTCTGATACATACAAAAATCACAATACAGGAGATGGACATCCTGAAAAAATAGATAGAGTTACAGCTGTTATTGATAACTTTAAAAGATTAGATAACAAAAATTTAATTTGGAAAAAGCCTTCAAAATTTGAAAAATCAATATTAATAAAAACTCACTCTTCTAAGTATATTGATCATGTCGATCAATCGTACCCTCAAAATGGATTTAATTTCTTAGATGGAGATACAGTTATCTCCCCTGGTAGTAAAGAAGCAACAAAAGATGCTGTTGGATCAATTTTAGCAGCGATTGATGGTGTTGAAAAAAAAGAATTTAAAAATGCTTTTTGTGCAGTAAGACCCCCAGGCCATCACGCAGAAAAAGAGAAAGCAATGGGCTTTTGTATTTACAACAATGTTGCAGTTGGGGCTAATTATTTAATTGAAAAATATGGTTATAAAAAAATAGCTATAATTGATTTTGATGTCCATCATGGAAATGGGACACAAGATATTTTTTTCAATAATGAAAAAGTTTTATATATTTCCACTCATCAATTTCCATATTATCCAGGTTCAGGCTCTGAAAAAGAGATTGGAAAATTTAATAATATTTTAAATATTCCACTTGAAGCTGGAACAAGTGCTAGAGAATATTTAACTGCATATGAACTGGTATTAAAAAAATTAAAAGAATTTAAACCGCAATTTCTATTATTTTCTGCAGGTTTTGATGCTCATATTGATGATCCTTTGGCACAATTAAAACTTAATGCTGAAGATTATTATACAATTACAAAAAGAACTTTAGAAATTTCAAAATCATTTTGTGGAGGTAATGTAGTATCTATACTAGAAGGTGGATATGACTTAAAAGCACTACAAGATAGTACACAAAGACATGTTGATGCTTTAATAGAATTTAATTGATAATTCCCAATAAAAAACTAAATAAAGCTCAATGAAATTATATAAAATTAAAAAATCTGATATCGATAAAAAAGGTAGAGGACTTTATGCTACTAAAGATATCAAAGAAGGTACAAAGATAATCGATTACGTTGGTAAACTAATTACAAAAAAACAAACTGAAGAGTCTGATAAATATGACAATAGTAAACCAATCTATTTATTTACTATCAACAAAAGATATGACCTTGATGGAGATTTTTCATGGAATACTGCAGGATTAATTAATCATTCTTGTGACAATAATTGTGATTATGATGGTAAGGGTCTAAAAATTTGGGTTAAAGCAATTAGAGATATCAAAAAAGGTGAAGAGTTTACCTGCGATTATGGTTTTGGTTATGATGAAAATTATAAACAATTTCCTTGTAAGTGTAAGTCAAAAAATTGTTGTGGGTACATTGTAAGAGCAGAATCCAGATGGCGTATAAATAAAAAATTTGCCATGAGTAATAAAAAAAATCTAATAAAAAACTCTAGATAAAAATAATCCTGTAGGTGGTGCTGGAGGAGCGCACAATGACCTTTTTTTAGATTTTAGAGCTTTGTCAAATTTTTTTAAATCCCATTTCTTTTCACCTAAATATTTTAAACAACCAACCATAGATCGTACTTGCTGTTGAAGAAAAGATTGAGATTTAAAATGAATTTCTATTTTATCATTTAAAGATTTTAATTTTACAAAATCCATCGTTCTAATTGGACTCTTAGCATTGCAACTTGAAGCTCTAAATGTTGAGAAATCTTTAGTACCAACTAATTTTTTTGCACCTAATTTCATCAAATCTAAATCCAATTTTTTTCTTACATGCCAAACTTGATTTTTTTCAATCACAGGTGAACTTGTTCTATTTAAAATGAAATATTTATAAACTCTCTTTTTTGCAGAAAATCTTGAGTGAAAGTTACTAGTTCTTTTTCTTATTTTAAGGATTGTAATATTTTCATTTTTTAAAAAGTGATTAATTGAGTTAATAAATTTATCTAAGTTCAATAATTTATTTTTTAAATCAAAATGTGCTGACTGCTCGATAGCATGAACACCAGCATCTGTTCTACCTGATCCAACTATGGTAATATTTTCTTTTAATAACTTTCTAATTTTGTCTTGGAGTATTCCTTGAATAGTTTTATTTTTTTTTTGAATTTGCCAACCTTTATAATTTGTGCCTAAATATTCTATCAAAAGCTGATATCTAAACATTTATATTTTTGAGCCTTTTTTTATCTGCGAACCTTGAATAAATTCACCAATATTTTGAGGTCTTTTCCCTTGCCTCTGAATTTCCTTAATAATTATCGATTGATTATTACCACAAGCAATTTCAAGATTATCATTCAATACTGACCCTGGATTTCCTTGAGCTCTTCCAACTTGAGCTTTTAGAATTTTATATCTTTCTCCATTATACATAAAAAATGCTCCTGGTGATGGATATAAACCGTTTATCTTACCAATAATTTTTTCAGCATTTTCATCCCAGTTAATTTTACCTTCAGTTTTTTGAATTTTAGATGCATAGGTTGCATTCGAATGATCCTGCTCAATAAAATTTGCTTTACCATCTAAAATATCATCTACGTTATCTAAAATTTTTTCTGCTGCTAAGCTAGAAAGCTTTTCACTAATTTCTAACGCATTCAAATTTTCATTAAGTTGGATTTTATAATTATTACAAACTGGTCCTGTATCTAATTTTTCAGCAATTCTCATTATACTTATTCCAGTTTCTTGATCTAAATTCATAATTGATCGTTGAATTGGTGCGGCACCTCTCCATTTAGGCAGTAAAGATGCATGTATATTTATAAAACCTTTTTTAGTTAGGTTTAGAAATTTTTTAGGTATGATTTGTCCGTAAGCAACAACTATTGCTAGATCAGCATCTAAAGAATTTAAAAAATTATACTCCTCTTCATTATTTAAAACCGGCGGCGTTCTATATTCTAAATTTAAAGTTTCAGAAATACCTTGTATTGGAGACTTATTAATTTTTTGTCCTCTTTTTGATTTTTGAGGTGGCTGTGTATACACACAAGAAATATCATATCCATTTTGATATAAAGATTTTAAAATTGGTACAGCAAACATGGGCGTACCCATAAAAACTAACTTTTTTGACATTTTTTAAACTTCAGCTGTATTTGATTTTAATTTTGAAAGTTTCTTTATGATCATTGATTTTTTTAGTTTTGAGAGATAATCGATGAATAATATCCCTTCCAAATGATCCATTTCGTGCTGTATGCATGTTGCAAGTAATCCATCTGCCTTTAGTAGCTGTTTCTTTCCATTATAATCTAAATACTCTACTTCACATTTACTTGGTCGATCTATTTCAGCAAATTGATTTGGTACGGACAAACACCCTTCTTCATAAGTTGCCTTTAGTGGATCTTTATTTTTTATTACAGGATTCACAAAGTATCTAGGCTCTTTTTTGTTTTCATCCTTGCTTATATCCATCACAATAATTCTTTTTGGTATACCAATCTGAATTGCTGCAAGACCAATGCCATTTGCATCATACATTGTATCGAGCATATCATTCATTAATTTTTGCTCTTCACTTCCGACAACTTCTACAGGTTTTGATACTTGTCGAAGTAATTTGTTTGGTTCTGTAATAATCGTTCTTATCGCCATAAAAATTTGTATGTTATTATAATTTTTATACTTTTAAAGGAAGAACTTTTAGCAATAGCTTATTTCTTATTAAATCAGCATTTATTTGATTTAGTGTATTCGAAATAAAATAAAGTCTTTTTTCATCAATATTTTCTATTTTGCTATTACCTATTATCTCAATTAAAGACAATAAAACTGTTCCAACTTCATTTGCCTCTATCAAGTCCACTAAACTTCCATCTAGCTCATAAGGCTTTTGTGAAAACAAACTGTCATACTCGCTTGGTATTTCTACTCCATCTGATTTCAGACTTTCTATAAAAATTATATCTTTAGTGGACAAAGTTTCATTACTAAAAATTATTCTATCTAGAAATTTTTTTAAATCTTCTTGTATTTCGGATTTTGAATAATCTCCTCTAAAATAATTTACCCACTTAGATTGATGTAAAATATTATTATTGTATTGAATTTTTTTGAATTCTGAATTCTGATTTTTTGAATAATTATTGTAAAAACTTAAATAATCTGAAGGAACATCATCTACTTCAATTTCTTTCAAAAAGCTATTGAGCTCTATATCAAAAGCTAATCCAATGTTATTGTCCTCAAATAGCTGCTTCAACAACTGTAAAAATTCCAATTTCAATTCTGTTTCACTCGTTAAAAGTGCTCTTTGATAAATTAATGCTCTTGCTTCTAACGGAGACAGCAACTTGTAAGTATCAGTTGCACTTAACAATTGATCAATATTAAATTGAAATTTTTTATAATATTCAAATAAGTCTTTTTCAGAAAAAATTTTATAATTTACGGCTTTCTCAATAATTAAGATTTTATCTTGATCATTTATGTCAACGTTACTTAGATCTGGTAGTAAATTTGAATTTGATAGATATTTCCAAATTAATTGAGGCGTATTTTCATTGGGTTCAAATGAAAATTCTGGATTTGTTCTATGAGCTAAATGAAAGTCAAATACTGAACTTTCAGAGACTTCTTTAGATACTTCATCAATATAACCAAACAGGTAATTCATTTTATTTTCAAAATATTCATCTTGAAAACCTAGCTCTTTTTTAAGATCTAGAATTAATTGGGCTTCTTCATTTTTTCCATAATTAACTAAACAATATAAATTTAATTTAGATAAATATTCATCTTCAACTGGTTCTTTAATTTTTGTAAAAAATTCGCAGGTCTTTTTTATGTCTTGGCCTGATAAATAGTTGTCTAATAAATGTCTAGTTAGTTTAGGATGAGAATTTACAATTTGATTATTAACCAAAAATTCTTCAATGAGTTCTAAATTAGAATTTTTGATTAACCAATCAGATTTAAATTTTAAAAATTCATTTTCAGTAATATTTTGATTAGGATAATGAGCGTTAGTTAATAATGAGACTTCCATAATTTCTAATGCATCATTAGAAAGATTAATTTTTTCTAAACTCTCAAATAAGCTTTTTAGCTTTTGACCATCAGAATTCGTCCACATATCAATAGTCAAACCATGTTCTTCAGGATCATATAATCCTACGATTTTAACTTCTTTTGATATTAAATTTTCATCTAATTCTATTGAGCCAGTATTTTTATCTGACTGCATATCAAAGACACTTATTTTATCGTTATTATTTTCACCTTCAATAACAACTACTTTCTCAACAGTTTCATTTTCTTTTTTTTCGAGATTCCATATATCAATTGGATTATCTTCTGCGTGAATAGGATTTAAAATAATTAGATTGCTTAAAAAAATAAAAAGGAATTTTTTATTTAACAATTTTAAAATTTTCATTTGGAATAATTTTTTGAATTTCCTTTTTAGGAGCAGGAAAATCAATTGAATTAAGGATTAAAACAACGCCAAGAACAATTACTAGTCCAAAAATAGATTTAACAACTAGTCCAATTATACTTTTTTTACCTGAACTTGTATTTTTGTTGAATTGCATATAACTTTAGTTAATTTCAAATTAAGACATATTTGTGTTTTTTCAATATTTAAACTTATGAAATCAAAAAAAAATCTAGTTTTTCTAGGTATGATGGGTTCTGGTAAGAGTTCTATAGGCTCTTTGGTAGCAAAAAAATTTAAGTTAAATTTTGTAGATGTAGATAAAGAAATAGAAAAAAATTTAAATACAACAATTCGAAAAATATTTGAGAAAAAAGGAGAAGAATATTTTAGAAAAATTGAAGAAAAAACTACACTTAAAAAATTAAAACTTAGTTCTACAGTTATCTCTCTTGGAGGAGGTGCTTTTGCAAATAAAATTATTAGAAATGAAGTTTTAAAAAATCATTATTCATTTTGGTTAAATTGGAATGAAAAAATTTTAGTTGAAAGAATTAAAAATAGTAAAAAAAGACCTTTAACAATTAATGCTACAGATAATGATTTAATTGATTTAATTAAAAAACGAACTAACATTTATTCTAAAGCCTTATATGAAATCAAATGTGATAATCTTACAAAAAATGAAATAGTAAGCAAAATTAAAGAAATTTATGAAACCAATTAAATTAAAAATAGAAACAAAAACACAAAAATACCCAATAATAATTGGATCAAATTTAATTACTAACCTATCAAAAATAATTAAGAATAATTCCTTAACATTCAATCAATGTCTTCTTGTAGTTGATAAAAATGTACCAAAAAAATTTATCACTAAAATAAAAAATTCATTAAAAAAAAAGAAAATATATATATGTTTTTTTAATGCTAGTGAGGCCAATAAAAACTTTAATATTATTAATAAGATCCTAGAAATTTTATTAAATAAAAACTTTTCTAGAGATGACTGTTTAATATCAATAGGTGGTGGTATTACAGGTGATGTAAGTGGTTTTGCATCAAGTATCTTTAAAAGAGGTATGAAATTTATAAATATACCAACAACACTTTTATCCCAAGTTGACTCTTCAATTGGTGGTAAAACTGGCATAAATTCACATTATGGAAAAAACCTAATTGGTAGTTTTTATCAACCGAACCTAGTTATATCAGATGTTGATTTTCTTAAATCGTTGCCAAAAAGAGAGATTGTTTGTGGGTATGGTGAAATTTTAAAACATTCTCTGATAAGAGATAAAAATTTATTTAAATTTTTAAATAAGAATGTGAATAAAATTACTAAACTGAGTTCTCCATTTATTGAAAAAGCAATTTATGAAAGCTGTAAAATTAAAAAAAGTGTGGTCGAAAAAGACGAGAAAGAAAAAAATTTAAGAAAAGTTTTAAATTTTGGACATACGTTTGGCCATGCTTATGAAGCAAGCTTAAATTACAATAAAAAATTAAATCACGGTGAAGCAGTAATCCTAGGGATAAAGACAGCATTAAGTTTTAGTTTAAATTTAAAAATACTTAAAAAAAGTGATTACAACCTAATATTAAATCATATCAATAATCTAAATCTATCAATATCTGTTAATAAATTTTTTAAAAAAAAAGATATAAATAAAATATTATTTTTCATGATAAAGGATAAAAAAAATAAATCTCAAAAAATTAATTTAGTACTTTTAAAAAAAATTGGATCTCCACAAATTAATATTGAATATCCAAAAGAAAGACTGAAAAAATTTTTTAATGATTACTTAAGATAATTGAATTTGAATTGAGTGAATAGTTTCTTTCAATTCTTTATCTAATACTCTATAAATTTTTTTATTGCTTTCAATTCTGTTCATACTTTTTAACTCATCAGAAACTATACTTAATTTTAAATGATATTTGCCTTCCTGATTACCTTTGTGATTTTTATGAAGAAAAGATTTATCTTCTATATCTATACTTTGAATATTTATTTGATCTGATAATTTTTTTTTTATAATTGCAATTAATTCATTTATATCCATATAGTAAATATTATATCATGAAAAATATTTGTGACTGGAATAATTGTAATGAAATTGGTGAATACAGAGCGCCAATTGAGAAGGATAATAGCAGGAAATATAGAATGCTTTGTCTTGAACATGTCAAAGAATTTAACAAAAATTGGAATTATTTTTCAGGGATGAGTGATAATCAAGTAATCAATTTTTTAAAGTCAGATATGACTTGGCATAAACCTACCCAGAATTTTAGCTCCTCAGATAATTTTTTTAAAGTTCTATGGAACACAACCTTAAAAGATGAATTTGATAAAGATAAATTCAATGGAGACTATAATCATATGCGTCAATTTAAATTTGATCATAAAGATATTAAAGCATTTGGAATATTGGGAATATCTGTAGGTCTAAAGTGGCAAAAAATACAAGAAAAATTCAAAGTGCTTGTTAAAAAATTTCACCCTGATATGAATGCCGGAAATAAAAAACACGAGGAAAAATTAAAACTAATAACTTTAGCTTACACACAGCTAAAAAATACTTACAGGGAAAAAATTGACTCCAAATCTTAACATTCAGCCTGACATAAAAGTTTCTTTAAAACAATCTTTTGGAATAGATTCCGAAATGGAAGTAGATGCATTTTCAAAAAAAAGTGAATATGTGCCTGAAATAGATAAAAACTATAAATTTGATAGAGATACTACACTTGCAATCATTTCAGGATTTGCTTTCAATAAAAGAGTATTGGTACAAGGATATCATGGTACTGGAAAATCAACACACATAGAGCAAATAGCTGCAAGATTAAACTGGCCTTGTATTCGAGTAAATTTAGACAGTCACGTTAGTCGAATAGATTTAATAGGTAAGGATGCAATTGTCCTTAAAGATGGAAAACAAGTAACGCAGTTCAATGAAGGTATTCTGCCATGGTCAATTCAAAATCCAGTTGCTTTAGTATTTGATGAGTATGATGCTGGAAGACCCGATGTTATGTTCGTTATTCAAAGAGTGTTGGAAGCTGAAGGAAATTTCACACTACTGGATAAGAATAAAGTAATTAGTCAAAATAAGTATTTCAGATTATTTGCTACATCTAATACCGTTGGGCTTGGTGATACTAGTGGACTTTATCACGGAACACAGCAAATTAACCAAGGTCAAATGGATAGATGGAATATTGTAACAACATTAAACTATCTAAGCCTGGATAGAGAAATGGATATAGTTTTAGCAAAGAATAAAAATTTAAATAATGCTAAGGGAAAAGAAAAAGTTGCTAATATGATTAAAGTAGCATCCTTAACTAGAAAAGGTTTTATTGCTGGAGATATATCTACTGTAATGAGTCCAAGAACAGTTCTTCATTGGGCTGAAAATTCTGAAATTTTTAAGGATACCGGATATGCATTTAGAGTAACCTTTTTAAATAAGTGCGATGATATTGAGAAAAATACAATCGCGGAATATTATCAAAGATGTTTTGGTGAAGAATTGCCTGAATCTTTGATCAATATTCAAATTTAAATGAGCAATAAAGAAACAAATTTAAAAGAAAAATTTAGAATTGCTTTATCTTCAACAGCAAAAGTTATCGCAGACGACATTGATATAAACAACAAATCCTCTGAAGCTAAAAAGACTAAAGATATTTCGTCTTTTGAAATAAATGATCTAACTAGTCCAAGTGATTTTATAAAATTAAGGGCTGAAACAGACTCTAGAGCACTTAAAAAAAGATTTTCTAATGAAAAAATTTATAGAAAAAATTTGCCTTCAAACACTTCCTCTAGATCTTTATATAATATAGCTGAAAAAATTAGATATGAGGCCCTTGGGGGCAAAATGTTGAAAGGAATTCAAAAAAATTTTTCTGAAAACTATTCACAAATAATTAATCGTAAAAGAAAAGATCAGCTTAAAACAAAAGAAGACGTTCCTGTTGCTGAAGCATTTGAGCTATATATGCTTAAAAATTTTCATAATATAGACCTAAATCCTTTAACATCTAAAATGCTTAATTTCTGGGAAAAAGATTTTGAGCAATCAATTAAGCAACATAAAGAGTTTTTGTTAAAAAATTTAGAAAATCAAAATGCATACAGTACTAAATTTTCTGAAATATTAGAAGAAATGGATATTTTTCAAAGCGATGAGGAAGATCAAGAAGAGGAAGAAAATCAAGATCAAGGTCAAGATAATCCCTCAAATGATGACCAAAATAAAGACAATGAAGATAGCAAAGATGAAAATGATGAGCAGCAAACTGAGGCATCTGTTGATGCTGATTATAGTATTGACGAGTTTAATTTGGATGAGCAGTTATCCGATGTTGAGTCTGACGAACAAAACTCTGAGCAGGTAATTCAAAAAAAAATTGATAATGCAAATATTGATTATAAAATATTTACTACACAATACGATGAAGTTGTTAAAGCTGAAAATCTAGAAAATGCAGATGAGGCTAGTAAACTTAGAAAAAATTTAGATCAACAGTTAATTGGTTTCCAAGATGTAATTACTAAGTTAGCTAATAAACTTCAAAGACAATTATTAGCAAAGCAAAATAGAGCTTGGGAATTTGATTTAGAAGAAGGCTTGCTTGATAGTTCAAAGTTACCAAGAATAATAATGGATCCATATAACTCTTTGTCATTTAAAAAAGAAAAAGATCTAGACTTTAAAGACACAGTTGTAACTTTGCTTATTGATAATTCTGGGTCTATGCGAGGGAGACCAATAACGATTGCTGCTATTTGTGCGGACATCCTGTCAAGAACACTCGAAAGATGTTCGGTCAAAGTAGAGATTTTGGGATTTACCACAAAAAACTGGAAAGGTGGACAGAGTAGAGAATTTTGGACTAAAAATTCAAAACCAAAAACACCTGGGAGACTTAATGATCTAAGACATATAATTTATAAAAGTGCGGACACACATTGGAGACAGGCAAAAAATAATTTAGGCCTGATGTTAAAAGAGGGTTTGCTAAAAGAAAATATTGATGGAGAGGCTATATCATGGGCATACAACCGGATTAAAAAAAGAAAAGAGGAAAGAAAAATTTTAATGGTAATTTCTGATGGAGCTCCAGTTGATGACTCAACACTTTCAGTAAACTCAGGAGACTTTTTAGAAAAACATTTAAAGAAAATGGTCAAATTTATTGAGAATAAATCTGATATTGAAATTTTAGCGATTGGTATTGGCCACGATGTTTCGAGGTATTACGACAGAGCTATAAAAATTACTGATGTTAATGAATTAGGAGATGTGATGATATCTCAGCTTAGCTCTTTGTTCGAAACAAAAAAAAAAATTCATTGAATATTAAATAAATCTTTATTTCTCCATTTAATTATCACTTCAGCACCAGATCTCGTTTTGGAATTTCTGCATATTACAGCAGCAAAATTTTTTTCTAACAATGTTTTTCCTATAAACAAACCTAAACCAAGTCCTGTTTTTGATTTATCTTGAGGGTTATTTGATTTTAAATATGGTTCTCCAATTTTTGACAAAATATCTTTTGGATAGCCTGGACCATCATCCTCAATACTTATTTCTGTAAATTCACTATCGCTCTTTAAATTTATAAAAATATTTTCATCAGAAAATTTATTAGCATTACCTATAAAATTTCTTAATCCATATACAATTTCTATTGATTTAACTATTTTTTTTGAGTTAGAGTCTTGATCAAAATTAAAGACAAATTTCTTTGTGCTTATCTCTTTAAATGAATTTAAAATTTCATTTAAATAATCTCTAATAGAGATATCCTTATCAATAAATTCATCTTCTTCATCTGGATTTAATGTTAATTTTTTTAATATTTCATTACATCTTTCAACCTGACTGGATAATAAATTGATATCTTTTTCTACATCTTTGTTACCTTCAAATTGTTTTAGTAACTCTTGGGTAATTATTTTAATTGTGGAAAGTGGTGTTCCCAAAGAATGTGCGGCTGCAGCAGCTTGACCACCTAAGGATAAAAGCTCATGTTCCTTGGCCATCACTTCTTCCATTTTAGTTAGGGCTTCTTTTCTTAACCTAGACTGAGTTCCAAAAGTCATTGCAAAATAATTCAAAAAAACAAGAGCAACAATCAAAGCAATTGGAATAGAATAATAGTAATAAGAGCTTACATGAAAATGATCACCAAGTGGAGAAGGTAATTCTGTTGAATAAAAAGTTAAAAAGATAATTGAAAAAGCTGTTAACAATACAAGCAAAGTATTTGTTCTAAAACTTAAATTAGAGGATGAAAATACACTCGGAATAATTATGAAAATAACAAAAGGATTAATAATTCCACCAGATAAATAAAGTAATATAGCTAGTTGCAAAATATCAATAACTAAAAAAATGAAAGCTGATCTATCTGATAATTGAGTTTTTTTGTAAATAAAAATTAAGTAAAAATTACTTATGATACCAACCAATATAACTAAATTAGAAGTTATAAAATCAAATTTAAAATCTAATACAAAGTATACAAAATTAACTGCAATTAACTGTCCAATTATCCCTATCCATCTTAAGCTAATATAAGTAGATTTTTTGAATGAATGGTGTTTTGAAGTTTCAAAAAACTTCATTTTTAAATATCAAGATTTTTTACATTGATAGCATTTGAGACTATGAAATCTTTTCTTAACGCAACATCACTTCCCATTAGTGTATGGATAAGACTTTGATCTTTTTTAAGATCTTTAGAGTACTGTACTTGAAGCAAATTTCTTGTTTCGGGGTCTAAAGTTGTATTCCACAACTCTTCTGGATTCATTTCACCAAGACCTTTGAATCTTTGTATGTTCATTTTTGATTTTTCTAAATCCAAGGAATTTAAATAATCTTTTGATCCTCTTTTCAATTTCTTTAATTCCTTGTTATTATTTACAATATAATCCTCTAATTCTTTTTCATCTTTAATATAAATTCCTTTTGAACCTTTATTAATTTTAAACAATGGTGGTTGAGCTAAATAAACATGACCATTTTCAATTAATTTATTAAATGGTTTGTTATTAAAAAAAGTTAACAACAATGCTCTTATGTGAGAACCATCAACATCGGCATCAGTCATTATAATTATTTTACCATATCTTAGATCTTTTAAATCTATTTCCTGAGATTTAGGATCAAGTCCGAGTGCATTAATTAATGTTACTATCTCATTAGAAGATATCATTTTTGCAAGAGCTTTTGTTCTTAGATCTGAACCATTGCCATTACCATTACCATTTTTTTTTAAATTTATATCCTCAACATAAGTGTTTAAAATCTTACCTCGTAGAGGCAAAACAGCTTGATTTGCTCTATTTCTTCCTTGTTTAGCTGAACCACCTGCTGAGTCTCCCTCAACTATAAACAATTCTGTACCCTCTTGTTTTCCAATCTGACAATCAGCTAATTTTCCTGGTAATCCACTTAACTCAAGCGCTCCCTTTCTTCTAACATTTTCTCGAGCTTTTCTTGCAACATCTCTTGCCATAGCTGCTTGAATAACTTTAGCTAAAACTATTTTTGCAATCGATGGATTTTGATCAAACCATATTGATAGTTTTTCATTAACTAAAGTCTCAACAATCATTCTTACCTCAGATGAAACCAGTTTATCTTTAGTTTGTGAAGAAAACTTAGGATCAGGGATTTTAGTTGAAAGCACACATGTTAAGCCTTCTTTAATATCATCTCCTGAAATAGCTAATTTATTTTTTTTTAATAAATTATTTTCGTTTGCATATTTGTTTACGACCCTTGTAAGAGCGCTTCTAAAACCTAATAAATGTGTTCCACCATCTTTTTGATAAATATTATTTGTGTATGGAAATATATCTTCTGCATAGCCAGCATTCCATTTTAATGAACACTCTATTTCAACGTTATTTTTTTTGCCTTCAATGTAAATTGGTTTTCGAAATAAATCATTACCATTTTTATTTTGTAGTTTTTCTCTTTTCTCATCTAAAAAATCTACAAACTCTAAAACACCACCATCAAATTTAAATTCAGATATTTTTTCTTTTTTTTGACTGGCGTCAGTAAAAATTATTTTTATACCTTTATTTAAGAAGGCTAATTCTCTCATTCTTTTAATTAAAATATTTGCACTAAATTTAATTGATGAGAATATATTTTTTGAAGGCAAGAATGTTATTTGAGTTCCTGTATTTTTAGATTTTCCAACTACTTTAAGGGGAGATTTTGCTTCACCATTTTTAAATTCTATAAAATGTCTTTTTCCATCTCTATTTATTTCTAATTCTAGTTTTTCCGACAATGCATTAACAACTGAAACACCAACTCCATGTAGTCCACCAGAAACTTTATATGAATCATGATCAAACTTACCACCTGCATGAAGTTGAGTCATAATTACTTCGGCTGCAGATTTTTTTTCCCCTTTATGCATGTCAACAGGGATACCTCTTCCATCATCATTTACAGTAACTGTTCCATCAGAATTAATTTTTACATTAATATTTTTACAATGACCTGCTAATGCCTCGTCTATCGAGTTGTCTACAACCTCATAAACCATATGATGTAAACCTGTGCCATCATCAGTATCTCCTATATACATCCCTGGTCTTTTTCTGACTGCTTCAAGACCTTTTAAAACTTTAATTGAATCTGCTTGATATGTATTTTTGCTTGTCATTTTTTAAATTTTGGAAAGAAAAAATTATAACATTTTTTTGAAAAATTGCTGATTTATCTTAATAATTTAACAGTTATATACTCAAATTATTGTTGAAAAACATGGCATATTTAATGGCGGAGAGAATGGGATTCGAACCCATGAAAGAATTGCTCCTTTACACGCTTTCCAAGCGTGCGCCTTCAACCACTCGGCCACCTCTCCAGTTATTTTTCTTTCGAAATTTTAAGAACACCAATAAATGCCTCTTGAGGTATTTCCACTCTTCCAAATTGTTTTGATCTAGCCTTACCCTTTTTTTGTTTTTCTAATAATTTTCTTTTTCTATCTGTAGCTCCACCACCATGAATTTTTGTTAACACATCTTTTTTAAACCCTTTGATAGTTTCTCTAGCAATAATTTTTCCTCCAATTGCAGCTTGAACAGGAATCATAAAATTATGTCTTGGAATAAGGTCTTTAAGTTTTTCACAAACTTCTCTCCCTGTTTTTTGAGCAAAATCTTTATGTATCATCATAGCTAAAGCGTCAACAGGTTCAGCATTGACTAAAATACCAAGTTTTACTAGATCACCTTCTCTATGCTCAATTATTTCATAATCAAAACTTGCATATCCACTTGTCATTGACTTAAGTCTATCGTTGAAATCAAACACAACTTCGTTTAAGGGAAGTTCATAATTTACTACTGCTCTACTTCCAGAATAACTAAGGTTGGTTTGCACTCCTCTTTTGTCTTGACACATTTTAATTATTGAACCTAAGTACTGATCTGGAGTAATAATGGTTGCCTTAATCCAAGGTTCTTCAATATATTTTATTAATGTAGGATCTGGTAAACTTGAAGGATTTTGTAAGTCCATAGTATCACCATTATTCAAATGAACTTTATAAACTACACCAGGGGTTGTTGTTAATAAATTAACATCAAATTCTCTTTCAAGTCGTTCTGTTACTATTTCTAGATGAAGTAAACCTAAAAACCCACATCTAAATCCTAAACCTAAAGCCGAAGATGATTCTGGTTCAAAAGAAAAACTTGCATCATTTAATTGTAACTTTGCTAAACCATCTTTTAATTTTTGAAACTCTGAACTATCTACAGGAAACAATCCACAAAATACTACAGGTTTACTAGGTTTAAAACCTGGCAAAGCTTCATTTAATGGTTTTATTGCATCACAAATTGTATCTCCAACTTTTGTTTCTGATAACACTTTTATTCCTGTTGTTATAAATCCTATTTCTCCTGTTTTTAATTCAGTGATATCAACTGGCTTTGGTGTAAAAACACCAACTTTTTCAACGATATATTCTTGATTTGTAGACATCATTTTGATCTTCATATGTTTTGAAAGTTTCCCATCTATAACTCTAACTAATATGACAACTCCTAAATAAGTATCGTACCAACTATCAACTAGTAAACATTTTAAATCTGATGAACTTTCTCCTTTTGGTGCTGGTAATGTGGTTATAATTTGCTCTAAAATATCTCCTATTCCTTCGCCAGTTTTTCCAGAACACGGAATGGCATTCTCTGTGTCTATTCCAATAACTTCCTCGATTTGCTTTTTTGTTCTCTCTAAATCAGAAGCTGGCAAATCTACTTTATTCAATACTGGGACAATTTCATGATTTGTATCTAATGCCTGGTAAACGTTTGCTAAAGTTTGGGCCTCAACTCCTTGTGTGCTATCCACAATCAAAATTGAACCTTCACATGCATATAATGATCTACTAACCTCATAGCTAAAGTCTACATGGCCTGGAGTATCTATAATGTTTAAAATATATTCTTTTCCATCTTTAGCTTTATAATTTAACTTTACTGTTTGAGCTTTAATGGTGATGCCTCTCTCTCGTTCAATATCCATTGAGTCTAAAACTTGAGCTTTCATCTCTCTTTCTGTTAGCCCCCCACAACTATGAATTAATCTATCTGCAATAGTAGATTTTCCATGATCAATGTGTGCGATGATTGCAAAATTTCTTATATTATCGATTGAACTCATTGGCTTTAGGATCGAATTTTAGCGCCAGTTTTATTTTCGACTGTTTCTATAATTGACTTATTTATTTGATCTAAATCCGCTTCTTTAAGAGTTTTTTCTTGAGATTGAATTGTAACACTGATCGCAATTGATTTTTGGTTTTCAGGAATATTATCGCCCTCATAAACATCAAAAACTTTAATGTTAGAAATCAAATTTTTATCAACATTTGATACAACATTTACCAAATCTTGAACCTTAATTTTCTTATCAATTATAAAAGCAAAATCTCTTTCTGACTTTTGATAATCTGAAACAGAATATTTTGTTTTCTGATCTTTCAATGATTTTTTTGGTAATTTTAAATTATCAAGAAATATTTCAAAACCTACTAAAGACTCAGTTTTCATATCTATTTGCTTAATGATATTTGGATGAATTTCACCAAAGTATGCAGCCACACTTTCTTTACCTCTGTTCAAAAATAGTCTTCCAGATTTACCTGGATGATAATAGTCAGGAGTTTCGTCATCAATAAAAAATTTTTCTGCATCGTAACCTGCTTCAACTAAGGTTTGAACTACATCTTTTTTAATATCAAAAACATCGACATTTCTTTCTTTTTCCAACCAAGAAAGACGAGATTTTTTTCCAGCAGATAAACCACAGACTACTATATTTTGTTCTCCAGGTTGTTTTCCAAAAAATGTTGGTCCTATTTCAAAAATAGATAAATCTTTAAATCCTCTATCTATATTTTTGCTCATATACATAATTAAATTTGAAAATATTGAATTTCTTAAAACTCCTAATTCTGAACTTATAGGGTTTACAATTTTTAATTCATTATTTTGTCCTTTGAAATGATCATTATATTTTGCATCTGTAAAAGACCATGTAATTGCCTCCAAATAACCTTTTGAAGCAACAGATCTTTGAAGGAAATGAAATAATTTTTGAGTTTGTGTTAAAGTAGATTTTTTTCTCTCTTTGATTGGTTCTTCTATTTTGATTTTATCATATCCAATTATTCTTACCAATTCCTCAACTACATCTATTTCCTGAGTGATATCTGGTCTCCAAGATGGAATGGTTAATTTAAAAACTTTTTTATCTTTTTTACACATAAAACCTAGGTTATCTAAAATTTTTAACATATTTTTCGTTAAAATTTTAAAACCTGTTACTTTTTCAAATGAATTTGGATCAAATTTAATTATTGGATTTTTAAATGTACTAATTTTTTGTATATCAATCTTACTAATTTCACCACCACAAATTTCTTTAATTAAAAAAGCTGCTTTGTTTAAACCTTCTTCAATTGACAATTGGTCTATTCCTCTTTCAAATCTAAATTTTGCATCTGTATCAATATTTAATCTTTTTGCTGTTCTTCTAATTGATCTTGGATCAAAATAAGCTGACTCGATTAAAACGTTTTGTGTATCCATTTCTGTTCCAGATCTTGTGCCTCCGATAATACCACCAAGTCCTAACACACCCTTATCATCACTAATTACACACATATTATCTTCAAGTTTATAGGTTTTGTTATCTAAAGCTGTGAACTCTTCACCAGATTTTGAGTTTCTAACAATTATACCTTTTTCAATTTTATCAGCATCATATGCGTGTAATGGGCGATTAATATCAATCATTACATAATTTGTAATATCAACAATTGCTGAAATGGGTTTTTGACCTATAGAAATTAATTTATCCTTTAACCACTTTGGACTTTCGGTATTTTTTACATTTGTTACCAAACAGCTTCCAAAAGAAAAACATCCTTGGTTTTTTTCGTTTGTAATTTTTACTTTAATTGTTTGAGATTTTTTCGATTTTATTTTTTGTTCTTTAATCTGTTTTAATTTACCAAAGCCTGAAGCTGCTAAATCTCTAGCTATCCCTCTAACACCAAGACAGTCCGGTCTGTTGGGTGTGATAGATAAATCAATCAAATTAGAACTTGATTGAGTAAAAAAACTTTTTCCAATACTATTGTTGTATTTCGAAGATGAAAGCTCAGTAATTCCATCACTTTCTTCAGACAAATTGAGTTCTGATTCAGAACAAAGCATACCATAAGATGTAACATCTCTAATTTTTGCTATAACTAATTTAGTTTTATTTTTTGGAATAACCGCACCAGGAGGAGCATAAACAGTAATTAAACCTTCTCTAGCATTTGGTGCACCACATACGACCTTCTTAATCTCTTTTTCACCTACATCAACATCACAAACTTTTAAACGGTCTGCATTAGGATGTTTTTCAGTTTTTAAAATTTTTGCTACTTTGAATAAATCTAAACCTTCAGATAAATTTTCAACACTTTCTACTTCAAGTCCAATATCAGTTAATTTCTCAAGTAACTTTTCTTCCTTGGCACTTACAGATAAATGATCTTTTAACCAATCAAATGTTATCTTCATCGACTCAGACCTCTATAATTTGTGGGAACATCAAGAGGATCAAATCCAAAATGATTTAACCATCTGTAATCACAGTCAAAAAAAGCTCTTAAATCATTAATACCATATTTTAGCATAGCTAACCTATCTATACCTATGCCAAATGCATATCCTTGGTATTTAGCAGGATCAACTTTAACATTTTTTAAAACATTAGGATGAACCATTCCACATCCTAAAATTTCAAGCCACTGATCCCCTTCTCCTATAACAATTTTACCATCTCTAATTTCATAACCAATATCTACTTCTGCAGATGGTTCTGTAAAAGGGAAATGACTTGGTCTAAATCTCATTTTGATTTTTTCCACTTCAAAGAACTCTTTAATAAAATAATTTAAACATCCCTTTAAATGACCCATGTTAATATCTTTATCTATATGAAGACCCTCAACCTGATGGAACATTGGTGCATGTGTTTGATCACTATCTGATCTATATGTTCTACCTGGAGCAATAATTTTAAACGGTGGCTTGTCTTTTAACATAGTTCTAATTTGAACTGGTGAAGTATGCGTTCTTAACAAAACTTCCTTATTTTCATCTAAATAAAAAGTATCGTGCATATCACGAGCAGGATGATTATCTGGAGTATTTAGTGCAGTAAAATTATTATATTCATTTTCTACATCTGGTCCTTCTTCAACACTAAAACCAATTTCTGAAAATATAGATGAAATTTCATCTATAGTTTGAGATACAGGATGAATTTTTCCTCTAACAAAAGGTCTTTCAGGTAAAGTTATATCAACTTTTTCTTTTTCAAGTTTTTGATTAACTTCTTTTGTTTCTATTTCTTTAATCTTTTCTGAAATTAAAGATTGCAGTTCATCTTTTATTTTATTCAAGTCTGCTGCAAAAGTTTTTCTATCAGACTCTGGTATTGATCCTACAGTTTTGAATAAAGATGAAATTTGACCATTTTTTCCAAATAACTCTGTTTTAATTGAATTGATTTCATCTAAGCTTAGCTCATTTTTGAGCTTTGATAAAAATTGATCTCTAATATTTTTTATGTCTGACATATTAGTAGATTATTTCCTTAAGAAATAAAAACAATAGAGATTAATTTAAAGCGGATTGAGCTTTTTGTACAATTGTTTTAAATGCTTCTGGACTATCGTAAGCAATTTCAGCTAAAATTTTTCTATCTATTGCAACACCACATTTACTTAAACCATTAATAAATTTTGAATAAGTCATACCCTCTGCTCTTACACCAGCATTAATTCTTTGTATCCATAATGATTTGAAATCTCTTTTTTTATTTCTTCTATCTCTGTAAGCATACTGCATGGATTTCTCCATAGCTTGTTTAGCAACTCTGATAGTATTTTTTCTTCTGCCCCACTGACCTTTTACGGCTTTCAAAACTTTTTTATGTTTTGCTTTACTTGTTACGCCTCTTTTAACTCTTGCCATTGTTACCCTCTTAAACTGTAAGGCATGTATGATTTAACAATTTTGCCATCTTGTTTGGACAAAGTTGTAGTGCCTCTTAATTTTCTAATTTGTGAATTCGTTCGTTTAATCATACCGTGTCTTTTACCTGCTTGAGCAGATATAACTTTACCCTTAGCTGATATTTTAAATCTTTTTTTTGCTGAGCTTTTTGTTTTTAATTTTGGCATAATTCTGCGGACTTATACAAAGAATGTTGAAATTTTACAACCTCTATTAAGGCTTATAAAGGTTGAATTACCATGATCATTTGCTTCCCATCAAATTTAGGTTGCAACTCTACTCTACCAATATCCTTCATATCCTCTTTAATTTTACCCATCAATTCATTGCCTAAATGAGAGTGTTGGAGTTCTCGCCCTTTAAATCTGATAGTAAATTTTACTTTATCTCCTTTGGAAATAAATTTTTTTGCATTTTTGACCTTAAATTCATAATCATGAGTTTCAGTTACAGGTCTCATTTTAATTTCTTTTAATGAAATTATTTTTTGTTTCTTTTTTGCAAGATTTGCTTTTTTTTGTGCATCATATTTATACTTTCCCATATCCATTATTTTACAAACAGGTGGGTTAGCATTAGGTGCGATTTCAATTAAATCCAAACCTTGGTTTTTTGCCATTGATATAGCTTCATTAGTGCTTATCACTCCAAGATTTTCACCATTACTTGCAATAACTTGAACGTCTGGTGAAGATATTCGGTTATTAGACCTTGGGCCTCTATCCTTTGTTCTTCTTTGAAAGTAGTTTTGTTTGAAATCTGCCACTTAGTTTGATGATGCTTTATTTAAAGCAGAGAAAGTTTTTAAAAATGAATCTATATCCATATTTTCTTGTTTATTAGAGTCTAACCTTCTAATCGTTACTGAATTGGAGTCAACTTCTTTTTTACCACAAATCAATAAAAGAGGTATTTTTGCTAAAGAATGATCTCTAATTTTATAGTTTAAATTATTATTTTTAATATCAACTGCAGAACTTATGCCTGCATCTTTAATTTTTTTAGATACTTCTATTGCGTAATCATTAAATTCTTCTGAAATTGGAATTACCATTGTTTGTAAAGGTGAAATCCAAAAAGGAAATTTACCAGCATAATTTTCAATCAGTATTCCTATAAATCTTTCTAGAGAACCAAATAGAGCTCTATGAAGCATAACAGGAACTTTTTTTGTTCCGTCCTTATCAACGTATGATGCATCTAATCTTCCAGGTAAATTTAAATCAACTTGTAAAGTTCCACATTGCCAATCTCTTCCGATAGCATCTCTTAAAACAAATTCAATTTTTGGCCCATAGAAAGCACCTTCACCTTTATTAATACTATATTCTAACTTAGAAGCTTTAACTGCTTCGAGAAGTGAAGCTTCTGCCTTATCCCAAACCTCATCATCTCCAACTCTAACCTCCGGTCGATCAGCATATTTTAAAATCACATTTTCAAAACCAAGATCTTTATAAATATCTAATATTAAATTTGTTACATTTAAACACTCACTCGTAATTTGATCTTCCGCACAAAAAATATGCGCATCATCTTGTGTAAAAGCTCTTACTCTAAGCAAACCATGTAAAGCACCCGATGGTTCGTAACGATGAACCTTACCAAATTCTGTGATACGTAATGGAAGATCTCTATAACTTTTCAACCCTTGATTAAATACTTGTATGTGACCTGGACAATTCATTGGTTTTATCGCAAACACTTTTTCATCAGGGGTTTCTGATGTGTACATATTCTCTCCATATTTTTCCCAGTGACCAGATTTTTCCCACAATTGTCGGTCTAAAATTTCAGGTGTATTTACCTCTTTGTATCCAGCAGCATCTTGTCTACCTCTCATATAATTAATTAATTTTTGAAATAATGCCCACCCTCTCTCATGCCAAAAAACTGAGCCTGGACTTTCTTCTCTAAAATGAAACAAGTCCATTTCTTTTCCTAATTTTCTATGATCTCTTTTTTCTGCTTCTTCTATTCTTTTTAGATGCTCATCTAAATCTTTTTGAGAAGCCCAGCTTGTACCATAAATTCTTTGAAGCATTTCATTGTTTGAATCACCCCTCCAATAAGCTCCTGAAACTTTCATTAATTTAAAGTATTTACCTATTTTACCTGTTGAAGAAAGATGAGGTCCTCTACAAAGATCATGCCAATCTCCATGAAAATAAATTGAAACATCCTCATTCTCTGGTATTGCCTCAATTAACTCGGCTTTATAGATTTCACCTTTTTTTTTAAAATGATCTATGGCTTTATTTCTATCCCAAACTTCTCTTTTAGTAATCTCGTCTCGATCAACAATTTCTTTCATTTTATTTTCAATCTTTGTTAAATCATCTTCTGTAAACGGATCTTTTCTAGCAAAATCATAATAAAATCCGTTTTCAATTACAGGGCCAATCGTAACTTGTGTTCCTGGAAACAATTCTTGTACTGCCATTGCTAATATGTGAGCAGTATCATGCCTAATGGTTTCTAGACCCTCAGGATTTTTAGATGTAAAAATTTTTACCGAACAGTCTTTCTCAATTAAATGTTCTAAGTCTTTTAATTCGCCATCTACACTTATTACCATTGCTTGTTTAGCTAATGATTTGCTAATTTTTTCTGCTACTTCTAATCCAGTAACTTTATTTGGGAAATCGATATTATTTCCATCAGGTAATGTAATTATAGGCATTTAATTTATTAATCTTTTATACTCTGAATAAGTAGAAAAGCACATTTTTTCAACATTAAATTTTTGAACTATATTTTTTCTTCCTTCAACACCAATTAATTTTAATTGAGTTTCGTCAATTGTCAGTGTTTTTAAAATTTTCTGACTTAAAGACTTTGCATCACCCGCTTTAAATAAATAGCCTGTTTTTTCATCAATGACAGTCTCATTAGAGCCACCAATATTACTCGCAATAATTGGTTTCTCCATAGATTGGGCCTCTACAGAAACTCTACCAAAAGCTTCTGGTTCAATAGAAGCTGAAACAATTATATCAGAAACTTTGTAAGCTAATGCCATATCTTTGCAGTGATCGATAAATCTTAGCTGTTTAGTTAACCTATATTGTTCTGAAAGCCTTATTAGTTTTTTTTTATACAAGTCTCTTCCCTGATCACTTCCAAGGATAACAGCATAAAATGCCTCATAACCTAATTCAATATTTGCCAGATTAATTGCTTCAATAAATACTTCTTGTCCCTTCCATGTAGTTAATCTACCAGGCAAAAGTATAATCTTTTTATCTTTTTCTATTTCCCATTGTTTTAATAATTTTTTTTCTTCAGTTTCAAGTTTTGTAGTAGGATCAAAATAATCAACATTAATTCCCCTAAATACTACTAATAATTTTTTTTTTTGATTTAAATAATTTGAATAATTTTCTTTGATGTGTGAAAAAATAAAATTTGATCCTGCAATAATTAAATCAGATCGAACCATTACTGAATTATATAATTTTTTCAAATTACTTTTAAAATTATAAGTTCCATGAAATGTAGTTACAAACTTTCTGCTTGTTATCTTGGAGGCTATTAAACAAGACCATGCAGGCGCTCTACTTCTGGCGTGTATGATCGAAATATTATTAATTAAAATAATAAAAGTTAAAATTATTGCATTAATTAAAATTAATATTGGATTTTTACTCTGAACTGGAAGTCTAAAAACTTTTACTTTATTTTTATCTACAAATTTAAGTAACTCACCACCACTAGTAACTATAAATGACTTACAACCGTTTTCTGGCAAATAGTGAGCAATATCATAACAGCCGGTCTCTGCACCACCATATCCAAGTTTTGGTATTACTTGCAAAACTTTTAAATTAGATGACATTTGATATGATTATATATTAATTAGAAATTCTTATAAATGATTATGGCAAATTTCAGATTCCACAAAATTTCAAAGACTAAGAAAATTAGACATATTTGTAAAATTTATAAAAATTCTCCATTCATAGTTTTCTTACATGGATTTATGTCAGATCTTGAGGGAAAAAAGCCAGAAGCTTTTTTAAAATTTGCAAGAAAAAATAAAATAAGTTTTCTTGCTTTAGAATATTCAGGTCATGGAAAATCTACAGGTAAATTCACAAATGGAAATATTTCAAAATGGACTAAAGAAACTTCTATATTGATAAATAAATATATAAAAAATAATAATTTTTATGTCATTGGTTCAAGTATGGGTGCTTGGATTGCTTTAAGACAATTCAAAATATTTAAAAAACAAATTATGGGATTTTTGGGAATTGGCTCGGCACCTGAGTTTTTAGAAAATTTGATGTGGAAAAAATTCTCCAAAAAAATAAAGCAAGAAACAATCCAGAAAGGTATATATCACCTAAAACATGCGAATTATGAGTATCCAATCACTTATCAGCTTATAAAAGATGGAAGAAAAAATAGAGTTTTAAATAAAAAAATAAATTCAAAAATTAATGTTACTATGGTGCATGGTGAATATGATGAAGCTGTACCGGTAAGTTATTCTAGAAAAGTTTTAAAACTATTTCCAAAAGCAAAAAAGAAATTGATCATTGTAAAAAAAGGTGACCATAGCTTATCAAATAAGAAATGGCTTAATATAATCTTAAAAGAATTAAAATTATTAATTAACTAACTTCTTTTATAACTTTTTTTAAGCTGATCGGGTTTTTCAGTTTATCTAACATTTCTTTAGGACAAACCTGAATGAAATTATTAATTTCATTATCATAATTTTCAATTATTTCTTTAGATAACAAAGATCCTGTCTCTTCATGGTGTTCTTTGATTAAATTTTTTAAACTTTCTTTCCAATAATCTGTTTCAACATTCTGCCAAACTACTGACTCTGGGTTTACTTTTTTTTCAAATTCTTTTGATTTATCATAGATAAATGCCATACCACCTGTCATACCAGCAGCAAAGTTATCTCCAACATCTCCTAGAATTACTACAGTTCCACCAGTCATATACTCACATCCATTCGAGTCACATCCCTCAATAACTGTAACTGCACCTGAATTTCTTACAGAGAATCTTTCACCAGCTTGACCAGCTGCAAAAAGTTTTCCAGATGTTGCTCCGTATAGAACTGTATTTCCTAAGATAGTATTTTCATTTGAAACTAAGTTACTTTCTTCTGGTAGTCTTATAGAAATTGTAGCTCCTGAAAGACCTTTGCCGACATAATCATTTGCATCACCTTTTAATACTAACTTCAAACCTTTGGATGAAAAGGCTCCAAAAGATTGACCAGCTGATCCTTTAAAGTTTAATACTAAAAAATTATCATCAAGTTTTTCATAACCATATTTTTTATATAAATGATGAGAAATTCTTGTCCCAACTGCTCTATGTGTATTTTTAATTAAATATTCTTTTTCAATTTTTTCAGAATTATCTAAAGCCTTTTCAATCTCCGGCCATATTTCTTGGTCTAGAGTATCTGGCACTGAATTAATTTCTTGGTTTTCACAATATCTAGTATTGTTCCCAGTATCTGCTTGAACAAATAAAGGATTTAAATCTAAATCATCTAAATTATCTGAACCCTTGCTAACTTGTCTAAGTAAATCAGTTCTACCAATAATATCGTTTAATGATTTAAAACCTAATTTAGCTAAAATTTCTCTAACCTCAGTTGCTATAAACGTAAATAGATTAACAACCTTATCTGGTGTTCCAGTAAATTTTTCTCTTAATTTTTCATCTTGAGTACAGACACCAACGGGACATGTATTCGAATGACATTGTCTTACCATTATGCATCCCATTGCAACTAGAGCAGTTGTTGCAACTCCATACTCTTCTGCTCCCATCATGGCTGCTATAACAACATCTCTACCTGTTTTAATTCCCCCATCAGTTCTAAGTGTAACTGTATGTCTAAGATTATTTAATGTTAAAACCTGATTAGCCTCTGTTAATCCCATCTCCCATGGAATACCTACGTATTTTACACTTGTTTGCGGGGTAGCTCCAGTTCCACCGTTATGTCCTGAAATTAATATTATGTCTGCTTTTGCTTTAGCAACTCCTGCAGCAATAGTCCCAACTCCTGAAGATGCAACTAGTTTTACTCCAATTCTTGCTTTTGGATTAATCTGTTTTAAATCGTAAATAAGCTGCGCAAGATCTTCAATTGAATAAATATCGTGGTGTGGTGGAGGAGAAATTAGTGTTACTCCAGGCGTTGAGTGTCTTAACTTTGCTATTTCATCAGTAACTTTGAAACCTGGAAGTTGTCCACCTTCTCCTGGCTTTGCACCTTGTGCAATTTTTATTTCAATCTCATTACAATTATTTAAATAATTAACTGTTACACCAAACCTTGCTGAAGCTATTTGTTTTACTCTTGAGTTTGCACTATCTCCGTTATCTAAAACTTTAAATCTTTTTTCATCTTCTCCGCCTTCACCACTACAAGAAGCTCCTTTAATTCTATTCATACCTGTAGCCAAAGTTTCATGTGCCTCTTTAGATAAAGCACCATGAGACATGCTTCCGCTTCCAAATCTTTTTAAAATATTTTCTATTGGTTCTACTTCTGAAATATCTATAGCTCCCTTTAATTTTTTTTCTCTAAAATCAATTAAGTCCCTTAAATTTATTGGTGGTAAATTATAAATGCCTTCTGCATATCTCTTATAGGCGTCATAAGAATTAGAACCAACTGCACTTTGAAGTAAATGTATAAGTTTCCCTTGATATTGGTGTGTTTCTCCATTTTTTCTATATCTATAAATCCCTCCAATAGGAAGAATTGTATCTGTGCTTTCAAATGCTTCTTTATGAATTGCTCTTATTTTTTTTTCAATTCCAGTAAGTCCAATACCAGAAATTTTAGACACAACTCCTGGAAAATAATCTGAAACAATAGTTCTGCTCAATCCAACAGTCTCAAAATTGCATCCACCTCTGTAAGAACTTAAGACAGAGATACCCATCTTAGACATGATTTTTAATAAACCTGCATTGACAGATTTAATGTATCTTTCAACACATTCTTCAAAGCTAAACTTTCCAAATAATTTTTTTTCAAATCTTTGATATAAACTATCGAACGCCAAGTAAGGATTGACTGTTGTTGCTCCAACACCGATTAAAGTTGCAAAAGAGTGTGTATCTAATGCTTCTCCAGATTGGACATTGATTGATACATATCCTCTTAATTTTTTCTCAATTAAAAACGAGTTGATTGCACCTACTGCAAGCAGCATTGGAATTGGAAGTTTTGAAATTGATATATCTTTATCGCTAAGAATTAATTGTGTAACACCCTGTCTAACAGCAATTTCTGCATCTTTTTGAATTTTTTTAATAGCTTCGTACAAACTATTACTTTCTTCAAAGGTGCAATCAATTATTGTTGAATTATTTCCAAAAAAATTGATAAATTTTTCAAACTGAGAATTAGATAAGATTGGGCTATTAAGAACGTAAATATTCTGTTTTGTTAAATTATCAAAATCTAGAATATTGCCTAGATTTCCAAATCTTGTTTTTAAACTCATCACTTTGTTTTCTCTCAAAGAGTCTATTGGTGGATTTGTAACTTGGCTAAAATTTTGTCTAAAAAAATGATACAGAGGTCTATATTTATCTGATAGCACAGCTAAAGGGGTATCATCACCCATAGACCCTGTGGCCTCTTTTGCATCCTCAGCCATAGGGTGTAAAATTAATTCAAGATCCTCTAAGCTAATTCCAAAAGTATACTGTCTTCTTCTTAGATCATCCCCTGAAAAAGAATTTTTTTCATCCTCAATCGTTAGCTTGTCATCTAAATCAATAATTTGTGAATTAAAATGTTTGTACTCTTTTGCTAAGTAATCCTTAATTTGTTTATTAGTAAATACTTTACCTTTTTCAATTCTTACTCCTATAATTTCTCCAGGACCTAATCTTCCTTTTGATAAAATTCTTTTTTCATTTAGCTCGATCATCCCAGTTTCTGAGCCAGCAAACAATAACTTATCCTTTGTGATTGCATATCTTAGAGGTCTTAATCCATTTCTATCGTTTGCTGCAATAACCCACTCATTGTCAGTTCCAGCTATAGCGGCAGGTCCATCCCAAGGTTCCATTGTGCTATTTAAAAAATTGAATAATTGCTGATGATCTTTTGGTAAAGTCTTATTCTTCTTAGACCATGCATCAGGAACTAACATTAATTTAGCTAATGGTGCAGGTTGACCTGAAATGTTTAATAATTCGAAAACATTATCTAAAGCCGCAGAATCTGAGGCTCCTTGTTGAATAACTGGCTTAAGATTTTCTATATCATCAAATAATGGACTATTCATTTCTTGTTCATGAACTTTCATCCAATTTTTGTTTCCTCTATAAGTATTAATTTCTCCATTATGTGCAATTGCTCTGAATGGTTGAGCAAGATTCCAACTTGGAGCTGTGTTGGTTGAAAACCGCTGATGAAATATTGCGTATCTTGATACAAACCTTTCATCATTTAAATCTAGATAAAATTCTGAAATTGCTTCAGCTAAGAACATTCCTTTGTAAATAATTGATTTTGAACTTAAGGAACAAATATAAAAATTATTTAATGATTTTTTGAAAGCTTCGTTTTCGATTTTTCTTCTTGTCTCATAAATTTTTCTCTCCAAATCTTTATTTGTAAGTTCTTTATTATTAGGTTTGAAAAGTACCTGAATAATTTCAGGCATAGTTTGAAAAGCTTTTTCACCTAAAACCTTTGGATTAACGGGAACTTGTCTCCATCCATAAATATTAAAATCATTTTTTGTTAGTTCGCTTTCAACAATTGTTTTACAGCTCTCTTGTGCTGCATAGTCATTACGTGGAAGAAAAATCATTCCTACGCAGATTTCAGAATTATCGTGCGTGTGTCCTGTAACTTCAATTTTCTCAATAAAAAAATCTTTTGGAATTTCTACGTGAATTCCAGCTCCATCTCCTGTTTTCCCATCAGCATCTACCGCACCTCTATGCCAAACAGCTTTTAAAGCTTCAATTCCATATTCAACTACATTCCTGGATTTTTTTCCCTCAGTGGAAGCTATTAAACCTACTCCACACGCATCATGCTCCATATCCTCAGAATAGACATTGTTTTTCTTAAGTAGATCAAAATTTTTTTTATAAGTTTTCATTAAGCAACTTTTTTCTCATTTTTGGATTTTGTTTCTAAATAATTTTTTATGGAATCTGCTGCGTCTCTACCATCTTTAATTGCCCAAACAACTAATGAAGCTCCTCTAACTATATCCCCAGCAGCAAAAACACCACTTAGATTAGTTTCCATAGTATCAAAATCAGTTTTTATTGTTCCCCATTTTGTAACTTGAAGTTTATTGCTATCGAATAAATTAGGTAAATCCTCTGGATCAAATCCAAGAGCTTTAATAACCATATCTGCTTTTATTTCATAACTTGATCCTTCTTGTACTTCGGGTTTTCTTCTACCAGTTTCATCTGGTTCACCTAACTTTATTTGATCTACAAGTAAATTTTCTACCTTATTAGTTCCTTTAAATTCTTTAGGACTAGATAACCATACAAATTCAACACCTTCCTCTTCAGCATTTGCAACTTCTCTTGCTGAACCAGGCATATTTTCTTTATCTCTTCTGTATAAGCATTTTACTGATTTTGCTTTTTGTCTTACTGAAGTTCTCACACAATCCATTGCGGTATCACCTCCACCAATTACAACAACATCTTTTCCCTCTGCATTTAGAATTCCCTTATCAAATAATTCAACCTCATCACCCAATCCTTTTTTATTTGATGCTGTAAGAAAATCCATTGCTGGAAAAATATTGTCTAAATCATTACCTGGTAAATTAACTTCTCTAGCTTTGTAAACTCCTGTTGCAATTAATACTGCATCATGTTTTTTTCTTAATTGCTCTAAGCTTGCATCCTTGCCAACTTCGAAATTTTGTATGAATTCTATTCCACCATCTCTTAAAAGCTTTGTTCGTCTTTCGACTATTTCTTTTTCTAATTTAAAATTTGGAATTCCATATATTAATAATCCTCCAGCTCTATCATAACGATCGTAAACTGTAATTTTATACCCATTTTTTCTTAACTGTTCTGCCGCTGCTAATCCCGCAGGACCAGCTCCTATAATTCCGACACTTTGATTTTTTTCATTTGTAACTTCGATTGGTTTAACCCAACCTTGTTCCCAAGCATTATCTGTTATATATTTTTCAACGGAACCAATTGTAACTGTTCCGTGACCAGACTGTTCAATTACACAATTTCCCTCACACAATCTATCTTGCGGACAGATTCTTCCACAAACCTCGGGCATATTATTAGTGCTTTGTGAAAGCTCGTATGCTTCTTTTAATCTTCCCTCGGCAGTTAACTTTAGCCAGTCAGGAATATTGTTACTTAAAGGACAATGAACCTGACAGAAAGGAACTCCGCACTGAGAACATCTACTTGATTGTTCTTTAGCTTTTTCGTTGATATATTCGTCATATATCTCGTTAAAATCCTTTTTTCTTTGATCAACTTCCCTTTTAGGTGGAGTTTGCTGACCTATTTTTACAAATTTTAACATTTTGTCAGTCATAAAAAATATAATTTTCGGCAAATTATATAATGATTTTATAAAATAAAGCATTTAATAGGTCATATTTATTGACCTTTAATCTTTCATTTTTGTTATAAACAAACGGGTTTCTAATAAATGCATAGCTACTATGATCAAATCGTATTGTTTGAAATATAAGCTTTATAAGCTACGAAGAAATTATGTTTCAGAATATTATAGAAGTTTTAATCCTTTCAGCAATTCAAGGGATTTCAGAATTTCTTCCAATAAGTTCTTCTGCACATTTAATTTTAGTTTCGAGTTTGTATGAATTTAAATCTAGCTCATTACTAATTGATATTAGCCTTCATCTAGGATCTCTTTTTGCAATAGTTTATTATTTCAAAGAAGAGTTATTAAACATTAATAAAAATAAAAGACTAATAAGTTTAATTATTATTGGATCTATTCCATTAATAATCTTTGGATATATTTTATACACTACAGGGCTAATTTATAGTTTACGAAACATTGAAACTATTGCATGGACAACTTTAATATTTGCAATTGTTTTATACATTTCTGACAAAAGTCGTTTTGATAAAAAAATTTCTACAAATTTAAATATTCAATCAATTTTATTTATAGGAGTAATGCAAATTTTATCATTGATACCTGGAGTAAGCAGAGCAGGCGTTACAATAACAGCTGCGAGGATTTTAAAGTTTAATAGAGTGGATTCGAGTAAAATATCTTTTTTACTATCTATCCCAGCATTAGCTGGTGCAAGTGTACTTAGTTTAAAAGATATTTTTAATCAACCAACAGAATTTAATTATTTGGTAATAATTGCAATTATATCTTCTTTTATTCTTTCTTTTTTAACAGTTAAATATTTTTTAATTTTTATAAATAAGTTTTCTATGAATGCATTTGTAATTTATAGAATAATAATTGCTTTAGTATTGTTTAGTTTAATTTATTAAATTTTTTTTCTTTTTATAAGTGGGAGTAATTGTGATAATAAAACTCCACTCAAAATAAAAAAACATCCAAGTATATTATTTATATCTAATACTTGATTTAAAATAAACCATGCAGCTACAGTTGCAAATACACCCTCAAGGGAAAATATAATTGCTGCTGGTGCAGGTGTAATATTTTTTTGTGCATAAATCTGTAATACAAATGCAAATCCTCCAGATAATATTCCAGCATATAATATAGAATACATTTCCATTAGAATGTTGTTCCAAACAAATTCTTCATAAAGAATTCCAATGAAAAAAGACAAAATAGCTACGATTAAAGTTTGAATTGCTCCAATTGTAAGTGGAAGATTGTATTTAGAAATAATAATTCCAGTAAATATAATATGTGTGCTCCAAAATAAAGCTCCTAGTACAACCAAGGTATCTCCCAACCTAACAGTTGCATCGTAAAAATTTGTTAATAAATATCCTCCAATTAAACATAAAATTACTGAAGGCCATACACTCCAATGTATTGATTTTTTTCCAAACAAATAAATTATGATAGGCACCATAGGTACATAAAAGATCGTAAAAAAGGCTGCATTTGCAACATCTGTATAGAGCAAAGCAACCTGTTGTAATGCAGAACCTAAAAATAAGGACAATCCTATTAAAGACACATAAATTACAAATGTTTTTTTATCTGTTTTTAATTCTGGTTTAAAATTTTTTAATTCAAATAAAATTACGAGTGGGGTAATAGCTAAAAAACCAACAAAAAATCTAACAGCATTAAATGTAAAAGGACCAATATTGTCCATGCCAGTATCTTGAGCAATAAAAGTTGTGCCCCATATAAAAGTGCATAACAAAGCACTTAATAGGGAAATAGGCTTAGACATTTTTGATTATACAGCTAGCTTATAAGCAAAATTTTTGCCTAAGTTTTCTTTAAGATCATTGTTAAATCTTGCTGCCTCAGCTCCATCAATAATTCTATGATCATAAGACAAAGAAATCGGTAGCATTGTTCTAGTTTGAAACTTTCCATTTATATAAATTTGTTTTTTCTCTGATCTACCTACTCCTAAAATTGCTACTTCAGGATAATTTATTATTGGTGTAAAAAATGATCCACCTATTCCACCCAAACTAGTAATAGTCATTGAACCACCAAACAATTCTTTTTTATCTATTTTTAAATTTCTACAAAGCTCACTTACCTCTCTCAACTCTCTACTAATATGAGAAATTTTTTTATTATTAGCATTTCTAATTTTTGGAACCATTAGTCCATTTGGAGTGTCTACAGCTATACCTATATGGTAATATTTTTTCATTGTCATTTTACCTGTTTCAATTTCATCAATTGAAGAATTAAAACTTGGAAATTTTTTTAACGAAGCAACTAAAGCTTTTACAATAAATGCTAAAGGAGTAATTTTAATTTTTTCTCCCGTATAAATATCAGTCAAAGAATTTCTGAAGTTTTCCATTTCTGTAATATCAGCCTCATCATGATTTGTAACATGAGGTATAGTGGTCCATGAATTTGTTAAATACTTTGATGATAATTTTTTTACTCTTGGTATATCTTTGATCTCTATTTGACCAAAATCTGAATGCTCAAATTCATTTTTGATTTTGCTTGGTTTTTTTTCCTCAACAACCTCAGTGTTATTGTTTGATCTTAATGCTACAAATTTTTTGATATCTTCTTCAACAACTCTTCCATCTCTCTCACTTCCTAAAACTTTATTTATATCTACACCGAGTTCTCTAGCAAATTTTCTAGCTTTTGGGCTTGCTGATGAAATATTAGATACATTATTTAAAACTTTAGTTTCTTGTTGAACTTCAGGTTTTATTACTTCAATTTTTTTAAATTCTTTTTCTATTATTGGCTTCTGTTCAACTTTTTTATTTATCTGTGATGACTTTTCTAAAGTTAAAATTAAATCTCCTTCAGATACTTTGTCTCCAACTTTTATATTTAAGTTAGAAATTTTACCTTCAAAACTAGATGGTATTTCTACGCTAGACTTATCACTTTCTATTGTAATTAAAGGGTCATTTTTTTTTATTGATTGGCCTTTTTTTACCAATACTTCGATAACCTCAACATCTTTAAAATCTCCTATGTTTGGTACCTTAATTTCAATATCTGACATTATAATTTTGTTGGCATAGGTTTATCGCCATCAATTTTGTATTTTTTCATAGCATCTTTTGCATATTTTGAAGCTATCAATTGTTCTTTTGCTAAAATGCTTAATCCATAAGCTACTAAATGTTCTTTATCTACCTCAAAGAATTTTCTTAAATTTTTTCTAGTATCACTTCTTCCAAAACCATCTGCACCTAGAGAATAAAAGCTCTTATTGTTTGTGTAAGGTCTTATTTGATCAGAGTTCATTCTCATATAATCAGATGCTGCCATAATTGGTCCTTCAGTACTTCCAAGACATTGCTCTACATATGATTTTTTAGGAGTTTTGTCGGGATTTAGAAGGTTGTATCTTTCAACTTCCATCCCATCTTTTCTTAACTCATTAAAACTTGTAACACTCCATATTTCACTATCAATTTGATAGTCGTTTTGTAAAATTTCAGCTGCTGACATCATCTCTCTTAAAATTGTTCCTGAGCCTAAAAGTTGAAGTTTTGTTTTTTTATATTTGTTAAATTCCTTTATCTTATACATTCCTTTAAGAATTCCCTCTTCACAATTTTTATCCTTAGGCATTTCAGGATGTGAATAATTTTCATTCATTGTTGTAATATAATAAAAAACATTTTCTTTCTTCTCATGCATTCTTCTTAGACCCTCTCTAAAAATAGTTGCTAATTCATAGTGAAATGTAGGATCATAAGTTACACAATTAGGAATTGTTGATGCAATCAAATGACTATGTCCATCTTGATGTTGTAATCCTTCACCTGCTAATGTTGTTCTTCCAGCTGTTGCACCAACTAAAAAACCTCTAGCTTGGCTATCACCAGCAGCCCAAGCTAAATCTCCAATTCTTTGAAATCCAAACATAGAATAAAAAATGTATATTGGAATCATTTCAATATCATGATTTGTATAAGCAGTTGCAGCTGCAATCCAAGAAGACATCGCTCCTGCCTCATTAATTCCTTCTTCAAGTACCTGTCCGCTTTTATCTTCTCTATAAGAACTTAGTTGTGCAGCATCTTCGGGCTCATATTTCTGTCCTTCATGAGCGTATATTCCAATTTTTTGAAAAAATCCTTCCATACCAAATGTTCTTGCTTCATCTGGGATAATTGGAACTAATCTAGGTGAAATATTTTTATCTCTCAACAAATTAGTTAACATTCTGACCAGCGCCATTGTGGTAGACATTTCTTTTTCACCAGTTGAAACTTTCATAAAATCAAAAATATCTTTTGATGGTGCTTTAATAGGTTTTGCAAAGGTTGATCTCTCTGGCAAATAGCCTCCTAGTTTAAGCCTTCTTTCTTTTATGTATCTAATCTCTGGAGATTTCTCATCAGGCCTAAAGTATTCTATGTTTCTAACTTGTTCATCAGTTAGGGGAACGTCAAAACGATCTCTATAATACATAAGATCATCCACATCTAATTTTTTAGTTTGGTGAGTAGTGTTTACACTTTCACCTGTTTTTCCCATTCCATATCCCTTGATTGTTTTTGCAATAATAACTGTTGGACTTCCTTGGTTTTTAATTGCTTTATCATAAGCTGCGTATACCTTATGAGGATCGTGCCCTCCTCGATTTAATCTCCAAATATCTTTATCTGACATAGATGAAACCATCTCCAAAGTATCTGGATTTTTTCCAAAAAACTTTTCTCGTACATATGCACCATCTCTTGCTTTCATAGCTTGGTATTCACCATCTACAGTTTCATTCATAATTTTTACTAATTGACCAGTTTTGTCATTAGCTAACAATGAGTCCCAGTATGAACCCCAAATAACTTTTATGACATTCCATCCAGCACCTCTAAAGCTACCTTCAAGTTCTTGTATAATTTTTCCATTTCCTCTTACAGGTCCATCAAGTCTTTGAAGATTGCAATTAATTACAAAAATTAAATTATCTAGTTTTTCTCTAGCTGCTAATCCAATTGCACCCATAGATTCTGGTTCATCCATTTCACCATCTCCTAAAAAAGCCCATACCTTTCGTCCCTCATCTTTAATCAATCCTCTATTGATTAAATATTTCATGTATCTTGCTTGATAAATTGCAAGCATTGGTCCTAACCCCATCGAAACAGTCGGAAATTGCCAAAAATTTGGCATTAGCCAAGGGTGAGGGTATGAAGATAATCCTCCAGGTTTTACTTCCTGTCTAAAACTATCTAGTTGTTTCTCAGTTAATCTACCCTCTAAAAATGCTCTAGCATACATTCCAGGTGCACTGTGTCCTTGGAAATATACTAGATCACCTCCAAATTTATTGTTTTTTGCTCTCCAAAAATGATTCATTCCAACATCATATAAAGTTGCAGCAGATGCAAAGGTTCCTATGTGTCCACCTAATTCTGGAAATTTTTTGTTAGCTCTTACTACCATTGCAGCTGCATTCCATCTGATCAGAGATCTTATTCTTCTCTCAATATTTTGGTCTCCATTTGATTTTATTTCAGCCTCAGGAGGAATGGTATTTATATACGGAGTATTTTGGGTGTAAGGAATATTTGCTCCTTCACGATAGGCTTTGTTGATTAATTCCTTAATTAAAAAATGAGCTCTTTGATTTCCATCTTTTGAAATTACTGCAGATAAAGATTCTAGCCAATCTTGAGTTTCTAAAGGATCTGTATCTAATACATTTGTAACTTGAATTATAGATTGTTTTTTTTCTTTAGCTGGCTCTGGAACATTCACCAGCTCCTCTTTTTTATTTACAGCCATAGCTTCCTCAGCTTGTTTAATAATATTCTCTGTATCTTTAGGAAGATTGGTCTCTGGGAGACTTTTGGTTGAATTGCTTAAACTTAAAAGTAAATCACCTTTTGAAACTTTATCACCTACTTTGACATTAATAGTATCAATTTTTCCTGAAATAGTTGATGGAATTTCAACACTAGATTTATCACTTTCAATTGTAACTATTGGATCATTTTCCTTGATTGTGTCTCCTGGCTTTACAAGTAATTCTATTACCTCAACATTCTCAAAATCACCAATGTCAGGAACAAGTAGTTTTTCGCTCATTATTTAAAAGGCTTATACACTCAAATAAAATATATTTTTATGTTATTTTATCACATTAATTAATCTTTTTATGCAAAGCTGTGTTTTAATTGAACAAAATTTGTTAATAAAACCATAAAATACAGTATCTTTAATAAAATTAATTTTGGACCGCTGGCCAAATTGGATAAGGCGCTCGGCTACGAACCGGGAGATTCCAGATTCGAGTTCTGGGCGGTCCACCAAAAAGGAAAAAAATGATTGATTGGCTATTAAAAGCTTCTTTACAAAAATCAGTAATTTACTTTTTTATAATTATTACATTGTTATTATTGCTATTAACAATTGTATTGTAAATTTTATGAGTAATGAGTTTGAACAAATAAGTCTAACCCCAGGGTTCATGAAACATAATGGAGGTGTTTTGTTTAGAAACATCTCTGAAACTGAATATGAATTTAAATCTACTATAAATGAAAATCACTTAAATGCTGCAGGAATAACTCATGGAGGCTATCTATCAGCATTAATAGATGCTGGTGCTGGAACCGCAGCTCACAGATCTGCTGGTAACGCTCCATGTGTAACTATTTCGTTAGATATTAAATTTATTGGTGCCTCAAAAGTTGGTGATGAAATTATTGGGCACACAAAAATATTAAAAAAAACAAATACATTAATATTTTTATTTTGTGAGCTAAAATGTAATAATAAAATTATAACATCAGCAACTGGAGTTTGGAAAATTTTAAAAGTTAAACCTTCAAACTTAGGTCCAGGTGGTTAACTCATTCCTTTCTTCTGATATTAAAATATCCACAAATAACTAATAAAATTAAAGCAATTGGATAAACTATATTTTTCGATGGTCTATCAGAATTTTCAATTTTGAATTCACTGATATAATCTCCCATTTCAAAACCATTTTTTTTTGCTTCTCCATTCCATTTTAAATTATCAACTATTATTTTTTCATCCTGCTCTAATAAAGTAATCCCATAATCCTCTAGAGTAAAATGATCCTCAAATGTATTTTTTGATATTACAAAAAGCTTATATCTTTCTCCATATAAACTAGGTCTCGTTATTTTAATTTGAATTTCTTTTTCTGAATCTAATTTTAATGAATTTATTTTACTAATTTCTTCATAATTATATTTTGGATAAAATTTATTTAAAACAAAACCTGGAGACAACAAAGAAATAGAAATGATTAAAAAAATAATAATTTCGTACCATTTAAGTTTATTTATAAACCATCCTTGTGTCGCTGATGTAAAAACTAAAATTCCAATTAATGAAGTTATAATAACAACTAGTCCATGCCAAATATTCTCAATACCAATAAGTAAAAGTTCATGATTAAATAAAAAGACTATTGGTAATATTCCTGTTCTTAAACTATACCAAAATGCTTGAACACCAGTTCTCAATGGATCTCCTCCAGATATTCCCGCAGCTGCATAAGAGGCTAGTCCTACTGGCGGTGTTACATCTGCCATCAGTCCAAAGTAAAAAACAAATAAATGAACTGCTATAAGTGGAAAAATAAACCCAGATGCATTTCCAACATCAACTAAAACAGTTGCCATCAAAGATGCAACCACAACATAGTTTGCTGTGGTTGGTAAACCCATTCCTAACAACAAACATAAAATTATTGTTAAAAATAATAGTATTGTGACGTTATCTTTAGCAATAGATTCGATAACAATAATTAAGTTTGTACTTAAGCCTGTTGAGCCAACTGCACCTACTATGATACCAGCTGTAGCAATTGCTATACCAACTGCTACCATATTCAATGCCCCTTTTTCAAAACCAACGATTGTTTGATTAAACCATTCTTTAAAAGAATCTTTAGAATAATTATTTTTAATTATTAAGTTGATTAGATTTACTAAAATTAAAGTAATTGTTGCATAAAAAATTGAATACGAAGCAGTGAACCTTAAATAAACAAGAGTATAAATTAGAACAAAAATAGGAATTAAAAAGTGAATTCCAGATAAAAATGTCTTTTTCAAATTTGGAACATCCGCATCGTCCATTCCTTTGAGATTTAATTTTAAAGCTTCTAGGTGAGATATATAAAATAGAGCAATATAGGAAATAATTGCAGGTAAAAAAGCATGTTTAACTATTTCAAAATAAGTAACCCCAATAAAACTTGCCATTACAAATGCTGCGGCACCCATCACAGGCGGCATTATTTGTCCATTTACAGATGATGAAACCTCAATCGCACCTGCCTTTTCTTTAGAGAAACCTGTTTTTTTCATTATTGGAATAGTAAATGTTCCAGTAGTTACGGTATTAGCAATTGATGATCCTGAAATTAAGCCAGTCATTCCTGAACCTAGAATTGCGGCTTTGGCTGGTCCACCTCTCATTTTACCAACCATCGCAAAAGCTAAATCTAAAAAATATTTACCACCACCTGCTGTTTCAAGTAAGGCACCAAATAAAACGAACAGAAAAATAAAATCTACGGAAACCCCAATAGGGATTCCAAATATTGCCTCTTGGTCCAACCATTGAAATCCTACCAATCTATTTAAAGACAAGCCTCCATGAGATATTATTTCAGGGGCATACCTTCCAAAATATGAAAATAATAAAAAACAAGTTGCAATGATTACCAAAGGTAATCCAATTGCTCTTCTTGTGGCCTCTAAAAGAATTAAAATACCACATCCTCCTAAAATTAATTCCACTGGAAAATTAAATGTATCAGTGATTTCCAAACTTAAAAGGACACCACCCCTCTCTACTAGTTGATCATAAAAAAAATAAATATAGAGACAAGAAAAAGCACCTACAAAACTTATAATAATATCAAAAAATGAAATTTTTTTTCCTTTTGCTACCGGGTAAATTAAAAATGCTAAAGTTAATGCAAATCCTAAATGTATTGCTCTAGCCGGTAAACCTTTGAACATTCCAATATTCAACATAAATGGAAATGGTGATGCGTACCAAAGTTGAAATAAGGACCAAATGATAGCTATTGCAGATACTACCTTTAAATGAAATCCAGTAATGTTTCTAGTTGGTGATAAATCCTCGCTTATTTTATTTTTTATATTGGCACTAATTGAATCACTCATAAGAAATATTCATACCATAAAAAAAAGGCCCGGTAAAAATTACCAGGCCTTTTAAAAAGTAAAAAACTTAGATTACATTAATCCAGCTTCTTTATAATATTTAATTGCACCAGGATGTAGTGGAGCAGATAAACCATCTTTAATCATGTTTTTCTTTTCCAAAAATCCAAATGCTGGATGTTGTTTTTTGAAATCATCAAAGTTTTCAAAAACTGCTTTTGTAACTAAGTATACTAATTCTTCAGAAACATCTGCCGAAGTTACCACAGTTGCTTTAACACCAAATGTAGTAGCATCTTTTTTCTGTTTTGTATAAGTGCCTTTAGGAATTACAGCCTGCGCATAATAATCAGCACCATCAATTAAGCCTTGAACTTCTGGTCCAGTCAAATTGATTGGAGATGCTTTAGCGGCACAAGTTGCTGCCTGTTCCATTGCACCATTTGGAAATCCAACCGAATAACCAAATGCATCAATTTTACCATCACATAAAGCTTTCACTTGCTCTGAAGAAGTTAACTCTGTTGTTGATTTAAAGAAACTATTATCAACACCCATAGCTTTCATTAGCTCTTCCATAGTTCCTCTCTGACCAGAACCAGGGTTACCAATGTTTACTACTTTACCTTCTAAGTCTGCAAAATCTTTAATTCTTGCTTTTTTTCTAGCCCAAATTTGAAAAGGTTCATTGTGAACTGAAAACACAGCTCTCAAATCACTAAACTGTTTTCCTTCCCATTTGCTTGAACCATTCACTGCGTGATATTGCCAGTCAGATTGAGCTACACCAAATTGAAATTCTCCAGCTGCTATTTGTCCAATATTGTAGTTTGAACCACCTGTCGATGGAGCAGTACATCTATACGCTTTAGCTGTACCTTTTTTTCTACCGTGCTCAGCACTAATTGCTGATTTATGAAGCATTTTACATATAGCGTTACCTGTTTGGAAATATACTCCAGTAGGTCCACCAGTTCCTATCGTGAAGAACTCAGCTGATTTAGCAACTGTAGTTAAGGACAGTGATGCAAATAAAATCAGTAAAGCACTTGATAGGGATGTGATTATTTTTTTCATTATTTTTCCCTCTCTATAATTGTATGTCGTTATTTTTTATAAATTAATCTTACCAAAAAATTATAATAGATGTATAGGCTGATTTTAAAGATTTTCTGACCATTTTTTTAAATTATCAACACCTTCTACAACCTTTGGTGCCAACTTTTCGATTATATTAAAATCAATAGATTGATCTTCCTTAATACTATTCATGAATTTTTCTCCATCAAAATCGGTAAAGCTTAATCTTGCAAGCATTTTACTTTCATTAAATCCAAAATCTGATCCAGGTAATAATGCAACACCTGTTTCTTTTAAAATATTTTCACACATTTCTGATGAAGTTTTAAATTTAGAATTTAAAAATTCAGGCATTAAATAGAAACCTCCTTGAGGTTCATTAATTAAAATTTTGTTTGATTTTAAATTTTGATAAACATAATTGCCGACAGCATTTAAAATATTTCTAGATTTATTAATGTATTTACTATGATTGTTTTCATATGCTTTTATTGCAGCATATTGGATAGGCGCACTTACTGCTGAAAAGGTTTCACTGGCTAAAACATTAATCATGTTTTTTATGTCGTTTAAGCTCTCTGGAACAATAAAATATCCCAATCTCCAACCACCAGCTCCACACCATTTACTTAGGCCGGTACTGATAATTGTTTTTTCAGGACAAAAATTTGAAATAGACTTATAATTTTTTGTAAAAGTCAGTTCTGAATATATCTCATCAGATAAAATTATAAGATTATGTTTATTTGCAACATTAGAAATCTCTTCCAAATTTTCACAAACTTGTCCTGAAGGATTATTGGGGGAATTTAAAAATAATAAATAATTTTTATTTTTATCTTTTAATATTATTTCCTCTATTTCTTGAGCTGTAGGGAACCAATTATTTTCTCTTTTTGTTTGTAAAATTTGAATTTTGTTTCTTCCTAATATTGCTTGTGGCGCGTAAGAAACCCAACTAGGTGCAGGCAATATAATTTCACCATCGAATATTACATGAAGTAAAAACATCAACTCTTTAGAGCCTGGTCCTATGATGACATTTTCAGAATTATATTCATAATTTTTTTTCTTTGATGTGTATTTTGCAACAGACTGTCTTAGTTCTGAAAGGCCTTGCATAGGCAAATATTTGTTTTGATACGCATTATTTTTAAGCTCCTCTACTACGTCTTGTGGAACTTTAAAGGGTGATTGTCCAAAACCAAATTTAAATATTTTTTTTCCTTCATCCTCAAGTTTTTTTGAAGCTTCATTAATTGCTAGGGTAGAAGATGGTTTTAAATCTTTAACTATATTTTTTAACATTTAATAACTTAACTGTTTCAAATTTTTGTATTGTTTTAAAACTTCTGGGTTTGCTAAAGCTTCTTTATTTTTAACAACACTTCCTTCTATAGTGCTTTTAACTGCAAGCTCAACAATTTTACCACTTTTGGTTCTTGGAATATCTTTTACAACAATTACTTTGCTAGGGACATGTCTTGGTGATGCATTTATTCTTATTTGAGTTTTTATTCTATTAAGCAAAGAATCATTAAGTATGTATTCATTACTCATTACAACGAAAAGAATTATTCTGATATCATTATCCCAAGATTGACCAACTACTAGTGCTTCTTTAATTTCTTTAAACTTTTCAACCTCAGAATATATTTCAGCAGTCCCAAGTCTTACACCTCCTGGATTAAGGGTAGTGTCAGATCTTCCATGTATAATAAAACCATCGTTATTTCTTCTTTCAGCATAATCACCATGATGCCAAGTATTTTTATATCTATTGAAGTAAGCTTTTTTAAATTTTACGTCATTTTTATCATTCCAAAATTTAAGAGGCATTGATGGAAATGGATTTTTACAAACTAGTTCACCTTTAGAATTTTTTAAAGATTTGCCGCTATCATTAAAGACATCAATATCTAAACCTAAGCCGGAATTTTGTATTTCACCAATATTTACTGGCTGATATATATTTCCTAAAACAAAACATGATACAATATCTGTACCACCCGAAATAGATGAGAGATGAACTTTCTTTTTAATATTTTTGTAAACATATTTAAAACCTTCACTTGATAAAGGAGAACCTGTTGAACATATTGTTTTTAGTTTTTGAAGTTTATATTTAAATTTAAGATTAGGTTCTAATTTTCTTAGAGCATCAATATATTTAGCACTAATTCCAAACAGAGTAATTTTTTCTCTTTGTGCTATTTTTAAAAGTAAATCACTTGATTTATACATTGGAGAACCATCAAAAAGTACTATTGATGCCTTTGAAGCTAACGAGCTTACTAACCAATTCCACATCATCCAACCACAAGTGGTAAAATAAAACACGTTATCATTTTCTTTTATATCGCAATGTAATTGGTGTTCTTTCTTATGTTGAAGAAGAACTCCACCAGTTCTATGGCAGATACATTTTGGTTTTCCAGTTGTTCCACTTGAATATAAAATAGTCAACTCGCTTTCGAAATCATACTTTTTAAAATTTATTTTTTCAGATTGATTTTGAATAATCTCACGCCATTTAATTAAATTTATTTTCTTATATTTACTTTTATTAGTGACATATTTTTTTCCAGGATAATTAACAATCACAACATTTTTAATTGATGGAATAGATTTTAAAATTTCAGATAATCTCTCTAATACATTAATTTTTTTCCCGTTGTAAAAATACTGGTCTGTAATGAACAAAACTTTTGGATTAATTTGAGAAAATCTTTCAACAACACCTTTAATACCAAAATCAGGACTGCATGATGACCAAATGCTTCCTATAGTACACGCTGCTATGAACGCCTCAACTGTCTCGATAGTATTAGGCATATAAGCTGCAACTCTGTCTCCTTTTTTAATTTTAATTTCCTTTAAAAACTTTACAATTTTGCCTGTACTTAAATTTAATTCTCTCCAAGATTTTTCTTCTCTAAAGCCATTTTCGCTTATAAAAGTGATTGCCTTATCATCATTATTTTTTGACAATAAATTCTCACCAAAATTTAACTTACTACCTGGTAGGAATAAATTTTTATAAAATATTTTAGATTTTTTAATTTTTTTTTTACTTTTCAATCCTTTAATTTCTGAAAATTCCCAAAAATAATTCCAAAACTCAGGAGAATTTTTAACAGTCCAATTTAAAAAAGTTTTGTAATTTAAATTAAATTTTTTTTTGATTTTATTTGAAATAAATTTCTCAAAAGCATAAAGATTTGAATTTTTTTTCTCTTTTAAAGATGCTTCCCAAAGTTTATTGGTCATTTTTATTTTATTAAATTACTATTATAGAATTAATCTCAATTATGATATTCTCATTAATATTAATATAAAAATGAGAACTTTTTACCCTCCGATTCGGTCATGTTTTAGTCTATTTTTGTTCTTTAGCACTAACAATATCTGGTAGGTAAAAAAAATTATACACCAAAGATAGAAATGCCTAAAAATAAAATTACAGCTGTTCTTGGTCCAACAAACACAGGTAAAACTCATCTTGCAATTGACACAATGCTATCTTTTGACAGCGGAATGATTGGGTTCCCATTAAGATTATTAGCAAGAGAGGTTTACGATAAAGTAATAAAAAAAATTAGTATAGACAAAGTTGCTTTAATTACTGGTGAAGAAAAAATAATTCCTACAAACGCAAAATATTATTTATGCACAGTCGAATCAATGCCTATTGAAAAACATTTAGAATTTGTAGGCATAGATGAAATCCAAATGTGTGCAGATCATGAAAGAGGTCACATATTCACAGATAGATTATTAAACTTAAGAGGTGAAAAACTTACGATGCTAATGGGTTCTAGTACTATTAAAAACATCATATCTAAATTAAACGAAGATTTAGAATTTATTAATAGAGATAGATTGTCAAGACTCACTTATGCCGGACATAAAAAAATATCAAGAATAAATAGAAAAACTGCAATCATAGCTTTTTCAGCAGAGGAAGTTTATGCAATAGCAGAATTAATAAGAAGACAAAAGGGTGGGGCAGCTATAGTTATGGGTTCATTAAGTCCTAAAACGAGAAATGCTCAAGTAGAACTTTACCAATCTGGAGATGTCGATTTTTTAGTAGCTACTGACGCTATTGGAATGGGAATAAATATGGATCTAGATTATGTATATTTTTCAAATCTTAAAAAGTTTGATGGAAAAAAATTAAGAAAATTAAATTTATCTGAAATAGGTCAAATAGCGGGAAGAGCTGGAAGATATTTAAATGATGGTGGTTTTGGAATAACTGGTGATTGTAAAGAAATTTCACCTGAAGAAGTCGAATTAATTGAAGGACATAAATTTGAAGAAATAAGAACTTTATTCTGGAGAAATTCTGATCTTAATTTCAATAACCCAAATTCACTGATTAAAAGTCTTGAAGAAAGACCCCAGATGGAATGGTTAAGAAAAGTTCACGAATGTGAGGATGAAAGAGCGCTAAAATATTTTATAAAAGATGAAAAAAATAATCTAGAATTTAACGAAAGAACTCTCAAATTATTATGGGAATGTTGTCAGATACCTGATTTTGTTAAAAAAACCTACGGCAATCATTATGAGGTGATCAGAAATGTTTTTAAATTTTTAAACAGTGAAAAAGGTCTAATTTCAGAAGACTACATGAGATTACAGCTCATGAAACTTGATAAATTAGAGGGAAATGTAGATTCTTTATCAAATAGAATTGCAAATGTAAGAACTTGGTCTTATGTTTCAAATAAAAATAATTGGGTAGAAAATCAAAATTATTGGATAGAAAAAACAAAACATTTAGAAGATAGACTTTCTGATAGACTTCATGAAGAACTTACCAAGACTTTTATCGACAAAAGAGCAAGTATACTTGCAAGAGGTTTAAAACAAGACATGGAATTCAAAACTGAGATATTACAGAACAATGACGTTAAAATAGATGATCAGTTTATTGGTAAGATCAAAGGTTTGAAATTAGAATTAGATTTAAAAAAAGGCTCTCTTGAAACTGATATCAAGTCATTAAAAAAAGCTGCTAGACAATCAATTGGACCTGAGTTTGATAAAAGAATTCAATCAATTATAGATACGGGATTAATAGATTTAAAAGAGGATTTTAAAATATATTGGAATGAATTTCCAATTGCTAGACTCTTACCAGGAAATGATTATTTGAGTCCTAATTTTACTTTAGTTGTTGATGACATTATTGAACAAAATCCGAAACAAAAACTAAATGATTTTATTCAAAAATGGCTAAACTCTAAAATAAGCGATGTCTTGAAAAGTTTAATAGATTTAAAAAACATTAAAGAAGATAAGTCTTCAATTAAGGCACTAGCTTATCAGCTTTATGAAAATAATGGTGTTTTAAAAAGAGAACAAGTTTCTGATTATTTAAAAAATCTTGAACAAATAGATAGAAAAGTACTTAGAGAATTGGGTGTAAAATTTGGAAGATACCATGTATTCCTTTATGAGCTTATAAAACCAGATGCTGTATCTTTAAGAACCTTATTGTGGAAAAATTTTCATCAAAAATTCTATAATTTAAAACCACCAACTTTTGGATTAAATTTTTTAGAAGATAAAGATTCTAAAAATAAAAACTTTATGCTTCTCTGTGGATTTGAAAAATTTGATAATTTTTTTGTTAGAATAGATATTCTTGAAAGACTCTTTGTACAAATTATTAATGCTACTTCAAAAGAAAATAATGAAATAAAAATGATACCTGAAATGTTAAATCTTTTAGGGTGCAGCAAAGAGAGCTTTAAAAAATTATTACAAAAAATGGGTTATAAAACTTATGAGAAAGATCAAGACATGTTTTTTAAATATAATCCTGTTAAAAAATTTAAAAAGATACACAACAAAAAAGTTTCAAATGAAAATCCATTTAAAGTTCTTAAAAATCTCAAGTTAGATTAATTTTATGTTTTTTAAAAAGACAGATAAAAAAGAAGAAAATAATTTAATAGTAAAAGTTTGTGCTTTATTAATCCATGCTGCAAAAATAGATGAAAATTATACTGACAAAGAAGAGGAAATAATTAAAAAAACACTTCTAGAGTTGGGCCTTGAAAGTGAAAAAATCACAAAAACTATACAAGATGCAAAAATTATTGAGGAAAATTCAAACCAAATTTTAGACTTCACAAGAGAAATTAAAAATTTACCTGAAAAAGATAAAATTAAAATAGTGGAAGCTCTTTGGTCAATTATTTATTCTAATGAAGATGCAGATATGTATGAAACAAATCTTATGAGAAGATTAGCGGGACTTTTATACATTGACAGTAAAACTATGGGGGATATTAAGCATAGATTAAAAGAGGAAAGTAAAGAGTGACTTATATTGTAAACGATAATTGTATTAAGTGTAAACTTACTGATTGTGTAGACGTTTGTCCGGTTGATTGTTTTTATGAAGGTAAAAATATGCTTGTAATTAAACCGGATGAGTGTATAGATTGTGGCGTTTGTGAGCCAGAGTGCCCCGTTGATGCTATAAAAGCAGATACAGAGCCTGGAAGCGAAAAATGGTTAGAGATCAATAAAAAATATTCAGAAATCTGGCCAAACATAAGTGAGAAAAAAGATCCCCCTGCGGATCACGAAAAATTTAAAAATGAGCAAAATAAGTACGAAAAGTATTTTAAAGAAAATCTTTAAAGGCAAATCAGATAAACAAATGACAAAAAAAGTTAAAAAGAAAAAAGTAACTAAAGTTAAAAAAGTTGTAAAAACTAAAACTAAAACTAAAACCAAAAAAGTCAAAAAAGTAGTAGTAAAAAAAGCTAAAAAAGTATTAAAAAAAATTCCAGATAAATCCCCTAAAATAAAAAAAGTTTCAAAAACTACTGAAACGTCAGATGAACCGAAAGTAGATAATTTAAGAATATCAAAAACTAATGAGGTTAAACCTGAGATAAAAAAAGTTAAAAAACAAGAAACTGAAAAAAGAGAATTTAAGATTAAAGACTATGTTGTTTATCCAAAACATGGTGTTGGTCAGATTACAGAATTTAAAAAAATAAATATCGGTGGTATTGATGTTGAAACATACGTTATCAAATTTGAAAAAGATAAAGCTAATGGTATGGTACCCGTTAACAAACAGTCTCACCTAAGGCCTTTAGCAACAATTAATCAAGTAAACAAATGTATTTCTATATTAAAAAGTAAGCCAAAAATCAAAAGATCAATGTGGAGTAGAAGAGCACAAGAATATGAGGCAAAAATTTCATCAGGTAAAATTTATGAATTAGCTGAAGTTGTAAGAGATCTAAACAAAGGTGATGATCTTATGGTTGATCAATCTTATAGTGAAAGACAACTTTTTGAAAAAGCTTATGAAAGAATGCAATCAGAATTTCAGATAATTTTAAATTTATCACCAGAAGACACTCAAAAAAAATTAGATAAAGCATTAAAGAGAAATGTTGGTGGACAAACACAAGCTATTAGCGCTACTCCTAAAACTCCAACTGCTGATTTACCTGTCGAAGAGCCTATTTCTGAAACTGACGAACCTATAGACGAATAAAAAAAACGCCTCTCACACAAAAAGTTATGAGAAGCGTTTTTTGTAAAGAATACTAAGTTATTATTTTCTTCTTTTCTTAGCCTTTTTAGCTTTTTTCTTAGCTTTTTTCTTAGCTTTTTTCTTAGTTTTCTTTGCCGCTTTTTTTCTTTTCTTAGGCATCTTTAGCTCCCTTTTTAGTTTAACGAATCAATTTGATTCGTTGTTAACTTATTTTTATTTTTTTATACAACTTATGTCAAATCATTAATTAAAAGCGAATTTTAAAAAAATTATTTTTTATTTTTTATTTATTATAAAAAAATTTTTTTATTAATTTAGTTAATGTTTATGCGGTAAATAAACTATTAATTTAAAGAAATTTAATAAAGTTTTTCTATTTCACTTTTATACTTTTCAATAATTTTATATCTTTTTAACTTTAAAGTTGGTGTCATTAATCCATTTTCAATTGTAAATTGATCTTTAATTACAAAAAACTTTTTAATTTTTTCTATCTTAGATAAGTTTTCATTTATTGTTTCTATTTCTTTTGAAATGTTTTCATCTGACACATTACTTTCATTATTATTTAAAACTAAAATAGCTATTAAATATGGTTTGTTATCTCCATAAACTAATGCTTGCTCTACAAATTCAATCTTAAGTAAATCATTTTCAATTTTCACAGGAGAAATATTGTCACCACCTGGTGTAATTAAAATATCTTTTTTTCTATCAGTGATTTTTAAATATCCATTTTCAAAATGTCCTATATCTCCAGTATATAACCAGCCATCCTTTAAAACTTTTTCTGTCTCTTGCTTTTTATTCCAATAGCCTAACATAACATTTTCGCCTTTAACCAGAATTTCACCATCGTCTGCAATTTTCACTTCATTACCACTAAAAGCAGGACCTACTGTATCTATCCTTATATCTTTTATTGGGTTGCAACTTACAACTGGAGAGGTTTCAGTTAACCCATACCCTTGTAAAGTCGGTAAACCTATCGAATTTAAAAAAACACCCACTTCTTTATCCAGCGCACCTCCTCCAGAAATGAATGCTTTTAGAGAACCTCCAAATTGAGCTTTTATTTTTTTTCTAACTATTTTTTCGCAAATTGTGTTTTGCACTTTTTCAAAAAAAGTAAGTTTTTGATTTGTTAGTACTTTTTCTCCAAGATAAAGCATTTTATTTATTAGAGATTTTTTAAAACCAGTAGCTTTATTAAAAGTCGAATTAATTTTTTGATACAGATTCTGATAAAATCTTGGAACAGCTGTCATAATATCGGGACTACATTCTCCCATATTTTTAATTAACTTATCTATACTTTCTGCATAATAAACTTCGGCTCCTACTGCTATTTGGACAAACTGAACGGTGTGTTCATAAGAATGCGATAATGGTAACCAAGTTAGGAATTTAGGTTTGTAAGATATTATCTCTTTTAAAAGTGAAATAGAACCTTCACAATTATTTAAAATCCCCCCATGGCTGAGCATTACTCCCTTGGGGTTACCTTGGGTTCCTGATGTATAAATAATACAAGCTACATCTTTTCTTGAAATTTCTAATTTTAAAAAATCGATCTCTTCACAATCGTTCTTTAGAAAAATGTCTTTAATACATAAAATATCTGATTGACTGTCAATTTGATCAAAGGTGATAACCTTTTTTATAAATGGCTTTGTAGAAATTATATTTTTAATTTTATTATATTGAACTTGATCTGAGACAACTATTACTGATGGATTACAATCATTAATTAAATATTCATAATCTCTTTCGGTGTAAGTGGTATAGGCTGGCACGGTAATTCCACCTGCTAACATTATCGCTAAATCAGATATCATCCATTCGGGTCTATTTTCTGAAATTAATAAACATCTATCTTTTTTTTGAATTAAAGATTTAAGCTCATCGCTTAATTTTAAAATATTCAAATAAGTATCTCTCCAAGAAAATTTATCGTTTGGATTTTTTAAGGATTTTAGAAAAATTTGATCTGCTTTTTCTTTTGTATACTGATTATAAAATAGTTCTAAAAGATTATTATAGTTTTTTATATTCATAAACTTTGGTGGGCGAAGAGAGAATCGAACTCTCACTTCTTGCGAAACACGATTTTGAGTCGTGCGCGTCTACCAGTTCCGCCATTCGCCCATTAAATTAAATTATAATTAAATAGTATAAGAACTAAAATTATATTAAAACCAAAAAATGTTCCAAAGTCTTTATAAAAAGTGTTTAAATTTAGCTGCTCACAAAAGTTCAAATTTGTACTTAGGAATTGTTTCCTTCACTGAAAGTTCGTTTTTTCCTATACCTCCAGATGTAATGATTGTTCCTATGGTGATTGCTAAAAAAAAAGAATATTTTAAAATATTTTTAATCGCATCTTTATTTTCAGTTTTAGGTGGAATTTTTGGATATTTACTAGGTTATTTGTTTTATGATTTAGCTATTCATGTAATTGAATTTTATGGTTATGAAAATAAAGTAGAAAATTTGAAGACAAGTTTGTCTCAAGGATCAGGTTTTTTTGCCTGGCTTAGTATTCTTTTTCTAGCAGGATTTACTCCACTTCCCTATAAAGCATTCACTATTGCTAGCGGTGTTGTTGGTTTTAGTTTACCAGTATTTATTGTTGTAAGTTTAATCTCGAGAAGTCTTAGATTTTTTATTGTTGCTTATTTATCTTATAAATTTGGTGACTTATTTACTGAATTCATGGAGAAGCATGGTTCAAAATGGTTCACTATAATTGGAATTTTAATAGTTATAGTATTAGGAATTATATTTTTAATTTTTAAATTTAATGCTTAATAACAAATCATTGTTTCTTAACCTAATTTTATTTGTCAGTTTCGTTGCTTTATTGTTAGCGTTCTTTATTGAATATGTTTTGGGCCATCAACCATGCAATCTTTGTGTCTTAGAGAGAATTCCATATGTAATTGCAATAGTAATTATACTCTTGAATTATAAATTTTCTCAGTTTGAAAAAATATTTTTGGTTTTATTGGTAATTGTTTTTTTAACAGCTACTATCTTATCAATTTATCATTTTGGTATTGAACAAGGATTTATCAAGGAATCTTTAGTTTGTGACCTAAAAAATGGCTCTGAGGCAACTTCCAAAGAAGAAATTTTAAAACAATTGCAGGAACAAAAAGTTAGCTGCAAAGATGTAACATTTAAAATTTTTGGATTATCACTTACAACTTACAATATTGTAATTTCTATACTAATTACAATCAATGCATTAAAAATTTATTTTAACTATGCCAAAAGTAAGTAAAAAAAAAATTGAAGAATTTATAAGGGTAGATCATGCTGGTGAGCGTGGAGCAGTTAAAATATATGAAGGTCAATTGTTAGCTTTAAATACATTTATCAAAGATGAAAATTTGAAAAAAATTATAGAAGATATGAAAATTCATGAAAAGGAACATAGTGAATTCTTTGAAAATGAAATTAAAAAAAGAAACATTGCTCCTACAAAACTTTTACCACTGTGGGATTTGCTAGGTGTTGGTTTAGGATTTGGTTCTACTTTGTTAGGGAAAAAGGCAGCCATGCTATGCACAGCATCTGTAGAGGAAGTAATTGATGAACACTACTTAAATCAAATTAATCAATTGGATGAAGATGAAAAATTTCTCAAAAACAAAATTACAAAATTTAGAGAAGATGAGCTTAATCATAAGGATATCGCTTATGAAAAGGGTGCAACTAAAAAAGGACCTTATAGTATTTTAGATAAAATAATTAAAACTGGTTCTAAAATTGCAATTAATATTTCTGAAAAAATTTAAGTTTCTAATTCAACATCCCAATACAAATAATCCATCCAACTTTTGTGTAAAAAGTTAGGAGGAAAGTTCTTACCATTTTTATGTAAATCTTCTGTTGAAGGTCTGAATGGATATTGATTTAATTTCATTCCTGAATGTTTTAATAATTTTCCACCTTTTTTTACATTACAAGCTGAACAAGCTGTAACAACATTGTCCCAATTTGTCTCTCCACCTTTAGATCTTGGAAGCAAATGATCAAAAGTAAGTTCCTCATTACTTCCACAATATTGACAAGAAAATTTATCTCTTAAAAAAACGTTAAATCTAGTAAAACTTGGTTTCGTTTGAGGAACAATATAGTCTTTTAAAGCTATAACACTTGGTAGCTTCATATTAAATGAAGGGCTTCTGATAGTTCTATCATAATGACTTACAATTATAACTCTATCAAGAAAAACTGATTTCACAGTGTCTTGCCATGACCATAATGATAGTGGGTAATAGCTTAGAGGTCTGTAATCAGCATTGAGAACTAATGCAGGACATTTTTCTAATGATACATCTTGTTCAATAAAGTTGTTCACATTAAAACATTAACTTAGTTTAGCATCATAATCAATATGATCAGATGTTAAATTTTTTTTAAAATATAATTTAATGCTGTACTTGATGCCTCGATAGGAATGTGATGGTCACAATTTTTTATTAATAACGTTTCAACAGGAATATTATTTCGAATTAAAAAATCTTTAGCTTCAAGTAAATGTGTTGATGGAACAATTTGGTCGACATCACCATGTATTAGTAATGTATCTGTGCTATTTTTTATTCTATCTTTCAAATTAATTTGATCTATTATTTTCCCTGAAAATCCTACGACACATAAAAATTTTTCACTTGAGGTAAGACCAACATTCAAAGACATCATGCAGCCCTGGCTAAAACCTGACAAACAAATTTGTTGATTTGATAAGTTATATTCAGTTTTAACTTCCTCAATAAATTTTTTAATAACATTTTCAGCTTTAATTGACTCTTCAAGGATATAAGATGAATCTTCTTTGGTTAAATCAAACCATTGATATCCTGAAGGATTAATTGCACACTTTTCATGTCCATTAGGACAAATAAAAATAGTGTTTGGCAAATGTCTTTTCCAATTTAAAGTTAACATACTTATGTCTTTTCCATCTCCACCATACCCATGAAGTAAAATTATCGCATTCTTAATTTCTGTTCCTTCTTCTGGCTTGATGATGATTGAATTAAGGCAAAATGTCATAGATGATTTATTATGTTTTTTATTTTTAAAAACACACTACAATAATAATATGTTTTCTGGAATATTAGTTAAAATTTTATCTATAGCTCTTTTAATAGCTGTTGGAATAGTTTTGGTTTTGGGTATTGGTACTTTATTTAAAGGTGGAGAAACAAGTAAAAAATATTCAAATAAACTAATGCAGCTTAGAGTTCTACTGCAGTTTGTGGCTATACTTGTTTTGGTAGCTTTCGCATATTTTTTTAAAAACTAATTATATTTCTCAATCCACTTTAAAAAATCTTTGTCATTAAAGTCTATGTCACCAAGAACCCTTGCAAATTCCTCACCTTCTTTATTTATAAATATTGATGTTGGAACTCCTCTTAGAGAAAATGTTTTAGCTAAAGTTACTTCTGGATCAAAAAAAGGTTCCAAATTTTTTAAGTCTAATTTCGCAAAAAATTCTTCAACTTTATTTAGTTTTTCTTTCCCAATATTAATAGGAAAAACTTTTAAATTATTAAGTGATGAATTTGCTTGCATATTGTCTAATGAAGGCATCTCTTCTTTGCACGGAGGACACCAAGTAGCCCAAAAATTTAAAACTAACAATTTTCCTTTGAAATCATTAATTTTAATTTTTTCATTTTTTTTATTTAAAAAAAATACATTTTCATACGTTTTTGGAACTTTATGAATAACAATATTTTTAATGTTTGGTAAATCACTAGCTTCTGCAGTTGTAATTAAAAAAATAAATAATGCTAAAATTCTCATATTAATTAGGTATAACTAAATATCATGGCAAAAAATAAAAACAACCAAGCAATATGGAACACGCGAATACAAAAGGAAGCGTCAAACTTATTTCAAAAAGTTGGTAATTCTATTGATATAGACAAGAGACTTTATAAAGAAGACATCCAAGGATCCATTGCACACGTTGAAATGCTTTTTAGACAAAAGATAATTTCCTTTAAAATAAAAAATAAAATTATTTATGGTCTAAATAAAATTTATAAAGAAATAACTTACAAAAAATTTGAATTTAATAAAAAATATGAAGACATTCATATGAATATTGAGAAAAGATTATTTCAAATAATTGGTGATGAAGCTGGATACATTCATACAGCTAGATCAAGAAATGATCAGGTAATAACTGATTTTAAAATTTGGATTAAAACTGCAACAAAAGATATTAATAATAATATAGATAAAGTAATCAAAAGCACAATTAAACTGGCTGAAAAAAATATAGAGACTATCATGCCAGGGTTTACTCATCTTAAAAATGCTCAAGCTATATCATTTGGCCATTATTTAATGGCTTATGTAGAAATGTTTACTAGAGATAAAAAAAGATTTTTAAACAATTTAAATTGTTTAGATGAAAGTCCATTAGGTGTAGCAGCTCTATCAGGCACTTCATTTAATATAGATAGAAATTTTACATCTAAAAAACTTGGATTTAAAAGACCAACCAATAATTCAATAGATACAGTTTCAGATAGAGACTTTGTGCTGGATTTTCTTTATGCAGTTTCAGTATGTTCAATGCATATTTCTAGAATTGCAGAGGAATTAATTATATGGAATTCAGATGGATTTAACTTAATTAACTTATCAGATAAAGTTGTTACAGGCTCTTCGATTATGCCTCAAAAAAAGAATCCTGATCTCTTAGAATATCTAAGAGGAAAAACTGGTACTTCTTACGGAAATTTTTTTTCTATGTTAACGATACTAAAAGGCTTGCCACTATCCTACTTTAAAGATTTACAGGATGATAAGGAATTGGTTTTTAATTCTAATGATACTTTAATAAATTGCTTAAAAATATTTGATGAAGTTTTAAAAAATTGCAGTGCAAATAAAAAGAAGATGCTTGAACTTGCAAATACAGGTCATATTACAGCAACAGATCTAGCTGATTATTTAGTTAGAGAACACAACATGTCGTTTAGAAAGGCATATCAAAAAACAGCTGCTATTGTTAACATAGCTGAAAAAAGAAAGAAAAATTTAAACGAATTAAGTTTAAATGAACTTAAAAAAATTGAGCCAAAATTGACAGAAAAGGTTTTAGAAATTTTCAATTTAAAAAACTCTATAAATTCAAAAAAATCATTTGGGGGAACTTCTTTTGAAAATATTAAAAAAATGATAACTAAATATAAAAAATTAAAATGATAAAAAAAATCACATTTATGTTAGTTATGTTGCTACTATTATTTTCATGTGGCAAGAAAGGTGACCCTGTATACAAAGAGGACAAAAAACAAGTTTATTTAAATCTATTCTCTAAAAATAGAGTGTAATGAAATACATAAATAAAAAATTATCTATTGATAAAGTTAACTTTTTAAAAATTGCAAAAAAATATGGTACTCCAACATATTGCTATTCTTACTCAAGGTTAAAAAAAAATATTTTAAATTTTAAAAAAAATTTTAAATCAATATCACCATTGATATGTTTTGCAGTTAAATCAAATACCAATGTAAATTTAATAAATGAAATATCAAAATTTGGTTTTGGAGCTGATGTAGTATCTGTTGGTGAAATGATGATGGCTCTTAAAGCAGGTATTAGTCCAAAAAAAATTGTCTTTTCAGGAGTTGGTAAAACTACAAATGAAATAAGTTACGCAATAGATAAAAAAATTTTACTAATAAACGCAGAATCGAAAAGTGAAGTAGTAGAAATAAATAGAGTGGCTAGACAAAAAAATAAAATTGTAAAAATTGGTTTAAGATTAAATCCTAATACTGATGCAAAAACATTAAGCCAAATTTCGACTGGTAAAAAGGAGAATAAGTTTGGTGTAAATGAAAAAACATTTTATGAAATAATTGAATATTGCAAAAGTTCACAAAATATAGATCTTAATTGCCTAAGTGTTCATATTGGAAGCCAAATTTTAGATCATAAGCCTTATGAAAAGATGCTTAAAGTAGTCGATAATATTTTAAAGAAAACATCTCATACATTTGAATACATCGATTTAGGTGGTGGTATGGGAATTTCTTATTCAGATAAAAATAAAAAACTTAATTATAAAAAATATAATTTAGCTATTAAAAAATTTTTAAAAAATAAAAAATGTAAAATTATATTTGAACCAGGAAGATCTATAATAGGAAATTCTGGAACATTGATTACAAAAGTAATTTATATAAAAGACAGTGAAAGTAAAAAATTCATTATATTAGATGCAGCAATGAATGATTTAATGAGACCAGCATTATATGGTGCAATTCACAAAACTTTACCTGTTATTAAATCTGGAAAAGTTTCTAAAAAAACTTATGAATTTGTAGGACCTATATGTGAAACTACAGACAAGTTTGTAACTATTAAAAACTTTCAGGAACTTCAAGAAAAAGACTATGTTGCAATATGTGATGTTGGTGCTTACGGAATGTCACTAAGTTCAAATTATAACTTAAGAACAAAACCATTAGAAATATTAATTAAAAACAACAAAATAAAAATAATTAGAAAAAGACAAAAGCATAAAGATTTAATTTAGCTTTTGAGACAATGATAAGAAACATTTTATTTTCAATAATTTTTTTTACTGGAATTATTTTTATTTCTATAATTTTTTTACCTTCTTTTTTCCTACCAAGAAAAATAGTTTTAATTGGTGGCAAATTAATGGGCTATTGGACTAGTGTTTGCTTAAGGTTTATCCTTTCAGTAAAAATCCTTATCAAAGGTGAAGAAAATATAATCAAAGAGGATAAATTTTTTATTGCCGCATCTCATCAATCAATGTTTGAAACTTTTTATTTGCAAACTATTTTTAATTCACCAGTTTTTATTTTAAAAAAAGAGCTTCTCCAAATTCCAATATTTGGTTGGTATTTAAAAAAAATAGGATCAATTTCAATAAATAGAAATAAAACAACTAAAGATAATTTGGGTTTTTTTAATGATATTTCAAAAACAATATCACAATCAAATCGTCCATTAATTATTTTTCCTCAAGGTACCAGGGTATTACCTGATGATAGAACTCCATTTAAAAAAGGAGCCTCAAGGATATATGAAGAATTAAAAATAAATTGTTTACCAGTAGCCATAAACTCTGGTTACGTATGGCCAAAAAAAGGTGGAAAAAAAAGCAATAGAACAATTACTATATCAATATTAAAACCTATTTCAGCTGGGCTAGAAAAAAATGAATTTTTAAAAACTCTAGAAAAAAATATCTATCAAGAATTAGATTTAATTAATTAACCCTTCATTGGCATCACAACATAAATACTGTCAAAATCGCCTGGATCTTTTATTAAAGCTGGTGAACCCGTATCATTAAAGAAGATTTCGACTCTATCACCATCTAATTGTGAAGCTACATCAATCAAATATCTGGAATTAAAACTTATTTCTAAGTCGTGATCAAATTTAACATTTAATGTTTCTTTTCCGTCTCCGCTATTAGTATTATTTACCGAAAGGTTAAGAGTATCATTTGATAAATTAAATTTTACACCATCTTTTTTATCCAGAGATACAGAGGCCACTCTATCAACTGAGTTTAAGAAAAGTTTTAAATCAATTTCTAATTTTTTTTGATTATTTTTAGGTATTACCTGAATGTAATTCGGGAATTTTCCATCGATAAGTTTTGAAATTAAAATACTATTATCCAGTTCAAACTTAATTTTTGACTTTAGATTTGATACTTTTACATCACCATCATAACTATCTAACAGTGAACAAAGTTGAAAAATTGTTTTTTTGGGTAGTATAATAGGGTCAAATTCAATTTTTTCATCTAGCCTGATTTTTGAAATCGACATTCTATGACTGTCAGTAGCTACAGCTGTTAAATAATTTTTATCTTCAACTTCGGTTTGGTGAAAATAAATACCACTTAAATAATGTCGAGTTTCATCATTTGAAACAGAAAACTTACATTTATTTAGAAGCTTCAATAATTGTTTTGATTTTATAATAAATTCATTTTCATTAAAATTTTCATCAGTCAATGGAAACTCGGTAGCACTAATACAATTCAAATTAAAAATAGATTTTTCCGATTCTACTTGTAATTTACTTACATCGGTAAGAGTAAGGTTAATTTTTTTTCCTGATGTTAATTTTCTGATTATGTCATACATAATTGACGAGGTTGTTGTTGTTTTTCCTTCTTCAAGAATTTCAACATTATTTAGCTGGTGTATAAAAATTAAATCAAGATCTGTAGCAGTAATTGTTAATTTAGAATTACTAGCATCTAATAAAATATTAGATAAAATTGGTAACGTGCTTCTCTTTTCGATTACACCCTGACAATAATTTAGTGCTTGCTGAAGGTCTTGTTGGTTGACGTTAAATTTCATTTTCTTTGTTATTGTATAATATCTGATTTTTAAGTTTATTGATATTATCTACCATTTCTGGATCTTTTTCTTTGATTTTCTCAATTGTTTTAACAGAATGGATAATTGTTGTGTGATCTCTATTCGAGAATTCTCTACCTATTTCTGGTAATGATTTTGAAGTTAAAATTTTAGTTAAATAAATTGCTGTCTGTCGAGGTCTTACAAGATATCTTGATCTTCTTGAAGAAAGCATTTCATTTTTGCTTATCTTAAAAAACTTACACACAATAGTCTGTATTAAGTCAATTGTTACTTTGTTTTCTGAGATATTTAAAAGATCTTTTAATACCACTTTAGTTTCAGGTAAATTTGGAACTTTGTTATAAATTCTTGAAAAGGATACTATTCGATTAACTGCTCCAACTAATTCTCTAACACTTCCTGAGATCTCATTACTGATAAAATCTTGTATATCTTTTGATACTTGAAGCTGATCTGAATATAAATTGTTTAATTCTTCTGTTTTTTTTTGAACTATTTTTTTTCGTAATTCTAAATCAGGTTTTTGAATGTCAACAACCAATCCACCTGAAAATCTAGATTTAATTCTCTCTTGAATACGCATTAATTTATTAGGTGCTCTATCAGCAGATACTATAATTTGCGATCCTTTATCTAACAAAGCATTGAATGTATGAAAAAATTCTTCCTGCATTGCTTCTTTGCCGCTAATAAACTGGATGTCATCTATTAATAAAATATCAGTGTTTCTAAAATATTCTTTAAACTTAACCATATCATTTGATTTAATTGATTTTACAAACTGATACATGAAACGTTCAGCTGAAATGAACATCACTTTATTTTTTTTCTTCATCTCAAAACCAATAGAATTTAATAAGTGAGTTTTCCCCATTCCTACACCACCATAAATATAGAGTGGATTATAATGAGAGATAGTTTCTGTAACCTTTATAGAAGCTTCATATGCAAGTTTATTGCTTGATCCAGTTATAAAGTTATCAAATCGTTTGTTTGGATCTATTCGGTTGTACTGAAGGTACGAGTCTTTTATAAATGAAACATTTTCATTTTGGGTATTTTCAATATTTGTTGTTTCTTTTAAATCCTTATCAACTTTTTGATCAATAATTTTAAATTCAATTCTAATTATATCTTTTTTATACAATTTAATTATTTTCAGAATTTGGTCTAAATACCTCGAAGTAATCCAGTCTCTGATAAATCTAGTTGGAACAGATAAAAGTAAATAATTATTATGCTCCTCAAGAAATGATATTTTTTTTAACCAACTTTCATAAATTTCCAAACCTAATTTATTCTTCATTTCAGATTGAATTTGTTGCCAATCGATCTCTTCTGAAGCAAAATTATTAATATTTTTATTTGTAAAAGATTTATTCATAACTTAAGGGAAGATCTCAGTTAGAACGATTTAAAAAATTTTGCAACAAGTATTAAATTTAAAATTAAAAAAAAATTAAATCTGCAATTGTAGAATTTATTGTCACAATCATTTTTTTTTATGGACACAAATTTTTAAATTAGTTTTAAATTTTCTTAAAAATAAAATTTTTGATTGAATCAAATACAGATTGAATCAAACATTGATTGTATTGTGTAAGGTCAAAGATTTACTAAATCTAAATATAGTAATTTGAAAATATTTAGATCTTATATAATGTGTGTGTAAAATTTATCTTCGAAACAACTTAAGGTTTTTAAATTGCTGCAATCTTTTTAGTTATTCTTGAAACGTTTCTTGATGCATTTTGTTTTTTAATTACACCAGTCTTTGCAATTTTCATCAACTCAGAGTTTAATTTAGGTAAGAATTTTAACGCTTCATCTTTCTTTTTGGTATCAATTAAAGCGTTCATTTTCTTTAATGCATTTCTAAATCTACTTTTTCTAGCTTTATTAACTGCTGTTTGTTTAGAAATACGTCTTATACGTTTAATAGCTGATTTTGTATTTGCCATGCGCAGGGGTATAGCTTGAGAACTGAAAACGGTCAACTAAATATTTGGCTAATTTTGGCAGGAATTACAAAAAAAAGTAGATCTATTTGATACAATTTTTTTCTGTATAGTATCGGTACATCCTATAGTTTTACATCTTAATCCTTCTTGCTGATATACTTTAAACTCTTTTTGATAGTTTCCAAAAGATCCCAACGTATCCTTAAAATCTCTAATACTTGAACCACCTTTTTTAATTGCTCTTAATAAAATTTTTTTTGAATAGTAAATAATTTTTTTGCAATCTTCTCTAGTTAACAAACTTGCTTTTTTAAATGGATAAATCTTACTTAGAAATAAAATTTCACTTGCATAAATATTCCCAATTCCAGAAACAAATTTTTGATCTAATAAAAATGTTTTAATATTTTTATTCTTTCCTTTGAAGTAATTAAAAACGTAATTCATATTAAAATTTAAATTGAATGGTTCTGGTCCCAAATTTTTAAATCTACTTTTTAATTTTTCACTATTTTCTACTAACTCAAAAAAACCAAATCTTCTTGGGTCATTATAAATTACTTTCAAAGAATTAAATATTAATTCAATATGATTATGTTTTTTTGGTAATATAGGAGAATGATAAAAACTAGCATTAGTAAATTTTAATTTTTTTTTACTATCAATGATGTGTATGGTTCCAGACATACCCAAATGTATCAAACAAAACTCTCCACTTTTAAAATTCAATATTAAATACTTGGAAAATCTATCTACTTTAATAATTTTTTTATTCATTAAAAAAGAACTAAAATTTTTTGGAAGTGGAAACCTAAGATTTTTATTTCTAATAATTACTTTTTTAATACTTTTTTGTTTAATTTTTTTGTCTAAAGATTGTCTAACAATTTCTACTTCTGGTAATTCTGGCATTTCTCACTATATTCAATATATATTTTTTTATGCAACAATATCTTCAAAATAAAAAAGGCCTTGTGGAAGGAGTTTTTGATCAAGTTTATAGTAAATACGACTTGATGAATGATTTCATGTCACTGGGCATTCATAGATTTTGGAAAAAAAGTCTCATTAATATAATGAAACCATCTCCAAATAGAAAGTTAATAGATGTTGCTTGTGGAACTGGAGATATTGGTAAATTATTTTTGAATAGTACAAATCAAATGTCAGAAGTCACTTGTATAGATCCAAATAAAGGTATGATTAATCAAGGCAAACAAAAATTATCTAATTATAAAAATATAAAATGGATCAATGCAGCTGCTGAGAAGCTTCCACTTCAAGATAACGAATTTGATTATTACACAATAAGTTTTGGTCTTAGAAATACAAAGAATTTAGATAAGGCTCTATCCGAAGCTTATAGGGTATTAAAACCAGGTGGAAGATTTTTATGTTTAGAATTTTCAAAAATTCAAAACTCTAACTTAGATTTTGTTTATAAAAACTATTCAAAAATAATTCCTCATATTGGTCAATTTATTGTTGGCGATAAAAAACCATATGAATATTTAGTAAAAAGTATTGAAGAATTTATTAATCAGGAAGAATTAATTGACTTAATGAAAAAGTATAATTTTACGAAATGTAATTATAGGAACTTTTCAGGTGGTATAGTTTCTATCCATAGTGGTTGGAAAATATAATGCTAAGAAAATTAATTACTTTATTTAAATTAGGAAGAAAGATTGCAAAATCTGATATTTTAGATATTGCCTCTAAATTTAAAAAACCGCCGGTCGCAATCACAATTTTATTTCAGCTATTAGCAATATCTTTTGAAAAAAAAGAATTGAGTCATCATGCGCTAGATGATGGTGATAGACTTTCAAAATCATTAGAGTCGATGGGTACGACTTTTATAAAATTAGGTCAATTTTTAGCTACTAGACCTGATATTATAGGAGAAGAACTTTCTACAAAGCTGGAAAAATTACAAGATCGTGTACCACCATTTTCTATTAATCAAGCAAAAGAAATAATTAAAAATGATTTAGGCAATGATGCTTACAATTCTATTATTGATTTAAGTGAGCCAGTTGCTGCTGCATCAATAGCACAAGTTCATAAAGCTAAAATAAATGACAATGGTACTATTAAAGATGTAGCAATAAAAATTATAAGACCAGACATAAAAAAAATATTTAATGAAGAAATTGATGCGATGATGCTATTTGCATTTATCATTGAGTCATTTTTAAAAAAAACTAAAAGATTAAAACTTGTGGAAGTTGTTTTTTTGTTGAAAGAAATAACTAACCTAGAAATGGATTTAAGGTTTGAGGCAGCAGCCGCAAATGAATATGCAGAAAATACAAAAAATGATGCTGGATTCAAAGTTCCTGAAATATATTGGAACTTTACTAGTGAGAATGTAATGACATTAGATTGGATAGATGGAGTATCTATTCGTGAAACAGAGGAGCTGAAAAAAAGAAATTTAAATACTAATAAAATTGCTGAAGATATTATCCAACATTTTTTAAGACATGCAGTAAGGGATGGTTTTTTTCATGCTGATATGCACCAAGGAAATATATTTATTGATGAGAATGGTCAAATAGCTCCAATAGATTTTGGCATAATGGGTAGATTAGACAAAATGAGTAAACGTTTTTTAGCTGAAATTTTATTTGGATTTATACAAAGAGATTATAAAAAAGTTGCTGAGGTTCACTTGGTAGCAGGATTAGTCCCTAAAAATGTGCCAATAGATGATCTTGCACAAGCATTAAGGTCAATAGGAGAGCCAATATTTGGTCAAGAGGTTAAAGATATTTCAGGTGGAAAATTATTAAAACAGCTTTTTGATGTTACAGAAAAATTCAATATGCAAACTCAACCTCAATTGTTGATGTTACAAAAAACAATGGTTGTAGTTGAGGGTGTTGCAAGAAAATTAAATCCTAACACTAATATTTGGACAACCTCTAAACCAGTTCTTGAAAATTGGTTAAGAGAAACAAAAGATCCTATAAATAATTTTAACGAAACACTTAAAAATAGTACTGAAGTAATTAAAAGATTACCTGAGTTACCTGAAATCATGGACAAAGCAAATCAAGCTCTAACATTTTTAGCTAGCGGACAAATTCCTCAAAACTCCAATTCTTATACAGCTTTAAAGGATAAAAAATCTGAAATGATAGCATTTAGAAACCAATCTATTATTGGTTTATTACTTCTTGTAATTTTTGGTCTTATAGTATTTTAATTCTGCAAATGAAAAATCTTAATAACAAAAAAATTCTTTTTATTATTTGTGGTGGTATTTCAGCTTATAAAAGTCTTGAAACGATTAGATTATTAAAAAAAAATGGTGCAGAAATAAAAACTATACTTACTTCTAGTGCTAAAGAATTTGTAACTCCATTATCAGTAGCATCATTATCTCAAGGTAAAGTTTATAGTGATTTGTTTAGCTTAGAAAACGAAACTGAAATGGATCACATTTCACTTTCTAGATGGGCAGACGTAGTTATCGTTGCACCAACTACAGCAAATACAATTTCAAAATTAGCACAAGGTACTACAGATGATTTGGCTTCTACTGTAATACTTGCTTCAAATAAACAAATTTATTTAGCACCAGCGATGAATGTTAGAATGTGGGAACATAAATCTACAAAAACTAATTTAAAAAAATTAAAAGATTTTGGTTATAAGTTTATTGGTCCAGAAATGGGAGATATGGCATGCGGGGAATACGGAGAAGGTAAGATGTCAGAACCATTAAAAATTGCGGATGAGTTAAACCAATTTTTTTTAAACCAAAGTCAAAATAAAAAATTTAAAGCTTTAGTTACTGCGGGTCCAACAAATGAGTATATCGACCCTGTGCGTTTTATAACAAATAAATCAAGTGGCAAACAAGGATATGAACTAGCTAAATGTCTATCGAAAAAAGGTTTTGATACAACACTGATTTCAGGACCAACTAATCTAGAAATAGAAAAAGATATTAAACTCATTAAAGTTGAAACAGCGGATGAAATGTTTGCTGCTACGCAAGAGAATTTACCTGTAGATGTAGCAATTTTTTCAGCAGCAGTATCAGACTTTAAAGTAAAAAATAAATCTCAAACAAAAATAAAAAAAGAGGAAGCATTAAATTTAAATTTAGAAAAAAATATTGATATTTTAAATTACATATCAAATCATAATTCTATGAGGCCTGAAATTGTGATTGGTTTTGCAGCAGAAACAAACGAAGTTTTAAAAAATGCAGAAGAAAAATTAAATAAAAAGAATTGTGATTGGATAATTGCTAATGATGTTTCTAAAAAAAATATTGGATTTAACTCTGATTATAATGAAGTTGTAATCCACTACAAAAATAAATCTTTAAAAAGTGAAGTCCTACCATACAAAAGAAAATCTGAAATTTCTAAAGAAATAGTTGATAGAATAATTGATCAATTAAATTAATGGCAAAAATCCTTGTTAAAAAATTAGATCCTTCAATAGAGCTACCTGCCTACAAAACAGAAGGGGCTTCGGGAATGGATCTTATGGCATTTATAAAAGAACCTATTATACTTAAATCCCAAAATTCTTGTTTAGTTCCAACTGGAATTGCCGTTGCTTTTTCAAATGAATTTGAAATTCAAATACGACCTAGATCAGGTTTAGCAGCAAAAAACAGTATTAGTGTTTTAAATACACCAGGAACAATAGATAGTGATTACAGGGGCGAGATAAAAGTAATACTTTACAATCACGGAAAAGAAGATTTTTTAATAAACAATAAAGACAGAATAGCTCAAATGGTTCTTGCACCTGTGATAAAAATGAATTTTGAAGAAACAGATGAGCTTCCAGAAACAATTAGAGGCGAAGGCGGATTTGGCTCAACAGGAAAATGAGCAAAAAACTAAACAAAAAACAAATCGAACGTTTTTCAAGACAGATCATATTAAAAAATATTGGTATTTTAGGTCAAAATAAAATTACAAATGCAAAAGTATTAATAATAGGCATGGGTGGTCTCGGGTGCCCAGTAGCAGAATTCTTGACTAGGTCAGGGGTTGGCTCATTAGGAATTGTGGATCATGATCGAATAAACCTTTCAAATATTCATAGGCAGAGTTTATTCAATCAGAAAGATTTAAATCAACTAAAAGTCAAAATAGCTAAAAAAAAATTAAACAACATTAATTCTTTAACAAATATAAAAATTTTTAATTACAAATTAAATAAATCTAATTTTCAAAAAATTATTAAGGATTACGATTATATTGTTGATGGAACTGATAATTTTGAAAGTAAATTTCTAATTAATGATTTAAGTTTAAAGTATAAAAAGTTTTTGGTAACTGGTGCTATAAGTAAATTTGATGGTCATATCTTTACATTTAATTTCAAAAATAAAAAAGAACCATGCCTTCGATGTTTTTATCAAGAGGAAAAAATATCAGATGAAATACTCAATTGTGAATATGAAGGAATCCTGGGAACTGTAGCGGGAATAGTTGGCACGATGCAAGCTAATGAAATTTTAAAAAATATTTTAAATATAGGCCAAAGTTTAAATAATTATATTTTAATTATTGATTTATTAAATTTAAATTTTAGAAAAGCAAAAATTAAAAAAAGAAAAAACTGTCTATGCAATTAATTATAAGAATAATTTTAATTTTTATCTTATCAATTTCAATAAGTTCAGCTGATGAAATATTTGTTTCTTTAAAAAAAAATAAAGTAAACGTTAGGTACGGTCCAAGTTTTGATTCAGATGTAAAATATGTTTACAAAAAAATTAACCTTCCTTTAAAACAAATAGATAAAAAAGAAAACTTTAGAAGAATTATAGACCTTAAAAATAATGGTGGGTGGATACATATATCTCAATTAAAAAAAAATAATTCTGCAATAGCAACAAAAGATAAAATTTTGTTTAAAAACCCTACATCTTTTGCAAAACCAATTGCTCTTATTAAGGAAGGTAGGTTATTAATATTAGAAAAGTGTGAACAAGAATGGTGTCAGATAACATCTGGAAAATTTCAAGGTTGGGTTAAAACAGATAATATCTGGGGATTTAATTAACTAAAATCAGCAGCAAGTGACTTTTTGTTCTCTAAAGACAGCTTGGTAGTATGGGAATATTCTTTATGGTCTATTCCTATTTCAACTTCAATTTCTTCAGATTTAAATTTAGCTATTTGGTCATCTGAAAAATTAAAATGAATAAATTGAACTGAAGAAGCTTTTCCTTCAGCTGATGTTCTATCAACATCTTCCTCTGGTATAGCTTTTATTTTTTCTCCATTAATTTTCATAAACACTGTTTCTTCTATTCCACCCACTTTTCCTAGGAAAGCTGCACGTGATATAGGATTGTCTATTTCAAACATCAAAGTAGCTGTTAATTCTTTACCATTTGGTATTAGAGGATTGTATGCTGACAACTCATCTTTAAGTTGTTCATCTCCGCCTTTTTCAATATATAACATTTCTTGAACTTGAGCTAACATTGTCTCGTAACTTTCAAAATAAAAAGTTGCATAAGGACCTAATGCAATTCTTCTATTTTTTTTAAAATCAACAATATTTTTTCTCAGTTCTCTTCTATTTTTTGTGTAGACATCCAATGGCATGATGTCTTCTTTTTGTATCTCCCTTTTTTCTCTTGGCATAATCATAATTTATAACTTTTAGCTATCAATTCGATAGGATGTAGTGCCTCATCATTGGAGATGTTAGTATCCACTTCAAGCTGCTTCAAGTGCTTACCTGCTAAAGGACAATCAGAAGCCATGTACTTGTTATTTTTTGTTTTAATTTGTCTTGCAGTCGGTCTTCCTACTTTATTGGCCAGATCATGTGTTTCTTTCATCACACCAAAAGTTCCACCATGCCCAGCACATTTCTCTACAACATCAATTTTAACATTCGGGATAAGTTTAAGCATATCTCTGGCTTTGATACCCATGTTTTGTGCTCTTGCGTGACACGCATGGTGCACTGTCACTCCACCATCTATTTCTTGTAAACCATCTGCTAATCCCTCATTGTTTGCAATATCAACAACATACTCATCAATATCCATAACGTTTGCAGATAATTTTTTTATTTTATCATCATTAGGTAAAAGCAATGGCCATTCAAATTTTAACATTAAACCACAACTAGCGGTTAATGTAACAACTTTGTAACCTTTGTTAATCCATTCAACTAAATCTTTAGAAACTTTTTTAGCCTGTTCCACAACTTTAGGAAGATCAGCTTGCTCTAAGAATGGCATTCCACAACATCCAGGATAGGCTTCTTGAACTTCTACACCATTTTTCTTTAGAACTTTTAAAGCTGCAACACCCGTATTTTTTTTATTAAAGTTAACAAAACAGGTAGAATAAATTACAACTTTTCTATCATTAGTTTTTGTCTCGTAGTTTATTTTGTCATTATTTTTATTAAAAAAGTTAGAAAAAGTTTCTGAATTGTATTTTGGAAGTTGAACCCTTTTATCGATACCAGCAACTACCTCTAATATTTTTCTGAACAACTTATTTTTTATATCTGATGCCCAATTAATTATTTTGGAAAATAAAACCCCAATTTTTGCGTTTCTATCTATTTGGGCTAATTGCATTGGAACACTTGGTAATTTACCTAATTTTTTCTGTGCCGTTCTGTACCTCAACATTAAATGAGGGAAATCAAGATCAAAATCATGAGGAGGTACATAAGGACATTTGGTCATAAAACACATGTCGCAAAGAGTACAGGCATCAACAACCGGAGCAAATTGCTCACTTTTTAAACTTTCTACGTCTTCATTTTCAGACTCATCAATCATATCGAACAATTTTGGAAAGGAATCACAAAGATTAAAACATCTTCGACATCCATGGCAAATATCAAACACTCTTCGCATTTCTGCATCTAATTTTTCAGTATTTAAAAAATCTGGATGCTCAAAATCAATAGGGTGACGAATTGGGGCGTCTAGACTTCCTTCTTTGCTCATACGATTATATTAGAAATTATAATTAATGATAAAGAAACTAATACCACTGGTTCATTAAACCAATCTTTTATTAATTGTAAAAGTTGCTCTTTCATTTTTTTTGATTTTAGAAATTTTGTTAAATTTAGTGGGCGGTAAACGCCCACTAATGAAAATTATTTAGGCAATTGACTCTAAAGTTTTTTGAAATTTACCAGCATGAGATTTTTCAGCTTTTGCTAAAGTCTCAAACCAATCTGCAATTTCCTCAAAACCTTCTTCTCTTGCAGTTTTAGCCATACCTGGGTACATGTCAGTATATTCATGCGTTTCTCCCTCAATTGCTGAAGCTAAATTTGCTTTAGTTTCACCAATTGGTTTCCCAGTAGCTGGATCTCCAACTTGTTCAAGGTATTCTAAGTGACCATGTGCGTGACCAGTTTCACCTTCTGCTGTTGATCTAAATACTGTAGCTACATCATTATAACCTTCAATGTCAGCTTTTTGTGCAAAATAAAGATACCTTCTATTTGCTTGACTCTCACCAGCGAATGCTGCTTTTAAGTTCTCCTCTGTTTTACTTCCTTTTAAAGACATTTTTTTCTCCTTAATTTAACTTTATAGACCATATAGTGTCTAAAACTTTAATGTCAATAGTTTAGAATTATTATAATCTAGATTTTATATAATTGATTTAATTGAATTATTTTTGAGTTTGATTATCACTCGCAACTTTAACCAAAACTTCAACTGAATTTATTTTTTTTCCTGTAATATTTTTTTTAATATTTACTGGGTCTATATCATTTTCATCACAATCTATTAGCTGATGAGTATCTTCATCATAAAAATGATGATGAACAGATGTGTTTGTATCAAAATAACTTTTATCGCTGTTAATCGAAATTTCTTTTAAATAACCTTTTTTCTGAAATGCATGAACAGTGTTGTAAACTGTTGCTAAAGAAATTTTTTCATTCATCTCCTCAGAAATCATCTTTACGAGATCATTGATTGTAAAATGAAAAGTTTTTTCTCTATTAAATAGAACTTCACACATTTTAACCCTTTGTTTAGTGGGTCTAAGTCCTAAATCTCTTAATTTTTCAACAAAATTACAGTTTTTTACCATTGTATTTTATAATTATTCTAATGTATGAATAAAAATATACAGTTTTATTATATTATATTGGCATTAAATCAAGTAATAAGGTTTCTCAAAAAATATGAAAAAAAATTCCTACTCATATGACGATCTAATAAGTTGTGGAAATGGTGATCTTTTTGGACCAGGTAATGCAAAATTACCACTTCCTCCAATGTTGATGTTTGATAGAATAACTGAAATCAACGAGAATAATGGAGCTTTCAATAAAGGCTCTTTAAAGGCTGAATTAGATATAAAAAACGATCTATGGTTTTTTGACTGTCATTTTAAAGAGGATCCAGTCATGCCTGGGTGTCTAGGTTTAGATGCTATGTGGCAACTAGTTGGATTTTTTCTGGGCTGGTTAGGAAATCCTGGCAAAGGTAGAGCTCTAGGAGTTGGTACTGTAAAATTTACTGGTGAAGTTTTACAAAATGTTAAAAATGTAAGGTACGAAATAGATATGAAAAAAATTATGTCGCCAGGTGGAACAACTGTTGGTCTTGCCAATGGAATTGTACTTGCTGATGACAAAAAAATATATTCAGCAGAAAGTTTGAAAGTAGGATTATTTAAATAATGAGAAGAGTAGTAATTACAGGATTAGGAATTGTCTCTTGTTTGGGAAACAACCAAGAGGAAGTTCATCAATCATTAATTAATTCAAAATCAGGAATTTCTTATGCTGAGGAATATAAAGAACATAATCTTAAAAGTCATGTTCATGGCAAACCAAATATAAAATTAGAAGATCATATCGATCGAAAAACAATTAGATTTATGGGTTCAGGTTCAGCTTATAATTATATTGCAATGAAAGAAGCTATTGAGGATTCTGGATTGGAAGAAACTGAAGTTAGCAATTTTAAAACTGGAATAGTTATGGGTTCTGGTGGTCCATCAATTGAAAATGTTATTTTGGCTGCAGATAAAACGAGGGCTAAAACTCCAAAATTAATGGGACCGTTCATTGTTCCAAGAACAATGGCAAGTACAGCTTCTGCAACACTTGCTGTTCCATTTAAAATTAAAGGAACCAACTACACAATGAGTTCTGCTTGCGCAACAAGTGGCCACTGTATTGGTAATTCAATGGAATTAATTCAAATGGGCAAACAAGATGTTGTTTTTGCAGGTGGAAGTGAAGAAGTACATTGGGCTATGACGGCAATGTTTGATGCGATGACTGCTTTATCATCAAAATATAATGATGCTCCCGAAACAGCATCAAGAGCATATGACAAAACAAGAGATGGTTTTGTAATTGCAGGTGGTGCAGGTGTGTTAGTGCTAGAGGAATATGAACACGCTAAAGCAAGAGGTGCTAAAATATACGCAGAATTAACTGGTTATGGAGCAACTTCAGATGGATACGATATGGTAGCTCCATCAGGAGAAGGTGCTGTCAGATGTATGCAAATGGCAATGTCTACTGCTAAAAATAAAATTGATTATATCAATACTCATGGAACTTCTACTCCAGTTGGAGATATCACGGAGCTAAATGCAGTTAAAAATACTTTTGGAGACAATATCCCAAAGATTAGTTCGACAAAATCTTTATCGGGACATCCACTTGGTGCGGCTTCAGTTCATGAAGCAATTTACTGTTTGATAATGATGAAGAATAATTTCATAGCTGGCTCTGCAAACATAAGTGAGATGGATGAAGAAGCTAAGAAATTTCCTATAGTTTCAAAAACTGAAACGGGAACAACTTTAAATACAGTAATGTCAAATAGCTTTGGTTTTGGTGGAACTAATGCAGCTTTAATTTTTGAAAAGGTTTAATTTATGAGTTTAATGAAAGGCAAAAAGGGATTAATCATGGGTGTTGCAAATGAAAGATCTATTGCCTGGGGTATATCTCAAAAACTTGCTGAAGCAGGAGCAGAACTAGCATTTACATATTTAGGCGATGCTTTGAAAAAAAGAGTAGTTCCTTTAGCAGAAAAATTAAATTCAAACGTTACATTTAGTTGTGATGTTGAAAAAAAAGAAGAGGTTGTAAAATTATTTGAAGATATCAAATCCCAATGGGGTGAAATTGACTTTGTAGTTCATGCAGTTGCTTTCTCTGATAAATCAGAGTTATCAGGTGAATATTTAAATACCACCAGAGAAAACTTTTTAAGAAGTATGTTAATCTCATGCTTTTCATTTACTGAAGTAGCAAAAGAAGCCTCAAAGGTAATGAAACAAGGCGGAAGTTTATTAACTTTAACTTACGAGTCCACTAAAGCAATTCCAAATTATAACGTAATGGGTGTTTGTAAATCAGCTTTAGAAGCGAGTGTTAAGTATCTAGCTCGAGATTTGGGTGCTAAGGGCATGAGAGTAAATGCAATAAGTGCAGGCCCTATTAAAACATTAGCAGCTTCTGCGATTGGAGATGCAAAATTCCTATATAAATGGAATGAAGACCATTCTTTTCTCAAAAGAAACGTAGATATCCATGATGTTGGAAATTCAGCATTATATCTATTAAGTGATCTTGCAAACGGAGTTACAGGTGAAATCCACTATGTAGATGCAGGATATAACAAAGTTGGAATGCCTGACCCAAAGAATATTAGCTAAATTTAGTTAATTTTAGTTAAAAAAAACCCCCAGAACTCTCATTCAGGGGGTTTAAAATTTAAATTTAAGCTATTAATTATTCAGTAGCTTGTTTCATAGAAAGTTTAACTTTACCTCTATCGAAACCAATTACTTTAACTTTTACCTCATCGCCTTCTTTGACAACATCAGTAACTTTAGCAACTCTCTTATCTGCAAGTTCTGAGATATGAACAAGTCCATCTTGTTTTCCTAAAAAATTAACAAATGCACCAAACTCCATAATCTTCATCACTTTGCCTGAATAAATTTTATTCAGTTCAGCTTTTGCAGTGATGTCTTTGATCATTTGCATCGCGATGTTTCTAGACTCTTCATCTGGGGCAGCAACTGTTACTACACCTTCATCATTTACATCAACTTTTGCACCTGATTTTTCAACAATCTCTCTGATCGTTGCACCACCTTTTCCAATCACAGCCGCAATGTCTTTTTTATCAACATTAACTTGTTCCATTTTTGGTGTATGTTTTCCAACATCAGATCTCGAAGCTGATAATGCTTTATTCATTTCTCCTAAGATATGAACTCTTCCATCTTTAGCTTGACTTAACGCTTGCTCCATTATTTCAAAAGTAATACCTGTAATTTTGATATCCATTTGAAGAGAAGTAATTCCATCTTTGGTTCCAGCAACTTTAAAGTCCATATCACCTAGGTGATCTTCATCACCTAAAATGTCTGATAAGACACTAAAATCATCACCTTCTTTAATTAATCCCATTGCAATACCTGCAACTGGCTCTTTAATTGGCACTCCAGCATCCATTAATGCTAAAGATGTTCCGCAAACAGTAGCCATTGAAGAAGAGCCATTAGACTCGGTTATTTCTGAAACTACTCTAAAAGTATATGGAAATGCCTCTTTCGTTGGTAATGAAGAGTTAATCGCTCTCCAAGCTAATTTACCATGTCCGATTTCTCTTCTACCAGTTCCAATTCTTCCAGTTTCTCCAACTGAAAAAGGTGGAAAGTTATAGTGAAGCATAAATCGCTCTCTTTGCAATCCGTCTAAACTCTCGATTCTTTGTTCGTCATCAGATGTTCCTAAAGTTGCTACAACAATTGCTTGGGTTTCTCCTCTAGTAAATAATGCAGAACCATGAGCTCTAGGTAAAATACCCACTTCACACTCGATAGGTCTTACATCAGATAAACCTCTTCCATCAATTCTATTTTTATTTTTTAGAATATCAGTTCTAACAATTGATTTTTCTAGGCTTTTTAGCTGACTGTTAACATCAAGGTCTGTATAGTTTTCATCTTCCTCATAAAGTTTTTTAGCTTTATCAGTAATTTCGGAAATTTGATTTGATCTATCTTGTTTATCTCTTGTAGCAAAAGCTTTTTTAAGATCTTCAGTAAAAGTTTCCTCAAGTTTTTTCTTAACCTCAGATAAATCTTTTTTCTCAACTCTCCATTCAGGTTTTCTACATTCTTTTGCAAGCTCCTCAATCATTTCAATCACTGGAACAAAGCCTTCATGACCAAATTTAACTGCGTTTAACATTTCTTCTTCAGTTAAACCGCTTGCTTCTGACTCAACCATAAGCACAGCATCTTTTGTACCAGCTACAACTAAATCTAATTTCGATTTTTCTAACTCTGCTTTAGATGGGTTTAAAACATATTTTCCATCAATAAATCCAACCCTTGAGGCTCCCACAGGTCCCATAAATGGCATTCCTGATATAGCTAATGCTGCTGATGAAGCAGTGATTGATAAAATATCTGGTTCGTTTTCTTTGTCGTATGAAATTACAGTTGGTAATAATTGTACTTCATTTTTAAATTCATCAGGAAACAAAGGTCTGATTGGTCTATCAATTAATCTAGAGATTAATGTTTCACTCTCAGTTGGTCTTGCTTCTCTTTTAAAATATCCTCCTGGAATTTTTCCAGCTGCATAATATTTCTCTTGGTAATTTACAGATAATGGAAAGTAATCCATATCAGGATTTACTTTTTTTGCTCCCACTACTGTCGCTAGTACGACTGTCTCTCCACATGTTGCAATTATTGCACCGTCTGCCTGTCTTGCTACCTTGCCTGTTTCTAAACTTATCTTCTTTCCTGCTACTTCAATTTCCTTCTTGTATACTTTAAACATTTCATTTCCAATCGTTTCGTTCGTTTCGTTCGTTTCGTTCCATTCCGTTCTATCTATCTTGATTTCTATTTTCTTAAATTCAATTTCGACAGTACATTTTTGTAAGAATCTATTTTGTTTTTCTTTAGGTATTCTAACAATTTCTTTCTTCTATTTACCGCTCTCAACAATCCAACAGATGAATGTTTATCCTTCTTGAATTGCTTAATATGCTTAGAGAGAGTTTCAATTTTCTCTGTTAGCAAAGCGATTTGGATTTCTGAAGATCCGGTATCTTTATCATGCATTGCTAATTCTTGTGCCTTTTTATTCATGCCTCTTTCTTCCTATTTATTTGTTTGTTTTATTAAGTTTTCTATTTTTTCCGCATACTCAAAAGACTCATCTTTTCTAAAAAGTAATTTTGGTAAAAATTTCATAACCACTTTTTGTGATAAAATTTTTCTTATTAAAAATGAGTATTCTTTCAAAACATTAATTGTTTCCTCTGCATCTTTTCCTCCCAATGGAAGAACATATGCTTTAGCAATTTTTAAATCAGGACTCATTCTAACCTCTGTAACTGTTATAGTATTTGTTTCTAAGTTGGGCACCTTAGCCTCATTTCTTATAAAAATCATGCTTAAAGACTGCTTAATCATCTCTCCAACTCTAAGCTGTCTTTGCGATACTGGTTTTCCTATTCTATCAGCCATTAAATCGATCTCTCTGTAGATGTAACACTAAATGCCTCTATTGTGTCGTTTTTTTGGAAATCCATATAATCTTTAACAGTAATTCCACATTCTTGACCATCACTAACCTGTTTTACTTGGTTTTTTTCTCTGAAAATTGTTGAAACTTTTCCTGTGTAAATTATTGCGCCGTCTCTTATAATTCTTACATCAGAATTACTATTTATTTCACCTTCAGTAATTTTTGAACCTGCTACTTTTCCAGCACCTGAAACTTTGAATATCTCAAGAATTTGTGCTGTTCCGGTAATTGTTTCTTGAACATCAGGAGACAATAGCCCAGACATTTTTTGTTTAACATAATCCAGGACCTCATAAATGATATTGTATGAAGAGATTTTTATTTTTTCATTTTCAGCAAGTTTTTTAGCCTCTTTGCTCGGTTTTACATTAAAGGCTATAAGAACAGCATTAGATGCTTTGGCCAATGTAACATCAGTTTCTGTTACCATTCCTATATCTGCTAATATTATTTTTGGCTTAACTTCTTCATGTTTAATTTGAGCAATTGCATTTTTGATAGCTTCTGATGATCCTTGTACATCAGATTTAATTATTAAATTTAATTCCTCTGAAGATTTATCTGAAAAAGCAGAATCTTGTGTCGCAAACGTTAATGGGTTTTTTCCATCTTTGCTCTCTTGGGCTCTATTTTCACTCAAAGTTTTAGCTTCTTTTTCAGTATCTAAAACAATAAAATCATCTCCAGCTTTAGCAGCACCATTTATACCCAAAACTTCTACAGGTGTTGAAGGTGGAGCCTCGCTAATATTTTGACCTTTATCATTAATAATTGCTCTAACCTTTCCCCATTTTAAACCGCTTACAAAAAAATCACCTTTTTTAAGAGTGCCTGTCGTTACAATAATATTTGCAACCGGTCCTCTTCCAATATCTATTTTTGACTCTAATACGATTCCTGTAGCTTTAGATTCATAATCTGTTTTAAGATCTAAAATTTCAGCTTGTAAAATTATAGACTCAACTAACTTATCTAAATTTTGTTTGGTTTTTGTAGAAACCTCAACCATTAAAGTGTCTCCAGATAAATCTTCTGCGATTAACTCGTGTTCAAGTAGTTGGTTTTTAATTTTCTGCGGATCAGCTTCTGGAAGATCACACTTATTTATTGCAACTACTATTGGAACATTTGCTGCTTTTGCGTGTTTAATAGACTCAACTGTTTGTGGCTTCACTCCATCATCAGCTGCAACAACCAAAACAACTACATCTGTTAATTTAGAGCCTCTAGCTCTCATTTCTGTAAAAGCTGCATGACCTGGGGTATCTATAAAAGTTAATTTATTATTTTGGCTTTCAATTTGATATGCTCCGATATGTTGAGTAATTCCACCAAACTCTCCTGAAACAACATTAGCGCTTCTTAAAACATCTAAAACAGAAGTTTTACCATGATCAACATGGCCCATAACAGTAACAATAGGTGGTCTATTTTTTAAATTTTCTACTCTAGTAGCTTTTATTTTTTGAATAATTTCTTCTGCTTTTTCTTCTCTTATTGGATTATGTCCAAATTCCTTAACTAGAAATTCAGCTGTATCAGCGGCTAAAGTTTGATTAATTGTTACAGTCACACCCATTCCAAATAAATATTTAATTACATTGCTAGACTGTTCCGCCATTCTATTTGCTAACTCTCTAACAGTTATTGCTTCTGGAATATTGATGTCTCTTTTTACTGGTTTTGAATTTTCTTGTGCCTCTTCTTTGGAAGAGTTTTTCATCTCTTTTTGTCGAGCTCTTTTAACTGATGCTAAACTTCTTTCTCTTGCTTCTATTTCGTCACTTAATGCTCTTGAAACAGTTAATTTTAATTCTCTTTTTTTTGTTCCAGCTTTTAATGTTTTTTTATCTTTTTCACTATCTCCCTTAAGTCTTTTGGTGGCTCTTTGCTCTGCCAGTTTTCTTCTTTCAAAATCGCTTGTAATTGGAGGAGATTTTGGTGCAAAAGACGGTTTTAATGGTGCACCTCTATTAAATGAAGTGGTAGATTTTGGTTTTCCTGCACCAGGTCTAAACGATCCACCTCTATTAGTGAATTTTCCGCCTTGCTTTTCAATTACTCTAGAGTTTTTTCCTTGAGTTTTAGCTATCTCAATATTTCTTATAGATTTCTTCGCAGAGCCGGATATTGTTAATTTTGTTTTTTTCTCCATTGCTCATCTCTCAATCTTTGTAAATTATATTTCTAGCAGACATAATTAATTCATCTGCCTCTTCTTTAGATAAAGCAAAATCCTCTAGATACCCCTGAATTTTAACTCTCTCTCCTTTAACTACATCGTATCCACCAGTAAGTTCATCAGATGCTAGATCTGCAAAATCTTCTAATGTTAATATTTTTTGTTCACCCAGTGTAACTAACATTCCTGGAGTTAGACCTTTAAGGTTGATAAGAGCATCTTGTAGACCAAGCTCTTTAATCCTTTCCGATATATCTTCTTGATCTTTTTGGTGGAACTCTTTTGCTCTATCAATTAACGCAATAGCTGTTTCTTCCTCAATTCCCTCTATTTTAGTTAAGTTTTCTGGCAAGCTATCTTTAATATCATCTATTGTTGAAAAACCTTCGGCAACTAATAACTGACCTAAAGTTTCATCTAATTCTAAGTTTTTAACAAAGTTATCTGTCTTTTCTTTAAATTCTAATTGTCTTCTCTCGGAGTCTTCTGCATCAGTCATAATGTTAATTTCATAATTTAACAATTTAGTTGCCAATCTTACATTTTGACCCCTTCGCCCAATCGCTTTACTCAAATTTTCTTCGGTTAAAATCACATCAAGTTTTTTTCTTTCTGCATCAACATTAACTCTTTGAACTTCTGCAGGCGACAAAGCATTTGATACTAATATTGCAGCATCTTCTGACCAATTCACAATATCAATTTTTTCTCCTTGAAGTTCATTTACAACTGCCTGAACTCTAGAACCTCTCATACCAACACAAGCTCCAACAGGATCTAATGATGTATCAACTGCTTTAACACAAATCTTTGCTCTACTTCCAGGGTCTCTTGAAGAAGATTTAATTTCGATTAATCCATCATATATTTCTGGCACTTCTTGAACAAAAAGTTTCTCCATAAATTTTGGATGAGCTCTAGACAAGAAGATTTGTTGACCTCTTGGCTCTCTTCTTACATCATAGCAATAAGCTTTTACTCTATCACCAGCTTTAATATTTTCTCTAGGAATTAATTCATTTTTTTGAATGATTGCTTCTGTTCTTCCTAGATCGACAATAACACTTCCAAATTCTAATCTCTTAACAATACCACTTAAAATTGTATCTTTTTTATCAATAAAGTCGTTAAATTGTCTTTCTCTCTCTGCTTCTCTAACATTAAAGCTTATTACCTGTTTTGCAGTTTGAGCAGCTATTCTACCAAAATCAAAAGATGGTAATGGCTGAAGAACTTCATCACCAATTGATTTATTTTTATTATTTTCATTAAGACTTATCGCGTCTTCTAATTTTATTTCTGTATTTGCATTTTCAGGATTTTCAGAAATAACAAGTTTTCTGAACAATTCTATGTCTCCATTATCTCTATTGATTGAAACTTTAATTTCATTTTCTTGACCAAACTTAGATTTGGCTGCTTTAGCTATTCCTGTTTCCATAGAACTAATTATAAGTTCTTTATCTATCGATTTTTCCAAAGCTACTGCTTCAGCAATTCTTAATAATTCTAATTTATCTGCTCTTTTATTTAACATTTTTTATCTGCTCCAAAAAAAAATGGGCCAGAGCCCATTTTGATAATTCAACAATGTAAAGGCAATATAGTAAAGTTTTTTTTTAATTCAACTGAAACTATTTAGAAAAAACGTTGATTTTATCAGTTTTTTCCCACGAAAATGATCCATCATCTCCTGGTGTTCTACCAAAGTGACCATACGCTGCTGTTTTTTCATATATAGGTCTATTAAGGTTTAACATCTCTCTAATTCCTCTAGGACTGAGATCAAAATTTTCATTAATCTTTTCAACAACAAATTTGTTTTTATCTAAATCATTATCAAATAAATCAACATAAATTGATAAAGGTTTTGAAACTCCTATTGCATAAGCTAACTGTATTAAACATTTATCTGCTATTTTTGAAGCAACAACATTTTTAGCAATATATCTTGCCGCATAAGCAGCAGATCTATCTACTTTTGTAGGATCCTTTCCTGAAAATGCTCCTCCTCCATGGGGTGCTGCTCCACCATAGGTATCCACAATAATTTTTCTTCCTGTTAAACCACAATCGCCATCTGGACCACCTATTACAAAATTACCAGTTGGGTTTACATAAAACTCTTCCTCATTAAAGTCTTTAAGAAATTTTTCTGGAATTGATTTTAACATATACGGTCTTAATAATTCTCTTACCTGGGCTTGATTAACATCAGAAGAATGTTGAGATGATATAACAACAGATTTTACTTTAGTCGGTTTACCATCAACATATTCGAATGTAACTTGGCTTTTTGAGTCAGGTTCAATATTTTTTAATTTACCAGATTTTCTATCCTCGGCCATAAGTCTTAAAATTTTATGCGAATAATGAATTGGTGCAGGCATAAATACATCTGTTTCATTACATGCATAACCAAACATTATACCTTGGTCTCCAGCACCCTCATCTTTATTTCCAGATGAGTCTACACCCATTGCAATATCAGCAGATTGAGAATGCAAATGACTCTCTATTTTTGTTGCTTCTTTCCAGGTAAATCCTTCCTGATCGTATCCAATATCTTTTATGCAATTCCTTACTTTTTCGATTAAATCATCTTTTTTAATCTCAGGTCCTCTTACTTCACCTGCAAGCACAACTTTATTTGTTGTCGTTAAAGTTTCACAGGCAACTCTTGAATAAGGATCTCCAGAAATATAACTATCAACAACCATATCAGAAATTCTATCTGATACTTTATCTGGATGTCCCTCTGAAACTGACTCGCTTGTAAATAGGAAATTTTTTAAATTACTCATTTTTTATTCTATTAAATGAAAATATTAAAAAAATATACAATAAAATTATTAAACCAAAAATTTTATTCCCATATTTAGAAAAGACTGTTGGTTGAATTTTTCTCATTTTCGTAAAATCAATATATCCAACTTCATTAAATTTAATTTTTTCCTCAACAATACCGAGAGGATTTACTATAGCAGCTATTCCGTTATTAGCTGATCTAATTACATATTTTCCACTTTCGATAGCTCGAAATATACTGTGAACAAAGTGTTGTTCTGGTCCTATTGATTGACCAAACCATCCATCCTCTGAAATATTTACTATTATATCAAAGTCATGATTTTTATATAATTTTCCAGAATAAATTATCTCATAACAAATTAATGGTAAAAATTTTATAGAAAAATTTTTTTGATTTAACTCTATAACTTCTCTTTTTTGACCTTTTGAGTAGGATTGATAATTGTTAGTTAAAGATTTGAGACCTACTTTTTTTAATAAATTTTCTATGGGTAAAAATTCGCCAAACGGTACAAGATTTATTTTATTATAATAATTTAATAAATTAAGATCATGATCATAAACAGATAAAGAATTATAATACTTAACTTGATCATTAACTTTTGATTTGTTGTTGATGCCTAAAATGAGTAAGTGATTTTCGTTAAAACTTTCATTAAATAAAGAATCATAACTTTGTATTTGATTCTGAGAAATTCCAGGCAATATACCCTCTGGCCAAATGAAAATTGTTTTCTCTTTCTTATTTGGTGAACTAATATTTATAAGATCTTCTATAGTTGATAAAGGCCCTTCTCCTGAATAAAACCTATCTAAAGAAATATCAGTACCAACTAATCTTATTTTATAATCAAGTTTTTCAACATCACTATTGTAAAAATCCTGCTTATTTGCATATCCAAAGAAATAAAATAATAAAAATATTAAAGGTAAAATTAAACAAAAAATTAAATCTTTTTTGTCATTCCGTAAAATGAAGAGTGCAGGACTTAAAAATAAAGTTATACAAAATAAGTTGAAAGAATATGTGCCTATTAAAGATATTATGCTTAGAATTTCTAAATGATTTGAAAAACTATATGCAATTAAGTTCCAAGGAAAACCTGATAAAATTGAACCTCTAATGAATTCTAGAAAACTAAAGATTACAGAAAATAATAAAATTGAACTCAAAGTTTTATTTGGTTTAAAGAAAATAAACAAATAACAAACAAAACCGTAAAATAACGCAATAAAAGAAGGAACTAAAATTAGAGAAAATGGAATTAAAAATTTAAAATTTTCATCAAATGTTAATGAAACAGAGATCCAATATAAATTTGTTAAAAAATATCCAAATCCAAATAACCAGCCATAGAAAAAAAATAATTTATGTTTATTCTCTTTTTTTTTAATCAAAAAAATAAAGAATAAGCTAAATGACAGAAAATTAATTATTAATAGATTGAAAGGCGGTAAACTTAGGGAAGTTATCGCTCCAAGAAACAATAAATAAACTACATCAATATATAAATTTTTTTTCAATTTACTTAATTTTTGAGATAACTGATTTATAGATTTTTTCTTCTTCATTTAACATTTTTAAATAATCTTGATTTTTTACATGATCAAATCCTAGCAAGTGTAAAAAACCATGAATAAATGTTTTAATTATTTTTTCTTTAAATTCTCTATTAGTTTGTGATTTTGGTTTATTCATAAAATTAAAACTAATAATTATATCTCCTAGGTAAGTTTGCTTTAATATTTTTAATTTTTTACTAGAAGGGAATGATAAAATATCAGTAGATTTATTTTTATTTCTAAATTTTTTATTTAAAATTTTAATTTTTTTATTATTTGAAAGTAGTAAAGATAAACTTATTTTTTTATTTAAAAATTTATACTTTTTTGGAAAAGCATCACAAATACTTTTAAAAAAAAAATCTTTTTTTTTAAGTTTTTTAGACCAAGCCTTCTCTTCTGAGAAGACGTTTAAGTTAATCATTTTTAGAGTAGGCTTTTACAATTTTAGAAACCAATGGATGTCTAACTACATCTGAATGATCAAAGTCTACAACTGAAATTTCATTTAGATGCCCCAATAATTCTTTTGATCTAACTAATCCTGACATACTTTTGTTAGGAAGATCTATCTGAGTAGGATCTCCATTGACTACAATTTTTGAATTTTCACCAATCCTTGTTAGAAACATTTTTATTTGTGTATCTGTTGCATTTTGCGCTTCATCTAATATAGCAAAAGAATTTTTTAGTGTTCTACCTCTCATAAATGCCAAAGGAGCGATTTCGATATCACCAATTTCGATCATTCTTTGTATTTTTTCAAAATCGAATAAGTCGTACAACGAGTCATATAAAGGTCTTAAATACGGATCTACTTTTTCTTTCATATCTCCGGGTAAAAAGCCAAGTCTCTCTCCTGCTTCAACAGCGGGTCTAGATAGAATAATTCTTTCTATTTTTTTTTCTAACAACATAGTCAAACCAACTGCTACAGCTAAAAAAGTTTTTCCTGTTCCAGCTGGACCTGCTGAGATTACAATATCACTTTGTCTTAGAGCTCTGACATAGCTTTTTTGTTTTTCGGATCTAGGAATAATTGATTTTTTTGGTGTTTTTATAATGTCAGTTACATTATTATTTTTAACCTTCTCTTTAATCATAAATTGATCAACTGATGATATAAGATCTTTATTTTCGATTGAACCATTATTTATAAATTGATTAGTTAAAAATTGAATTGCATTTTTTATTAATTCATTTTTTTGTGGATCTGATTTTATCATTATTGAATTTCCCCTAGAATATAAACTAGAGTTAGTCATCTTTTCTAATTCTTTTAAATTTTTATTAAATTCTCCAGCAACACCCATAAGTAATTCATTGTTTTGAAATATTACACTTAATGAATTATTTTCTGAGTAAACAAATTTTAGAGTGGTATCGATTTTTTTTTTAATTGTATTATTCAAAGATTATGCCACCTTTTGATCTGGGTTGCTTAACAATTCTCCAAACAATGTAGTTCTATTACTATTTGTAATTTTTACTTTCACAATTTTTCCAATATGTTCTCTTTTACCATTAAAAATTACTGATGTCATATATTCAGTTCTGCCAAAAGCTTTAGATTTATCTTCAGTTAAATTTTCAACCAAAACATCGATTGTTCTATTTTCTAATTTTTTGTTCATTTGAGTTTGATTTTCAGATAATAAATTTTGAATAAATTCTAACCTTTTCATTAAAATTTTTTTATCAATTAAATCTAAACCTTCTGCTTTTGTCCCAGGCCTTGGACTAAAAATAAATGAGTAAGAATTTATAAAATTAACTTTTTTAACTAAATCGACTGTACTTTGGAAATCTTCTTCAGTTTCACCAGGATAACCAATAATAAAATCACTAGAAAATTCAATTGATTGATTAATTTTTTTTAATTCTTCATAAACTTTTAAATAATGATCTATTTTATGTTTTCTATTCATCAACTTTAAAATCCTATCGGATCCACTCTGAACTGGAAGATGGACTAAAGTCATTAACTTTTTAGAGACTTTATATACTTCAATTAAATCATCAGTCATATCTTTTGGATGCGAAGTTGTGTATCTAATTCTTTTTACATCTTTAATCTTTTCAATTTCTAAAATCAAATCAGATAGTCTTTTACTATTATCATTGTAAGCATTTACATTTTGTCCCAAAAGTATGATTTCTTTTGCTCCATTATCTGACAAATAATTTGCCTCCTCAATTATTTGATTGAATGGTCTAGAATATTCTGGTCCACGAGTATATGGAACCACACAAAAATGACAAAACTTATCACATCCTTCTTGAATAGTTAAAAAAGACGAAACCTTACCTGCCTCATTCTTTATTTTACTAAAATATTTAAATTTTGAAACAGCATCAAAATCTGTTTGTTCAATTTTTTTTCTTTTTTCAATATGATCCAGAATTGTTTCGTTAATCTTATGATAGGCTTGAGGGCCAATTACTAAATCTATATAAGGCTCACGTTTAAGCATCTCTTGGTTTTCTGCTTGAGCAACACACCCTGCAATTATTACTAATGGTTTTTTTTTGGCTCTAAAACTTTTTTTAACTCTTCCTATTTCAGAATAAACTTTTTCTTTTGCTTTATCTCTAATGTGACAAGTGTTCAATAAATAACAGTCAGCTTCTTCTAGGTTTTCACTTTTTTGATAACCAATTTTCTTTACTGAATCAAAAATTCTATTTGAATCATATTCATTCATTTGACAACCAAATGTTTTAATGAAAATTTTTTGCATTTTAATTTAGGATTTTTTTTTTATCCCATAAAGTTCAAGCTTATGATCAACTAAAGTGTAACCGTATTTATCTGCTACCTTTTTTTGAAGTTTTTCGATTTCTTCATCAACAAATTCTATTATTTCACCTGACTTAACGTCTATTAGATGATCATGATGTCCTTCATTAAGCTCTTCATACCTTGCTTTTCCACCTTTAAACTCATGCTTGGTAAGTATTCCAGATTCTTCAAATAATTTTACTGTTCTGTAGACGGTAGCAATACTTATTTTATTATCAATCTTTGAAACTCTATTGTAAAGTTCATCAACATCAGGATGATCGGTAGACTCTGACATGACCTGAGCAATTATTTTTCTTTGATCTGTCAATTTCACACCTTTTGCTAAACATTTTTGTTCAATTGTTTCAGACATAATTTAATTTTAACTTATATAAATAGGGTTAATCAAATTTTTTTTAATTTTAAATTTATCGCACAAATAAGGGACATTTTCATATTTTACATCTTTTTCACCTTTAAAATCTTCTAAACTATAGCAATAATAATCAATATTTTTTGCTAATTTAAGAGCCTTTACAACAGAGATAGAATTTCTAATCCCTGCAAAACTTCCTGGGCCTCTGTTAATGTATATTTTGTTAATATCCTTCAATTCAAATTTATTTAATTCTAAAAATTCTTTTATTATCAAAGTTAATTTTTCATAATTTATTTTAGTATTCTCATGAGTAATATTGTAAATATGATAATTAGCTATGATCATTAAAAAAATTTTATCTCCAGCTACATCAATTATAAGTTTATTCATTTTTTCTTTGTTTTTTAGTTTTAGTTCTAAATCAGATGAAAATAATATCAAATTTTATTCAGAAGATAATGGGATTTTATCTATAATGTATCATCGTTTTAATGAACATAAATACCCATCAACTAATATTAATATGGAGGTATTTAAGATGCACTTAGAAATTGTTAAAAATTCTAAATACCATTTTCTTAATCCTAATGAATTTGATTCAAAATTTAAAACTTCAAAATCAAAAAAAGAAGTTTTGATAACAATTGATGATGCATTTGAATCATTTTACAATGAAGCTTGGCCACATTTAAGGGATAACAAAATTCCATTTATACTTTTTGTTTCAACAGAACCAGTTGGAAACAAGGGTTATATGACCTGGGATCAAATTAGAGAAATTGATGCAGTGGATTTTTCTTTAATTGGACATCATTCACATAGCCACGAATACTTAATTGAAGAAACTGAGGAAAATTTTATTTTAGATATTGAAACTGCAAACAAAATTTTTAAACAGGAACTTAATTATATTCCTGGTCTATTCTCTTATCCATTTGGTGAATATTCTAAATTTATGAGAGATTATATTTCTCAAAACTTTAAATACGCATTTGGTCAACATTCAGGGGTTATAGATCTTAATAAAAATAAATTTGAATTGCCAAGATTTCCAATAAATGAAAAGTATGGAGAGCTTAAAAGATTTAAATCTATAATTAATTATTATCCTTTAGAATATAAAAGTTTATCTCCAAGTGAAAAACAGCTTACAATAAATGACAATCCACCGAATTTTAAAGTTGAATTTTTTAAAGAACAAAAAAATTTAAGCAACATTACATGTTATTCCAACGAAGGAGACAAGTGGGATAAATCCAAAACTAATTTATCTAATCAAATCTTAACTATTGAATTTAGAGAACCTTTTAAACCTAGAAGAGGCAGGATCAATTGTTCTTTAAACGATAATGGCAAATGGAGATGGTTTGGAGTTCAATTTCCAATCAAAAAAAATTAAATTAGGCTTTCTAAATCCTTACTAGATGGCAATAATCTTGCCTCATCAAAATCTTTCAATTTATTTTGATTAATTATTTTTTGGAGAACTTCAATGTACTGACTTCCTGTTTCAGCATATTTATCTAAATGTTTAGATAAAATTATACTATCAAGTGGTTTATCATTGCTTCTCAACTCACTCCTAGCTTTTCTTAAATTTATGTAAGATTTATGAGTATTTAAATTTCTTAAATATGCTCTCACAGATAGTTGTAAACTATTAAACTTCATGACTTTATGAGTCTCACCTTTCTCAGCTTCTTTAGGTTTTAAACCTTCGCCAGACCACGTCCATTGACCAAATAAAGCATTTCCTTTTCTTGCAAATCTTGAAGTTCCCCAACCTGTTTCTTTTGCTGCTTGTGCAATTGCTAAAGACACTGGAATTTCATCCATTCTTACCTTTAATGATGAAAAATCATTTTGCCTAACACCATATTGCTTAAATTTTTTCTCAAGCCATTTTTTTTCGATATCAGTATTGCTACTTTTATTTAAAATCGTAAAGAGTCTTTTTCTATCTATTCTAATTTTAGTGTTTTCTTTAACAATCAATGGAAGGATTATTTTAATAAACATCTCCTTTTTTTTCTTTGAACTAGAGATGTCATTTATTTCGTTTGGAAGAAGTCCTATATCGATAGGTTTTACAAGTTTATTTTCCCTCACATCTTTTAAGCTGTAGTTTACTTCTTTAAATAATGAATTAATTTCTGAGGTTGTATACCTAACTAAATTAATTTCTGAATTATTTTCCTCTAAAATATCATAAAGTAAATCCATCTCATCTACTTCACCTGAGACATCTTCTTCAATTAAGCCATTTGTATTAAGTTTTTTTAATAAAAGATTTTTAGAGTTATTGGTAAATTCCTTATGATTAAAATTTTTTTCAGCAAAGTTAATAAACATCGGTGTTACATAAAAAAATGAAATTAAAAAAATTCCACTTAACATAAATCTAGAAATAGAATTAATGCTTTTATTTTTACTAAATTGAAATTTGATTAAATTTTTTTTCATAAACTTTTATATCGCAACAACTTCTTTTACCTCTGGAAGATAGTGACATAGAAGATTTTGTACCCCTTGCTTTAAAGTCATTGTTGAACTTGGACAGCCTGAACAACTTCCTTGTAGTTGCACTTTTACTATTCCGTCTTTAAATTCTTTAAATTTTATATCACCACCATCTCTTGCAACTGCAGGTCTAATCTTTTGATCTAAAATTTTTACAATTTTTTCCTCAATTTCACTTAGATTGTTATTTTTTTCTTCCTCATTTTCATCAATGACATATTCTTTACCATCTAAATAAAAGTCATTTATTAATGAAATAACAATATGTTTAATTTCGTCCCATTTAATTCGGTCATTTTTATTTACTGAAATAAAATCCTGTCCTAAAAAAATACCCTCAACCCCATTGACTGATAAGATATTTCTGACCAAGTCATTATTTATTTGATCTTTATTTGTGATTTCGTAAGGACCACTATTTGATACTTTCTTCCCAGGAAGAAATTTCAAAGAATTAGGATTTGGCGTTATTTCTGTTTGTACGAACATGTTGTAAATATATATAGAGCTTATTTCTAAAATTTAAACTTGATATTTAAATTATATTAAAATCCAAGTATTTCTTTAATTCTATCTATCTTTTTTGATGCAATTAAGTTTGCTTTTTCAACTCCTTCTAGAAGGATTTTATCTAAATAAGGTTGATCATTTAAAAGTTTTTTTATTTCTAAAGATATAGGTTCAATCTTTTTAACCAATAAATCAGAAAGTTGATTTTTAAATTCAGAAAAATTTTTACCTGAAAAATTTTCGACTGTATTTTCTAAAGTTGAATTATTTAAACTAGAATATATGCCAAGAAGGTTTTTTGCCTCTAACCTCTCATTTAATTCTTCGACACTACTTGGCATTGGTAACGGATCAGTTTTTGCTTTTTTTATTTTATTTACAATTGCATCTCTGTCATCTGTTAAATTAATTCTGCTTAAATCTGATAATTCAGATTTACTCATCTTTTTTGATCCATCTTTTAAACTCATAATTCTAGAAAATTCTTTTTGAATTAAAGGTTCTGGTACTTGCAAAAAGTTATCTTGATCAAAATCGTTATTAAACTTTTGAGCAATATCTCTACATAGCTCAAGATGTTGTTTTTGATCATCACCAACAGGGACATGAGTCGCATCGTACAAAAGAATATCTGCTGCCATTAAAACAGGATATGAGTACAGTCCAACGCTTGCTTTTTCTTTATCTTTACCTGCTTTTTCCTTGAATTGCGTCATTCTATTTAACCAACCCATTCGAGCAACACAGCTCAAAATCCAAGCTCCCTCTGAATGAGCTGCTACACCAGATTGATTAAAAATAATACTTTTTTTAGGATCAATTCCACTTGCTATAAAAGTAGCTACGGTCTCTCGAATATTGTTTTTTAACTCTTTTGGATCTTGTTTAACTGTGATTGCGTGCAGATCAACCACACAAAATATACAATCATTATCAACGTCATTATTAAGGTCTACAAAGTTTTTGATTGCACCCAAATAATTACCGAGGTGAAGATTACCTGTTGGCTGAACACCAGAAAATATTTTTTTACCCATATTTTTAATAGTTTATTTTAATATCACTAATTTTAAAAGCTTTGATGAAATAACAAATAAATATGTAAAAGAACAGTGCAAATAATACGCTTAAGATTAAATAAATTGATTTAAAGCTATAATAAAATGAAAGTTGATTTTCAAAAAAGTTTAATAGAAAATTAAAGAATAATCCCATTAAAATTGATGCAAAAATTATTTTAAAGAAATTTAAAAAAAAGTTATTTTGAAAATAGAATAAATTATTATTTTTTAAGTATATAAATAATATTGCTGCATTAAACCACGATGAAATTGAAGTTGCGATTGGAATTATAATAAAACCTATTTTGTTAAAATAATAAATACTAATCAAAATATTTAAAAGGACCGAAATTAACGAAATATAAAATGGTATTTTTGTATTATGATTAGCAAATAAAAAACTTGAAAAAACTTTTATCAAAGCAAAAGCAGGTAAACCTAAAGCAAAATAAAATAAAGCAAGACTTGAGTTAACAACAGATTCTTTATTAAAGTTACCATAACCAAACAACGCTGAAATTATTTCCTCTGAAGCAATCACTAAAGCTATCGTTGCTGGAATACTTAAAAATAAACTAAGCTCTAAAGCTTTGTTTTGAATAAGAGAAATTTTTTCTTCATTTTTAGAGTCTATAAACCTTGAAAGTTGTGGCAGAATCACAACTCCAATGGCAATACCAGCTATCGCTAGATTGATCTGATAAATTCTGTCTGCGTAATAAAGATAAGAAACTGCGCTAGCTTGAAAAGAAGCAATAATGGTTCCAACCAAAATATTAATTTGCGTTACGCCAGATGAAAAAATGCTCGGTAGTAGTTTTCTAAAAAAAAACTTTACCTTTTTATCACTTGCTAACTTTAAATTAAATTTAAATGAAAAAAATCTTTTAACAAAATAATATAAAAAAATTAACTGTAAAAATCCTGCCAAAGATACACCATAAGATAAATAGTAAACAAGCTCATCTCCTAAAGCTTTAGAAAATAATAAAACAATAATTAAAATAATATTTAATAGAATTGGTGCTGCTGAAGCTGCAGCAAATTTATTATGAGAATTTAATATTGCAGAAAAAAAAGATGCCAAACTAATAAATAATAAAAAAGGAAAAGTAATCCTTGTTAAACTGATAGCTAAATCCATTTTTTCTAAATCATCTACAAAACCTGGGGCAATAATTGATACAAATCCAGGCATAAAAATCTGAGCAACTATTGTTAAAATTAAGAGGCCTAAAAACAAAAGATTAAAAATATTATTTGCAAAATCGTTCGCAAATTTTTTTCCTTTGTTTATTTCAGAGGTATAACTAGGTACAAAGGCTGCATTGAAAGTTCCTTCTGAGAATAATCTTCTAAATGTATTTGGAATTCGAAATGCTACAAAAAAAGCATCTGCCAACAAACCTGTTCCAAGAAATATTGCAATTAATATATCTCTAATATATCCAAGCAATCTGCTAATGATGGTATAAAAGCCAAATGTGCCTGTTGACTTAATTAAGTTCATAAATCATATTAGTCTTAATTTTACCCTAATTGTATACTTATTATCAGAATATATAGATCAAATATTCCAAATAATAAAAAATATAAAATAGATAAAGTTTGTATTCAGTTTAATAAAAATGAAAAAAACAAAGATTGATCATTACACAGATAAAGAAGCTTTAGATTTTCATAAAGATAAGAAACCTGGCAAGATCGAAATAATTTCTTCAAAGAACATGACTACTAAAAGAGACCTTGCTCTTGCTTATTCTCCAGGGGTTGCTGCCCCAGTTAAAAAAATAAGTGAGGATCCAGAAGCAGCTTATGATTATACGAGTAAAGGAAATTTAGTAGCCGTAATTAGTAATGGTTCTGCAATTTTAGGATTGGGCAACTTAGGTGCATTAGCCTCTAAACCAGTTATGGAAGGAAAGGCAGTACTATTTAAAAGGTTTGCAGATATAGATTCGATAGATTTAGAAATAGACTGTAAAGACGCTAATGAAATTATCAATTCAATTAAAAACTTTGCTCCGAGTTTTGGAGGAATAAATTTAGAGGATATAGCTGCACCAGATTGTTTTATCATAGAGCAAAAACTTAAAGAAATATTAGATATTCCAGTATTTCATGATGATCAACATGGAACAGCAATTATCACAACAGCAGCTTTACTGAATGCACTCGACATAAGTGGAAAATCAATCAAAGATATAAAAGTTGTGGTTAATGGTGCGGGTGCTTCTGCTCAGGCTTGTACGGAGTTATTTATTAACTCGGGTGTTAAATCTGAAAATGTAATAATGCTAGATCGAAAAGGTGTGATTTATAAAGGAAGAGCGGAAGGTATAGATCAATGGAAATCAAGATTTGCAATTAATACAGATTTAAGAACTTTAAGTGATGCAATTAAAGGGGCTGATGTTTTCTTAGGATTATCCTCAAAAGGTGTTTTGAAAAAAGAAATGGTTAAAAGCATGTCTAAAAATCCTATAATATTTGCATGTGCAAATCCTGATCCAGAAATTACACCAGAAGAAATAAATGAAGTAAGAGATGATGCAATTATTGCGACTGGAAGATCAGATTATCCCAATCAAGTAAATAATTTAATTGGATTTCCTTACATATTCAGAGGCGCACTAGATGTAAGATCGAAAACAATTAATGAGGAAATGAAAGTTGCTGCTGCTGAAGCTATAGCAAAACTTGCTAGAGAAGATGTCCCAGATGAAGTTGTGGCGGCTATGGGAGGAGAAAGACCTCATTATGGGAAAGATTATATAATTCCATCAACTTTTGATCCAAGACTAATTAGTGTTATACCAGCTGCTGTAGCTAAGGCTGCTATTGAAAGTGGGGTTGCTAGAAAAAAAATTGATAATTTTGAAATCTATAAAGAGCAACTTAAACAAAGATTAGATCCAACAGTTACAATTATGCAAGGTATAAACTCGTTCATTAAAAAGAATCAAAAAAGAATTGTTTTTGCAGATGGGGAAGATGAAAATACTTTAAAAGCTGCAATAGCATTTAAAAACTCAAAACTTGGTATTCCAATTTTAGTTGGTAAAGAAAGTAAAATTAAAGAGCAAATTAAAAATATCGGTTACAGCGAAAATTTTGATATCGAAATTACCAATTCAAAAGATGAAGAAAAAAGAAAAAAATACGTAAATCATCTATTTAAAAAACTTCAAAGAGAACAAGGTTTATTAGAAAGAGATTGTGATCGAATGGTCAGAAACGACAGAGTTGTCTGGGCTACTAGCATGGTCGCTTGTGGAGATGCGGATGGTGCAGTTACAGGAAATACTAGACGTTTTGGAGCATCTCTTGAAAAAATTAAACAAGTTGTTGATGTTAGAAAAGGTGAAATAATGTTTGGACTAAACATGGTTGTCAATAAGGGAAAAACTATTTTCATTGCAGATACAAGCGTTCATGAATACCCTACATCAGAAGAAATGGCTGAGATTGCAATTTCAGCTGCAAGAGTAGTAAGACTTTTTGGAATTGATCCAAAAATAGCATTTGTTTCACACTCCACATTCGGACAACCTTTGACAAGTAGAACAAAACATATTCGTGCGGCAGTAGATATTTTAAAAGACAAACAAGTTAATTTTGAATTTGACGGTGATATGCAGCCTGATGTTGCTCTAAATCCTGATTACGAAGAACTCTATCCTTTTGCAAAAATAGTGGGTAAAGCCAATATCTTAATTATGCCTGGACAACATAGTGCAGCAATATCTTATAAACTAATGAAAACTTTAGGTGACACAAAGGTTATAGGTCCTTTACTAATTGGTCTTGGATTACCAATTGAGATTGCTCCGCTTAGATCTTCAACATCTGAAATAATTAATTTAGCCTCGATCGCAGCTTATTCATCAGAAGTTATAGAATATAAAATTGATTAATTTTTTTGAATTCTCAAATCTTCGAGTAATAAAATACTTGCAACGACATCTTCAACATCTAAGATTTCTTTTGCCTCACTAACAACCATCTCTTTTTCCTCATCAGTTAAAGCTATTCCGTAAACATAAATTTTCTTTTTATATGTATCTATTTGATAATTTGTTGCTTTGATATTTTTGTTTACTATTAGGGCTGTTCTTAATTGAGAAGTGATAAGTAGATCTTTTGCCGATTGCTTAAAATTAAATTTCTCTTTTATTTTAATGTCATTTCTAACAGATCTAGCTCCTTTAGTTTCCCAAGCAATCTTTGTAATTTTTAATTTATCTTCAGGTTCATCTACTTTTCCAGTTATAAAAATTCTCCCATCTAAAACTTTTGTTTTAACTTGTAAGAAATGTTTTTTGTCCAAAGCAAGTATTTTAGTTGAAATAGTTTTTTGCATAATAGAATCATCTATTTGAGTTCCAACTGTTCTTGGATCCATCGCAACTGATACACCAGTTCCAAATAAACCAGATGAACCAACTCCGGCAGCACAACCAGTCAAAACAATTGATAAAAGAATAATAATTAAATTTTTAATTCTCATTTTTTAATTTTAAGCAAAAATTATAAACTTCTTTTTTTGAAATATTTTTATTACTGGTAATTAAATCTGTAATTTCTTTCGTACTTAATTTGTTGATCATTTTCTTAATCAAATTAATATCTGATTCACTAAGCTTTTGTGAAGTATTTTCTTCTTTTTTTTCAGAAATTACTATTGTTAATTCGCCTTTTAATTCATTATTAAATAATTCTAATTCATCAATATTCTTTCTAATATACTCTTCATACAGTTTGGATATCTCCCTACAGAACACTACTTTTCTCCCAGCAAAAAATCTTTTAAATCCTGGAATAATTTTATTTACTTTTTTTGATGATGAAAAAAAAACTAAACTATGATTAAAGTTTGATAGTTTTTTAAATTCATCCTCTATTTGATTTTTTTTTTCTGGTAAGAAACCGTAAAAAAAATATTTGTCAGAAAATCCACTTGCTGCAACAGCAGTTGTAACTGCTGATGGTCCAGGAATTGAAAATATATTAAGATTATTTTTTATACATTCATTAACTAGAATTAAACCTGGATCTGAGATACCTGGTGTTCCTGCATCAGATATAAGTGAAATTAATTTACCTGATTTTAAATATTCAATTATCTTTAATGTATTTTTTTTTTCATTAAATTTATGATTTGAAATCAATTTTGATTTAATTTCATACTTATCTAATAAATTTTTAGAAACACGAGTATCTTCACAAAGTATATAATCTGATTTTTCCAGAATCTCTAATGATCTAAATGATATATCTTTTAAATTACCTATTGGTGTTGGTACTAAATAAAGCCCATATTTATAGTCATTTGATTTAAATTGTGGTTTTGTGATCATAATTCAGCTTAAAAAATTATATAATAACATCAAAATGAAAAAGATTATCAAAATTATTTCTATTTCTTTAACTCTCTTATCCTTAAACTTCTTAAGTTTAGTTAATGCCAATGAAAAAATAAAAATTGGACTGTTAGTTCCGATGACTGGAGAAAATAAAGATCTAGGGTCATCTATTATTAAAGCTGTAAGTTTGGCTGTCAAAGATATTAATAATGATTTAATTGAAATTTATCCAAAAGATACCGCAACAAGAGCTAACCAAACTCTTAAGTCTGCTTTTGAATTAAAACAAATGGGAATAAAAATTGTTATTGGACCAATATTTCATGAAAGTTTAACTTATTTAGATGAGATGGAAGATTTAACTTTTTTATCATTAACAAATAAAACTTTAGATTTACCTGAAAATGTAATTTCTGCTGGAATAAATTCCACCTCACAGTTTAATACTATAAAAAAATTTTTAGATAATAATAATATAAATAAAACTCTTTTTTTAACACCAATTCAGAATTTCGAGTTTGAAGTCAAAGATGGTGTTAAAAATTCCAAAATAAAAGTTTTTAAAAGTTTTGAATATAATACAGAACCAACAAAACTTACAAAACAAATTGAGGAAATAACTAAATACAAAATCAGAAAACAAAATCTAGCAGATGAAATTCAAAGAATTAAAGAATCAAATGAACCAAATAAAGAAAGAAGAATAAAAAGCTTGGAAAAAAGATATACGATTGGAAATGTAAATTTTGATGCGGTTGTTATATCTGACTTTGATGAAAGTCTCAAAAGTGTTGCAACCTCTTTACTCTACACTGATGTGTCTCCAAAAAATAAATACTTTATAACACTTAACCAATGGTTTGATGAAAGTTTAATGGAAGAGACAAATATTCAACCAATTTATTATCCATCAATTAATAAAGAAAATTTTGATGAATATAAAATTAAATATTTTAATGCTTTTAATCAAAACCCATCCCATCTCTCGCTATTAAGTTATGATTTGGTTGGTTTAGTATATTACCTTTCATTGAAATCAGATCTTTCAAAAATGGATAAATTATTTAAGAAAAAAAATTCATTTAAAGGAAAAATAGGAATTTTTGATATTAAAGATAACAAAATTAATCACAGATTAAATTTTTATAAAATAGAAGATAAAAAATTTACAGAAATGTTTTAAGCTTTTTGAAAGCTTTATAGCGATGGTCCATTTTGTATTTTTGAGATGGTTTCATTTCACCAAATGTTTTAGTTTTTTTAAGTGGGATAAAAATTGGATCATATCCAAATCCTTTTTTCCCCTTTGGCTCATTTGATATTCGACCCTCAACTTTGCCTACTACACAGGCAACTTTTTTATTTAAATATGAAATTGATAGAGCACAAACAAATCTTGCTTTAATTTTTTTATTTTTCCAATTCTTATCTTTTTTATCTAACTCTCTAAATACTTTTTTGATAGCTTTATTAAAATCCCCAGATTTTCCTCCCCATCGTGCAGAATAAATTCCAGGTCTTTTATCTAAATGATCTATCTCCAAACCAGAGTCATCAGCCAAACATATCAGACCGGTCTTTTTAGAGAAATGTTTTGATTTAATTAAGGAATTTTCCTCAAAAGTTTTTCCATTTTCAGCAGGACTTTTAAGTTTAAAATTAGATGTAGAGTAAATTTTGATATAATTTGGTAATAAACTCCTAATTTCTCTCAATTTACCCTTGTTGTTAGTACCTATGAGTAATTGTTTAATTTTTTGCTTAGACATCTAGAAATAATTAAATTCCTTACCATATATGTGCCTATGGAAAAAGAAGAAAACCAAAAAAATACTCCAGAAGACGAAAATCAGAATTTAGAAAAAGAAACAGAAAAATCTGAGGAAAGCTCAGCAGGTGAAAATGAACAAGAAACACCTCAGGAAACTAAAGAAGAGATTAAAGAACAAACTCCAGAAGAAAAAATTGCTGAACTAGAAGATAAACTGGCACGAACTTTTGCTGAAATGGAAAATCAAAGAAGAAGGTTTGAAAAGGAAAAAGAGGATGCCTTTGAGTATGGAGGCTCTAGCTTTGCTAAAGAAGCATTAAATTTAATTGATAACTTAGATCGTTCTAAACATGTTTTAGAAAGCGATGATAATTTAAAAGAAACAGACGCATTAAAGAAGACACTGGAGCATTTAGATATAATAAAAAAAGATTTAATTTCTATTTTTGAAAAAAACAATATTAAACCAATTGATTGTATTAACAAAAAACTAGATCCTAACTTTCATCAAGCAATGATGGAGATTGAAGATGACACTAAAGAAGCCGGGACAATTGTTCAAGAAATTCAAAAAGGCTTCACAATTAAAGATAGACTTTTAAGACCTTCATTAGTTGGGGTCTCAAAAAAAGTAACTAAAAAAGAGGAAAAAACTGAACAAAATCAGGAAAATTCAGGAGATAAATAATAATGAGATCAACTTGTAGTTTCAAATTTAAACCCTATATGACGAAAGAGAGACAATAATATTATGAGCAAAATAATTGGAATAGACTTAGGAACAACCAACTCTTGTGTTGCGGTAATGGAAGGAACACAAGCTAAGGTTTTAGAAAATGCAGAAGGAGCAAGAACAACACCTTCGGTGGTTGCATTTACTGATGAAAATGAAAAATTAATAGGCCAACCTGCTAAAAGACAGGCAGTAACAAATCCTGAAAACACAATTTTTGCAGTTAAAAGATTAATTGGAAGAAATTTTGATGACCCTACAGTAAAAAAAGATGTTGAAGCTGCACCATTTAAGATAGTTAACTCTGAAAAAGGAGACGCTTGGATTGAAGCTAAAGGAGAAAAGTATTCTCCCTCACAAATCTCTGCATTCATATTACAAAAGATGAAAGAGACAGCTGAAAAATATTTAGGATCAGAAGTAACAAAAGCTGTAATTACTGTACCAGCATATTTTAATGATGCACAAAGACAAGCTACAAAAGACGCAGGTAAAATTGCAGGACTTGAAGTTTTAAGAATTATAAATGAACCAACTGCTGCATCGCTTGCTTATGGTTTAGATAAAAAACAAAACAAAAAAATTGCTGTATACGATTTAGGTGGTGGAACATTTGATGTTTCAATACTTGAGTTAGGTGATGGTGTATTTGAAGTTAAATCAACTAATGGCGATACTTTTTTAGGTGGTGAAGATTTTGATAATGCTATCGTTGATTATTTAATTTCTGAATTTAAGAAAGATAATGGTATTGATCTTAAATCAGATAAACTTGCTTTACAAAGATTAAAAGAAGCTGCTGAAAAAGCAAAAATAGAATTATCATCTGCAGAACAAACAGATATAAACTTGCCATTTATAACTGCAGATAAAACAGGTCCAAAACACATTAATTTAAAGATGACTAGAGCAAAACTTGAGGCTTTAGTTGAAGACTTAATTGCTAGAACAATGCCTCCATGTCAGACTGCTTTAAAAGACGCAGGAATTACCGCAAGTGAGATAGATGAAGTTGTTATGGTTGGTGGTATGACTAGAATGCCAAAAGTTATAGCAGAAGTTAAAAACTTTTTTGGAAAAGACCCTAATAAAAGTGTAAACCCTGATGAAGTAGTTGCAATGGGTGCTGCTATTCAAGCAGGAGTGTTACAAGGAGATGTTAAAGACGTTCTTTTATTAGACGTTACACCGTTATCATTAGGTATTGAAACACTTGGTGGTGTTTCAACAAAACTAATTGATAAAAATACAACAATTCCTACTAAAAAAAGCCAAGTCTTCTCAACTGCTGAAGATAATCAGCCAGCTGTTTCTATTAGAGTTTTACAAGGTGAAAGAGAAATGGCTTCTGATAACAAGTTATTAGGTAATTTTGAATTGGTAGGTATTGCTCCAGCTCCAAGAGGAGTTCCTCAAATTGAAGTTACATTTGATATTGATGCTAACGGTATCGTAAATGTTTCAGCAAAAGACAAAGGAACTGGTAAAGAACAAAAGATACAAATTCAAGCTTCTGGTGGATTAAGTGATGAAGAAATTGAAAAAATGGTCAAAGATGCTGAAGCTAACAAAGAAGCTGACAAAAAGAAAAGAGAGTCAGTTGATGTAAGAAACCAAGCAGACACTTTAATTCATTCAACAGAGAAGAACTTAAAAGAGCACGGATCAAAAATTTCAGATGCAGAGAAAAAAGCAATTGAAGATGCATCATCTGCTGTAAAAGAAGCTCTAAAAGGTGAAGATATTGAAGATATCAAGAAAAAAACAGAAGCTTTAGTTCAAGCTTCAATGAAACTTGGAGAAGCAATCTATAAATCACAACAAAGTGCTAAACCAGAATCAGGAAAAGATGATGGTGGAGATGATACAGGTAAAAAAGACGAGAATGTTGTTGATGCTGATTTCGAAGAAGTAAAAGACGAGAATAAAGAAAAAAGCGCATAAACTGACATTTAATTGTCTGGGGTAATTTGATGGCTAAAAGAGACTATTATGATGTCCTAGGCGTTAACAAGAGCGCAAGTCCTGATGAACTAAAATCTGCGTATAGAAAACTAGCAGTTAAATATCATCCAGACAAAAACCCTGGAGACACAAAAGCAGAAGAAAAATTTAAAGAAGCTAGTGAGGCTTACGGAATACTTTCAGACAAAGAAAAAAAACAAAACTACGATAACTTTGGACATGCGGCTTTTGAAAATGGTGGTGGTAGACCGGGTGGTGGTTTTGGTGGTTTTAGTGGAGCTGATTTTTCAGATATTTTTGAAGATTTCTTCGGAGATTTTGGAGGTGGGGGAAGATCAAGAAACAGAAGATCAAATAACAGAGGTTCAGATTTAAGATACGATTTATCAATTTCGTTAGAAGAAGCTTATCACGGTAAAAAACAAGATATAAAATTTGCAACTACTGAACAGTGTGGAACTTGCAAAGGTAATGGTTCAGAACCAGGTTATTCTCCAGATAGGTGTTCTTATTGTGGAGGAAATGGAAGAATAAGATCTAACCAGGGTTTCTTTACTGTTCAACAAACTTGTCCACAATGTAATGGTAATGGTGAAGAAATTACTAATCCATGCAATGATTGTAATGGTCAGGGTAAAAAACAAACATCCAAAAAAATATCTGTAACTATTCCTAAAGGAGTAGATGATGGTACCAGAATAAGACTTGCTGGAAAGGGTGAAGCTGGTAGTAGAGGTGGTGCTACAGGTGATTTATATTTATTTATAAATGTTCATTCTCATGAACTATTTAAAAGATCGGATGAAAACCTATTTTTTGAGTTTCCGCTATCTCTTGCTGATGCGGCTCTTGGAACTACGATTGAAATACCAACAATTGATGGTGGAAGAGCAAAAATAAAAATTCCAGATGGAACCCAAAATGGTAAACAATTTAGATTGAAAGGCAAAGGAATGCCATTTATGAGAAGAGGTGATTTTGGTGATCTATATGTTCAAGTAAAAACAGAAGTGCCAGTATATTTAAACAAAAAACAAAAAGAATTACTTGAACAATTTAGGGAAATAGAAAACGATAAGTCAAATCCAAGTATTAAAAAGTTTTTTCAAAAAGCAAAGGATTTTTGGAAAAATTAAATTATGGGATTAGAGGAAATAATTCCATCAATAGCTTTAATATTAATTCTAATTCTAATTTTACCTAATTTTATAAAATCAAACTTTAATAAAAAAGTATTTGTTAAAAATTTAAGTATTTGGGGTATTATTGTAATTGTTCTTATGATACTTCTATATTTTATCACTTAATGAAAAAAATTAATTTAGCTATTTCAGGATGTATGGGAAGAATGGGTCAACAACTCATCAAATCCTCTAAGAAAAACAAAAATTTCAAACTAGTCACACTTACAGAAAATAGATTAGTAAATAAAAAATTTAATGGAATTAAACCTGAATTAAATTCTAATAAAGCCTTTAAAAAAACTGATGTAATTATTGATTTTACTGTTCCTGAGTGCACCCTAGAAATATTAAAAATAGCATCAAAATTAAGAAAAAAAGTAGTAATTGGTACCACTGGATTTAGTAGAGCTCAAGAAAGTCAAATTAAAAAATATTCAAAAAAAATACCAATCTTAAAGGCTGGTAACATGAGTTTAGGTGTAAATTTACTAATGTATTTAACTGAAATTGCCTCAAAATCACTTAATGATGAATACTTAAGTAAAATATTTGAAGTACATCACAAACACAAAAAAGACTATCCATCCGGTACTGCTTTAATGCTTGGTAAAGGAATTGCTGATGGAAAAAATAAAAATTTATATAATTTGATTGGTAGGAAATTCTTGAATAAAAAATCGTTTCCTTATGGAAAAAAAATTAATTTTAACTCAATTAGAAAAGGTGAAATTATAGGTGAACATGAAGTAAAATTCTCAAGTGGAAAAGAAATAATTACATTAAACCATGAGGCTTTTGATAGAGCACTTTACTCAGATGGGGCCTTAACCGCTTCTAAATGGTTAATGAAAAAAAAACCAGGATTATATTCGATGAGAGATTTGCTTAACTTTTCATAATGAATGAAAAACAAAAAGCAAAAGTAATTATTAATACTTTAAATAAAATTTATCCTAAAGCACCAGTTCCTTTGAAAAGTAAAAATACTTTCACTCTTTTAATTTCAGTTTTACTGTCTGCTCAATGTACTGATGTAAATGTCAACAATGTAACTAAAGATATATATCCAAAATACTATAGACCAGAACATTTTGTAAAATTAGGAAGAAAAAAAATTGAAAAATTAATTAAAAAAATTGGTATTTTTAGAGTCAAAGCTAAAAGCATTTATTTGATGTCAAAACAGGTGCTAGAAAAACATAAAGGTAAAGTTCCAAAAACATTTGAAGAACTCGAAAAATTACCTGGGGTAGGCCATAAAACAGCTAGTGTAGTTATGTCTCAAGGTTTTGGGTATCCAGCTTTTGCTGTTGATACTCATATTCACAGACTTGCACAACGTTGGGGTCTAACAAACGGGAAAAATGTAGTTCAAACTGAAAAAGACTTGAAAAGAATTTTTCCAAAAAAAATTTGGTCTAAACTTCACTTACAAATAATTTTTTATGGTAGAGAGTATTGTAAAGCAAGAGATTGTTATGGTTTAAGTTGTAAAATATGCACTACTTGCTACCCAAATAGAAGAAAACCTGTTATTACCAAAAAAGCTTAATATGAAAATTTTAGGAATAGGAAACGCTATTGTGGATGTCATTTGTAAAGTTAATGACAGTTTTATTGATCAAAACAACCTTACTAAAAGCACGATGAAATTATTTTTTGATGAAAATGAATTTAAAAACCTATTAACAAATCTAAAGATTGAAAAAACAGTTTCTGGGGGATCAGTTGCAAACTCAATCGTTGGTATATCTCAGCTTGGTAATAAAGCTGGCTTTATAGGAAAAATTTCAGATGATGAATTTGGTAGTAACTATGAAGAAGGATTAAAAAAAGAAAATGTAGACTATTTTTATTCAAAAAAGAAAGAAAAATTACCAACAGGGACTTGCTTAATATTAGTAACTCCAGATTCAGAAAGAACAATGTGCACCTTCTTAGGTACAGCGGGAAAAATTAATGAAAATGATGTTGATTCTGATGCTATTAAAAAAAGTGAAATAATATTTTTAGAAGGTTATTTGTGGGATGAAGGAGAACCTAAAAAAGCATTTGATAAGGCTATAAATATTGCAAACAAAGTAGCTATGTCACTATCAGATGTATTTTGTGTTGATAGGCACAAACCTCATTTTTTGAACTTAGTTAAAAACAAACTTGATATAACTTTTGCTAACGAACAGGAAATTACTTCATTAATTGATGCGAAAAATTTTGAGGAAGTTGTAAATTTTTCAAAAAAACTTAATAGATTGGTGGTTGTAACTAGAGGTGAAAAAGGTGCGGTTGCAATAGATGGAGATGAAGTTTTTGAGAGTGGTATACAAAAAAATCTAAAAATAGTTGATCTTACAGGCGCAGGAGATCTCTTTGCAGCTGGATTTTTACATGGATACATAAACAGGTTGTCTACAAAAGAATGTCTAGAAAAAGGTACTGAAATGTCATCAAAAATAATCCAACAAATTGGAGCAAGACTTTAAGTTAACTTTTCTTTCTTTTAAAACTCCCCTTACCTTTTTTAGGCTTGATAGTTTTTGGTTTATACTTTTTAGAAAATAAATTTTTAGCAATAGGGTTTTTTTTAGTTAATTTGGTAACCATTTTTTTTACTAATTATAAATTTATTATCGTCAAAAGTTTTTAAAATTTTTTTCCTTAATCTATAAACGTGAGTCTCGACAGTATGAGTTTCTATACCAGATTGATAACTCCATACTTTTTCTTGTAACTCATCAACGCTAACTGGTTTATTTGATTTAGATAAAAAAATAATTGTATTAATTTCCTTTTCAGTCAATTTGAGCTTGATATTTTTTGCTGACATTTCTCTAGAATTTAAATCTATAATATAATTGTTTACTTTAAATTCGGATTGATTGTTAAATTGTACTTTTAAAAATTCAATATTTATTTTTTCTACAAGTTTAGAAATGTTCACAGGTGTTTCATTTAAAACAAATTGATGATTAATATTTAAATATTCTCTATCTGTTATAATCAGATAGTTATTAAAATTTTTAATTGTATCATTTAAAATATTTTCATTATCTGCAAATAAAATGTTAAAATTTAAATCTAACTTAATTTCTTCAAGAATATGATACAATTTTGAAAATTTATATATTATTAAATTCTGAGTTAGCACAAATGTAAGATATGACAATTTTGGTAAAAAATAAACATACTCTTCAAGTAGGTGAATTTACATTCAGGTGTTGTATAGGAAAAAAGGGATCAACGAAGAATAAAAAAGAGGGGGATAAAAAAACTCCAATAGGTACCTTTAAAATTGAAAATCTTTATTTTAGGAAAGACCGTTTAAAAAAACCATCAACTTCACTAAAATGTATTGAAATAAAAAAAAATATGGGTTGGTGCGATGATATTCATTTTCCAAAAAAATATAACAAGCTTATCAAAATTGAAAAAAAAGTTGGCCATGAAAAATTATTAAGAAAAGATCATAAATATGACTTTCTAATACCAATTAGATATAATTTTGAAAAACCTATTACTGGTCTAGGAAGTTGTATTTTTATTCACTTAACTAAAAATTTCAAACCTACTGATGGATGTGTTGCTTTAAAAAAAAAGGATTTTTTAATCATGCTTAAGTTAATTAAAAAAAATTCTAAGATTAAAATTTCTTAGTTTCTATGTCCAAAAATACTAGATCCAACTCTAACAAATGTAGCAAAATGTTTGGTAGCAACAAGGTAATCTGAGGACATGCCCATACTTAAATCTTGAAAACCAAAAGATTTATTGAGCTTGTTCATATCATCAAAATAATTATTAGGATCAACATTTGCTGGAGGAATACACATTAAACCAATTAAATCTAATCCAATTTCTTTGCAATATGAAACAAGCTGATTTACCTCTGTTTTACTAATACCTGATTTCTGATCTTCGTCACCTATATTTATCTGTAAAAAAACTTTAATTTTTTTATTTATTTTATTTTGTTCATCAGCAATTTTTTTAGCAAGTTTCGCGCTATCAACTGAGTGAATATAATCAAATATTCTAACTGCGTGCTTTACTTTATTTGTCTGTAATTTACCGATCATATGCAACTTTATCTGTAAATTTGTATTTTTTATATCTGCCCATTTTTCAACTGCTTCCTGAACTTTATTTTCTCCAAAATCAGTATGTCCATATTCTATAAGCGGTAAAATTTTATCAATTTTAAAAGTTTTGGATACTGCTATAATTTTAGGTCTACTATTAATGTTTAATCTATTAAGATAAACTTTAATTTTAGTATCAATATTTAATAAATTTTTTACAGAGTTATGCATAAAAAAATAAAATATTACTTCATAAATAAATTTGAAACAAACAATATTGATAAACAAGACAAACAAACAATTATAATTTATAGAAATTATTCGTCAGAAACAGTAAATGAAAAACTAATTTTAAGAATTAAAAACTATTGTAAGAAAAAGGGAGTAAAATTTTATATTTCAAACAATATTCAACTTGCGTTAAAACTTAATCTAGATGGAGCATATATTCCATCTTTTAATAAAAAATTTAATCATTTATCATATTCATTAAAAAAAAAATTTAAGATAGTTGGATCTGCTCACAACCTGCGAGAAATTAGAATGAAGGAAATACAAAAAGTTGATAAGATTTTTTTATCTTCTTTATTCAAAAAAAATAAAAATTATTTGGGGATAAATAAATTCAAACTACTTTCAAAACTCACTAAAAAAAAAGTTGTTACTTTGGGTGGTATTTCTAAAAATAATATTAATAAACTGGGTCTTCTAAATCATTCTAGTTTTGCTGGTATATCTTTTTTTGAATAAAAAAAAGGCCCCTCAAAAAGGGGCCTTTTAAAAACTTATTCTAAACTAAATTAGAATGCGAATGATACGTCGATTTCAAAACCGTCGATATCATCTTGCGCTGAAGTTGAACCACCTGTGTTATCCATAGACACATGTGCAACCGCAATCGTCATACCACCAGAAGTGTATGAAGCAGATAAGTTTGCAGACTCTTGGTCTTGTGACTTATCACCGAATTGTCTTTCAGATGCATGGTAACCAATTGTTAAGTCATCAGATACTTGGTAAGTAATACCAATTGCTGAGAACTCATCATCAGAAGCAGTTCCACCACTTTGATCTTGCTCAGATTCCTGTGCACCAACTGTAAACGAACCGAAAGCATACTTAGCGTACATTGTTTCAGTTTCTAATTTACTTGTTCCTGATTTACCATTGTCGTCTGCAGCATAACCAAGTGTTAAACCTTCAACACCTGTATATTCTAAAGCATATGATACAGTTCCATCTGGTCTACCTGTTCCTGATGGTACATAAGATAAATTAACTCCTAAACCATCAACCATCTCTGGTGCAGCGTATTTGAATGAATTATCAGTTCCAAATCCACCGATTGCACCTTCTTTAGCTGTTCTAGTGTTTGTAACTAGTGCACTAGATGTAGAAGTGTGACCAATAACATCCCAAGACTCGCCGTACGCAGTTGGCATTACATCGTCAACAGATGACATTGCAGTTCCACCGCCGTGCGCATGGAAAGTTAAAGTTCCAGCATCTGGTATTTCGATTACAACACTTCTGTCATCTAAAATACCACCATCAATTTCTTGTTTTGTGGTAATAACTAAACCATTATCTAATTCTCCAGAACCAGAGAAGTTCAAAGAGTCACCAGAAGAGAAGCTGTTACCAGCATCATGGTTTGATTGATTGTTCAAAGTTATACCTGCAGAACCAGTAACACTCATTGAACCAGCAAATGCTGATGTAGCAATAAGAGAACCAGCTAAAGCAGTTAAACCTACTTTTTTAAATGTGTTCATATTAATTACTCCTTATTTTTAATGTTATTATTAATAATAAACGTAAATTTATTAACATTTTCACTATGTAAAAACGTTCTTTAATAAAGTTTTTAATTAATTTTTCTTTTTATGTGATATTTTTACAACACCATAATTTATCAAGCAAATTAGGAGTTTTTTGAATAAAATTTATTTATATTTTTAATTTATTCTTTAATACAGAATTAGATTTATGAAAAAAATCAAAATTTTACTAATTTTACTAATTTTTCCAATGTTCTTGTATTCATGTAATGGAAAATTACCTGGTGCTGATGCGCGTAAAATTCCATATGACCCAAAAGAAAGAGTTAAGAGAAATCTGGAACAAGGAAAGGGTTTTAGGCTAGATGAATCTTTTGGAGGAGGAAATAAAAGTGGAAATTTTGAATTTGCAAGTTCTAATCCCCTTTGGCGAGCATCATTAGATACTATTGATTTTATGCCTCTTGCTCTTGCAAATTATAGTGGTGGTATTTTATCAACAGACTGGTACTCCGAAGATCAAAATCAAAACGAAGCTATAAAAATAACAATAAGATTTTTATCTAATGAAGTAAGATCAGATGCTTTAGCAATTAAAATATTTCATAGAAAATGTGAAACAGTAAATAATTGCGCTCTTTCAGAGCAAAAAGGGAAACTTAAAGCAGAACTAACAAAAGAAATTTTAAAAAAAGCCGCTGTTTACTCTAAAGAAACTGAGGATAAAAATTTCAGACCCTATAATTCTGGTGGAACCAGAGATTCTAAAAGCTAATTTATAATTTTATTTGTGGATAGATATAACTTTAAAATTATTGAAGAAAAATGGCAAAGAAAATGGGAAGAAGATAAAACATTTTCTGCAAAAATAGATAAATCTAAAAAAAAATTTTATTGCCTTGAAATGTTCCCATACCCTTCAGGTAAAATACATATGGGCCATGTTAGAAATTATACAATAGGCGATGTCCTAGCAAGATTTAAATCATTACAAGGATTCAATGTTTTACATCCTATGGGGTGGGATTCGTTTGGGATGCCTGCAGAAAATGCTGCTAGACAAAATGGTTTAGATCCAAAATCATGGACCGAAAAAAATATTTCAAATATGAAAACTCAATTAAAAAAATTAGGTTTATCAATAGATTGGGAAAGAGAGATATCAACTTGTTCTCCTGAATATTATAAACATCAACAAAAATTTTTTTTAGAATTATATGACAAAGGATTGGTTTACCGAAAAGAACAGTATGTAAATTGGGACCCTATAGATCAAACTGTTTTAGCAAACGAACAAGTCATTGACGGCAAGGGTTGGAGATCTGGAGCAACAGTAGAGAGAAAAAAATTAAATCAATGGTTTTTTAATATTAATAAATTTTCTGAAAACCTTTTAGAAAATTTAGAGTTATTAAATGAATGGCCAAATAAAGTTAAAGTGATGCAAAAAAATTGGATTGGAAAATCCTTTGGATGTGAAATTAACTTTAAAATAGAAAATTCAAGTAAAATAGAGAATATTAAATGTTTTACAACAAGACCTGATACACTATTTGGAATGTCTTTTATTGCGTTGTCTGTTGATCACCCAATTTCAAAATACTATGAAAGTAATGAAGAATTTATAGAGTTTAAAAATAAATGTTCTGCTGTTGGGACAACTGAAGAGGCCATAGCTAATGCTGATAAACTTGGATTTAAAACAGATCTCATAGCAGTTAATCCGTTAGATAATAAAATTAAAGTGCCAGTCTATTTTGCTAACTTCGTTTTGATGGACTATGGACTAGGTGCAGTGTTTGGTTGTCCAGCTCATGATCAAAGAGATTTAGATTTTGCATTAAAATATAACTTAAATGTAAAAACGGTAGTAAAACCAGAAATTAAAATTGATGATTTTAAAGTAAAAGATAAAGCCTACACAGGTCCAGGATACATTTTTAATTCATCTTTTTTAAATAATCTAAAATGTCCAGAAGAATCTATTATTAAAACTATCGAATATTTAGAAAAAAAAAAAATAGGAGAAAAAAAGATAAATTTTAGACTTAAAGATTGGGGTGTATCACGACAAAGATATTGGGGTTGCCCAATTCCAATAATTTATGACGAAAATGGTAAAGCCAATAAAATCCCAGAAGAGATGTTGCCTGTGACACTTCCAGAAATCACTAAATTAAGTTCGACTGGTAATCCATTGGATACGATAATTGAATGGAAAAATATCGAAATAGATGGAAAAAAATTTATTAGAGAAACAGATACATTAGATACTTTTGTAGATTCTTCTTGGTACTTCTTGAGATTTTGTTCTCCAAGAAAAACTGATTATGGATTTGATGAGGAGGAAATTAAATACTGGATGCCTGTCGACCAATATATAGGTGGAGTGGAACATGCAATTTTACATCTGCTGTATTCTAGATTTTTTATGATGGCTATTTCAAAAGAAAATAAAAAAATAAATATAGAAGAACCTTTTAAGGGTCTATTCACCCAAGGAATGGTTTGTCATGAGACTTATAAAAATCAAGAAAATCAATGGCTAAGCCCAGATGAAATTGTAACAATAAATGGAAAAAAATTTGAAAAAAAAGAAAAAACAAGAGAAGTAAAAGTGGGCCCATCTGAGTCAATGTCTAAATCTAAAAAAAATACAATAGATCCTGAGAAAATTATAAATGAATATGGAGCAGATGCTGCAAGACTATTTATCCTGTCTGACAGTCCACCAGAAAAAGATGTTCAATGGTCAGATGAGGGAATAAATTCTTCTTATAAATTCATAAATAAATTGTGGATGTTAAACAAAAAATTTATGAACGAAATTTCTAAAGATCATCAAGAGGACTCGAGTTTAAATTTATCTAAATTTACTAATCAATATTTAAAAAAAATTACCAAAAATTTAAATAACTTTAGTTACAATGTTCTTATCGCTAATCTCCATGAAATGTATTCATATTTGAATAAAGAGTTAATTAATATTTATTCTAGTAAGACATTAAAAGAAAATTATAATAAAATACTAATTACAATGCTTCCAATTATTCCACATTTTGCATCGGAATGTTTAAAAGAAAATAATTTTGATATTAAAGATATATGGCCTGAATTTGATGAAAAAATATTAAAAGAAGACAACGTTAATATAGTGGTACAGTTTAATGGAAAAAAGAGAGGCCTACTCAAACTTCAAAAGGATACAACTGAAAAAGAAGTATTATCCATCATAAAAGAAGATCAAAATTTTAAAAAATATATTAATAATCAAGAAACAATTAAAAAAATAATTTTTGTTAAAAATAGAATCTTAAATATAATTGTCTAATGATGATTTATTTAAAACAATTAAAAATATTTTTATTTTTATTTTTGTTAATTAGCTGTGGATACACTCCCGTTTATGAAAATTTGAATAAAATAGATTTTAAATTAAATATTTCAAATTTAAATGGGGTAAGAGAATTAAATAATAAAATTAAATCTAATTTAAATAGATACACATTCAAAGCTTCGGAAAAAGTTTTTAACATTTCAATTAATTCAAAATATACAAAAAATATAATAGCAAAAGATGCGACTGGAGCTGCTACTGAATTTGAAATAATTATAGATGTTGCTTTTAAAGTGGATTCAGAAAACTATAAAAATACATTTGAGTATAATGAAAGTTTTACTATGAAAAGTAAAGCAGACAAAATTGAAGAACAGGAATATGAAGAAAATTTAACTTCGAACATAATTGACATAATTACTCAAGAATTGATTTCAAGATTATCCTTATTGTAATGATTATTAAATCGTTTGAATTAAATAAAATTGATTTAAAAAAAAATAATATCATTCTTTTCTATGGAAATAATGAGGGCCATAAATATCAAGAAACAAAAAATTTAAGCAAAAATTTTTTAAATGTTTTGAATTATGATCAAAACGAAATAATTGAAAATTCAACTTTAATTTTAGAAACACTTTATAATGAATCTTTGTTCGGAGAAAAAAAATTTATTATAATTAAAAGAGCGACAGACAAAATGCACAAATTAATTGAAGAAATATGTGCAAAAAATATAGGTGAAAATGTAATTTTAATAAATGCAAGTAATCTTGAAAAAAAATCAAAGCTGAGAACTTTTTTTGAAAAAAGTAAAACAAATCTTTGCATACCTTTTTATCCTGACAATAATCAAACACTTTCAAAGATTACTTCTAATTATTTAAGTAGTAGAAAAATACAAATGTCTCAAATAAATATCAATTTAATTGTAAGTAAATGTAACGGGGACAGAGAAAAATTATTTAATGAATTAAATAAAATTGAAAACTACTCATTAAATGGCAAAAAACTTGATAGTCATAGTATTTCTAAACTAATAAATTTGTCCGAGAATCATAATGTTTCAGAACTTATTGACAACTGTCTTGCAAAAAATAAAAAAAAGACAATGACTATTTTAAATGAAAATAACTTTGTCACCGAAGATTGCATACTTATTACAAGAATTTTTCTAACTAAATTAAAAAAAATACTTATACTTTCTAGTGAATTTAAAAATAATAATAATATTGATTTAACAATATCAAGTGCGAGACCACCAATTTTTTGGAAAGATAAAGAGATAGTAAAACAGCAAATATTAAATTGGAAACCAGAAAATATAAAGAAATTGATCTATAAAATTCATAAAATTGAGCTTCTTATTAAGAAAAATATGCAGAATTCAATTAATTTAATAAGAGATTTTATATTAGAACAATTAAACTCTAAAACTAATAATTAGACTTTATAATGTCTATTATTTTATTTAATTGATCTAGATCTTTATACTCAAAAGAAATTTTTCCCTTGTTTCTTTTATTATTTTTTATATCAACATTTAATCCAATTTTGTTGGATATTGATAATTCAAGTGCGATAATATTTGTATCTTTTGATAAACTTGATTTTTTTCTATTTTTGAAAATCTTAACAAAATTTTCTGCTTGTCTTACAGATAATTTTTTTTCAATAATTTTATTTGCAACAAAACCAGCATTTTCAAGCCCGACTAAAATTTTAGCATGGCCAGCTGACAATTTTTGAGTTTCAATTAATTTTATTACATCATCTGGCAAATTTAAAAGTCTCAAAGTATTAGTAATGTGACTTCTACTCTTACCAATAAATTTTGATACTTTTTCTTGATCATAAGAAAATTCATCAATTAATCTTTTATAACCTTGGGCTTCCTCAAGGGGGTTTAGATCATGTCTTTGAACATTTTCTACAATTGCAAATTCTAAAGACTTTAAATCGTCAGCTTCGGTAATAACGACAGGAACATTATGTAGACCTGCCCTTTGTGCTGCAAGCCACCTTCTCTCTCCTGCTATTATTTCAAATTTTCCTTCACTATCATTTGACTTTCTAACAATGATTGGTTGTATCATTCCCCTTTCTTTAATTGAATTTGTTAGATCAATTAAATTATTTTCATCAAATATTTTCCTTGGCTGATACTTGTTTGGAACAAGATCACTAATTTGCAATTGGTTTTTCTCTTGCTCTACTTTTGTTTCTCCTATCAATGATGATAAACCTCTTCCTAGACCCTTTTTAATTTTATCCATTAAGCAGCACTTCCTATTGTAGACTCTTGATTTATAAATTCATCTGTAAAACTAAAATATGACTTGCTACCTGGACATGATTTATCATAAATTAAAACCGGCATTCCATGCGAGGGTGCTTCAGATAATCTAACGTTCCTTGGTATTACTGTTGAGTAAACTTTTTCACTAAAATAATCTCTTGCTTCTTTTTCAACTTGTGAGGATAATTTATTTCTTTTGTCATACATCGTTAAAAGTATACCTCTGATTTTTAATTCTGGGTTTAAACTTACTTTTATTCTTTCAATTGTCTTCATAAGCTGCGTTAGACCTTCAAGAGCAAAAAATTCTGTCTGTAAAGGAACCAGAAGCGACCCTGAACATACAAGGGCCATAACAGTCAATAGGCTGAGTGAAGGCGGGCAGTCTATCAGTATATAATCATAGGATCCTCTAGAATCATTTAAATAAGCGGCTAATTTACGCTTTAATATAAAGGCTCTATTTGTATCATCAGCTGTTTCAACCTCTAGACCTGATAAGTCAACATTGGAAGTTACCAAATCCAAATTTTCAAACTGGGTTTTCCTGATTACTTGATAAATTTCTTTAGTTCCATTCAAAACCCCATAGATTGTATCACTTGAATTTTCCATATTAGATAATCCAAGACCTGTAGTTGCATTTCCCTGAGGATCTAGGTCTAAAACTAAAATTTTTTTATTATGTTGTGCTAGTCCAGCTGCAAGATTTATCACTGTTGTGGTTTTTCCTACCCCACCCTTTTGATTTATGACTGAAATAATTTGCATTTTATTTTTTTCAATTTCTTTTTAATTTTTTTTTTTAATTGTTTTTATATTTATCAAAAATGAATCTTCACTTGTTAAACTTTTCTTTTCTATATATTCCAAATTCCATTTTTTTTTAGATTTTTCAAAAACTTTTTTTCCACTTTTACCCATAAAAAAAATTAAATTTTTATATTTCGAAAAATTTTCATAAACTAAATCTAAAACTACAGGCATAGGTTTAAACGCTCTTGACATAATTGTTCCTGTCTCTAAATTTTTTATCTCAAAAATATTTTTTTGAAAAACTTTAGTATTTAAATTTAATTTTTCTGAAACTTCTTTCAAAAAATGGCTTTTATGGTAGCTTTTTTCATATAGATGCACATTCATTTTATTTTTCATGTTTTTTAGCATAATTGCTACTATGATTCCTGGTAAACCAGCTCCAGAGCCTAAATCTGTCGTTGTATTGCAATTTAAATCAACAAAATCAATTATTTGTGCTGAATCAATAATATGACGCTCAATTATAGCATTTTTTGATGCTGTATTTTGACCAATTATGTTAATTTTTTTATTTTTTTCCAAAATCAGAGATATATAGTTTTCAAAGTCTAAAAATGTTTCACGTGAAACATTTAGATCATTAAGTCTAGAGTAAGAATTTAAAATTTCTTGATCCATTAAGCTATATGCTTAATAGACTTTCTTTTTACGTGTGACAACAAAATATATACAGCTGCTGGAGTTATTCCATCAATTCTTAAAGCTTGACCCATAGTTTTAGGCTTTATTTCTTTAAATTTAGCTTTAACCTCATTAGACAAACCTGAAAGTCCATCATAATTAATTTTATCAGGAATAATTAAGTTCTCATCCCTCTTAAATGCTAAAATATCTGCTTTTTGCTTCTTTAAATACCCCCTGTAATGAGCATTAATTTCTACTTGTTCATCAATTTCTTTACTAAAATAGGGTATTTCAGGCCATATTTCTCTAATTTTACTCATATTTACGTCTTTTTGAGTTAGAACCTCATTTGAAGACCTCAATATTCCATCTTTCGCTATTTTAATCCCAAATTTTTCTGCTTTAGATGGTGAAATACTAGATTTATTCATTTTTAAATTAATTTTTTCAATTTTATCAAATTTATCCAGATATAATGCTTTTCTTTCCTCTCCAATTAACCCAATTTCTATTCCCTTAGCTGTTAATCTTTGATCTGCATTATCTGCTCTCAAGCTTAATCGATATTCTGCTCTTGATGTAAACATACGGTATGGCTCCGCAACTCCCTTGGTAACTAAATCATCTATCATTACACCAATATAGGCATCGGATCTATCAAGGATAAAAGGCTCAAAATTTTTAACAGATAAAGCTGCATTTATACCGGCTATGAGGCCTTGCGCAGCTGCTTCTTCATATCCTGTTGTTCCATTAATCTGCCCGGCAAGATAAAGATTGCTGATCTTCTTAGTTTCAAGAGTCAAGAATAGTTCACGTGGATCTATATAGTCATATTCTATAGCATATCCTGGTCTTATAATTCTAACATTTTCTAAACCATTGATATTATTACATATTTCTTCTTGTACATCAGCTGGGAGCGATGTTGAGATCCCATTAGGGTAAATTGTGTGATCATTAAGCCCTTCTGGCTCTAAAAAAATCTGATGACGAACTTTATCTGCAAATTTTACTATCTTATCTTCTATAGATGGACAATATCTTGGACCTACTCCTTTTATATTACCTGAGTACATTGCACTTTTAGATAAATTTTTTTCTATAATTTTATGAACCTTCTCATTGGTATAAGTCATTCGACATGACACTTGTTTGTTTAAATTTTTTTTAGTTAGGAAAGAAAAAAAATAAGGATCATCATCTGCAAATTGTTCTTCAAGGTTTTCAAAATTAATCGTTCTTGCATCTAACCTGGGAGGTGTTCCAGTTTTTAATCTTCCAATTTTAAAATCATATTTTGCTAATTGTTCACTTAAACCTGTTGAAGGTTTTTCATCATACCTACCTGCTGGTGTTCTTTCATCACCTATATGTATCAAACCGTTTAAAAAAGTTCCTGTTGTTAGTATTAACTTGTTGCATAATACCTTTTTACCTTCTTTAGTTTCAAAACCACTTATGGTGTTATTATTAAAAATAAACTTTATTACAGGATCTGAAAAAATGCTTAAATTACAGTAGTTTATAAGTTTTTCTTGCATAAATTTACGGTAAAGAGCTCTATCTGATTGAGTTCTTGGTCCACGTACAGCTGGACCTCTGCTTCTATTTAATAATCTAAATTGTATGCCTGATTTATCTGCAACATCTCCCATAACACCATCAAGTGCATCTATTTCTCGAACTAAATGACCTTTACCCAAACCACCAATTGCAGGGTTACATGACATCTCACCAATCGTTTCTATTTTATGAGTGAATAGAGCAGTGTTTACACCTAGACGAGCAGAAGCTGCAGCTGCCTCGCATCCTGCATGACCACCACCAATTACAACTACATCAAATGACAAATCATTTTTCATGATCCAAATTTATATGTGATTACATAATTTACAAGATAGGCTTAATTTTTTGTAAATAAGCTAGTATTATCAACGTTTTTTGGATTAAATTAGGGGGCTTTTAAACCCCCAAATTACTGATTATTGAGTTATGTTTCTTCCTAATTGGTAATTGTGTGGGGGTAAACCACCATGTTCCTTTACATATTTTTTAATATGAAAAGATTCCCAATTTTTTCTTTCATCATCAGAGCAAGTGTTCATTAAAGAATAGTAAACTTCATCCATTGGAACACCTTGATTTTTTTTTTCTTTCAATCGTCTTGGTAGATTATTTGTTTCACCAATGTTTTGAATATGGCCGTTATAAATAATTTTATAAATCACTTTCTCCTTTGGTGGATTGTCAAGATCATGAACTTTATATTCATAGTCGGGAATAAGTCTCATGTACCAAAACCCTGATTTTTCACATTTTTTAAGGTCTATTTTCCTTTGATTTATTGGCTTTTTAAGCAATGAAGCATATCTTGGAATAATCGTAGCTATACTAGATGTTCCAGATATAACTGCACCTGCTCTTTGAGTCTGTTTCCCTTTAAGAATTAAATAATTGTCTGAACTAGTTGGTTCATTATTTAATCTAAAATACAGCCTTTCACACTCTTTAAGCTCACCAACAGTTGATATTTTACAATGAGAATAATCCTCGAGTTTAAGTGTATGGTATGTGCTTGAGCTTAAATAAATTACACCATCTCTTGGTGTAGCAGAAGGCTGCCTAGAAACAAAACCAGATTGTTTTTTAATATCACTAAAATTTAGAACATTATCATTTTGTAACAATTGCAATTTTTCACTCATTAATTTACCTCCTTTCGACCTGGTATCGATGCAGTAAATTTAATGAAAACTTGATCGTACAAGCTCTCATGATTTTCAAAAGGTTCTACAATTGGTTCATGAACTTTTAATGGATAATCAGCACCGTCATCTCCTTTCAGCTCATACAATGTATTTCCTACTTCATTTAAAAAATCACTGAGCATCCGTGATCTCCATGCAGCATCGTTCATTACGTATTGTTCATCTGCTACAATGGATCTTCTCACTATTACTTTTCCTTTTTTGTCATTACTTTGGGTGTGCTCCATTTTAGATACACCTCTCCTGTTACCATTATTCATGGTTATTCCTTATTTCTCCTGAGGACTTGATTGTTAAAAGATTGTGATATAAAAAATATCTGGATACAATCTATTCTGGTTGGAGCCTCAGGGTCCCAACCGGAATTTTTAAATTTTAATTATTCATCTTCATCATAATTTTTTTCATCTTCGTAAGCATCCATACGAGCATCATCCATCCTAATATCAATATGCTCACTAATTTCATTAGCTGAACCATCTAAAATACCCTCTAGTAGTTTTTCATCTGTATCAATTCGTGCCCAAGATTTGTTTGTGTATAAGGACGAAACGCCATCAAAAAACTTTTTTTTTAAATTAGACCTCTCTAAAAAATCTAGCCTCGTATGATAATTTTTATTATTAATGTTTTGAAAGTTTTCTAATTTATTTGGTGCAAAGTATTGATGAAAATTTTTATTTTTTAAAACCCTGTCAATGAAGTCTAATTCATCATCTCTATAATCGTTGATATTAAATGGTTTTGGTTGAAAAAGGGTTTTGGGTTTAAAAATTACTTCTATATTAGTTGAGTCAATATAATTTGTGAACATATAAGTATTATTAATCTCCTCCAGAACATGCTCATAAGTTCCATAGAGTCTTCTTCCAAAAAGTGGTCCGTTATGTATATGATCTTCATAGGCATCCTCTGACATATTCTCTTCAGACACATCCATTCTTCCGACAGCTTGATCTAATATTGTTTTTCCCGCATCATCATCAAAGCGAATAGACTCAACTTCCATGTCACAAAGAATGAAAACTTGATAATGCATTTCAACTGGTAAAATATGCCAGGTACCGTTAAAAGATTTATCACTACTTGACTGGGGAATATAAATATCTGACATACATATTTTTCCATCTTCTTCATCTTTTTGTTCCATATAAATATCATACGTAAAAGAAGGGAAGGGCCAGAAAGTACAGTAATTAAATGATGTTGCGTATAATTTACAAGGAGTACTATCAATTAAATTATGTAGCTTAGTAAATAAATTTGTTCTTGTAATTTCATAAGAAGGATCGCTTCCATGATTTTTCATTATATTGTAAGGACTAGATGATTTTAAAATTTCAGATAAACATTTCCAAATTTCTTCATGACGTGTATCAAGCAAACTTATTTGAACTGGTTTAGTTAAAAAAATATTTTTTTTAAAAGAAGACAAACTTCTAAGATCGTTTTCAGTTATCAATCGAACACGCTTTAGGCCCGTATCAATTTGTTTAAATCTTTCTATGTCTTCTTCAGTAAAACCGCCTTCATAAACCTCTTTCTCTCCTTGTTGTATCTCCTCGGGCTTGATAGCTAAAAATTTACATATTAATTCTAAATATTTTTTCGATATCTCATTGTTAAACTCAATTCTTTCAATGGTTTTTTTTGTTGGAAGCTGATTTTCTTGAAAATTCTCTTTTTCTTTTAAAAATGTACAAAAATTACTGTAAAAAATGCTTTTTGATGAATAACCTTTATTTTTTCTAATATTTACTATTTTTTTACTACTTATTTTTTCCATAACTGGAACATATACCAATAATGATAGACATTATAGAGACTTATTGAGACTTTTTTCAAAAAAATGAGACTTAAATTTTATTAAATGAGACGTAAATGATAACTTATCTACTTTCCTATACAAAAATCGTTGAAAATACTACCTAATATCTCTTCTACATCGACTTTTCCAACGATCATACCCAAATGTCTAGTAGCTAATCTTAAATCTTCTGCTGCTTTATCAAAATCTTCTATTTCTTTTTTTTGATTAAAGTTATTCAAATGATCTAAACACTGTTCCAAATGTTGTCTGTGTCTTTCTCTAGTAATTAAAATATCATCACTAGTTATAAATTTATTTTTTAAATTATTTTTTATTTTTGAAATTAGTTCATCAATATTTTTATTATCTTTAATTGAGATTAAAACATGATTTATATTTTTAATTTCTGGATCAATTTCTTTTTCTAAAAGATCAGACTTGTTTATAACTAAAATTGCATTTTCATCTAATAAACCCTTCAAAACATCATTAAAATCAAGGCTTTTTGCATCCACCACTACAAGCTTTAAATCTGCTTCTTCGGCTCTATTTAAAGATAATTTAATACCTTTTTTTTCTATCTCATCTTTAGATTCTCGTATTCCTGCGGTGTCAGATATTATTACGGGATAACCATCTATATTAAGATGAGTTTCTATTACATCTCTTGTAGTACCAGCTATTTCAGAAACAATTGCAACATCTCGATTTGATAAATGATTTATTAAACTAGATTTCCCTGCATTAGTAGGACCAAGAATTGCAATCTTAAAACCTTCTCTAATTCTTTCTCCAACTTTTTGATCGTTTAAAATCTTTTCAATTTTTTGAATAACATCATTTGAATCATTTTTGATTTCATCCAAAATATTGTCGGGCAAATCTTCATCCGGAAAATCAATTTTAGCTTCAACATGAGCCAAAATTTTTAAAAGTTTTTCTCTTAAAAAATTAAATTGGTCTGCAGACTTGCCGTTCATAATTTTGATTGCTTGTTGTCTTTGAATTTCTGTTTCAGATGAAATTAGATCAGCTATACTTTCTGCTTCTAATAAGTTTATTTTTCCATTTTGGAATGCAAGTTTAGTAAATTCGCCTGGCTCTGCTAATCTACAATTTTCAATTTGAGAAATAGAAGAGTGAAGGGCATCTACCACGGCTTTACTACCGTGAACTTGAATTTCAGCCATATCTTCACCTGTGTAGCTCTCAGGTCCAGGAAACCATAGTATTATACCTTCATCGATCAACTCAGAAGTGTTAATTTTGTTGATTTTTCTTAATGTTGCTATTCTGGGGTTAGGCAGACTCTTTTTAGTTAACAATTTTAATATTTTGCTAGTATCTGGACCCGAAATTCTAATTACCGATATACCGGATATGCCTGGCCCAGTTGATAAAGCATAAATTGTCATGAATTTAATATAACTTTGAAATAATAAAAAACATTTAGTTTTTTAACAAACTATACATTTTATTTAAATGATTTGAATAGTAATTACTTTTATTTTCAGATGTTTGATAAATAGGTTTTCTAGCTTGATCGATACTAGCGGTAGAAATAGATGATTTGTTTTTATGATGATTTAAACAATTAACATCCCATGGCAAATCACAAAAATTAATAAGACTTTTGATTTCATCATCAGGATTTCTTATTAACGCTTCATAACTAACATTATAAATTTCTTCTTTAAATATATTTTTCCAAAAATTAATTAAATCTAAATAATTATTATAAAATTCTGCAATTTCATTCTGGTTATATGCAAAATTCATAAAACCATTTTTAAAATTGATTTTAAATATAGATAAACAAATATCACGAGAATTTCTTTCAGTTAATATTATTTTTGAATTTGGAAAAAAAATTTTAATAAAACCAATCCATAAAAAATTTTGAATTGATTTATCTGTAAAAATATTCGAGAAAAATTTATTTTGATCTAGAATATCCAAATAATACTTTTGTATTTTATTTTCTTTAGAGAAAATATCTTTATATAATTTTTTTCCATTTAGCTTAAATTTATTTAAATAATTATTTTTTATAAAAAAACTTAAAGAATTGTATTCACCTGTAGCAACTACATCTCTGTGAGATGATATAATTTGTTCTATTAATGTAGTACCTGATCTTGGCATACCACATATGAAAACTATTTTTTTTTTAGAAATATTTTTTTTAATTTTATAAATCTCAAGATTTTGGAAAATTTTCTTAATACTTTTGATTAAAATTTCAATGTCTTTATGATTATAATTAACATATTTTCTTTTTAATTCATTCCCTTTTGAAAAATATAAAAAGGCTTCGTTAAATTTCTTTAATTTGTCATATACTTTACCAAGAGAAAAAGATAAATTGATAATATCTTCATCATTTAAATTTTTATTTAAATAAATATTTTCCATATCTAGAATCATTTTCTTTTCATCAATAAACTCTGTCAAATCTGATAATAAACTAAAGGCTGATGTATCTTCTGGATTTTTTTCTAATATTTTAAGTGCATAATTTTTTGCTTTTTGTGAATTACCTACTGAAAGATAAAGTCTACTTAATTTCGAAAGTATATATATTTCTTCTGACTTAGCATTTAATTCTAAAGCAGATAAATATAGTCGTATAGATTCCTGAATTTCGTTTTTTTCTTCTTTCAAAGAAGCATAATTCAGAATACCTGTTAAATAATTTGGTTTAATCTTTAAACAATTTTCATAAGCATTATCCGAAAGTTCAATTTTTTGAGTAGCTTTAAGAGAAAAAGCTAAATTGTTTAGGGCAAAATAATTATTTTTTTCTATATCTATAGATTTCTTAAAATAATTGATAGATTTTTCATACAAACTTAAATTTTGGTATGCCAATCCACACAAATTATAAATCTCGGTATTTTTTATCTTTTTAGAAATTAACTTTTCTGTAGCTTTAATAACTTTGTTAAATTCTTTTTTATTCAAATGATTTATAATTTTTTCGATTTCAATGGTTAAATTCATCATTTTTAAGATATAAAATTATTAAAATTTAAAAAGAAAAAAATAATCAAATGATTGTTTGGCTAGCATCATATCCAAAAAGTGGAAATACTTGGGTCAGAATATTTTTAAATTCTTTATTGTTTTCAGACAAAGAGGAAATAAATATAAATAATATAAAAATTGAACAATTTCCTAACAAAAGACACTTTAATAACATTTCAACTGATCTCTCAAATATAGAAGAAATTCTAGAAAACAGCATAAATGCTCAAAACTTTATTAATTTAGATAAAAAAATAAAATTTTTAAAAACTCATAGTGCAAACTGGAGGACAAAGAAAACAGCTTTTACAGATAAAAATAATACTCATGGTGTAATTCACATAGTTAGAGATCCTAGAAATATAATTACTTCATTAAAAAACCATTTTAATAAAAATAACTATAAAGAGACATTGGAATTCATGAAAAATGAGAGAAAATTTATAGGTACAAAAAAAATAGAAAATGAATTTGATGTACCCACCTTAATTTCATCTTGGTCTAATCATTATAAATCATGGAAAAATTTCGACAAAAATTATCTACTGATAAAATACGAAGATTTGCTTTATAAAAAAAATGAATTTATAAAAATTATTAATTATCTTGAAAAAAATACTAAAAATAAATTTAAAAGTTATCAAATAGACAAAGCACTAAATGATTGTGATTTTGAGAATTTGAAAAAACAAGAGATTGAAAAAGGGTTCATAGAAACTCCTAAATCAAAAAATCAAAATTTTTTTTATTTAGGCCCAAAAAATAATTGGAAAAACTTCTTAGATTCTGAGGTTACAAAAGAAATTGAAAAGTATTTTAAAATTGAAATGCAGGAATTAAACTATTTGTAATTATGCTGGTTTATTCATTGAGTTGAAAAACTCAGCGTTATTTTTAGTATCTTTTAATTTTGAATTTATAAACTCTATTGCATCCATTGTTCCCATTGGAGCAATTATTCTTCTTAGCACATTCATTTTCTGGAGATCATTTTTATCAAATAAAAGCTCTTCTCTCCTTGTTCCAGACTTTGTTATATCAATTGCAGGATAGATTCTCTTGTCTGCAATTTTCCTATCTAAAACAGTTTCGCTATTACCTGTTCCTTTAAATTCTTCAAATATCACTTCGTCCATTCTGCTTCCAGTATCAATCAAAGCCGTAGAAATAATAGTCAACGATCCACCTTCCTCTATATTTCTCGCTGCACCAAAAAATCTTTTTGGTCTCTGGAGCGCATTTGCATCCACACCTCCCGTCAGGACTTTTCCTGAACTTGGAATTACAGCGTTATAAGCTCTTCCTAATCTTGTTATAGAGTCTAGCAAAATAACAACATCTTTTTTATGTTCAGTTAATCTTTTCGCTTTTTCTATGACCATTTCAGCAACAGCTACGTGCCGTTGTGCTGGTTCATCAAAGGTAGAACTAATTACTTCACCTTTTACAGTCCTTTGCATATCTGTAACTTCCTCCGGACGTTCATCTATCAGTAATACTATCAAATAACACTCTGGATAATTTTTAGCTATTGAGTTTGCAATACTTTGTAAAATCATAGTTTTACCAGCTTTGGGTGGTGAGATAATTATAGATCTTTGACCTTTGCCAATTGGACTAACTAGATCAATTAATCTTGGTGTAAGGTCTGGTTTTTTTTCCACCTTAGTTTTTTCAATTTCCATTACCAATTGTTTGTCTGGGTACAACGGTGTTAAATTATCAAACGCAATTTTATGTCTTGCTTTTTCTGGTTCTTCAAAATTTATTTTACTAACTTGTAACAATGCAAAATATCTTTCACCTTCCTTAGGGGCTCTTACTGGTCCTTCAACAGTATCTCCTGTTCTCAAACCGAATTTTCTAATTTGGCTTGGACTTACATATATATCATCCGGTCCTGGAAGATAATTAGACTCCATCGCTCTAAGAAAACCAAAACCGTCTTGCAGTAACTGCAAAACACCAACACCGGTAATCTCCTCTTTTTCTGCAACTTTTTTTAAAATAGCAAAAAGAATTTCCTGTTTTCTTAAGGTACTAGCATTTTCAATGCCAAGTTCTTCTGCCTGTGTAATAAGCTGTTCAGATGATTTAAGTTTTAGTTCTTGAATGTTCATGATTGGTTTGTTGATAAGGAATTATCAATATAATGAATATATATCCTGTTTTTATTATTTCAACCCTAGATTGGTTTAAAAATGGCTAAAAATACAACAATAATTAAAATTATGGTTGGTATTTCATTAATAATTCTAAAAAATTTAGCAGATTTTGTATTTGTAGAATTTTTTAAACTAGCAAGACATTTACCTAAAAAGTCATTATAGGCTGATAGCAAAACTATCAGAACTATCTTTATCTGAAACCACAGCTGTGCAAAAATTTCTATTCCATTTAAATAAATCAAAGTCAATCCAAATACCCAAGTAAATATCATTGCGGGGCGCATAATATAAAAAAATAATTTTCTCTCCATCACTTCAAATATATCAGTAGCTTCTTTTTTTTCTTTATTCTCAACATGATAAACAAAAATTCTTGGTAGATATAAAAGACCGGCCATCCAGGAAACGACTGCTATTAAATGTAAAGATTTAAATAGTAAATATGTATTCATTAATTAGAGATTGTTTTCAATTAAAGACTTTAACAAAAATATATGATCATCATTATCATTTAAACATGGGACCATATCAAAATTTAACCCTCCAGCATTTACAAAACTTTCTTTACCTTGAATTAATATTTCCTCTAAAGTTTCTACACAGTCGGATGAGAAACCTGGACAAATTGTAAGAATATTTTTAATTCCTTCTTTAGGTAAATTTTCTAAAGTTTTGTCAGTATATGGTTGAAGCCATTCTTGTGGACCAAATCTTGACTGAAAAGTAGTTTGAATTTTAATGGAAGTGAACTTTTCAGAAATAAGTCTTGTTGTTTTGTGACAATAGCAGTGATACGGATCACCTTTATCAAAATATTTTTTTGGTATCCCATGGTATGAAGCGATAATTAAATCTGGTTTCCAATTAATTTCATTAATTTTTTTATTTATCGAATTAACTAATGCATCAATATAAAGAGAATTAGATTCATAATGTGGAATTATTTTTAGAGAGGGTTGCCATCTCATTTTCATCAATGTTCTATAAACTTCATCACAAACTGTGGCTGTTGTTGCTGCCGCGTATTGTGGATAAAGAGGAAGGATAACTAAATTTTCACATCCCATTTCATGCAATTTATGTATCTTTTTTTTAATACTTGGATTTCCATACCTCATCGCAAAATCCAAAACGACATTTTCTTTTTGTAATAACTGAGAGATTTTTTCGCTTTGTTTTTTTGTATAATATAGAAGGGGAGACATATTTTCGTTTTTCATCCAAATTTCTTTATAAGCCTTGGCAGTCTTAGAAGGTCTAAAAGTTAGGATAAATAAATTTAAAATTATTTGCCAAACTATAGGATTTACTTCAATCACTCTTCTGTCTGACAGAAATTCCTTTAAATACTTTCTAATATCAAGCCAATTTGTTGAATCTGGGGTACCTAAATTAATTATAAGGACTCCTGTTTTACCATATTTTATTGGTGGATGATTTTTATCCATATTTTAATTATTTTTTACTATTTTAATTAAGTTAGCAACCATCTCTGGATTGGTTTCAGGAAGAATACCATGTCCTAGATTAAATATATAAGGATGATCTTTAAAAATTTCTAAATATTTGAAAGTTTCTTTTTTCAAATTTTCATAGTCTGTTAAAAGAACTTTGGGATCTAAGCCTCCTTGAATAGGAATTTTAATATCTTTAAGTATTTTTTTAGGATCAACATTATAATCAATACTTATTGCATCAGGTTTAACTATCTCACAAAATTCTTTATAATTTTTAATCTCTCTTGGAAAACATATTACCGGTACATTTAAAGATTTTACATATTCTACTAAATTGAAAGTAGGTGTGTAGATGTAATTTGGTAAATCTTTTTCCTCTAATAAACCAGCCCAACTATCAAAAATTTGGATAATATTTGCACCGTTATCTATTTGGTTTTTAATATGTACTTTTAAAAATTTTTCTATGATTAATAAAATTCTATTGATTAAAAAGTCATCTTTAAAAAAATTTTCATTTAATTCTTTCTTTGGAGATTTTAAATTAATCATATAGACCAGAAGAGTCCAAGGTGCACCTACAAATCCAATAGTATTTTTATCTTTTGCGATTGGATTAGAACTTACTTTTTTTATTGCTTTATAAACAGGGTATATTTTTTGAACAAAATCTATTTCATCTAAATTTGCCATTTCATTTAAATCTAGACTATCTAATTTAGGACCAAAATTTTTCTCAAATTTTACTTTTTGACCTAAACCATAAGGTAACATTAAAATATCAGAAAAAATTATTGCAGCGTCAATATCAAATCTTTTCAGTGGTTGTAGAGTTATTTCAGCTGATAAGTGGTCATTTAAACATAAATTAATAAAGTCAGGATTTTTTTTTCTGATTTCTCTAAACTCGGGTAAATATCGACCTGCTTGTCTCATTATCCATAAAGGATTAAATGAAGTGTCTTTGTTGGTAATTACTTTGTTTAAAGGTTTCATATAAAAGTCTTATTAATTATTGTAGTATTAATATATCTTGTGAATAAAGGTGATTATTTTTTATAAACATTATATTCACAATTTACTAACATGTTTGTCGATTAAAATTGTTTAAAATGAAGCTTTTTCTAATTATTTTAACTTTGTGGATTGTTTTAGCTTATTTATTATTATTGTTAATAAAAATAAGGTTTTACAGGTGCTACTAGGGAAATTTAAAATTGTAAAATTTAATTAAAATAATACAAATTTATTAACAACTTATTCATGAGCAATACATATCAAATTTATTTAATTTCCGACTCTACAGGAGAAACTTTAGATAGAATATTTTTAGCTCTTAAAGCACAATTTTTAAATATAGAATACAAAATTCATTCTTATTCTTTTACAAGAACAGAAAACCAAATTTTAAAAATTTTAGAAGATGCAAAAAGAAATGAAAATTCAATAATTTTATATACTATTGTAGATAATAACCTTGCTAAATATTTGGCCAACGAAAGTGAAAAAAAAAAGATACCTTGTTTTGGAGTACTTGGTAATTTAATTTTAAATTTTTCTAAAATTTTAAATCAAAAAGCCTCTCATGAACCAAGTGGACAACATGTTTTAAATGATGAATATTACGATAGAATTGAAGCGATTCAATTTACTATGAACCATGATGACGGTAATTTGATAAATGAAGTTGAAAAGTCTGATATTATTCTTGTTGGAGTTAGTAGAACAAGTAAAACACCAACCTCGATTTATCTTGCAAACAAAGGCTTTAAGACATCAAATATTCCTTTGGTAAATGAAAATTCTTTGCCTGAAAAACTTAAGAAAAATCCCCATATAACTTGTGTAGTTGGATTAAGCACAGAACCGGAAAGGCTTGCAGATTTAAGAAAAAATAGAATGAATTCATTAAAAGAAACAGAAACAATAGATTATACCAATCTTGAGAGTATAAAAAAAGAAGTTCTTCAAGCAAAAAAAACATTTCAAAAATACAAATGGCCCTTAATAGATGTAACAAGAAAATCTGTAGAAGAAACTGCTGCATCTATAATAAAAATACACGAAATATACTTAAACAATGAAAAGTAAAATTATTCTAGCGTCAAAAAGCAAAGTCAGAAAAGACATTTTAGATAAAAATAATATAGAAAGTATTGTAGAGCCTTCAAACGTTGATGAAGATGTTGTAAAGCTATCTTTACTTAGAGAAAATGCTAGTCCAGAAATAATTTCAAAAAACTTAGCAGAATTAAAAGCAAATAAAATTAGCGCCAAAATACTAGATAAAGTAGTACTTGGTGCAGATAGTGTAATTGATTTAGATGGAGAATTAATTTCCAAACCAGAGAATAGAGAAGAAGCAATGAGAATATTAAAAAAACTTAATGGAAAACTTCATTATTTGATAAGTTCTGTTTGTATTTCTAAAAATGGTTCAATGATTTGGAACTACACTGATAAAGCGACTCTCATAATGAAAAATTTGTCAGATTTAGAATTGAAAGAATATCTATCTAAAATATCAGATGAAAATCTTTACGCTTACAATGTATATCAAATCGAGGGTGAAGGTAGAAATTTATTTAGCAGTATAGAAGGAGATGAGGATACAATAATGGGCTTACCTATAAAAAAAATCAAGGAATATCTAAATTTACAAAAATGAAGAAATATTTTGTAATTGGAAACCCAATCAATCACTCTTTATCCCCAAAACTGCATAACCATTGGTTTAAACAAAATAATATTAATGCAGTTTATGAAAAAATTAAACTTGAAGAAAATGAAGTTAAAAATTTTATTAATAAAATTAGAAATCAAGAAATAAATGGTTGTAATGTAACTGTTCCATTCAAAAAAACTGTAATTCCTTTCTTAAACAAATTAAGTCCAGAAGCAGAACAAACGCAGTCGGTAAATACAATTTGTTTTAATAATGGAGAGTTAGTTGGTCACAATACAGATATTGTTGGTTTCCAGAAAGCCATAAACAAATTAAATTATAACGCTAAAAATAAAAAAATATTAATTTTGGGCGCAGGCGGAGTAGTTCCGTCAATAATTTTCGCTTTAAATAAAATGGAAGTATCCCAAATAATTTTGAGCAATAGAACTTACAAAAAAGCTGAAAACTTAAAATTGCAATTCAATAAAATAAATATTGTAAATTGGGGAGAAATTCCTGAATTTGATATAATCATTAATGCAACCAGCTTAGGTTTAAATAATGAGACTATAGATATAGAGACTTCAAATATTGGTCATGGAAAGTTGTTTTATGATGTGATTTATAATCCTGCAGAAACTAATTTTCTAAAAAATGGGAAAAAATTGGGAAATCAAACAGAAAATGGTAAATTTATGTTTGTTTATCAGGCTTTTGAAGCATTTAAGTTATGGCACAATATAGAGCCAAGTGTAAATAATCAAATTCTTAATTTATTAAACGATGATTAGAATAGGTGTGGTGGGCAGGATTGGTTCCGGAAAAACATTTGTAGCAAATAATTTTGGATATCCAGTTTTTAATGCTGATTATGAAGTATCAAAATTATATAAACAGGACAGAAAAATTTATTACAAATTAAAAAAAAAATTACCAAAATATATTTATACTTTTCCTATAGATAAGAACGAAATTACAAAAGCAATATTAACGAAGCCAAACAATCTTAAAGAAATAATAAAAATTGTTCATAAAGAAATTAGAAAAAGATTAAATCTTTTCTTAAAAAAAAATAAGACTAAAAAATTTGTTGTTTTAGACATTCCCTTGCTTATTGAGAATAAAATTTTTCATAAAAATGATATACTGGTTTTTGTTGAATCAAAAAAAAAAGATATAGATAAAAGGTTAAAAAAAAGATTAAATTTTAATAATAAACTTGTAAGGATGTTTGAAAAAATTCAATTAGATTCAAAATATAAAAAAAAAAAATCGCATTTTATTATTAAAAATACTTTTAAAAAAAACGCCATAAAAATGCAAATTAAAGAAATTTTAAACTTAATTATATAAATGAAAGAAATAGTATTAGATACAGAAACAACAGGAATATCTGTTAAAGATGGTCATAGAATAGTTGAAATTGGTTGTATTGAGTTAGAAAACTTAACTCCAACAAATAATAAATTTCATTGTTATCTTAATCCAGAGAGAAAAGTTTCAGAAAAAGCATTTGAAGTTCATGGATATTCTGATGAATTTTTATCAAAACAAAAAAAATTTAATGAAATAGTTGATGATTTTTTGAATTTTATTAAAAATAAAAGACTAATTATACATAATGCAGAATTTGATATAGCACATTTAAATAATGAGCTTAATTTATATGGTAAAAACAAAATTCAGAACGAAATTATTGATACATTAGCTTTAGCAAGAGAAAAATATCCTGGATCACAAGTTAATTTAGATGCTTTGTGTAAAAGATTCAGAATAGATAACTCACGAAGAACCCATCATACAGCACTTATAGACTGTGATTTACTGGCAAAAGTTTATATTAATCTAATCGATCAAAAAGAACCAACTTTAAATTTTAAACAAAATTTAGATGCAGAAGAAAATAGTAATTCAAAAACTGAATATTTTAAGAAAGTAGTTTTACCTTCGGCTGATGAGGTGGAAAAACACAAGAAGTATTTGAAAGAACATTTAAAAAAAAATTATTTTAATTAAATCTTTGATTATACAAATTTTCGAAATCGACTTTTTTTTCAAATTTTACCCCAGGAAAACCTGAATTGTGTAAAAGATCTAACAGTGCTTTTTCCATGTGAGGGTAAATTGCAATTTGCGCATCACATAAAATTATTTTCTCTAACTCTTTTTTATCTAGTACATCATCGTCTATCTTGACTATTGTTGTATAAATTATTTCAAAATATGATTTTTTTTTATTTTCTTCTCTATCCTCAAACTTAAAAGTAGTATTTATTTCTACCATTTTATTTTTTATTGCTTTTGAGTTTATGTCTATGCCCAGTTGATATTTAGCTATTCTGTCTTTTACAAATAAATATGTTTCAATATCTGGCGTTTCACTTGACAAGTCTTTTATAAATCTACTCAAAATTTTATATTTTTCTGTTTTCATCGTCATCTTCTATATCTTCAAAATCCCCATCAATAAAATTATTTCTTTCTGACTTTTTTTTAGTAAATTTTTTTGAAAAATTCTTAAAAATAAATTTTCTGCTGATTGGAAATATCAATAAAAACCCAAAAAAATCTGTTGCAAAACCTGGAATAATTAATAGTAAGGCTGCAAAAGCAATCGCTGCACCAGAAATAACTTCATATGCTGGTGTTTCATTTCTGCTCAATTGTGAAAAACCAGATTTTAAAGTATTTAATCCTTCATATTTGGCATAATAAATGCCAAGAATTGCTGTAGAAAATATGAGTAAAATGGTTGTTAATGCTCCAATTTGCCCACCTATTTTAATAAAAAGATAAATTTCAATAGCAGGAATAAGAATAATTAAAAAAAGAATTGGGTTCATTTGTCTTTAGTCTAAATTGCTGGTTGAAATTAATCAATAGAGTAATTACTATCATTACATGAATTACAGTTTCCAGTATATAGATATAATTCTATTAGCAATGATAGCGGGATTTATATTTCTAAGACTCAGAGGTATACTTGGTCGAAGATCAGGCTTTGAAGGTAAATCTCCGGCTCAATTCAAAGAGGTTTTAAAAAATATTAAAGCTGAACAAGCAGCAAAACCAAAAGAAAATTTTGATGATGAGGCTCAAAAAGAATTTCTTAAAGGTGCAAAAATTGCATATGAAACAATAATTACAGATTTTAGTGACAATGATAATAAAATTACAAACGCTAAACCTTTGCTGAATAAAGATATATTTAATCAATTTGATGATGCTTTAAAAGAAAGAGCTAAAAGAGGTCACTTCGCAGAAATTACATTTATTGGTGTAAATAAAGCAGAAATAAAAGAACACAAAAAGGTTGGAAATATTTTAAATGTAACAGTTGATTTTATAGCTGAAGTAATCACTTGTATAAAAGATAAAGATAAAAAAATTGTATCTGGAGATCCTGAAAAGATTAAAAAAATTTATGATACATGGGTTTTCTCTAGAGACACCACTTCGGTAAATCCAAATTGGCAGTTGGTTAATATTTTAACTTAATTGAACGATAATATTTCAGACAAAGATAAAAAAGATTGGCAAACTTTTGTTTTAAGTAAAGAAAAAATTGTAGACAAAGATTTTAAACCTCAAATTAAAAATCATTTAAAAGTCAGATCTTTAGATCTTCATGGATATACACTTGAACAAGCAAATAATACTATAGAACAATTTATATTAAAAGCATTTGAAGAAGGAGTAAGTAAATTAATTATTGTTACTGGAAAGGGTATTCATTCAGATGTTGAAAAAGATCCTTATGTTTCTAAAGACCTAAGTATTTTGAAATATTCTGTACCTGAATTTATTAATAATAATCAAAATTTAATGAAAGTTATAAATGATATACAAGATGCCAAAATAGAAGACGGTGGCAGTGGTGCATTTTATATTCTTTTAAAGAAGAATAAATTTATAAAATAAATTTAGAGAGATCAGTATCTTTTACTAAATTATCAAGGTTTTTATTAATATATTCTTTATTTATAATGATTTTTTCTCCAGCTCTGTCTGTTGCTGTGAAACTAATATCATCCAATATTTTTTCAATAATTGTATGTAGCCTCCTTGCCCCAATATTCTCAACTGTTGCATTAACTTCTGATGCAATATTTGCAATTGTGTCAATACCATCATCAGAAAATTCAAGCTCTACATTTTCTGTTTTTAATAGAGCTACATACTGTTTTATTAAACTGTAGTCTGGTTCTTTCAAGATTCTTTTAAAATCTTCGCTTGTTAAAGCTTCTAGCTCAACTCTTATAGGCAATCTTCCTTGTAACTCAGGTAGCAGATCAGATGGTTTCGCTAGTTGAAAAGCACCTGAAGCAATAAATAAAATATGATCAGTTTTTATTGGACCATGTTTTGTATTCACAGTTGTTCCCTCGATAAGAGGTAATAAATCTCTTTGTACCCCTTCTCTAGAAACATCACCACCAACACGATCTGTTCTTGCTGAAATTTTATCTATCTCATCTAAAAACACTATACCATTATTTTCTGTTGATAATTTAGCGGCTTTAACAATTTTATCTTGTTCAATTAGTTTGTCTGATTCATCATTAATTAAAATTTCATGCGATTCTTTAACCGACATTTTTTTCTTTTTTTCTTTGTTTCCCATAGATTTACCGATCATTTCTCCAATGTTTATCATACCAACATTAGCACCTGGCATTCCTGGGATTTCAAAAGATGCACCGTTAGAACCTGTATCGCTTACAGCTATCTCTATTTCATTGTCATCTAAGTCACCATTTCTTAGTCTTTTTCTAAAACTCTCTCTTGTTGCAAGGCTTGCCTTTTTCCCCACTAAAGCATCTAATACTTTTTCTTCTGCTGCTTTTTGAGCTTGCGCATAAACTTCTTTTCTTTTTTTTACTTTTTCCATTGCAATTGCAATTTCAATTAAGTCTCTAACAATCTGCTCTACATCTCTTCCAACATACCCGACTTCTGTAAATCTAGTTGCTTCAACTTTAACGAAAGGAGCCTCTGCTAGTTTTGAAAGTCTTCTAGAAATTTCTGTTTTTCCAACTCCTGTTGGCCCAATCATCAAAATATTTTTTGGCAAAACTTCATTTTTCATTTCACCTTTTAAAGCCTGTCTTCTCCATCTATTCCTTAATGCAACAGCAACAGCTTTTTTTGCTTTATTTTGTCCAACAACAAAACGATCTAATTCTGAAACGATCTCTCTTGGTGAAAGAGCACTTACCAAAGATGCTTCTTCTTTTTGAGTTTTTTCTTTAGGATGCAAAGGTGTTACGTTTGAGTTATCCATTATATTTTTTCAATTTTAACATTTTCATTTGTAAAAACACAAATATCTGCCGCAACTTTAATTGCTTTTTTAGCCACTTCTTCTGCAGACAAATTACCTTCCATTAAAACTTTTCCAGCAGCTAAAGCATAATTTCCACCAGAGCCTATTCCTATTACATCACCTTCAGGTTCCAGAACATCTCCAGTTCCAGAAATTATATAACTATTATTTTTATCTCCTACGGCCATTAATGCTTCTAATCTTCTTAAATACTTATCAGTTCGCCAATCTTTTGCTAATTCAACGGCAGCCCTTGATAAATTACCAGCATGTTTTTCTAATTTTCCTTCTAATCTCTCAAATAGAGTTAATGCATCAGCAGTTGATCCTGCAAATCCAGCAACTACATCTCTTTTTTCAATTTTTCTAACTTTTGAAGCTGTGCTTTTAACAACAGTATTTCCCATACTTACTTGTCCGTCACCAGCAACTACAACTTCATTATTTTTTCTAACTAGTACAATTGTTGTCATAACTAATAAATGGTAACTATTTTTGATACTTCAAGTCTTTACACTAATATTGATATAGTTGGATTAAGTATGTATACCATTTAATTTATATGGCTAGAAAAGGAAAAGTTTCTCGAAAAACAAAAGAAACAAGTATTAATGTTGAATTAAACATTGATGGTAAAGGTAAATACCAAATTGATACTGGAATAGGTTTTTTAGATCACATGCTTGAGCAACTATCAAAGCATTCTTTGATAGATTTAAAAGTAAAAGCAAAAGGCGACACTCATATTGATCTTCACCACACAACTGAAGATACAGGAATTGCAATCGGTGAAGCTTTAAAAAAAGCTGCAAAAAAATTTGTAGGTATCAAAAGATATGCACACAGAGTTATTCCTATGGATGAAACATTAACTAGAGTTGCAATAGATGTTTCAAACAGGCCTTATTTAATTTGGAAAGTAAAATTAAAAGTTGAGAAACTTGGTGAGATGGACACTGAATTGTTTAAGGAATGGTTCCAGGCATTTTCACAGGCCGCAGGTATTACAATGCACGTCGAAAATATTTATGGTGATAACAGTCACCACATCATTGAGTCTTGCTATAAAGCATTAGCAAGATCATTAAGAGAGGCATTAGAGATGGATCCTAGAAGCAAAAAAAGTATTCCATCAACTAAAGGCTCATTATAAGTTTAATGAACGTCACTATTGTTGATTATAATTCGGGCAATATAAGCTCGGTAATAAACTCATTTAAGGAAGTTGCCAAAGATAAAGTAAATATCAAAGTAACATCGGATATAAATAAGATTAAATCTTCTGACAAAGTTGTTTTGCCAGGACAGGGTTCGTTTAAGAGTTGTGTTGATGCACTTAATAATATTAATGGTTTAGTAGATACATTAAACGAATTTGCAATAAGTAATAAAAAACCATTACTTGGAATTTGTGTTGGTTTACAAATGTTTGCAGACATTGGTTATGAAGAAATAGAAACAAAAGGTCTTGGTTGGATTTCAGGCAGGGTATCAAAAATTAATAATCAAAAAGGAAAATACAAACTTCCGCACATCGGCTGGAACGAAATTAATATAACGAAAAATAGTAAAATTTTTAAAAACATTGAAAATAAATCTCACATGTATTTTGTTCATAGTTATGAATTTGTTCCAGAAGATAAAAATGTAATTTCAGCAACAACAGATTATTCTTCAAATATCGTTTGTTCAGTTGAAAAAGAAAATATTTTTGGAACGCAGTTTCACCCTGAGAAAAGTGATAAAATCGGGCTTAAAATAATTGATAATTTTATAAATTTATAATGAAAATATTCCCAGCGATAGATATCAAGGATAAAAAGTGTGTGAGGTTAGTAAAAGGAGACTTTGATAATAAAATTGAATATGAAATGTCTCCAGTTGAACAGGCTAGAAAATATAAAGATCATGGTTTTAAAAATTTACACATAGTTGATTTAGATGGAGCTTTAACTGGTGAAACAGTTAATTTAGATATTATTCAAGATATAGTTACTAAATTTGATCTTAAAATTGAGATTGGAGGTGGAGTAAGAAATTTTGAAAGTATTAAGAAATATACTGATGCCGGTGTAGAAAAAGTAATTTTAGGAAGCGCTGCTATAAAAGATAAAATTTTTTTAAAAGAAGCATGTGAAAAATTTCCAAATAAAATTGCTTTAGGATTAGATGCTAAAGATGGTTATTTATCTGTATCTGGTTGGAAAGAAAATTCAAATCAATTAACTTTAGATTACTTAAAAGAAGTGAATGATTATGGCGCAAGCAGATTAATTTATACCGATATTAACAGAGATGGGATGAAGCAAAGTCCTAATTTTGAAGAAACAGTTAAGGTTGCTGATACATCTAATTGTCCAGTAATCATATCAGGTGGAGTTTCATCAATACATGATATTAAAAAAGCTAAGGAATTAAATAATAAAAATATTGAAGGCATTATAATTGGAAAAGCTATTTATGATGGTGATATTAAATTGGATGAATTAGCTAAGGAATTAAATGCTTAAGAATAGAATAATACCTTGTTTAGATGTTAAAAATGGACGCGTTGTAAAAGGAATAAACTTTGTTGATCTGCAGGATGCAGGTGATCCAGTCGAACAGGCTAAAATTTACTCTGATGGAGGAGCAGATGAAATTTGTTTCCTAGATATAACTGCATCAAATGAAAATAGAGATACAATCTATGATGTCGTAGAGAAAACTTCAAAAAAATGCTTTGTCCCATTAACAGTTGGGGGAGGTGTTAGAAGTGTTGATGATATAAATAAATTACTTAATTGTGGAGCAGATAAAGTTTCTATTAATACTGCAGCAGTTCAAAACCCAGAGGTAGTAGTTGAAAGCTCAAAAAAATTTGGTTCACAATGTATTGTAGTAGCTATTGATGCTAAAAAAAATATCGATAAATGGGAAATTTTCACACACGGTGGAAGAAACAATACCGGAATTGATGCGATAGAATTTGCATCTAAAATGGAAAGTAGTGGAGCAGGTGAGCTATTAGTAACATCAATGGATAGAGATGGCACCCAGGTAGGTTACGATATTGAACTTATGTCTAAAATTTCATCCAAGGTAAATATTCCCGTAATTGCATCAGGTGGAGTAGGGAATTTAGATCATTTAGTTGATGGAATTAAATTAGGAAATGCTAGTGCAGTATTAGCAGCATCAATATTTCATTATGGAAAATACTCTGTAAAAGAAGCAAAGGAATATCTGGATTCAAAAGGAATACCTGTTAGAATTTGATATGCTTAATACATTAGAAAATTTAATAAAACTTGCAAGAGAGAGAAAAACTAATCCAGTTGAAGGTTCTTATACAAATAAATTACTTACAGACAAATCTTTGAGTAAAGCTAAGGTCTTGGAAGAAATTGATGAATTAATTGAAGCTATAGAAGAAAATACAAACAAAATTCATGAAGCAGCCGATGTCTTTTATCATCTGCTAATGTATTTGGAAGCTAATGATTTAAAAATTGAAGAAGTAATGGAAGAATTAGAAAAAAGAAAAAAATGAACTACGATGACAATAATATTTTTGCTAAAATTTTACGTGGAGAGATACCTTGCAATAAAATTTACGAAGATGATTATGTCTTGTCATTTCATGATATTAACCCACAAAAGAAAGTTCATGCTCTAGTAATTCCTAAAGGAAAATATATAGATCTTGATGATTTTAGTGTGAATGCATCATCAGAAGAGATGGTAGGTTTTTTGAAAGGTATAAATATAGTTGCAAAAAAGCTAGGTATTTCAACAGAAGTAGGCCAAGGTTACAGGGCACTAGCTAATATTAGTGAACATGGTGGTCAAGAGGTCCCTCATTTGCATTTTCATTTATTTGGCGGTGAACGTGTTGGAAAAATGGTCGAGTGACAGAACAAGTTAAAAGAAATTATCTAGAAATAAACTCACTGCATGATTTAAAAGATGGTGAACCACCTTCAGAAGATTACAAAGTTAACTTGATTGAACCTACTGATTTTCAGTTAAATAAATTTTTTTATAAAAATATAGGTAAAAAACATAAATGGATTGATAGATTAATATGGACAGAAGAGCAGTGGATCAAATACGTATCCAATAAAAATGTTAAAACATTTGTATTAAAAAATAAAAAAGATTTAGTTGGTTTCTTTGAATTAATTATTCATTTCGAAAAGAAAGAAGTAGAAATAGCATATTTTGGAATATTAGAAGAATATCAAAATAAAAAATTGGGATCATTTTTATTATCAGATGCTATTAAAAAATCATTTCAACAAAATGTAGAGAGAGTTTGGCTTCATACTTGTTCTTTGGATCATAAAAATGCACTTAATAATTATCTAGCCAGAGGAATGAAAATATTTAAATCAGAAATTGTTAAAATTTAATTTTGAAGAGGAGTTTTAAATATTTTTTCGTCAACATTTTGATTTGATTTAACCGAATAAAGAAGTGTGACAGCAATATTTTGATAAATATCTTTAGTTTGCCAGCCAATTAAATTATAATTATTTATATTAAAAAAAATCTCTATTGATTGATTATTTTCATTTATTGTAAACTTGACCAGAGAATTATTAATAATTTCTTCATTTAATTCAGATATTTTTTTTAATAAAAAATTTTTATCTAAAATAAAATTTAATGATGTTTTATTCAATGGATACCTGTAATAGCTAGAAGTAGATTTTATAACTAAAGATTTTCCATTTGAAACTATAACTTTGTTTTTTTGATCATACGCGCAAAACATTTTTTTTGGATATTGAATTGTACAGTTTCCGAATTCAATTTTTCCATTTATATTTTGTTCAAAATCAAAATTTAAATTTAAAGTATCTTTTAATTTATTAATTATTTGACCTTTATTGTTTGCATTTACTTCACTAGATAAACTAATTAGACAAACCAATAGCAACAATCTTAACATCAAAGAACGTCTCTTTTACCCACATGATTTGCTTTGCTAACAATTCCATCAGCTTCCATCATATCAATTATTCGTGCAGCTCTATTGTACCCAATTTGAAGTTTTCTTTGTAAAAACGAGGTAGAGGCTTTTCCTTCAGATCTAATTATTTCAACAGCTTGTTGATATAATTCATCTTTATCTCCTTGATCTGTATTTGATCCTAACTCTCTCTCGTCTGCAAAATTCAAGATTTCATCAATATAGTCTGGTTCAGCTTGTGATCTTAAAAAATTGTTTATTTTCTCTATTTCATTATCTGAGACAAATGGAGCATGAATTCTTACTATTCGGTTAGCAGATGACATATAAAGCATGTCTCCCTTTCCTAATAACTGTTCTGCTCCTTGTTCGCCCAGAATTGTTCTACTATCTATTTTTGAAGTCACTTGAAAAGATATTCTTGTTGGAAAATTAGCTTTAATTGTACCTGTTATTACGTCAACACTAGGTCTTTGTGTAGCCATAATAATATGAATCCCAGCAGCTCTAGCCATTTGAGATAATTTTTGAATATAGTTTTCTATCTCTTTTCCAGCCACTAACATTAAATCTGACATTTCATCTACCACCACTACTATGTAGGGCATAGGAAGTTTATGCTTGGCATTGTAACCATCAATATTCCTAACTCCTTCTTTTGTCATTAACCTGTATCTACTCTCCATTTCTTTTACTACCCAACCAAGAACTGACGCAGCTTTTTTAGCTTCGGTTATTACAGGGCAAAGTAAGTGCGGTATGCCCTCATATGTTGAAAGCTCAAGCATTTTAGGATCAATTAATATAAACTTACATCTTTCAGGCGTGTGTCGGTAAAGAAGAGATAAAATAATTGTATTAATGCAAACAGATTTTCCTGAACCTGTAGTACCAGCAATGAGTAAATGAGGCATAGTAGATAGATCTCCTACAATAGGTTTACCAGAAATATTTTTTCCAAGAGCTATTGGTAATTTTGTTTCTTTTTTTTTAAAATCTGGGTTATTTAGAATTTCACTGAGATAGACGTTTTCTCTTGTATTATTTGGTAGTTCAATTCCTACAGTATTGCTACCTGGTATAGTTGAAATTCTAGCAGATTCAGAACTAGTGTTCCTAGCTATATCATCTGATAAATTTATAATTTTAGAAACTTTTACACCAGCAGCCGGTTCAAATTCATTGAGTGTTACAACTGGACCATGACTTACTTTTTGAATTTCTCCTTTAACTCCAAAGTCCATTAGAATTTTTTCTAAAAATTTAGGGTCATTTGTTTCATTTTTATTTGAATTTTCTCGTTCTTTCTTAGTTGGAGCTTTTAATAATTCTATTTTTGGTAATTGGAACTTGTTTTTTGCATTTGATTTATTCTCTGCTTTAATAAATGGCAAGTCCTCTTGTATTAAGTTTTTAATTTCCTCTTGAGGAATATATTCACTTATAAGTTCACTTTTATCTGTATATGATTTATTTTCTTTTTTAGAAAAAAACTTAATAATTTTTATTAACGAATTATAAAATTTAATAGGGTGAAAATTTACACTTAATAAAAATAAAGCAGCAATTAGTATAATTAAAACATAATAAGTTAATGTTTCATTTATAAGAATTATTGAGTTTAAAAAAGTTTGTCCAAAATAGCCTCCAACAAAACCTCCATTTCCATTTATGTAAAGTGTAAAAGCATCAGAATAAAAATGATTTAAAAATAATGTTCCAACTATAATATATAAAATTGCTATAAAAGTATTTTCAATTATTAAAAAAAACTCCTTTAATCGAAATATATTGATGCCAGTAATTATGTATGTGAAAGAAATTAGATAAGCAACGAATCCAAAAGATTGAAAAAACAGATCAGAAACAAAACTTCCTTGAAAACCTAATAAATTTTTAATCTTAGTATCTTTGGGAAAAATAAAGTTGGGGTCCTCAGGCGAATATGAAAAAAGTGCAATAAATAAGAAAATACCAGCAGCGAAAATTACTATACCAGATATTTCTGCTAATCGCTTTAAAGTAAAATTAAGCAATAAATTAGCTGTTTTTTTAATGTCCATTTATACAAATCAATTATACCACTTTGTATCATCTAATTTTTGTTGTTAAAATTAAAAATATTATGAGGATTTGTATAATAGGAAGTGGACTAACTAGTTTAGCTTTAGCAAAAGCTTTAGTTAATCAAAATATACATGTAGATATTTTAAGAGATAAAAAAAAACAAAAAGTCGATCAATCTAGGACTATAGGTATTACAAAAAGTAACGTTGAATATTTTAATAATAATATAGTTAATATTGATCAAATTGTCTGGAAATTAAACAAAATTGAAATTCTTTCAGATAAATTAAATCAAGAAAAATTATTAGAGTTCGAAAATACAAATCATGAACTTTTTTCAATGGTAAGAAGTTTTGATCTCTACAATATTTTAGAAAAAAGTCTAAAAAGAAATAAACTTTTTAGGATACAAAATAAAATAAATTTAACAAATATTCAGAATAAATATAATCTTTTAATCAATTTAAATTTTTCAAACTTAATTACAAAAAAATTTTTTAGTAAAAAAATTATCAAAAAATATAAAAGTTTAGCTTATACTTTAATACTGGAACATGATAAAATTGATAATAAAATTGCAAGGCAAGTATTTACAAAAATTGGACCTTTGGCATTTCTACCTATTTCTAATAAAGAAACATCTATTGTCTATTCTATAAAAAATACTACTAAAATTAAAAAAGAAAATTTAATTGAATTAATAAACTTACATAATCCAAAATATAAAATAAAAAAAATTAAAAAAATTTCTTCATTTGAATTATCGTCTGCAAATTTAAGAAATTATTATCATGAAAATATTCTAGCTTTTGGTGAATTAACTCACAAAGTACACCCTTTAGCTGGACAAGGCTTTAATATGACTATTAGAGATATAAAAATATTATTAGAGTTAATTAAAAATAAAATAGATCTTGGATTACCATTAAATAGTTCTATAAATCACGAATTTCAAAAAAATATGAAACATATAAATTTTATTTTTTCAAATGGAATTGACTTTATTTATGAATTTTTTAACAAAGAAAGTAAGACTAAAAATAATTTTTTTTTAAATTCTATAAAATATTTAGGAAGCAAAAACTCTATAAATAATATCCTAAAAGAAATAGCAGATACTGGTTTGAATTATTAATTATTGAATAGTGTTATTTTCGTAGATATCGTGAGTATATGTTTTTAATATCTCGGAAATTTTATTTTTCCTAATATCTAAATTTTTAGCTTCCAATAAAACTTGTTTTTCTTCCAAAGAAAAGGGTGAGGCCATAGCTAAGGCGTTTATTGTTTCATCTAAACTTTGTTTTTCTAGTGCTTTCCAGTTAATGATAAAACCTTTTTTTTCAAACAAAGACTTCAGATCTTTGAAGATCAACTCTAAATCAGAGAATTTAAGATCTTCTTTTTTATTATCTAAATCTTGAATATAATCAGCATAATCTACGTGTAAAATTCTATATTTAGTTACAGTCTCCAATTCTTTAATAGATTTAAATCTTGCTACCCCTTTTAATTCAATTAAATATCTACCATCTTCTGTTTCTCTAAAACTTGTTATTTTACCAATACAACCTACTTTATGAAGCTCAGGTTGAGCTTTTTGATAGCTAGATGATTGAGGCTGTATCATTCCTATTATTTTATTTGATTTCATACTATCGTTAACCATATCAATGTAACGTGGTTCAAAAATATTTAATGGAACTGTAGTTTTGGGAAAAATAATAAAATTACTTAATGGAAATACTGGAATATTAATTGGTAAATCGTCTTTTTTCATAATCAAATTGAATATAACATAGAAAATGTAAATTAGTATTGATTGAATTAAAAAAAGTGTTTAGTTATAATATTTTCTAGGCGGGCATAGCTCAGTGGTAGAGCGTCTCGTTGCCAACGAGAAGGTCGAGGGTTCGACCCCCTTTGCCCGCTCCATAAATGACAAACAAACTTACAATAAATATTAAGCAGGTTTTTAATTTAGCGCTCCAATATCAAAATCAAAAAAATTTTAATGAAGCAAAAAAACTTTACAAAAAATTAATTAGAATTGAACCAAATTTAATAGAAGCACAATATAATTTAGGAGTTATTTATGAAGAGACTAAAAATTATGATGAGGCAATAAAATATTATAAAAAAATAATATATTTAAACCCATCATTTATTTATTCTTATAATAATTTAGGTTTAATTTATAATAAATTGGGTAAATACAAAGATTCAATAGAATACTTAATAAAACTTAAAAGAATAAATCCCAAATATGTTAATGCTTATAATAACCTTGGAACAGCTTATATTTCTCTAGGTCGATATGAAGAGGCAATAGAAAATTTTATTTCTGCACTAAATATTGACGAAAATAATTCAAATTCAATATACAATCTAATTCAGGCGTTGAGATTTTGTATACCAAAAATTAAAAGTCCAATTGTAGAAATAAGCAAAGAACTTATAAATTTAAATAAAAATATTAATTTTGAAGAATTACTGATTAGTAAAAATAATTTATCAAGTTTCTTAAAATCTGCTTACTTTCATAAAAATAAGATTAAAAATTTAAATTTATCACATTTTATTGAAACACAGGTTTATAGACAAAACACCACTGATTTAAATTGTCTTAGACATCATAACATATTTAACAAAAGAAAAATTATTCCAAAATTTTGTTTTGGATGCTTCAAAGTTCAAATAGAGCCAATTGATGTATTGAATTTAGTTAAATTATATTTAATTTTTGATAATTTTAAATTTCCCCAAAATAATTTAAGGAAGTGTTTAATTGAATTAAGACCAGGTATAAAAGGTGTTTATAAAGGGATAATTTATTGTTCAAGTATAGACGAAGCTGAAAAAGTTTTAAAAGATCTCTCCCCAATGCTTAATCAACATTTGAAATATAAATCTACAATTAGAAGAGGATGTTCTGAATTTTATAGTGTGTTTCCTAAATTTAAAACTGCAAATAATGAGAGTAATTTAATGAAATATGATGATAAATGGAAAAAAATTGAATTTGAAGAGGATAAAAATAAACATCATAAAAAAACTGTTTTATTTAATTCACTAAAAGGTGTTTCTTTTTCAGACTTATTGATAATCGATAAGTGGGTATATTATGCAAGTTTAATTGGAGATAAATCTTTTGAGGATCTAAAATTACAAATTACTCAATCAAAATATATTGATTATAAAATGACAAATCAAAAGGAATTTCGTATAAAACAATTTCAAAAGTAAATATTTATGACAGATCTTTATAATAAAAAATGCTTACCATGTGAAGGTGGAGTTATTCCTTTTGATATATCTGAAATTCATAAATATCAGAAGAAAGTAGATGGATGGGATATTACAGAAGATAAAAATAAAATATTCTTTCTATTTAAAAAATTTAAATTTGAAAATTTTATAAAGAGTCAAAATTTTGTTAATGAAGTTGGCAAAATTTCTGAGGATGAGGGTCATCATCCAGATATAAGTTTTGGTTGGGGTTATGCAGAAATTAAAATTACCACACATGCCATCAAAGGCCTTTCAGAAAATGATTTTATTTTAGCTGCCAAGATAGACAAAATTATTAATGTCTGAAATGCCTTGTCTTAGAAAAGACTAGAATAATATCTGTTTCGTTTGCAAATTTAATTATTTCTTTATCTCTAATTGATCCAGAAGGTTGAATTACGGCTTGAACTCCTGATTGAACTAATTTTTCAATTCCATCCACAAATGGAAAGAAAGCATCTGATGCTGCAACCAAATTATCTCCAAATAAATTAAATTTTCTCATTTTATTAATTGCTATCTCACAGCTATCTAATCTACTTGGTTGACCTGATCCGATACCAACAATTGACTCATCTTTTGCGAGAACAATTGCGTTTGATTTAACATATCTACAAACATTGAATGCAAAAATTAGATTTCTAAGCATTTTAGGGTTTGGTTTTCTTTTAGATACAACTTTAAAATCTTTATTTTTGAATATTTTTAAGTCTTCAGATTGAACTAATATTGCTTCATTTGATGAATTGAATTTTGTAATTTCACTGAGTGAATAATTTGTTGCATCAATTACACGTAAATTTTTTTTAGTTTTAAGTATTTTTAGGGCATCACTATCAAAACCATTAGCAATAATTACTTCTAAAAAAAGCTTATTTAGTTCAACTGCAAGATTTTTCCTTATTTTAAAATTACAAGAGACAATTCCTCCAAAAGCACTTATGGGGTCACATGCTAATGCAGATTTATAGCTATCTATAGAATTTGAATTTATTGATACACCACAAGGGTTTGCATGTTTTACAATTACAGTGCCTTTATTTTTTGGTAAAGATTTTGAAATAGTCAAGGCAGCAAATATATCGTTATAATTGTTATAACTTAGTTGTTTTCCTTGAAGTTGTTTTAAATTAGTTTTTAAATTTTTCGAATAATATCCACTGAATTGATGTGGATTTTCTCCATACCTAAGTTTTTCAATTAAATTTGCAGAAAAAACTCTTCTATCTGGTAAATGTATATTTGCCTTTTTATTGAAATAATTTGAAATCACAGAATCATAGTAAGCAGTTTCAGTAAAAGCTATTCTTGATAGTTTTTCTCTATATTCTAATGATGTTGCTCCATTATATTTATTCATTTCATCTATTAATTCTTGATATTGATCTGCAGAAGTAATCACCGTTACATCATTATAATTTTTAGCAGCAGACCTAACCATAGTGGGGCCTCCCACGTCTATATTTTCAATAATTTTTTTGTGATTATTTGTAGTTTCTAAAGTTTTTTCAAAAGGATAAAAATTTACAATTACTAGATCAATATTTTCAAAATTATTTTTCTTTAAGTCATTTAAATGTTTTTTATTATTTCTTTTATTTAAAATCCCTGCGTGTATTTTTGGGTGTAAGGTTTTAACTCTTCCTTCTAAAATTTCAGGAGAATCTGTAAAATCAGATACTTCTAAACAATTAAATTTTAATTTTTTTATTTCTTTATAAGTTCCACCAGAACTAACTATTCTGATTTGATATTTTTTTAAAATTTCTAAAACTGGTTTTAAATTATTTTTATCTGATACAGAAATAAGAGCTGTCTTTATTTTTTTCATTATATTTTACTTATTTCCCATTTAATTGTTTGTTCACTTTCATTACTCATGCCAGAGATAAATATATTTTGGTTTTCTTGATATGAATTTTTATTACCGAAATATAAACCATTATCAATATTTATATCATAGTTATCACAACTAAATTGCCAACCTTCGTCTTCTAATTGTATTAATATAAACTTATTATTTTGTGTTTTCATAACTTTAGAGTCGGGATGAAGATGAAATCTAATATCAAATTTAATTTGCTTATCAGGATCTTTTCTTACTATTTTATCATGACCAATAAATTTAAATTGTTCAGGATAGAATTCTATTTCTCTATGATGATCTAATTTAAACTTTTTGGAGTAACCATTATGACTAGCTGAAATTTTCCAATAATTTTTCTCAAAAACTATATTTTTATTTTCAATTTTTAAATCTTTTTGTATCAAAAAATTATCATCAACCTTAATAAAATCAGATGAAGAATAATCTTCAATTGCAAGTGTACTTTGTAAAGCAGTGCTTTTGGAAAATTTATTCAGTCTGTTTTTTGGATCTGGATAATATCCAGAATTTGAAATTAATTTTTTATCGTTAGAAAAAATTTCAAAAGATAAGGCGCCTGCCTGATAATTTTTGGTATATATTTTTTCAGGACTTGATCCAACGTCAGCTGCAAGGATAAATTTTTTATTTTTTAATATTATATATCCAGCTAACTCATTAATTTGATTTTTAAAAGTATATCCAAATCGTTTTAGATATTGGTCAAATTCATTATGATTAGATGAATAATTTCCATTAAAAAAGATATCTTGTTTTATGTTTTGCCATATAAAAGCATAACTGGATCCTAAATAATATATAGTTTCATCAACATATTCTGGAATTGAATTTTGCGATTCTTTAAACCATTCTCTAATAATGATTAGATATTTAAGATAAAAAACTAAATTTTGAATATTTCTTGATTTGGGAAAACCTTTTTTATCAAGAGAGTTTTTGATTAAATTTTTTAATATATTTAAACCACTGTCTAAATAATTTTTCTCATCTTTATACGCCAAACCTGTTAAAATTATTGCAGCACAACCAATCAGTTTTTCCTCTGTTTCATCTAAATTTTTGATATCATTTAATAAATGGTTGGTTTGTTTCTGAACCATATGATTAAAATATAATCTATATTCTTCATTACTATCTTCATACGTTAACTGATGATTAGAAAGCCAAGCAATAATTCTTTTTGCAGTAATATTGAATTCCCAAATATTTTCATTAAATTTTTCATTTTTATTAATCCAATTCAGAATAATTGATTGCGTGGTTTCTTTAGATGATTTTAAATCTAAACTGAAAAACCAAAAAAAATTGTTAAGTTTTTTAAAGTCTTTAGCAGAAATATTGTTTTTCCAGATAGTTTCAGTTGCAAAATCTTCAATTTTATATTTTTTTTTCTGATACTTGATAATTGAAGATAAAAGATGAGGACTTGGTTTATATTCAAAATTGTTATCAAAGGTTTTTGAAATTCTTTTTTCGTAAAAATTTGAATTTTTATATAATTTTTTAAATGAAGATTTTAATTTAAAAAATATTCCATTAGAAAGATTTAGAGAATTTTGAGATTGCATTAACTTATTTTGTTTTTAATAAATTAATATTTTTTTTAATATCTCCATCATTGCTTTTAAAAACTGTTGTACCAGATACAAGAATATTGGCACCAGCTTCAATTGCTATTTTGCAATTTTCGAAATTTATCCCACCATCTATTTCAATATCAAAGTTTAGTTTTTCTATTTCTCTAATTTTTTTTAATTGTTTAATTTTTTCTAAAACTTCTGGCATGAATTTTTGTCCACCAAACCCAGGATTTACACTCATTATTAAAACTAAATCAATTTTATCTAAAAGATTTTTTATTAAATCTATACTTGTTTCAGGATTGAGAGAAACTCCTACATTTTTTTTTAGATCTTTTATTTTATTTATTGAATCTTCTAAATTATCAGTTGCTTCTGGATGCACAGTAATTATATCTGCACCCGCATCCGCATAAGCTTCTATGTGTTTATGTACTGGAGAAATCATTAAATGAACATCGAATTTTAATGAACAATGTTTTCTGAGAGCTTTAATTACTGGAGGGCCGATTGTTAAGTTTGGAACAAAGTGTCCATCCATAACATCTACATGAATCATGTCAGCCCCACCTTCCTCAAGTCTTTTTATTTCATTACCTAATTGGCTAAAATCAGCTGATAAAATTGAAGGTGATATTTGTATATTTTTCATTGATATCTAGATTTACTAGTATCAATTTTTAAAATTTAATTGAATTAAAAAATTGATAAATCTGCCTAGAAATTTCACTTTCAAGAGGAAAAGACAACATCCCCATAACTGAATATCCCAAGATCCAAGGCATCAAATAAAATCTAATCATGAAAAAGAACCAAGCTACATAAAGTGGTACCAATGGTTGAATTATGAAAGAAGGAGTAACAGGTTTAAAAATTCTTAATAAGGGATTGGTAAATTTTACAAATGCTTTCATAAAGAAAAAATTTGAATCTTCTCTTTGAAAGATATTCATTGCTACTCTCCCAACCAAAGTCCACATTATAATCCCAAGAATATAGTCAATTATATAAACTAAAGGATGAAAGTTAGCAGACATTAAGGAATTTATATTTGATCTTAAAAAGAAATAAAAGGGGCGAAATTAATCGCCCCTTAAAAAGATTATTTATTTTTGGCCGCCGATTACAGATGCACCCGAAGGTACCCTAGAATCATCAACCATTTTTTGTGTTGCAGCGCTTGGTGCTGAAGTCATTAAACTTACAACAACCATAGCTACTAAGCTAACAGTAGATCCGAAGATACCAAATGTTAACTGAGTAATTCCTAAGAATCCGCTTCCACCACTTCGTACCCAAACTAGATACGCGAAACCAGAAACTAATCCTAAGACCATACCAGCTATAGCACCTTCTTTATTTGCTCTCTTCCACCATACACCAAGTACAAGTGGCCAGAACAATCCAGACATCGCAAAGTCAAAAGCCCAGATTACTGAACCTAAGATACCTTGGATCTCCATTGCTGCAATAGTTGCTCCTGCAAAACCAATTACTACAAGTAATACCCTTGCAACAACTAGTCTCTTAGCAGTCTCAGCTTTAGGGTCTACCATTTTGTAGTAAACGTCATGCGAGATTGCATTTGCAATTGCAAGAATCAAACCATCTGCAGTTGACATAGCAGCTGCCAAACCTCCAGCAGCAACTAGACCTGAGATTACATATGGTAATCCAGCAATTTCTGGTGTTGCTAATACAACGGCTTTACCACCCATGAAGAACTCGTTTAATTCAACAGTTCCATTTCCGTTAAAGTCGCTTACAAACATCAGATTTGCTTGGTTCCAGTTTTGATACCAATCGATTGCTTGAACTTCTGCAATTGATTTACCAATAATACCTGTCGGTAAGTTTGGATCAATCAAAGCAAGTTTAGATAGTGTCGCTAACATAGGTGCAGAAGAATATAGTAGGAAGATAAAGAATACTGACCAACCTACTGATTTTCTAGCTGCTTTAACACTTGGAGTAGTAAAGAACCTCATCATCACGTGTGGTAATGAAGCTGTTCCCATCATCATTGCTAATGCTAATGAGATGAAAGCCCAAGGTGTTGCGTTAACTTCAGAGTGAGCCTTAGTAATACCAGCTAACCCTTTAGGTACTGTAGCTAAATCAGCAGCAGAGTTTTTAACAAACCCATACTGTTGCTCTAACTCACCAATTCTAGCAACTTCATCAGCTAACATAAAGTGTGGGAAGAAACCCGCACCAATATTATTACTGATCCAGAATACTGGAAGTAGGTAAGCTATAATTAGTACAATGTATTGTGCAACCTGTGTCCAAGTAACCCCTCTCATACCACCAAGCATTGAACATAGTAAAATACTAACTAGTCCAACATATACTGCGTATTGGAATGGGATATCTAAAGCAACAGCTGCAATAGTACCTGTAGCGTTAATTTGTGCAGTCACATATGTAAATGATGCAACAGTTAAAACGATAACTGCCATCAATCTTGCAGTATTACCACCGTATCTAGTACCTACGAAATCTGGAACTGTGTAACAGCCAAATTTTCTTAAGTATGGTGCTAATAAAGTTGCAACTAACACATAACCACCTGTCCAACCTACAAGCAAAGCCATGTATCCATAACCTTTGAAGTAAATACCACCTGCCATCGCAACGAATGAAGCACCAGACATCCAGTCGGCTGCTGTTGCCATTCCGTTGAACACAGTTGGAACCGTTCTTCCAGCTACGTAATAGTTACTTGCTTGGGCTGTTCGAGATAGCCAACCAATTGCTGCGTAGATGAAAATGGTAAAACCTACAAAGCAAATACCTATTGCTTTTGCAGACATACCCATCTGCTCACCAATCGCCATTAAGATTATGAAACCTATAAATCCACCTGTGTAGATTCCATAAACTTTAGGCAAGTTATCTATAAAATTACCCTTAATCATTAGTCGTCTCCTTTTTCACTGAAGCCGAACTCTTCATCAATTTTTTCTTGTCTACCTGCAAACCAGAAAATAAGGATTACAAATATTGCAAGAGAACCTTGACATGTGAACCAATAAGTTAATGGATACCCAAAAGGTCCAGTAACTGAGTTCATTTCAGCTCCGAAAAGGAATATACCCATTGAGAATACAGCCCAGATTGCTAATGTAACAAATAGCAAACCTCTGGTCTTTTCCCAGTGTTGAGCGTTTTTCGCCATGTATACCTCTCTTTTTTAGTTATAACTGATAAAACCATAACCATTATAAAAGAGAATAAAAGTGTAAAATTAGCCGTATTAGGTTAATTTTTTCATTTATTTTCAATAAAATTAACTTTTTATGAGTAAAAAAAAATTAAGTTGGAAAGATTTATCTTTGAGTGATTTCAAAGTTTATTTTTTTTCTTTGTTTAAAGCTTTTATTCCTAAAACAAAAATTAAAACTTTAGATGAGTTAGAAGAGTTTATTCAAACAAAATCTGCCTGGGTATCTCAAGTTACACTTTATAGTTATTTAAAAACTAGAATGGGGACAAGATATGTTCTTCATTTTGATAATGATGAATTTATGAAGTCTGTCAATGAAGCCAAATGGAATATTTATTCTATTGCTCTTCAAGATTTAACTTTCTTCACTTTTTCATATTTAAAAGTTCATTCTAGTTTTAATGAACTAGACAAAGCTAAAGAAATTTTTTTAAAAATTTTAGATGATGAGACAACAAATAACATGCCTTTAAATATCATCAAAGAATCGAAAAAAGAATTTGATGAAAGACTAATTAAAATTGATTGGGAAAAGTATTATAATGATCGTCCTTTCAATCCAAGTGCTTTAGCAATGTACAAATGGGCACCAATAGCAGATGAATTAAAAACTCTTGATCGAAAAATAGTTTTAAATTCCGTTATTTTAAAATGGGATGTAATTAAAAAAGAATTTAAAGACAGAATACAGTTCTAAATATTTTTTCTGTTTTCAACCAAACTATCTACAACACTAGGATCGGCTAATGTAGTTGTATCTCCCAATTGACCATGTTCATTTGCAGCAATTTTTCTTAAAATTCTTCTCATAATTTTTCCAGACCTTGTTTTTGGAAGTCCTGGAGTGAAATGAATTAAGTCAGGTGTAGCAAGAGGACCAATTTGTTTTCTAACCCAAAGTTTTAGATCTCTTTCGAGCTCACCGGTTTCTCTTTCACCAGCATTTAATGTTACATAACAATATAGACCATTTCCTTTAATATCATGTGGGTAACCTACAACTGCTGCCTCTGCTACCTTTGGATGAGCCACAAATGCACTTTCAATTTCAGCAGTACCCAAGTTGTGTCCTGATACAATAATTACATCATCTACCCGACCTGTAATCCAATAATATCCATCCTTGTCTCTTCGACATCCGTCACCAGTAAAATATTTACCTTCAAACTGAGAAAAATAAGTATCTATAAATCTTTGATGATCCCCATATACTGTTCTCATTTGTCCAGGCCATGATTGTGCTATACAAAGTCTTCCTTCTCCAGGTCCTTTTATCTCTTTGCCTGATTTATCAACTAACATAGGCTTTATTCCATAAAATGGTTTTGTTGCAGAGCCAGGTTTTAGAGGAATAGCGCCTGTTTGAGGAGCAATTAATATCCCTCCTGTTTCTGTCTGCCACCATGTATCTACAATTGGGCACTTAGAATTTCCAACTGTTTTGTAATACCACATCCAAGCTTCCGGGTTTATTGGTTCACCAACAGTTCCAAGTAACTTTAAAGATTTTCTAGATGTTTTTTTGACAGGCTTATCACCTTCTCTCATTAAAGCTCTAATTGCAGTCGGTGCAGTATAGAAAGTATTTACTTTGTATTTATCGACTATTTGCCACCATCTAGAGCTATCAGGATAGTTTGGTATTCCTTCAAACATTATAGTTGTTGCACCGTTAGAAAGGGGACCATAGATAATATAACTGTGACCTGTTACCCAACCAATATCAGCAGTACACCAATAAATATCTTTTGGTTTGTAATTAAAAATATATTGATGAGTCATAGATGCATACACCATGTACCCACCTGTTGTATGAAGAACTCCTTTTGGTTTTCCAGTTGAACCTGATGTGTATAAAATAAATAAAGGATCTTCTGCGTTCATTTCTTCTGGCTCACACTGAGAAGGAACATCTTTAATTAAATCATGATACCAAACATCTCTATCATAATTCCAACTAATTGAATTTCCTGTACGTTTAACAACGATACATTTTTTTACATTAGGACAGCTCTCTAATGCTTCATCAGTCGTTTCTTTTAATGGAATAGTTTTTCCACCTCTAACACCTTCATCAGCTGTAATTATATATTCTGACTCACAATCATTAACTCTTCCAGAAATAGAGTCTGCAGAAAAACCTCCAAAAATAATTGAGTGGACTGCACCAATTCTAACACATGCTAACATTAAAATAGCAAGCTCTGGTATCATTGTGAGATAAATTGTAACCCGATCTCCCTTTTTAATGCCTAATTTTTTTAATCCATTTGCCGCTTTAGAAACTTTTTGATGAAGCTGTTTGTAAGTAATTTTTTGACTATCTTTTGGATCATCACCAACCCAAATTATTGCTGTTTTATCTTTTTTATCTTTTAGATGTCTATCGATACAGTTTGCAGATGCATTTAGTGTTCCATCTTCAAACCATTTAATTTTTACTTCCTTAGAACTGTATTTAACGTCTTTAATTTTTTTATAAGATTTAATCCAAGTAATTCTTTTTCCCTCTTTTTTCCAAAATTCGTCGTTATTTTTTATAGATTGAGAATATTTTTGCTCGTATTTACTTTTGTTAGCCAAACTACTTTTGATCCACTCAGGTTTAGTTTTTATAACTAATTCAGGAGCAGGTTTTTCATTTTGTTTTAAAATTTTTTTTGATTTTTTTCTTTTAACTTTAGTTTTTTTCTTAACTGCAGTTTTCTTTCTTACTTTAGTTTTTTTTTTAGATTTAGCTTTTTTCTTTTTTTTTGGCATGGATTATTTTTTTTTAAATTTTACTCATGTTATTTATAATTTTCCAGCTTTTATCATCAATTGGCATTACTGAAAGTCTACTTTGTTTAATAAGCGCTAAATCCCTTAAATCCTTATTTTTTTTGATATTTTCAAGGGTCACTGGTTTAGAGAACTTACTTTTAAATTGGACTGTTACTGCAACAAATCTTCCAGTCTTATCAGTTTTATCTAAATAGTGTTCTTTAATTACTTTTACTATCCCAACCACTTCTTTGCCAATATTAGAGTGATAGAAAAAACAGTGATCACCCTTCTTCATACTTTTTAGATTGTTTGCTGCTTGATAATTTCTAACACCATCCCAAGGTGCTCCTTTTTTTCCAGCCTTAATTTGCTGATCAATTGACCAAACATCTGGTTCAGATTTTAATAACCAATAGTTCATTACAGTTGCACTCCTGCACCTTTCAAAAATGCAGCTTTTTCATCTAAAGGCCATCTTGGTTTAGCTGGATAATCCAAAGTATTAAATTCATTTAATTTGTATTTTTCTAGACCTACCATTGCAATCATTGCAGCATTATCTCCACAAAGTTCTATTGGTGGAAATATACTTTTATAATTATTAGCTTCACATAAATTAATTAACATAGATCTAATTTTTTTGTTAGCAGCAACTCCTCCAGCAACTACAAAAACTTTTTCTTTAAATTTATTTTCTTTTTCAAATTCTTCAAATGCTATCTTCGTTTTTTTATTAAGAATTTCTTCAACAGTTTTCTGAAAAGAGGCTGCTAAGTCAAATTTTTCTTGATCTGTTTTTATAGTTTTTGAAATTTTTAAAATTGCAGTTTTTAATCCTGCAAAAGATAAATTACATCCACCTTTATTAAAAATTGGTTTTGGCAAATCATATTTTTCAGGATCTCCTCTTTTTGCCAAAACTTCGATTTGTGGTCCACCAGGAAATTCAATTCCTAAAAGTTTAGCTGTTTTATCAAATGCTTCACCTAATGCGTCATCAATAGTTGTTCCTAATCTTTTATATTTTCCAAGACCTTGAACACTTAAAAATTGTGAGTGACCTCCTGAAATTAATAATAATAGATAGGGATAATTTAAATGGGAATTTAACTTAGGACTTAATGCATGACCCTCAAGATGGTTAACAGCTATAAAAGGTTTATTAATTGCGCTTGCAAAAGCTTTTCCAAAACTTAAACCAACCGACAAACAAACAATTAAACCTGGCCCAGCAGTTGAAGCAACAGCATCAATTTCTTCAATTTTTTTTCCACTATCTGAAATTGCTTTTTCAACAATCCAATCTATTTTTTCTATATGTGATCTTGCAGCTAGTTCAGGAACTACTCCCCCAAATTCTTTGTGAACATCAACCTGACTAGAAACAATATTGGATAAAACTGTTGGAATTCCTTTGTCATTTTCAGTTATAATAGATGCTGCAGTTTCATCACAGCTAGTCTCTATTCCAAGAATTAAGGGTTTTTTACTCATTCAAATAGTTTTTAATAATTGTACAATCTCAATACAAGTAAGAAATAAATTTTTTAATGAATAGAAAAATTATAATAGGTTCTAGAGGAAGTAAATTGGCTTTGCTTTATGCGCAAAAAGCTAAAGATAAAATTATTGAAACTTTAGACTTACCAGATGATCAGATTGTCATTCAAACAATAACTACAAAAGGTGATCAAATTCAGGATCGAAGATTATCAGAGGTCGGTGGTAAGGGTTTATTTTCTAGTACGATTGAAAAAGAACTGAAAGAAAAAAAAATTGATATAGCCGTGCATGCATTGAAAGATATGCCTGCAATTGAAACTAAAGAACTTAGAACAGATTCATTTTTAGAAAGGACAGATCCAAGAGAAATTTTAATAACTAATGACAAGAAAAATATCAAAGAATTAAAATTAAATGCAATAGTAGGAACCTCATCTTATAGAAGGGAATTTCAAATTAAAAAAATAAGATCAGATGTTAACTGTAAATTAATAAGAGGAAATGTAGATACTAGAATCAAAAAGCTAAGGGAAGGTATTTATGATGCAATAGTTTTGTCTTATGCGGGTATAAAATATTTAAATTTAGATAATGAAATTTCTGAAATTTTTTCGACTGATCAAATTATTCCAAGTGCAGGCCAAGGTATTATTGCTTTACAGTGTAGAGATGATGATGATGAAATTATAAAAGTTTTGGAAAAAATAAATCACAAAGATACTTATATGAGAGCTCATATAGAAAGAAACATTTTAAAGGTACTGGAAGGTGACTGCGAAACTGCAATAGGTGCTCATTCAATTATAGAGGGGGATAAAATTACCGTTGAAGCTGAACTATTCTCACTAGATGGTTCTCAAATATTTTATGAAAAAAAATCTGGTAATATTGATATGTTTAAAGAAATTGGAACAGAAGTTGGTAACATTTTAAAAATTAAATCTAATAATTCGTATAAAAAGTAAAATGCACATTTTGTTAACTAGACCTATAGAAGATTGCTCAGAAATGATAGTTAAGTTTCAATCTTTAGATCATAAAGTATCTCATCTACCATTAATAAATATTCAAAAAGTTCAACATGAAGTAATTAACTCTCGTGATTATGGTGGTTTAATTTTTACAAGTTCCAATGCTGTAAAAAATTTAAATGCAGAAAATTTAAATAAAAAATTAATTTGTTTTTGCGTTGGTAGTGCTACAGAAAAAAAAGCTAGAAATTTAGGCTTCCAAAATACAATTTCTGCAGAAGGGAATGTTTCAAATCTTAAAGAACTAATTCTACAAAATTATGAATTAAAAGAAACTCCACTTCTTTATATAAGTGGTGAGATCATAACAACTGATTTAGACCAACAATTATTAAAAGAAGGGTATGCTGTTAAACGTATTATAAATTATAAAGTAAATCATACCGAAACTTTTGATGAAAATTTTGTTAATGAATTAAAGCAGAATATGCCAGATATTGTTTATGTTTATTCTCAAAACAGTGCCTCTAGTTTCTTAAATTTTATAAAAATCTATCAAACAGAAAACCTTTGGATGAATACAAACTTGATGTGTATAGGTGAAAAAACCTCGTCAATATTGAATGAAATTAAATGGAAAAAGATATTTCTTTTTAATCCTGGAGAAGAAGAGTTTTTGTTATATAAAATTTAGGTATGGAATTAATAAATAATTTTTCTGAAATATTTTTATCTGTTTGGAATAAAGGAATACTTGGTGTCGATATTTTTCAAATTTTAATTGGAATAGGGATATTCTTACTTTTTTTAGTCTTTAGGGGGCTAATTAGTAAATTAATTATAAAAAAATTAGAAATTATCTCAAAAAGAACAACAAATAAATTAGATGACACTTTTGTTCAGTCATTAATTGGTCCAGCTAGATTTTTACCAATTGTTTTAGGTTTCTTTATTGCGAGTTACTACATGACTTTTTCAACAGAGGGTAGAGAAGTAGTTGATACAATTAATAGAACGTTAATTACGATATTAATTTTTTGGGTTATTCACCAAATTATAGAACCTATTTCATATATCTTAAGTGGACTAGATAAACTTTTAACTAGAGAACTTATTGGTTGGATAATTAAATCACTTAAGATTTTAATATTTATTTTAGGATTAGCTGCAGTACTAGAATTATGGGGTATTAAGATAGGACCAATTATTGCTGGTCTTGGTTTGTTTGGGGTTGCTGTTGCGCTTGGAGCGCAAGATTTATTTAAAAATTTAATTTCTGGAATTTTGGTATTAGTTGAAAAAAGATTTAAAATTGGAGATTGGATTGCAGTAGATGGGATTATTGAAGGCACAGTTGAAAAAATTGGTTTTAGATCAACAACAATAAGAAAGTTTGATAAATCTCTAGCGATTATTCCTAATTTTCAATTTGCAGAAAATGCTGTGGTTAATGTTAGCGAAACATCTAATTGGAGAATTAGATGGATAATTACATTGCAGTACGATTCTACGATTGATCAATTAAAAAAAATAAGAGAGGAAATTGAAAGTTATATAAACAACAGTGAAGACTTTAATCAATCAACTGGGGTTGCAGTTAGAATTGAGAAGTTTTCTGATAGTTCAATAGATTTATTGGTAAGATGTTTTACGAATTCAAATAGTTGGAGTAATTCACTAGAAGTTAAAGAGAGATTGGCAATTGAAATTAAGCAGATTGTAGAAAAAAATAAGGCCTCTTTTGCTTTCCCAAGTCAGTCAATTTATGTTGAGAAAAAATGATAGCAATTTTTTATTTAGTTTTACAGATTTTAAAACTGTATTCTTATGTTGTAATAGCAAATGTAGTTATAAGCTGGTTGATAGCATTTAATGTTTTAAATACTCAAAACAGATTTGTTTACTCAATTTTGGAGCTTACTTACAAATTAACTGAGCCAATTCTTAATAAAATTAGACGTTTTTTGCCTAATTTAGGATCACTAGATATTTCACCAATCATTCTTCTTCTATTGATTTGGTTTATTGAAATGTGTATGAAACTCTACATTGCACCAATTATATTTTAGAAAGTAAAATGATTTTAATTGACGGAAAAAAAGCTGCAGCTGAATTAAGAGAAGAATTAAAACAAGAAGTATCAGGACTTAAATCTAAACATAATAAAGTTCCTGGTTTAACTGTGATATTAATTGGAGATCTTACTCCAAGTCAAATTTATGTTCGTAATAAAGAAAAATCAGCAAACGAAGTAGGGTTAAAATCAGAAGTAATTAAATATCCTGATAGTGTTGAAGAAAAAACTGTTTTAGAAAAAATTGAAGAACTAAATAAAGATGAAACAGTTTCAGGAATTTTAGTTCAATTACCATTACCAAAACATATAGATAAGCAAAAAGTTATTGAGGCTATTGATCCTTCTAAAGATGTAGATGGTTTTCATCCAATGAATGTAGGAAATCTTTCATCAGGTTATGAAAGCTCAGTACCTTGTACACCTCTTGGCTGTTACTTGTTAATAAAAAAAATTGAACCAAATTTAAGTGGAAAAAAAGCTGTAGTAGTTGGTAGATCAAATTTAAATGGAAAACCAATGACGCAATTACTTTTGAAAGAGAATTGTACTGTAACAATTACTCATTCAAAAACCAAAGATCTAAAAGCTGAATGTTTAGAAGCTGATATAATTGTTGCAGCAGTTGGAATACCCGAGCTTGTAAAAGGAGACTGGGTAAAGAAAGATGCAATAGTAATCGATGTTGGTATCAATAAAACTGACAAAGGTATTGTTGGAGATGTTGATTTTGAAGACGTTTCAAAAAATGCAAAAGCCTTAACGCCAGTTCCAGGCGGTGTGGGACCAATGACTATCGCTTGTTTATTAAAAAACACAATCGAGTGTTTTAAAAGATCACAAAAATAAAGACTTTTTATCTAAGTTTAATTGTCTCAAGGATATTTAAACTGATTTAATTACTGTTGTATTTGATAAGCTGATTTTAATGAAAAAACCTAAATACGAATACAGAATTGCAATAATAATGATTTTATTAACTGCAGTTCCAATTGGGGCTACCCAATTAGGTTGGTATTTATATAATAAACAAGTTGGATTTGATTTTGGAATGATTGCTGGAGTTTTTTCTGTTATCTTGGCTGGATATTTAATGTATGAAAAAGGTTGGAGAGATGAGGATGAGGATTAATTAATGGAAAAAATTATTTTTTTTGCTTTAGCAGTTCCAATTCTAGGATTTGTTTTTTACCTAGGCGGTTCTGCAATTATGAAAGGTTTTAAGGCCAAAGTTGATAACAGACCTGTTAAATCAGAGGAAAAAGACGAAAGCGAAACTCAAGTTTCCCAAACAAATTCTAATGACTTAAGTAATGAAATTAGCAAATTAAATGAACTGCATAAAAGTGGAGTTTTAACTCAAGAAGAATTTGAAAAGGCAAAAAGTAAACTATTGAACAATTAATAGTTTAATCATGTTTAGTGGATTTAAAAAACAATTCATAAAAGTAAATAAAGGAAAAATTTTTTGCAGATTTAAAGGGAACGGTCCCCCCTTATTGCTACTTCATGGATACCCTCAAACTCATGCGATGTGGCACAAAACTGCTCCAGAGCTTAGTAAATATTTTACTGTGATAGTTGCAGACCTTAGAGGATATGGAGATAGCTTTGTTTTACCTGGTGGAATTAATCATAAAAATTATTCTAAAAGAGAAATGGCCAAAGATATGGTTCAGTTAATGAGTAAACTGAATTTCAGAAAATTTTTTGTAGCAGGTCATGATAGAGGTGGAAGAGTTGCACACAGAATGGCAAGAGATTTTAGAGATAAAATTTTAGCTTTGAGCGTTTTAGATATTTGTCCAACTCTGGACATGTATGAGCACACAGATATGAAATTCGCAACTGGATATTTTCATTGGTTTTATTTAATACAGCCAGCACCTTTACCGGAGAAAATGATCATGGCAGATCCTCAGAAATGGTTAAAAAGTCGTTTTAACAGATCATCTAAACTCGCGGTTGGAAGAGTTGAGGGTGAGTATTTAAGAGTCTTTAAACAAAAAAAAAGAATTCATGCAACCTGTGAAGATTATAGGGCTGCAGCTACTATAGATTTAGAGCATGATAAAAAGGATAGGAAAAAAAAACTAAACATTCCTATACAAGTTTTGTGGGGAAAAAAGGGAGTTGTTGGAACGCAATTTAAATCAGTTAAGATTTGGCAAAAATACACAAACAAAAAAGTTTATGGAGCAGAAATTAATTCAGATCATTTCATTCCAGAGGAAAATCCTAAACAAACCATAAATCATCTAAAGAATTTTTTTTTAAAAAATGTTGGAAATTAAACCAAATAAAAAAAATATTGGTGCGGAAATAACTGTAAATTTAAAAGAAATTACAAATAAAGATATTTTTAAAATTAAAAAAGCACTTAACCAATATGGGATGTTATATTTTAAAAAACAAAAATTAACTTCTAAACTTTATATAAAGTTTGCAAAAAATTTTGGAAAATTAGCCAACTATCCAAGATTGAAAGGTTTAAATAAGAAATTTCCTCAAATTACAGTAGTGCAAAGAAAATCAACAGATAAAGGTCCAAGTTTCGGTGAACAATTTCATACCGACTCAATTTATACAAAAAAGCCACCAAGATTTACAATGTTGTTTTCAAAACTTGTACCAAAAAAAGGAAAGGCTAATACAGAATTTTGTTCTCAATATCTTGCTTATAAAGAATTACCAAATTCAATAAAAAGAAAATTTAAAAACATTAAGGCCAAATATTCATCTGAGGGTCCAATTTCGGTTACAACCAAAGAAAGAGTAAAAGAAAAAGGAAAAAATATAAAAGAACTTAAATCTTCACATAAAATAATTAGAAAAATCAGTACAAATTATTCCATTTATTGCAGCCCAGGGCACTTTGTTGGTTTTAGTTCAAAAATAAAAAATCAAGAAAAGTTAAAAAAATTTTTATTTAATCATCAAATTAAGAAGAAGTTTCAGTTTTCATTGCCTTGGGAAAAAAATCAATTGGCTATATGGGATAATAGATCTATGCTTCATCAGGCAACATCATTCAAAGGAAATAGAATAATGCATAGAATTACCATTAAATAATAAATGTTCGCAATTTTTTTAGGACTAACTCCATTTATATTTATTACTTTTTTAGGATTTGTGTTTGGTAAGTTGAAAGTCTTAGACCTTAGTCATGCTAAAATTTTAAATCTTTTCTTGTTCTATATTGCAGTCCCGGCATTGATAATTAAGCTAATAGCCCAAAATGAAATCGGACAAGTAGATTTCAAACAAATTTTTTCTTATTTAATTATGCAATCGATATGTGGAATTATCGCTTACATAATAACTTCAAAATATTTTAAAAGATCTATTCCAGAGTCTATAATTTGGGCTTTAACAGTTGCATTATCAAACCATGTAACTTTGCTCTTACCAATAACAGAAATTTATTTTCAACAAAATGTAATTACTCAAGTTGCAAGTATAATATTAATGGATGGGATAATTTTATTATCTATAATTGCTTTTTTTCTCGAACTATCTACAAAAAAAAATATAAATTTATTTAATTTTATTAAAAATTTATTTTTAAACCCATTTATTCTTTCAATAATTATAGGTCTATTATTTTTATTATTAAATTTTAATATTGATCAAACTCCGATTGAATATACTTTGTCTAAACTTGCAGCATGTGTTTCACCAGTTGGATTGTTTGCAATTGGTATAATTCTTTCATTTTATACTAAAAATGTAATTAACAAATTATCTGTATCTATTTCAGTTTTAAAATTAGTTATTTCCCCAATAATTTTATTGTTAATTGGATTAGTGTTTTTTAATGCAGGATTGCCAGCTGAAATACCAGGTGCTTTCTTTGTGAGTGTTGCACCTTGTGGAGTTACTTCTATAGTTTTATGTGCTGCTTACAATGTAAGTCCTGAAAATATAATAAAAGCAATTTTTGTTTCTACTATTGCTTCTATAGGGACTATATTTTTTGCAATTAAGTATTTAACTCTATAACAATTTATCTAGAGGACTAACTTCTCCAATTTTAAAAATAATAGCATCTTCTTTACTAAAACCATATTTTTCAGCACTATCTTTAAATCTAATTGGGGGTTCCATAATCGGCTCTAATGATAAAACAAATGTTCCCCAATGCATTCCTAATACTTTTTTACTTTTTAGGTCCTGTGCAACATTCAAGGCTTCTTCAGGTGTAGTATGATAAATAGTTTTATCAAACATTGGTTTGAAATTATAAGCCCCAATATTAATCATTGTCAGATCTATAGGACCATATTTTTCACCTAGTTCTTTGTAGATTTCCCCATATCCGGTGTCACATGCAAATAAAATTTTTTTATTTTTATGTTCTATTAAAAAATTGCCCCACAAAGTTTTATTAGTGTCTGTTAAACTTCTCTTTGACCAATGAACTGCAGGAAGTAAAGAAATTTTCAAATCCTCATTTATAATTATTTGATCATACCAATCCATTTCATTTACATCTTTATATCCTTTAAAATATTTACCAAGATTTAGAGGTGTTAATACTTTTGCACTCTTGAAAGGAAAATTTCTAATTGTTGACATGTCCTGATGATCGTAATGATTATGAGTGAGTAAAAATATATCTGTTTGGGGTATCTCATTTAATTTTATTGCGGGATTAGTAAATCTTTTTGGACCAAAGATAAGTGGTCCAGCATTTTTTGAAAATACAGGGTCTGTTATAATAGTGGTTTTACCTAATTTTATGAGGTATGTCGCGTGACCTATCCAAGCAATATAATCATTATCTTTATATTTTTCTAAATCAGCTAACACTTTTTCTTTTTCAATCACATGTTCTTTTGGATAAGATAAATCAACTTTTTTTCTTAATTTACTGAAAGTTCTATAAGAAAATTTTCCTGATCTGGATATTATTACTGGAGATCCTTTTGGATTCCTGAAAGTACCATCAGGTAAATGATGATAAGGTCTTTCTTTCATATTATTTTTTTTTCTCCATTAACCATAAACTGTTTCCTGCAAGAAAATATATTTTTCCATTAACAGGGTGAACTTGTATGTCTCTTATTCTTCCAATTTTATCTTTAAAAATAATTGTTTCTTCAATATTAGACAAATTTTGAAAGTTTAATTTTCTCATTGATTTATCTTTTAAAGAAGTAATTAACGCTTCGCCATTCCATTCACTAAATTCTTTTCCCTTATAAATAGTTATAGCACTTGCTGCTATTGAAGGTACCCAGTATTGGATTGCCTTAGTAAAACCTAGTTTCCATTTAGGTCCAATCTTTGAGCCTGAATAATTTGTTCCACCCCAACCTAAAATTTTCCAACCATAATTTTCACCTTTTTTTATTTCACCAAACCAATCACCACCTTTTGCACCATGGTTGCTTGCATAAATTTTTCCATCAAAAGAGGAATAGGTTAGACCTTGAGGATTACGAACACCAATTTGATAAATTTCTGGTAACCAGTTTGATTTTCCTTCAAACTTAGGGTTATCTTTTGGAATACTACCATCTAAATGAATTCTGATAATACTTCCAGGATGGTTTGTTGGGTCTTGAGCAATCATACCTCCACCTCTTTCTCCAGCAGATGCAAAAAGATAATTATCTTTTATAGCTAATCTTGAACCGAAATGATAACCAGATTCTATTGGTGGTTCAGCTTGAAATATATTTTTAAAATCTAAATTTTTTTTATTTAGTTCAGCTTTTGCAATCGAGGTACTTGTTTTCCAATCCCCGCGATTTTCTGAATAAGAAATCCATAAGTGATTATTTTGGTAAATAATATCTAATAAACCTCCCTGTCCGTGTACAAAATAATTTAAGTTATGTTCAACTTCATAAACTTCTTCAGAAATAATATTTGCTATTTTTATTTTTCCAGTTTTTTCAGTGATAATAAGCTCTTTATCACTTATAAAAGACGATCCCCATGGGTCGCTTAAATCTACCAATTTTTTAAAAGTAAAATTTTCAGAAAAACTTTTTGATGAAAATAAAAAAAAGAAAAATATAGATAAAAAATATTTGATCACTTTATGAAAGTTTAGACCTACCACCATCAACCGCAATTATTTGGCCTGTTACCCAAGAACTTTCTTCTGTTAGTAAAAATTTTGCAAGAGCAGCGGAGTCTTTACCTTCACCCAATCTTTTAAGAGGATGTGCTTTTGCAATACCTTCAGCTATAGCATTATTTTTTAGCATTGGTTCTGCTATTTTAGATTTTGTTAAACTTGGTGCCACACAATTTACTCGTATGTTTGGAGCAAATTCTGCTGCAAGAGAAACCGTCAATCCTTCAATAGCTGCTTTTGCTGAAGCTATGATTGCATGATTTGTAAAACCTCTTTGAGCAGCAACAGTTGAAAATAAAACTATTGAACCTTTATTTTTTTTTAAACTTTCCTGATATCCTTTAATAGCTTCTACAGCAGAATAAAGATTAAGTTTCATGCATTTTTGAAAATCTTGTTCATTAACCATTCTTAATGGTTTTAAATCAATTGAACCGACGCAATAAGCTAGGCCTTTAATTTCAGAAATATCTGATTTAACTTTTTCAATAAATCCTTCCTCCAAAACATCTGCAACGGTATGTGAGCATCCAAGTTTTTCAGAGATAGAACTAAGTTCACTTTCATTTCTCCCAACTAAATGAATATCGTTTCCAGAGTTTTTTAGTTGTTCCGCTAAACTTGATCCAATAGAACCTGTCGCACCAAAAATTACATATTTTTCTGACATAAAAAATTTTATTAGTTATATTTAACTATGAAGTTATTTTTTATACTTGGTAATCAATTATTTCCAACAAAATACCTAGACCGCTTCAAAAAAGACCACCTATTCTTTATGGCTGAAGATAAGGGTTTATGTACATATGAAAAGCATCATAAACAAAAAATTTTATTATTTTTATCTTCTATGCGTTCTTATGCAGATGGATTAAGAAAAAATAAATTTAAATTAGATTATTATAAAATCGAGGATAAAGAATTTAATGAAGATTATTTAAAAAAATTAAAAAAAATAATCACACAAAAAAAAGTAAAAGAAATTTCAAGTTTTGAAGTAGAGGATAAATTTTTTGAGAAAAAAATTTCACAATTTTTTAAAAAAGAAAAAATTCACTGGAATGTTATTCAAACCCCTATGTTTTTAAATTCGAGAGATGAATTTAAAAATTATTTATCAAAATCTAAAAAACCTTTTATGGCAACTTTCTACAAGGATGTTAGAAAAAAATCTGGAATATTGATGGGTTCTGATGGTAATCCAGTTGGAGGTAAATGGAGCTTTGATGAAGATAATAGAAATAAATTACCTAAAAATATTTCAATTCCTAATTTTCCAAAAATAAATGAAACCATTCATACAAAAAAATTAAAGCCTATTATTGAAAAAGAATTTAAAAATCACCCAGGTAGTACAAATAATTTTTGGTTTGCAACGGAATACGAAGATGTAGTTAAACTATTGAATTTTTTTATAAAAGAAAAATCTAATCTTTTTGGTGATTATGAGGATGCGGTTGATCAAAAAGATAATATCCTGTTCCATAGTGCATTAAGTCCCTACATAAATTTAGGTTTAATAACTCCTGAATTTGTTGTCCAAAAAGTTTTAGACTTTCATAAGAAAAATAAAATTAGAATGAATTCTTTAGAGGGTTACATTCGCCAGGTGATTGGTTGGCGAGAATTTATGCGTGGAATTTATCAATCATATTCTCAAGAAATGGAAACTGGAAATTTTTTCAAACAAAATAGAAAAATGAAAAATTCTTGGTATGAGGGTACTACTGGTCTTCCACCTTTAGATTATGCGATTAAAAATGCAGTTAATCATGCTTGGTCACATCACATTGAAAGATTAATGATCTTATCCAATATTATGAACCTTTGTGAGATAAAGCCTACAATTGTTTATAAGTGGTTTATGGAGATGTTTGTAGACTCATCAGATTGGGTAATGGTTCCCAATGTATATGGAATGGGATTGTTTAGTGATGGAGGGATTTTCGCGACTAAACCATATATTTGTGGATCTGCATATTTTTTGAAAATGATGGACTTTAAGAAAGGTGATTGGTGTAACACCATGGATGGTCTTTATTGGAGATTTATTGACAGAAATAGAAAATTTTTTTTAAAAAATCCAAGATTATCTATGATGGTAAGAATTTTTGATAAAATGAAAGATGAGAGAAAAAAAATGATTTTATCAGAAGCTGATAAATTTATTAAACAAAATACAAACTAAACTTTATGTATATTGCCATTACTGGTTTAAAGCCAAAAAATTTTTTTTCAAAATTAAGATTCTGGTTGTTAGCAATCCCATCTTTTAAGGCAGCACAAAAAGCTGAGGGAAACATATTTTGTGAAACGAAGCCATTTAACGGATACCAGCATACTTTAACAGCTTGGAAAGATAGAAAGCTGATGGTTAAATATTTAAATGGAACTGAGCACTCAAAAGCAATGAGAAACTTTAGAGCAATTGCAACAGGCTCTACATATGGTTATGAAAGCGATCATATTCCAAATTGGGATGAAGCTTTAGATCTTTGGAATAAAAATTTTAAAGAATATTAAATTGAAAAAACAAAACTTACCCACAAAAATATGCCCTGTATGTAAAAGACCATTTACTTGGCGAAAAAAATGGAAACTTAATTGGGATAGAGTAAAATATTGTTCCAAGAAGTGTTCTAAGCTAAATTAGCCATAGTGAATATAATTGTACTACAACATATTAAAATAGAGGATCCAGGCTACATTAAAGATTTAATGCTATCTGATGGATTTAATTTAACCACAATAGAGTTAGACGAAGGAGAAAAAATACCAGAGGATCTTACTAAATTTGATGGAATGTTTTGTATGGGAGGACCAATGGATACCTATATGGAAAAGGATTATCCATGGTTAGTTGAAGAAAAGAAAAAAATCAAAGAATTTGTTGTAGATTTGAAAAAACCATATTTAGGTTTTTGCTTGGGTTGCCAATTATTAGGAGAGATAGTGGGTGGTAAAGTTGTTAAATCAAATCCTGCAGAAATTGGTATTATGGATATTGATTTTTCTAAAGAAAAAGAAAACGATAATTTGTTTTCAAAATTTCCTGATAAGATAAAAAGTTTACAATGGCATTCTTATGAGGTTCAAGGAATGGAAAATAATAATGATATAACTTTATTGGCTTCCTCACCGATTACTAAATATCAAATATTTAAATATCAAAACCACGCTTACGGAATTCAATTTCATATAGAAATAAAAGATACAACTGTCAATGAATGGGGATGTGTTCCTGAGTACAAGAAAGCTTTAGAGGATCAGCTTGGTGGTGACGCTTTAGAAAAATTTGATCAATCAGCAAAAGATAATATGAAAGACATGAACAATTATTCTACAATTCTATATAATAATTTTAAAAAACTCCTATGATTTGCATAAAGACCGAAATACCTAATGAGCTCAACGATATAGATGATGAACTTAAAGCAATCTACCACAGCAAAGATACAGTTTGTTTTTACATTTTTAAAACAAGAGAGTTAAGAAATGAATTTTTAGAAAAAACAAAGGGTATGAACAAAAGTGAGCGTAAAGAGATATATAAAAATTATGAATAATAAAATTTTTGAATGGGCAGGGGTTATTACAGCAATATTATATTCTTTATTTGTGGCTTTAAACATAGGAATAGAATTTTTTGGATTTTGTTTGTTGCTTTTGTCAGCTATTTTAATTGGAATTTGGGCTTATAGAGGTGGACACAAAGGAATTCTCTTACTGCAATTTTTTTATGCTACTGCTGGAATTATAGGTATGGTTCGATGGTTTTAGCCCAAGGTTGAAACTATTTTGGGAATATAATTTTTAAAATTAAAAAAACCTTTATTACAATATTGCCAAGCTAACTGATCAAGGCTTCTGTATAAAAAACTTACATTTATATTATTTAAATTTAAGTAGTCTAAATTTTCACCGACTGTAGGATACAAACCATAACAATTTTCAATGTCTGTCACTTCACTTATATCAATTAACTGAAAATCAATAGATTGACTTTTTAATCTTTGTCCTTGGTCTTCTATTAACTGAGATTTAAATTTCACTAATTTTTCACTGAGTTTTATAGATCTATTTTCATTTTTGTTAGAAACTAAGTAAATTTTCTTAAAGTTTTTTTCTTTAAAGTCTGTGATTTCAAATGAGAGATTATTATCAAACATTAAAAGATTTTTTTCTTCAAAATTTTGTGGATTAGTAAAATCTTGTTTTATTATTTGATAAGATTTTTCTGAGTTCTTAGGAGGGGCATTTTCATTTAATTTTATGTTTTGAAATCTATTGTTTGTGAATTTTTTAATATTCCATTCACTAGCAAGATAGTGTTTACCTTGAGTTTGAACACCTGCAACCCATCGCCATCCTAGAGTATTTGATGCAGCGTCTCCATCAAAAAGATTTTGCATGAAAAATTCCGCACCTAATTGCCAAGGTAGTTCTAAGGTAAAAATCCAAATGCTAGCAAACCACATTCTTGTATGATTGTGCAAGTAATTGTTTTCTTTTAGCTCGCTAACCCACTCATTGAAGCATTCAATATCTGTTTCCCCTTCAATTGCCGAGAGGTAATTTTTATTATTTTGAAATTCTTTTTTTATTTGATTTAATTCAATAAGATAGTCTGTCCAAACATTTGGTCTTAGTTCTAGCCAACCTTTCCAATAAGTTCTCCATAAAACTTCTTGAATAAATTTTTCATTTTTTGAAAAAGAAAATTTGCTTAGAGCTTTCTGGATGACTTCTTTTTCATTAATAATTCCATGAGTTATGTATGGTGATAGGCAAGATACATTAGTTCTTTTTTCAGAACCAAAATCAAAATTTCTTAATTTAGAGTATTCTGAAAGACCATTATTGATAAAATTATTTAATTGATTTAAGGCCTTGGCCCTCGAGGTTTCAAACATCATTTTATATTATTTTGTTTTTTTTTTCTTGAGACCCAATTTGTCACTATGTCTTAATCTCAAGACAACAATAGCTCCAGCTATTAATAAAATTGCGACCGCTTCATAAACAAGTGCTGTTGGATCCATCTCTTTTCCTTGTAAAATAATAAATCGCGCAAGAGCAGTAATTGCAATAAGTAGTGGAAGGGTGATACTAATTGATTGTTGGTTCCAAAAAACTCTAACCATCGCCAAGACCTCTAAATAAAGAAACATTAATAGTAGATCAGCTAATGTTACAGATTGATTTAAGAACATGTTTTTCATCTCAATTCCAACAGCAATAACTGTACTGATTAAGATAATAACCATCAAAGCTAGTTGTAAGTTTTTTGCTATCTTATCCATTATTTATCTTTACTGAATGGTAACCATTTTTCAAATACTGATTTTGATGGACCATCATACGGAATTGAATAAGAACTTGGATTTGGACTTGTTAAAACTTCAATACCTTTTGAGAAAACAAAAATAAATACTATTACAAAAACAATTACCATAATTTTAAATGGGTCAAAATTCTTAGTTTCAAATACACTGCTGGATCTTTCTTCTGCTTTATGGAATTGTTTAAATGTCATGTAGACTGCAAATATTAATCCAATATGAGCCACATAAAGACCAGCCCAACCAAAAGCAAAAGTAGTATATGAAAATACATATAAACTAAAAACTGTAGTCCATATAAAACTTAGAACTAAAAGAATTTGTAATCTTACTGTTTTTGGAAGAGCTCGAAGATCATTTTTACTATCATCAAATAAAATATTTGCGGCATCTTTCATCCAATTTTTTAATGAGTCCATAACTTAACGATACAGTTTTAAGAAGTTTTAACAAATGTTAAATTGACCTAAATTTAATTAAGTACGTAGTTTTTTCTTATGAAAGTTGATAAATCTTTCAACATTAGATTTATTAAATGTTTTATTTTCTTCAAAGGAAACTTTTTTCATAGAGTAGGCTGAACTGTTTGTATTTCGAGATTCGATTATTATATTTCCTTTATAAAGCTTAAGTTTTACTGAGCCGTTAACTTTGTTTTTTTTCAGATCAACAATTTTTTGAAGTTTAAATCTTTCTTTTGAATACCAGTAACCATTATAGATAAGTTCAGCATATCTTGGCATAATCTGATCTTTTTTATGCATTGTTTCTTTATCTAATGTTACGGATTCGATTGCTCTATGTGCATGAATTAATAAAGTTCCGCCTGGTGTTTCGTATACACCTCGAGACTTTATTCCAATAAATCTATTTTCAACTAAATCGACTCTTCCTATTCCATTTTTTCCAGCAACATTGTTAAGCTTTTCTAATAGTTTAGAAGGAGACATTTTTTTTCCATTAATTGCAAAAGGATCACCATTTTTAAAATTGATTGTAATAAATGAAGGCTTGCTTGGAGCTCTCTCAGGAGAAACTGTTCTTTGGTAAATAAATTCTGGTGCAGAATTTTTTGGATTTTCCAATACTTTCCCTTCAGTTGATGTATGAAATAAATTGTCATCTACTGAAAAAGGTGGAGCACCTTTTTTATCTTTTGGTATTGGTATCCCATGTTTTTTCGCATAGTTAATTAAATCAGTTCTTGATTTTAATTTCCAAATTCTCCATGGAGCAATAATTTTTATTTTTGGTCCAAAGTAATGATAGCCTAATTCAAATCTTACTTGGTCGTTTCCTTTTCCTGTAGCACCATGTGAAACTGCATTAGCTTTGAATTTTTTAGCAACTCTTATTTGGTCTTTGGCAATCAATGGTCTAGCAATAGAAGTCCCTAAAAGATACACCCCTTCATAAATTGCATGCCCTCTAATCATTGGATAAACGTAATCTTTTACAAAAACATCTTTTAAATCTTGGATAATAATATTTTTGACACCAAATTTTTTTGCATTCTTGAAAATTTTTTTTCTATCAATTTCTTGACCAACATCAGCAGTATAACAAACTACTTCAGCGTTATAATTTTCTTGAAGCCATTTTAAAATTATGGATGTATCTAAACCGCCTGAGTAGGCAAGTACAATTTTATTTTTTGATTTCATTTAATCATGTGCAAGCTTTTTTTGATGCATTGTAAGCTTTAGTAAATCCAAGCAAAGAATAATGATCAATTGTTTGGGATCCATTTTGATTGTAACCGGTAATCATTATCCTTGATCCCTTCTTCATTCTACTAATCATTTTTACTTCAATTTTGTTGTCAGCAATCCATGCAAATCCTTGTTGCATTATATCAAACTTAAATTTGTTCTTTCCTGATGCTGCAATAACAGAATTCTTTTTATTAAATTCATATCCAGGAGTAACACTCACTTCATTTGAAATACTTTCTTCTGGTCTAAAAGTTACAAATAATTTTGCATCTCTTTTGTTTGATTTTGGTGCTTGAAGTACAGGTACTGATTGAGCAAAACATACTTTGCCATCAGGTTCATATGCCACCATTGCCTCCCAATCTTTATATTTACCAATTTTTTTTACTTCCTGAGCAAATAGATGATTTGAACTTAAGATAAATATAGTTGATAAAATTATTATTTTTTTAATTAAGGACATGGGTTTGGATAAATTGTTTGAACTTGATTGATTTCTTCAATGACATCATTAGATAAATTTACATTTACACTTTCTATATCTGATTTCAACTGCTCCATTGTAGTTGCACCTATAATTACACTTGTCATAAATTCTTGAATTTCACAGAATTTAATAGACATTTGAGTCATATTTAAATTGTGTTTCTCACAGATTTTAAAATAAAGCTCTACAGCAGCCTCTGTGTTAGGTTTTCTATATCTTGTCCAAAAATCAAAGTCTCTTTCCATTCTTGATCCTTTAGGAAAATTTTTATTTCTGTATTTACCCGTTAAGTATCCACTTGCTAGAGGTGAATATGCAAGGCATCCAATTTTTTCTCTAATAGAAACCTCGGCTAATCCTACTTCATAAGATCTATTTAGTAAGCTGTATGGATTTTGAATAGACATCATTCTTGGTAAATTTTTATCTTTTGATAGCTGCAAATAATTTAACGCTCCCCAAGGAGTTTCGTTTGAAAGACCAATGTATCTTATTTTTCCAGCTTTAATATATTTATCTAATTCGCCAAGAACATCTTCAAATTGATTCCAATCATTTTCTTTATGAACATAACCAAGTCTTCCAAAATTATTTACATTTCTTTCTGGCCAATGCAGTTGATATAAATCGATATAATCTGTCTTAAGTCTTTTGAGACTATTGTTTAAGGCTGACTCTAAGTTTGGACCTGTAAAACTATTTTCACCATTTCTTAAATAATCTCTTGCTGGACCAGCAACTTTAGTAGCTAAAATAACTTCTTTTCTTTTTTTTGTTTTTTCAAACCAATTACCAATTATTTCTTCAGTATCACCATAAGTTTCCTTACGAGGAGGAACAGCATATAATTCAGCTGTATCCCAAAAATTAACTCCGTTGCTTAAAGCAAAGTCCATTTGTTCAAAGGCTTGATCTTGAGTATTTTGTTCTCCCCAAGTCATTGTACCGAGACAAATTGTACTCACATCAAGATCAGTATTTCCTAATTTTTTGTAATTCATTAATGTTTTATGTTAACTTTTTATTAATCTATTAAGGTATCTTGAATAATTGTCAAAAGACTATTATATCTAACATATTATGGAATTTGATAAAAACGGAATATTAAACAGAGCAAAAGCAGCACAACAAACCACAGCTGTAATGGATGAAGGCTTAAGAGCCTACATGTTAAAAGTTTATAACTACATGGCAACAGGTGTGCTGCTAACAGGGATCATAGCATTAATAACATTTAAGATGTCAGTCGTGACTGATCAATCAGGTGCAATTGTTGGATTAACACAAATGGGAAATGCAATTTATTTATCAGGGCTTAAATGGTTGGTAATGTTAGCTCCTTTAGGTATCGTTTTTTACATGAGTTTTGGAATCAATAAGATGAGCGCTTCAAAAGCTCAAACAACATTTTGGGTGTTTGCAGCTTTAATGGGACTATCTTTGTCTTCAATCTTATTAGTTTATACTGGCTTGAGTGTTACTAGAGTATTCTTCATAACATCAGCGACTTTTGGAGTGATGAGCATTTATGGTTATACAACTAAAAGAGATTTAACGAAGTTTGGCTCATTTTTAATGATGGGGTTGATTGGGATAATTATTGCATCAATCGTAAATATTTTCCTAAAGTCTTCAATGATGTACTTTGTAATTTCAATTTTAGGCGTTTTAATTTTCGTAGGTCTAACAGCTTATGATACTCAAAAAATTAAAAACATGTATGTTTCAAGTGACTCTGGTGAAATCGTAGGAAAAAAAGCAGTAATGGGTGCTTTAACATTATACCTAGACTTTATTAATCTGTTTATAATGTTGTTAAGACTTTTTGGTCAAAGACGATAATTTATTTTTGAAGTTTCTTCCAATTAGTATTTTTAAGTAAAGACTTAAGTTCGTAAGAATTTTTTAAAATCTTACCACTTGTATCTGTGATTAAGTATTTTAAATTTTTATTTTTTGGCTTAAAATTTTTGCAGATTTTGTAAAGTGCATTTTCTGCTGCATTTCTAAATACACTAAAGCTAACTTGTTTGCTTGAAATGTTGAGACCATAATCTTTCCAAGAGCCTTCCGAAACCATCTTAGCATAAAGATCTAAAATAATTTTAAGCTCATCTTTTTCAAAAAAATGTTTTTCCTCTATTTTATTTTGTGGATTGTTTACTACTAATCTTAAGTTATTACGCATCCATTTTATGTTTGTTTATTAAAGGTACCTGAAATCCTGTAAACACTATTGTTATTGGCAGCATTCCCCATACTTTAAAATTGACCCAAAATTCTTCAGTTTGTGTTCTCCAAACAAATTCATTTAATAGTGCAAGACCAAAGAAAAAAAACATCCACCTTCGATTTAAAATTTCCCATCCGATATCTGACAAAGGTATTGATTTACCCATAACTTTTTTAAGCACTGGTTCTTTCGTAAAGTATTTTCCAAAATATAAAGCCAAAGCAAACATGATATTTATTATTGTTGGTTTTACATAAATAAATATTGGATCATTAAAGTAGATAGTGAGACCTCCAAAAAAAGTTATTAAAATTCCACTTAACAAAGGCATCGGTGGTATTTTTTTTTCAAAAAACCAAACAACAGCTAATGCAATAATTGTTGCAACTATTAAGGGAGGAATTGCTACTGATAAATTTTTTCCACTGTTGTAATAATAGAAAAAAAATATTGCTAGAGGTCCAAAATCAGTAACAAATTTTAAAAAAGATTTATTCACTTAAAAGATATTAACATATTTGCCACATCACAAAACATTAATATTTTTTACATTGATTTTTATTTTTAAATACCCATACTAACTATCATGGCAATCCAAAAAGCTAAATTTTCAATTGGAGATATTGTTAAACACAAGCACTTCGAATTTAGAGGTGTTATTTATGATGTAGACTTCGAGTTTAACAATTCTGAGGAATGGTATCAGTCAATTCCAAAAAATGTTAGACCAAGAAAAGATCAGCCTTTTTATCACTTACTTGCTGAAAATGACGAAATTACTTACGAAGCCTATGTTTCAGAACAAAATCTTTTGATGGACGATTCAGACGAGCCTATAAAACATCCGTTAATTGAAGAAATTTTTTCAGGTAAAAAAGGCTCAAGTTATTTCAAGCTTTCTAATTAGTTATCATTATTCAAACACATTTATTTCCAATCTAGGCCACACTATTTTTTTATAAAATAATCATATTCTGATCAAGAGTGTTAAAAGTTAATCTTTCTTTATTATCTCCCCCTCTTCATTCTTGATCAGATAATTTTTCACAATAGTATTTTTAAAATAAATCCCTAAATTAGAGATATGTTTAAACTTTTAGAGCCAAATAAAATTTTTCAAATTACTTCGAAAGCACCAAAATATGTTTTGTTTTTATTCATTGTTGTTCTGTCTGTTGGATTAGTTGAAGCACTTATATTGTCTCCAGAAGATTACAAGCAAAGTGATGCTGTTAGAATTATGTATGTTCATGTTCCTGCTGCATGGATTTCTCTTGGAATTTTTTCTTCGATAACTGTTTTATCAATTTCAGGATTTATTTTTAAAAATAAAAATTTTTTTTTAATATCCAAAAGTTTAGCACCTTCAGGTTTTGTTTTTAACATTATTGCTTTGGTAACTGGTTCTATTTGGGGGAAGCCTACCTGGGGTACATGGTGGGCCTGGGATGCTAGGATTACTTCAATGTTAATTTTAGCTCTATTTTATGCTTTATACTTAATCTCTTGGAGAATTTATGAAAATGAAGAAAAAGTTTTTAAAATCTCAACTTTTATTACCATTCTTGGAATTATTAATGTGCCAATAATTAAGTACTCCGTTGATTGGTGGAATACACTTCACCAACCTGCCTCAATAAATATATTGTCTAAAAGCTCAATTCATTCATCAATGCTTTATCCTTTATTGATAATGACTGCGGCATTTGCTCTATTTTCGTTGTTAATTTTCTTAATGAAATATAATACAGAACTGATAAAAATTAAAAATAAAGGCTTAGATAGATTATGATTAACGAATTATTATTTATGAATGGATATGCAGTATACGTGTTATCTGCATTTGGTTTTACTTTATTAAGTTTCCTAAGTTTATATTTAGTAACAAAAGTTCAATTTATTAAAGAACAAAATAAATTTGTTGCTAAATTTGGATCACTTAACACTGAACAAGCTAATTCTGCAAAATCACAAAGAATAAATAAAGAAATTTTAGCTGACGCAACAAACAACTAATTTTTGATCGATGTATGGTCGAAAAGTTAAGTTAAGATTCCTATTTGTTTCGACTATTTTATTAATTTTAATATTAACTGTTTTTTTAGTTCTAAAATCCTTAGAAGAAAACGTTGTTTATTTTCAATCTCCTTCAGAGATTAAGTCATTAACTGAGCTGACAAATAATAAAATCAGAGTAGGTGGAATGGTTAAAAAAAATTCTATTAACATGAATTCTAATGAAGTGAATTTTATCATTACAGATTTTAAAAATGAGATTAATGTTACTTATTCAGGTGCTGTCCCAAATTTATTTGAGGAAGGAAAGGGAGTTGTAGCTGAAGGTGTTTTGAAAGACAGAAATTTTTTTTCAGCAACAAAAATTTTAGCAAAGCATGATGAAAATTATATGCCTCCAGAGGTTAAAGCTGCATTGGAGGAAAATTAATTGATTTATAGTGTTGTTGGATACTATGCACTGATTTTAGGACTAATTAGTGGTTTAATTTTGATCTATTTTTCAGTTCAAAATTTTAGAAATTCAGAAATTTTAGATACTAAAATATTATCATTATCATTTTTACAATTATTTTTTGTTGTTATCAGTTTTTTTGGTTTAGTTTTATCTTTTGTAGTTTCAGATTTTAGTAATGAAACTGTATTTAATAATTCCCATACTACTAAACCTTTGTTTTATAAAATCACAGGAACTTGGGGAAACCATGAGGGTAGTTTGTTATTGTGGTTGTTGGTTTTAACGTTATTTATTTTTATTTTTTTGTTAAGAACAAATAATCAATCAATAAAGTACAAAACTCTAACAACAATATTTCAGCAGATAATAATTATTGGTTTTTTTATATTTTTATTAAAAACTTCTAATCCATTTAATTACTTGTTCCCAATTCCTGAAGAAGGTTTAGGTTTAAATCCAATCTTGCAAGATCCCGCATTAGCAATTCATCCACCTGTTTTATATTTAGGCTATGTTGGTTCATCAATAATATTTTCCTCCACACTAGCAGCCACAACTTTAAAAATGGTTTCAGGAAGCTGGGCAACTCATATAAAAAAATGGACTTTAGTTTCTTGGATATTTTTGACATTGGGAATTTTACTAGGTTCTATTTGGGCTTATTATGAACTTGGATGGGGAGGATTTTGGTTTTGGGATCCAGTGGAAAATGTATCTCTTATGCCTTGGTTAGCACTAACCACATTATTACATTGTATATTAGTTCTGGAGAAAAAATCGATTTTAACTTCTTGGGTTATAATTTTATCTATAGCTACATTTACACTCAGTATGTGTGGAACTTTCTTAGTTAGATCAGGTATACTTAATTCAGTTCATACTTTCGCTAACGATCCTGAAAGAGGTTTATTTATATTAATATTTTTGTTTGTTCTAATTTTTATTTCTTTATTTATTTTTTTCTTTTTTCATAAAGAGGATCAAAAGAATTCAATAAATCTTTTTTGGTTAAGTAAAGAAAGTGCAATTATATTGAATAATTGGTTCATGATGTATTTTTTATCTGTGGTTTTAATAGGTACAGTGTATCCAATTTTTTTAGATGTAATTTCTTCAGAAAAAATATCTGTTGGTCCACCGTTTTACCATAAACTAATTATCCCTTTCTTAATTCCATTTTTAATCGCTATGGCAATCGGACCCCAATTGAAATGGATTAAATCTAACTTAGAGAGTAAAAAAATCCTTATATTTTTATTATTTATATCGATTTTAATATCTTATTTAATTGTTAAGAATTTTGACAAAAATTTCCTTGTAAACACTATTTTAATCTCAAGTGCGTTTTATTTATTTTTTATTACTGTAAGGGATTTTTTTACAAAAAAATTTAAAAACATATCTCAAAATATTGCTCACTTTGGATTTAGCTTATTAATCTTAAGTATTTTATTTAATAATTTACTTTCTAGTGAAGTAATAACTAATCTTAAAATTGGTGAAAGTTATGAAAATTCAAAAATCAAAATTACACTTGAGGACGTAAACCAGAGAAGTGAAAAAAACTTTAACTCAGTAGTAGCAAATTTTAAAATAATTTCTCCAGATGGAAAAATTAATAAAATGTCTCCAGAGTTAAGAATTTATAATCAGCCAAATATAGTAACCAGTGAAGCTGATATTAAAACTTCTTTAATGAAAGATAAATTTATCGTCATAAACTTGGTGCAAAATCAGGAATATTTTAATGTTAGATATCAAGACAAACCCTTTATGCTTTGGATATGGGTGTCAGTGTTATTATTAAGTATGGGTGGAATATTAAGATTGTTTAGAAAGAGAATATGAAAGATAAATTAATACCTTCAATAATAATAATAAGTTTTATAATTATTTTTTTTATATTTTATAAAGGTTTACAGGAAACAAATATCTATACCCCTAAGCCAGAAATAAAAAAAGATATTCCAATTTTTTCTGGCGTTAAGTTTGATAGCAAAGAAAATGTTAACTCATCAGAAATATTTAATTCAAATAAATTTTATTTATTAAATATATGGGCCTCATGGTGCGTACCCTGTAGACAAGAACATTCTTATTTAATGAGATTAAGCGAAAACAATAAAGTAATTTTAATTGGATTAAATTATAAAGATAATTTTAACAATGCTCAAAATTTTCTAATAAAATTGGGAAATCCATACGAAACAATATTATTAGATGAAGATGGTACAATTTCAATAGAGTGGGGAGCATATGGTGTGCCTGAAACTTTTTTAATTCATAAAAATAAAATAGTTGCAAAATACATTGGACCATTAAATGAAAAATTAATTAACGAAATTAACTCAATAATAAAATGAGAATTTTAAAAATTACTTTAATTATTTTATTAATAATTCCAAAAATATCAATTGCTGATGATCAGCTCGAAAGAAATAAGATTACGAAAAATTTAAGATGTTTAATTTGTCAGGGTCAATCTGTGTATGACTCAGATTCTGATTTTGCAAATAGCATGAAAATTTTAGTTGATAAAAAACTTGAGGAAGGACTATCTGAAAATCAAATTTATGATTTTTTTAAGGAAAAATATGGTGAATGGATTTTGTATGATCCTGGTTTAAATAAAAACACTTATATTCTTTGGTTATTGCCAATATTGATATTTTTACTTGGAGGTGCAATAATCATAAAAAAACTAAAATTTAAAATTTAATCCTAAATGCATATAAAAAAAATTTTAACCTCATTTATATTTTTAGTATTTACAATTTCATCAAATGCTGAAGAAATTAAAAAGGAAGATTTAAATACTGAGTTTAATGTTTACACAGGAATGTTTGATTTTAGTGATAGTGGAAAAAAATCTGAATTAATTGGCTTTCAACATCAAAATGAAAATTTAAATAGAGATACGTTTTTAGGAAATTTATCACCAATAACGGGCGGACTCATCACTGCCGATAGTGCTGCTTATGTTTACACAGGTGTTGAAGCTCAATACAAAATAGGATCATTAAATTTTAATCCAAGTTTTACACCAGGATTATATCATGAAGGTGATGGAAAAGATCTAGGACATGTCTTAGAGTTTAAATCTGAGTTGCAAATTTCTTTAGATATGTCTGACAGCAGTCAATTAGGTTTTTCATATAATCATATTTCTAATGCAAGCATAGGAGATAAAAACCCTGGGGCGAATAGTTATATGTTTAATTTTTTTAAAAGCTTCTAATAAACTTATTATGAACTTAAAAGATTGCTATAATTTTAATGATTTTAGAAAATTAGCAAAGAAGAAACTTCCAGCACCCATATTTCATTATATTGATGGAGGTGCTGATGATGAAATAACTTTAAACAGAAATACAGATTCATTTAATGACTGTGATTTAGTCCCCAATATTTTGAATAGTGTTGGAGAGCCAGATTTATCGACAACAGTGTTTGGTAGAAAAATTGATATGCCGCTATTTCTGTCTCCTACAGCGATGCAAAGTTTGTATGATCCAGAAGGTGATAAGGCTTCTGCAAGAGCAGCAGAAAAATTTAATACGATTTATAGTATGTCAACAATGGCATCATTTTCTATAGAAGAAGTTGCAAATATTTCTAGTGGTCCAAAACTTTTTCAGCTTTATATCCATAAGGATAAATCAATTACTGATGATTTAATTGATAGATGTAGCAGAGCAAATTTTGACGGTATGTGCATTACTGTTGATACATTAGTTGCAGGAAATAGAGAAAGAGATCACAGAACTGGTTTTACTACTCCACCTAAATTTACATTAGATAGTTTATTAAGTTTTGCCATGAGGCCTGGCTGGGTTTTTAAATATTTTACTAATAAAAAATTTGAATTAGCAAATATTAAAAACAAAACTGACAAAGGAACAAACATAGCCAAATCAGTAATGGATTATATTAATGAGCAATATGATCCAGCGATGAATTGGAAAGATGCAGAATACTGTATTAAAAAATGGAATAAACCAATGGCACTAAAAGGTGTGATGTCTGTTGAAGATGCAAAGAGAGCAATTGATATAGGTTGTACTGCGATAATGATATCTAATCATGGTGGAAGACAATTGGATGGATCTAGATCACCTTTTGATCAAGTAAAAGCAATTTCAGATGCGGTAGGAGATAAATTAGAAATTATTCTTGATGGTGGAGTAAGAAGAGGAACGCATGTTTTAAAAGCTCTTGCAGCTGGTGCAACAGCTTGTAGTTTTGGAAAAGCTTTTCTTTTTAGTTTAGGTGCTGGAGGACAAAAAGGTGTTGAAAGATTACTTGAGAACATGCAAAAAGAAATTAGAAGAAACATGATTTTGATGGGATGTAAATCTGTAAAAGATCTCGACGCGTCAAAAATAATCTACAGAAGTTAAGATAAATTAAGGAAATTTAAATTTTATCTTAATAGACATTCAATTTTATTTATGTATATTTTCCAACTTTATTATGAAACTAGCAGCATCACTTAATAGACTTGGAACAGAAAGTGCTTTTTCAGTTTTAGCAGAAGCTAAAAAATTAGAAGCGCAAGGAAACCCAATGATACATCTTGGTTTAGGTCAACCAGACTTTAAAACACCTAAGCATGTAGTTGAGGCTGCAAAAAAAGCTCTGGACGATGGTCATCATGGTTATGTTCTTTCAAATGGAATTTTAGAGTGCAGACAAGCGGTTACTAGATGGATCAAGAAAAGATATAACACTGAAGTGGATCCAGAAAGGATTATTATAATGCCAGGTGGTAAACCTACAATGCATTATGCGATACAGTGTTTTGGTGAGCCAGGAGCTGAAATTATTCATCCAACACCAGCTTTTCCTATTTATGAGTCTATGATTAATTATACAGGCTCTACTGCTGTACCTTATGATTTAACTGAAGATAAAGATTTAAAATTTAGTGCAGATAAAATTTTATCTTTAATTACTGAAAAAACTAGATTGTTAATTTTAATTAACCCTAATAACCCAACGGGAAGTTTTGTTGAGAAATCTGAAATTGATAAATTAGCAGAGGGTTTAAAAAAACATCCTCACGTGACCATCTTAAGTGATGAAATTTACAGTAGACAAATATTTGATAATAAAGAAATGCCAACATTTTTTAATTATCCAGAGTTAAGAGAAAGACTAATTGTTTTGGAAGGTTGGAGTAAAGCTTATTCAATGACAGGTTGGAGATTAGGTTGGAGTTTTTGGCCTCAAAATCTAATTGAACATATTAATAAATTACTAATCAATAGTGTTTCTTGTGTTAATGCTGCAGCTCAATTCGCAGGAATAGCAGCTTTAGATGGTCCAGACGACTCAATTAATTTGATGATGGAAAAATTTACTCAAAGAAGAAAATTAATTCATGAAGGGCTGAATAGTCTTCCTGGAGTAGAATGTAGTTTACCAGGTGGAGCATTTTATGCATTTCCAAAAGTCATAGGTACCGGAATGGATGGTTCAGAGTTTTGTAAAAGAGCTATGCATGAAGCGGGTGTTGCTATTGTCCCAGGTACAGCATTTGGAAAAACATGCAAAGATTACGTAAGATTTAGCTTTGCTGCATCACAGGATAACATTTCTAACGCATTGGAAAATATCAAAAAAATGCTAGGTTAAGCTATGTCTGAAATAGCTTTACCAAAAGTAGACAGGTTAATTGTCAGTAAAAAAGATATTATCGTATCTAGTCTTAAAAGTTTTACTTCAAAGGAAAATGTTTTAAGTGAATTAGATGAGATTAAGCCTTATGAAACAGACGCGTTGGCAGCTTATAAAAATCTTCCATTGGCTGTAGTTCTTCCAGAAAATACAAAAGAAGTAAGTGAAATTTTAAAATACTGTCATCAAGAAAATATAAAAGTTATTCCAAGAGGAGCAGGAACAGGACTTTCAGGTGGAGCATTACCTCTAAACGATGCAATTATTTTAGGTTTAGGAAAATTTAATAAAATTTTAGATATTGATTTTGATAATAAATGTGTAGTTACACAACCTGGTGTAACCAACTTGTCCATAACACATGCAGTAAAACATAAAGGTTACTATTATGCTCCAGATCCTTCTAGTCAATTAGCTTGTTCTATAGGTGGAAACGTTGCTGAAAACTCAGGTGGTGTTCATTCACTTAAATATGGAACAACAACAAACAATATACTTGGTGTTGAAATGGTAATGATGGACGGGACTATTTGTAGATTAGGTGGAAAAACTTTGGATCAAGAGGGATATGATTTATTAGGATTAATGTGTGGTTCAGAAGGATTGCTAGGTGTAATTACAGAAGTTACTGTAAAAATATTGAAAAATCCTCAAACAGTAAAAGCAGCTTTAATTGGTTTTCCAACAATTGAAGATGGAGGTAACTGTGTAACAGATATTATTTCCAACGGTATTGTGCCAGCTGGAATGGAAATTATGGATAAAGCATTGATAGATGCAACAGAAAAATTTGTTCATGCGGGATATCCAATGGATGCAGAAGTTTTAATGATAGTTGAATTAGATGGAACGAAATCTGAAGTAGACGAATTATTTAAACAAATAAAAGAGATTGCTGAAAAAAATAAATCAAACAGTTTTAAATTAAGTAAATCTGAAAAAGAAAGATTAGGATTTTGGTCTGGAAGAAAAGCTGCATTCCCAGCATGTGGAGCAATGGCGCCAGATTATTATTGTATGGACGGAACAATCCCTAGAGGAAAATTATCAGTAATACTTAAGGAGATTAGCAGATTATCAAAAAAATATAATCTAGGTGTTGCCAATGGTTTTCATGCAGGAGATGGAAATCTTCATCCTTTAATTCTTTTCGATGGAAGTGATAAAGAACAGTTAAGAAGAACTGAAGAGTTTGGGGCTGAAATTTTAAAAGCTTGTGTGAGAATGGGAGGTGCACTCTCTGGTGAGCACGGAATTGGAATAGAAAAAAGAGAATTAATGTGTGAGGCTTTTAATGATATCGATATCCAGCAACAACTTAATATTAAAAAATGTTTAGATGAAAAAAATCTCTTAAATCCTGGAAAAGTTTACCCAATTTTAAGAAAATGTGCTGAGGAAGGAAGGGTTCATGTTCACCGAGGAGAAGAAAAATTCCCAGATCTTCCAAGATTCTAATCACTTACTACCAAAAACTGAGCTTGAAGTTTCAAATATAATTAAAGAAGCTTACAAAAAGAAATTTCCAATTGATATTCATGGGGCAAATACAAAAAAATTTATAGGTTATAATGTCCAGGCTGCTAAAAGTTTAGACTTATCAAGTTTAAATGGAATAATCGAGTATTTACCAGAAGAACTTTATATTAAAGTAAAACCGGGAACTTTACTTGAGGATGTTGAGACTGCTTTAGAAAAAAATAATCAAGAGCTTTCTTTTGAACCAACTGATTTTGGTTACATCAAAAATGGAAAATCAAACAAAGGAACTGTAGGTGGTTGTGTTGCCTGTAATTTTGCAGGATCTAGAAGATTTAAGTCGGGTAGTGTCAGAGATTTTGTTTTAGGATTCAGGGGTGTAAATGGCAAAGGAGATATAATTAAATCAGGCGGTACTGTTGTAAAAAATGTTACAGGTTATGATTTGTCTAAATTAGTAAGTGGATCCTTTGGAACATTGGTTGCACTAACTGAAATAACTTTAAAAATTTCAGCAAAGAAACCTTCACAAAATACAATTGTTATTTATGAAAATGATCCAAAAGTCATCTCAGAATTATTTCAAAAGGTGCTTAGTTCGAGTAACGAAATTTCAGGTGCAGTTTTTATTCCTGATGAGCCACAAAATAAAAAATTTGATTTAAATAAAAGTAGAGCATTTAAATTTAATGATTTAGATCAAGAAGGTTCATTTTTTGCGTTAAGAGTTGAAGGTAATAAAAATTCAATAAAAGAAAGAATTAAGGATATTTCAAATGAGTTAGATTTAAAAAAATATAAAACATCTAATTTAGATCCTCATCAATCACCTCTTTTTTGGAAAAGTGTAAATAGTTTACAATTATTTTCTGAGACAAAAAATAATTTACTAAGAGCTGTTGTGCCTCCAGCTAACTGTGAAAAAGTAATGAACAATATAAAAAATAAATTTAAATATTTTATAGATTGGTCCGGATCACTGTTTTGGATAGAGGTTCCTGGAAAAGATGATGATAAATTAAAAGAAGTAAAAAAAATGATCCTTCAAAATAATGGATACTTAACAATAATCAAGAAATCAGAGGAGTTTGATTTTTCAGAAAAAATATTCACTATTGATGATACTAAACTTATGATTTCCAAAAAGATTAAAGAAAGCTTTGATCCAAAAGGAATATTTAATCCAGGTAAAATGTATAAGGATTTTTAATGCAAACAAATTTTTCAGAAACACAACTCAAAGATAAAGACAATCAATCTTCTGAGAAAATATTTAAAAAATGTGTTCATTGTGGAATGTGTAATGCAACATGTCCAACTTATGGAATTTTAGGAGATGAGTTAGATGGTCCAAGAGGAAGAATTTACCTTATTAAAGATATGTTGGAAAATAATAAGAAACCAACTGAAAAAGTTGTTAAACACATAGACAGATGTCTTTCTTGTTATAGCTGCATGACTACATGTCCAGCAGGTGTAAATTATATGCACTTAATTGATCATGGAAAAAAATATATTGAAAAAAATTATGAGAGATCTTTTTTTGATAGATTAATAAGATATTTTTTGTCTATCACTCTACCAAACACAAAAATATTTAGGCTTTCTAGTTTTTTAGTTAAATTATCAAAACCATTTAAGTTTTTAATGCCATCAAAATTAAAGGACATGATGGAGCTAATGCCTACTAGTTTTCCCAAAAAAACTTTACCTAATAAAGAAATTTATAAAGTTACAGGAAAGAAAAAAATTGCAAGAGTTGCTTTGCTAACTGGATGTGTTCAAAAAGAAATTTCGCCACAAATTAATGAAGCAACAATCAGATTATTAAATAGACATGGGGTTGAAGTTGTAGTTCCAAAAAAAATTCGTTGCTGTGGATCTTTAAATCACCATCTAGGAAAAGAAGAGGATGCTCACCAAGATTTTAAAAATAATATAAATACTTGGTATGAGGAGCATCAAAAGGGAAATTTAGACGCAATTTTATCTAATACATCAGGTTGCGGTACTACCATGAAGGATTATGGTTTTATTTTTAGAGATGACAAAGAGTTAAGTAAAAAAGCAAAAGTCATATCAGATCTTACAAGAGATATTTCTGAATATATTTTTGAAAGTTTAAAACTAAATATAAAATCTAAAGGAAAGAAATATAAAGTTGCTTATCACTCTGCATGTTCAATGCAGCATGGTCAAAAAGTTCATTCACAACCTATTTCGTTACTTGAAAAAACTGACAATGAAATAATGGAAATTCCACAAGGGCACATTTGTTGTGGATCAGCAGGAACTTACAATATTTTACAATCAAAAATTGCAAAACAACTATTAAAAAATAAGGTAAATAACATTGAAAGTTTAAATCCTGATTTTATTTCAACAGGAAATATTGGTTGTATTACCCAAATTTCTCATGGTACTAAAGTCCCAATTTTACATACAATTGAAGTTTTAGATTGGTACACAGGCGGTCCCAAACCTGAAATTTTAAAATAGGGGTTTTATGAAAAAAATTTTAATTACTAGAAGACTGATCCGAGAGAGTGAAGATAAAGCATCAAAATTATTTGAAGCTAAATTTAATTCAAATGATGAACTTTATTCACAATCAAAAATTATTGAAATGAGTGAAGGATGTGATGGAATTTTATCATCTTTAACTGAAAAATTAGATGCTGATACAATAAATAAACTTCCAGATAGTATTAAAATAATTTCAAATTTTGCAGTTGGTTTTGGAAACATTGATTTAGATGCTGCTAAAAAAAGAGGTATTGCTGTCACTAATACCCCAGAAGTTTTGTCAGATGCTACAGCTGAGATAGGAATATTACTTATATTAGGAGCTTGTCGAAGAGCGTCAGAGGGAATCGAGTCTGCTCGTGAAGGTGGATGGAAATGGTCTGCAGATTATTTAATTGGAAAACAGTTAACAGGAACAAGATTAGGAATTTTAGGTATGGGTCGTATTGGTCAAAAAATAGCAAATATTGCTAAATCTTTAGGCATGGTTATTCATTATCATAATCGTTCAAAATTAAGTGAAGATAAAGAGCAGGGAGCAATTTATCATGACAGTATAAAGAGTCTTTTTTCAGTTTCAGATGTTTTATCTATTTGTTGTCCAGCAACAAAAGAAACAGAAAATTTAATAAATAAAGAGACAGTAGAGTATTTCCCTAAAGGTGCCGTGATAACAAATGTTGCTCGAGGTGATATAGTTGATGATGAAGCTTTGATTGATGCATTGAATAGAAGAAAAATTTACGCAGCAGGATTAGATGTTTATAAAAATGAACCAAATTTAAATCCTGGTTATTTAAAAATTCCGAGTGTGTTTGTTTTGCCCCATCTAGGAAGTGCTACAAAAGATACTAGAATTGCAATGGGAAATTTAGCAATAGATAACATAGATGAATTTTTTAGAACTGGTAATTGTACTAATAAAGTAAATTAAAATGTCTCAATCGATAGCTTTTATAGGCGTTGGCAATATGGGTTGTCCAATGGCTGAAAATTTAATGAAAGCAAACAAAACTGTAAAAGTTTTTGATGTCTCAAAAAAAATGCTGGATATTGCCAGAGACAAAAAACTTGAAACTGTCTCTAATTTAGATGATTTAATTACAGGTGATGTTGATACAGTTATAACGATGCTTCCTGAAGGTAAGCATTCGAAGGAAGTTTATTTAGGAGAAAAAGGGATAATAAATAAAGTTTCAAAAGACTGTTTATTGATTGATTGTTCTACAATTGACATTCAAACTTCTATTGAGATTGGAAACAAAGCATCAGAAAAACAAATTTTAATGATTGATGCTCCAGTTAGTGGTGGGGTAATGGGAGCTCAAAAAGCGACTTTAAATATAATGGTTGGTGGATCAAAAGAAGCATTTGAAAAAGCGCTTCCTTTATTAAAGATTATGGGCAAAAATATATTTCATGCAGGCAATCTTGGTAGTGGTAACGGTGCTAAAATTTGCAACAATATGGCTCTTGGAATTGCAATGATTGCTGCTTCAGAGTCATTAATGTTAGCGAAAAGATTAAATATTGATATTAAAAAAGTTCATGAAATTATGAAAAATGCATCGGGTAACAGCTGGCCAATTTCTGTTTATCCACCTTTGCCTGGTTTAATTGATGGAACACCATCAAATAATAATTACAGACCAGGTTTTTCTGCAGGTATGATGAACAAAGATCTTAAACTTGCTCATGATTGCGCAAAAAGTGTTAATGCTGAAACACCGCTGGGAAAAATGGCATTAGAAATTTATGATCAATTTTGCAAAGATGGAAACGATGCAAAAGATTTTTCTGCTATTTCAAAAGTTATTGGTGGTAGTGCTTGGGATTATCCAATTGATTAAATAATTTTATTGCAAGTGTTTATAAATTGTAGTTCTCGATACACCTAACTTTCTTGACGCTGCAGAAATATTATTAGTCTCACTAAAAGTTGATCTAATTAGAATACATTTCTCTCTTTTAATTTTTGTATCTTCACAGCTTTTGCATGCGTAAGTTTTATTTTGTTTACCAGTTTCAATAAATTTACTTTCTTTAAAATTTTGACTTTTAATCATAAATACAGATGAACCCAAATGATCTGCTATCTTTAAAATTTTATTATTCAGTATATCTTTTGCTATTGATGAAAATGAAGTTGTAAAAATTTTATTAAAATTTTCATTTTTTAAATCAACTAGTCCGTTAAGCATAATTTTTGCATTGTTATTTGCACCTACAATCAATCCATCTCCATTAATTGCCAGCATTCCTACACTAGTTGTATTTAGATATTCTTGTCTTGGATGAAAAGAAATTATTAATTCGTTTTCAAATTTCTTAATAAATAATTTTGTTTCGATACTTCTAGTTGCAAGTCTTACTAAAGCTAGCGTATGTTGTTCCCTAGACATCGAGTCTGTTGAAGCATCTATAATACCAATAATTTTACCATCATAATTTATAATTGGACTTGCGAAGCAAGATATATTTTCATGAGCTGTAAAAAAGTGTTCTTTACCTGAAACGATAGTTGGTTTTTTAAGTTCAACAGATAAGCCAAGTCCGTTTGTTCCACAAATCTTTTCTGCCCAAATTGAACCAGGTATTACTGTTTTGCCAACATCAGTTTGTAAACAAGATTTGTCATAAATTGTATCTAAGACCAATCCCTTCTCATCTGAGTAAGCTACCATAAAATTTGTTCCTGCTATTTGGGAATATAAAAGTTCAAGCTCAGGAATAATTATTCTTCTGACAGCTTCGTTTTGTTCTTTAATTTCATTTAGCTCGATTGATGAAATTACACTTTGTTTAGGATCATTAAATGGATCAAGGCCTTCACTGATACATCTTAACCAACTTTCGTTAATATCTTTTCCCATCTCATAAGAGCTCATATTCCTTTTATGTAGGATATTTCTAAGTTCGCTGTTTGAGTGACTTAAGTTTGACATTTTAAAAGTTTATTTGTTTTTTTAGATACAACAACCAACCACAGGTTGTAATTGTTAACTTTCTGTACATATAAAGATGGCGTTGACTCCATTCTACATCAGAACTTTAATAGTGTTACTGAAATATTAAAGGAGAGATAATAATGAAAGCACAGGTTTTGCATAAATACGACCCTGAAATGAAAGAAAAGGTCTGGGTCACAGGTGAGGAGATGCCAGATCCTAAAATTGAAAAGGCGTCAGACGTTATAGTTAAAATTGGTGCTGCAGGAGTTTGCAGAACTGATTTACATATTATTGAAGGAGTATGGAAACACATCCAAGATCCAGATGGAAAATTATTACCATGCGTAATGGGACATGAAAATGCTGGTTGGGTAGAAGATGTAGGTTCAGACGTTACTGAATTTAAAAAGGGTGATCCTGTAATATTACACCCACTTATTTCTGGAACAGGAGGAACTTGTTTAGATTGCAGAAGAGGTAATGATATGCATGCTGAAGCAGGCGCATTTCCTGGATTAAGTATTAAAGAAGGTGGCTACGCTGAATTATTAAAAACTAGCGTTAGAAATCTAATTAAACTTCCAAAAGTATTAGCGCCTAAAGATGTTGCACCTTTTTCAGATGCAGGTCTTACAGCTTATAGAGTAGTAAAAAAAGCAACAAGACATTTGCTACCTGGTCAGAGCTGTACAATTATTGGTGCAGGAGGTTTAGGTCACATCGCTATTCAATGTTTAAAAGCTATGTGTGCAGCAGATATTATTATTGTTGAAAAATCTGAAGCAGCATTGAAACATGCAATGGAACTTGGTGGTGACCACGGAGTTTTAATTGATGGAAACGAAATTGAAAAAGTTCAAGAACTAACAAAAGGAAAAGGTTCTGAAGCTGTAATTGATTTCGTAGGTGAAAAAGGATCTACTGCCATGGGAATTCAAATGACTTCTAATGGTGGTTTTTACTACATAGTTGGATATGGAGAAGAAATTAAATCACTTGCAGTTGATTTAATTATTTCTGAGAAAACAATTGTAGGTAATTTAGTGGGAACGTGGTCTGAATTATATGAATTAATGGAGTTAGCTGACAGAGGTAAAGTAAAGCTCTCTATGCAGGAGTATAGTTTAGACGATGCTAATAAAGCGCTTCATGATCTTAACGATGGTAAGGTTAAGGGACGAGCTGTTTTAGTTCCGTAAAAAAAAAAGAGAGGTGATAATGAAAATAATAAAAACCTGCTTAACGGCTGTAATATCAAGTATGATGATATTTAGCCCTATGGCATATGCTGATAAGTGGAGTGATCAATTCCCACATATCAAAGCAACAGGAGATATTCCAGGTGATTGTTCTTATGAGGAAATGTCTAAGAAAAATTACAAAGGAAAAACTCTTAAAATAAATACTCACGCAATTCCAGTAATGGGAGAGCCAACAGCTCTTCATGCTGAACAGTTTGAAAAATTAACTGGAGCTAAGGTTGAAGTTACTCATACACCAGCAGGTGATTTGTATTCTAAAGCAATGGTTCCTTTTCAAGCTGGACAAGCACCTTACGATATTGTGTTTGGATTTTCCAACTTTATCAATGACTGGAAAAGATATTTAGCACCAGTTCCTAAGAAGTATATGAACTCAACAGAGATGAAAGACGTAACTAAATCTCATATGGGTGTATCATCTTGGGATGGAACTATGTACCAGTATCCAGTTGATGGTGACAGACACTATTTGAAATATAGAAAAGACGTCATTGACAATCCTGAAATGCAAAAAAAATATAAAGCAGAAACAGGAAAAGATCTAAAAGTTCCAACAACTTGGAAAGAATATGCTGAGATGGCAAAATTCTTTAATGGTTGGGACTGGGATGGAGATGGTGAGTTAGAATATGGTTCAGCTGAAGTTATGAAAAAAGATGACTTAATGTTCGCAGCTTTTTTCAGCAGATCAGTTGCATATGCTAAAAATCCAAGAACTCCAGGTGGTTTCTTTTTTGATTTAGAAACTATGAAACCAAACATTAATAACCCAGGTTTCGTTGAAGCTTTAACTGATTGGGTTGAGGCTACTAAATATGTTCCTCCAGGGGGAACTAACTTTGGTCTAGGTGACGAAATTGGATCATTTGGTGGTGGACAAACTTTATTTAGTTTTTCATGGGATGATGCATTTATTGCAGCGATGCAGGATGACAGCCCTATTAAAAACAAAGTAGGTGCAGCTCCTCTTCCAGGTGCTAACAAAGTTTGGAACAGAGTTTCAAATAGTTGGGAAAACCAATACAACCAAGCTCCTTACATTGTTTGGGGTTGGGCAGTTGGTGTTGCTAAGAAAAGTAAAGTAAAAGATATGGCTTTCGATTATCTTTGCTTCTTCTCTAATGGGGCAAACCATCAAGCTGACTTAGCAATTGGTAGATTTGGTGTTAACCCATTTAAAAACTCTGACTTCGACCCTAATATTTATATTAATAGCATGGGTTGGGATCCAGAGATCGCTAACAGTTACACGCAAACACTTTTAGATATGGAGAAAAGTAAAAATAGAGTTTTCCCTCTAAGAGTTCCAGGCGTATTTGAATTTACAAGTGCTGTTGCTACAGGAACTTCTAAAGCTTTAGCAGGACAATTATCTCCTCAAGAAGCATTGGACGAAGTTGCTAAGGAGTGGGAAGCAATTGTAAGCAGAGTAGGTAAAAAAGCAGTGAGAGATGCCTACGCTGTTGGTGTTAAAATGGAAGACAACCAACTATAATAACACTTAATTTATGTGGCCATTTATTAAAATGGCCACATAAAAAATAACAATATAATCCAATTTTACAAATGAACTTTAAGCATAAATATTTCTTTCTGTTTCCAGGTCTATTTGTGCTGATTGGAATTTTAATATTTCCAATTATTTTTGTAGTTAGATTAAGTTTATCCGGATGGAATAGCTATAATCCAGGTTTAGATTTTATAGGTATAGAAAACTATATACGACTTTTTACTGATGACCCAAGATTTTGGGAATCTTTTTTTAGATTAAGTTTTTTGTCTGTTACAACAGTAATTCTCCAGTATGTGATTGGATTTGCTCTTGCACATATGGTTTGGAAAGACATCAAATTTAAAAGATTTTTTAGAGTTTTATTTTTAGTACCAATGATGACAACTCCGGTTATCATGACTGTTATTTGGAGAACTTTTTTTCATGAATCTTTAGGACCAGTTAATGATATTTTATCTAATTTTGGTTTATCTCCGAAATGGTTAACAGATCCAGCTTTAGCTAAATTTACAGTGATTATAGTTGAGGTTTGGCAGTGGACACCATTTATGTTTTTACTTTTATTAGCGGGTTTATTGTCATTACCCAAAGAACCATTTTTAGCTGCTGCAATTGATGGAGCTAGTCCAGTTAGAAAGTTCATTTATGTAACTTTTCCACTAATGGCACCCATATCAATTGGAGCAATAATTATAAGATTAATTGAGGCATCTAAAATTATGGATACGGTGTATGTTCTAACATCAGGAGGGCCAGGTACCTCAACAGAAACATCGAGTTTTTATATTTTTATTAAAGGATTAAGAGAGTTTCAAATGGGATATGCAGCCTCGATGTCTTTCACTTATTTAATTATCATGATTATAAGTTTAACAATTATTGCAAAGGTTTTAACTAAATTACTTTTAAAAGAATAAATTATGAGCAAGCTTTACACATTTTTAAAATATTTTTTTATTGTCTTTTGGGCAGTCTTTGTTGTTGCTCCTTTTCTTTGGGCTTTAACTACATCGTTTAAAGATTTTCAATCTGTAAATGGAGGAGTTACATATATACCATGGGTAGACTTTGAACCTAATTTAGAAGGTTGGAAAGTTTTAATAAAATCTCCAGCTAAAGGTGGAGTTGATATTGTAGAACCTTACTTCAATAGTTTATTTGTAACGTGCACTGCAAGTTTAATTAGTATAATTCTTGGTACATTGTCAGCTTATGCTTTATCCAGATATACTTTTAAAGCAGGCTTTGTAAAAAATAATGACATTACATTTTTCTTTATTTCTCAAAGAATTATGCCACCAATTGTTTTATCAATTCCATTTTTCTTATTTTTAAGTTCAATTAATTTATTAGATAGCCTCATAGGATTGATTGTAGTTTATATTGTTTTACTGATGCCAATTGCAGTTTGGATTATGGTTGATTTCTTTAATAAAGTTCCAAGAGAAATTGATGAAACAGCTTTGATTGATGGATGTAATCCTTATCAAGCTTTCTTAAAAGTGGTGCTACCTAACTCAATACCAGGATTAATTGTTGCTGGTATGTTTTGTATTATTTTTGGATGGATAGATTTTTTCTTTGCGTTCATTTTAACTTTCACGGAAGTACAGTTATTACCAGTTAAAATTGTTGCTCTGAACTCATCTGTTACTCCATGGTGGAGTTTGTCAGCATCTGCTCTGGTTTCAGTTGCACCATTAATTATAGTAGCCTTTATAGTTGAGAGATATCTATCTAAAGGAAATCTATCAGGAGCAATTAAATAATGAATTTAATTGCTAACAACTTAACTTATAAACCAAGCGAAGAGTATCACTTAAATGAAGTGTCCTTTAATTTTAAAGAGGGGAATCTATACACAATTCTTGGAAGAACTTTGTCAGGCAAAACAACTTTACTAAAAACTATAGCTGGCCTTTTAACTCCAGATAGCGGTGCTATTGAATTTGATGGTAAGGATTTTTTGAAGGTTCCAGTTTGGCAAAGAAATGTAGCTATGGTTTATCAACAATTTATTAATTATCCTCATTTAAATGTATTTGAAAATATCGCGTTTCCTTTGAGACAGAGAAAAATCGATAATGAAGAAATTAAAAATAAAGTAATGGAGTCTTTAAAATCAGTTGGGTTAGTTGGCTATGAAAACAGAAAAATACAGGAGTTGTCTGGTGGTCAACAACAACGGGTCTCTCTAGCAAGATCATTAGTTAAAAATGCTAAAATATTATTGCTAGATGAACCTTTAGTTAATTTAGATTACAAATTGAGAGAACAGCTTAGAGAGGAATTTAAGAGTTTGTTTTCAAAGGGTTTAGCTGATGAAACTATTTTAATTTATTCAACTACAGACCCAAGAGAAACCATGGAATTAAATGGAGAAGTAATTGTTTTAGATGAGGGCAAAGTGCTACAAGTAGGTCCAGCAAAAGAAATATTTGAGAACCCAAGTTCTTTAAAAGTTGCTGAAATTTCTAACGATCCACCTATGAATATTATTGAAGTGGAAATATCTAATGAGCAAATAAGATTTGAAGGTATTGAAATTAAAGCGCCTAATCATCTATCAAAATTAACAGATAGCGGGTTAAAGATTGGATTAAGATCTTCAGATATTGAACTTAGTGAAAATGGTCATGAATTTGAAGTTGAGCTTGCTGAAATTAGTGGTTCTGAAACTTTACTCCATTTAAAAAGAGGAACTATAAAAATTATTATTTCTATAGAAGAGGTTTTGAATTTTAAAATTCATGACAAGATTAAAATTGATTTTAAAATAGATAGAGCTTATGCTTTTGGTGCTAATGGTAAATTAGCATCCTCACCATTTGGAGAAAATAATGGCTAAAATTGATTTAAGTAATATCTCGCATTCTTATAATCCAAATGACCCGAATCCAGTTTATGCATTAAATCCATTTTCGATGACATGGGAGAATGGAAATAGATATGCAATCTTAGGTCCTTCTGGATGTGGAAAAACAACAATGTTAAATATTGTTTCTGGATTAGTAAGACCATCAGCTGGAAAAATATTGTTTGATGACAATGATGTTACAGATTTAAAAACAGAAGAAAGAAATATTGCTCAAGTTTTTCAGTTTCCAGTAATTTATAACACTATGACAGTTTTTGAAAATCTTGCTTTTCCACTAAAGTGTAGAGATTTCTCAAAAGCTAAAATAGATGAAAGAGTTAACTCTGTTGCAGAAACTTTAAATTTAAAATCTTTTTTAAACTCTCCTGCAAGAAAACTAACAGCAGATCAAAAACAATTGATATCTTTAGGAAGAGGCTTGGTACGAGAAGATGTTGCTGCAGTTTTAATGGATGAGCCTTTGACCGTTATTGATCCTGATTTAAAATTTAGATTGAGAAGAAATCTAAAAGAAATAAACGAACAATATAAAACAACTTTAGTTTATGTAACACATGATCAAAACGAAGCCATGACATTTGCAGACAATATAATTGTGATGAGTGAAGGAGAAGTTGTACAAACAGGTTCGCCAAAAGAATTATTTGAAAGACCAAACACAACTTTTGTTGGTTATTTTATTGGTTCACCTGCTATGAATTTGTTTGATAGTGAAGCAACTTCAGAAAATGCAGTTAAAATAAACAATACAATAATTAAGACAAATACAAATTTGTCCAATTTAAAAACTAAAAATATTAAATTAGGAATAAGATCTGAGTTTATTAAGATTGCAAAAGATCAAAATGAAAATCTCGTTGATGTAAATGTTCAAAAGGTAGAAGATTTTGGTAATTATAAACTAATTACTGCTATGATGGATAAATTTGAAATTAAGTCTAAAGTTAATAGAGAAACTGAAATTTCAGGTGAAAAAATTAAACTACATATTCCCGCTGAAAAATGCTGTATTTATGAAAATGATAAATTAATTTGAATTTTAAATTCTACCAGTAATTGTAAAAAAATTCTATATAACCCATTCTAGGTCATTTTTTAGAATGACTCTAATCTGAAAATATGTTCTAGTGCCCGCCAAGTTAATTAACTAGAGGAGAATAAATGATTAAGAATAAAAAATCTTTGAAGAGTTCTAAAACTCCTTCAAGAAGAAAGTTCTTCAAAGCAGCGGCAGCAACTGGTGCAGCAACAGCAGCAGCAGTAGCTATGCCAAACATTGCTTTAGGTGACGGTCACGTTACTTTAAAAATGCAAGCTGCTTGGCCATCAGGTGCTAACATCTTTTTCGAAATGGCGTCAGACTATGCGAAAATGGTTAGCGATATGTCAGATGGCAAATTAAAAATTGACGTCCAACCAGTTGGAGCAGTTGTAAAAACTTCTGAAATTGGTCAGGCGGTTAGTTCTGGAGTAGTAGATATGGGTCACTGGGTGACAGCATACTGGTACGGAAAGAACCCTGCTGCATCTCTTTTTGGAACAGGTCCTTCATACGGAATGTCATCTCAAGAAGTTATGGGATGGATGGAGTATGGTGGAGGAAGAGCTTTATACGATGAAGCTGTAAAAAGCGTAGGATTTAATTACTACGGTTTCTTCCATATGCCAATGCCTGCACAGCCTTTTGGTTGGTTCAAAAAGAACGTAACTAAAGTATCTGATGTAAAAGGTATGAAGTATAGAACTGTTGGTCTAGCGACTAACGTTTTAACTGCTATGGGAATGGTTGTAAGACAGTTACCAGGTGGTGAAATCCAACCAGCGATGAAAACTGGTTTGATTGATGCTGCTGAGTTTAACAATCCAACATCAGACTCACAGTTTGGAATGCAAGACGTATCTAAACATTATCACTTAGGAAGTTTCCACCAATCTCAGGAAATGTTTGAAGTGCCGATTAATAAGAAAAGATACGATAGCCTTTCACCAGCTCATCAAGCTATCTTGAGAAATGCTGCTTACGCTGCAAACTCGGATAACTACTTCAAAGCATTGGTTAGATATTCAACTGACCTTGCTAAGTTGATGAATGAGCATAAGGTAAACGTTTACCAAACATCTGATGCAATTTTAGCTGAGCAATTAAAAGGCTGGGATAAAGTTGTAGGAGAGTTTGCTGCTAAAGACGCTTTCTTCAAGAAAGTAGTAGACTCACAAAAAGCATACGCTAAGAGAACTATGAAGTATCTGTTGATGAATCAACCGAACTACAAATTAGCTTATGAAAATGAGTTTGGTCCAATTGAAAAAGTTAAAATCTAATTAACTTTAAAATAAATTTAAAAGGGGGTTGAAAAACCCCCTTTTTTTTACACATATTTTAATATATTTCTTTGATATGAAGTCATTTATTCAATTTGCAGATACTCTAAGTACATCAATGGGAAAAGCTTTTTCTTGGTGCATCGTAGTTTTGATGGGAGGGACTGTTTACGAAGTAATAATGGCTTATGTATTTAATGCACCTACACTTTGGAACTTTGATTTTAGTATGCAGATGTATGGAGCAATTTTAATGATGTCAGGCGCTTATTGTTTGGCAACAGAGTCACACGTCAGAGGAGACGTAATTTACAGATTATTTAGTCAAAAAACTCAGGCTTGGATTGATTTAGTATTATATTTTCTTTTCTTTTTCCCTGGTGTTATTGCATTAGCTTTTTATGGTTATGAATATGCTGCTTTAGCATGGAAAATTAAAGAGACTAGTTGGAGTAGTCCAGCGCAAATTCAAATTTATATGGTAAAGACAATGATTCCTGCTGCAGGAGTTTTATTAATCATTCAAGGTATTAGTGAAGTATTTAGATCTATAATTTGCATTCAAACAGGACAATGGCCAGCAAGAATGGTTGTTGCCGAAGAAACAGAACAAGTTTTAATGAGAACAGCTCAAGAAGAGGACGACAAAAATGTTATTTAGTTTAACAAATCCAGAAATTGCAATTTTGATGATGGGTATGTTCTTGTTTGCAGTTCTTTTAGGTTTCCCAATTGCTTTTACTTTAATGGCTATGGGAATTGGTTTTGGATATTTTGCTTATTACGATGCAACAATGATGGAGCATATTTTTGACAATCGTATATTCCAATTGTTTGTTCAAAATACTTATACAGTGATGGACAATAACGTTCTTACAGCTGTCCCCTTATTTTTATTTATGGGTTACCTTGTTGAAAGAGCAGGTATAGTAGCTAAATTATTTTTTGCAATTAGATTAGCCGCACATAGGCTTCCAGCTTCAATGGCGGTAGCTGCATTAATCACTTGTACATTATTTTCGACTGCAACAGGAATTATAGGTGCAGTTGTAACTTTAATGGGATTGTTAGCTTGGCCTGCAATGGTTAAGGCAGGATATGATAAAAAATTTGCATCAGGAATAATTTGTGCTGGTGGATGTTTAGGAATTTTAATTCCACCGAGTATTATGCTAATTGTTTATTCTGTAATAGCTCAACTATCACCCTTAAGACTTTTTGCAGCAGCAATATTTCCAGGTTTACTTTTAGCGGGTCTTTATATTGCATATGCAGTATTTAGAGCATGGTTAAATCCATCGATTGCCCCTAGACCTCCAAAAGAGGATATCCCACCAACTGGTGAAATTTTAAAAGAAGTTTTAGTTTCTTTCGTTCCACTTTTTGGTTTAATCATGCTTGTTTTGGGAACTATTTTGGCAGGTATTGCAACTCCAGCGGAAGCAGCTGCGGCAGGTGCTTTTGGAGCAATTCTTTTATCTTGGTTTTATAAGACACTTAAATGGCAAAACTTTAAAGAGTCTGTATTTTTAACAGCTAAGACAACTGCAATGATCATGTGGTTGTTTATTGGTTCATGGACTTTCTCATCAGTATTTTCTTACTTAGGTGGACACGAAGTATTTGAACACTTCTTTACTTCTATAAATATTACTACCTGGCAGTTTTTAATTATCACTCAAATAATTATTTTTCTTCTAGGGTGGCCTTTAGAATGGACTGAAATTTTGATTATTTTTGTTCCTATATTCTTGCCATTATTAGAGGTATTTGGCGTTAATCCATATTTCTTTGCGATGTTGATTGCTTTAAATTTGCAAACTTCTTTTTTAACCCCACCAATGGCAATGTCGGCATATTATTTAAAAGGAGTCCAAAAATCTAATGTAGAACTTTTAGATATCTTTAGAGGGATTATGCCTTTCTTAGCAATTGTAATTTTTGCAATGTTTTTAATGTATATGTTTCCTGGTATTGCTCTTTGGTTGCCAGAAACTTTATTTGCTCAATAAAAAATGACAGATGTATTTTCGTTAAAAGTTGAAGAACTTGTTGAAAAAATTAAAGACGCTCAAATTTCTTCAGTAGAATTGTGCCAAATATATATTGATAGAATAAATAAATTTGAAAAAGATATAAAAGCATGGGCACACTTTGATAAAAAACTTTTACTAGAAAAAGCAGCTGAAGCCGATGAACATCGTAGATTAGGAAAACCTCTTGGACCACTTCATGGAATTCCCGTGGCAGTTAAAGATATAGTTGGAACACTTGATATGCCAACAGAATGTGGAACTGTAATTCGAAAAGGAAAATCATATTCACAAAATGCTGAAATAATTGAATTGTTAATTTCTGCTGGAGCGATTGTGATGGGAAAAACAGCAACAGCAGAACTAGCTTATTTAGGACCTGCAAAAACAACTAATCCACATGATTATTCTAGAACACCTGGCGGTTCATCAAGTGGATCTGCTGCTTCGGTAGCTTCATTTATGGCACCATTATCTGTAGGTTCACAAACTGGTGGATCAATAATTAGACCAGCATCTTATTGTGGTGTAGTTGGATATAAACCAACTTACGGATTAATTTCTAGAAATGGCGTTCTTAAAACTTCAGAAAAATTAGATCATGTTGGTGTTTTTGGAAGATCAGTAGAAGACGTTGCACTCCTTGCAAAGACACTTATTAAAAAGGATAAATTCGATACTGCATCAGTTCATTATTCAGCTGAAAATATGTTAAATGAAACTAAGAAAGGTCCCTTATTTGAACCTAAGTTTATTTTTTACAAAACAGATTACTGGAAATTGGTTGAAAAAAAATCTAGAGAATCTTTTGAATATTTTATTAAATCATTTAAAAAAAATATTGAAGTTTTTGATACCCCATCATACTTCAAAGATATCCATAAATATCATCAAATTATTTATGACACAGATCTTGCAAATAATTTTTCACTCTATTTTAAAAAATATAAAAAAAAATTATCTAAAATTATGCAAGATGCAATAATTAGAGGTAATAAGCATTCAGCAAAGGATTATGCAGAAGCTGTTGATTTTATGAAAAGAAGTTACGAGTCTTATGAAGAAGTTTTTGAGGATTATCATGGTGTATTATCACCATCAAGTCCAGGTGTTGCTCCAAAAAGTTTGAAAACAACTGGAACTGCTGAATTTAACAAAGTTTGGTCCTATTTAGGAACTCCATGTATTTCTTTGCCGTTGCTTCAGGGTGAAAATAACTTGCCGTTAGGTGTACAGTTAATTGGCGCAAAATATGATGATCAAAGATTTTTAGGTGTTGCTAATTGGTTAGAAAAGGAATGTAATAATTAAATGCAAAAATTTACAACTTTTTTGGGGTCTTTACTTGCAATCGCATTTTTAGTTGGTTTGGCCACTACTCTTACAAGATCGACTATGATAGGTTTTTTTGATGTTTTACCAGTTTATATATTGATGGCAGTTGCGATATTCATGATGGTTTACGAAGCTTTCTTTGATAAAAAATAATTTTAATTAATCTTTAATTTACTACCTCAGATTGAAATCTGATCTTTTGAGAACAATTTATTATAGACTTGAACATATATTTGTATTTAACTTGCAAAAGTTAATTAACTAATAAGAGGAGAGACAAATGATTAAAGAAAAAAAATCATTGAAGGTTTCTAGATCACCTTCAAGACGTAAGTTCTTTAAGACTGCAGCCGCAACTGGTGTTGCTGCTGTTGCTTTATCTGCTCCAGCAGTTGCCAAAGAAAGAGTTGAAGCTTCTATGGTAGCTACTTGGCCTAGAGATTTTCCAGGCTTAGGAACTGGTGCACAAAGACTTGCTCAAAGATTAAGCGATATGAGTGACGGAAGAATTCAAGTTACTTATTATGCTGCTAACGAAAGGGTAAAAGCATTTGACTCATTTGACGAAGTTGCATCAGGTAACTCTCAAATGTATCACGGTGCAGATTACTACTGGGTTAAAAAACACCCTGCTTTTGGATATTTTACTGCTGTTCCATTTGGTTTCACATATGCCGAAATGAATGCGTGGTTAAAGTTTGCTGGTGGACAAGAACTGTGGGATGAATTAACTGATGATTTCGGAACACAAAGTTTTGCAGCTGGTAATACAGGAGTGCAAATGGGTGGTTGGTTTAATAAAAAAATTAGATCAGCGAATGACTTTAAAGGTTTAAAAATGCGTATGCCTGGATTAGGTGGACAGGTTCTTGGAAAACTTGGTGGTTCTCCAATTTCACTTCCTGGTGGACAAATTTATGAAAACCTTGTGTCAGGAGCAATTGATGCAACGGAATGGGTAGGACCTTGGAATGATGAAGCTATGAAGTTCCAGGAAGCTGCTAAGTATTACTACTATCCAGGAATGCATGAGCCAGGATCTACACTTGCTTGTGGAGTTAACAAATCTTGGTTTACTAGTTTATCAAAATCAGACCAGTTAATTATTAAAACTGCGTGTGATTGGGCTGATACAACTACAATGGCTGAATACAATGCAAAAAACGGAGCTGCACTAGCACGTTTAGTTAACGAAAGTGGCGTTAAACTTGAGAAGTTTAGTGATAAAGTTTACGATGCTTTTGCTAAAGGTGCAGCAGAAGTTTTTGATGAAGTTCAACAACACAGTCCTCTTGCTGCGAAAGTACACGCTGCTTTTGTTAAAGGTCGTAAGGAAATTGGTGCATGGACTAACTTGTCTGACTCACCATATATTTCTCAAAGAAATAGAGCATTAGGAGTATAATTAAATTCTAATTGTTACTAGAGGGCCCTTAAACGGGCCCTCTTTTTATATATCATTTAAAGCTTTTTAGTATGGTAGAGAAAAAAAATTTATCAATTTTAATTAGAATATTTAGCTATTCTATCCTAGCTTTAACTTTTGTTTTTTTATTTAATAACATTTTAACAGTTTGGTTTGAGTGGCCGGGAGTTAAAAAACTTTTCTCACATTACGAACTATTTGGTTTTAAAAAATTAAATAAACCTTTAGAGGGTTTGGCAATAAATTTATCTTATCTTCAATTAATATTTTATTTAATCTCTTTCATTGCTGTTATATTTTTTGTTTTTAAATCATTAAAACAATCATTACAAAAAGACTCTGAAATTTTGACAAAAATTACAGCTTACATTGTTAGATCTTCTTTTTGGGCAGTATTGATTGTTGGTATGGCTGATTTTTTAATTTCATTCATGGTTGTTGAAAAATTAGTAGAACCAATTTTTGGTGAACAGGTCAAAATTAATTTAGTGAAACCTGCTTTTAGAATTACATATATACATTTTCCATTAATTTTGATTTCATTTGTAATTGGTTATATCACAAGATCTGTAGGATTTATTTGGTTAGCAGTTTTGGTAGTTGGAAGTGAATTTTTAATAGTGTTATCCAGATTTATTTTTCAATACGAACAAGCTTTTCAAGGTGACTTAGTTCGTTTTTGGTATGCAGCTCTTTATTTGTTTGCAAGTGCGTATGCGCTTATACATGAGGGTCATGTAAGAGTTGATGTTCTTTACACTGGTTTTAGTGAACGTAAAAAAGCATGGACTAATGCAATCGGATCTCTAATTTTAGGTATTCCTTTATGTTTAATAGTTATTTTTTTAGGCATGGGGGGTAAAGCTAGCATTATTAATGGACCAGTAATTTCATTTGAGATTACTCAACAAGGTTCGAACGGATTGTATTTACTTTATCTAATGGCGGTTTATTTGGCTGTATTTGCTGTAAGTATGTTAACTCAATTTACTAGCTACTTTATGAGTAGCAGCCATAAACTTTTAAAGAATTAAATAATGGAACATTTATTTTTAGCTTTACTTGTAATTATAATGATTGGGGCTTTAGCTTCTGGTTTCCCGGTAGCTTTTGCTTTACCTGGATCAGCAATAATTTCAATTGGGCTTGCAGCTTTTTTTGGTTATTTGTTTGCAGGAGATAGTAGCGCTTATTTCGCTGTAGATGGACCCAAAGAATGGTTAACCGCTGGTATTACTAATTTTAGGAGTAACTATTGGGATGTAGAAACTGATACCTTGATTGCGATTCCTTTATTCATCTTCATGGGGATCATGTTACAAAAATCTAAAATTGCTGAAGATCTTTTAGTTACCATGGGGCAGTTATTTGGACCGATTCCTGGAGGTTTAGGCATATCAGTAATTTTTGTTGGAGCATTACTTGCGGCAACAACAGGTATTGTTGGAGCAACAGTAATTGCAATGGGATTAATATCATTACCTACAATGCTTAATAACAAGTATGACAAGAGCTTAGCAAGTGGAATTGTTTGTTCTTCAGGAACACTTGGTCAAATTATACCGCCTTCAATTGTATTAATTATTATTGCTGACCAATTAGCTAGTGCAGCAGATGTTGCAAATACTATGCGTCAAACTGATTACAAAATTTTAACTGGTGAATTTAATATGCCTGGAGAATTTAGAGTGGGCTCTACTTCTGCAGGAGATATGTTTCTTGGTGCACTACTACCTGGCTTAGTATTAGTTGGTTTGTATATGCTATATGTATTTGTATATGCCAGATTAAATCCTAAGGCAGCTCCTCCTGTTCCATTTAGAGGAAATTTTGATTCAAAATTTTGGATTAAGGTTTTAATGGTAATCATACCACCGCTTGCTTTAATTTTTGCAGTTCTTGGATCTATACTTTTAGGTATTGCTACTGTTAATCAAGCTGGATCTATTGGAGCGATAGGTGCAACTATGATGGCTGGCTATCGTTTACATAAAGGAAAAAAAGATGCTTATTATCCAATTATAATTGCAATTATATCTGTTATTCCAATTTATATTTTATCTAAAAATTATAATTTAAATATCAAGGCTGTAGAAACCAGAGATCTTGGAGCAATCTTTATTGCAGGGTTCTTTACTATTACATTTGTAATTGGAATTATTTGGAGTTTCTGGAGAGCATACAAAATAGATAATGTTTTAAGAGAAGTTGTTACTGAAACATGCGTAACTACTTCAATGGTATTTATAATTTTATTAGGTGCAGCAATGTTAACTTCTGGATTTAGAGCTTTTGGAGGCGAGGAGTTAGTAAGAGATTTTCTTCAAGATTTACCAGGAGGATTTTGGACACAGTTTATTGTTGTAATGGCAGTGATCTTTTTATTGGGTTTCTTTCTTGATTTTATTGAAATAGCAGTAGTTGTAGTTCCTATTATTGCTCCAATATTGTTGGCTGAACCAGGAGCTAATGTGAGCGCAATATGGCTTGGTGTAATGATTGGGGTTAATTTACAAACTTCATTCCTAACCCCACCATTTGGTTTTGCATTATTCTACTTAAAAGGGGTGGCTTCAAAACTTGTTTCTACTTTAAATATCTGGAAGGGAGTTGTTCCATTTATTGTTTTACAATTAATAGGTCTTGGAATTGTTGGTTTCTATCCATCATTAGTGAATTACTTGCCAGCAAGAACATATTTAACATCGAATGTTGCTCCACCACCAATGAATCCAAAGCTTCAATATTGCTTACAAGAGTACAAATTTGCAATTTACAATAATGAAGAGCAAAAAATTACAAACGCAATAAAGGATATGCAAAAATTAACTCCTTCAAATCTTCCAACAGATAAATTAGATATTTTTGAAGAGCATTTCGATAATGCATTAGGAACTTTTGCTATAGTCAAAAAACTCCAGAAAACCGAGGAGGAATACGAAATATTTATAAAAGATTATAGAGATTTACATTTCGATGTAAGAAAGATTCAGAAAAAAATTAGAAAAATAGATGAGAAAATTAAAAAAACAAAATCTGAAATAAGAAATTTAGATGATGATAATTTAGCAGATAAAAATAAATTAGAATTAAAAATTGAAAATTACGAATTAGAAATTACAGAACTTGAAAATAAAATTCCAGAAAACTGGACAACAAGAAATGCAGAATTTGAAATATTGCATAAAGCAAAAAATACAAGAACCAAAAGATATAGAAAAAATGTTGATGAAGCTTATGAAACTTTAGATCAAATAATGATGTTTATAAATGATAATGAAAAGCTAAAAGAACTTTCACCAGAAATAAAAGAATTAAAATATAATATTGATAATAAAAATTATGAAAACGCTATATCAATAATTGATGGTCTTTTTGAAAAACTAGGAGAAATTTCTGGAACTGAAGAATTTGCAAATAAATTAGATGACTTAATATCAGTTATTGATAATGATGAAATAGATCAGCAGAAGCTAATTGAAGCAAGTTCAGAAACATTTAATCTTTTTAATTTAGAAGTTTCGTGGAGAGATGATGCCAATAAGAATTTGTTACCTAAATTAATTAAATATAATGATGTTATCAAACATAATATTGGCTTAAGACTTCAAAGCAGATTAACCAAAGAACAGGCTAAATTTGTTGCAAGGTGTAACTCAGTTCATAGAGACATATCTTTAAACTTTTAATTAATGGAAAAATATATCTTACCAAAAAAACAGGCTATTATTGTTTTTTTTGTATTTGCATATGGTTATTTTTTATCATGTCTGTTACGTGCGATTACTGCAACACTTTCTCCAGTATTAACCTCAGAATTTAACTTATTATCAGCAGATTTAGGTTTGTTAGCTGGAGGTTATTTTTTAGGTTTTGCATGTATGCAAATACCACTTGGATATTTACTTGATAAATATGGTCCAAAAAAAATTGTATCTTCTTTTTTATTAATTGCGTTAGTTGGAACAGGATCATTTGCTTTAGCTGAGAGTTTTTCAGGATTATTAATTTCTCGAATTCTAATTGGTATAGGAGTGAGTGCTTGTTTGATGGCTCCATTAACTGGTTACAGAATATGGTACGCCGAAAACCAACAGCAAAGAGCTAACTCGTGGATGCTAATGATAGCTTCATTAGGTTTCTTGTCATCTACGTTACCTGTGCAACTTTTATTACCTAGTTTTGGATGGCGTTGGATATTTGGTGGTATTACTATCTTAATTTTAATCAGTATTATTTTGATGTTAGTTTTTATTCCAAAATGGAATTTAATTAAAAGGGGTCAGTTAGAAGAGCCAACTAATAAGGGAACATTATCTGAAGTTTGGAAAAATAGATTTTTTATAAGTGTAATCCCAATGGGATTGTTTAACTATGGAGGGTTAATGGCTATACAAACTTTATGGGCAGGCCCTTGGATGACTAGAGTCGCTGGCTATACACCTCTCCAGAGCGCTACAGGATTATTTTGGATTAATGTAACAATGTTGGTCTCCTTTTTTGTATGGGGTTACTTTTTGCCAAAAATTTCAAGTATTGGTTTTAGTGCAACAAAAATTCTCAGATTAGGTTTGCCAATTAGTTTTTGTATTATGTTGACAATAATAATCTTAGGTTCAAAAGCTGGTGCTTTTTATCTTACTTTGTTTATTCTTAGTTCAATTTTTTTATCTGTCACACAGCCAGCTGTTGGTTTAGCTTTTTCAGGTTATTCTGCTGGTAAAGCACTGACTTCTTTTAATTTACTAATTTTTGCTGGAACATTTATCATGCAGTGGTTGATGGGCTTTGTTATAGATATTACAAAAAGTTTTGGTTATTCTGAAATAACTGCATTCAAATCTGCATTTTCAGTTTTTTTAGTATTAAGTTTAGTTTCTTATTTATTTTTTTTATTAATGAATAAAAAATAAATTTAAAAAAATGAGTAATACTAAAAATTTGTATTGGGGATATTTACTTCTTTTTATCCAACCAATATTTATGGCGTCAAATTTAATTGTTGCTAGAGGTGGCGTTGAGTTTGTACCTCCAATCTCTTTAGCATTTTGGAGATGGATTTTTGTATTTTTATTATTATTACCATTCACTTATTTCTCACTATGGAAAAATTTTAAAATTATAAAAAAAGAATATAAAAAACTTTTATTTTTAGGTGCAATGGGATGTGGAGTTTGTGGGGCTTTTCCTTTTTTAGCAGGTAAAACGACTACAGTTACAAATATGGGAATTATTTATACTTCATCTCCTATTTTTATAATTATAATTTCTGCAATATTTTTTAAAGAGAAAATTAATTTATTAAAAATTATTGGTTTGATTTCATGTTTAGTTGGAGTTTTGGCAATTATTATTAAAGGAGATTTAAATTCACTTTTAAATTTAACTTTTACAATTGGAGATTTATGGATGTTAGCAGCCGCAATTGGCTGGGCACTATATTCAATTTATTTATTTTATTGGAAATCTGAATTATCGATTTTTAATAGATTTTCAATGATATCTTTTTTTGGAGCATTAAGTTTATTTCCATTTTATTTGGCAGAAGAAATTTATTTTGAACAAACAATATTTAATTTTGATTTTTTATTGTGGACTATATTTGCAGCAGTTTCTCCAGGAATTATAGCATTTACTTTATATACTAAAGCTCAAGAAAGTTTAGGAGCTTCACTTACTGGATTTACCTTATATGTATTTACTATCTATGCAGCAATTTACGGATTTATATTGTTTGATGAAAATTTAGAAACATTTCATTATATTGGCACTGTACTTGTTTTTGTTGGAGTTTACTTAGCAAAGAAAAATTATGATACCAAAACCTAGGAAGTTAATTTTGCAAATTATAATTTGGATCTTAGTTATATATTTTATTTTACTGGCTTATCTTTTTATATTTCAAAGAAATCTAATGTATCATCCCCAGGAAAATAATTATTCAGGAGATAAAATAGAAGTAGAAATAGAAAAAGTTCAAATTAAAACAACAGATAACATTAACCTTTTAGGATGGTTTCATAAAAAAGATTTGAAAAAATTTAAGACTGTTGTTTATTTTCATGGAAATGCAGGAAGCCTAGAAAATAGAATTCATAAATTAAATCATTTTAAAAATATGAATGTAAATTTTTTAATTATCGCTTGGCGTGGATTTAGTGGAAATTTAGGAAAACCATCTGAAAATGCTTTATATGAGGATGGAAAAAGTGCAATTAACTGGCTTAAAAATAAAGGTTTGAGTGACAGTGATTTAATCATTTATGGAGAGTCACTTGGCACAGGAATTGCAACTGAGGTTTCTCAAAATAAAAAATATGCTGGTTTAATTTTAGAAACACCTTTCACTTCAATGATTGCTGCAGCTAAGAATTTTTATCCATACATTCCTGTCTCTCTAATATTGAAAGATAAATATAAAAATGATGAAAAAATAAAAAATATTAATATTCCAGTTTTAGTTATGCATGGCGAAAAAGATCAAATTGTTCCTTTTTCAATGGGCAAGAAGATGTTTGATTTAGCAAATGATCCAAAGTCCTCTTATTTTACCAAACATGACGATCATATGATGGAATTTGATAATAATATGGTTTTCCAACTAAGTTCATTTATAAAAAGTTTAAATTAAGCCACAATCAAAACAATTTTATTCCAAAAATTCTAATTAATTTCTAATCATGAAGAAATTATTCATTTATATTTTTTTGACTTTTCTTATTTCAGGAACTTCTTTTTCTAAAGAAAATTTGTCTTCAATTGAAAATTTATTTTTTATTGATCAAATGAACTCACATGATGAAAATTTTGCTTTGTATTTTAAACCAAGAGAAAAAGCTATATTAGCAAAAGGGGAAGTAAGTAATTACATCAATGATTACCCTAAAGATCTCTATATATATGATTATAAAACAGAAGTATCATCACCATTGATTTCTTATGAATGGTTTCCAAGAAAAGCAAAAAATTTTTTAAAGGAATATAATTTTCCAGTTTTTCCAGATGATTTTGCTTATTATCTATTAAAGGATAACAAAACATTGGTAATGATTAGTGCTGTTAAAAGTTTAAAAGTAAATTTCAAATACGATATTGTTGAAAAGAAATTAGATTTATATCCAACTAATGGAAAGTTTGATTTCATTATTTCCTCTATTGCAAAGGACTGCGGACACTACAAATTTAAGGATAATTATAGATGTAGTTTCTATAAACCTTTAATATCTAGTAATTTAATTAAGTAATTTGTGTAAACGCATCAGCAAATTTTTCAGCTTCAAAAATTTGCAGATCATCTTCCTTTTCACCTAAACCAAGTGCAATAATTGGTATTTTATACTTTTTGGCTACAGCCAGAAGTATTCCTCCCTTAGCTGTTCCATCTAATTTTGTCATTACTAAGCCTGTAATTGGGATAATTTTATTAAATTCTTCAACTTGATTTAAAACGTTTTGACCTGAAGTTGCATCTAAAATTAAAATCACATCATGAGGTGCACTTTCATCTATTTTTTTTGTAACGTTTGCTATTTTTTTATATTCTTCCATTAGGTTTTTTTTATTTTGCAGTCTTCCAGCAGTATCAATTAAAACTTGATTAAAATTGTTTGATATAGAAGTTTCTATTGCTTTATAGGCTACAGATGCAGGATCAGATCCTTGTGAAGATTTTGTAATTTCAACATTAATTTTTTTTGCCCAATTTTCTAATTGCTCTATAGCAGCAGCTCTAAATGTATCTGAAGCTGCCAACATAACTTTATTACCATTTTCTTTTAATATTTTACTAATTTTTCCAATAGTTGTTGTTTTACCAACGCCGTTAACTCCAGAAACTAAAATGGCATTAAGTTTTTCTTTATTTTTAAAAAATTCATTATTTTCTAGAGGTTTCATAACTGAGATAATGTAGTCTTTAAGAATATTATTTATCTCAGCAGTTAAATCTTTGTTTGGATCTATTTTTGTTTTTGATATTATTTCTTTAATTTCTGAGGCAGAAGCTACCCCAACATCTGATTGAATTAAATAATCTTCAATTCTGTCTAAAGTTTTGTCATCAATTTCTTTTTTGACAACTATATCTCTTAGGCCCGATGTAAAAGCTGAAGCACTTTTTTTAAATCCTGATTTAAATTTTTCGAAAATTCCCATTAAATTTCTATATCGATTTCTTTTATATCAGAAACAGGACCTTTCATGTGGATACTATTGTTTTCATCTATAAATATCGTCAATCTTCCAGTAGAAAATTCGATGTTAACTTTATCGCTAGCAAGTCCTGCCTGTTTAGCAGCAAAGGCAGTAGCACAAGCTGCAGTTCCACATGCTTTTGTCAAACCAGCTCCTCTTTCCCAAACTTTTACCTTTATTAACTCTTTGTTTACTATTGTGGCTATTGTGACATTACATTTTTCTGGAAAAAGTTTGTGGTTTTCTATTTCTGGGCCAATTTTTTCTATTTTGAATTGTTCGTTGTCTTCCACAAAAAAAATTATATGAGGATTTCCAACATTGACGGCTGTTCCTCCAAAAAATTCATTATTATTTGAATCAACAATTTTAATATTTAAGTTTTTAGTTTCTAATTCTTGAGATAATGGAATTTCATTCCATTTAGTTCTGCCCAAACCAATTTCAGTAGATACTAATTTTTCTCCTAAAATATGAGATTTTAAATGGCCAGATAAAGTTGTTAATATAATTGTGTCTTTATTTTTTTCTTTTCCTAATAGCTCAGCCACACACCTTGTACCATTTCCACATGCACCAGAAACCCCACCATCAGAGTTAAAAAATTCTATTGAAGCATCGTAATTTTGGTCTTTATTAATTAATATAAGTTGGTCACATCCTATAAAGTTTCTGTCACAAATTTTAATTATTTGGTCTTTCGTAAGATTTGTAACTTTTTCTCTATTATCAATAATTACAAAATCATTGCCTAAACCGTCCATTTTAAATGCTTTAATATTCATAATTAGATATTTAACTTATTTATTGACTTTTTGAACCTCTATTATAGGTTGATGCCGTTTCCGCAAAAACATTAACTTTGCGGTGTCTTTGGAAACAAAGAGATCGACACTAGTCAGCGAGAGTTCGCCCACTAGTGCGTTACTGCTATGCGTAACAAAAAAATATATGTTTGAAAATTTAACAAATAAATTTGAAGAAATTTTTTCTTCTTTAAAAAAAGCACCCTCTCTGAATGAAGCTCAGGTAGATGAGGGTTTGAGAAGTATTAGGCAAGCATTGCTTGAGGCAGATGTTTCTTTAGATGTTGCAAAAGAATTTGTCGAAAACGTAAAACCTAAAGCTTTAGGACAAGAAATCATAAGATCAACTTCTCCTGGAGACATGGTTGTAAAAATTGTCTACGATGAGCTAGTAAACTTACTAGGTTCTAGCAATGCAGATATAAATTTAAATGCTGTACCACCAGTTCCTATGATGATGGTTGGTTTGCAGGGTTCGGGTAAGACAACTTCTACTGCAAAATTAGCTAAATATTTAGAAGATAACAAAAAGAAAAAAGTGATGATGGTCAGTTTGGATATTTATAGGCCAGCAGCACAAGAACAGCTTAGATCTTTAGGTGAACAGAATAATATTTTGACACTTCCAATTATTGAAGGTCAACAACCAACTGATATTTGCCAAAGAGCCATGAGTGCAGCAAATCTAAATGGAGCAGATATAATTTTGTTTGATACAGCTGGGAGAACTCAAATTGATTTACAAATGATGAGCGAGATCAAACAAATTGAGAGCATTATTAATCCAGCAGAAACTTTTCTTGTAGCGGACTCTCTTACAGGTCAAGTTGCTGCTTCAGTTGCAAAAGAGTTCAAAAACACAGTTAACTTATCTGGAATAATCTTAACTAGAGCTGACGGTGATGCAAGAGGTGGAGCTGCTGTGAGTATGAAATATGTATCAAATGTTCCGATAAAATTTTTGGGTATAGGTGAAAAAATAGAAAATTTTGAGGTATTTCATCCAGATAGAATAGCAAATAGAATTTTAGGAATGGGAGACATTGTTTCTCTTGTAGAAAAAGCTGCACAAGACTTAGGTGAAGAGAACATTAAAAAAGCTGAAGAAAATTTAAAAAAGGGTCAATTCTCTATGGAAGATTACCTTTCTCAATTAAGACAAATGAAAAAAATGGGAGGCATTGAGGGGATCATGTCTTTTATGCCAGGAGTATCTAAAATTAAATCTCAAATGGATTCAGCAGGGATTGACGAAAGTATTATAACAAAAAACGAAGCTATCATTTTATCAATGACAAAAAAAGAGAGAGAGAATCCAAAAGTAATTGATGGTTCAAGAAAAAAAAGAATTGCTAATGGCTCTGGTACAGATCCAGCCACTATCAATAAATTGCTTAAGCAATTTAAAATGATGTCTGAAATGATGAAAAAGATGTCAAAAGGAAATCTGAAAGGTATGTCTGATCAAGGGATACCACCAGAGCTATTTAATAAACTAAAATAATAAAATAAGGAGAACAAATGTTAAAACTTAGATTATCAAGGGGAGGCTCTAAAAAGAGACCAGTTTACAAAGTTGTTGTAGCTGACAGTCGTTTCCCAAGAGATGGAAGATTTATAGAAAAAGTTGGTTTTTTTAACCCACTACTTCCTAAAGATAAAAAAGAAAGAGTAGGTCTTGAAGCTGAAAGAATTAAATATTGGCTAGGTCAAGGCGCTAAACCAACAACAAGAGTTGCAAGAATTTTAGGTGAAAATGATTTAATCCCTATGCCAGCAGCTGGAAATAACCCAAATAAAGCTGTTCCTAAAAAAGAAAGAAATAAAAAAGAGGAAGATGGTGCAGAAGCCCCTAAAGCTCCAGCAGCAGAAGCTCCAAAGGAAGAAGCTCCTAAAGCAGAAGCTCCAAAGGAAGAAGCTCCTAAAGCAGAAGCTCCAAAGGAAGAAGCTCCTAAAGCAGAAGCAGCTCCAGCAGCAGAAGCTCCAGCTGAGGAAAAAAAATAAACTGAGGACAGTATATGTGGCAAGCTCAAGTGTTTACACTTTATCCAGATATTTTTCCTGGTCCTTTGTCTAAAGGTCTATATGGAAAAGCAATGTCTAAAAATATTTGGAATTTAAAAGTAGTAAACATTAGAGATGCTGCTGAGGATAAACACAAAACTGTAGATGATACTCCTTATGGAGGTGGTTCAGGCATGTTGATGAAAGCTGATGTATTAGCAAAATCATTAGATCAAAATAAAAATGAGGGAGAAAAAATATTATATTTATCTCCAAGAGGAAAAAAATTTGATCAAAATTATGCCAAAGAACTATCAAAGGAAAAATCGGTTTCGATAATTTGTGGACACTTCGAAGGAGTTGATGAAAGAGTGTTAAGCACGAGAAATATAGAAGAAGTTAGTATTGGAGACTTTATTTTATCAGGAGGAGAGTCAGCAGCATTTGTGGTGATTGATAGTATTTTGAGACTTTTACCCGGTGTTCTGGGAAATGAGAATTCTACAGTAAACGAAAGTTTTGAAAATGGATTATTAGAGTATCCTCAGTTCACAAAACCTCAAATTTGGGAGGAAAAAGCGGTTCCAGAAGTACTTTTGTCAGGAGATCACAGTAAAATTAAACACTGGCGTTTATCTCAATCTGAGGCTATAACACGCGTCCGAAGACCAGATTTATGGGAAAAATATAAGAAGAATTAATTTGATAAATATAACTATGAAAACAATTGAAGAGATAAATCAACATAACGTTAAAAAAATACTTTCAGAAAAAAAGATCCCTGAGTTCTACCCTGGAGATGTAGTTAAAGTAGGTGTTAGAATTACAGAGGGAAAAAAAGAGAGAATTCAATATTTTGAAGGCGTTTGTATCGCAAAAAAAAGCAGAGATTTAAACTCGTCTTTCACAGTTAGAAAAATTTCTTTTGGTGAAGGTGTTGAAAGAACATTTCCACTTTATGGAACTCTAATTGATTCAATTAAAGTTATTAGATCAGGAAAAGTAAGAAGAGCAAAATTATACTATCTAAGAGATAGAACAGGTAAATCAGCAAGGATTGCAGAAAAAATCAGAAAAAAAATTGGTATTGATGTTGATGCAAAACCTGAAACAGTTACTGAAGAAAATGTAGCACCACCAACAGAAGCTCCAAAGGAAGAATCTCCTAAAGCAGAAGCAGCCCCAGCAGCAGAAGCTCCAAAGGAAGAAGCGCCTAAAACAGAGGAAGCTACAACTGAACAATCAACAGAAAGTACTTCAGAAAAAAAATAATTTTTTTTTCAATGTCTACTACCCTTTACGATAAAATTTGGAACGATCATCTTGTTGATCAACAAGAAGATGGAACAGCTTTATTGTTTGTCGATAGACACTTAATTCATGAAGTTACTAGTCCACAAGCTTTTGAAGGTTTAAGAAATTCAAATAGAAAAGTTCGTCATCCTAATTTAACTTTAGCTGTTGCTGACCACAATGTTCCAACGACAGACAGAACTAAAGGGATATCAGACCAGGAATCGAAAATACAAGTTGATACATTAGAATCAAATTGTAAGGAATTTGGTGTGCAGCTTTTTGGTATGGATGATAAACGACAAGGAATTGTACATATTATTGGACCAGAACAAGGCTTTACTCAACCAGGAACAGTTATTGTATGTGGAGATAGTCACACCGCAACTCATGGAGCTTTTGGATCATTAGCTTTTGGTATTGGAACATCTGAAGTTGAACATGTTTTAGCAACGCAAACACTTGTTCAAAAGAAAGCAAAAAATTTTAGAATTAATGTTAATGGAACACTTCCATTAGGAGTAACATCCAAAGATGTAATACTTCAAATCATTGGAAAGATTGGTACTGCAGGAGGAACAGGTTGTGTAGTTGAATATGCTGGAGATTTAATAAGATCTTTGAGTGTTGAACAGAGAATGACCATTTGCAATATGACTATTGAGGGTGGTGCAAGAGCTGGATTAATTGCTCCAGATGAAAAAATATTTGAATATTTAAAAGGTAAACCAATGTCTCCAAAAGGAGAAAATTGGGAAAAGGCACTTGAATACTGGAATAGTTTAAAAACAGATGCTGATGCAAGTTTTGATAAAGAAATAAATCTTAATGCAAATGATATTTTACCAATGATTACTTGGGGGACTTCACCTCAAGATGTAATTACAATCGATGGAAAAGTACCAAATCCTCAAAATGAAAAAGATGAGGATAAAAAGAACTCAATTGAAAGAGCATTAAAATATATGGGACTAACACCTGATATGGCAGCAACTGATATCAAAATAGATAAAGTTTTTATTGGAAGCTGTACAAATGGAAGAATTGAAGATTTAAGAGAAGCTGCCAAAATTTTAAAGGACAAAAAAATATCATCTCATGTAAATGCCATTGTAGTTCCAGGGTCAGGATTGGTTAAAGAACAAGCTGAGCAAGAAGGTTTAGATAAAATATTTGTAAATTCAGGATTTGAATGGAGAGAGCCAGGCTGTTCTATGTGTTTAGCAATGAATGCAGATAAATTAAAACCAGAGGAAAGATGTGCATCTACTTCAAACAGAAACTTTGAAGGAAGACAGGGAAGAGGTGGCAGAACGCATCTAGTAAGCCCTGGTATGGCAGCTGCAGCTGCAATCTCTGGTAATTTAGATGATGTAAGAAAGTATCAAAATTAAATGCAAAAATTTAATACATTAAAAAGTATTCCAGCTTATTTACCAATCGTAAATATCGATACAGATATGATTATTCCTAAGCAATTTTTAAAAACAATAAAAAGAACTGGACTTGGAAAAAATTTGTTTTTTGAAATGAGATATGACGATAATGGAAAAGAAATTAATGATTTTGTATTAAACCAGGAACCATTTAATAACTCAAAAATTTTAATTGCAGGAAACAATTTTGGATGTGGTTCATCAAGAGAGCATGCTCCATGGGCATTGTTAGATTTTGGAATTACTTGTGTGATTAGTTCAAGTTATGCTGATATTTTTTATAGTAATTGTTTTAAAAATGGAATTTTACCAATAATTCTTGAAGAAGAAAAAATAAAAGAACTCTCTGAATATGCAAATAGAAAAGAAGAAATTTCTGTAGACTTAAATGATCAAAAAATTATTTATGGAAACAATGAAATTAAATTTGAAATAGATCCATTTAAGAAAAAATGTTTGTTAGAAGGATTAGATGACATTGCTCTTTCTTTAAAAAAATCTGATAAAATTCAAAATTTTGAAAATCAGTTAAAAGATAAAAAACCTTGGGTTTTTAATGATTAAAGTAAAAAAAAGAAAAATTCTATTATTACCAGGTGATGGTATTGGACCTGAGGTAATTGGAGAAGTTAGAAAAATAATTAATTGGTTCAATGATAAAAAATCTTTAGACTTTGAAATAGATGAAGATCTTGCAGGTGGATGTTCTTACGATAAACACGGTACACCTATAACAGATGAAGTTTTTTATAAAGCTTTAGAGAGCGAAGTTGTTATGCTCGGTGCAGTTGGAGGACCTAAGTGGGATAATATTGAGTTTTCAAAAAAACCGGAGAGAGCCTTATTAAAATTAAGAAAAGAATTAAAATTATTTGCAAATTTGAGACCTGCCATATGTTTTGAACAATTAGTTGGTGCATCAACACTTAAACCAGAAGTAGTTTCGGGTTTAGATATAATGATTGTAAGAGAATTAACAGGAGGAATTTATTTTGGTGAACCAAGAGGTATTAAACCAATAGAAAATGGTGAAAGAAAAGGAATAAATACTCACACTTATACTACTAGTGAAATTACTAGAGTTGCAAGAGTTGCCTTTGATCTTGCCAGAAAAAGATCAAACAAAGTTACATCTTGTGAAAAATCTAATGTAATGGAAGCTGGACAACTATGGAAAGAAGAAGTTCAGGAACTTCATGAAAAAGAATACAAAGATGTTGAATTAAGTCATATGCTTGCAGATAACTGTGCAATGCAATTACTTAGAAATCCAAAACAGTTTGATGTAATTGTTACTGATAATTTATTTGGTGATATGCTTTCAGATCAAGCTTCAATGTTAACAGGATCTCTAGGGTTATTACCTTCAGCATCCTTAGGTGCAAAAAATAAAGATGGTGAAATGAGAGCAATGTATGAACCTATACATGGTTCAGCTCCTGATATTGCAGGAAAAGGGCTAGCAAATCCAATCGCAACAGTATTAAGTTTTGCAATGGCTTTAAGATATTCTTTAGATCTTGATAATGAAGCTGATGCTTTAGAAAATGCAGTACAAACCGTATTAAATGACGGTCTAAGAACGAAAGATATCCTTTCTGAGAGTATGAAAGAAGTATCTACTTCGCAAATGGGCGATGCGATAATTTCAAAATTGCAATAAATCCTTAAGTATTCTAAGCTTTTTAAATGCCAAGTTATTCTGCACCTGTAAAAGATATGATGTTTCTCTATGAAAAATTAAGAGATAACAAAAATTATAATGATCTTGAAAGATATAATGAAGTCAGCTCAGATTTGGTTAAAGATATTTTAGAAGAAGCAGCTAAAATCAATCAAAATTTAATTTTACCACTTGCTAAAGCAGGTGATGAAAATCCGGCAGTTTTAGAAAATGGTGTAGTTAGAACACCACCAGGATACAAAGAAGCTTATCAGAAATATATTGAGGATGGATGGACTTCATTGTCATGCGATCCAAAATATGGTGGTCAAGGAATGCCAAAAACAGTGAGTGCTTTTTTTGACGAAATGCTGTCTTCAGCGAGTTTATCTTTTAAACTTTATAGTGAATTAAGTATTGGAGCATACAATTGTATTAATCATCACGCTACTGATGAAATAAAAAATAAATATTTACCTAAAATTGTAGAAGGTAAATGGAGTGGTACGATGTGCTTAACAGAACCTGTTTGTGGTACTGATTTAGGTTTACTTAAAACAAAAGCAGTTAGTCAATCTGATGGAACTTATAAAATAACTGGCCAAAAAATTTTCATCACATCAGGCGATCATGACTTAACAGAAAATATTGTTCATTTAGTCTTAGCAAGATCTACCGACTCTCCTCCTGGAACAAAAGGAATAAGTTTATTTTTAGTACCCAAGTTTTTAGTAAATCAAGATGGATCGGTTGGACAAAGAAATGGTATTTCAACGGGATCTATTGAAACAAAAATGGGAATTAAAGGTTCGGCAACATGTGTCTTAAACTTTGATGATGCAACAGGATATATGATTGGTCCTAAGGACAAAGGGTTAAATGCTATGTTTACCATGATGAATCTTGAGAGAATTGTAGTTGGCATTCAGGGACTGGGTATTTCAGAAATTGCTTACCAAAATTCACTTGCTTATGCAAAAGAGAGAAAACAAGGAAAAACTAATAATTCTAAATCCACAAATGGAGCAGATTTTATTATTGACCATGCAGACATAAGAAGAACTTTATTAAACATGAAATCAATAATTGAGGGAGAAAGAGCCTTATGCTTTTGGTTGTCTCAACAAACTGAAGTTAGTCTTCATCATCCAGATGAAAAAATTAAACAGGAAGCTTCTGATTATGTTTCTTTGATGACACCTGTAGTTAAATCTTTATTTACCGATTTAGCCATGGAGATTACGAGTGATGCTATGCAGATTCATGGAGGGTACGGTTACACTAAAGACCAAGGTATTGAACAGTTATATAGAGATAATAGAATAACACCGATATATGAAGGAACCAATTCAGTTCAAGCCGCTGATTTAGTATTTAGAAAATTAATAAACAGAAATGGTGATGTAATTTCTAAATATTTAGAAATGATAAAATCTGAATGTAAAAACAAACATGAAAAGGTAAAATCTTTTACAAAAGATCTTACATATTATCTTGATATTTTGTCAAAGTTCACTGGTTGGATTGTAGATAAAAGTAAAATCGAAAAAGATGATGTTTCTGCAGCTGCAAATGATTATTTAAAAACACTTGGTTATGTTTCAATTGCTTTTTCATGGATAAAAATCTTAGAAATTAGTTTTAAAGATTATGAAGAAAATAAAGAGTTTTATTCAGACAAAATTAATACAGCTACATTCTACTTTGAAAAAGTGTTACCAAGAGCAGAATATCATTATAAATCTGCAGTTTCAGGTAGCTCAAACATAATGAAATTTAAATTTAATTAATAATGAATCATTACGATATTAATCTGGATAGAAATAATGCAAATTATGTTCCATTAACACCACTAACATTTTTACAAAGAGCCAAAGATGTTTATCCTGATTATGAGGCTATAGTTTATGAGGATAGAAGCTATACTTGGAATGAAGTTTATAAAAGAGCAGTAAAATTTGCCAGTGCACTTTCTAAAATTGGTATTCAAAAAGGAGATACAGTATCTTTTTTAGCTTTTAATACTCCTGAAATTTTTGAGGCACACTACTCAGTTCCAATGACAGGAGCTGTTTTAAACACAATTAATATAAGATTAGATGCTAATACAATTAATTATATTTTAAATCACAGTGATGCAAAGGTATTGGTTGTAGATAGACAATTACATGTAGAAGTAAAAAAAGCTTTAAAAAATTTAAATAAAAAAATCACGGTTATAGATATTAACGACAAACATGCTGATCAATCGAAATTGGAAAAAATTGGAGATTTAGAATACGAAAGTTTTTTAAATACTGGAGATGAGAATTTTGATTGGAAAATGCCTGATGATGAATGGCAGGCAATATCTTTAAGTTATACTTCAGGTACAACTGGCAATCCCAAAGGTGTTGTTTACCATCATAGAGGTGCGTACTTAATGTCCACGGGAAGTACTGTTGCCTGGAATATGCCTAATCGTTTAAACTTTTTAACTGTTGTACCTATGTTTCATTGTAATGGCTGGTGCTATCCATGGACAGTTCCAATGTTAAATGGAAGAACAATTTGCTTAAGAAATATTGATGTTAAGAAAATTTTTGAGCTTATTGATAAATATGACATTACTCATTTTGGAGGAGCACCAATAGTTTTAAATATGATAACTGGAGCTCCCGAAAGTGATAAAAAAAAATTAAAGCATAAAGTTTACGTCTTAACTGCTGGAGCACCTCCGCCAAGTATTATTTTTAAAAAAATGAAATCTCTTGGATTTGAAGTTATGCATGTTTATGGTCTTACAGAAACATATGGTCATGTTACACAATGTGCGTGGAATGATGGATGGAATGATTTAGATGAAGATAAACAAAATGAGATTAAAGCAAGACAAGGAGTAAGGTATCCCAATACAGAAGGAGTAACAGTTTTAGATCCAGAAACGATGAAAGAAGTTCCTAAAGATGGAAAAACTATCGGTGAGATCATGATTAGAGGAAACGTAGTAATGAAAGGTTACTTTAAAGACAAAGAAGCTACCGATAAAGCAATGAAAGATGGATGGTTTCATAGTGGTGACTTGGCAGTTATGTTTCCTGATGGATATGTAAAAATCCAAGATAGATCGAAGGATATTATTATCTCAGGGGGAGAAAATATTTCATCAATAGAAATTGAAAATACCTTATCTAAACATCCTTCAGTTTCAATAGCAGCGGTAGTTGCTAAACCAGATGAAAAATGGGGAGAAGTACCTTGTGCTTTCATCGAGATGGTTCAAGATAAGCCTGTTACTGAAAAAGAATTAATTGATTTTTGTAAAGAAACTTTGGCTGGATTTAAAGTTCCCAAAAAGGTTGTTTTTTGTGAACTACCTAAGACATCAACTGGAAAAATACAGAAGTTTGAACTGAGAAAAAAAGTTTAGGAATCTAATTGAATTTTGAAATCGAAAATAAAAGTATTTTTGCTTCAGACAATGGCAAAGGTATAGATAAAAACAAAGATACCATTGTTTTTCTTCATGGGAGTGGCTTATCTCATATTGTTTGGTCATTAAGTGAGCAATTTTTTTCAAATAATAATTTTAATGTATTATCTATTGATCTACCAGGACATGGAAATTCTGAGGGGCCATGTTTAAAGACTATTGAGGAAATTGCAGAATGGTTGGAACTTGTATTTGATGCCTTAGATCTTCAAAATTTAATTTTAGTTGGTCATTCACAAGGATGTTTAGAAATACTTGAGTATTCCCATAGATATAAAGATAGACTAAAAAAAATAGTCTTTGTAGGTGGATCTAATAAAATGCCTGTTCATCCTGATTTGATTGAGCTTGCAGAAAATGGAGATTCTGATGCAGTAAAGTTAATGATGAAGTGGGGATATGAAGGTTCAAAAAAATTTATAGGTGGAAATCCAGTTGAAAGAATTATTCAATCTCCAAAAGATATAAGTGAAATACTTGCTGTAGATCTTATAGCTTGTAATAATTACAAAAATGGTTCAACCGCAGCTGAATCTATCGAGGTTCCATCAATGTTTGTTTTTGGTTCTTTAGATAAAATGGTTAATTTAGAATCTGGAAAAAAATTCTCTCAATTGATTAAAAATTCAACTATTCATGTAATTGAAGGATGTGGGCATATGATTATGATTGAAAAAGCATTTGAAATGCGGGACAAGGTTTTAGATTTTTTAAATAAATGAAAAATTATTCAATAGCAAAATCTAGAAGACTCAGAAGTACACCTTATACTTCAAGAATAGAAAAACAAGGTGTAACAGCTTATACAATCTACAACCATATGTTGCTTCCAGCAGCCTTTGGATCTGTGGAAGACTCTTATCATCACTTAAAAGAACATGTTCAAATTTGGGATGTTGCAGCAGAAAGGCAAGTTGAAATTTCAGGAAAAGACTCAGCTAAATTAGTTCAATTAATGACTTGTAGAGATTTATCTAAATCTAAAGATGGTAGATGTTATTATTGTCCTATTATAGATGACCAAGGTGGATTAATTAATGATCCTGTAGTGCTGAGATTAAGTCAGGAGAAATGGTGGATATCCATTGCAGACTCTGATGTAATTTTATTTGCAAAAGGATTAGCAATTGGAAATAAATTTGATGTGAAAATCTTTGAACCAAATGTAGACATCATGGCTGTTCAAGGTCCAAAATCATTTAAGTTAATGGAAAAAGTATTTGGCGAAAAAATAACTAAATTGAAATTTTTTGGATTTGATTATTTTAATTTTGAAGGAGCTGACCATTTAATTGCACAATCAGGTTGGTCTAAGCAAGGTGGCTATGAAATTTATGTTCAAAATACTGAGTCTGGTCAAAAGTTATATGATCATTTATTTGAAGCTGGTAAAGAATTTAATGTTAAGCCTGGATGCCCTAATTTAATAGAGAGAATTGAAAGTGCTCTTCTATCATTTGGAAACGATATGGATAACAATGATAACCCGTTTGAGTGTGGTTTTGATAAGTATATTAACTTAGATAGTGATGCAAAGTTTTTGGGTAAGGAAAAATTAATCAAAATAAAAGAAGAAGGAATTACCAAAAAATTGATGGGTATAAAAATTGATATTAATGAAATCAGTGTAACAGGTTCTCTAGATTTGACAGATGAAAACAATAACCTAATTGGAGAATTAAGATCTGCTTGCTATTCACCTCACTTCAAAAAAGTAATTGGTATAGCTATGATGCAAAAAGGATACTGGAATCCTGAGCAAAATGTAAAAGTTGTTGTAAATGGACATAATTGCGCTGGAAAAGTTTGCGATTTACCTTTCATTTAGTATAACAACCCCATCATGAATATAGCTATAGTCGGAGCCACGGGCAATGTTGGAAGAAAAGTACTAGAAGTGCTTGAGAGGAAAAATTTGCCTATTTCAGAAATTTTTTTAGTTGCATCTGCAAGAAGTGCTGGTTCAAAAATTAATTTTAAAGGTAAAGAAATAGAAGTTGAAAATTTAGAGACTTTTGATTTTTCAAAAGCAAAAATTACTTTTTTTGCAGCGGGTGGAAAAATTTCAGAAGCTTATGCCTCAAAAGCAGCAAGTCACAGTATTGTAATAGATAATTCTAGTTTTTATAGAATGGACCCTGATGTTCCTTTAATTGTACCTCAAGTAAATGCGGATGACTTAAAAAATATAAAAAAAAATATTATTGCTAATCCTAATTGCTCAACTGCACAATTAGTCTTACCATTAAAACCAATCCATGATTTATTTAAAATAAAAAGAGTAGTTGTAGCTACATATCAATCAGTATCTGGTGGTGGTAAAGCACCAATGGATGAATTAGTAGAACAGACTAAGTTAGCACTAGAAAACAAAGCAATTGAATCAAAAAATTTTACAAAACAAATTTCATTTAATTTAATTCCACATATTGATGTATTTGCTGATGACGGATACACAAAAGAGGAATTAAAAATGACCAATGAGACTAAAAAAATTCTAGATCAAAATATTGAATTATCAGCAACTTGTGTAAGAGTACCAGTTTTAGTTTCTCATTCTGAAGCAGTAAATTTAGAATTAGAAAAAGAATTTACAATTGATCAAATTAAAGAATGTCTTGAAAAAATGGAAGGCTGTAAAGTTATTGATGAGAGACAAGATGGTGGATATTCAACACCACTTGAAGCGGCTGGAAAAGATGAGACATTCATTTCAAGAATTAGAGAAGATAAGACTAAAAAGAATTGCTTAAATATGTGGATTGTCTCAGACAATTTACTTAGAGGTGCAGCTTTAAATGCAGTTGAAATTGCCCAAACATTAATAAAAAATAACTTTTATGGAAAGTAAAAGACCTCTTTCTCCTCATATACAAATTTATAGATGGCACATATCCTCACTAGTATCTATTTCTCATAGAATAACTGGAATAATAAATATCTTAGCAATAACTTTAGTTTGCGTCTGGGTTTCTTGGCTAATTTTAGGAGAAACAAAATATGATTTGATAAACTTTTTTTTTAATTCATTTCTTGGAAAATTTGTTGCAATAGGGTTAACGTGGTCTTTTAGTTTTCAGATACTTAGTGAAATCCGACATATAATAATGGATATGGGTTATGGCTATGAACTGAAGACTACTCGTATAACAGGTTTGATGGTGATCTTTGGTTCATTGATTTTAACTATTTTATTTTACTTTATTGGAAAAAACTTTTTTTAATATGAATTTAGCTACAAAAAAATGGATGTTTTTAAAATTATCATCAATAATTTTAGTCCCTTTAATGTTTTGGTTTATAATTAATTTCATATCAGTTTATGATGGAGACTATTCTGAAGTAGTTAGTTTTTTTTCAAACAAAACAAATAAGTTTTTATTTAGTATATTTTTAATTTTTGCTTATTTTTTTTCTGCCCTAAGTATTAGTGAGGTTTTTGAGGACTATATTTCTAATGAAAAAACCAAATATGTCGCAAACAGACTTCTCTATATTTCTGCTATAATTATTCCATTATTAACAATAATAATTTTACTTAATCTAAAATAATGAGCGCTTATAATATTATAGATCATGAATATGATGTAGTTGTCTTAGGAGCTGGTGGATCTGGCTTGAGAGCCGCTGTTGGATTAAGCGAAGCTGGATTGAAAACAGCCTGTATTTCAAAAGTATTTCCAACTAGAAGCCACACTTCTGCTGCACAAGGAGGTATCTCAGCTGCACTTGGTAACATGGGAGAAGATGACTGGAGATGGCACATGTATGATACGGTTAAAGGTGCAGATTGGTTAGGTGATCAAGATAGCATTGAGTATTTATGTAAAGAAGCTCCAAAAGCTGTTTTAGAATTAGAAAAATATGGAGTTCCATTTAGTAGAACTGAAGAGGGAAAAATATATCAAAGACCTTTTGGTGGAATGACAAAAAATTATGGAAATGGAATTGTACAAAGAACATGTGCTGCTGCGGATAGAACTGGTCATGCAATTCTTCATACACTTTATGGACAAGCCTTAAAACATAACACTGAGTTTTTTATAGAATATTTTGCATTAGATCTTTTAATGAAAGATGGAGCGTGCAAGGGATTAATTGCATGGAATTTAAATGATGGAACAATCCATAGATTTAGAGCACATACTGTAATTATAGCTACAGGTGGATATGGGAAAGTCTATTATTCAGCTACATCTGCGCATACTTGCACTGGAGATGGAAATGCAATGGTATTAAGAGCTGGATTGCCTCTTCAAGATATGGAGTTTGTTCAATTTCATCCAACAGGAATTTATGGTCATGGCACGTTAATAACAGAAGGTGCTAGAGGTGAGGGTGGTTATCTAACTAACTCTAAGGGCGAAAGATTTATGGAAAGATATGCTCCAAATGCAAAAGATTTAGCATCAAGAGATGTTGTTAGTAGATCAATGTCTATTGAAATAAATGAAGGAAGAGGAGTTGGAAAAGATCAAGATCATGTTCATTTAAACTTAAGTCATTTAGATAAAGATATTATTGAAAGTAGACTTCCAGGAATTACTGATGCTGCAAGATTATTTGCAAATGTAGATGTAACTAAAGAGCCTATACCCGTTGTCCCAACAGTTCATTATAATATGGGTGGTATTCCAACAAATTACAAAGCAGAAGTTTTAACTGTTAATGGTTCAGAAAAAACTGTTCCAGGTCTGATGGCTATAGGAGAAGCAGCATGTGTATCTGTTCATGGTGCAAATAGACTTGGCTCTAATTCATTAATTGATTTAGTAGTGTTCGGAAGAGCAGCAGCAAAAAGAGCAGCAGAATTAGTTAAACCCGGAACTCCTCATGAAGAGTTACCTGAGTCTGAGACACAAAAATGTTTAGATAGATTTGATAAGTTAAGAAATGCAGATGGAAACAATAGTACCGCAGAACTTAGACTTTCAATGCAAAAAACAATGCAATCTAAATGTGCAGTATTTAGAACAGAAAAAAATTTAAAAGAAGGCGTTGATGATATTAGAAAAACTTATGATGGAATGGACTCTATTTCTGTTAAAGATAGATCTTTAGTATTTAATACTGATTTAGTTGAAACTTTAGAATTTGATAATTTAATTAGACAAGCAGTAACAACAGTAGAATCTGCATATCACAGAAAAGAAAGCAGAGGAGCTCATGCAAGAGATGATTATCCAAAAAGAGATGATGATAAATTTATGCAACATACTCTTGCTTGGTGTGATGGAAAAAATACAAAAATTAGTTATAGACCAGTCCACAAGTCAACTTTGACTAATGAAGTTCAATATTTTCCACCACAAGAGCGGGTATACTAATGGTACAATTGAATTTACCAAAAAATTCTGAAGTCAAAAAAGGTAAATATTTTAAAGATAAAACAGGCTCTAAAAATCTTAGAAGAGTAAATGTTTATAGATGGGACCCTTCTACTGAAGAAAATCCAAGAATTGATACTTATGAAGTTGATATGGATAATTGTCCTTCAAAAGTTTTAGATATTTTAAATAAAATTAAAAACGAAATTGACCCAACATTAGCTTATAGAAGATCTTGTGCTCATGGAGTTTGTGGTTCTTGTGCTATGAACATGGGTGGCAAAAATGGTTTAGCGTGCACAACTCCGCATTCGGAAATTGATGGAGATATAGACATATATCCGCTACCGCACTTGAAAGTTAAAAGAGATTTAATTGGAGATTTGGATGGTTTGTATAAACAGTATCAATCTATCGAACCTTGGTTAAAAAATAATTCAAAAAAAGAAACAACAGAAATTTATCAATCTCAAGAAGATAGAGCAAAACTTGATGGCGCTTATGAATGTATTATGTGTGCATGTTGTTCAACATCTTGCCCAAGTTATTGGTGGAATGGAGATAAATACTTAGGTCCAGCAGTCCTTCTACAAGCTTACAGATGGATCGTTGATAGTAGAGATGAAGAAAGAAAAGCAAGATTAAAAAAAGTTGCTGATGAATTAAAACTTTACAGATGTCATACTATTTTAAATTGTACAAATGCTTGTCCCAAAGGCCTAAATCCAGCAAAAGCAATTGCAGAAATAAAAAAAATGTTAGCTACGGCCAATGTTTAAATAGACTATTAAGTTTTTTTGATTTAAAAGACCGTATTCATGAAATTAATAGAGCACTTCGTTAATGGAAAAATAATTCCAGGTTCATCTGATAGAAAAGGAAAAGTATTTAATCCTGCAACAGGAGAACAAGAATCTGAGGTTAGACTTGCAAGTAAATCTGATTTAGATCAAGCTGTAGAAGCAGCCAAAAAAGCATTTGAAACTTGGTCTGCAAAACCTCCTTTACAAAGAGCAAGGATAATATTTAAATTTAAAGAATTAATAGAAAAAAACTCTGATGAGTTAACAAAGCTAATAGTATCAGAACATGGAAAAGTTTTTGAGGATGCTAGAGGTTCTTTAACAAGAGGGCTTGAGGTAGTTGAGTTTGCTTGTGGAATTCCTCATTTGTTAAAAGGTGAATATTCAGAAAATGTTGGAACAAATGTTGACAGTTGGTCAATGAGGCAACCTTTAGGGGTAGTAGCTGGAATTACTCCATTTAATTTTCCAGCAATGGTACCAATGTGGATGTTTCCAATAGCAATTGCTTGTGGAAATACATTTATATTAAAACCTTCAGAAAAAGATCCTTCATGTCCACTTAGATTAGCAGAGTTACTTAGTGAAGCTGGATTGCCTGAGGGAGTATTTAACGTAGTTAATGGCGACAAAGAAGCTGTTGATGCAATTTTAGAAAATAAAGATATTAAAGCTGTAAGCTTTGTTGGATCCACTCCAATTGCAAAATATATCTACGAAAATTCAGCTAAAAATGAAAAAAGAGTACAAGCACTTGGAGGTGCAAAAAATCACTTAGTAGTCATGCCAGATTGTGATTTGGATGGTGCAGTAAATGGATTGATGGGTGCAGCTTACGGATCTGCAGGTGAGAGATGTATGGCTCAATCTGTTGCTGTTGCTGTTGGAGATATTGGTGATGAACTAGTTTCAAGACTTTCAAAAAAAGCAGAGGCCTTAAAAGTAGGACCTGGTATGGACAAAACTTCAGAGATGGGACCTCTGGTTACAAAAGAACATTTAGAAAAAGTAAAAAGTTATGTTGATTTAGGAGTTGAAGAAGGTGCTAAATTAGTTGTCGATGGAAGAAACTTAAAACTTCAAGGTTATGAAAACGGATTTTATATAGGTGGTTGTTTATTTGATCACGTTAATAAAGACATGAGAATTTATAAAGAAGAAATTTTTGGTCCAGTTCTATCTGTAGTTAGAGTTAAAACTTTTGAAGAGGCTGCAAAACTAATCAATGATCATGAATATGGAAACGGAGTAAGTATTTATACTAGAGATGGTGATGCAGGCAGAACATTTGCTAGTAAAATTCAAGTAGGAATGGTTGGTATCAATGTTCCAATTCCAGTTCCTATGGCCTTTCATAGTTTTGGTGGTTGGAAAAGATCATTATTTGGAGATAGCGGCATGCATGGCATGGAAGGAATAAAATTCTATACTAAAATTAAAACTGTAACATCACGATGGCCTTCAGGTGTGCGTACAAACGCAGAATTTGTAATGCCAACAATGAAATAAGAGGAAATAAATGAAAAAAATATCTTTAATTGGCGCAGGCCAAATAGGTGGAACACTAGCACATTTAATTGGAATAAAGGAGCTTGTTGATGAAGTTGTTTTATTTGACGTAGCAAGTGGAATAGCTAAAGGAAAGGCTTTAGATATAGCTCAATCATCATCAGTTGATGGATTTAATGTAAAATTATCAGGTACAGACGATTATAAAGATATTAAAGATTCTGATGTTATCATAATTACAGCAGGAGTTCCTAGAAAGCCAGGAATGAGTAGAGATGACCTTCTTGGTATAAATTTAAAAATTATTAAACAGGTAGCTCAAGGCGTAAAAGAAAATGCACCGAACGCCTTCGTAATTTGTATCACCAACCCTTTAGATGTGATGGTTATGGCGTTTCAAAAGTTTTCAGGTTTGCCTGCAAATAAAGTTGTCGGCATGGCAGGAATTTTAGATAGCTCAAGATTTAAACTGTTTTTATCATTAGAGTTTGGTGTGCCTGTAAGAGAGATTGAAGCAATGGTTATGGGTGGTCATGGAGATACTATGGTTCCAATGCCAAGATTTACAAAAGTATCTGGCAAACCTTTATTGGATCTTGTGAAAGAGGGAAAGATTTCTCAAGAGAGAGTTGAAGAAATTAATCAAAGAACTAGAGACGGTGGAGCAGAAATCGTCAAGTATTTAGAAAAAGGTTCTGCTTTTTATGCACCAGCAGCATCGGGAGTTCAAATGGCTGAATCGTATTTAAAAGATGAAAAAAAATTATTACCTTGCGCAGTGCAGTTAAATGGTGAGTACGGGGTAGAAAATGTTTATGCTGGAGTACCAGTTGTAATTGGTAAAAACGGAGTTGAGAAAATTGAAGTAGTGGATTTAGATGAAAAAGAAAATAAAGAGTTTATGCACTCTATTGATGCTGTAAAAGCTCTTTGGGAAGCTGCTTCTAAAATAGATCCAGATCTTTCAAAATAATAATGAACATTCACGAGCACCAAGCAAAAGAAATTTTAAAGAAATATGGAGCAATAGTTCCAGCAGGATTTTTTTCAACAAGTGTTGATGACTTGATTGAAAAAGCAAAAAATTTAAAAACTGAAAAGTATGTTTTAAAGGCCCAAATTCACGCTGGTGGCAGAGGTAAAGCTGGAGGAGTTAAAATTCTTAATACACTTGAGGAATTAAAAAATTCAGCAAATGAGTTGCTTGGAAAAACACTTGTAACCCATCAAACAGGACCAGAAGGAAGAGAAGTTAAGCGATTATATGTTGAAGTATCCTCTAATATAGAAAAAGAATTCTATTTATCATGTTTAGTTGATAGAGCGAGCTCAAAGATTGCATTTATTTCAAGTGATCAAGGTGGAATGGATATCGAAGAAGTAGCAAGCTCAAATCCAGAAAAAATTATTACAACTAAAGTTGATATGGCAGAAGAAATATCAGATGCAGATTGTGAGTCAGTAATTAAAATTTTTGATTTAAACAGTGATGCAAAAGATCAAGCAATTTTACTAATCAAATCGATTTATAAAATGTTTATTAGTACAGATGCTAATATGGTTGAGGTAAATCCTTTAATTTTAACAAAGGAGGGAAAAATTGTTTGTTTAGATGCGAAAGTTAATTTCGACTCTAACGCATTATTTAGACACCCTGAAATACTAGAATTAAGAGATCTAAATGAAGAAGATCCAACTGAGATTGAAGCCAGCAAACATGATTTAGCTTATATCAAGTTAGATGGAAGTATTGGATGTATGGTTAATGGCGCAGGTCTAGCAATGGCAACTATGGACATCATCAAATTATACGGCAAAGAACCAGCTAATTTCTTAGATGTAGGAGGTGGAGCCTCAAAAGAAAAAGTTTCTGCAGCATTTAAAATCATTCTTTCAGACAAAAATGTTAAGGGAATTTTGATAAATATTTTTGGAGGAATAATGAGATGCGATGTGCTTGCACAAGGAGTAGTGGACGCTGCAAAAGAAATTAATATTAGCGTACCTTTGGTAGTTCGACTCGCAGGGACAAATTTTAAAGAGGGAAAAGAAATTTTAGATAATTCGGGTTTAAAATTAATTTCAGCAGAGAATTTAGATGATGCTGCTAAAAAAATTGTTGAGGCTATTAAATAAATGTCAGTTTTAGTTAATAAGGAAACTAAAGTAATTTGTCAGGGTTTTACAGGTGCACATGGAACATTTCATTCAGAGCAAGCAATAAAATATGGAACAAATTTAGTAGGAGGTGTTACTCCTAAAAAAGGAGGTCAAAAGCATTTAGATAGACCCGTATTTAATTCTGTGGCTGAAGCTAAAGATGCAGTTGGGGCAGATGCCACTATGATTTATGTGCCTGCAAAATTTGCTGCCGCAGCAATTATAGAAGCTATCGATGCATCTGTTGAATTAATTGTTTGCATTACTGAAGGTATCCCAATTCAAGATATGCTTAAGGTTAGAAAAAAATTAGATGGGTCTAATAGCAGACTTATAGGTCCAAATTGTCCAGGAATTATAACTCCAGATGAATGTAAAATTGGAATTATGCCTGGTAATATTCATAAAAGAGGTTCAGTTGGAATTGTATCTAGATCTGGAACTTTAACCTACGAAGCGGTTGCTCAAACAACTGAAAATGGATTAGGGCAATCAACATGTATCGGAATTGGAGGAGATCCTATAAATGGTACTAATTTTATAGATTGTTTAGATCTGTTTTTAAATGATGAAGAGACACAATCAATTTTAATGATTGGAGAGATAGGAGGTTCTGCTGAAGAGGAAGCTGCAGAATTTTTGAAAAACCATAAGATTAAAAAACCAACAGTTGGATTTATAGCTGGAATTACCGCGCCACCAGGGAGAAGAATGGGGCATGCAGGTGCAATTATTTCTGGAGGTAAAGGTGGTGCAGAGGATAAAATAAAAAAAATGGAAGAATGTGGAATTACAGTCGCAAAATCACCATCAATAATTGGTAAAACTTTATTTGATAAACTGTCTAATTGAAAAATATTTTTTAGAGGGATATATTAAATAAATAAGATGTCATCATCAAAAAATCTCGATTTCGAAAAAAATTCATTTTTACATAAATCAAATAGTGCATTCATTGAGCAAATGTACTTAAAATTTATTAACAAAGATAAAGATCTACCTGAAAGTTGGTTAAATTATTTTGAAGGAATCGGTGATGAAATAAAAGTAATTGCTAATGAAATAAATGGACCGTCATGGGGACCAGAAAAGACCAAAATAAATATTGATGAGCTTCAAAAGAAAATAGATGAAAATGAAATTACTAATTTAAATAATGAAAAAATAGATACTTCAGAAAAATTTAATTTTCAATTACTTGCAGATTCTAACAAAGATTCAATAAGTGCAGTTGCGTTAATCAGAGCTTACAGATTAAGGGGGCATTTGTTAGCTGATCTTGATCCTTTGGGAATGAGAGAATCTGAATATTTAGATGAACTTCATCCAGAGTTTTATGGTTTTAAGAAAGAAAACTATGAAAGAAAAATTTTCTTAAACGGCGTGATAAATAAAAAGTATGCCAATATTAAAGAAATTTTAAAATTTATGAAAAAAACCTATTGTGGAAAAATAGGTTATGAGTTTATGCACATTTCTAATCCTGATGAAAGAAAATGGTTTAGAGATAGAATTGAGCAAGATGATAAAGCTCTTCAGTTTACTAAAAATGGTAAGGAAGCAATTCTAAATAAATTAGTTCAAGCAGAAGGTTTTGAAAAATTTTTAGCAACTAAGTATGTTGGTACAAAAAGATTTGGATTAGATGGAGGAGAAAGTTTAATTCCTGCACTTGAGCAAATAATTAAAATTGGTGGTCAACAACAAATTAAAGAGGTTAAAATTGGAATGTCTCATAGAGGCAGACTAAATGTTTTGGCTAACGTTTTACAAAAATCTTATAAAAGAATATTTAATGAATTTGCTGGTGAATATAGTGATGACTCTGAGGATAGTGCTGGAGATGTAAAATATCATCTTGGTGCATCTTCTGACAGACAATTTGATGGAAATTCTGTTCATGTTAGTTTGACAGATAATCCATCTCACCTTGAAGCAGTAAATCCTGTCGTTTTAGGACAAACTAGAGCAAAACAATTTTTTCATAAAGACAAAGAGAGAAACAAAGTTATCCCAATACTAATTCATGGTGATGCTGCATTTGCTGGTCAGGGTGTGGTAGCAGAATGTTTTGCTATGTCAGGTCTACCAGGACATAACACTGGTGGAACTATTCATATAATTGTAAATAATCAAATTGGTTTTACAACGAGTCCTCGATTTGCAAGATCGTCACCTTATCCTTCTGATGTTGCAAAAATGGTTGAGGCTCCAATTTTACATGTTAATGGAGACGATCCAGAGGCAGTTGTTTATGCTACCAGAATAGCTACAGAATTCAGATTAAAATTTAATAGAGACGTTGTAGTAGATTTAATTTGTTACAGAAGGTTTGGTCATAATGAGGGAGATGAGCCATCGTTTACTCAGCCATTGATGTATCAAAAAATTAAATCTCACCCAAGTGTATATAAAATTTATGGGAATAAACTGGTTAATGAAAAATCAATTACTCAAGAATTATTAAATCAAAATGTTAAATCATTTAAAGATTTATTAGATGATCAATATAAAAGTGCAAAAGACTACAAGCCTAAAATAGAATGGTTTGAGGGTACATGGTCAAGATATAAACCTGAGAAAGGAAAAGATAAAAGAGGAATATCAGGTTTTGATGAGGAGAAATTAAAAATAATTTCAAAAAAAATAAATACAGTACCATCAGAAAAAAATATTCATAAAACTATTAGTAAAATATTAAATGCGAGAAGAGACTCGATTGAAAAAGGAGTGGGAATTGATTGGTCTTCAGCAGAAGCTCTTGCGTTTGGATCTTTGTTAGTTGAAGGATATCCAGTTCGTTTAGTTGGACAAGACTCTGGTAGAGGAACTTTTAGTCAAAGACATTCTGTACTAAGAAATCAAATTGATAATTCGAGATATATTCCATTAAATAATATTGTCAAAGGTCAAAAACAATTTGAAGTAGTAGATAGTTTTTTATCTGAACTTGCAGTTTTAGGTTTCGAATATGGTTACAGTTTAGTTGAACCAAACACTCTAACAATTTGGGAAGCTCAATTTGGAGATTTTGCAAATGGAGCTCAAGTTGTGATTGATCAGTTTATAGCATCAGGTGAGAGAAAATGGAATAGAGCATCAGGCCTTGTAATGTTGTTACCTCATGGATACGAAGGTCAAGGTCCTGAACATTCATCTGCTAGATTAGAAAGATTTTTACAGTTATGTTCAAACGACAATATGCAAGTTATGAATTGTACAACTCCAGCCAATTATTATCATGCATTAAGACGTCAAATGCATAGAGATTTTAGAAAACCACTAATTATAATGACTCCAAAGTCATTACTCAGAAATAAATACTGTGTTTCTAACTTAGAGGATTTTAACAAACAAAATACTTTCCATAGAGTTTTGTGGGATCATGCGATCGATCCAAAATCAAATGGTTTTATTAAACTTAAAGAAAGCTCTGAGATTAAAAAAGTTATTTTGTGCTCAGGCAAAGTTTACTTTGACTTACTTGATGCTAGAGAAAAATTAAAAAGAGATGATGTAATTATGTTTAGAATAGAACAACTTTATCCTTTCCCAGCAAAAGCTTTAGTAAACGAACTTAAACCTTATGCCAAAAATGCTAAATTCTTTTGGTGTCAAGAAGAGCCAAAGAATATGGGAGCATGGTTTTCAGTGAGAGATTATATTCAATGGACATTAGATACTTTAAAGGCTAAATATAATGAAATTTCTTATATAGGAAGAAGCCCTGATGCAACTCCAGCAACTGGATATGCAAAGAGGCATAATTCTCAGCAACAAGAAATAATTAATAAGGTGTTTGATTAAATTATAATGAGTGAAAAAATAGTAGTTCCAGTACTTGGTGAGAGTATTACAGAAGCAACGGTTGCAAAATGGTTAAAAAAAACTGGAGATGCAGTTGAAGCTGATGAACCAATTGTAGAACTTGAAACTGACAAAGTTAATTTAGAAGTCCCATCACCAATAACTGGTGTTTTAACAGAAATTAATTCACAAGATGGCTCCACAGTGGAAGTTGGAGCTTTATTAGGTTCTGTTTCAGAAAATGGTTCAGCAAAAGTGATACCAACTGAAAAAAAAGAGGAACCCAAACAAGTTGAAGAAGCTCCTCCTGAAAACAATGTAATAAAATTAGATACAAATAAAAAAGAACCAGAAATTTTTGAAGATAAAAAAACAGAAATTCAAAAACCTAAGCCCTTAGTTTTGACTGAGGAAGTAGCACCAAAACCAGCGCCAGTAATAGATAATAAAAATGATACCTTGTCTCCTGCTGTCAGAAAAATTGTTACTGAAAATAATATTGATGTTAATTCAGTTCAAGGTTCAGGAAAAAATGGTCAGGTTTTAAAAGGAGATTTAATTGGTCTAATGGGAGCAAATCCAAAACCATCAGAGAGAAAAATTCAATATGGTCAAGAAGAACGAATTAAAATGACCAGACTAAGGCAAACAATTGCTAAGAGATTAAAACAAGCTCAAGAAAATGCTGCATTACTTACAACTTTTAATGAAGTTGATATGACAAATATAATGGAAATGAGAAAAGAAAATCAACAAGACTTTCAAAGTAGATATGGAATTAAATTAGGCTTCATGTCATTCTTTGTTAAAGCATGTGTAGTGGCCTTGAAACATTTCCCTGCTGTTAATGCTGAAATTGATGGCGATGAAATTATATATAAAAACTATTATAATATTAGTTTTGCTGTAGGTACGGATAAAGGTTTAGTTGTTCCAGTTTTAAGAAATGCAGATGAGCTTTCATTTGCAGATATTGAAAAAAATATCAAAGATATTTCTGAAAAAGCTAGAGATGGAAAATTAACAATTGAAGATTTACAAGGAGGAACATTTACTATCAGTAATGGTGGTGTGTATGGATCAATGTTATCAACTCCAATTCTAAACTTACCTCAATCTGGTGTTCTAGGTATGCACAACATTGTAGAGCGCCCTGTGGTAGTAGAAGGTGAAATAAAAATAAGACCTATCATGTATTTAGCTCTTTCTTATGATCACAGAATTATTGATGGTAAAGAATCTGTTTCTTTCTTAAAAATGATTAAAGAAAATCTAGAAGATCCTAGAAGATTATTTTTGGATATTTAAATGTCAGAAAAATTTCAAGCTGTAGTTATTGGAGGAGGGCCTGGTGGTTATGTTTGTGCAATTAGGCTTGCACAATTAGGTTTAAAAACAGCATGTATAGAGTCCAGAGGTTCACTAGGAGGAACTTGCTTAAATGTTGGCTGTATACCCTCAAAAAGTTTATTAAATCTTTCTGAAGAATTTCATAAAGTAAAAAATTTATCTAATAAGGGTATCGAGATAGGTGAGGTGAAACTTAACCTTGAAAAGATGATGAAAAGTAAAGATAAAGCTGTAACAATATTGACTAAAGGTGTTGAATTTCTTTTAAAAAAAAACAAAGTTACTTATTTTAAAGGTCACGGAAGCTTTAAATCAAAAAATCAAATTTTAATTAAAGATGATAAGAATAATGAGACAATTATTGAGTCAGAAAAAACAGTAATAGCAACCGGATCTGTACCAGTTTCATTACCTGGAATTGATATTGATGAAAAAGTAATTGTTTCCTCTACAGGGGCCTTAAAATTAGAAAAAGTACCAAATAAAATGGTTGTGGTTGGAGGTGGCTACATTGGTTTAGAGATGGGTTCAGTTTGGTCAAGATTAGGTTCAGAAGTCCAGGTCGTAGAATTCTTAGATCATATTACACCTGGAATGGATAAAGAAATTTCATCTGAGTTTATGAAAATTTTAAAAAAACAAGGCATTAAATTTAATATGCAAAACAAAGTTGAAACAATTCAGAAAAATAACAACGGAGCAGTTGTTTCAACAGTAGATAAAGATGGCAATAAAAACAATTTTGAATGTGATGTGGTGTTAATTTCTGTTGGTAGAAAGCCAAATACGGATGGACTAAATTTAGATGCAGTAGGAATTGATTTAGACGAAAGAAAAAGAATAAAAACTGACAAAACTTTTAAAACAAATGTCGAAAATATTTTTGCTATTGGTGATGTAATATCTGGACCAATGCTTGCTCATAAAGCTGAAGATGAAGGAATCGCAGTTGCAGAAAATATTGCAGGACAATCTGGACATGTTAATTATGATACAATACCTGGTGTTGTGTATACTACTCCAGAAGTTGCATCTATAGGAAAAACAGAAGAACAATTAAAAGAACTTAATCAAAAGTATAAAGTCGGTAAATTTTCATTTATGGCAAATTCTAGAGCTAAAGCAATTGATGATGCTGAGGGATTTGTAAAAATATTAGCAGATGAGCAAACAGACAAAGTATTAGGAGCTCATATTATAGGCCCTCATGCAGGAGAGTTAATTGCTGAAATAGGTGTAGCTATGGAATTTGGTGCAAGTTCAGAAGATATAGCAAGAACATGTCATGCGCATCCAACTTTTTCTGAAGCAGTTAAAGAAGCTGCATTATCAGTAGATAAAAGAGCAATACACTCTTAATTTTTTTTCATATTATAAAAATATGAAATTTCCGATTCTTTTACCTAATATTTTTGATCATCCATTTACTTATGAAAGTAGTATTGATCTTAAATTAGGAGACTATGTGGAAGTTCCTTTTGGCAAATCAAAAATTACAGGTGTAGTTTGGGACGAATTTGAAAAAAATAGCAACAAAACATTTAAAATAAAAAAAGTTTTGAGGAAGTTAGATGTGACTCCTCTAAAAAAAAATACTATTAAATTTTTAAACTGGTTTTCAGAGTACAATATTATTCCAAAAGGAATGGCTCTAAAGCTTATTTTGTTAAGTAGTCATGCAATAGAAAATAAGGAGCTAAGTTCTTACAATAATTTTAAAAGTGAGATTAAAAATACATCTATAAAATTAACCAAAGATCAAATCAAAGCATATGAAGAAATGGTAAGCACTAACCAAAATTTTAGAGTGCACGTATTACAAGGGACAACAGGATCAGGTAAAACTCTTGTATATTTTGAAGCTTTAAAAAACCTTATAAAACAAGGATATCAGGGGTTAATTCTTTTACCTGAAATAGGTTTAACAGGTCAATTTGAAAAAAAATTTAATGAATATTTTGGTTTTAACGCAGCAGTGTGGCACTCAGGAGTTTCAAAAAAAAAGAAAGAATTAATTTGGAGTGGAATATCTAATGGAGAAGTTAAAGCAATTATAGGTGCAAGATCGTCATTATTTTTACCTTTTAAAAATCTAGGTATGATAATTGTAGATGAGGAGCACGATCAATCATTCAAACAAGATGAGGGTGTAACTTATAATGCACGAGATATGGCAATCTCTAGAGCTTCATTTGAAAATATACCAGTTAATTTAATTACAGCCGTTCCATCAATTGAAACTTTTGAAAATATTCAAAAAGGAAAATATTCCTTATCAAGACTTACAGAGAGATATAAAAATGCTTCATTACCAAATTACGAAATTATAGATCTTAATAAAACCAAACTTGAAAAACAATCGTGGTTATCAGATAAAATAATCGAAAAAGTAAATTTTCACCTTGAGAGAAAAGATCAGGTTTTATTTTTTTTAAATAGAAGAGGTTTTTCACCTCATGCGTTGTGCAAAAATTGTTTAACTAGCTATTCTTGTCCAAATTGTACTATCAACCTTGTTTATCATAAAAATAAAAAAAATTTATTATGTCACTATTGTGGTTTTAAAACTGATTTAAAAAGAGATTGCTCAAAAGAGGGTGAATGTAATTTTGTCTTTAGTGGACCTGGTGTAGAGAGGATATCTGAGGAAGTTAAAAAAAAATTTCCTAATAAGGAAGTTGAAATTTTTTCAAGTGATACAATGAATAAAAAAGACTCATCAAGTAAATTAGAAAGAATTATAAATAATCAAACTGAAATATTAGTTGGTACACAATTAATTTCTAAAGGATTTCACTTTCCAAGTTTAAATTGTATTGTTGTTGTTGATATTGATTTATCAGCTAACGGAAATGATTTAAGAGGAGCTGAAAAAAATTTGCAGTTATATCATCAGTTATCAGGAAGAGCTGGAAGAACAGGAAAACCTGCAACAGTATATTTTCAAACCTATAACAATAATAAAAATATGATTTTAGAAATTACAAATAAAAATCCTGATATATTTTTAAAAAGAGAACTAGAAATTAGAAAAAAAAATAAACTTCCACCTTATCAAAGATTTATTTCTCTGATTATGACTGGTGAAAATCAAAAAAAATTAGAAAAAGAGGCTTATGACTTTAAAAATTATTTAGAAAATAAAATTGAGGGAAATATATTGGGTCCAGTTGAGGCTCCTATATTTAGACTAAAAAGAAATTTTAGGGTCAGATTTTTAATTAGAGGTTCAAAATCTATGAAACTACAAAATGCTATTGCAAAATCAGTTCCAAAATACAAATTTTCTAAAGGAATAAAACTTTCAGTTGATGTTGATCCAATTAACTTCAATTAGGCCCAAAAAAGAGGACTTTTTCATCAATCAGTCACTTGAAGACATAAAGGTCATATGCTAATTAGAGCGTGATTTTTAAATAATCTTCAACATTTTAGAGGTATCAAGTTGAGCAAAGACACAGGATTTTCAATTACTTCAGCAGAAAGGTATTCACTTGCGCTTTATGAATTATCTACTGAAAGCAATGTTACATCCCAAATAGAAGAGCAGTCACTCTCAGTTCTAAAATTGTTAGAACAAAGCCAAGATTTTTCAAATTTAATAAAAGATCCAACTACAAGCCAAGATGATTTATTAAAAGTAGTTAATACAATCTCAGAAAATTATAAATTTGATCAATTGTTAAAAAATTTTTTAAGTTTTTTAATTCAAAAGAGAAGGTTCTTTTTTGTAGAAAGAATTCTTAAAAGTTTCATCGAGATCTGTTCGGAAAAAAGGGGAGAACTAAAAGCCGAATTAAGATCTGCTAAACAATTATCTAATGAAGAAATTAAACAAATTACGGAAGAATTAACTAAAAACTTTAGTTCAAAAATAAAATTAAACTACAAACATGATGAAAGTTTAATAGGAGGTTTAGTAGTACAGGTAGGGAGTACTATGGTTGATACCTCAATTAAAAGTAAATTACAACAAATCGAAAATAGAATGATAGAGGCATAAATGGAAATAAATCCTTCAGAAGTTACAAAAATATTAAAAGAACAAATAAAAAATTTTGGAGATAAAGCAGAAGTTACTGAGGTAGGTCAAGTTTTATCGGTTGGTGATGGTATCGCTAGAATTTACGGTCTTGACAATGTTCAGGCTGGAGAGATGGTTGAATTTTCTGATGGCTCTAAAGGTATGGCCCTAAACTTAGAGAGCGAAAACGTTGGTGTTGTAATTTTTGGTGATGACAGAAATGTTAAAGAAGGTGATGTTGTAAAAAGAACTGGAAAAATTGTTGATACGCCAGTTGGAAAAGAGTTACTAGGTAGAGTAGTCGATGGTTTGGGAAATCCAATTGATGGCAAGGGTGCATTAGATAAAAGTGTACAAAAGAGCAGAGTAGAGGTTAAGGCTCCTGGAATTATCCCTAGACAATCAGTTAATGAACCAATGCAAACTGGTTTAAAATCAATTGATAGTTTGGTTCCAATCGGAAGAGGACAAAGGGAATTAATTATTGGTGATAGACAAACAGGAAAAACTGCTGTTGCAGTTGATGCAATCATAAACCAAAAAAAGATCAATGAATCAGGCGACGAAAAACAAAAATTATATTGTATTTATGTTGCTGTAGGTCAGAAAAGATCAACTGTTAGACAAATTCAAAAAACTTTAGAGGAAGCTGGTGCAATGGAATACACAACAATTGTTGCTGCAACAGCATCAGACTCAGCACCGCTTCAGTTTTTAGCTCCATATACTGGTTGTGCTATGGGTGAATATTTCAGAGATAATGGAATGCACGCGTTGATTATTTACGATGATTTATCAAAACAAGCAGTTGCTTACAGACAAATGTCACTTTTACTTAGAAGACCTCCAGGACGTGAGGCTTATCCAGGTGATGTATTCTATTTACATAGTAGATTATTAGAAAGAGCTGCAAAATTGAGTGATGAACATGGAGGAGGATCTTTAACAGCACTTCCAATTATTGAAACTCAAGGTGGAGACGTATCTGCATTTATTCCAACAAATGTAATTTCAATTACGGATGGTCAGATTTTCTTAGAAACTGAATTATTCAACCAAGGAATTAGACCTGCAATTAATGTTGGTTTATCAGTTTCAAGGGTAGGTTCATCTGCACAAACTAAAGCGATGAAAAAAGTTTCAGGATCTATGAAACTTGAGCTTGCTCAATATAGAGAAATGGCAGCATTTGCTCAATTTGGTTCAGATTTAGATGCTTCTACTCAACAGTTATTGAATAGAGGATCAAAATTAACTGAGCTTTTAAAACAAAAGCAATATTCTCCAATGACAGTTGCTGAACAAGTAATTTCGGTTTTCTGTGGTGTTAAAGGATATCTTGATGATATCGATTTAAAAGATGTTGCAGGTTTTGAAAGTAAAATCATTGAGAAATGTAAATCAGAAAAACCTGAGATTATTGAGTCGATACAAAGTTCAGGAAAACTTGAAGAGGATAAAGAAAAGTTATTAGTTGAACTGATTACTCAATTAAAGGAAACTCTTAAATCTTAATTTGATATGGCAAGTTTAGACGACCTAAAAAAAAGAATAGCCAGTGTAAAATCTACACAAAAGATTACTAAGGCTATGAAAATGGTTGCAGCTGCAAAATTAAGAAAAGCACAAGAAAGTGCTGAAAAAGGACGACCTTATTCAGAAAAAATGAACAATGTAATTTTAAACCTTTCTAGTGGAATTTCAGATAAAGAAAATGCACCAAAGTTATTAGCTGGTACAGGACAAGACAAAGTTCATCTTTGTGTTGTAATGACATCAGATAGAGGTCTATGTGGTGGGTTTAATTCCAACATAATTAAGAAAGCAAAAAGTTACTTTTCTAAAATTTTAGATGAGAATAAAGAGCTTAAAATTATCACTGTAGGTTCAAAAGGCAATGACCAGCTTAAGAGAATTTATGGTGACAAAATAATTGAAAATATTTCATTTAAAGAATCGAAAAATGCAAATTATTTTGATGCAGATAAAGTAGGAAAAATTATTATTGAAAAATTTGAAGCAGGTGAATTTGATGTTTGTACAATTTTTTACAATAAATTTAAAAATGTAATTACACAAATCCCACAGGCTCAACAAATAATTCCTTTAAATGATGAGGGAAGTGAAAATAGTTCAGATGAAAGTTACGAATTTGAACCAGATGAAGATGAAATTTTAAGCAATTTGTTGCCAAAAAATATTTCAACACAAATATTTAAGGCAATGTTAGAGAATTCAGCTAGCGAACAAGGATCCAGAATGAGTGCAATGGATAATGCAACCCGAAACGCAGGTGAAATGGTTGACAAACTTACTATCGAATATAATAGAAGTCGTCAGGCAGCAATTACTAAAGAACTAATAGAAATCATATCAGGAGCAGAAAGTTTATAATTATGAGCAAAGGAATAATCACACAAGTTATTGGAGCGGTAGTAGACGTAAAATTTGAAGGAGAATTACCGGAAATTTTAACAGCATTAGAATGTAAAAATGGTGACAATAGATTGGTTTTAGAGGTTGCTCAGCACTTAGGAGAAACTACTGTAAGAACTATTGCAATGGATGCTACTGAAGGATTAAAAAGAGGAGATGAAGTTGTAAATACGAATGCTCCTATTCAGGTACCTGTTGGACCAGAAACACTAGGTAGAATTATTAATGTAATTGGTGAGCCAATTGACGAAAGAGGTGAGGTCAAAACTAAAGAAAGCTGGCCTATTCACAGAGCTGCACCTGAATTTAATGATCAATCGACTGAAACTGAAATATTAGTTACTGGTATTAAAGTTATCGACTTATTAGCACCATATGCCAAAGGAGGAAAAATTGGACTATTTGGAGGTGCTGGTGTTGGTAAGACAGTTTTAATTATGGAATTGATTAACAACGTTGCAAAAGCACATGGTGGATTTTCAGTTTTTGCTGGAGTTGGAGAAAGAACTAGAGAAGGGAATGATCTTTACCATGAGATGATGGAATCTGGAGTAATCAAGCAAGATGGCCCAGGTTCTAAAGCTGCATTGGTTTATGGACAAATGAATGAACCTCCAGGAGCAAGAGCAAGGGTTGCTTTAACTGGATTAACAGTTGCAGAATATTTTAGAGATCAAGAAGGACAAGACGTTTTATTCTTCGTTGATAATATTTTTAGATTTACTCAAGCTGGTTCAGAGGTATCTGCTTTATTAGGTAGAATTCCTTCAGCTGTAGGATATCAGCCTACATTAGCTACTGATATGGGTAATCTTCAAGAAAGAATTACAACAACAAACAAAGGATCAATTACTTCTGTGCAAGCGATTTATGTTCCAGCTGATGACTTGACTGATCCAGCACCTGCAACATCATTTGCTCACTTGGATGCTACTACTGTACTTTCAAGACAAATAGCTGAAATTGGTATTTATCCTGCAGTAGACCCATTAGATTCTACTTCAAGAATTCTAGATCCAAGAATAGTTGGTGATGAGCACTATAGAGTTGCGAGAGATGTACAAAGAATTTTACAATCTTATAAATCACTTCAGGATATTATTGCTATCCTTGGTATGGATGAATTGTCTGAGGAAGATAAATTAGTTGTAGCAAGAGCAAGAAAGATTCAAAGATTTTTATCTCAACCATTCTTTGTTGCTGAAGTATTTACAGGTTCACCAGGAAAATTAGTTGATCTTGAATCTACAATCAAAGGATTTGATGCAATCTGTAAGGGTGAATATGATCACTTGCCAGAAGCAGCTTTTTATATGGTCGGTACAATTGAAGAGGCTATTGAAAAAGCTCAAAAAATGGAAAAAGAAGCTGCAGCTTAATGAGCGAAGAATTTAAAATTGAGATAGTAAATCCCGAAAAATCTTTTTTAGTTAAAGAAGATGTATCGGAAGTAGTAGTACCTGCTTTTGAGGGAGAAATGGGGATATTAAAAGATCACATTTCAATTATCTCATTTTTAAAACCAGGTATTATTAAAGTAAGTTCAAAATCTGGTGATGAAAATTATTATGTTGAGGATGGTATAGTAGAGTTTAAAAATAATAATTTATCTATTCTAACAAGCTCAATTTATAATTTGTCTGATATGGATAAATCTGTTCAACAGGATTTACTGAAAAAAGCTGAAGAAGAGGCAGGGAAGTCAGATATTAATGATCAAGCTAAATATTTAGTAGATCAAAAAATTGAAGTTTTAAAAACTCTTAATTAAGAATTTTTTTTACTTTATCTTTAACTTCTTTGTAAACGTGTAGTTTAAAATCAACCACTAAGTCTGTGATTTTGTCTAGCTCTATCCATTTCCACTCTAAAAACTCAGGGTGTTTAGTTTTGATATTTATTTCACTATCTGACCCGACAAATCTCATTAAAAACCATTTTTGTTTTTGACCTCTGTACTTTCCTTTCCAAATCAAACCAAGCAATCTATCTGGAAGTTCATAAGTTATAGTCCCATCTAATTCTTTTATTAATTCAACATTTTTAATACTGGTCTCTTCTTCAAGTTCTCTGTAAGCAGCTTTTAAAAAATCCTCACCCTCATCTACACCACCTTGAGGCATTTGCCAAAAATTTTTAGGGTTATCTATTCTTTTGGCAACAAACACTTTGTTCTCTTTATTTAACACAACAATTCCTACTCCACTTCTTAGTGGAAGATTATCTAAATTTTTTTTCATTTTATCCGTTGAGTAATTTAATTGCGTAATTTAGTTGATTATCAGTGTCAGTTCTTATTTTAAAATCATCACCTTCCTCATTCACTTCAATGTCTGGACGTACACCAACCTCAGATATAGATTTTCCAGATGGAAGATAATATTTTGCAACAGTTAAACGTATTGCACCTCTATTTTTAAGAGGAATAATAGATTGAACTGAACCTTTGCCATAACTGTTCTCACCTACAACAATTGCTCTTTTGTGGTCTTTTAAAGCTCCTGCAACAATTTCTGATGCTGAAGCTGATCCATAATTTATCAGTACTAATAATGTTTTTCCGTCAGTTATGTCTCCTTTTTTTGCAAACCATTTTCTATTATCAGATTTTTTTCTACTTTTAGTGGAGACAATTTCACCATTTTCTAAAAAGAAATCAGATATTCTTATTGCTTGGTTTAGTAATCCACCTGGATTATTTCTTAAATCCAAAATAAATGAATTAAGATTTTTATTTTTTTTTAATTTCTTTATTTGTTTTTCTATTTGATCACTACTGTTTTCATTAAATGAAGTTAATCTAATATAGCCAATATTTTCCTCTAATAACTCTGACTTAACTGATTGAATTTCAATTATTTCTCTAGTGATATTAAATGTTAATGCTTTTTTTTCTCCTCTTCGTCTAACTGTTAACTCTATACTTGAACCTACTGGACCTCGCATTAAATCAACAGCTTCACTTAGAGATTTCCCTTGAACTTGGGTATCATTAATTTTCACAATGTAATCACCAGCTTTTAATCCAGCTTTTGACGCTGGTGTGTCGTCAATAGGTGAAATAACTTTAACAACTCCTGCTTCCATACTTACCTCAATTCCAAGGCCACCAAATTCACCGCTAGTTTCAGTTTGCATTTCCTCCAGAATTTCAGGAGACATATAAGAGGAATAAGGGTCTAAAGATTGAAGTAAGCCATTGATAGCAGAGTCCATGCTCTCAGATTGATTGATCTCATCAATATATTCTCTATTTATTTTTTCTAAAACCTCACCAAATAAATCTATTTTTTTGTAAATATCTACTTCAGAAGAGTTTGCTGAACTTAAATAAAAAAATGATAACAAAATAATTGAGTAATATTTAATTATTTTCATATCATTACTTTTTCTTTAGGAATAAATTCTGACCAGATTTTTTCTAATTCATAAAATTTTCTTTTCTCTGGATGAAAAATATGAACGATTAGATCTATACCGTCTACCAATTTCCATTCACCACTTTCTTTACCCTCAATTTTAGAGTCTTTAATTCCATTATCTTTAAGTTTTTCTAACACTTGTTCAGATAAAGACTGTATATGTCTAGATGATGTACCGCTTGCTATTATCATATAATCTGCCATCGAACTTTTATCTTTTAGATCAATAGTTACTATGTCTTCAGCTTTGTTAAGATCTAATGTGGTGATTACAATTTCTTTGAGATCTGAAATTTTATCCATTAATTAAATTTAGACTATCAAATTTTTCTTAATTGAGAAGATGAAATGTTGACTTTATTAAACTCTATGAATTTGAGGGTGGTATTACCGATAGCCCTAAATGTCTTTGATTTTAAAGAGTTTTTTTTGTAGCCATGTCTATCGAAAACTAAAATATTACACTTTTGTGAAATAGATTTTGATTTATACCATTTGTGAAAATTTATTAAGTTATCTGCTCCCATTAAAAAATAGATTTCAATATTTTTATTTTTTTTTAAATGATTAATTAAATCAATTGTTTTATTTGAATTAATTTTATTTTCGTAAAATCTCACTTTTATAAATGAATTGTTACCAATAATTTTTTTGCAGAATTTTATTCTTTCAGTAACTGAGGTTTTGCTCTGGTTTTTAAAAGGATTTTTTTTTGTTATTGCCCAAATAATATTTTTAAGCTCAAATCTTTTTTTTGCTTCTTTTGAAATAGCTAGATGACCTTTATGTGCAGGATCAAATGATCCTCCTAAAATTCCTATTTTTGTCTTATTTGATTTCAAATTAATTTCTTATTTTACCGTTACTTGTAATTTGGTATTTGTATGAAACAAGTTGATTAAGTCCTACAGGCCCTCTTGGTGGTAGTACATTGGTAGAAATTCCAACTTCTCCTCCGAACCCAAATTCACCTCCATCTGCAAATTGAGTTGAAGTATTATGCATAGCAATAGAGCTTTTGACTTCTTTTAGAAATTGATTAGCTGTTTTTTTGTTTTTTGTAATTATTGAGTCTGTATGCATTGTTCCATACTTATTAATATGATTTATAGCTTCACTGAGGTTGTTTACTATTTTGACAGAAACTGCTGAGCTTAAATATTCTGTAGACCAATCTTTTTCAGTAGCTTTAAAAATTTTACCCTTATAAAATTTAGCCAAAGTCTTTTCTCCATAAATTTTACAACCATTTTTCTCTAAATTGCCCAGGATTGTATTGCTAAATTTTTTAACAATATTTTTATGTAGAATAATGGTTTCAGTCGCCCCACATATGCTGGTGTTTCTTAATTTTGCGTTAGTAACAACTCTATTTGCCATCTTTAATTCAGCGTCTTTGTCGACATATGTATGGCAAATACCCTCAAGATGACCAATTATAGGAACCTTAGAAAGTTCTTGAACTTTTCTTACAAGATTTTTTCCACCACGTGGAATTATAACATCAATATATTCTTTCATTTTGGAAAGCATTACATCAACCATCTTTCTGTTTTTAGAGTCTATAAATTGTATAAAGTTTTCATCTACTTTATTTTTTTTGAGCGCTTTTCTAAAAAGTTTTGATAAAATTCTATTTGAATTGATTGCCTCAGAACCTCCTCTTAAGATTACTGCATTACCTGATTTGAAACATAAACCCGCAACATCTGATGTAACATTTGGCCTACTTTCATAAATTACACCAATAACTCCTATTGGAATTGATACTCTACTAATACTTAATCCATTAGGTCTTTTCCACTTTTCTAGAACATGATTAATGGGATCTTTAAATCTAATAATACTAATAATAGAATTTCTGATGTCGTTTATTTTTTTCTCATTTAAATGAAGTCTATTAATTAAATTTTCTTTTAATCCTATTTTTTTTGCATAATTAATATCTTTAGTATTTTCTTTAATTATTAAAACTTTGTTTTCGTCAAGCATTTTGGCATAGGAGGCTAAAACACTATTTTTAACTTTTGTGTCTATTTTATATTGACTTGCTTTTCTTGCTCTTTTACCGATTAAATTCATATAATTATTCATTTATACTTCTACCATATCATCTTTATGAATAACTTCAGATTTTGCAACATAACCAAGTAATTTTTGAATTTCATTCGAATGGTGTCCCATAATTTTTTTTACTTCATCAGAAGAAAAAGAACTTAAACCCCTAGCACATTCATTATTTTTTTTATCTAAAACTTTTATATGATCACCTTTGTTAAATCTTCCTGATACATTTTTAATACCTGCAGCCAGTAAACTTTTTCCAAGCTTTAACGCTTTTTTGGCTCCATCATCAATTACAATATTTCCTTTAGGTGCAATTGAGCTAATTATCCATTTTTTTCTAGCATGAAGTTTAGAGACCTTTGGGCTGAACCATGTACAATTATTTTTTTCAATAATTTTTGAAATAGGATTTGAATACAGTCCGTTTGCAATAATCATACTGCTGCCAGCTAATTGACAAATTTTAGCAGCTTCAATTTTTGTTTGCATCCCTCCACTTCCATATTCATTAATTCCTTTGATATTAATTTCTTTTAAGTCTTTGTTTATATCATTTACTATTTTTATTAGTTTAGCGTCTTTATTTACTTTTGGATTTTTTGTAAAAAGGCCATCTACATCTGAAAGTAAAATTAATGTATCGGCGTTTGTAATTTGAGCTACTCTAGATGCCAATCTATCATTATCTCCATATTTTATTTCAGTTGTTGCAATTGTATCATTCTCATTAACAACTGGGATAAATCCAAGTTCGAATAAATTTTCGAATGTTCTTTTGGCATTTAAGGATCTTCTTCGTTCCTCCGTATCTTCTAGAGTCAACAAAATTTGTGAAATATTTAATTTGAATTTTGAGAAGGTCTGAGAGAATAAATTCATTAGTTCAATTTGGCCAATAGAGGCAATTGCTTGACTTTTATCTAACTTAATATTTTTTTTGTTAAAATTCATTTTTTTACATCCAAGAGCGATAGCACCTGAACTAACAATGACTACTTTTTGATTTTTATCTTTTAGTTTTTTGATGTCCCTCGCAAAGCTTGAAAGCCATTTTTTTCTAATTTTTTTATTTTCATCAACTAATAAAGATGAACCAATTTTAATAACAATAATTTTCGAGTTTTTAAGATACATAGGATAATAATTTTGCCTTAATTTTTGAAACCGACTCTTTATTTAAAGTTGTCATAGTCATTATCTCACAATTTTTATCTTTAGAGAAATCATCAATTACATCTTTAGCTGTGTCTTCATCAATTAAATCTATTTTGTTAAACACAATTAACTCTCTCTTTTCAAGCATTTTAGAACTGTAATTTTTAAGTTCATTTTTAACCTGATCATAAGATTCCTTAAGATCAAGATTAGTAATATCAATTAAATGTAATAAAGATTTGCATCTTTCTATATGTTTTAAAAACTGTATCCCAAGTCCAACACCTTCATGAGCACCTTCTACTAATCCTGGTATATCGGCTATTGTGATTTCTTTATCATCATAGCTAGCAACACCTAAGTTAGGATTAAGTGTTGTAAATTTATAATTAGCAATTTTAGGATTTGCGTTTGTGAGTGCTGCCAACAAACTTGATTTTCCTGCGTTAGGTAATCCGATAATTCCGATATCAGCTATTGTTTTAAGTTGTAACCAAATTGTAAACTCTTCTCCCAAAGTTCCTTTTGTAAATTTTCTTGGAGCTCTGTTTGTAGAACTTTTAAATCTAGTATTTCCCAAACCACCTTTGCCACCATTAGCTGCAATGTACTCTTCTCCTTTTTTGTTAAAATCAAATAATAGAGTTTTGTTATCTTCTTCAAATACCTGGGTTCCAAGAGGAACTTTTAAAACCAAATCATCACCACTTTTACCTGTTCGATTTTGACCAGAACCATTCTCTCCACGCTGAGCTTTATGATGTTGTTGATATCTGTAATCAATTAAAGTGTTTAAGTTTTCTTCTGATTTTAAAATGATAGAGCCACCCCTGCCTCCATCACCTCCATCAGGTCCTCCAAACTCAACATACTTTTCTCTTCTAAAACTTGGTGAACCGTCACCGCCGTTTCCAGCCTTAATATAAATTTTAACTTGATCGAGAAATTTCATAATACAACATTTTCTTGGTTGTACTATTAATTGGGTTTTACTGAAACGTAAGTTCTATCTAATTTAGATTTTTTGAATACAACTTTACCTTTGATAACAGAAAAAATTGAATGATCTTTTCCCATTCCAACATTTTCGCCAGGAAAAATTTTTGTTCCTCTTTGTCTAACAATTATATTTCCAGGTATTACAGTTTCTCCACCGTATTTTTTAACACCAAGTCTTCGACCAGCACTATCTCGTCCGTTTCTCGATGATCCACCTGCTTTTTTTGTTGCCATAATTTACCTAATAACTATTTACTTGCAGCTTCCTTAACTTCTTCTTTTTTGGGAGCTGGTTTAATTTTTTCAGCTTCAGATAATACTTTACCATCTTTTGAAAAAATTTTGTTAATTCTAATCAAAGAAAATTGTTGTCTGTGTCCATTTTTTCTTCTTGAATTTTGTCTTCTTCTTTTTTTGAAAATTAGAATTGTTCTATTTTTACTATTTTTAATTAAATCTGCCTCTACCTTAGCACCTTCAACATTAGGAGTTCCAACCTCAATATTTTTATCATCCCCATATGCTAGGATTTCATTAAATTCTATCTTAGTCTCAGGCTTTGAATCTGGTAACTTTTCAATTTTTAATATCTCACCAGATTTAACTTTGTACTGTTTACCACCTGTTTTTATTACTGCGTATGACATAGTATGAATATTAAATTTAAGTAACCGCAATATAGTTACCGGAAGCCTATAGTCAAGCTGAATTAGTTAGAAATTATCCTTTAAATCCCTTAATTTTGAAAAGGATTTTAGGTCATTAGCTCTTAAAAAAATATTACAATCAATTTCATCTTGTAAGGTTGATGGAATAGTAGGTAAATTATTATTTCTTTGTTGTTTTATAAATTCTATTTTCTTTAACAAAGAAGAGTTTTCAGAATCATGTTTCAAGCAGAATTTTGAATTATTTAAAGTATATTCATGGCCACAATAGATTTTTGTTTCTTTAGGTAAAGATTTTAATTTACTTAAAGAGTTATACATTTGTTCATATGTACCCTCAAAAATTCTACCACATCCAAGTGAGAAGAGAGTATCTCCGGTGAATAGTAAGTTTTCTTCAAAAAAATAAAAACAAATATGTCCTGTTGTGTGTCCAGGGATATGAATAATTTTAGCTTTAAAATTTCCGCTATTCCAAATTTCATTATCTTTTAACAAGATATCAATCTCTGGTATCCTTTTTGCATCTCCATTAAATCCTAAAACAACAGATCCAAATTTTTTTTTTAATTCAGTATTACCCCCAACATGATCATAATGATGATGAGTATTTAAGATATATTTTAATTTAATATTTTTATCGTTTAAGTAATTGATTATTGGTTTAGCTTCACTTGGATCAACAACACATGCTTCCTGTTTTTCATTATCAATAATTAAATAACTATAATTATCTTGTAGGCACGGTATAATTTCAACTTTCATTTATTTTTCTATTAAAAATATTCCAAGATCAGCAAATAAATTTTTAGTTCCTAAATTACTATTTGTTATATTTGAAGTGTTGTTACTATTTAAAGCTAAAGTTTTTATCATTTTAATTTCTTTAAATTTTATAAAATTTACAAAATCTTTAATTGTGCACATATGTAAATTAGGTGTACTGTGCCATTGTTCTGGTAAAGATTTTGTTATTGGCATTGTGCCCTTAAATAATAGATGCAATCTAACTTGCCAATTACCAAAATTTGGTATCGTTACAATTGCTTTTTTTCCAACTCTTAAAAGTTCATCTAAAACAATTTCAGGGCTTAAAAATGCTTGGAGTGTTTGACTCAATACCACATAGTCAAACGATTTATCAGGAAATTGTTTTAAATCTTTCTCTGCGTTACCTTCTATTACAGTTAATCCTTTTGCAATACATTCTTGTACTTTTTCCTTAGAAATTTCTAGCCCTCTTACATTTATATTTTTATGTTCTTTTAAAAATTGCATCAAAGTTCCATCTGCACAACCTACATCTAAAACTTTTTTATTATCCTCAATTAAATCTGATATTACTTTAAATTCATTTTTCATTTTTTAATTCTATATAAGATTTGTCTAAGAAATTCTTCAGAGCATTTAAAAAATCGGGTACATCTAATAAAAAAGAGTCGTGACCTTTATCAGATACAATTTCTACAAAACCAACATCTGCTCCAATAGAATTTAAAGCTATAACAATATCTTTATTTTCTTGGGTTGGATAAAGCCAATCAGAAGTAAAAGAAATAACAAAAAATTTAGCTTTTGTATTTTTAAATGCATCAGACAAATTTCCATTAAATTGTTTAACTAAATCAAAATAATCCATAGCCCTAGTTATGTAGAGGTAACTGTTTGCATCAAATCTATCTACAAACACAGATCCTTGGTATCTCAAATAACTCTCAATTTGAAAATCTGCATCAAAACCAAATTTCAAATCTTCTCTTTCTTGCAATTTTCTCCCAAACTTTTCCTGCAAACCTTTTTTTGAGAGATAAGTTATATGAGCTGCCATTCTTGCAACAGCAAGCCCTTTACCTGGGTTGGTATTATTAGCTTCATAATTTCCATCTTTCCAATCGCTGTCAGCAGTGATTGCTTGTCTTCCTAGTTCATTAAAAGCAATATTTTGTGCTGAATGACTTGAGGTTGTAGCAATGGGTATAACAGTTTTAGCTTTATCAGGAAAGTTGGTGATAAATTGAAGAACTTGCATACCTCCCATGGAACCTCCGGTAATTGCAAATAGTTTATCAATTCCAAAGTGTTCAAGTAAATTATATTGTGCATTCACCATGTCATTAATTGTAATAACTGGAAAATCAGTTCCAAAAGTTTTCTGTGTTTCAGGATCTTTATGGCTTGGTCCATAAGATCCCATACATCCACCAATTACATTTGAACAAATAACAAAATATTTATTGGTATCTATTGCTTTGTCTGGACCTACAGCAAAACTCCACCAACCGTCTTTTTTAGTAACAGGATTTAAACCAGTTACAAATTGATCTCCAGTTAGTGCATGAAATACTAATATAGCATTGTCTTTATTCTCATTTAAAGACCCATAAGTTTCGAATGCAATTGGAAAATTGTTTATAGTTTTACCACAATCCAATTTAAGAGGTTTCTTTATAATTAATGTATTAATATTTTTTTCTGTATTCATTTTAAGGCCTTTAGATGAATTGTGAGAAAAAAAACTATTTTAGCGGTTTTTTTTAAGCGCTCGCAATTCAGTTAAATCAGCGCATAAATTTTGTACAAGAACTTGTAATTTATGTCAATTTTTTAAAATAAGATCATATTCTCTATAAATATTTGTTTTTTTATCTATAAAGAGCTCATAAAAATAAAAAAAATGAGCACACCTAAATTTAAAAAATTTAACATAGAAGCTTATAAGCCTGGCAAATCTAAAATTAACAAAATTAATAAGGTCATTAAATTGTCAGCTAATGAGTCTGCTTTAGGGATGAGCCCGTTAGCAAAAAAAGTAATATCTCAAAAAAATTTAGTATTAGATAAATATCCAGATGGAAAATCCACTAATCTTAAAATGGCAATATCTAAAGCATATAAATGCAATTTCGATAAAATAATATGTGGAGCAGGTTCTGACGAGGTAATTCAAATGTTATGTCAATTATATCTACATCCAAAGGATGAAGTGATTGTTCCTCAATATAGTTTTTTAATGTACAGGATTTATGCAAAAATTGTTGGTGCAAAAGTTGTATTTGCAAAAGAAAATAATTTTAAAGTTTCAATTGAAGAAATATTGAAAAAAGTATCTAAGAAAACCAAAATAGTTTTTATTGCAAATCCAAACAATCCAACAGGAACATATTTAACTAAAAAAGAGACATTAGAACTTAGAAGAAAGTTGAATAGAAATATTTTATTAGTAATTGATGACGCGTACTCAGAATATATGAAAAATGATGATTACAGCTCTGGTTTAGAATTATTTAAAAATAAAGACAACGTATTTATATTACGAACATTTTCTAAAATGTTTGGCTTGGCCTCATTAAGAATTGGCTGGGGACATGGATCGAAACAAATAATTAGAGCGTTAAATGTAATTAAACCACCTTTTAATGTAAATGGTTTGGCTCAAGTTGCGGCCGCAGAGTCATTGAAGGATAAGCAATTCATTCAAAAGTCAATTAGACATAATTTAAATTATGCAAATAGACTAAAAAAATTTCTCGAAAAATATAATATTTTTTCAAACGATGTATCAGCAAATTTTTTACTATTAAATTTTGATGACTGTAAATATTCAGCAAATTTTCTTTACCAAAAATTAAAAAATAAAGGAATTATATTAAGATCTACTGAAGATGGTTATCATATTAAAAACAAATTGAGATTAACTATTGGCTCATCTAGAGAAAATTTAATATTCATGAATGCAGTGAGAAAGATTTTTAATTAAATGAAAAATATTTTAATCATAGGTTGTGGTTTACTTGGATCTTCAGTTTTAAGATCTATACACAAAAATAAATTAGCAGATAAGGTATATATTTATGAAAAGTCAAAAAAGAATATATCAAGAATTAAAAATCTTAAATTACCTGGAAAAGTAGTTAGTTCATTAAAAGAAGCTGTAACAAAATCTAATTTTATTATTTTTTGTACACCTATGAGTGAATACAAAAATATTATTATGAAAATAAATAATTATATTTCTCCTAACACATTAATTACTGATGTTGGTTCTTCAAAAATTGAATCATCAAAAATAATAAAAAAATTTTTAAAAAAAGGAATTGCATGGACTTCCAGTCACCCAATTGCTGGTTCTGAAGTAAGTGGACCACAGCACGGAAAGAGCAACATGTTCGAGGGTAGATGGTGTATTTTAATTAAAGAAAAAAATACAATTAAAAAAAATTTAAATTTTCTGAAAAAATTTTGGGAGAAGATTGGATCAAAAGTAACAATCATGTCAGCAGAAAAACATGACAAAATTTTTTCAATAACTAGTCATTTGCCTCACTTAATTGCATATAATTTAGTTAAGTCAGCTCAAGATTTCGAGAAAAAACAAAGCTATGATTTAATCAAATATAGTGCAGGAGGACTAAGAGATTTTTCAAGAATAGCAGCTTCTAATGAGATTATGTGGCGAGATATTTTTTTCAATAACAATAAAAATATTTCAAATGCTATTGATTTATTTATTAAAAATTTAAAATCATTTAAATCTGATATTAATTCAAAAAATAATAAATCTATTATTAACAAGCTTACTGAAACTAAAAAAGTCAGATCAAAAATAATCAAACTCAAACAAGATATTAATAAGCCAGATTTTGGAAGAAGCTAAATTTTAATTTTAGCTATTTTTTTAACTTTAAGTTTTGCTGTATTTTCAATTCTTCTAATTGTCTTAATTATAGGCATGATCAATACTTTCTTTTCAGGTCCATATGCATGTATTAATTGCTTGGAATTTAAACACATTGCGACATGCCCTTTCCAAAAAATGATATCTCCCTTTTGATAATTTCTTTTTATGTTTCCTTTTAAATATTTAATTTGATCTTTGGTATCTCGAGGAAAAAACTTATTATTATAATAATAAAATATTTGTAATAGGGCTGAGCAATCTATTCCCCTGTAACTTTTTCCACCCCAGATATATTTTATATTCAAAAATTTTTTAAAAATTTTAATGAAGTTTTTTTCTTTATAATTTATTTTTTTTATATCTTTTTTTTTAATCCATTCATTTTTATCAATTCTGGCAAAATTTTTATTAGTTTCTTTAACTGACAACTTTGATCCAAGAGATAGATAAATATTAGTTTTTAAATTTGGTTTTTTATAGATATTTGCTTTTAAGCTACTTACCTTATAATTAGCTTTAAATTCTTTTGAATAATTTTTATTTTGAATGTACCCAGTATAATTATCAAAACTAGATTTTATTTTTATCCAATTTTTAGTTTTAGATAAAATTTTAAATTTTTCTCCATACAATATTTGTGAGGTTACTTCTGAAAATTTAGAAGGTTTTTTATAAATATTAGAAAAACTACCTGTAAAATAAAATTTATTTTGCACCAATTTTAATTTTATTTTTTATCATCCATAGGCATATTAGTGAAGGAATAACCATAATAGTTGTTAAGACAAAAAATGTTCCCCAATCTCCATTTAACCAATCTACTAAAGCTCCTGATGATGATGCTAAAGTTGTTCTTCCAGCAGTCCCTATAGATGCAAGTAATGCGTATTGTGTTGCTGTGTATGTTCTATCAACCAGTAAAGATATAAATGCTACAAATGCAACAGTTGCAAAAGCTGCAGTAATATCGTCAGCAATAACTGCTATTGCAAATAATAGTTCAGATTTACCAGTCCATGCTAAGACAGCAAATAACAGATTTGTAACCGCCATTAAACCTCCTGCAAAGAACATAGTTTTTATAGTTCCAGCCCTCATGGCCATTACGCCACCAATTAAAGTAAATACGACGGTTGTGATCCAACCCAATCCTTTTGAATAGATTGCTATTTGTCCTTTTGAAAAGCCTATTTCTTTATAAAATACAATCGACATTCTACCCATGAATGCCTCTCCAATTTTGAACAAAAAAACAAACCCTAAAATTCCTGCAGCTATGGCAAAACCATTTTTTTTAAAGAAGCTAATAATGGGCCCACCAATTGTTCCAGTTATATAGGCAACAAAGGTTGTAATAATATTGTTAGATCCTAGTTTACCTTTAATTAGATTATCAGTTTCCTTTTGCTTTGATTGTCTGTCAGTTTCTACTGGTTCATGAACAAACATCAGAGCAATATTCATTAAAATAATTAGAACACCTAATATTAAAAAAGTTGCTTGCCAGTAATCTTGGATACCAATATTTTCAAAGAACTCCGCAGTAAATAAAGCAACTACACCACCTAATTTATAACCTGTCCACCAACCAACCACAGCCATTGCAGCACCTGCTGCCATTGATTTTCCCTCATTTTCATTAATTTGTTCAATTCTTAATGCATCTACCGTTATGTCTTGAGTTGCTGATGCTATAGCGATGATTAATCCAACTGTAATTATTAACGCTAAGTTTTCTGTAGGGTTTATAATACTCCAAACTAGTAAACTTATTAGAATTACTAATTGCATTAAAACAATCCATCCTCTTCGGTGACCTAATTTTTTAGTTAGGAAAGGAATTTGAATTCTATCTATAATTGGTGCCCAAAGATAATTAAAAGCATAAACTCCAAAAATAAGTCCTGCCCATCCGATAGTAGATCTACTTAATCCTTCTTCCTTTAACCAAAGACTTAAACTACTAGCAATCAAAACCCATGGAAATCCACTGATTGCACCAAGTAATAAAATTCTTAGCATTCGGATATCTTTGTAAACTGAAATGGATTCTAACCAGGATGTTTTTTTTATTTCAGACATAACTAATTTTTCCAAAATGATGGTAAGAACAATACTAATATCGCAAACAGCTCAAGTCTACCTAAAATCATACCAACTGTTAGAATCCACTTAGAAAGATCAGGCAATGATGAAAAATCTCCATTTGGGCCAATTATTGGACCAAGACCAGGTCCAACATTTGAAATAGATGTAGCTGCACCTGAGATAGCAGTAATAAAATCTAAACCAGTTAAGGATAACAATGCAGTAAGAATAAAAAATATTACGATATAAAAGTAAATAAATGAAATAATTGAAGCTATAAACTTTTCATCAACTGCACTTTGATCATACTTAATTACAAATACCCCTTTAGGATAAATTATTTTTTTTAATTGATTTAGAATAAATAGATAAAGAATTTGAATTCTAAATATTTTTACACCACAAGCTGTAGATCCTGCACATCCACCTATAAACATCAGTGCAAGAAACAGGGTTATAGGAAAACTACCCCATCTATCAAATTCTGCGTTTACATAACCAGTACCACTCAGGATTGATATAGTATTAAAAAATATTGATCTTAAACTAAAGTTTTCTTGGTTAGAAAATAATAAGTAAATAGATAAAATTATAACAGTGAATATTATAATTTTTAAAAAAGTTTTGATTTGAATATCATTTAAAAAAATTTTTTTGTTTCCACTTATAAATTTAATGTAAGCAATAAAAGGAATACTTCCCAATATAATAAAAAACATTGATGAAATTTCAATTGGCAAACTATTAAAGTATCCAATTGACTCGTTGTAGTTAGAAAATCCTCCAGTAGCAATTGTAGTCATTGAGTGGGTTAAGCTGTCAAATTTACCCATACCAAATATCCAATAAGTGATTGCACAAAGGCCTGTTAATCCTGAGTAAATATAAATTAATCTAAGTGCTATTTCTTTTGACTTAGGGAGTATTTTTTCTGAAGAGTCATTACTTGAAATTTTAAATAATTGCATACCCCCAACATTCATTATAGGCATTAAAGTAATCGCCATTACAATTATTCCAATTCCACCTAGCCATTGTAAAAGAGCTCTCCATAAAAGAAGACCTTTTGGTGCGTTCTCTAAATCTGAAATTATTGTAGATCCAGTTGTAGTAATTCCTGACATACTTTCAAAAAAAGAGTCTGTAATTGAAAGTTCAATACTAGAGAATACAAACGGTAAGGATCCAAATACTGCAATACTAATCCAAGATAGTGCAGTTAATAAGAAAGCTTGTTGTAGATTAAGTTTTTTATCGTGATCTAAATTTGATAAAAAAAATAAAGTTCCAAAGATTATGGTCACAATAGATGAGCCAAAGAAAGAAGAGTCTATCTCTGAGTAAAAGAATTGTACTATAATTGGGATGAACATTGATACACCCAATATTATTTGCAGAATTCCAAGCGTAAAAAAAACAGTTTTGTAATTAGACATTTTGAAAGAACAATATTTTATGGTAAATAAATTTCAACTCTATAAGAATTAATATAATCACTAGTTTAAGGTTAAAAAGAGCAATCATGATTAAAAAAGATGTCCTAGAAAAGACAAGTGCTTGGCCTTTTGTTGAAGCTAAAAAAATGCTTCGTGAAAGAAAAGCTTTTATTGAAAAAAAAGGTAAGATTACTCTCCAAACTGGATATGGTCCAAGTGGATTACCTCACATAGGAACTTTTGGAGAAGTTGCACGAACTTCAATGATGGTAAATGCACTTAATCAACTCACAGATTTACCAACAGAAATTATTACATTTTCAGATGACATGGATGGCTTAAGAAAAGTTCCAGATAATGTTCCTAACCAAGAATTATTGCAACAAAACCTTCACAAACCTTTAACGCAAGTACCTGATCCTTTTCAAAAATTTAATAGTTTTGGAGAACATAATAATGAAATGCTGAAGGATTTTTTAAACAGTTTTAATTTTAAATATAATTTTAAAAGTTCCACATCTTTGTACAAGGCAGGATTTTTTAATCCTACTTTGAAAATCATTTTAGAAAATTATGAAGGAATAATGAATATTATTTTACCAACACTTGGGAAAGAAAGGCAAAAAACATACAGTCCCTTTTTACCAGTATGTCCTGACTCAGGTCATGTTTTGGAGATACCTGTTTTAGAAATTGATCAGTCTAATTCTAAAATAATATTCGATAATAAAGGTAAAAAATTAGAGAGTAGTATTTTAGATGGTAATTGTAAATTACAGTGGAAAGTAGATTGGGCAATGAGATGGTTTGCTTTAGATGTTGATTTTGAAATGTATGGTAAGGATTTGATTGAAAGTGCAATTTTATCTACAAAAATCATTAATTTATTGGGTAAAAAGAATCCATCAGGATTTGCATATGAACTTTTTCTAGATGAAAAAGGTGAGAAAATTTCAAAATCTAAAGGTAATGGAATAACTATTGATCAATGGTTGAAGTATGCTTCACCAGAAAGTTTATCTCTATATATGTATCAAAATCCAAAAAGAGCTAAAAAACTTTATAAAGAAATAGTTCCAAAAGCAGTAGATGAATATTTGGATAACATTGAAAAATCTAAAAAGCAGACAGAGCAGCAATTAGTGATGAATCCAGTGTGGCATGTCCACAATGGGAGTATTCCAAAAGAAGACATGATTATGAGTTTTTCAATGTTATTGAATTTAGTCGAAACAAGTAATGCAGATAGTAAAGATTTATTATGGAAATTTGTAAAAAAATACAAACCCAATATTCAAGAAACTAACTTTCCTATTTTTGATGGATTAGTAGGTTACGCAATTAGATATTTTAATGATGTAATTAAGTCTCAAAAAAAATACAAAACACCTTCTGAAGATGAAAAAAAAGCTCTTGTGGCTTTAATTTCAACCTTAGAAAAATGTAATGATCAGATGCCACCAGAGGAAATTCAAACTTTGATTTATTCTACTGGAAAAGAAAATGGTTATGCTGAAAATTTAAGAGATTGGTTTAAACTTATTTATGAGGTGGTTTTTGGTGATGAAAATGGACCAAGAATGGGATTTTTTATAAGTTTTTTTGGTGTTAATGAAACAAAAGACCTTATAATGAGTAAACTCAAATAATGTATTCAAATTTAAGATCTTTAATTTTCAAATTAGATCCAGAAAAAGCCCATACTCTAGCAATTCAATCTTTAAAATTTAATTTGGTATCAAATGTATTTGATGAAAATAAAAATAATCCTATTTTTAAAACACAAATATTTGGCAAAGATTTAAGCAACCCAATAGGAATAGCAGCTGGTTTTGATAAAAATGCAGAGGTTTACAATCCTTTGTTTAAATTAGGATTTGGTTTTGTTGAAGTTGGAACTGTTACTCCTTTAAAACAATATGGTAATGAAAAGCCAAGAGTATTTAGATTAGTTGAAGATCAAGCATTAATTAATAGATTGGGATTTAACAATCAAGGATCTGAAACTATTTTAAATAGAATAAAATCAAATAAAAAAAATGGAATACTTGGAGTAAATGTTGGACCAAATAAAGATTCTGATAATCGATTGAATGATTATTTAATTGGATTAGAAAAATTTCATGAAGTTGCTGATTATATTACAATTAATATTTCATCTCCAAATACTGAAAATCTAAGAAATTTTCATGATGAAAATAAATTAAAAGAATTATTAAAATCAATTAAAGATAAAAAAAATGAATTGAAAACCAAAATTCCAATTGTAGTTAAAATTTCTCCAGATATTGATTTAAAGCAAATAGAATTAATATCAGAGATCCTTTTGGAAAATGATATATCTGCAATAATTATTTCAAATACATCAGAAAGTACTAGAGATGATTTAAAAAATATTCAACGACACCAAAAAGGAGGGTTGTCAGGAAAGCCAATTGAACAAAAATCAAATTTACTCATTAATAAATTCTTTAAATTGTTAAATGGTAGAATTAAAATAATTGGGGTAGGAGGTATTGATTCTGGAAAGTCTGCACATGATAAATTTTTGTCAGGGGCAGATTATATTCAGTTATATACAGGGATGGTATTTCAAGGACCAAACATTGCTGCAAACATTAAAAAAGAGCTAAAAGAATTACTTCTTAGAGATGGAGTGAAAAATATTTCAGAAATCGTTGGAAATAAAACTCTTTCTTAATTTTAATAAACTTGACGCCCTTAATATCTCCCCTTATATAGGCAGTGAAATTATGTCAAAAAAATGCGAACTAACCGGTAAAATTCCAATGAAGGGTCATAATGTTAGTCATGCTAACAATAAGACTAAAAGAAGATTCTTACCTAATTTGAAAAAAGTAAAATTTACAAGTGAGCTAGCTGGAAGAAGTTTAAAATTAACAGTTAGCAATTCAGGAGTAAGATCAGTTGATAAAAAGGGAAGTTTTGACGAATTCTTAAAAACTGTAAAAAATAAAAATATATCACCAAGATTAAAAAAACTTAAAAAAGTTATTTTATTAAAATCACCATATAAAAAAAAGCCAGTAGCTAAATCTGCTTAATGAATAAATTTTTTATCGGCCTATCTCTAATGATGGGTTTGGTTGTTTTGTCATCAAACTATCTTGTTCAATTTCCAATAAATTATTATGGATTAAATGAAATTCTTACTTATGGAGCTTTTAGTTATCCTGTAGCTTTTTTGATAACCGATTTAGCAAATAGATCTTATGGAAAGATAATTGCGAGAAAAATAGTTTATTTTGGTTTTTTTATAGGAATTATTTTTACTTTATTTTTTTCAACAAACTTCGAAGATTTAATTTCTGTTAGAATTGCAGTTGGATCAGGAGTGGCTTTCCTTACAGCCCAATTGCTTGATATTCAAATATTTGATCGTTTAAGAAAAAAACAGTGGTTTGTTGCACCTCTAACTTCATCATTAATTGGTTCAACTATTGATACTTTTTTATTTTTCTCAATATCATTTTATGGAACAGGAGTTCCTTGGGTTACTTTATCTTTGGGTGATTTGGGTGTTAAAATACTAGTAGCATTAATAATGTTAATACCATTTAGAATGTTATTAAAAATATTTAAGCCTATTAAAGTCTAATATAAAAATTTATAAGATAAAATTTTATAAGCTAATTTAGCAACAAGAAAATTATATGAGTTAAATCCTTTAATTGGAGAAAGTTCATTAATGTCAGCTCCAACTATATTTGAATTTTTTGCAGCAATTCTAATTATCTCTAATGTCTCATCCCACAACAATCCACCTGGTTCAGGTGTTCCAGTAGCAGGCATAATACTTGAATCTAATCCGTCGACATCAAACGTTAAGTAAACAGTCTTATTTTTTATTAATTTTTTAAATTTATTTAAATTCCATTTCTTTTTATCTTTTGCCCAGAAGATATCTATTCTATTTAAATTTTTTTTTAAAAATGGAATCTCACTTTCTGATATATTTCTAATTCCAAAAGAAATTAAAGATACATTTTTATAATCTAAACATCTTCTTATTGCCGATGCATGTGAAAATTTTTCACCATTATAACTTTCACGTAAATCTGCGTGCGCATCGAAATGTAAAAGACAAATATTTTTATATTTTTTTGTAAAAGGAACAATGCATCCTGGTGTAATTGAATGTTCACCACCAAAAGTCATTGGAAATAGTTTTTTATCTAAAATTTTACCATTGATTTTAGAAATTTTATTTAATGCTACTTTGATATTTTTATCAATTTTAAATGGTTTTAATGTCTTGATACCTATTTTTTTGTAAGGTTCACAATTTAGTTCCTCATCATAAAGTTCAACTTGGTGAGAAGCTTTGATAATTTCTTTTGGTCCATTTTTTGTTCCACCACCATAACTAACTGTTTTTTCAAGTCCAAATGGAACGACTACTACTTTTTCTTTGAAGTTGAATGTATTATCAATTCCTAAGAAACCATGTTTGTTTGATAAATATTTCAATTTTATATAAATAATTTTGAGAAGTTTTTTCGTTCTCTATTTTTCCACTCACCTTTGTGGTAAGCATCGCTAGCTATTAATGGTAATACACTTGTTGCTTCAGCAAATACCATTTGCTCTTTAGTGATATCCACTTTACCCCAAGAACTTGCTTCTTTTAAAGTAGAACTACTACATGCACCATCTCTACTATCAGCAACTGTAATTTGTACAGCATACTTATGCATATCTACATTTTTACCAAGAAGCTCAGCACAAATAACAGTGTCTTGAATAAAATTTTTAGGAACTCCTCCACCAATCATAAATAAACCAGAACCTTTTGATTTGATTTTAATTTCAGTTAGTTCTCTAAATTCTCTAACTGAGTCTATAGTCATATGTTTTTTTGGATTTTTTTCTTGATGCATTACAAGACCAAAACCTGCGCTTGAATCTGTGAAAGCTGGACAAAAAATTGGAACATTATTATCGTAAGCTGTTTCAATTAAAGAGTCTTTCTTTTTTGAATTTTTTTTTAAATATTTTCCCATTTCTAAAATAAACTCTCTCGAAGTATAACTTCTTGGTTCTAAAGTATCTGCTATTTCGCAAATAATTTTATCACACATTTGAAGCTCTTCTTCGTCGATATATGTGTCGTAAATTCTATCAATATAGTTGTCTCTTAATTCAGTATCATCTTGAAATTGAGATCCTTGATAATGTTTAAATCCAAGAGCTTCAAAAAAATCCATATCTACAATTGATGCCCCTGTTGCTACAATTGCATCAACCATATTATATTTAACAAGATCTTTATAAATATTCATACATCCTGCTGCAGATGTTGATCCTGCTAAAGTAAGAAAAATTGTACATTCCTTATCTTTAAGCATTTCGTTGTAAATGTTCGCTGCATTTGCAGTTTCTCTAGATACAAACGACATTTTCTCCATTGAAGAAATAATTGTTCTAGAGTCAAATGAAGTAATATCTATATGTTCGACAGGATTTTTTAAAAAATCTCTTTTACTGTTATGTCCTGGATTTTTTTGGTCTGACATTAAGCAACCATATGAGCGCTGTTAACGTCTTTTTCATACATTGACATTATTGGTTTATCTTCAACTTCATAAATTTCATCTGAATAGTAACCATTGAATTGTGTTCTAAAAGTTAATCCATATGCTCCAAGTTGACCAAGCTCTATGTAATCATTTTCCTTAATATTATTTGGTAATAGAAAAGGTCCTTTCATATAATCCATGCTATCGCAAGTAGGACCAAAGAAATCAAAAGCAGTCAATTTTTTTGAAATTATTTTATTTGAATTTTCTTTAATCATTTTAGATGGATAAACTATGTTAGGTGTTCCTGCATCAAATAGGGTTCCATATGTTCCATCGTTTATATAAAGTTTTTGTTTTTTTCTTAAATTAACTTTAACTATTGTTGAACCACTTTCCGCAACTAATGCTCTTCCTGGTTCACAAATTATCTCCGGCAACTTCTCTAATTTTAAATTAGACAAACTTTTTTTAATTTCATTGAAGTATTCATCTAATGATTGCGGAATTAAATCTGGATAAATTGTTGGAAATCCTCCACCAACATTTATTGTATCAGGGATTATTTTTGTTTTTTTAATTATATTTCCAATCTCATTTATACCTTTAGCATATGAAATTGGATGCATACACTGCGATCCAACATGGAAACTTAATCCAATTTTTTTTGCATATTGTTTTACTAATCTTAGTAATCCTACAGCTTCAGATGTTAGTGCTCCAAATTTTTTAGATAAATCAATTTCAGCATGCTCATTTGAAACAGCAACTCTTACAAATAATTCTAAATCTTTTGCATTATTTGTACTTTCAATAATTTTGATTAACTCTTCTTTTGTGTCTAATGAGAAAGTTTTTACACCATAATTAAAATAGGCCTCTTTGATACTTTCTCTACTTTTTACAGTATGCATATAAGAACATTTTGCATTTTGAGTAAGTTTTCTTATAGCTTTAATTTCTTCAATTGAGGCAACATCAAATTGGTTTACACCTGTGTTTAAAATTGTTTGAATAACTTCGGGATGTGGGTTTGTTTTAACTGCATATAAAATTTTTCCAGGGAACTTATCTAAGAAAAATTTAACTGAAGACTCTATGGATTTCTTCCTAATACAATAAACAGGCTTTTCAGGTTTCAGTTGATTTATAAGTTCTTCAACTGACTTAAATTTTTGCATTTCATATGCCTCCAAAAAAAATTTAATAAAAAAAAGTTTTTAATAAAACTTTAATAATTTGAGCCATATAATGTAAACACAGGCAATGTAAAGCAAATAATTCAAGGCTGATTTGCGCAATTTTCATATATTGTAATATCAGATTTTGACCCCATATAAGGTTGATGAAAAATGAAGCCAAATTACAAAATCTAAGCGATTTCGAAAATAAGTCGCTTTTAATAGTAGATGATGACAATCCTTTTAGAGAAAGATTGGCAAGAGCTATGGAAAAAAAAGGTTTTGAAGTTTTTCAAGCTGAGAGTGTACAAAAGGGAGTTGAATCCGTTAAAAGTAAAAAACCAGGTTTTGCAGTTGTGGACTTAAGACTTGGAGACGGTAATGGCCTTGAGGTCGTTAAGGAGATTCAATCTTCTAATAATGATAGTAGAATTATAATGCTCACGGGTTATGGAAATATTCCCACTGCAGTTGCAGCTATTAAAGAAGGTGCAATTGATTACTTAGCAAAACCAGCAGATGCAGAAGATGTAGAAAAAGCATTGTTGGCAGATCCAGCTAAAAAGGCTGCACCACCAGAAAATCCAATGTCAGCAGATAGAGTTAAATGGGAACATATTCATAGAGTATTTGAATTATGTAATAGGAATGTTTCTGAAACAGCTCGAAGATTGAAGATGCACAGAAGAACTCTTCAAAGAATTCTATCTAAAAGATCCCCTAGATAATATTTCTTATTTTAATTATTCGTTTAGCGGCTAAAGCTAAAATAATAATTTTAAATAGTTCTGCTAATAAAAATGGTTTTGCACCAAGTGAAAATATCGGTTTATCCCAACCAATCAGAGTACCCAGCCATATTAAACCCAAGATATAGATTGTAGATGTTGCAATAACTAATTTAGTTAGAATAATTATAAAACTATCTTTTGTATTAATTTTTGAGGCTAAATAACAAGCAGTTAAAAAACCAATTAAATATCCCATCGTTGGACCAGTAAAATAGACTATACCAATTCCTTTTTCTGGGGAGTTTGAAAATACAGGTAATCCCGCAATCCCCTCTAATAAATATAAACCTACAGAAGCTAATCCAATTTTATAACCTAGGCTTACACCTAAGAATAAAACAACAAATGTCTGCATTGTCATTGGAACTGGATAAAATGGAATTTTAATTTTTGCAGAGATAGTTAAAGCAATTGAACCCAGAATCACAGCTAACAAAGATTTTATAATTTTTGTTTGTGTTAAGTTTTTTGTAAGTTCCATAGTAAAATAATACTCAAAATATAAAAAATAATCTAGCTATATTAGCTTAAAGGTTTAAATTTATTTTTTTATATACAGAAATTGTTAGCAATGTAATATTTGTTAATCTTCATGAATAAAATACAAAAAACAGATCATTTTTATTTAATTGACGGCTCTGGTTATATTTTTAGAGCTTATTATGCCTTACCACCATTAACTAGAAAAAGTGATGGGCTACCTACAGGTGCTGTTAGTGGATTTTGTAGCATGTTGTTTAAATTATTAGAGGATTCAAAATCTGATCAAAATTTACAAAAACCAACTCATTTTGCAGTAATTTTTGACTCAGCCAGAAAGACCTTTAGAAATGAAATTTATAGTGATTATAAAGCAAATCGATCTGAGGCCCCTGATGATTTGGCACCTCAATTTGAATATATTAGAAAATCAGTTTTAGCATTTAATTTACCTTCTGTGGATTTACCAAACTATGAAGCTGACGATTTAATAGCCACATATGTTGATCAAATTCTTAAAAAAGGAGCTAAAGTTACAATCGTTTCATCCGACAAAGATTTAATGCAGCTTTATAAAAAAGGCGTTCGAATTTTTGATCCCATGAAAAATAAATTTATCACAGAGGACGATGTGATTAAAAAGTTTGGTGTTGATGCTTCAAAAGTTATAGATGTTCAATCTTTAGCAGGCGATAGTAGTGACAACGTACCTGGTGTTCCAGGAATAGGAGTGAAAACAGCCGCAGAATTAATTAATAAGTATGGCACTCTAGAAAAATTATTAGACTCTGCTCATGAGATTAAACAGAACAAAAGAAGAGAAACTTTAATAGAGAATAAAGATAAAGCTTTAATTAGTAAAAAACTTGTGACTCTAGACAACAAGTCTCCAGTAAATAAAAACTTAACAGAATTTAAACTCAAAGAGGTTGATAAAGATAAACTGTATAAATTTTTAAGAGAAATGGAATTTAATAGATTATTAAGTTCTGCAATTTCAGCTTATGGTGAACCAAAGTTATCTGGATCTGAAAATAATTTAAAATCTACTGAAAAACAAAAACCAATAAATAATAAAGATTATCATCTAATTACAGATATTAATGAAATTGATGAGTGGATAGAAGAAGCAGAGGAAGCGGGGGAAGTTGCTGTCGATACAGAGACAAGTTCGTTAGACCCTCATCAGGCTGATTTAGTTGGAATTTCACTTTGTTCAAAAATTGGAAAAGCTTGTTATATCCCAGTTGGTCATAAATCTCAGGACTGTTTAAATAAAGATAGTGTTATTTATAAATTAAAAAATTTATTAGAGGATCCAAGTGTTAAAAAAATTGGTCAAAATATTAAATTTGATTTTATAGTTCTCTACAAACTTGGCATTTCACTTTCATCAATGGAAGATACCATGCTTATGTCCTATGTATTAGATGCTGGAAAGAATAGACATAATATGGATACTCTTTCAGATATTCATCTAGGACATAAGACGATTTCATTCAAAGAAATTGTTGGAACTGGTAAAAAAGAAATAAATTTTAGCGAAGTAGAGTTAGAAGCAGCAAAAAATTATGCAGCAGAAGATGCAGACATTACTTTCAGGTTATATAAAAAGTTTGTCAAAAGCTTAAAATCTGAAAAATTATTTAATATCTATGAGATTTTTGAAAAACCACTAATTAAAATACTTGCGTTCATGGAAATTGAAGGTGTTGAGGTAGATAGTAAATTTTTAAATTCTCTTTCTTCTAAATTTGACAAGAAAATTAAAAAAATTGAAAAGGAAGTTTTTAAAATTTCTAAGAAAGAATTCAATATCGCTTCACCAAAACAATTGGGAGAAATTATATATAATGACCTTAAGATTGCAGGAACAAAAAAAACAAAAAAGGGAAGTTTTGCAACAAGTGCAAGTGTCTTAGAAGATTTAGCCTTCAAAGGTCATGAATTTCCAAAATTAGTATTAGATTGGAGACAGGTTTCAAAATTAAAAAATACTTACTCCGACGCTTTGCCAGAGCATATTAATCCAAATACAAAAAGGGTTCATACATCTTTTTTATTAGCAGCAACAACAACAGGCAGATTGGCCTCAAGTGATCCAAATTTGCAAAATATTCCAATTAAATCTGAAGATGGAAAAGATATAAGAAAAGCGTTTAAGGCCAAAAAAGATCATTTGTTGATATCAGCAGACTATAATCAAATTGAGATGAGAATTTTAGCAGATCTTGCAGATGTTAAAGAACTTAAAAAAGCTTTTAAAAATAATGAGGATATTCACTCATTAACAGCTAGCCAAATATTTAATATTGATATCAAAAAGGTAAATCAAGACCACAGAAGGAAGGCTAAGGCAATAAACTTCGGAATAATTTATGGTATTTCTCAGTATGGTTTAGCAAAACAAATAAATGTTTCTAATTATGAAGCAGAAGCATTTCTTAATGCTTATTTTGCTAAATTTCCTGAAATAAAAGTTTACATGGATAGCACAATTAAGTTTTGTAGAAAAAGTGGCTATGTAAATAACATATTCGGAAGAAGATCTCATTTTAATGGAATAAATGATAAAAATTTTAATGTAAGAAATTTTCAAGAGAGAGCAGCAATTAATGCTCCAATACAAGGGTCAGCATCTGAAGTTATGAGATTAGCAATGATCAGATTACACAAAAAATTAAATGAAGAAAAAAATTTGAAATCAAAAATACTTCTTCAAATACACGATGAGCTTATTTTTGAAGTCCCAAAAAAAGAGGAGAAGGCAATGGTCAAGTTAATAGAGAATGAGATGACCAGTGTTACTCAAAGTGATTATCATTCCTTTTCTACCCCTTTAACAGTTGATGTAAATGTTGGTGATAATTGGGGAATGCTTCACTAATTATATTCAATTGCCTAATTTAGAACAATTTAATATTTTTATATAAAAAATAAAAATGCAAACACAAACTATAGCTTTAATTGATGATGACAGAAACATACTAACTAGTCTTAGTATTGCTTTAGAAAAAGAGGGTTTCAAAGTTCAAACATATATTGATGGAGAGAGTGCATTAATCGGTCTTACTAGAATGCCACCTGACTTAGCAGTTATTGATATTAAAATGCCTAAAATGGATGGAGAAGAATTGCTTAAAAAATTAAGAAAAAAAACTTCTCTTCCGGTAATATTTTTAACATCAAAAGATGATGAAATTGATGAGTTGCTAGGATTAAAATTAGGTGCAGATGATTTTGTAAAAAAATCTGGAGGATTTTCAATTAAAGTTTTGATTGAAAGAATAAGAGTTCAATTAAGAAAAAAAGATTCAAACAATACATTGGAAGAAAATAAAAGCTTAATTTCACATGGTAGATTAAAACTTGACCCATCTCAGCTTGAATGTGAGTGGAATGGCAAACAGTTACCAGATAAATTAACAACTACTGAGTTTTTGATTGTTAAAGAATTGGCAAAAAGACCTGGAATAATTAAAGAAAGAGCTCAACTAATGGATATTGCTTACAGAGAAGATACAGATATTGAAGATAGAACTATTGATAGTCACGTCAAAAGAATAAGAAAAAAATTCAAAAAAGTAGATCCTGATTTTTCAGCTATTGAAACTAGATATGGTAGTGGATATAGATGGAATGTTAGCTGATGTTTAGTAAATACTTAAAAACACTTTCTATACTTAAAAAATTTCTTTTTATAAACTTTGTAATATTTACAATTATTGGTTTATTTACACTTACTTATCTTACAAATATTGAACCAAGTTTATTAAAAAAAAAATCTGAAGATCATATTAATATTATTAATAATACGACTGATAATATTAAAAGATTGAATATAAAATTTCAGGAAAATGATATTAGAAAATTCTTATTTTCTACAAGATTTATTTTTCAAAATTTAGACAGAGTTATTTTCTTTGACAATAAATTAGAATTAATTGGTGATACTGATACTTTAGATCTTGATCCACGATCTTTTTCAACACGATTAGATAAAATTGAATTTGAAAGTTTGAGTGATGAAGTCAAGGAAGATGAAAACAAAGAAAATAATTCTTCCCAAAATAATGAAACAAAAGCTTCATTTAAAGATTTATTAGAAAGGTATAACAATTCAGATAACTATGGAAATTATTATACTTTTACAGAAGATAATTTAAATCAATTTAAAGTTACAACAGTTAAAAATGTAAAAAGTGATGAAAATGATTTAGGTTTTATAGTTATATCTGAGAACGCTAATGAAATTAAAACAGCTATAGATGAGAGAAGAGCATTTGTAATTAGAACGGCAATATCAGTTGGTTTTGTAATTTTAATTTTTTCTTTTGTACTTAGTAGATATTTTATTAAACCAATTCAAAATTTAGTTGGATACACAATCAGAGTAAAAGAAAAAAATCCCGGCAAAACAGGAATTGAAAATTTGAAGAATAGAAATGACGAATTAGGATTATTATCTAATTCAATGGAGGATATGACTAATGAATTACAAAAACGAATTTCTCATGCAGAAAATTTCTCAACAGACTTAGTGCATGAAATAAGAAATCCACTAGCATCTTTAAAAAGTGCATCAGAAATTTTAAAAGATACAAAAGATATAAATCAACAGAATAAGCTTTTAGATATTCTTACCCACGATGTACAAAGAATTGAAAGATTAATCACAGATTATTCACAAATGTTGAAAGATGAAGTTGCTCTTAGTAAAGAGCAAATGAAAAAATTAGATATACAACCAATTATCCAATCTGTTGTTGATGATTATAATAACATTTATAAATTCAAAAAAAATATAAGTATAAACTATCAAAACGATGGAAAGTCAGAGTATCTAATTAATGGAATTGAAAATAGGATTGAACAAATCATTGCAAATTTATTAGATAATTCTATTTCATTTAGTGACGATGGTAGTGAGGTAATCGTGAATGTTTCAAATGGATTAGAAAAAAAAGTTACAGTTAAAATTTTAGATGAAGGACAGGGATTTAAAGAGAAAGATACTTCAAAAATTTTTAATCGTTTTTACAGTAATAGACCAGAAAATTTTGGTGAGCATTCAGGATTAGGTTTAAATATTGTAAAAAATTTAGTTGATCTTCATGATGGAAAAATTGAAGCATCCAATAGGCTCGATAAGCAAGGAGCATCGATAGAAATACAATTTCCTAGTTTGTAATCTTTAGTTGATAAAATAGAACTTAACTGTATAAAGCTCGCTATGGATGATTTTAAAGTAAAAGATATTTCCCAAGCTGAATTTGGAAGAAAAGAAATTTCTATCGCAGAAAGTGAAATGCCTGGTTTAATGGCATTAAGAGAAGAGTATTCAAAAGAAAAACCATTAAAAGGTGCTAGAATTATTGGATGTCTCCATATGACTATCCAAACAGCAGTACTAATTGAGACATTAGTAGATCTTGGAGCAGAAGTAAGATGGTCATCTTGCAATATATTTTCTACACAAGACCATGCTGCAGCAGCAATAGCGAAAGCTGGAATTCCTGTTTATGCATGGAAAGGTGAAACAGAAGAAGAGTACTTGTGGTGTATTAAACAAACAATAGTTGGAAAACCTGATTGGAAACCCAACATGTTATTAGATGATGGGGGAGATTTAACTGCCATCATGCACAATGAATATAAAGATTTAATGAAAGATATAAAAGGTGTTTCAGAGGAGACTACAACTGGAATTAAAGCATTAAATAAAATGGAGAAAGATAATTCTCTGTTAGTTCCTGCAATAAACGTTAATGACTCTGTAACGAAATCTAAATTTGATAACTTATATGGATGTAGAGAAAGTTTAGTTGACGGCATCAGAAGAGCTACTGATGTTATGATGTCGGGTAAAATTGCAATAGTTGCTGGTTTTGGTGACGTTGGAAAAGGAAGTGCCGCATCTTTAAGACAAAGTGGTGCTAGAGTTCTTGTTACTGAAGCAGATCCTATTTGTGCGCTTCAGGCAGCAATGGAAGGTTATGAAGTAGTTTTAATGGAAGAAGCTATTAGTAGAGCAGACATAGTTGTTACAGCAACTGGAAATAAAGATATAGTTACAGCTGATCATATGAGAGATATGAAAGATAGAGCAATCTTATGTAATATTGGACACTTTGATAATGAAATACAAGTTGAGGCATTGAAAAATTACAAATGGACAGAAGTTAAGCCTCAAGTACATGAAATCGAATTACCAAGTGGAAAAAGAATTATCCTTTTAGCCGAGGGAAGATTAGTTAATTTAGGTTGTGCAACTGGACATCCAAGTTTCGTAATGAGCGCATCTTTTACCAATCAAGTAATTGCTCAAATAGAACTTTGGCATAACCATAAAAATTATGAAAATAAAGTTTATGTTTTACCCAAGCACTTAGATGAAAAAGTAGCAACATTACATTTGAAAAAAGTTGGGGCTAAATTAACAAAATTATCAAAAGAACAAGCAGATTACATAAGTGTTGGAACAGAAGGCCCATTCAAACCAGATGCCTATCGCTATTAAAAATAGCAAGATCGATATAAGTTCAGAAAAAACAACAAAAGTTTTAGCAGAAAGTTTTAAAAATTTTTTGCAAGGTGGAGAAATTATATTTTTATATGGTGAAATGGGTGTGGGCAAAACTACATTTATAAAATATTTGATTAATGAATTTCAAAAAAGTTCAGATTTTCCAATTACGGAAGTTTCAAGTCCAACATTTAATTTATTAAATGAATATCAAATAGGTCCCAAGAAGATAAAACATTACGATTTATTTAGGATTAAAAATAAAAGAGATACTAATGATCTAAACATATTTGAAAAAGATAATAATTTAATTACTTTTGTTGAGTGGCCAGAGTTAGTTAAAGATATTCAGGAAAAAGTTATTGTATTAAGATTTAACTATGAAAATGAGCTAAATAATAGAAGTGTTGAGATCACAGGCATCGATTAAGAATATAATAGAATGAAAAAATCAAAAGATTTGCAAAAAATTAAAGGAGATGCATCATTTAGAACTTTTTATAGAAGTAAAAAAAATAACTCTATAGTTGTTTATGCAAAAAAAGAAAAAAAGAAAAATTTATTAATTTATGATGCAGTCAACAAAATTTTAATAAAAAATAGAATATCTGCACCAAATCTGATTAGCCATAATTATAAAAAAAACTTCATTGAAATTCAGGATTTTGGAAATGTTTCGTTATTTAAAATTTTAAAAAATAAAAAAAGAAATAAGTATTTATTTTTTAAAAATATTATTAACATACTGAATAAATTACAAAGTATAAAAACTAAAAAAATAAAAAACTTTTTAAATCAAAATTACAAACTTGAATTATATAAAAATAAAATTTTATATAATGAAGCAAAACTTTTTAGTGACTGGTATGTTGAAAAAAAATTAAATAGAAATAAATCTTTATTCAAAAAAAAATTTAAAAACGAGATAAATAAATTATTATCTAAACTTAATAATAAAAACATTACTTTTGTACATAGGGATTTTCATGTTTCAAATTTAATGTATTTTAAAAATCAAATTAGCTTAATTGACAATCAAGACGCTCTTATTGGAAATAAAGCTTATGATTTAGCATCATTGATAGATGATGTTAGATTTAAAACTAATAACAGATTAAAAAAAAAGATTTTTGATTATTATATAAAAACCAATAAAAAAATTAACTTAATTAAATTTAAACAAGACTTTGAAATACTGTCAGTTCTAAGAAATTTAAAAATCATTGGAATTTTTACAAGGCTCGCTTATAGAGATAATAAAAAAAAATATATTCAATTAATCCCTTATGCATGGGAAATGATAGATTACAGATTAAAACAGAATAAGATTTTTAAGGATTTAAAATTATTATTAAAAAATAATTTTCCAGAATTTATCAATTAAATTATGAAAATAAATACAGCGTTAATATTATGTGCAGGATATGGAAAAAGATTAAACCCAATAACATTAGATACACCCAAACCATTGTTAGAGTTACATAATGTAACAATGTTAGAAAAGTGCATCCAATTGATTAAAAGTTTGGGAATTAAGAAAATTTTAATAAATTCATTCTATTTAAAAGATCATTTTCCAAAATTTTTTAAAGATAAAAATTTTGATATTGATATTGAAATTATAGAAGATGGAAAAGAAATTCTAGATACTGGGGGTGGTATTTTAAATTTAATTAAGCATTCTAATGAAGATGATTTTATAGTTTTTAATCCTGATACTGTTTGGACAAAAGAGTATTTTGATGAAATTAATAAAATGGAAGAGTTCTATTTTAGTGAAAAACTAAAAAATATTCTTCTATTAGTAAATAAAAATTTAAGTTTTGATAAAAATTTAAAGGGCGATTTCAATTTAGAAAATAATATTATTACTAAGGAATTAGATAAAAATTATATTTACATCGGCTGTCAGATATTAAGTAAAAAATTGTTTAAAAATGAAACTAATGAAAAGTTTTCAATTTCTAAAATTTGGAACAAATTGATTGATACCAAAGATTTAAATGGATATGAAAGCAAACAAAATTTTTATCATTTAACTAATTTGGAAATCTTCAAAAAACTAAAAGATCTTTAGCTCTATCAGAGTCTAAATATTTAGCACTTAAAACTTTTCTATCTACATTTACTTCAATGAGCAAAGGATTACCTGTTGGTATTTCTAATTTTGAAATTACATTATTATCCAAATTAAATAGGTACTTACAAAGAGCTCTAATTGAATTTCCATGTGCAGATATTAAAATATTTTTATCATTTATGATTTCAATTTTCTTTTTGTAAAAATCTATTACTCTCTCATAAGTGTCTTTTAGAGACTCTGTACTAGGTATTTTGTCTTCAGGAATATTTTTATAAATTTCTATATTACATGGATGATATGGATTTTGTTTTTCTAGAGGATCAGGTCTTAAATCCCAAGACCTTCTAAACTGATGTACCTTATCTTCCCCCAATTTTATCTTCATTTCGTCTTTATTAAGACCAGTAAGTGCACCATAATGTCTTTCGTTTAATTCCCATGCCTCACTAGGAACTTTATTATCCTTTAATTCTCCTTGAATTATTTTTAATGTATTTTTGGCTCTTAATTGAACAGATGAGAAATAAAGATCTATTGTTAGGTTGTTTTTATTAATTAATTCACCTGCTTTTTTTGCTTCAGATTTACCATTTTCTGTCAAATCAACATCTACCCATCCTGTAAATTTTTTTTCTAAATTCCAAACACTTTGACCGTGTCTAACTAAAACTAAATAACTCATCTTCCACCTTTTAAATTAATTTGATAAATAAAACTACAAGATTAATGAAATATTTTTTTCAAAAATATAAATATTTTTTTTTATTATTTAATTTTATTTTACTTTCTGCTTGCTCATCAATTCCATCTAACACTGCAGATGGTTGCTCAATATTTAATGAACGATATCTGTGGTATAAGCATGCTAAAAAAGCAGAAGCAAAGTGGGGTACACCTGTGTATTTACAATTAGCTATTATAAAGATGGAATCTAGTTTTGATAGGTTGGCAAAACCTCCAAGACAAAAAATATTCAAAGTTATTCCTTACAAAAGACCTTCTAGTTCTTTTGGATATTCTCAAGCGGTGAAAGGTACTTGGAAACAATACAAAGAAGAAACTGGAAATAAATTTGCAACAAGAACAAGATTTAAAGATAGTGTAGATTTTATTGGTTGGTATACAAACAAAACTGAGAAAATTTTAAAAGTTTCAAAGAAAGATGCTTTTAGACAATATGTTGCATACCATGAGGGGTGGGGAAATTACAAAAATTATAAAAAAAATAAGAAGATTATTAACTTAGCTAAAAGAGTTGAGAAACAGTCAAATATTTATAAAAAACAATTATCAGATTGTAAAAATAAATTAACTACAAGTAAGTATATTATTTTTTAATTTAATTGTTTTTTCAGCTCTATATCTACGGCGTCAATCCGCTTAGTATTTTTTGCTAATGCTAAATACATTGTAGGGGTTACATATAGAGTAAAGAATGTTGATATAATCATTCCACCTAAAATAGTTGCACCAACTGCTAATCTTGATCCTTCTCCAGCACCAGGACCTATATTTCCGATAACCAAAGGTATCATAGCAATCATAGTACTTAGTGATGTCATTATAATAGGTCTAATTCTTAGCTTACAGGCCCTCAACACTGCCTCTTGAATTTTAACACCTGTTGTTCTTATTTGATTGGCATAATCGACTATTAAAATACTATTCTTCGTAGAAATACCAATAAGAATGATCAAGGCAATTTGTGAGAATATATTTACTGAACTATTTAAAAATAAAATAAATACTAAACCACCAAATACAGCCAAAGGAACTGTCAAAATAATTATGAAAGGGTGTACAAATGAGTTAAATGTTGCTGCCATTACCAAATAAGCAGTCAACAAAGCTAAAGCAAAAATTAAATAAATTTCGTTTGTAGTTTCTTTCAATTCTTCTGATTTTCCTTTCCAAGTAATTTGGTTTTGAGGCGCAACTTTTATCATTACATCTTCTAAATATTTAACAGCTTCAGTTAGTGTGTAATTTTCTGATAGTGCAGCTGAAATTGTAACAGCTCTTTGTCGATTATATCTTGGTAGTGCCTCTGCAGTTCCTTTTTCCTCAAATTCAACAAGACTAGCTATTGAAACTAATTTTCCAGTTGTTTCAGATCTTACAAATATTTTTGATAATCCGTCTTGATCACGTCTATCAGCTAAATATTGTTGTAAGATTATTGGGTATTCTCTTCCTTCTTTACTAAATGAAGTAACTCTTTTTCCTCCATAAAGTGTTTCAAGAGTTCTACCTATATTTTCTGTAGATACACCTAGGTCATTAGCTCGATTTTTGTTTGTGATTAATTTAACTTCAGGTTTGTTTTTTGTGTAATCACTTTCAATTCTGAACATATTTCTATTTTTTCTTAATTCTCTTAGAACACTATTTTGAATATCTTCTAATTCTTCATAGCTTGTCCCATAAATAACCATCTGTACTGGTTTGTTGTAGTTTGAAACTCTTATTCCTTGCGGAGATATTGGAAATGCAAAAGTTTCTGGAACCGAAACCACTTGTCCAATAGCTTCTCTTAATACAGTTTGACTATTTTTTTCTCTATTTTTCCATTCATCAAGTAAAGCAATTATTATAAAAGTGTTATAAGATGTTGCGGATCTTCCAAATCCAGGAACTCTCATGATTAGTCTTTCATATGGGCTATCTTCTGCTTGCAATAATCTTAATATTCTTCCTTCAATTATCTGAGCTTTTTCTTGAGTATATTCAAATGAACTACCTTCATCTGTCGAACCTATTATTAAATAAGAACCTCTATCCTCCATAGGCAGTAATTCTTTTTTTGAAAAATTAAAAAGATAAGCAGATGCTGCAACGATAAAAATTATAAATATCGAAATAGTTTTTTGTCTATTTATCCAGTACTTGAGTGAATCAATATAAAATCCGGTAAAAGATTTAAATTTATTATTAAATTTTCTAACTAAGAAATTAACTTTTTCTTTTTTATTTAAAAACTTACTTCCAAGCATTGGAGATAGAGTTAATGCAACAAAGGATGATACTACAATTGAAAATGATAGCGCTATGGCTGTCTCTTTAAATAAAGTTCCAGATATTCCTTTAATAAATATAAGGGGCAAGAACACTGCAATTAAAATTAAAGTAGTTGCAATAATAGCAAAAGTAATTTGCTTAGAACCTTTATAAGCAGCAACTAGTGGTGTTTCACCATTTTCTATTCTAGTATAAATAGCATCTGTCATAATTACAGAGTCATCAGTAATTATTCCTATTGCTAAAATAAAACTTAATAATACAAAAATATTTATTGAGAGATCAAAAATGTACAATCCAAGAAATGAACCAATTAAACTAACAGGAAGAGCTACAGCTGGTACAATTACCGCTTTAAGATTTCCAAGAAAAAGATAAATGATTAAAACAACTAGAACAAAAGCAATAATTAAACTTTTATAAACTTCTTCGATTGCAGCTCCAATATAGGTTGCTCTATTAAATGCTATCTCTAAACTTAGTCCATCTGGAAGTGATTTATTTAATTCTTTTATTTTGGCTTTAATTTGGTTTGATAACTCTACTGTTGAAGCACCACTTTTAGCGTATATGCCAATTCCTACAGTTTTTAAGTTGAGTGCATTTTTACTTTGTGCTTTGAATAAAGTTTTCTCTGAAACAGGTCCAAATTCTATATTTGCAACATCAGAAAGTATTACTACTTTGTCTTTATTTTTTCTAAGAGGAAGTTTCTTTATAGTATCTATGTTTGAATAAGACTTATCTATATTTAAAGTTAAATCTTTATTATTTGCCTCTAATGTACCAGCAGGAATATTAAGATTTTCATTTCTTAAAGCTCTTTCAACCTCTTGAATTGTAAGGTTATTGGCTGCTAATTTGATAGGATCTATCCAAACTCTTACACTAAGCTCTCTTAGTCCACCAACTAAGATCCTTCCAACATTTGGAACACTTGAAAAAGCATCTATCAGATATCTTTCGGCATAATCTCCAAGATCAAGATCGTCCCATGTAGGAGATGTCAGTGCTACCCACATTGTAGTTGTGAAACCTGCTGCTTGTTTTAGAATTTGGGGTGGATTAGACTCGCTAGGTAAATTGTCAACAACACGAGCAACTCTTTCTCTAATATCATTCGCTGCATCGTCTAAATCAATATCTGTATTAAATTGTATATTAATTCTGCTTCGTCCATTCAAAGAACTAGAGTCGATGTTTTTAATACCTTCTGCACCACCTATTACGTCTTCAAGTTTTTGAGTTATTTCTTCATCAATAATTTCTGCTGACGCTGATTTATAATCTGTTTGAACTTGAACTACGGGAGGCTGTATTCCATCTGGAAGTTCTCGAACTGGTAGCTCCGCAAAAACAAATATTCCAAAAATAATTAGAATTAAAGACATTACCCAAGCAACAACAGGTCGTTTAATACTAACTTCGGTTATATACATTTAATTATTTTTTTTCTTTTTCAGATTTTTTAAAAATATTTTTTAACCAATCAAATTTACCTTTTTTTTCTTCAGCTTTTTTGGATCCCTTTTTTTTACCCCAACCAGAATTTCCTTGTTTTTTCTTTGCACCTTTTTCTATAGGTCTAATCGTTAAATTTGGTCTAACTTTTTTTGTACCCTCAGCAACAATTTTATCTCCTTTATTTAATCCATCTAAAATCTCTACAAATCCTAAATATCTATCACCTACAGTAACATTTGTTTTCATTACTTTATTTTTCTCATCCACTTTATAAATAAATATATTTTCACCTTCGACTATTGTACTTGTGTCAGGTGCACTTAAACCATCTCTAACATTGTATTTAATTGAAATTTCTAAAAATGAACCTGGTAAAATTTCTCCAGATTTATTATCCATTTTTATTCTTGTAGCTAATGATCTGGTGTCTTGGCTTATTCTGCTTGCGAAGGAGTCAACTTCACCTTTATAAATTTTATTTTTATATCCAGAAAACTTTATATCAACAGGTAAGCCAACTTTTATAAATGGAACAAAAATTTCTGGTATATCAACATCGCAATACAGTGAGCTAGTATCTTCTAAATTAATTAATAAAGAAGATTTTGATACTTCTAAATCTTCAGAAAATTCTCTTTTTCCAATAACCCCATCAAATTGAGCAATAATTTTCCTATTCTTAAGATTAGCAACAACATCGCCTTTTTTAACTTTTTTATTAAAATCTATCGGCTTTAATATCTCATACTTTTCAACCTTAAATGACTGAGTTTTAACTGGTGCTGCTGTTCCGTATGTACTTATAACATTTTCAAAAGTTCTCTCTTGTGTTGTGGTCACTATTATTCCAGGAGGAGGTCTTTTACTAAATTTTTTCTTAAAATGATTTCCAATCATTGTTCTGCCAATAATCACTATGGCAATAATTAAAAAGAAGATGACGATTATACTCGTGATTTTAGTTGATGTTTTCATAATTTAAATTTTTCCATATTCCGACCAAGATCCGTCATAAATGGTTGGGAGATATTTAGTATTAACTAAAGAATATGCAAGCGCTAAAACACAAGCAGTAACACCAGATCCACAAGAAAAAACTAAATTTTCCTCAAAATTTTTTGATATTTCTTGAAATAATTTATTTAAATCCTCTTTATTTTTAAAAGTCTTATTTTCATTTATTACCTCTACAAAAGGTAAACATACCGAATTTGGAATAGAACCACTTCTTACATTTTTTCTTGGATCTGGAGCTTTACCTTCAAATCTTTCTCTACTTCGTGCATCTACTACTTTGAATTCTTTTCTAGAAATATTTTTATCAATTAAGACTTTATTTTTTACAAGTTTAGTTAATTCATTACCCTCATAATTAGATTTATTTAAATTTGCTGAAATATTTGATGTTTCTTTATTTTCGCTTTTCCATTTTTTAAAACCACCATCAAGAACATTAACCAATTTTGGATCATGACCAAAATAAATGAAATTATACCAACCTCTGCATGAACTTATGACATTTGAATTATCATAAATTACAATTTGATCATCATTTGAAATTCCTAAGTCTGAAATTATGTCATTCCAAGCCACTAAGCTTGGAAGCATATGAGGAAGGTCTGTGTCTTGTTCTGAATTTTTATCTAAATCAAAAAAAATAGCATTTGGGATATGCTCTTTATCAAATTCAACTTGAGCATTTCTATTTTCACCAGGCATATGCCAAGAACAATCAATTATCTTCACTTTGTCGAGATTTTTCTCTAGCCAATCTGTATCAACCAACGACATATTATCTCTTTTCCAGATACTTTTGGTGATACTCTTCTGCTGTACAATAGTTTTTATTTAATGAAATTTTTGTGACTACTTTGCCAGATAGTTTAATATTTTCTTTTTCTACCATCTTTTCCGCAATAGTTTTTTGATCATCGTTTGTATAAAAAATTTCACTTCTATACTGAGTACCAAAGTCAGGGCCTTGAGAATTTAAAGTAGTGGGGTCATGAAATTTAAAAAAATGTTCAAGAATATTTTCGTAAGAAATTATATTTGGATCAAATTCTAACTTAACTACTTCAGCATGATTGGTTATACCAGAACAAACTTCTTTATAATTTGTTTTGTCAGAGTTACCTCCACAATATCCTACTTCTGTCTTTGCAACACCATCAAGTTTGCTGAACTTTATTTCTGGTCCCCAAAAACATCCTAAACCTAAAATTGCTATTTCCATTGATAAATACCTTAATTAATCTAAGTTAATCACATGTTGTCAAAAAATCAATTGGGCTTTTTTTATATGTTTATATCTGTATGCGCTTTCTCGCTAATGGATTTAATTGTTAAATGGTCTGATGATTATCCAGTTGGGCAAGTTTTGTTTTTTAGAGGCTTTTGTGGAATAATCCCAATTTTATTCCTTATCCCTAAAGATCGGTATTTTGATTTCTATAAAACAACGCGACCTGTTCTTCATTTTAAAAGATGCTTAGCGGGACTTATAGCTTTAGTTTCTATATTTGTTGCACTTAGAAATTTACCTTTGGCAACCGTTGTAAGTATTTCCTTTGCCGCACCAATTTTTATTACAATTTTTTCAATTTTTTTATTAAATGAAAAAGTTGGTTTATATCGATGGATGGCAGTGCTAGTTGGATTTTTAGGAATAATATTTATTACCGAGCCAGGATTTAGTGCTTTAAATGTGTATTATATTTACCCAATTATTTTTTGTTTAGGTCTTTCCTATGTAGCAATTGCTATAAGAAAATTATCATCAACCGAACCTGCCTGGTTGATTAGTTTTTTCTTTTCATTCTCGATAATGCTTTTAAGTTTTTTATCGTTTTATCAGGGATGGATCTTGCCAAGTTTACTTGATTTATTTTTGTTATCAATGGTTGGTATATTAGGTGGTCTTGCAAATTTATGGCTATCACAATCTTATAAATATTCAGAAGTTAGTTTGGTTTCTCCCTTAAAATATCTTGGATTAGTTTTTGCAATAATATTTGGATATTTTATTTGGAATGAAATACCAACTTCTAAAACTTTGTTAGGTGCTTTATTAGTTATTGTTTCATCTATAATTATATTTAGAAGAGAAATGTATTTGAAAAAAAAACTATCTGTTTCACGTCATGAGTAAAACCCCATCATATTGGAATAAAGCAAAAAAGTATTTATCAAAAAAAGATAAAACTATGTCTTCTTTGATTAAAAAATATAAGTCACCATCAGAAACTGTTCTTACATCAAGGCGAGATGTTTTCTTTTCTCTTTGTAAAAGTATAATTGGTCAACAAATTAGTGTAGCTGCCGCTAACTCAGTTTTTTTAAAGTTTAAAAAAAAGTGTAAAAACAAAATTAATGCAAAAACAGTGAATAAATTATCAAGCTTTGAATTAAAGAGCTGTGGATTAAGCAGACAAAAAGTTAAGGGTATAAAAAGTTTAGCAGAACAAGTATTAAACAAAACATTTAATCCTAAAGTTATTCCAGGTATGTCTGATGAAGAAGCAATTATTTATTTATCTAAACTAAGACAAATAGGTAGATGGTCAGCTGAAATGATTTTATTATTTACTTATAATCGTCCCGATATATGGCCTGTACAAGATATAGGACTTCTAAGAGCTATTTCAAAAAATTATAATAAAAAATATCTTCCACCAGAAAGTTATGTAAACTTATTGCAAAAAAGATTTTCCCCATATTGTTCTGTAGCCACATGGTATCTTTGGAGAAGTATAGATCCTGAGCCTATTCAATATTAAAAGCTTCGACTATCTGTAAGTTTCTTTCGGTAGTATCTTTTGCGAGCGCCCAACCTTCTTGATATTCTTTAGAGTCATGACACTCCATAGCTTTTTCATAACTAGGAAATTCCCAAATTACTGTTCTTGGGTAAGTTTCTCCCTCTAAAGTATTAAACTTTCCTCCTCTTACTAGTGGTACACCCCCATAACTTTTGATTATATCTGTAACTTTAGCTCCATATTTTTTAATATTTTCTTGGTTATCTATCTTCTTATACAAAGCAATCCAGTAAACCTTCATCATTTCTCCTTTTTAAATTTTTTTACTTATGATACTAAACTTCATGGCTGACAAACTCATAATCTCTTTTGATGAATATATAAAAATTGTTGAGAAACTGGCAATACAAATTCACAAGGAATACAAACCTACAGTTTTAATTGGTATTATGAGAGGTGCTGCACCGATCCTTGATATCTTATCGAGGATTTTAAAATTACCAATAGCCTACATTGTTATTCAAAGTTATTCAGGCGAAGGAATGGAAGATAAGCAAGGTGAACTTATGTTTGCTAGAGAAATAAGCTCATTAGCTAATAACGAGGATTTTAGTAAAGTTTTATTGATAGATGACCTTTCTGATACTGGTTTAACTTTAAATAAAAGTATTGAGTGGTTAAAAAATTATCCTCAAACAAAAGATTTTATTAAAGAAGTTAAAACTGCTTGTCTTTGGAAAAAAAAATCATCAACTTTCGAACCAGATTTCTGTCCTGTAAGACTAGATTCTGACCCATGGATTGTTCAGCCAACTGAACATTATGAAGAATTATCTATTGAAGAATTAATTGAAAGAAATTAGTTAACAGGGCTAGTAAACTAGCCCTGTTAAGATTTTATTTAACTTACAGCAAAACTTACAACACTAAGTATTGCAACCACCCATATCGCTGGAGAAGTGCTTGAAAACTTTCCAGTAAATATTTTAATTAATGCGTAAGAAACAAATGCTAGGGCAATTCCATTACTAATACTGTATGTTAACGGCATTGCTATCATTGCAAGTATTGCAGGAGCAGACTCAGAAATATCGTTCCACTCAATATCTGTAATATTTCTTACAAAAAGAACAGACACAAAAAGTAGAGCTGCACCATCAATTTGTTTAGGTAAACTAGTTGCTAAAGGAGCAAAAAAGATACATGCTAAAAACAAAATACCAATTACAAGAGATGTCATTCCTGTTTTACCACCTGCTTTTACACCAGCACCGGACTCAACATAGCTTGTTACAGTAGTAGTTCCCATCATTGCACCCGCAACTGTTCCAACACTATCAGATAACATTGCTTTATTGATATCTTGAACTTTTCCATCTTTACCAACTTTACCCGCAACGTTTGCAACAGAGGTTAAAGTTCCAGCTGTATCAAAGAAGTCGATAAACAATAAAGTGAAGATTACTGTCGACATACTAGCAGTCATTGCAGCAGACAGATCAAAATCAAAAAGATATGTCATTGGAGGAGGTGAGCTAGCTAAACCATTAAATTTAGCAAGGCCAGCAGCCCAAGCAATGATACTAAATACCAAAATTCCTATGATGATGTTACCTTTTACATTCATTTTTTCTAAAACAATGATTGCTATAAAAGTTGCACATCCTAAAAGAACTAATGGATCTCCAAGATTACCTAATTTAACTAAAGTCACAGGATCATCTACAACCACTTCCATAATTTGTAATCCGATAATCGCTAAAAATAATCCTATACCTGCACCAATTCCTAATTTTAAACTTTTTGGAATTGAGTTAATTAGCCATGCTCTTATTGGCGTTAAAGATATTATTAAGAATAATACACCTGCTACCAATACAGCACCAAGTGCCTCTTGAGGTGTGTATCCCATTCCCGCACATACACCAAATGCAACGAATGCGTTAATACCCATTCCGGGTGCAAGTCCTATTGGCCAAGTCTTTCCATAAAAAGCCATAATAAAACATGCTAAAGCTGTTGCTAAAATCGTAGCTGTATATACCGCGCCGAAATCAAAGAAACCTTTTTCGGGTCCGGCGAATTCTCCCGATAAGATAAATGGATTTAAAAACATTATATAAGCCATCGTTAAGAACGTTGTGGTTCCTGCTATGACTTCAGTTTTAAAATCTGTTTTGTGTTTTTTATAATTAAAATAATTATCAAGCATTTGTCCTCCTAAAGTCTGATAATTATTTGATTCTGCTAGATAATACTTTGAATAAGTCCATTTTATTCACAGAATTCAACTCATAAGTTTATATTTATGCCATAATTGTAATGATAGTGTAATTAATATGAAAAATTTGAAGATTTTATTCACTATATTTTTTATCTTTTTATTTGTTTCTGGTTGTCAAACAGTTAAGCAAAAAACAGACGCAGCTATTCAAAAAGAAAATAAAAAGTTGAGTGAATTTATTGGTCAATCAGCAAGTAAATTACAAATGGAACTTGGAAAACCTGATGAAGATTTTGAAAATGAAAAGGGTAATTTTATTTTTATATATAATACCAAGAAGTATGGCTTTCCATGTGAGAGAAGATTTGAGATTAATCCAGATAAGTTAGTAATTGGATTTGCTTCCAACGGATGTTTTTAAATTTTACCTGCGAGGATAAATCCTCGCAAGTAAGGGTAAACTTATTTAATTTCTATAAGTTTTTTCTTTTTGTGCTCTGGTATAATTCTTTCACAAGATATTGTTAAAAGACCATCTTTAAGTTCAGCACCGTTAACTTTTACATCATCAGCTATAGTGAATGATCTTGCAAATTGTCTTTGAGAAATACCTTTGTGAATTATTTCTCCATTAACTTCATTGTTTTCAGATTTATCAACTTGTTTTGTTCTTACCGTTAATAAATTATCTTCAAACTCAACCTCAACATCATTTTTATTAAAACCAGCTAATGCAACTTCAATTGCATAATTATCCTTTCCAGTTTTTCTGATGTTGTATGGAGGGTAGTTTGATTGCATTGTCAAACTTCCGTTACCCAACATGTTTTCAAATTGATCAAACATATCGTCAAAACCAATTGAAAAAGGTCTTAGTGAGTTAAATATAGATAGATCCTTACTTGTCATAATATCCTCCTTTTTAAGCAAGTTTATTTTATGCAAGCCCCATAAGGCGACTTACCTAGTTTATTTAGGTATGATTAAAAAAATTTCAATATCTTAAAAACTAAATTTTTTCTGAAATTTTTAATGCAAATGCGTAGTCGAGTGCAATTTCTTCTATTGCTCCATCTCTACCAGATTTACCTCCATGACCCGCATTCATTTCTGTTTTTAGAAGTAATAAATTATTATCAGTTTTATAGTCTCTAAGTTTAGCTGTAAATTTTGCGGGTTCATCAAATAAAACTCTGTTATCACTTAAACTAGTTGTTATTAGCATATGAGGATAATCCATTTTTTTTATATTATTATAAGGAGCATATGAAAATATATAATCAAAGTGCTCTTTGTTTTCTTTAGCATTACCAAATTCATCAAATTCACCAACTGTGAGTGGTAAAGAGTGATCAAGATTGGTTGTTAATGAGTCTACAAAAGGAACAGCCATAATTATACCTAAAAATAATTCTGGAGCTTGATTAACAACAGCTCCCATTAATAAACCACCAGCAGATCCACCCATTCCGATTATTTTTCCTTTTGAAGTATAGTTATTTTCAATCAAATATTTTGCAGCATAAATATAATCTTCAAATGTATTTTTTTTATTAGTTAACTTTCCTTCTTTCCACCATTTCATTCCTTTTTCCATTCCACCTCTAATGTGTGCAGTAGCCCAAATAATATCTCTATTTATTAAGCTCAGCCTTGTTGAAGAAAAACTTGGACTCATCGAACTACCATACGATCCGTATCCGTATAGTAACAAATTTGCTGTTCCGTCTATTTTTGTATTTTTGTGTCTTGTAATTGTAAGTGGAACCATTCTTCCATCATGGGATTTAAACTCTATTCTCTCAACTATATAATCATCTGTATTATGGCCCGATGGTATTTCTTGTTCTTTTACAAGTATTTTAGATTTAGTTTTTAAATTGTATTTGTAAACTCTTGATGGTGTTTTAGGTGAAGAATATGAAACATAAATCTCATCTGTGTCTCTATTTTTTTGTGTTAATGAAACACCAGGAACACATACTTTTTCATCAGAAAAAATTAATTCCTCTTCGTTGTTTGTTAAAGTGTTAATAACAAATAATTTATCCAGAGCTTCTGATGTTTCGGATCTAATTATCCAGTTATTTAAAAATGAAAGTCCACCAATTAACACTTCTTTTTTTGCAGGAATAAATGTCTCCCAATTCTGATTTTCTAATGTTTCTGAAATATCTATTTTAAAATCCTCTGCATCTTTATTTGTATGATTATAAAATTTTCCATTCCATGAATTTACAGAGTAAAGAATTCCCTTTTCTCGTTTAATTATTAATTTTGGATTTGGTTTTACTTCATTTACGTGAAAGTAATATTGCTCTGAAGTATTATGATCAGAAGTATTTATGAAATAATATTTTTCATCAGAACTTAATCCAATACTAACAGTGAAAGCTTCACTTTTTTCCTCAAAGATTAGTTCATCTTCACTTTCAAAATTTCCAATTTTATGTCTATAAATTTTTCTAGCTCTATGATTTTCATCTAACTTTGAATAAAAAAGATACTTATCATCCAAGCTGAAAATTATACTTCCTGATGTTTCTTTGATTTCTTTTGAAATTATTTTATTATTTTTAATATTTCTTACATAAATTGTATAATATTCAGAACCTTTGGTATCTAGTGAGTACCCAAGATATTGATCATTGTTACTTACCTCTAAATCTCCAACACCGAAATATTCAACATTTAATTTTTCTTTTTCTTTATCTCCATTCCAAATTTCTTCAATTTCTGATGAACCAATTTTTTTTCTTAATTTTATAGAGTAATTTCCTTTGGCAGTAGTCTTTGTCCAATACTCATATGAATGATCTTTAAAAGGTAAGCTTTCATCATCTAATTTTATTCTACCTTTAATTTCATCAAATAATATTTTTTGAACATTTTTCGTATTTTTTAGATGATAATCAGTATATTCATTTTCATCTTCTAAATATTTTTTTACTTCTGGAAGAAGCTTAGTCTTGTCTTGCAAGACTTCTAAAATATTTTCTTGATGTATCCAGCTATAGTTATCTTCCCATTCCACATTGTGACAAGATTTTAGCTCTGGTTTTTTTTTTAGATATGGTACTTTCATTTTTAACTGGAAATATATGAATTTTATAATTTATACATTATTAATTTTAGTTGGTTTATATTTTTTATTAAGACTTTTTACTCAAGTTGCGTCAAAAAAAATATCCAAAGGTTTAAGATTATTCTTATTCATAGTTTTGATCATCTTTGCAGTTTTGTTTGCAATAGGAGGTAAATTTTTACTTACTTTGCCATTTACCCTTGCAAGTCTAGCTCTTTTAAAACTAAAAGGTATGTCAATTTTTCAATTAATTTCGTTGTACAGATTAATTCAAACTTTAAGAAATTCTGGGAGATTTTCATTTAATAACACTGCATCAAATTTAAATACAATGTCTACTGAAGAAGCGTATCGTATACTTAATTTAAATCCCTCAAAAAATTTAACTAAAGAGGATGTAAATAAAGCCTACATCAAAATACAAAAAAAAATTCATCCAGATATCTCACCTGAAACTTCCAGGTTATCTACATTAGTAAATGAAGCTAAAGAAATAGTTTTGAGAGATATAGCTTAGATAATTTAAACTTTACTATATTTTTTTTTTATATAAATTTTATTTATGAGCAATATCAATGGAATATATGCAGCATCAATGTCTATCTTGAATAAAGATTTAACTCTAAACATTGATAAAACTATCACACATGCGGAGATGGTGATTGATAACGGTTGCCATGGTGTTGCAATTTTTGGCAGCACTGGCCAGGCTCAACTAATTCCTGTTGCGGAAAAAATTAAATTGTTAAATAAAATATCAACCAATAAATACAAAGATAAATTTATTATTGGAACAGGATTAAATTCTTTAGGAGAAACAATAAATTTAATGAGAGTTGCAATGTCATTAAATTTAGAAAAATTTTTAATAATGCCACCTGCATTTTATAAATATACCGATGATGATGTTATTAATTTTTATACTAAATTGGTTGAAGCATCACCAAAAGCTAAAATTATTTTATATAATTTTGAAAAGCTTTGTGGATATAAATTTAGTGTAGAGTGTGTTGAAAAATTGGTAAAAAATTTTCCAGAACAAATTATTGGTGTAAAAGATAGCTCATATAATCTTTTTGAAAATTTAAAATTAGATAATTTTTCTGTTATGCCAGGATCTGAATCTAAATTATTGAAGGGACTTGAATTAGGTTGTACAGGAATAATTACAGCAACTTGTAACGCAACATCTAAACTTGCTAGAAAAGTATATGATGACTTTAAAGATGGAAGAGAGCAAGAAGTTAATACCCAATTATGCGATGTAAGAGAGACATTTGAAAAATATAACCTAATTTCTGGCTTACACACTTTTTATAAGAATAAAGATAGTTTTTATGAAAATTTACTCCCACCTTTAAGAATTCTTAATAAAGATGAAGAGGTGGATCTTTTAAATAATTTAGAAAAATTTAGTTTTTCATTAAAATCATCAATGGCAGCATAAAATGCAGTTAGCAAGGTTCTTAAATAGTGTTTTTAAGAAAGATGGATTTATATTGGTCGATGCAAATTCTAAAAGTTATATTATTGGAAATCCGGAGAAGGAAAATCCCATAAAAGTTAAAATATTAAATAAAAAACTTCATTATAAACTTTTATTTCATCCCGACCTTTACTTTGGGGAAGCTTATACTGATGGAGATATAGTCATTGAGAATGGAAGTCTCACAGATTTTTTAGATTTATCTTTGATGAATTTTGGAAGAGGAGAATTAAATTTTTTTAGTTACTTAATTAACAGATTGAGGGGTTCATATAGATATCTAACAAATTTCAATTTTATAAAAAAATCCAAAATGAATGTCTCACATCATTATGATATTAAAGATGATCTTTATGATTTATTTTTAGACCCTAAAAGACAATACTCATGTGCTTATTTCAAAAATGAAAATGATACTTTAGAGGATGCCCAAAATAATAAAATTCAACACATAATTAAGAAATTAAATATAAAGCCAAACCAAAAAGTTCTTGATATTGGATGTGGATGGGGATCTTTAGCAGTTGATATTGCAAAATCAGCTAATTGTGAAGTCACTGGAATAACATTATCAGAAAATCAATTAAAATATTGCAAACAAAAAGCTAAAGAACTTAATTTAGAAAATCAATTAAGATTTAGGTTAATGGATTATAGGGAGCTCGATGAAAAATTTGATAGGATTGTAAGTGTTGGAATGTTTGAACACGTGGGAAGAAAGTTTTATAAAAAATTTTTCTCACAAGTTGAAAAACTTCTTAAAGATGATGGAGTTTCACTAATTCATACTATTGGATCAGTCAATCCTCCAAGAGACCCTCATCCATGGATAACAAAATATATATTTCCAGGTGGTTATACTCCAAGTTTAAGTGAAGTTACCACTCCAATTGAAAAAGCTGGCTTAATTGTGTCTGATATTGAGGTATTAAGGATGCATTATTCTCATACGTTAAGGCATTGGAAAGAAAATTGTATAAATAATAAAGATAAAATTATTAACATGTTTGATGAGCGTTTTTTTAGAATGTGGGAATTCTATTTAGCGGGTTGTGAAATGGCTTTTAAATGGGGAGACCAAGTTGTATATCAGTTTCAGCTAACCAAAAACTATTCTTCCACACCAGTTACAAGAGACTATATTTATCAATAATTTATTGATAAAAAATAAATTCCTTTAAATGAAAAAAATAAAAAAAAAACAAAATAAATCTATTAAAAAAAGTAAAAAAAAATCTCAATTAAAATCAAAAAGATCTAAAAAAATTTCTAAAGTAAAAAAAATAAAATCTAAAATTAACAAAAAAAATAAAGTTAAAGCTAAAAAAAAAAATACTTCAAAAGTAAAAGAAAAAACAAAAAAAAAAATTCTAAATAAACCTAAAGAAAAAAGTTTTCTTTTAAAAATAATTAATTTTCAAAATTCACTAAAACCTGAATTTAAATTCAAAATAAATTTCAATATAGAAAAATATATTCAGGCATTTTTTGATAAAATATCTGAAACAATCAGTAATTATAAAACTCTTAAAAAAGATGAGCAGAGAAGAATAAAACTTGAAAAACAAGAGCGAGAGAGACAGGAAAAACTAGCCTTACAACAAAAGAAGCAGAAGGAACAAGAATTAAAATTAAAGCTTAATGAACAGGTATTAAAGGAAGAGATTAGATTAGAAAAACAAAGAACAAAAGAGATTAAATTATTCCTAAGAAAAGAACAGGCTTTATTAAGAATTGAACAAGCTGAAAAGCAAAAGAAATTTTTACAACAATTAAAATTAGAAAAGCAGATTGAAAAATTTAGAGTAAGAGAAGTTAAAGAATTAGAAAAACTAGAAAAAATATCATTAAAAGAAAAGAGAGAAGATTATGCAGGACTTCAGCAGAGAATTGAGAAATTAAAAGAAAAATATCGAATAATAAGAGATCAAAAAATTAGAGAGAGAGTAGAGGCGTTAGGTGTTAAAATTCAAGGTAATGAGGATAGGGAAACATTATTAAGGAAAGAAAAAGAATATACATTAGCAAGACAAAAAATTGAATTTGCTCTTGAAAGCTTTTATAGGAGTGCCAGTAGTTTAGTTTTCCAATTAAATAAAAGACACATCACAAGACATATGTCTATCTTTCGATGTATTGATAGAAGATTTGAAACAGGTGAGATATTTGTTAAGTGGGATGAGGCTCCTGATGAGGAATGGTTATTATTAATTTATATTAAAAATAATTCTCCTAATGAAGGTATAGTTATTGAAGATAAAACTAATTCTGAAAAAAACATCTCTCACGAATTTAAAAACAATGAGATATTTAAAGCTTCGGACACGATGGTGGACTCTTTAACCCAATTAATTGCAAGAAAAAGAGATAAAAATAACAATTAATAATTACATTTAATTTAAGTATTATTAGTTATGTTTTTTGGAATAATTGCAATGGTGATTTTGTATGTTCTGTTAAGCTATATACTTGCTTGGATCAGATATTTTAATAGTCAAGACGAAAGGTTAGGACAATCAACTTGGAGATGGAGTTATGATTATGAAGTTGATGGAGAAAGAGACATATCAGATTTGGATGATAAAAATTTTGTAAGATTAAGAAGAAAAAGAAATAAGATTATTACTCTCATGTATTCTGTTGTTTTAATTATGTTTATCCTCTCAATGTCTCTATTGAGTCAAATTTTGATATTTTTTCTTAATTAATTTTTTAATTGTTTTTTATTTTTCAAATATAAAAAAAATGCAGCTATTTCATATCCATACTTAAAAATAGTAAAAATGATAGGAAGTTTAAAAAAATTATATAAGAATTTATATTTTGGTATTCTCTTCCAAACATAAAGAAAAGCTTCTGCACCTTCAATTACTTGATCGTTTTCTTTAATGTGCAATCTTCTTAAAAGTTCTTTGTCATTTTTGGAAGTTTCTTTTTCTGCTTCTTTGTTATCGGTAATATCTATCCAATTAATATCTTCAATATTTTCTTTTTTATACATATTGATTTCTGATCTACAAATTTTGCAAGAGTTATTAAAATAAACCTTCATAGAAAATTATATTAACTCTAAAATTAAGCATGTAAATGCGCCAAATGATTAGTTGAAAATTAATAATAAAGCACTATTTAAACCGAGTGAGTAATTTTTTTGACAAATCTGATTTAACAAGAAAAGATGCTGATTCAATAGTATCTGATACATTACAAAATTGTGATGATGGTGAGCTATATTTGGAGGACACTAAATCCGAATCTATTTTATTAGATGATAATAAAGTCAAGAGCTCAAGCTATAGTTCGGATTTAGGTTTTGGATTTAGAGCAATTACAGGAGAGGTTGTTGCATATTCTCACTCTAATGAAATATCAAAAGATTCATTAAAAAAATCTTCTGAAAATTTAAAATCTACACTGAAGTCTATGAAAGGTACTTATAATCAAGATATTTCAAGATCTAATAAAAAATTTTATCAGGATATTAATCCCATAGAGCAAAAAACATTAAATTCGAAATTAGAAGTATTAAATAAAGTAAATGAGTATCTAAGAAAAAAAGATCAATCTGTAAAACAAGTTACTACGAGTTTTGCAGGTGAACAAAAATCTATTGAGATTATAAGATCAGGTGGTGAGGTATTAACTGATGTCCGACCACTAATTAGATTTAATGTATCTGTAATGTTAGAAAAAAATGGAAGAAAAGAAACTGGCGTTTATGGAATAGGTGGAAGACAATCTTATGATGAATATCTAAAAAATGACAATTGGAAAACTGTATGTGAAGAAGCATTTAGAATTGCGTCAGTAAATTTAGAAAGTAAACCTGCTCCAGCAGGAGAAATGAAAGTTGTTTTAGGACCTGGATGGCCAGCAATTTTAATACATGAAGCTATTGGACATGGTTTAGAGGGAGACTTTAATAGAAAAAAAACTTCTGCATTTCATGATCTTATGGGTCAAAAAGTTGCCAGTGAGGGAGTTACGATTGTTGATGATGGAACAATTGATAATAGAAGAGGTAGCTTAACTATTGATGATGAAGGTACACCAACAGAAAAAACAGTATTGATTGAAAATGGGATATTAAAGAATTTTATGCAAGATAGATTAAATGCTAGATTGATGAATACTAAATCGACCGGCTCAGGAAGAAGAGAAAATTATAGACACGTTGTTTTGCCAAGAATGAGAAATACAATGATGTTGAGTGGAAACCAAACTCAAGAAGAAATGATCAAATCAGTAGACAAAGGAATTTTTGCAGTAAGTTTTGGAGGAGGACAAGTTGACATTACATCTGGAAAATTTGTATTTAATTGTACTGAGGCATATGAAATTAATAATGGAAAGATTGGTTCACCGATTAAGGGAGCTACATTAATAGGAGATGGTCCTTCAATTCTAAAAGAAGTTTCTATGGTTGGTAATGATATGATGTTGGATCCTGGTATAGGAACTTGTGGTAAAGCTGGACAAGGTGTTCCCGTTGGAGTTGCCCAACCTTCAATCTTAATAGACAAAATGACTGTTGGTGGAACAAAACTTTAAATTATGGTTAAGGATCAAGAATATCTAACATCAAAAGCATCATATTGCTTAGATTTAGCTAAAAAATTAGGCGCAACTGGATCAAGTGTAACAGTAGGTCATTCAATTTCTGAAACTGTAAATTTTAGAAATAATACTTTAGACGAGTCTAATAGATCAGATGGATTAGCAATAAGTATTGAGACTTATTTGGGAAAAAAAAGATCTTCAATTTCTTCATCAAACTTATTAGACGATAACATTAAAACATTAATAGAAAAATGTTTTGAAACAACTAAAAATACCCCTGAAGATGAATTTAATTCTTTACCAGATAAAGATCTTTTAGCTAAAGAAATAAAAAATTTAAATTTATATGATGAGACACACTTTGATAATGAAAAAAAAATTGAATATTTAAAAGAACTTGAGAGCGTTGCATCTTCAGAAGAAAAAATCATAAATACAGAGTCTAGTTTTACTGAAAATAAATCTAACTTTATTTTAGCAAATAGTGATGGATTTTGTGATGGATACAAATCATCTTCATTTAGTGCATCATGTGTTACTGTTGCTAAAGATGAAAATAGTATGGAAAGAGACTATGAATTTACAAGCAAACGTCATTTATCTGACATTAAGGGCGCAAAAGAACTTGGTCAAAAAGCTTCTGAACAAACTATAAGAAAATTAAGCCCAAATAAAATCGGAAGTGAAAAAATAAGTATTATATTTGATAAAAGAATTGCAAAAGGGATGTTGGGAGCTTTTGCCGGAGCTATATCGTCATCTGCGATTTCTAGAGGAACATCTTTTCTTAAGGATAAAATCAATGAACAAATATTTACAGAAACAATAAATGTTATTGATAAACCCGATATAAACAAAGGTGTAGGGTCTCAAATTTTTGATTCAGAGGGAGTAAAATCAGATACTTTAAATCTTGTACAAAATGGTGTTTTAAAAAATTATTTAGTCGATACTTACAATGGAAAAAAACTTAATTTAAAATCAAATGGAAGATCTGGTGGTACAACAAATTTATATTTCGATAATGGAAATATTAGTTTTGAAGGTTTATTAAAAAGTAATTCAAGACATATTTATGTAACCGAAACAATAGGCCATGGAAGTAATTTGGTTACAGGAGATTATTCAGTGGGTGCAACAGGTTTCCTAATTGAAAATGGCGAATTTAAATTTCCAGTAAATGAGATAACAATTGCAGGAAATTTTAAAGATATGTTTAAAAATATAACTTTAGCCAGTGATTTAGATTTTGAATATTCCATTAACTCACCAACTATGATGATAGAAGGAATGACAGTTGCAGGTAAATGAGCACTTACTGTGTAATTGGATCTGGAATATCTGGTGCCACAATTTCAAATCTATTAAATAAAAAACACTCTGTAGACCTCTATGACAAAGCAAGAGGTCCAGGTGGGAGATCATCGTTTAAAAGATTAGATAAAAAAATAGGCTTTGATCATGGTGTTCAATATATCTCTCCCAAGAGTACTGAGTTTAAAAAATTTACAACAAAACTCATAGCAAAAAAAATATTAAAAAATTGGAAGGGTCAACATATTTTTCAAAATAAAAAAATAAAAGAAAATAAAAATCATCAAAAAATAATTGGTAGGCAAGGTAATAACGATATTAGTAAGTATTTATTAAAAAAAATTAATTGTAGTTTTCAAAAAGAATTAAAAAAAATTGATTATAATAAAAACAAATGGAAACTTACCTTTGCTGATGGTGACAATAAATTTTATGATAATCTTATTTTAACGTGCCCACATCCTCAATTACTTAAATTAGCAAAAAAATATATTAATCATTCATTTATTAAAAAAAAATTAAAAATGGATGCAAATATTACAGTAATGATAAAAATGAAAAAAACAAAAAAAAATATAAGTAGTTTTTTGTTTGATGATCAAATTTTAGGTTGGGCTGCTAGAGAAAATAGTAAGTTAAGATTTAAAAGTATTTATGAATTTTGGACACTTCAAAGTACAGCAATTTGGGCAAATAAAAAAATTTTGAAAAATAAAGAAAATAAAGATTTGAATTCAAAAATATTAATTAATAAATTTTTTGATCTGACTGGTATTAAAAAAACCAACATCCTTTTTTCTTTAAATCATGGATGGATGTATTCATCTAATTCTAAAGCTTTAAAAATTAAAAGTTATTGGAACTCAAAAATTAATTTAGGAGTTTGTGCCGATTGGTTTGTTGGACCCAGATTAGAAGCAGGATGGATAAGTGCTAATGATCTTTTTAAGAAAATAAGCAGATAAAATTAATCAATATTTTTAATCCTATACTCCCAACTTCCCATTCTCTCATAGGTAACTTTAACTATTACCGAAGTTTTTTTATCAAGCCATATATCAAAATTTAATCTTTTGTCTTCTGGAAGTGTCATATCTTTAGAAGTGAGTTTAAAATGATCAGTATTAAATTCTTTTCCATTGATAGTGATTTTTTCCTTACCGATAAATGTAACTAGTTGTTCTTTTATACTTCCAGAAATAGGACTTATTTGGCTTTCTGCCTGTAACAATTTATGGCTCCACCAATTTCCAATTGTATTTTTCAAAGAAGCTTCACCAGAAAAAGAAGATCCTTGAATATCAAATTTATTAGTTTGATTATTTAATATTAAATTTACAAATTTTTCTTTTTTATTCTGACGCGTTTTAGATTTAAAGGAAATTAAATTATCTCCTAAATATTTTTCTTCTCCAAAACCTTCTACTTCAAAAATAGTTGCTCCAAGTAGTTTTACCGTAAATTTATATTCATTATTTACAGTTGTTTGATTGTCTTTCCTAGAAAAAGAGTAATTGTTGTATCCTATAACTTCATTATTTCTTAATATTTCAAGTTCAATTTTTTTAAAGTTATTATAATGACCAACATGTGCGTTTGAGTTAAAAGTAATTAAAAATAATATAAGAATAAAATAAAATTTTTTCATGATAACAATATAAATAAAAAGAAATTTAAGAGTATCAGTATTTAATGTTCCTATCTATAAAAAATATTCCAAAAGTAAATTGGAGCTCAAACGAAAGTTTGAATTTCAGACCAAAATTTTCAACATCATTTTTTTTAATTTTTGGTTTAACAATTTTTGGTTTGGGAGAAGGTTTGTTAATTTTATCAACAACTGGAAACTCACCCTGGTCAGTATTAGCTGAAGGAATTTCACTCAACTCCAGTTTATCCATTGGAGCAGCAACTTTTTTTGTTAGTTTAGGAGTACTTTTTTTATGGATTTTCTTAAAACAAAAACCAGGTCTTGGAACAATATTTAATATCATCGTAATTGCTGCCATGATTGATTTCACTCTAAATTATTTTCAACCACCTTCATCTATTTTTACAAAATACTTATTAGCAGTTCTTTCAGTAATTTTAGTAGGACTTGGTAGTGGTATATATTTAGTTGCCAATCTTGGTCCAGGTCCACGAGACGGTTTAATGACAGGATTAACAAAAACAACAAATTTACCTATAGCCTTGGTAAGAGCTTTTTTAGAAATTACTGTTGTAATTATTGGTTGGTATTTAGGTGGGACCGTTGGAGTAGGTACTCTTATCTTTGCTTTTGGAATTGGACCCTGTGTAGCTTTAGGATTATTTTTAGTTGGAAAAATATTTAACTAAGCAGCTGCGCTAGTTTTCTCACTTCTTTTTCTTTCATGAGGATCAAGAATTGCTTTTCTCAATCTACAAGACTCAGGTGTAATCTCTAATGCTTCATCACTGTTAAGCATACTTAGTTGTTCAGCTATTGACATTTTTCTAACAGGAGTAAGAACGACGTTTTCATCTGTTCCTTGTGTTCTCATATTTGTTAATTTTTTTCCTTTCATGACATTTATAATCATGTCACCTGGTTTTGGTGATAATCCAACAATCATACCTGGATAAACAGGATCATTATGGGTAACAAACATTTCTCCTCTTGCTTGAAGGTTAAAGATTGCAAATGCAACTGCTTTTCCTTGTTCCATAGCAATCAATGCACCATTTCTTCTACCTTCCATTTCACCTTCAAAAGGACCGTAGTCATGGAAAATTCTATTAATTACACCTTCCCCCTTAGTAAGAGTTAGAAATCTGCTTGTGTATCCCATCAAACCTCTCGTAGGTGCATGAAATATCAATCTTTTCTTATTTGTACCGGTATCTTTTAGTTCAATTAATTTACCTTTTCTTCTATTCATTGAGTCGATTACTTTTGAAGAGTGTTCTTCATCTAAATCCATAGTAATTTCTTCAATTGGTTCAAGTTTGTTTCCTTGATTATCAGTTTTATATAAAACTTTTGGTGGACTCACTGTCATTTCAAAACCTTCTCTTCTCATTTGAGTAAGAAGTATTTCCAACATCAATTCACCTCGTCCACTTACAACGAATGAGTCTTTACCATCATTTTCTGAAAAAGTAATTCCAACATTGTTTTGTGCTTCTTGAACTAATCTTTCTCTAATTTGTGTACTTGTAAGTTTTTTACCTTCTGTTCCTGCTAATGGAGAAGTATTAACAGTTATTGTAATCGACATTGTTGGAGGATCAATTGGAGTTGCTGGTATAGGATCATTAACTTCCAAATTACAAATTGTATCAGCAACATTTGCTTTTTCTAATCCTGCTACAACGACAATATCTCCTGCTTCTCCAACATCAATTGGAACTTTTTTAGTTCCTTCATATCTAAAAATCTTTGTTAATTTTCCTTCATCAACTTTTTCACCATTTAAATTAATAGCTTTGATTGGTTGATTTGCTCTTGCTGTACCTTGTGTAATTCTACCTACAAGACTTCTTCCTAAAAAACTGTCTGAATAAAGCAATGTAGATAACATTGCAAAAGGTTTAGTCTTATCTAATTCAGCTGGTTTAACATGCTCCTCTATTAAGTTTAATAAAGGATTTAAATTTTTTCTTGGTCCATCTAGCTCATGATCTGCCCATCCAGATCTTCCACTTGCATAAAGAACAGGAAAATCTAGTTGTTCTTCATTAGCATCTAAACTTACAAACAGATCAAAAGTTTCGTCTAATACCTCATTAGCTCTTTGATCCGCTTTATCTAATTTATTGATAACTACAATTGGTTTTAAACCTTGTTTTAATGCTTTCGATAAAACAAATTTTGTTTGAGGCATTACTCCCTCTGCAGAGTCAATTAATAAAAGAGCTCCGTCAGCCATGCTCAAAACTCTTTCAACTTCTGCTGCAAAATCTCTGTGGCCAGGTGTATCAATGATATTTATTCTTGAATTATTCCAGTTTATAGATGCAGGTTTTGCAAGAATTGTAATTCCTCTTTCTTTTTCAAGTTCCCCTGAATCCATCATTCTTTCATCAACAACCTCATTTTCTCTAAATGATCCACTTTGTTTCATTAAATTATCAATCAAAGTAGTTTTGCCATGATCTACATGGGCTATGATTGTGATGTTTCTTATATTGTTGCTCATAAATTGTGGCTCTTATACATATTTAAATTGATATTAAAACTTAAAAAAAATCATGACTGGCTTGAATAATTTAAATAACTTAAGTTTAATTAGGCTTTTTTTGTTTATCTTTTTTAAGTTTTCTTTTTTCTTTAAAGTTTAATTTAGGTTTCTTTTTTACACTCGAGTCTTTGAATGACTTTCCGCTATATCTCTTTGACATAAAATTTTCTAAATTTTTAACTTTGATAATTTTTTATAATTGAATTTTCTGAATATAAAAGCTTCTTTTTTTTCTATAAGATCTAAATTTCTTTTTGAGTAAAAATTCAACAAAATTTTATTTGAAATTTTTATAGTTTTATTTTTATCTATATTTTTGTAATTTTTAATTTTTATTTTATTTTTATTTAAAAAGCCTTTTAAATCTTCGTTCAATTTTTCTGTTTTGAAATAAAAATTAGTATAAATTTTACTATCAATAAAGTTTATGACATCTTCTAATTTTTTATTTGACTCAAAAAGTACTTCATAATCTTTCTTAAGAACATGATGAGAAAAAAAAACAAAAGTCATATATCCAAAGTTTTTATGGGGGATAAAACTATAATCTGAGCTTACAAGATTTCTGAATTTTAAATTCAGCATAATATTAACAAATTTATTAAAGTTTTTTTTTGATTTTGGATTCAAAAAAAGATTTTCTAAATTTTTTGTATCTTTTGATATTTGATCAATAATGTATTTTAAAGTTCTGCTATTAAAAATTAATCTTTTAAACTTTAATCTTCTGGATACTAAATCACTATACAATGGAGAAGCTTTTTTATTTTTACAAGACCAATTCCACAATGAAATGTACCATGAATAGGGATTTCTAATTAAACCTATCCTTTGTTTTAATTTCAATAATTCAAGTCTTTTATTATTACTTATGGTTTCATGATGAATAGTAAGTTCAATATTTTCATATTGTTTAAAATAATTTCTTAGAAAAGAAGATCCTGCTTTTGGCATTTCAACTATAAAAAAATTTTTACCTATAATCATTTGTTTAAAAACTACTTTATTAGATTATAACACCTTTTATATATATATTAATCATGAAAAAAATATTTAGGAAATTATTTTCAAAAAATAGAATAAATTTAATTCAAAAATATCTTTCTGTAAAAAATCCTATCATTTTAGAGATAGGTATTCATAAAGGAGATTTTTCAAAAAAACTATTTGAAAAACTTAAACCAAAAAAATTAATTTTAGTTGACCCTTGGATTGCTTATAATGATTTAATTTATCAAAAATCTTGGTATGGTAATACAAATAACTCTAATCAAAAAATTCAAGACCAATATTTCTTAGATGTTAATAAACGTTTTGAGAAAGATAGATTGGAAAATAAAATAGAAATATTTAGAAAAACTTCAGATGAATTTTTTTTAGAAAATAAAAATATATTTGATTTAATTTATATTGATGGAAACCATCTTTTTGAATTTGTTAAAAAAGATATAGAAAATTCTCTTAAATTTATTAATGTTGATGGATTAATTGTGCTTGATGACTATGGTCTAAAAGGATGGTGGTCAGATGGTATAACTAAAGCAGTAAAATATTATGAGAAAGAGAAAACTATAAGAATTATAAGTAGACATAATATTTTTAATTATCATCATCAGTGCATAATAAAAAAAATTTGAAAGTAAAAAAAAACCCGAGTTTCAACCTCGGGTTTTTTATAAATCATTTTAATGGTTGAATAGGTTTACATGCCCATTCCGCCCATTCCGCCCATTCCGCCCATTCCACCAGGCATACCACCAGGCATTCCACCACCAGCAGCATCTTTTTCCTCAGGTTTATCAGCGATCATTGCTTCTGTAGTTACTAATAATCCAGATATTGAAGCAGCATCTTGTAGAGCAGTTCTTACAACTTTAACAGGATCTATAATTCCTTTAGCGAACATATCGCAATATTCTTCGCTTTGTGCATCGTATCCATGTGTTTTTTTATTTTGCTCTAATAATTTACCAACAACTACTGAACCATCTACACCAGCATTTTTAGTAATTTGTCTGATTGGAGCTTCAAGTGCTTTTCTAACAAGTTCTACACCAGCCTTTTGATCATCACCTTTTGCTTTAACCTTATTAAGGTCTTGAGCAGCATAAAGTAATGCACAACCACCACCAGTTACAATACCTTCTTCAACTGCGGCTCTCGTTGCGTTTAAAGCATCTTCAACTCTATCTTTTCTTTCTTTAACTTCAACTTCAGTTGCACCACCAACTTTGATTACAGCAACTCCACCAGCTAGTTTTGCTAGTCTTTCTTGAAGTTTCTCTCTGTCATAGTCAGAAGTTGTTTCGTCAATTTGTTGTTTAATTGAAGCACATCTGCCTTCGATATCAGATTTTTTACCACTTCCATTAACTATTGTGCTGTTATCCTTATCCACTTTAACTTTCTTACATGAACCTAGGTCATCAAGTTTAACATTCTCAAGCTTAATTCCTAAATCTTCAGAAATAACCTGACCTCCAGTTAAAATAGCAATATCTTCAAGCATTGCTTTTCTTCTATCACCAAAACCTGGTGCTTTTACCGCAACAACTTTTAATCCACCTCTAAGTTTGTTTACCACTAAAGTTGCTAAAGCTTCACCTTCAACATCCTCAGAAATAATCATTAACGGTCTTCCTGCTTGAACAACAGCTTCTAATAGAGGAACCATTGGTTGTAGGTTTGTTAATTTTTTTTCATGTAAAAGAATGAAAGGATTATCTAACTCAGTAGTCATTTTATCACTATTAGTAATAAAGTATGGTGATAAATAACCTCTGTCAAATTGCATACCTTCAACAACGTCTAGTTCGGTTTCAATTCCTTTATTTTCTTCAACTGTGATAACACCTTCGTTTCCAACTTTTTGCATTGCTTTTGCAATCATAGTTCCAATTTCTTTATCACCATTTGCAGAAATAGTTCCAACTTGTGCAATTTCATCACTGTCTTTTACTTTTTTAGCTGATGCTACTAAGTTTTCTTTTACAACTTCAACCGCTGCATCAATTCCTCTCTTAACATCCATAGGATTCATACCAGCAGTTACGTATTTTACACCTTCTCGAACAATTGCTTGTGCAAGAATAGTTGCAGTTGTTGTACCATCACCAGCTTCATCATTTGTTTTGCTAGCAACTTCTTTAACCATCTGCGCGCCCATGTTTTCAAACTTATCTTCAAGATCAATTTCTTTAGCAACAGAAACACCATCTTTAGTAATTCTAGGTGCACCATAAGATTTATCCATTACTACGTTTCTTCCTTTAGGACCCAAAGTTACTTTAACAGTATCAGCTAAGATATTTACTCCTCTAATCATAGCTGCTCTTGCTTCAGCATCAAATTTAACAACTTTTGCCATTTTGTTTTCTCCTTTTAAATTAAATTACTTACTTGAAATACCCATAATGTCAGACTCTTTCATTATGCTATATTCTTTGCCATCAATTTTGACTTCAGTCCCTGACCATTTGCCAAATAAAACTTTGTCTCCAACTTTAACATCCATTGGAATTGTTTTTCCATCTTCTGTTTTAGCTCCACCACCAACAGCAATAACTTTTCCCTCTTGAGGCTTTTCTTGAGCTGTATCTGGTATAATTATTCCACCAGCAGTTTTTTCACTACTGTCTAAAACTTCGATTAGTACTCTGTCATGTAACGGTTTAAACTTCATAAATCTCCTTTATAATTCTATATAAATATGAGCCTCATATAGATATTTCATAGCCTATTTCAAGATAAGAGAATCTTTTCAGAGTAATTATGCTAGGAAAATCTAAATATTATGGTTTATAGGTAAAATAATGACCAAAAATTTAGACTTAGATGGCCTTCAGTCAATTGCTGATAATTATGACCTTTTTTACATAGATTTGTGGGGGGTCATTCATAATGGTGTCAAATTGCATAACTCAGCAATAGCAACTTTAAATGAACTTAAGAAGAAAAATAAAAGTTTTGTTCTATTAACCAATGCTCCAAGACCAAATACTACAGTAAATAAATTTCTAGAAAAAATGGGTATGAGCGAAGATTTGACTAAACATGTTTATACCTCGGGTGAAGCAGCTTTAAATTTTTTAAAAACATCTTTCAAATCTAAGAATTTTTTTCATTTAGGTCCCCCTAGAGATTTTGATTTATTCAATGAATTTAAAAATAATAAATCAACCGAACTAAAAGAAAGTGAATATTTACTTTGCACAGGTTTGTTCGATGACCATGAGGATGATTTAAGTTATTACAAAAACTTACTTGAAAATCACACAACAAAAAAAATGATTTGTACTAACCCTGATTTAATTGTTGATCGAGGAAATATTAGAGAATTATGCGCAGGTTCAGTTGCTATGGTTTTTGAAAAAATGGGTGGAGAAGTAATTTATTTTGGTAAACCTCATGCGGAAGTTTATAATCAGTCTATAGACAATATTGGTAAGAAAGTTTTGGCAATTGGTGATAATTTAAATACAGATATAAAGGGTGCTAACTTATTAAATTACCATTCCTTGTTGGTTTGCAATGGAATTCACAAAGAAGAGATACAAAATAAAGGAGTTACTGAAGTTTCAAAGGAGTATGAAGCTATCGTTAATTTTACTCAAACAGAATTAAAATGGTAAAGTTATATAAAAATTTCAATATTGATAATCACCACAAAAATTCAATTATATTAATTGGAAATTTTGATGGTCTTCATTTAGGACATCAAAAATTATTTAAATTAGCTTTATCATATAAAAAAAAATATAATTCAAAAATTGGTGTGATTAATTTTGATCCAATGCCCAAGATGTATTTTAATAATTCATTAAAGAATTTTAAAATTTCATCTGTAAATCAAAAATTAGAATTACTTAAAGAATTAAAAGTAGATTTTATAATTACAAAAAAATTTGATAAAAACTTTTCCAAAATAAAATCAATTAAATTTATAAAAGAAATTTTATATAAAAAACTTAATTGTAAGTTTATATTTGTAAGTAATAATTTTAGATTTGGAAACAAAAGAGAAGGTGATGTTAAATTACTTATACAAAATGAAAAAAATTATAATTATAAAGTTATTAAACCAAAGCCACTTTTAAAAAGTAAAAAAATAGTATCTTCAACGATAATAAGAAACTTGCTGGAAAAAGGTGATTTAAATAGAGCTAATAAATTTTTAGGAAGAGAGTGGACCATTGATGGAATAGTTCAAAAGGGGAGACAGGTTGGAAAAAAAATTGGTTTTCCAACATGCAACATAGATGTTAAGGATTATGTCTTAGCACAGCCAGGAGTTTATGCGGTAAGAGTATTAAGAAAAAAAAATCAGAAAAAATTGAGTGGTATAGCAAATCTTGGCTATAGACCTACATTTAATCAAAAAAAAATCTTACTTGAGGTTCATTTGTTTAATTTTTCTGGAAATCTTTATAATAAGCTTTTATCAGTGCAGTTTTTAAAGTTTATTAGAAAAGAAAAAAAATTTAAGAATGTTGATCAACTTAGAAAACAAATTAAATCTGATTTAAATATTGCAAAAAAAACTAAATGAGTAAATCTGATATAAATCTACCTAAAACGGCTTTCTCAATGAAGGCGAACCTGCCAACTAGAGAACCAGAAATTCTAAATTATTGGCAAAAAATAAACCTTTATGATGAATTAAGAAAATCAAGCAAAGGTAAAGAAAAATTTGTCTTACATGATGGCCCTCCATATGCAAACGGCAATATTCATATGGGGACAGCATTAAATAAAATTTTAAAAGACATAATTGTAAAATTTCATCAAATGGATGGTAAAGACTCAATTTATGTACCCGGATGGGATTGTCATGGTTTGCCGATCGAATGGAAAATAGAAGAGGAATATAAAAAAAATAAGAAAAATAAAAATGATGTCCCTATAGTTGAGTTTAGAAAAGAGTGTAGATCTTTTGCTGAAAAATGGATCGAAATTCACAAAGGCCAATTCAAAAGATTGGGTGTGGTTGGTGATTGGGAAAATTATTATTCTACAATGAGTTTTGATGCAGAGGCTCAAATAGTAAGAGAACTTGGAAAATTTCTTAAAGAAGGAAGTTTATACAGAGGATATAAACCAGTTTTATGGTCAACTGTTGAAAAAACTGCTCTTGCTGATGCAGAAGTAGAATACCAAGACCATAAGTCAGATACTATATATACATCGTTTTCAGTTAGGTCGTCTAAAATTAAAGATTTAGAAAAAAGTGAAATTATAATTTGGACAACTACACCATGGACAATTCCTGCTAATAAAGCATTAGCTTATAATGAAGCGTTAGATTATGTTTTATTGCAAGTTAATGATGAAGGAGATTTTCAAAACAGAAAAATAGTTGTTGCACAAGCTTTACTTGAGTCAGTCATAAAAGAATGTGGAATTAAAAATTATAATGAGATTAAAAAGTTTAAGGGAAAAGAGTTTAAAGATACTATTTGCAACCATCCCTTTTTAAACTTAGGTTATGAAACTGAAATCCCAATGTTAGAAGCAAGATTTGTGACTACAGAGCAGGGTACAGGAATAGTTCATTGTGCACCAAGTCATGGGCCTGATGATTTTAATTTATGTTTGAATAATGGAATAAAAGCAATAGAGACAGTTGATGGTGATGGGAAATATACAAATAATGTAAAATTATTTGAAGGTATTCATATTTTTAAAGCTAACCCAATAGTAATTGAAAAACTTAGAGAGCAAAAAAATTTATTATCAAATGGTGAATTAGTTCATTCTTATCCTCATTCTTGGAGATCAAAAGCACCATTAGTTCATAGAGCAACACCTCAGTGGTTTATTTCTATGGAAAGTCACAAATTAAGAGACAAAGCTTTAAAAGCTATAGATGATACAACATTTTATCCAAGCAAGGGAAAAGAAAGATTAAAATCTATGATCGAAACTAGACCTGACTGGTGTGTTTCTAGACAAAGGGTATGGGGTGTGCCTCTACCTATTTTTGTAAATAAAAAAACCAAAGAAATTTTAGTTGATGATGAAGTTAATGAAAATATTGCATCAATTTATGAAAAAGAGGGATCTGATTGTTGGTTTTCAGACGATCCGCAAAGATTTTTAGGCGATAAGTACAAAGCCCAAGATTATGATAAACTAAGTGATATAGTAGAAGTTTGGTTTGATAGTGGCTCAACTCATTCATTTGTATTGGAGAAAAGAAATGATCTCAAGTGGCCAGCATCTATGTATTTAGAGGGTTCAGATCAACATAGAGGATGGTTTCATTCATCATTACTAGAGTCATGTGGAACTAGGGGTAGAGCTCCTTTTGACTCAATTTTATCTCACGGTTTCGTTGTAGATGGAAAAGGTTTAAAAATGTCTAAATCATTAGGAAATGTGATTGCTCCAGAAGATATTTTGAAAAAATACGGAGCAGATATTTTAAGAATTTGGGTAGCATCATCAAATTATTCGGAGGATTTAAGAATAGATTATTCAATTTTAGATCAACACGCAGATTCATATAGGAAGATTAGAAATACATTTAGATATTTATTAGGAAATCTTAATGACAATTTTGAGATAATTGATCTTGAAAAAATAGAATTAAATAATTTACCTGATTTAGAGCAGTACATGCTACATAAATTGTATTCTTTAAATAATAATTTCAAAAAATATTTTGAGAATTATGATTTTCACAATTTGTATAAAGAACTATTAAATTTTTGCACTGTAGATTTGTCAGCTTTTTATTTTGATATAAGAAAAGACACTTTATACTGTGACTCTTTAGATGACCCTAAACGAAAATCAACTATTTTATTGTTGAACATAATTTTAAACTCTTTACTTAAATGGTTTGCTCCAATTTTATCTTTCACAACTGAAGAAATTTATCAATTATTATTTAAAAACCAAAAAAGTATTCATTTAGAAAACTTTTTAACTTTTCCAAAAAATTTTTATAATGAAAAATTAAATCAGAAATGGATAGAGCTAATTAAAATTAGAAATTTATGCAATGTAAGTATAGAGGAAAAAAGAGCAGCCAAAGTAATAGGATCAAGTTTAGAAGCTGAGATTAAAATTCATTTGGATCAAAATTTAGAAAGTATCACAAAAGATATTGATTTTTCGGAGCTTTGCATAACTTCTAAAGCTGAAGTTAATTATGAAAATAACATTGACGCAAATGTTCTTACAGAAAAAGCGAAAGGAGCGAAATGCTCGATGTGTTGGAAAATAAATGAAAAAGGATGTGCCAGATCTAATTGTCCTCAAAATTCTTAATGTCTTTAAATAAAATATTTAAAAATTATTATTTAGAAACTATTTTAATTTTAATTATTTTTTTTTTAGACAGAATATCAAAACTATTTGTAATTCATCAGGATAAGCTTAATTTCAATTCTGAAATATACTCATCAAAATTTTTGAACATTCATCTAATTTGGAACGAAGGAATAGCTTTTGGACTATTTTCATTTAATGAAGATTATTTATACAATGGTCTAACTTTTTTAATATTTTTAGTGATTATTTTTATTATTTTCATGATAAGAAAAAATGATCCATTAAGAAAATATGCACTATTATTAGTGCTGGGTGGCGCTTTGGGAAATTTTTTTGATAGAATAATTTATAAAGCTGTACCAGATTTTATAGATTTTCATGTGGGAAATTTTCATTGGTTTATTTTTAATGTATCAGATATATTTATAACTATAGGTATAATTTTAATGATAATAATTGAAATTATTAACAAACCTGAAGCGACAAATAATGAAAAAAATTAACTTACTATTTATTTTAGGGATATCATTAATTATTTTGTCTGGGTGCAATACAGTTAAAAAAGGTTTTAAAAATCCCAAAAAGAATAGTAGCGATGAGTTTTTGGTAGAAAAAAAATCTCCACTCGTAATGCCTCCAGAATTTAATGAGCTTCCTATTCCTAATCAAAATGAAGATACTAGCCAAAAACAGGAGAATAATATTAAAAATTTAATTTCAGACAATAATGGAAATACTGACCAAGAAGCATCTAACAGTGATCTAGAGGGATCTATTTTGAGCAAAATTAAAAATAAATAATGCTCACAAAAAATATTAAACTAAAGCTTTTTAAGAAAAAAAAATTAAACAAAAATATAAAAAAAAAATTAATTACCCTTCTTAATGAAGAGAATTTCGTAATCAAATCTTTAAAAAAAGAATACAAAAATAATTTTAATAAAAAGACAATTTCTAAATTTAAAAATTTTATTAATTATAGAGTTATAGGCATGGGAGGATCTTCATTAGGAACTCAAGCAATATATGATTTTTTAGAACATAAAATAAAAAAAAAATTTGAATTTTTAGATAATTTAAAATCACATACTAAAAAAGACAAAAAAAAAAGATATTTAAATTTAATAATATCTAAATCTGGTAATACCACTGAAACAATTGTTAATACTAATATTTTTGTTCAAAAAAAAAATAAAAACATTTTTATTACTGAAAATAAAAAAAATTATCTTCATACTTTAGCTGAAAAATTTAAATCAGAGATAATTCATCACAATAATTTTATAGGAGGAAGATATTCTGTTTTATCAGAAGTGGGAATGTTACCAGCAGAATTGATGGATTTAGACTCACGTAAATTTAAACAATTAAACAATTTAATCAAAAATAAAAATTATTTAAATTCTTTAGTTAATAATGTTGATCAAATTCTATACTTTGCAAAAAGAAAAAAATTTAATTCGATAATCATCAATTATGATGAAAAATCTTCTAATTTATTTAATTGGTATCAACAATTAGTAGCTGAAAGTTTAGGTAAAAAAGGTCTTGGTATTCTTCCTATTGTTTCAAATATGCCTAAAGATAATCATAGCGTTATGCAATTATATTTAGATGGTTTTAAGAATAATTTTTTTACATTTTTTTATGTTAAAGAAAAAAATTCTCTAAAGATAAATAATAGTCAAATTTTACAAATGCAAAGCTATTTAAAAAATAAAAATATTAATCATATCGTTTATGCTCAAAAACAAGCCTCAGAGAATGTTTTTAAAAATAAGAAAATACCTTTCAGGAGTTTTGAGATTTTGAAAAGAGATGAAAATACTCTAGGTGAGTTATTTACTTTCTTTATTTTAGAAACAATCTTATTGGGAAGAGCTCTTAAAATTAATCCTTTTGATCAACCAGCTGTAGAGTTAATTAAAACAGAAACAAAGAAAATTTTAATTTAAATAAATTTTCCAAATATTATCTTAGAAATTCCATATTTTTTTTCTTCAATAATTTTAAATTTGTCTGGAAAATTATCCTCTTCTTTTTTATGTCTATGAATAATTATTATTCCATTTGGTTTGAGAGTTTTGAATTTATAAAGATTATTTAAAATAGTATGAATTTCTTTTTCTTTGTATGGAGGATCTAAAAAAATAATATCAAATTTTTCTTTTTTTTTTAAAAATTCAATATCAATTAAAATATTCTTCTCAATAATTGAATAATTTTTGACTGTTTTTAAATTCGATAAATTATTTTTTAAGATTGGTAATATTCCTATATAGTTTTCTACAAAACACACGTGCTTTGCTTTTCTTGATAAACATTCTAAACCAAAAGACCCTGTTCCAGAAAATAAATCTAAGACATAAGATTTTTCAAGTTCTATAGAAAATTTATTTGAATGATTAATAATATTAAAAATAGACTCTTTTGTTAAATCTTTTAAAGGTCTTGTTTCTTTATCTTTAGGTTCAAGGATTTTTTTACCTTTAAAATTACCACCAATAATTCTCATTTATTAATAACTTTGTATCCAATATCTTTTCTAAAAAAACCTTTTTCCCAATTCAATTTTTTTAAGTTTTCGTGGATATTTTTTTTGGCTTCAATGTATGTGTTTGAAAGTGATATGAAATTTAATACTCTACCTCCAACAGCATAAATCTTGTTGTCCTTTATTTCTGTTCCTGCATGAAATAAATAATTATTTTCGTCTAGATTTAACTTCTCAAAATTATCTATTTTTATATTTTTTTCATATTTGTCTGGATAACCATTTGAGCATAATACGACACACAGACTTTTTTTATTTATCCATTTTATTTCTATTTCATTAAGTTTTTCATTAATACATGATTGAAAAATTTTAATAATATCAGTGTCTAAAGTTGGCAGAATTGTTTGGCACTCAGGGTCACCCATTCTTACATTGTATTCAATTAAAAATGGTTCATTTTTAACAATCATCAATCCAGCATATAGAAAACCTTTATATTTAGTTCCTAAATCATTTATACCTTTTAATGTTGGTTTTATTATTTTTTCTAAAATTTTTTGCTCTAATTCTTTATTAAATAATCTTGATGGTGAGTATGCACCCATCCCCCCAGTGTTTTTACCTTTGTCTCCTTCGCCAACTCTCTTATGGTCTTGAGCTGATCCAAAATATTTGAATGTTTTTCCATCACTAACTATGAAATAACTCATTTCTTCACCTTCTAAAAATTCTTCAAATAGAATATTTTTTGCAATTCCAAACTTACCGTCAAATATCTCTTTTACTGCTAAATATGATTCTTTTTTTTCCCTACAAATATAAACACCTTTACCAGCTGCTAAATTATCTGCTTTAATTACTAACGGGTGCTTTGCACTATCAATATAATCATAAGATTCTTCAGCATTTTTAAAAATACCAAATTCTGCGGTTGGTATTTTATATTTTTTGCATAGATTTTTTGTAAAAATTTTTGAACCTTCTAGTTGTGAGGCAACTTTATTTGGTCCAAAAACTTTTATATTTAACTTTTCCAAATAGTCCACAATACCATTTACAAGCGGATCTTCAGGACCAACAACAACTAAATCGATATTATTTTTTTTTAAAAACTCATATACTGTTTCAAAATTATTTATATCTATAGAAATGTTTTCAGCTAGTGAGGATGTTCCAGCATTACCTGGTATACAGTAAATTTTTTTAACTTTATTTGATTTAGATATTGAAAACGTAAGAGCATGTTCTCTTCCTCCACTACCTAAAATTGCAATTTTCATATAACTATTTATATATCTTAGAAATGAAAAATAAATTAGCTAAATTAAAATATCTACCTAACAACTTCAATGTGTTGGAACCAGGTGATCATGTAATATGTGCTATCTCTGGTAAAAAAATTATGTTAGAAAATTTAACTTATTGGAATGTGGATAAACAGGAAGCATATTACTCATATATAGAGGCCTCATTACAGCGAGAAAAAGAAAATAATTGATTATACCTTCCAACGATCGTGCGTCCAAATCCACTGGTCAATATTTTTCAAAATCATTTTTTCAAGAATATCATTCAAATGTTTTGTGATTTCAGAAATACTTCTTGATCTGTTTATCTTAATAGGTTTTGAAACATACATTTTAAAATGATGTGATTTTTTCCTTTCAATATAAATTGGTACAACGCTACAACCATATTTTTTTATTAATTGCGCTGGAATTGTTGTTGTGGTTGCAGGATTTCCAAAAAAATCTATCTTTTCACCTTCCCTCACTCTTTGATCAATCATTAAAGCAATTGAGGTACCTTTTGATAAAAAACGTATAATTTCTCTAGTGCCAGCTCTCCCTTTTTTAATTTGATTTTTACAAATATCTCTAATTCTGATTGTTTCCATAATTGAGTTTAAATAAGGATTATTCAGTGGCCGATAAATTGCAGCACAATCAACTCCAGCTTTTTCAATTTGCATTGCCATTAATTCAAAGTTGTTAAAATGACCTGAAATAAAAACAACTTTTTCACCACTTTTTTTTATATTTTTTAAATGATCTAGTCCCTCTATAGAAAAGTACTTTTGCAAACTATCATTTTTAAAATTTTTTAAATGTACATATTCTGAAAATATTCTTCCATAATTTCCAAGAACATTTGAAGCTATTTTTTCAAAGTTATCTTTTTTATTAATTTTAGCTTTTTCAAGATTATTTATAATTAATTCTTTTGATCTAAAGATTGGTCCAAGATATTTGCCTATTATAAATCCTAACTTTGAAGATGCTTTGTATCCAATTATTCCAAATATCGTAAAAAAAATTTTTATAATAATGAATTGAATTAAATGGTTAATTTTTTTCATATATTTGATGTAAGAAATTTTTTTAACTTACTTATATTTTGAATTTTTAATTTAACTTTTAAAAAATTAATACCCTTTTGTTGTTTTTTAGTTAATCTTAAAAAATCTTTTTCTGTGGTAATTATTTTTAAATTATTTTTATTAGCAATATCCTTCATATTATTAATTATTTTGTCTGATATGTTAAAGTGATCAGGAAAAATAAATTTTTCTTTTATTTTAAATTTAAATTTTTTAAGCGTATTTTCAAATTCATGTGGGTTTCCTATACCGCAAAAAGATAAAAATCTGTTGTTTAAATTATATTCTTTAAGATTGATAGGTTCATATATTGCATCAAAAATTTTTAAATTACTGTTTATTTTTTTAATTTTATTTTTTATTTTTCGATTTTGTTTAAAACCATTAATAAAAACAATATCATAATGCTTCAATTCGTTTGAATTTTCTCTTAAAGGACCTGCTGGTAAAAGAAAATTATTTCCAAAACCTTCATAAGAATTAATACAAACGATTTTTAAATCATACTCAATATTTTTTTGTTGCAAACCATCATCTAAAATAGCTAAATCAAAGTTTTTTTCCGCTATCTTCAATGCATCTGTTCTATTTTTTAATGATATAATTTTACCTCTCTTTTTTAGCAAATTATATTCATCTTTTTGATTTGAGTATTCTTTTTTAATAAATACAATTTTAAATCTATCTCTAAGTAATTCATTTAGCTCGACCGCCAAAGATGTTTTTCCTGTACCACCTGCAGTTAAATTTCCTATGCATATCGTTTTTATTTTGAAATGTTTTTTGAAATTAAATTTTTTCAAAAAATTAATACTGAAAGTAATTAATGTTAAAGGAAATAGTAAAAGAGAAACAAAATTTTTTGTTTGCCAAAAATTTGGTTTTAGTAAAATCATTGAATATATTTTTCGATAATACGTATGTTGTTATCTAAAATTTTATTTCCATTATCAAAAATTTTTTTTCTTTTACTGAGTGGCCTTTTTTTATTTATTTTTGATAAAACTATATCTCTCATTTTTAAAATGTTTGAGGTTGTATAGGACATTTTATTTATTTTTAAATAGTTGTATATTTCTGTAAAATTATCAATGTTGGGTCCATTAATAATATAATTACCTAATCGAGCGGCCTCTAATGGATTTTGTCCACCATGATTTACAATTGATCCGCCTAAAAAAGCAATGTTAGAAAGATTATAAAAATTCTTTGTTTCACCAAAAGTATCAACTAAATAAATATCGGTTTTTTTTGATATTTTTTGTTTTGTGGAGTGTTTCACCACATTAAGTTTAAATTTATTTAAATCATTAATTATATTTTCTGATCGATTAATATGTCGAGGAATTAAGACTGTGAGTAAATTTGGTAAAATTTTTTTTAATTCAATGTGTAATTTAGCTATTAATATTTCTTCAGAATTGTGAGTGCTACCAGCGCACAAAATTTTAAATTTTTTAAACTGCTTCGAAAATTTTGAGCTTTTATTATCTAACAGAATTTTTTCTCCAAAGTATTTTATATTTCCTGCGGAAATCATTTTTTTAATACCAAGAATTTTAAGATATTTTTTTGTTTCAATATTTTGGGGAAGCGCAATTGAGATTTGGCCAAATATTTCTTTTGCAAAACTTTTTACAATCAACCATTTCTCAAAACTAGATTTTGTCAACCTTGCGTTCAATAAAATTATTGGAATTTGCTTTTTATTTAAATTTTTAATCATGTTTGGCCAAATCTCTGAGTCTACGAATATTGCTACTTCAGGTTTCCAAATATTGATAAATTTTTTAGTTAAAAAATTAGTATCTAAAGGAAAAAACTTATGTATTGTTTTTTTAAATTTTTGTCTTTTGAAAACTTTTGCTGAACTAGTCGTAGATGAGGTTACAATTATTTTTTTAATTTTTTTATTTTTTTCAAGTTTATTTATAACTGGAATTATACTCATCAATTCCCCAACACTTACAGCATGGAACCATATCGTTTTTTGAAAATTTCTTTTTGAATAAATACAATATTTTTCTTGAAATCTATATAGATCTTCTTTTTTTTTTAAAATTCTAAAAAAAAAAATTAAAGGTGATAATAAAAATAAAACATTTGTTAATATACCGTATACAAAAAACATTAATTTTGTTTTATTTGTCTTTCATAAAAGTTTTTATAGACACTTGAGGTTGACAAAAGTTCTTTATGATTTCCAGAGTCCTTTATTTCACCTTTATCAACAACATATATTTTTTCGGAATTAAGGATTGTTGATAATCGATGTGCTATAACTATTGTTGTTTTATTTAATATCAGTTTATTCAATGCATTTTGAATTTTTTCTTCAGTTTTAGAATCTAACGATGAGGTAGCTTCATCAAGTAAAATTATTTTGCTTTTTTTTAAAAATGCTCTAGCTATAGACAGTCTCTGTTTTTCTCCACCAGATAACCTAACACCATTTTCTCCTATTAGAGTACTATATCCATTTTCTAGATTTTTAATGAATTCATCACACATAGCGTGCTTAGATGCTTCAAATATTTCCTCATCACTAGCGTCTGGTTTTGCATATTTGATATTATTTAAAACTGTATCATCAAATAATGTAGTATTTTGATCAACTATAGATATTTCTTTTCTCAATGAGGATAAGTTAATTTTTGAAATATTTTGATTATCTATTTCGATCTTGCCATCATTTGGAGAGTAAATTCGTGGTATAAGATTTAGAATTGTAGATTTCCCTGATCCGCTATATCCTACAAGTGCTGTCATTTTACCGCCTTTAAAATTTAAAGATATATTTTTTAAAACCTGTTTTTCGTTGTTTGCTTTGTAAGCAAAATTAACTTTGTCAAAAACTATATCAGCATTAATCAAATTTAAATTTGATGCCTCTGGATTTAATTCAATATTATTTTTTAAGTCAATAATGGGAATTATTCTCTCCGCTGCTGACAGACCTTGGCTGATAGCAACATTCACTTTTGTTAAAGTTTTAACTGGTTGATAAGCCAACATCATTGCAGCAAGAAAAGAAAAGAAATTATTTATCCCCAATTCTTCGTTAAATATTAGTTTTCCTGAGTAAAAAATTAATATTGCAATCATGATACCAGTTAAAATTTCCATAATAGGGGTTGACCTGATGTAAACAGCAGAAATTTTTGCTGATTTTTCTTTTAAATCATTAACAAATTTTTCAGATCTAATATTTTCAAAATTTTCTCTTTGAAAAATTTTAATAACTTTGTGATTTTTGAATAAGTCGATTAAGTATCTATTTAAATCTCCTGATTTCTCTTGAGCTTGTGTGGAAACTTTACCCATTCGTTTCCCAAGAATTTTAGCAGTTAAAGATGCCAATGGGATCATAATTATTGCAATTAGAGATAATTTCCAATTTTGCATAAACATCACTGTGAGTAAACCAATTAAAGTTAGTCCATCTTTGAAAATACTTAAAAATGCTTCACCCAACATTCTTGTTATTAGTGTGGCGTCAAAATTTATATTGGAGACATATTTACCTGAGTGCTTATCTTCTATGATTTCAGTATCAGCTCTTATGAATGATTTTAACATATCAGTCTGAATCATTTTTTTTACTTCTTCTGATACTTTAATCATTAGAAGTTTTGCATAATACAGGGAAATACCTTTAATGCTAAAAGCTGAGATTATTGCTATAGGAATGATAATAATCAATGTTTGATCTTTATTTAGAAATATTTTCTCAATTGCTGGGTCTAATAGCCATGCAGTTGCAGAAGTACTCAATGCAACAAGTATAGAGAAAGCTCCAGCTAAAAATATTTTTTTTATATATTTACTAGTATAGTCGTTGTAAAGCCTTACAAATATTTTTGATTTTTTCATTAAATAAATTTTCCTATAAAAATATTTACTAACACAATTAAACCTAACAAGTTATTACTTTTAAATTTATTTAGACAGTCTAGGGTGTTTGATATGTTTAAATTTTTAATTTGAAAAAAAATAAGATGTGTTGCTGGGAAAACTAAAAAAATAAAATAAAATAATTTAAAATTCATATTTATTCCTACAAATATTAATGAGACAACAAATATTAAATAACAAAATAATAAAAATTTTTTTGGATCATTTTTAAATTTTATCGAAGTTGATTTTACACCTATAATTTCGTCATCTTTAATATCTTGAAATCCGTAGATTGTGTCGTAACCGAGTGTCCAAAATATGGCTCCAGTATAAAAGACAAGAGCAACCAAAGAGACTTCATTTGAAATTGATATCCAGGCTAAAACTAAGCCATAATTAAAAGTAATTCCTAAAAATAATTGAGGCCAATAAGTAATTCTTTTCATCAATGGATAGGTAAATGCTAATGGCATTGATAGTAGCGCCATGTAAATAGTAAATTTGTTAAAATTAATTAACACTAAAAATGCTAATCCGCATAATACAATTGAGTAAAATAAAGCAAGCTTAACAGAAACTTTACCAGATGCTATTGGTCTATTTTTTGTACGCTCAACTTTTTTATCAAAATTTTTATCAACAATATCATTTACTATGCAACCCGCAGACCGCATTAAAATTGAACCAGCTAAAAAAAGTGATCCAAAAAAAAAATATTTATTTAAAGAAGAATTAAAATCATAAACCAAAGTCAGTCCCCAAATGCATGGCCAAAATAACAACATAAAACCGATTGGTTTTTTTAATCTCGTTAATTCAATAAATAAGTTTAATTGGTTCATAATTTACTTGTAAATAACAAAGGCTAGTTTCATAATCAATTTGATTCGTATGAATATAGATTACACAGTCACAGCACTTATGTTTCCAGCTATTCCTTTACTTATGAGTGTTTATAGCAACAGATTTCATTCTCTAAGTATCTTAATTCGTCAACTTCATGACGAGCATGTTTATGAAAAACATATTCCACCAGAGTGGAAGAAGCAGTTTATTAATTTAAGTGGCAGAATAACACTTCTTAGATGGACAATTTTGTTTGCCTCATTTGGTTTTCTATTTAACATGCTTACAGTTTTCGCACTTTACTTAGATGAGGTATTTGCAGCGAGAGTAATTTTTGGCTCATGTTGTTTATCCATGATCATATCAATTATTTTTTTTATAAGAGAAATTCAAATTTCAACAAATGCCCTTAAACTCCATATGTCTGATATGGATGTGGATGTAAACTAAGGAAGTATAACCGCAGGACCAGTAAGAACTCTAGACTCTAAATCTTTATGTGCTTTTGCAATATCTTTTAGAGGATATTTTTTTGAAATTTTTACTTTTACTTTTCCACTTGAAGCCATTTCAAATACTTTATTTGCAGCCTCATCTAGCTCTTCTCTTGTTGTTGTATATTGCATAATGCTTGGTCTTGTTAAATAAAGTCCTTTTGGCTGAATTGATTTTGCAACATTAACAGGATCTAAAGGACCTGATGCATTCCCAAAAGAAACTAACATTCCTCTTAATTTTAAACATTCAATTGAACCATCAAAAGTATTTTTCCCAACACCATCATAAACAACAGATAAACCTTTTCCTTCAGTAATCTCTTTTACTGTTTCAGCAAAATTATCTTTGTTGTAATTGATTACATGATCGTAACCATTTTGTTTTGCATTTTCTATTTTTTCATCCGAACCGACAGTACCAATAACATTGCATCCTAGACTTTTAGCCCACTGGCCAAAAATTTGACCAACACCACCAGCTGCTGCATGGAATAAAATATCTTCTCCAGATTTCACAGGATAAGTTTTATGTAAAAGATAAAATGTAGTTATCCCTTTTGTCATTAATGTTGCCGCAGTTTCCAAATCAACACTATCAGGAACTTTTACCAAGTTTTTAGTTGGATAGTTTCTATGAGTTGAGTATGCACCAAGAGGAGCCGCACAGTATGCAACTTTATCTCCAACTTTAAAATCTTTTACATCTGAGCCGACTTTAATTATTTCTCCAGCTCCCTCTAAGCCAATTTGAGAGGGCAGAGTTAATGGATAAAGCCCTGATCGATGATAAGTATCAATATAATTTAAACCAATCGCATGGTTTTTAATCGTCACCTCATCAGCTTTTGGATCTTCAAGTTTAAGTTCTTTATATTCTAAAACTTCTGGTCCACCTGCTTTTGATATTATTACTGAATTCATAATTTATTTTACAAATGTACCATTATGATAATCTTGTACAGCTTGCAAGATTTCTGCTTTAGTGTTCATTACAAAAGGCCCACCTCTTGCAATTTCTTCATTTATTGGCTTTCCAGATATCACAAGAAATTTAGCATCTGTTTTTGCTTTTACTTTAAGCTCTTCACCTTTTGTTAATAATATTAAAGTACTATCCTTAACATTATTATGTTTCTCACTGCCAATTTCAATTTCACCGTCTATTAGGTAAATAAATGTATTGTGAGTTGATGGAATATTAAAATTAAATTGTTTGTCTTTGTTTAACTCCACATCAAAATAAACTGGTTCCACATTATGACCTTTTACAGGTCCTTCAGCATTTTCAAATTTACCAGCAATAACTTTTACTTGTTTCTCATCATCTTTATGAACACTCATTTTGTCTGCATCAATATAAATGTATTCTGGTTTACTCATTTTCAATTTAGCAGGCATGTTAATCCATAATTGAAAGCCATGAAGTCTTCCTTCTTTCATTGCCGGCATTTCTGAATGAATAATTCCACTTCCTGTTTTCATCCACTGAACATCACCTGCAGTCATTCTTCCTTCACCACCAGTGCTATCTTTGTGTTCAAAATCTCCTGCCAACATATAAGTAACAGTTTCAATTCCTCTATGAGGGTGAGGTGGAAAACCAGCAATATAATCCTCACTATTTTCAGATCCGAATTCATCTAGCATTAAGAAAGGATCAAAGTAATTTGGTTCAACACCAATACTTCTTTTTAATTTTACTCCTGCACCATCCGAAGCTGGGATAGGATCTATAATTTTACTTACTTCAATTTTTGACATTTATTTTGCTAATTTCCTTTCTAAACTAAACTCTTTTGTCTCATTTATCACCAAAAATAAAAATCCACCAGCTAATGCTATATTTTTCATAAATGATACAAATTGCATTTGATTACTAAAATCTGTGTGAAAAATAATTGCAGTTGCTATACAAAATAAACTTAAGAGAGCAGCAGAAATTTTTACTTTATATCCAATCATTATTAATATTGGAGCACCTATCTCAAGAATTATTGCTGGAATTAAAAAAATACCCGGCATTCCCAAAGATTCCATCCAACCAATGGTTCCTTCATAATTTCCAATTTTATTAATTCCACTTAACAAAAACACTAAAGAGATAAATATTCTCCCAACCAAATCTAAAATATTTGTCATGATCTATTTGTTGTGTGAACCATCACAAAATGGCTGATTGTTAGTTTGTTTACAATGGCAGAAATAAATAGTTTTATTTTCTTCAGCTACAAATTTAACTGGTTTAAATTCTGTTCCCCTATGTGACATATCACAAAATGGTTGGCTCTTACTTTGTCCACAAGAACACCATAAATAATTTTTTCCTTTTTCAACATCAATAGAAATAGGTTGATCTCCTGCTTTTATTCCTTTGCTCACAAATCTCCTTTGTTAATTTTTTAATCTAAATAATGATCTGGTTAAATTCTGCAAGAACGCAATATTTTCATACTAGTATGTATAATCATACCTTGAAAAATATAATTAGGTGTTTAGATGAGTATAATGAAAAACAATATTGAATGCCCAGCGGAAAGAGCAATTTATTTTCTTGGTGGAAAATGGAAAATCAGAATTTTATTTTACTTATTTAACAATAAAATAGTGAGATTTAATAAACTTAAAAAAGAGTTGAAAACAATCACACAACAAATGTTATCAAAACAACTCAAAGAATTAGAGATTGATGGAATTATAAATAGAGAAGTCTACCAAGTGGTGCCTCCAAAAGTTGAGTATTCTCTGACAGAATTTGGGCTTTCAGTTATTCCAATTTTAAAATCTTTTTCTGATTGGAATAAAAAAAATACCAGAACTATTTCTCAGAAGTTAAATAAAAATTTTGAAGAGAATAGAATTAGATAATACTAATTAGTTCGTTAAGGTTAGTAATCTTATTTTTAGGAATATAATCTAGATTATCAAAGATATTATTATTTCTATTTACCCATATAGAATTGTATCCATAGTTTCCTCCTCCAGATACATCCCAAGTATTTGCACTTAAAAAAGCAACTTCATTTTTTTCAATTTTATATTTTTTTATTGGCATATCATAAACTTTAGAGTCAGGCTTAAAAACACCAACTTCTTCGATTGAAAAAATATCATCAAATAAATTATTTAAATTATTACTTTGTACTAATTCATTTAACAAAGAAGGTGTACCGTTAGAAAGTATTGCTAGTGTGAAATTTTTTTCTTTTAAAGATTTTAATACTTCTGGAACTTCTTCAAAAGGAGAGAGTATTTTATATAGATTTAATAATTCATCCCTCATTGAATTATCTATTTTAAATACACTCATTGATTTATCCAAACTGTCTTCAGTGATTTGCCAAAAATCTTTATGTCTTTTCATTAAACTTCTAAGCCATGTGTATTCTAATTGTGTGGTTCTCCAATAATTTGCAAAAGCTTCCCACTTATCACCAATTTTGTCTTTACATTTTTCTGCTGCTGAATTTACATTGAATAAAGTGCCGTAAGCATCAAAAATTATTGCTTTAATATTTTTCATAAACTAATTTAATAATATGAGTAACATTAGATTATATTTTTCTAAAAGTTTATCTAATAATTTAACTGATACACTTGATAAATCTCAATCGCATTACGTAAACAAAGTAATGAGAGTTAAAGAAAATGAAATTTTTTCTTTATTTAACAGTAGTGGTGAATGGGAAGCAAAAATTTTAAATATCTCAAAAGGTATTGTTGAATTTAATGTTACAAAACAATTAAGACAAAAAGAAAATTCTAAAGAATTGTGGCTTGCGTTTTCTCCAATTAAATCAAATTACTTTAATTTTATGATTCAAAAAGCAACTGAGTTAGGAGTTACAAAATTTATTCCAATAATATTTGATAGAACGATTGTTCGTAAAATTAATAAAGAACGACTGGAGAAAGTAATTATTGAGGCATCAGAACAATCCAATAGAATTAATGTTCCAGATATTGAGGATCCTAAATTATTAGATGATTTTTTAAATAACAACAAAGTTGATTTAATTTTTACTGATCTAAATTCTAAAAATACTAAAATAGATTTAAAGAAGATCACTGATAATCCAACATGCATAATTATAGGTCCAGAAGGAGATTTTTCTGAACAGGAAAGGGCTAAGATTCTTAAATTTAGTGGAGTTCAACCATTGAAAATTAATGAGAATATATTGAGATCTGAAACAGCCGTAATTTCAGCTATATCGATCATAAAATACGCTATAAATTGATATTTTGTCGCGAAAACTAAAGTGTAATTTTTTTGAAGACGTTCTATATAGGGTTAAAAAATGAAAAAAATTTTAATAACAATTCTTTCAATTTTAACTCCTGCAGTTGCGTTTGCTAACCAGCCAAAAGATTGGCAATTAGGTTTTCAAAAAGCAGCATCAGAGTCTATGAGAGATATAGTTAATTTTCATGACAAATTACTGCTACCAATAATAATTGCAATAAGCGTCTTCGTTTTATTTTTGATGGTCTATGCATGTATCAGATTTAGAGCATCAGCAAATCCAGTTCCTTCTAAAAGAACTCACAATGTTGCTGTTGAAGTTTTATGGACTTTAATTCCATGTTTGATTTTAATCGTGATGGCTGTTCCATCATTTAAAATTCTATATAAACAAGATTCAATACCAAAAGCAGATGTAACAGTTAAGGCAATTGGTTATCAATGGTACTGGGGATACGAATATCCAGATGAAAATATTATTTTCGACTCTTACATGATTGAAGATAAAGACTTAAAAGAAAATCAGCCTAGATTATTAGCTGTAGATAATGAATTAGTTGTTCCGGTAAATAAAGTAGTTAAAGTTTTAATTACAGCAAATGATGTTTTGCATGCTTGGGCTTTACCATCTTTTGGAGTTAAAAGAGATGCAGTTCCTGGAAGAATAAATGAAACATGGTTTAAAGCAGAAGAAGTTGGAACTTATTATGGACAGTGTTCTGAGCTTTGTGGAATTAAACATGCTTTTATGCCAATTACAGTAAGAGTAGTTTCCGAAGAAGAATATCAAGAATGGCTTACTGGGGCTAAAATAAAATTTGCAAAAGAAATTAATGAAGAAGATCAATTTAAAAAACTAGCGAGTAAATAATATGTATACACAAACTGCATCACACGACGATCATCATACACCAACTGGTTGGAAACGTTGGGCGTATTCAACTAATCACAAAGATATCGGTACAATGTACCTTATATTTGCAATTGTTGCAGGTGTGATCGGAACTGCATTCTCAGTTTTAATGAGAATGGAATTGATGCATCCAGGTGATGGAATTTTGGGTGGAAACTATCATTTATACAATGTCTTAGTAACAGGTCATGGTTTAATCATGATCTTCTTTATGGTTATGCCAGCAATGATTGGTGGTTTTGGAAATTGGTTTGTACCAATCATGATTGGTGCACCTGATATGGCATTCCCAAGAATGAATAATATTTCATTTTGGTTACTACCAACTTCATTCATTTTATTGATCATGTCTATATTTATGGATGGCCCTCCAGGTCAAACAGGAGTTGGTGGTGGATGGACAATCTATCCTCCTTTATCATCTACAGCAGGGCAGCCTGGTCCAGCAATGGACTTTGCAATTTTAAGTTTACACTTAGCAGGAGCGTCTTCAATTCTAGGAGCAGTAAACTTTATTACTACAATTTTAAATATGAGAACTCCAGGTATGACATTGCATAAAATGCCTTTATTCGCTTGGTCAATTTTAGTTACAGCGTTCTTATTGCTTTTATCACTTCCAGTATTAGCAGGTGCAATCACAATGCTATTAACTGATAGAAATTTTGGAACTGCATTCTTTGATGCTCAAACAGGTGGAGACCCAGTGTTATTCCAACACTTATTCTGGTTCTTTGGTCATCCTGAAGTATACATTTTAATTTTGCCAGGTTTTGGAATGATCAGTCATATTGTTTCAACATTCTCTAGAAAACCAGTATTCGGATATTTAGGAATGGCATATGCAATGGTAGCAATTGGAATAGTTGGTTTCGTTGTATGGGCTCACCATATGTATACAGTTGGTTTAAGCACAGATACTAAAGCTTACTTCTTAGCAGCGACGATGATCATTGCCGTTCCGACGGGAATTAAAATATTTTCTTGGATAGCAACTATGTGGGGTGGTTCAATATCATTTAAGACACCTATGGTCTGGGCTTTAGGGTTTATATTTTTATTTACAGTTGGTGGAGTTACAGGTGTTGTTCTTGCAAATGCAGGTGTAGATACAGCAATGCATGATACTTACTATGTAGTAGCCCACTTCCACTATGTATTATCTTTAGGAGCGGTGTTCGCAATCTTTGCAGGCTTTTATTACTGGTTTGGAAAAATGAGTGGTTACGAGTATTCAGAATGGTTAGGTCAATTACACTTCTGGTTAACATTTATTGGTGTAAACTTAATTTTCTTCCCTCAACACTTCTTAGGTTTAGCGGGGATGCCTAGAAGATATGCAGATTATCCAGATGCATTTGCTGGTTGGAATTATATATCTTCAATTGGATCATATATTTCTGTAATTGGTTTAGGAGTATTTTTCGCAAATCTAATTTATGCATTTTATAAGAAAAAAGCTGCTGCTCAAAACCCTTGGGGTGAAGGAGCAACAACTTTAGAGTGGACAGTACCGTCTCCTCCAAATTTTCATACTTTTGATGAATTACCGAAGTTTGAAGATGAAGAGAGTGCAGAAAAATCTACTACTTAAAAAGTATTTAGATTTTTTGTCTAAAATTAAATGATTAAGTCTAAGTTAAAAAATAGAAATTTAAGTCAAGAATACGTTTTCAATTTCTCTGAGTTATTTAAACTTATGAAGCCAAGAGTAATGTCTCTTGTAATTTTTACTTGTGCAGTTGGATTGTTAATGGCGCCAAACGTCATTCCAACAAAAGATGCAATAATTGGAATTATTTTAGTTTCTATTGGAGCTGGTGCCGCTGGAGCTTTAAACATGTGGTACGAGTCTGATTTAGATGCATTAATGACAAGGACTTGTTTAAGACCTATACCAACTGGTAAGGTAAATAAAAACCAAGCTTTGATTTTTGGTATTGCTTTATCAATATTTTCCGTTGTTGCTTTAGATTATTTTGCAAATACAGTTTCAGCAGCTTTATTGTTGTTTACAATTTTATTTTACGTGCTTGTTTATACTGTTTGGCTTAAAAGAAAAACGCCTCAAAACATAGTAATTGGAGGCGCTGCAGGAGCTTTACCTCCTGTAATTGGTTGGACTATAGCTACTAATTCACTTTCACTCGAGCCATTAACTTTCTTTCTAATTATCTTTTTTTGGACACCATCACATTTTTGGGCGCTAAGTTTGTACAAATCTGATGATTATAAAAAAGCAAATATTCCAATGCTTCCATTGACTAATGGTGTTGAAAGCACAAAATTAAATATATTTGTTTATTCATTAATAATGCTTCCAGTTATTGTTTTTCCATACGCAATTAGTTTTGTTGGTCTAGTATTTTTAATTCCATCATTAATTTTGACAATTTATTATAATTACTTATGTTTCGAACTTTACAAATTTAAGAAGAACAAGTTTGATGCAAAAAAAGCAAAAACGATTTTTGGATACTCAATATTGTATTTGTTTTTAGTTTTTGTATTTTTCTTAATTGATAAAATTTTATGATAACACCTGATAAAAAAACAAAGAAAAAAAATATTATAACTGCTTTATTAATTTTAGCTTTTATGGTTTTTTTGTTTGTTTTTACATTGTATAACGTTGGCGTATTTGATAGGCAGATATGATTAAGAGCAAAACATTAACTCCATTACTTCTAGCAGGTATTTTTTGTTTAATGTTAGGTTTATCTTTTGCGGCAGTGCCCTTGTATGATCTTTTTTGTCGTGTAACTGGCTTTGGAGGAACAACCCAAGTATCTAAAGAAGCCCCGAAAATAGTTTTAGATAAAGTTGTAAGTGTAAGATTTGATACGAATGTAAACAATCTTACTTGGGATTTTAAGGCTAAATCAAATGTCATTGATGTTAAGGTTGGTCAGGTAAATAGAATTGAGTTTGAGGTTGAGAACTATGGAGACGAAACAACTTATGGAGTTGCTAGTTTCAACGTTTCGCCTGCAAGTTTTGGTAAATATTATAGTAAATTAGGCTGTTTTTGCTTTGAAAAACAGGAACTTAAAGCTGGTGAGAAGGCAACTTATATTATGACTTTTTATTTGGACCCAGAACTGGTAAATGATCCAACAGTTAAAAACTTACAGGATGTAACTATGTCGTATACTTTTTTCTCGACAGATTATTATAAACAATCATAATTAAAAGATATGTCAGCTGAAAAAAAACACGATTATCACTTAGTAGACCCAAGTCCTTGGCCTATATTTACATCTTTTGCATGCTTGGTACTAGCTATTGGAGCAATTTTTTATATGCACAATGATGTATCTTGGGGAATGTATTTAGGATTGGCTCTTGTGATTTATGCAGCTTATATGTGGTTCAGAGATGTTGTGATTGAAGCTGAATATCAAGGTCACCATACTCCAGTTGTTCAAATCCATCATAGATATGGAATGACATTATTTATTGCCTCTGAAGTTATGTTTTTCGTTGCATGGTTTTGGGCTTATTTTGATATAAGTTTGTTCCCAAATGAATTTGTTGGAAATGTTTGGCCTCCACAAGACATAGAAACTTTTGATCCATGGGACATTCCATTAATTAATACACTGGTTTTATTATTATCTGGTACCACAGTAACTTGGGCTCACCACTCTTTATTAGAAGACGATAGAAAGGGATTTATTCAAGGATTAACAGCAACTGTTGCACTTGGCTTCTTTTTTACTTTATTACAGGCTTACGAATATCATCATGCTACATTTGATTATTCAGGACATATTTATGGTGCAGTATTTTATATGGCGACAGGTTTTCATGGTTTCCACGTAATTGTTGGAACAATCTTTCTTGCTGTTTGTTTATGGAGAGGAAGATTGGGTCACTTTACGAAAGAACACCACTTTGGTTTTGAGGCAGCTGCTTGGTACTGGCACTTTGTTGATGTTGTTTGGTTATTCTTGTTTGCAGCTATCTACGTTTGGGGAAGTTAATATTTAATCCTTGAAGAATAAGCTTCTATTTTCAGTTTTTGTTTATTTTATAATTTTAGTTTTGTTGTCATTAGGCTTTTGGCAATTGTATAGATTGAGTTGGAAATTAGATCTAATCAATCAAATTGAAAATTCTTTAAAGATTGATCCTGTTGAGCTTCAAAATGTAGAAAAAAAAAATTATTTAAGAATAAAAACATCAGGACAAATTGATTTTGAAAAACAAATTTATCTCTATAATCTTAACGAAACTGGTAAACCTGGATTTGAAGTTATTAACCCAATTAAAATAGGAAATGAAGATTATTTAATTAATAGAGGCTGGATATCTTTTGACCAAAAAAACAAACCAGAGATTAATGTTGTTGATCAAAAAAATATTATTGGTACTTTAATGCTTCAATCAAAATCAAGCTCTTTCAAACCCAAGAATGAAATAGATAAAAATTATTGGTTTACACTAGATCGGGAAGATATTTTAAAATTTACAGGAAAAAACTTTTCAAAATATATTATTTATTTAAATGGTAACTACGAAAACCCAAGACCAAGAGTGATCACTGCTAAAATTTCAAACAATCATAAAAAGTATGCAATTACTTGGTTTTCGATGGCGATTTCGATTCTTTTAATATATCTATACTTTAGAAAAAAAAATTATTAATGAGATACGTCAGCACTAGAGATACTACTAAAACTTACGAATTTAAGGATGTTTTTATCAAAGGTCTTGCTGATGATGGGGGTTTGTTTATTCCCAGTTCACTTCCAAACTATAGTGAAAAAGAAATTAAAGAATTGAGATCACTTAATTATTCAGATTTAGCAAAAAAAATTATTTTCCCTTTTATAGGAAATTTTATGGATAAAGATGAATTGTCTAAAATAATTGATAAATCTTATTCTGTTTTTAGGAGAGAAAATGTAATTGATTTCATAAAAATAGGAGATCGATCAGTCTTAGAGTTATTTCATGGCCCAACACTAGCCTTTAAGGATGTTGCTATGCAACTTCTTGGAAATTTTTATGAATTTTATTTAAGCAAGCAAAAAGAAAAAATTAATATTGTAGTTGCCACATCTGGAGATACAGGGGCAGCAGCTATAGATGCAATAAAAGGAAAAGAAAATTTAAATATTTTTGTACTACATCCTGATAATCGAGTTTCTTCTGTTCAGCGAAAAATCATGACTACTGGAAAACATGAAAATGTATTTAATATCGCTATTAAAGGAAATTTTGATGACTGCCAAAACTTAGTTAAATCAATGTTTTCTGACACAAAATTTTCTCAAGATATTAATATGTCAGGTGTAAATTCAATCAACTGGGCAAGAATTATTGCTCAATGTGTTTATTACTTTTACAGCTATTATCTCATTGAAGATCACACTAAACCCACTAATTTTTCTGTTCCCACAGGGAATTTTGGAGATGTATACGCAGGTTATTTAGCCAAAAAAATGGGTTTGCCCATTAATAAATTGATTGTTGCAACAAATCAAAATGACATTCTCCATAGAGCTATTTCAAACGGTAATTACGAGGCTGAAACTGTTTCTGAAACTATTTCTCCTAGTATGGATATACAGATTGCAAGTAACTTTGAGAGACTTATTTTTGATTTGAATGATAAGAATTCAGAACAAACATCAAAAGACATGATGAAAATTAAAGAAGAAGGAAAATATTCAATTGATAAAGAAAAGTTAAATTTAATTAATCAAGATTTCTTATCAGCAAGAATGAGCGAGACTGAAACACTTGATATTATTAAGTCTGTTTATCAAGAATTTAATATTGTTTTAGACCCTCATACTGCAATTGGTTATGGAGCTTTTGATAAAAACAATCTCAATGGTAATAATGTTGTGCTAGCAACAGCACATCCATGTAAGTTTCCTGATGCAATTCAAAGTGCTATAAATATTAAAGCTGAGTTACCAAATGAACTTCAATTTATATTAAATGAGAAAGAAAATTATGATATTCTTGAAAATGATATTGAAAAAGTAAAAGAACATATTAAAGATAGATCCAAATGAAAATAAAAGAAAACGATAACCTGCCAAATTCAGAAATTTTTGTTCTTCAAGATGGAGAGCCTGTAAAAAAAAATATAGAAGATTTTTTTAAAGACAAAAAAGTTGTAATATTTGGACTACCTGGGGCATATACTTCTGTATGTTCTGCCAAACATTTGCCAGGATATATTAAGATGCATGATCAATATAAAGAAAAAGGTATTGATCATATAATTTGTATTTCAGTAAATGATCCCTTTGTGATGAATGCTTGGGGTAAACAAAATGATGTAGGTGAAAAAATTCTTATGATGGGTGACCCATTTCTTAATTTTACAAAAGAAATTGGTGCAGATGTTGATAAAAGTGGCAGAGGTTTAGGAATTAGATCTAATAGATACACGATGTTTGTTGATAACATGAAGGTTGTTAAACTTCAGGAAGAAGCAGATACAGGATCTTGTGAAATCTCAGCAGCAGAAAATTTCTTTAAATTAATCTAGACTTGCAGCTTTTTTAGCTAATAAATCAACTTCTTCATTTAGTGGATTTCCAGCATGAGCTTTAACCCAGTTCCACTTAATTTTAGAATTATTATTCAAATCATGCAATTGAACCCATAAATCTTTATTTTTAACATCCTCTTTATTAGATGTTTTCCAATTATTTTTAATCCAATTGTGGATCCAATCAGTAATTCCATTTTTAACATATTTAGAATCTGTGTAGATTTCTATCAAATCTTCAGAATTTACTTCTTTTAATGCATTGATTGTCGCCATTAATTCCATTCTATTATTTGTTGTATCTTTTTCACTTCCACTTATTTTTTTCACTTCATTATCAGTACATATTATTGCTGCCCATCCACCATTTCCTGGATTTTTTAAACATGAGCCATCAGTATAAATTTTAATCATTAAATCAAATAATCTTTAAAACTATTCAAATTGTTGTGGGTAATAAGTTTTTGATAATATTCGTTTGGATCCTTAATTTTGATTAATGCTGTTTTTGGAGTATTTGTATAATCATATAGTCTAGTTAGCAGATATCTAAGAGCAGCACCTCTACACAAAATATTTAAATTGTTTTTTTCATTTGATTTAATTTTCTTAACACTGTTGTAGCCCTTGATTAATTTATCAACTTTCTTCTTATTAATTACAAATTTTTTATTTTTTTCATCAAAACACAGTGCATTAATACAGATTGCTATTTCATACATATAGTAATCGTTAGCAGCAAAGTAAAAGTCTATAATTCCTGACAGCTTATTTTTATTAAAAAAAATATTATCTACGAATAAATCACCATGTATAATCCCAGAAGGAAGTTTTTTTGGCCAATTTTTTTTAATATCATTAAAATTATTAAATAAAAATTTTTTCAAATTTGATCCTTTATTTGATTTAAATTTAATACTCTGGAGTAAAGGTTTTAAATATTTTACACCCATTGAATTTTTTCTAGTAAATTTTATCTTCTTAGTAACCATATGCATTTTAGCTATTGCTTTTCCAATAGCATAGCAGTCACTTTCGTTAACTTTCTTTTTATCTTTTCCACTTAAGAAAGTGACAATACAGGCTGTTTTATTTTTTAGTTTAATTAAATAATTTTTGTCTTTAGTTTTAAGTGGTCTTGGGCAATTAATTTTTGAATCATTTAATTGATCCATTAATTTCATAAAAAAAGGTATCTCTTTTGGAAGAACTCTCTTCTCAAAAATTGTGAGAATAAACTTTTTATTTTTGGATTTTAAAATGTAATTTGTATTTTCAATTCCTTTAGTAATTCCTTGGAAACTTAAAATTTTTTCAATATTAAACTTGTTGTTTATTATATTGATATCACTCTGATTTATTTTTGTATATACAGCCATTTAATTTAATTTGTTAGGAACTTTAAAGACTACATTTTCTTTTATAATTTCTACTTCTTCAACATTTATAGAAAATTTTTTTTTTAATTCATTAATAAAATCTTTTACAAGAATTTCGGGTGCTGATGCTCCTGATGATATACCAATAGTATTTGAATTCTGTATTTGATCAAAAGGAATTTCACTTTCAGAATGAAAAAGTTGTGAATTTTGACAACCTGATTTTTTGGCTACTTCAACAAGTCTAACTGAATTTGAAGAGTTTCTACTACCTATTACAAAAAACATATCACACTTTTTTGCAATATTTTTTACTGCCATTTGTCTATTAGTTGTTGCATAACAAATATCCTCTTTTGCTGGCTCTTTAATGTTTGTATATCTATCTTTCAAAATTTTTATTATTTCTTTAGTGTCATCAACAGATAGTGTTGTTTGAGTTATATAAGCCAATTTTTCTTTAGGATTGGTTTTATACTCCATTGCTTCAGCTTCATTTTGAACTAAATCAATAGATCCTTTGGGTAATTGGCCCATAGTGCCTATTACTTCTGGATGGTTCTCATGACCTATCAAAATAATATGATAACCAGCTTTATTTAAGTTTTCCGCTTCTCTATGAACTTTAGAAACTAGTGGACAAGTAGCATCTACATAAGTCATTTTATAATTTTCAGCATCTTCTGGTATTTTTTTTGGAACACCGTGCGCAGAAAAAATAACGGGTCTAGATTTGTCATTAATTTCCTCTAATTCTTCAACAAAGATAGCACCTTTATTTTTTAAATTATCAACAACATGCTTGTTATGAACGATTTCGTGTCTAACATAAACTGGCGATCCATATTTTTGAATAGATTTTTCTACAATCTCTATAGCTCTCTCAACACCAGCACAAAAACCTCTTGGAGCAGAAAGTAAAATTTTAATTTGTTTGTTTTTCATTTTTCTCTAAAAAATATTCCAGCAATATATGTGGAAAGGTTAAAGACGCCAAACCAATAAAAATTAGTTTTAAGATTGCATCATCTATATAATTAACGTCATTTAATAAAAATAATACAATTATTGAAATAAAGATTGTTAAAAGAGTAAGTGGTAAAGCCTTTAAAATAAATAATTTTAGTCCATTTTGGAGATTGTTTTCATCAAGGTCTATCGCAAGTGAAATAGAGTGCCTCACAGAATGTAAAAAACAAAAATAAATTGTAAAAGCTGTTAAAGGAGTAAAGTAGTAATTTAAAATTATAATTGAGAAATAATCGAAAAAAATAGTGAATTTTTTTAATTCAAACTTATCAATAAATAAAAATATACTTGATAATGAACTCAAAATAATTGATATCTCGATTATCTTTTTTTCTTCTAAAAATTCTAAGAATAAATAAAAATTTTCATTAACAACAAGTAAAGATTTGAATATTTTCACAGTATCATCAAAATGAAAAAAAAGCGGGGCAAGAATTATGAGTGATCCTTTTAAAAGGTATAATAATTGAATTAAGTACGATTTTTTGTTTATTAAAAATTGTGTATCTTCTTTACCAAAATGAAATGCTGCCACTATAAGAAAAACTAACAGTGTGGTTGCAGGTAAGAGTAACCAAAAAATAATGACGCAAACTGCTATAAAAATATAAAAGATATAGAAAATATATATTTTTTCAAAATTAAATAATTTAAGAAGTTTTTTACCTTTAATATTATCTAATGCACCGTGTGAAACTCCAATAGTTAAAATTAAAAATAAGCATATTGATGATGAAATATCTAAATAATTTAATTTAAACATAACGACGGAAAATAAATTAATTAACAAAAAAAATATAAATGAATGATTAAGGTTAATTTTTTTTATTAATTGATTAGTCATTTAAAATAATTCTTTTAAAAATTTCCATTTAGGCATTTTTAAAATTATTTCTAAATCTTCCAAAAAATTACTTTTATTAGATAAGAAATTAATAGCAGTCTTAGGTGAACTATTGAACATTTTAAAGAAAATTTCCCCCATATCTGAAGAGTTATTTCTTAAAACTTTCAAAAAAATGTTGTCCAATAAATCATATTTTTTTTTAATTTTAAACAATTTAGCTTTAGAAATATTTTCAATGTTTTCTGCTATATATTTGCTGTGTTCCTGAATATTTAAAAAGGTGTAACCTGTGCTTAATCTTGTCATATCACCGGCTGATCCAATATATATTTCGTTTAATTTTTTAAGATTTTTATTTCTAAATAAAGGTATAGAGCCTTCTTCTTTAAAATTGATTTTATAATTTCTAATATTTAAATGGTTTTTTAAGTATTGATCTATTTGATTATCATAGTCTTTTATATTTTCATTACTTAAATTTGATATCCAGGTAGTTTCCACAAGTGCACTTTTTTTTGAAAAAGGTAAGGTGTAAAAAAAATGAACCTCATTTTTTTGATCGCATGCAAAATCCATTAAGTTAAATATTTGGTCATCAAAAAAATCTTTTTCAGTTTCTATTTCCACACCACAAAAATGTTGCCACAAATTATTTGCCTTATTTTCATAATTTGGAACGCTATTAAAAATTATTGAATTTGATAATTCAATATCATTAATATTTTTAAAAAATTTTATATTTTCATTTAATTTAAGCTTTGAAAGAATTTTGTCATAAAATTTTCCACTATCTATAGATTGATAAGGTGTTAGCTTACAATCAATAAACTTTGTATCATTAGGAATGTTTATGGAAAAATTATCCCAACTTTTTTTGACACAATCATCAAAATTGTGTGGAAATACTTTCCAAAATGACCAAGTTTTATCTCTTTTATATTGGTCTCTAGGCTCAATTATAGCTAAAGATTTATTTTTTAATTTATCAGAAATTTCAAGTTCATAAGCCAAAGACAAGCCTGCACAACCACCACCGATAATTATGTAATCAAAATCTTTCATTTAAATTTATCTCTTCATTAATTAATGAATGATCATGTTCAATGTTATTATCATTTTTATTTGTAAATATTAAAATTATTAAATCAAAAATTGATAAAAAAGTTTCAATGATTTTTTCAATTTTTGTTACATAAATTTTTCCAGAATTTTTATAATTTTCTAAATTATTTTTATTAATTATTTTGTATCCAATTTTTCTGTAGACTCGTCTTGCAACTAAAATAGAGAATCTGAAACTTAAAGGTATTTCTTTAATTGAGTAAAAAGAATTTTTATAAAATTTTTCAGACAAAGAAATGGTAGATACGATGTCGTTGAAATTTTCATTGATATAAATTCTTTTATTATTTTTATCTTCAATTACGTCTCTTGAAATATTGGTAAGCTGCATTGCTATTCCAAGATCGATAGCTGATCTTAAAGAATTTGTCTTATTAACTTTTAAAATTTTTGCCATCATTAAACCAACTGTGCCTGCTACTCTATAAGAGTATATTAATAATTCTTTTTTTGATTTTAATTCTACTCTTTCTTTTATATCTGAGTTAATCCCATCAAATAAATCATTAATTACTTTTGTTGAAATGTTAAATTCATCTATAAGTTCCCAAATATTTTTAATGACAATGTTTTGATAGTTTTTATTTAAAAAATCTTTCTTAAAGTTTTCAAATTTAATTATTTTGTCTTCTAATTTTCCTGGATCGTCTGCAATATTATCTGCTTCTCTACAAAAATCATAAAGCGCAGAACATTTATCATAAGTTTTTTTTGGCAAAAAAAAACCAGCCCAATTAAATGATTTTGCATAGGTTGCTAAATAATTTTTAGTTAACATTCTAAATCAATTTATCTAATACTTTTGCAGATGAAAGTACTCCTGGTACGCCCGCACCCGGGTGAGTTCCGGCACCAACAAAATATAAACCGTCATAAATTTCTGATTTATTATGAAATCTAAAATAAGCTGATTGAGTGAATTTAGGCTGAATTGAAAAACCTGATCCATATTTTGTATTTAGTTCTTTCTCAAAATAATCAGGTGTAAGATAAAAGTCAGATACAATATTATTTCTAAGATTTGGCATTAAATCATTTTCCATTTTATCAACTACAAGATTTTTCATTTTCTCTCCTTCTATTTGCCAATCTATATTTGATTGATTGTTTGGAACTGGCACTAATACATAAAAACAATCACTTCCCTCAGGAGCCATACTCTTATCTGTTGCAGAGGGTCTATGGAGATAATAGCTAATATCGTTATTTAATTTTTTATAATCAAAAATATCATCTAGATGTTCTTTATATTTGTTTCCAAATTTAATTGTATGATGCTCAACGTTTTCATATACTTTTTTGGTTCCAAAATAATAAACAAATAAACCCATTGAGTAATCCATCCTTTTTTGTTTCCAATCAAACAGCATTGAATTTTTTAAGTTTTTACTAGTCATCTTTTCATAAAAAGCAGGAGGGTCTGCATTACAAATAACGTTATCAGCTTCGATAATCTCTTCATTGTCGACTACAACACCAGTAATTTTATTATTCTTAGTAATAATTTCTCTTACCTCAGTATTTTTTATTATTTCGATTTCCATTTCCTTCATTAACTTTTCAAATCCTTTAATTATATTTCCTGTGCCACCCATTGAATAATGAATGCCCCATTTTTTTTCTAAATAAAGAATTAGCCCATAAATGGAAGTAGTTGTGAACGGATTTCCACCAACCAAAAGTGGATGCATACTAAACATCCTTCTTAATTTTTCATTTTTTACATAAGACGATACTAATGAATAAACTGATTTATAACTCTTAAGTTTTAATAATGCTGGCAACTGTTTCATCATAAAAAATGGTCTATCAAATGGAACATCTGCAAGTTCTAAAAATCCTTTCTCAAAAATTTTTTTGGTAAAATTTACTAAATCTTCATACCCCTTAACATCTTCTTGACTCAAATTTTCAATTTGTTTTTTCATTTCTATTTCATCACCTGAGTAATTAAATTTAGTTTGGTCCTCAAACACAAATTGATACCAAATTTTAAGTGGGGTTAGTTTTATGTAGTCCTCAGGATTTTTATCAAACAAACTGAATAGTTCGTTAATTAAATATGGAGCTGTTATTACTGTTGGCCCAGCATCATAGGTAAAACCATCTTTTTTGAAAACTCTAGCTCTTCCACCTAGATCTGAATGTTTTTCTATTAATTTTACTTTATGTCCTTTGGCTCTTAGTCTTATTGCTGCAGCAATACCACCAAATCCAGATCCAATAACTATAGAATTCATTGCTGTAATTTATAGTTTTTTCAGGAAATTGTAACCGTATTATGAGTTTATTTTTTTTAGCTGTTCTTTAGTTTCTTCTAAATTTTTTTGAAATACAGCATCCAGTTTAGATTTATCAACTGATGTGGTTATGATTTTTTTTACTGAGTCCACCGCTATTTTGATTGAAGCATCTTTTATTTCTTTTAATGCAGCCTCTTTCATTTGGCTAATTTTATTTTCAGCCAAACTTTTTTTAATTTCTGATGATTTATGAAATTTATCATTTAAATCTATTATTAATTTATCCGACTCTTTTTTTGCATTTTCCAAAATTTCATTACTTACAGAAGTAGCGGTATCTAATTTTTTTTGAGCATTATCGAGTAAAGTTTTTGCTTCTGTTCTCAATTTTTCACTTTCATCTATCTCATTTTTGATATCAGAAATCATACCGTCAAGCATTTGAGAAACTTTTTGTGGAATTTTAAAGTAAACTAAAACCCCGATGAAGATTACAAATGATATTGCTACCCAGAAAGTTGCATCAATTGCCATAGTATTTATCTCCATTTCTTCTAGATAGATCGTCAACAATTGCTGATATGCTGCTATTATTTACTTCAGCACCAATAAGTTTTTGAAGTAACTCGGATGACGTTTCTATAGCAATTTTATTTATTTTATCAGGCGCATTATCTCTTAAAGCTTGGATTTCTTTTTCCGCTTTAGCTATTTCGTCATCTATTTGTTTATCAAGAACTTCTCTTTTAGCGTTTATATCTTTAACTGCTTTTTCTCTTGCTTGATTAAACATAGCATTAGCTTCAGTTTTGCTTTTTAAAATTATTTGATCATATTCTTTAAGTTTGGTCTCACTATCTTCTCTTTGTTTTTCAGCTGCCTCAATATTTTCTAGAATTTGAGATTTTCTAGACTCTAAGTTGTTACTAATTTTTGGAAGAATTAATTTAGATAAAACCAAATACATTATCCCAAAAGTAAGTACTAACCAGAAAATCTGAGAAACCCAAAACTCTGGATTTAATTGAGGCATACCTCCACTTTCAGCGGCAAAAGCTTCTTTAATAAAAAAGAAGCTTAAAAATATTAGATGAAGATATATTTTTTTGACCATTAACTTAAAATGCAAATAAAATAATCAATGCAACAACTAATCCAAATAATCCTGTTGCTTCAGCAAGTGCAAAACCTAAAAGTAGGTTAGGAAATTGTTTCTGAGCTGCTGATGGGTTTCTCATAGCACCTGATAAATAATTTCCAAAAATTATTCCAATACCAACACCGGCACCAGCTAAAGCTATTGCTGCTAAACCTGCTCCGATCATTTTTGCTGCTTCTAATTCCATTATATCCTCCTCTGTTATTAATGGTGTAAATTTAATGCATCATTTAAATAGATGCAGGTTAAAATTGCAAAAACATATGCTTGAAGAAAAGCAACTAATATCTCCAAACCAGTTAATGCAACCGAAAAACTTAGTGGAAGCCATCCACCAACTATTCCAAGACTAATTACAAAGCCTCCGAAAACTTTCATCATTGTATGACCGGCCATCATATTTGCAAATAATCTAACTGATAGACTTATTGGTCTACTTAAATAAGAAATAATTTCAATAACTACTATTAAAGGAAGTAATACTGCTGGTACTCCACTTGGTACAAATAATTTTAAATATCCAAAACCATGTTTAATAAATCCAATTACTGTTACGCCAATAAAGATAAATGCAGCAAGAACAAATGTAACGATAATATGACTAGTTACAGTGAATGTGTACGGTATCATTCCAAACATGTTGCAAAATAAAACAAACATGAACAATGAAAAAATAAATGCAAAATATGGTTTTGCTTTAGAACCAGCTGTATCACTAATCATTTTAGCAACAAAGGTGTAGCTAAGTTCTGCTAATAATTGAATTTTATTTGGTAAGATTGAATTTTTCTTAGATCCTAAATTAAAAATTAATAAAATAGAAATTGTACTTATAATCATAAACAAACTTGCGTTTGTAAAAGATATATCAAATGCTCCAACTTTAATTTCAGGTCCAATTCTATAAACATCGAATTGGGACATCGGGTTTGCTGCCATAGTACTAACTTATTTTTGCATCTTTTTTGCTGATCTAATCACGTTTGTTATTCCAGCGATCACCCCAACAAAAAAAAATATTAATATAAACCAGGGTTTAGTACCAAAGGTCTTGTCAAAAATAAACCCAATAATTGTCCCGACAGCCACTGCAGAAACAAGTTCTGTGCTCAATTTGAATGCAGTTCCAATAGGTGAGGGATTATCCTTCTTGTTATAAAGATTTTTCTTAGAAATCTTGCTTTTTGCAATCTCTAAGCGAGTTTTAAAAGGGTCTTTTGCCATTTATTTTGGTTAAGCAACCATACTTTCTGCTTTTTGCAGGTCTACAGCTACCAGTTGGCTTATCCCTTTTTGCGGCATAGTTACTCCATATAGCCTGTTCATTTTAGACATTGTTAAGGCGTGGTGAGTAACAATTATAAATTTAGTGTTAGTAATTTTAATTAACTCCTCTAGCAAGCTACAAAATCTTGTAACGTTAGCATCATCAAGAGGAGCATCCACCTCATCTAAAACACAAATTGGAGAAGGGTTAGTTAAAAATACTGCAAATATTAAAGATAGGGCAGTTAGTGCTTGTTCACCACCAGATAATAAAGTTATAGATTGAAGCCTTTTTCCTGGTGGACTGACCAACATTTCTAAACCAGCTTCTAATGGATCATCAGAGTCTACTAATTCAAGCTTGGCATTTCCTCCATTAAAAAGTTTTGTATAAACCTCATTAAATTTTCTGTTAACTTTTTCAAATGCCTCAACAAGTCTTTCCCTTCCTTTTTGATTTAGCTCATCAATACTATCTTTAAGTTTAACAATTGCGGTAACTAGGTCACTACGATCTTGTTCCATTTTTTTTATTTCTTCTTCATACTTACTAGTTTCCTCATCTGCTTTTAAATTTACAGAACCTAATTGATCTCTTTGTTGTTTTTTTTTATCTAATGCATCTTCTTGATCAACATGATTTGGAAGTTCTTCAACTCCAAATAAATTTGAATTTTCTAAAATATTTTCTTCTGTTAAATTTAATTCTGTATTAACCCTATCAAGCAAATCATTTTTTCTTTTTTGTAAACCTTCTATGGTTGCACCTGAGCTAGCTTTTCGCTCTCTAATTTGAATTGATTGCTCTTGTATTTCATTTAGTTGAACTCTTAAAGTTTCAATTTTTTTATCAGTTTCTTCTATAATTTTTTCGTTCTCTATTTTTTCTTCATCAGAAATTCTTAAATTTTCTGTAATTTGACCTTTTCTTTCTGCTTGTACTCTTGGCTGATTTTCTAAATCATTTAATTGTTTAGATAATTTATTTTTTCTTTCAGTTAATTCATTTACCATCTTTTCTGAATTAGATAAAAGATTTTTCCAGCTTTCTATTTCAGTCTCTATTGTTTTTATTCTTTCATTTCTTTTTACTGATTCATTCTTTATTGACTGATTTTTACTATATGCATCAGCATATTTTTCTTGAAGTATTTTTATATTTTGAGATTTCTCATTTACACTTAATAGCTCTGTTCTTGATTTTTCATTTTTTAAATCATTAATAAAATTGTCTAATTCCATATTACATCTATCTAGTAATGTAACTGCTTGATTTATCTCATTACTATCAATTAATTCTTTTGCTCTAGTAATTGAATTTTTTACATTCTTTATAGGACCAATGCTTATTTTAATTGTATCGTCGGCTAAATTATTAACAACTTCGTCAACTTCTTTTTGCTCTCTTTCAAGTTCATTTTTTGCATTTTCTAGATCTTCGTTTGATAACTTTTCTGTTTCAAAATATTTTGAATCTACTTCAATTAAGTCTGACTTTTCTTCCTTTAATCTTTTTTCATTAGAGTTAGCATCAATAATAATTCCATTTTCTCTTGATATGTCTTCGTCTAAAGTCTTTATTGATTTCTTAATTGTTTCAATTTCATCTTGAATTCTAGTATTTTCCTCATCTAGGTTCTGTAGTTCCAAATTAAGTCTCTGTATTCTTGATAAATTCTCAATATTTTTTTCTCTAAGTGGAGCAACTTTATCGGTTGAAGTTTTTATTAAGTTTTCAAGTTCAGATATCTGATTGTTGAAACTTTCAACTTCACCTCCTGCCTCTGTATTAATTTCATTTTCTATTCTTATCTCCTTATCGATATCCAATAATCTTAGATAATATAGACCAGCCTCTATTTTTTTTATTTCTTCTGAAATTAATTTGTATTTTGTAGCTTCTTCTGCTTGCTTTTGAAGATTTGCCAATTGTTTTTCTTGCTGCCTTCGTAATTCATCAGCTCTTTTTAAATTATTTTCAGCCGCGCCAAGTCTAAGTTCAGCTTCATGTCTTCTTACATGTAAACCAGAAATTCCAGCTGCCTCTTCAAGTATTGCTCTTCTATCAGTAGGTTTTGCTGTGACTAAAGCTCCAATTCTTCCTTGACTAATCATAGAAGGAGAATGTGCACCCGTTGAAAGATCTGCAAAAAACATTTGAGCATCTCTTGCTCTTACCTCTTTGTCATTAATATAAAATTTAGAACCCTTATCTTTTTCAATTTTTCGTCTAACTTGAATGTTTTCTAATTCACGATACTGAATGGGACCTTCTTTTTCTTTGTTCTCTACTTCTATGGAAACTTCAGCAATATTTTTTGATGCTTTATTTGATGTACCTGAAAAAATTACATCTTCCATTCCTGAACCTCTCATACTTTTTGCAGAAGTCTCTCCCATCACCCATCTCAAAGATTCAACTATGTTAGACTTTCCACAGCCATTAGGACCAACTATTCCAGTAAGGCCTTCTTCTATTAAGAAATTTGTTTTTTCGGCAAATGATTTAAATCCATTTAATTGGATTTTTTTAAACTCCATGCACTAACTTATATCATTTTTTCTAGTGCTTTTTTCAAATTTTTATAATTAAGTTTTTTTTCGAATTTTTCGTTGTTTATTATTATCGTAGGGGTTGCGTTTACTTTGAAATTTTTTGCACCCTCTATTCGGTCATTTAACACAAAATCCTCAATATTTTTGTTATTCACACAAGATTCAAAATCGATAGAGAAACCTTCATTTTTTAAAAATATTTGAAGATTTTTATTTGCTTCTTCAATAGAGCTTCCCTTTACCCATTTTTGTTGGTTAGCATATAAACTTTCCAAAATATCAACATTACCATCATTTTTACATTGAGCAACTTTTGAAGCGTTGAAGGCGGCAATATCTAAAGGAAAATGTCTAAATTCTATTTTAGCAAGACCTGTGTCCAGATATTCTTTTTTAAGTTCTGGATAAACGTTTTTATGAAAATTAGCACAATGGCTGCAAGTTAGTGACTCAAACGCAATTATAGTTATTTTTGCTTCTTTATTTCCAACAATAATTCTTTTTATTTCTTCAGCATTTAAATTTGAAAAGCTTCCCAAAACAATTATGGCAAGTAATATAATTTTTTTCATTTTTCTTTATAAACTTTTGTTAATTCTGTTAATGATTTTTTAATCTTATCGTTTTTAACATCTTTGATTTTATCTCGATATTTACTAATTGCCACATTATTAGAATTAATTTCATTCAAACTGCTAGTTTTTTGTTCGTCATCAAAGCTAATAAATTTGAGCTTTTCAACAACATCGTAGCCAAAAAAATTATTCATTTTATCTAAAATGTTTTTTTTTGAATATTCCACATCTACTTCATGGCCCCTTTTAACCATTACAACTAAAGTACTGACACCAAATCGATTTGAGTTTTTGAATTTTTTTGGGAAACATACTTTAAACAATTCATTCCCAACTAAATACTTCCAATTACTGAGTGTTTCTGAATATATATGACCTTTTTTATTAATAATTTTTTTTAGATTTTTTGGCAAAGTGTCTTTGAAAGATCTTAATCCTTGAATGCTAGTATTTCTCTGCTTAGTATTATTTTTAAATTGCATATGAAAGATCTAATAATAACAAATAAAATTCTCAATTGGTACGATATAAATAAGAGATCTTTACCTTGGAGAAATAAGGTTTCACAAGAAAAGAAACAATACTTTACATTGGTTAGCGAGTTTATGTTGCAACAAACTCAGGTTGCTACTGTGATACCTTATTTTAATAGATTTATTAAAAATATTCCTAATATTGAAAAGCTATCAAAATATAATGATAGAAAATTAACCAAACTTTGGGAAGGTCTTGGGTATTATTCAAGAGTAAGAAATTTAAAAAAAACTGCTCAAATAATTGTTAAAAAATTCAATAAAAAAATACCTAGAGATTTTTATGAATTAAAATCATTACCAGGTATTGGTGATTATACAGCAAGTGCAATTTCAGCAATCGCATTTAACAAACCAATAATTCCTTTGGATGGAAACATTGAAAGAGTATTAAAAAGATACTTATATTTAAAGAAACAAAGTCAAATTAAAAAAGAATTCTTACAAGATCAAAAAAAAATTTTTGGTACATCGACAAAAAGATCAAGTGATTATGCTCAAGCTTTGATGGAACTGGGTGCATTAATTTGCAAACCTACAAACCCTACATGCAATAAATGTCCATTATCTAATAATTGCAAAGCTTTTAAAAATAAAAATTTTGATTTAGTGAAATTTAAGAAAATTAACAAGGAAACATATTATAAATTAAATGTTTATAAAAAAAATAATCAATATTTATT